>CAVWSI010000016.1:0-230331 GCA_963757795.1 uncultured Solirubrobacterales bacterium | reverse complement strand
TCGCCGGTCTCGATCAGCTCGCGCAGACGAGCCTCGATCCCTGACCCGATCCCGCGCAGCTCGCGCACCCGGCCCTGACCGACGAGCTCCGCCACCGGCAGGGCCGCCCCTCGGATCGTCTCGGCCGCCCGGCGGTACGCCCGCGCGGTGTACGGGTTGGCCTCGGCCAGCTCGAGCAGCGCCGCGAAGGCGTCCAGGCGGTCGGCGATGTGGCGGTTGTCCATGCGGCGGGGTCCCTGCGGACTGTGATCCACCCGCCCTAGTTTCCCGGGCCCCGCCCCGACGTGAAATTCCTACCTCGGCCCAGGGCGGTTCCTACCCGCCCCGGACGTGAAATTCTTACCCCGCCCTATCGCGATTCCTACCCCGCCCCACCGCGTAATTTCCGCCACTCGCGCCGCGGCTGGCGTCCAGTGACGGATCTTTCCTCTGTGGCGGGAACTATCCGTCACCACGCCCGCGAGGCGGCCCGATTGACGGAATTTTCGCGCCGGGGGGGTTCAGGTGTGCGGGGGGTCCGGGGGTGTCGCGCCCCGGCCCCCGGGGGGACGACCGTCGCTCAGCGGCACGGGGGAACGACGGTCGCTCAGCGCGGCTCGAGCGGCGAACGATCCCCCACCGACCACTTGTGGCCGAACGGATCGACGAAGCCGCCCTGGCGGTGGATGCCCCACGGAACTTCGTGATCGACGACGGGCGATCCGGGCGCGGCCCCGGCGGCGAGGGCACGCCCGACGAAGCCGTCGGGGTCGTCGACGAACAGCTCGATCCGGACGCTGGTGACGCCTACCCGATCGGGACTCGTCTCGGCCGGCTTGTCGGGGACGGCCTCGTGCAGGAAGAACGGAGCGCCGGCGATGTGCAGGCCGGCGACGCCACCGAGGTTCCAGAGCTCGTGCGCGCCCACCGCGTCCTTGTACCAGGCCACCGCCGCCCCGGCGTCGGGGACGATCAGCATCACGGAAATGACGGGCGCGCCGGCGGCCGGCGCGGTCATTCCCGGTCCCGAGGTGCCACCCCACTCCTCCGGAGCGACATCGGCGATCGATTCCGAGAACGTCCAGTGGTGGCCGCCGGGGTCCTCGGCCGTGTACTGGCGCTCGCCGTAGGGGAAGTCCGCCGGCTCGCGCACGATCCTTGCGCCGCGGCCCCGGGCGTGCTCGCAGTGCGCGGTCACGTCCGGCACTCGCACCACGAGATCCCGGATGCCGGGCCGGACGTTCGAGGTCCGCGGCTCGGTGATCGCCACCGTGCAGCGGCCGATCGAGAGCTGGGCACGATGATCGCCGGCTCGCCAGCGCTCGATCAGGCCGAACGCATCACATAGCCACTCGACGGCCAGGATCACGTCGTCGTAGACAAGCTCCGGAATCACCGTGCAGGGCGGCATCGTGCGGTTCTCGACGCGCGGCGACCCATCGGCCCCCCGCACCCCCCCGGCGTGCTGCACGATCCCCACCAGGTTGCCGGCCGGATCCGCGAACGAGGCAAGGAGGCGCGGACCGTCCGGCAACGGCTCATCGCGACGCACGCCTCCGGCATCGACGGCGTCGTCGAGCGTGCGACGCACGTCGGCGACATGGATCCAGCCGACCGGCCCCGCGTCGGGCGCCGGAGAGCGATCCGTGATCCACTGCCCGATCAGCCCGGGCGCCTCGAAGCCGCTCTCCGGAGGGTCGACCCGCCAGCCGAACACCCGCTCATAGAACCGGGCGGAGGTGGTCACCTCGAGCGCCGGGATCTGCAGGTAGCACAGTTGGCCGTGAGCCAGGCCGGGGATGGGGGTGGGTTCGTTCATGCGTCGCTCGGGATCTGGCTCGTGTCGTCCCTGAGACCTAAGCTTGACAGCGTTGTCAAGTTTTCTTCCGGACAAACCAGGGCGCGTGGATGCCCGGCGGAATGCCGAGCGGATCCTCGATGCGACGGCCGAGTTGCTGGCCGGCGACCCGGGCGTCAGCCTGGAGGACGTGGCGAGCCGCGCGGGCGTGTCTCGCGCCACCCTGTATCACCACTTCGCGGGTCGGGATGGGCTGCTCGACGCGCTGACCGAGCGCTCGATTCACGAGATGACGGCGGCAGTCGAGGCGGCACATCCCCAGGACGGCCCTCCGGCCGAGGCCATGGACCGCGTGCTCCGCGCGGCCTGGCAGGTGATCGGCCGCTACCGCGGGCTGGTCATCGTCAACCCGCACCGGCTCGAGCGCTCGGAGCTGCGGGCGCGGCTCGAGCCTGCACTCGGCCCGATCCGCTCGCTGATCCACCGCGGCCAGCGCGCCGGCGAGTTCGATCCCGAGCTTCCCGCGGATTGGCTGATCGGTGTCGTCACCGACCTCGTCCACGCGGCCAGCCGGCAGGTCAGCGCCGGCGTCATGGATGCCCGCGCCGCCGAGCGTGCGCTGCTGCGCACAGCCCAGGGCGCGCTGGCGGCGCATCGCGCGCCAGCGCGCCCCGCACGGGTCAGGAGAGCACGACCGAGGCCCGACTGATCATGCGCTTCCCGTCGGCGCCCAGCAGCGTCACGGCGATCGTCACTCGCCTGGCCCGCGGCCGCCGCGACAGCGCCTGGACGGCCGAGGCACGCAGGCGGACCCGGATCGTCAGCGTCGCGGGTCCGGTCGTCGTGGCCCGGGCCGTTCCGAGAACCCGGCGACCGAGCGACACGCCCACCAGGATGCGGCCCGCGATCGAGGCATGCGCTCGGACCGCGATCCCGCGATGGGACGCCGCCGCGAGCGTCAGCCGAGGCGACACGCGGACCGACAGCATCCCGCGCCCACGCGGAAGACCCGAGCCAGAAGGACCGCCATTCTGGCCAGACCCGGCACCCCCGGCCGACGGCCCGCCGCCGGTCCACGTGCCGGCCCCCGGGCCGATCGGCGCCGACCCCCAGTCGGGAGCGCTCCCGCCCGGCAGGACCACGGTGCTGCTGCCGGCGCCCGGGCAGTCGCCGGACACGACCTGCGGCAGGGGCAGAACCTCGATGCCCTGCGCGTCCTGGAAGGCGAGTTTCGTTCCGTCGGGCGACCACGACGGACCGGCGAGCGAGGCGTCGGTGCCGCTGAAACACGCGACGTCGGGCGTGGGACCGCCAGGCCCGCCCGCCACGGCGTAGATCGCCAGTTGGGTACCCGGGCCGTAGCTGCGGATCAGCGCCAGCCGATCCCCTTGCCGAGAGAGCCCCCATCGCCGACATCCTCGTTTCCGGCGTCGTCGAACCAGTGGACGGCGACGTCGTTGCCGCCACCAGGGGAGTCGACGTTGACCTGGCGGAAGTGGCCCCCGAACGCGAGCACACGATTGTTGTCGATCCAGCTGGGGTGGGTGAGGTCGGTCTGCTCGCCGAACGTCGCCACCGGCGTGGTGCGATCGGAGTACGAATAGAGCATCACCTGCCGCACCCCGCATGCGGCTCCCGGCGGGCACGACGGCTGCGAGTACGCGTACGCAACGCGGCTGCCGTCGGGGGAAATCGCCACCTGCTGGGGAACGTCCACGACCACCTGGCCGGTCGAGTCGACGGCGCTGGGCGGCGGGAAGTGCGCGAGCACCTGGCCCGTCTGGGCGAGCTTGACGATCTCCCCGCCGTGGGCGGCCGCGATCGTGCCGTCATCGGCCTGGGATGGAGAGCGGTACGGGCTCACCGGCGTACCGTCGTGGGTGATCTCGACCTGGCCGGACCCGTCGGGATTGGCGAGCCAGACGTTGTCGTTCTTGACGTAGGCGATGGAGTCGGCCGCCGCCGGAGCGGCGGCCAGCAGCAGCCCGAGAACCGCCCCGGCCAGGGCGCGAGACAGTTGCATGTCGACCTCCCGAGGGCGCGCTCAGGCTGCCCGCCGGTGGCCCGGTGCCATCGGCGGCCCGAGGATCTCCACGCCGAACGCCTCGCCGACCCGGGCGAGCAGACCGACGTCGACCGGTTCGTGCGCCGGCAACTCGGGGCGCTCGGCGGGACGGCCGGCGGCTACGAAGTAGCGCTCGAGACCACCCGGCGAGCACAGCGACAGGATCCGCGCCGGTGCATCGTCCTCGACCACGAAGGCGTGGGGCACGTCCCTCGGAAGGAACGTGAACGAGCCGGGACCGGCGGAGAACGTGTCCTCGCCGCAGCGCACGGTCAGGCGGCCCTCGAGCACCCAGAACGCCTCGTCCTCACGGTGGTGGATGTGAAGCGGGGGCCCGAACCCGGCCGGCGCCACGGCCTCCACGAGGCCGTACGCGCCACCGGTGCTCTCTGCCGTGGCCTTGACGGTCATCAACGTGTTGGTAAACCAGACCGCCTCGCCGGCGCCGGCGGGCTGGCTCCATCCGCCGCCCCGTACTTCTCCCACTGCGCCCTCCTCCGCGGTCGTCATGACTTCGACTGATCCTTGCACGTACATCCGGGTTCCTCCAGGTATCGATTGAACGTCGTCCGAGAAAGACAACAAGCTCGTAATAAGACTCTTGTCTAATTACGAGAGTACGGTATCATCAGCCCCTGTGTCAAGCACCTCTCAGAACCAGCCCGCCGAACAGCCGGAGCAGAGCGCGCCGCGCACCCGGGATCGGCAGACGCGGCGAACCAAGCGGACGCTGCTCGCCGCTGCCGACGAGCTGTTCGCCGAGGGGCGCGTGCCGACGGTGGCCGAGGTGGCCGAGCGGGCCGACGTCGCCCGCGCTACGGCGTACCGCTACTTCCCGACCCAGGAGGCGCTGCTGCTCGAGAGCACCTTCCTCGGCGACAGCGGTCCGATGAGATCGCTACCCACGCTCGTCGACGAGATCGCGGATCCCCCGGACCGCGTAGCCGAGGCGGTTCGCCGCGGCGCCGAGTGGACGCTCGGACGCGAGGCCCGGCTCCGCACGATCCTGCGCATGTCGCTCGAGCACGAAGGCCCCTTGCGACCGGCCCGGCGCCGCGGCTACATCGCCCAGCTCCTGGGCGACCTGGAGGGCCGACTGTCGCCCGATGCCTACGAACGGCTGACCGGGGCGCTCACCCTGCTGTTCGGGATCGACCCGATCGTCTCGATCCGAGACAACAGCGACATCACTGCCGCGCGGATCCCCGACCTCCTGGCCTGGGTCGCGCACGAACTCGTCCGGAGCGCGCTGGACGAGTCCGGTATGGGTTCGTAGGCCCAACGGCCTACCGACGGTTGAGCAGGGTCCGGCACGACGGCGAAAGCGGAGCGGCCGTTGACAGCCGGAAGCTGTCGGTGTTCGGTTTGGCGGCATCGATGCGCCAGCCCAGGTGCAATCCGTCGATCTCCCTCTGTAGCTGGGGCATGCACGCCGCGTAGCTGGCCAGCGCGTTGCGCACCCCGGCCACCCGTGGTTAAACCGGTAGGTTTCACCGCGTGGGCGACATGGGGGCGTGTCTCGACGAGCTCAGCCCGGCGGGTGATGCGAGCGCAGACGCCGTGATCGGTGAGCTGGCCCGCACGCAGCAGATCCGCGCGGTCAGCCGCATCCTGCGCCAACTGGTCGACAACGACCAACCGGTCCCGGACGAGCTGCCGCCGTCGATCGCGCTCTGGCTCCGTGAGACCGCGGAGCTACCGGCTTGGGTCGACCATGACCGCTTCGAACGCGGCTGCGCGATGGTCGTCGAGCACGGGCCGCAGGTGTGCGTGGTGCTGGGCACCGCCGCGCTGGTGTATTACTACGCCGGGTACCCCGGAGTGAAGGTGCTGACGTTCAGCCGTCGCCTCGATCACGACGCCGTCCTCGAGCTCGAGCGAAGCTGGACCGCGAGCGGGGTGTTCCCGGCCATCGACAACGCGCTGGTCCAGACCGGGAAGGCCCAGCCGGCGTGACTGCCGCCGGTGAGACCAACATCGATCCGGCCGCCGTGCGCGGGGCGCTCGATCGCGCTCGCGAGATGCTCTGGCGCGACCAGCGGACCGACGGTTCGTGGGAGTCGCCCTGCGACATGGGGGTGGCGCCGACGGCTCAGGTGCTGGTGTCGCTGCACTACGCGGGCGCCTTGAGGCCCGAGGCTGCCACCGAGGGCGCCCGCTGGCTGCGGGCCCAGCCAGGAGCCGGACGGGTCGTATCGCTCCCATCCGACGGCGACGCGAGGCGATCTGGGCACCACCGCCTCGGCCCGGGCGGCTCTCCACGTTTGCGACCCCGCGGCCAGCGGCGAGGCGATCGCTGCCGCCCGCGCCTACGTCGATGCGCACGGTGGCACGCCCGCCGTGGTCGGTGCGTTCGCGCGCGGCGACCCAGCCGTCGTCTACCTCGCGCTGGCCGGACTGGTCGATCCGTCGGAGCTGCCCTGTCCACCGATGCTGCCCGCGCTGGTCCCGGCGCTCGTCAGGTTCATGGAGCGGCGGTTTCATTCCGGGATCCTGATGGTCAGCGGTGGACTCACGCTGATCGTCCACCGGCTCCGCGGTGACTGGGGAGCCGACGGTCCTCCGCGCGGCGCGCTTGCCCGCCGGTTCGCCGCTCGCACGCTGACGCTGCTGGCCACCTTCCACAACCGCGACGGCAGCTGGAACGCCAACACGGTGCAGACCGCGCTGATGCTCCCCGCCCTCCGGGCCGCGGGGCTCCCGAGTAGCCATCCGATGGTGGCGCGGACCGTGGAGTGGCTCGAGGCCCAGTTCGTCCGCGACGGCGACGGCCTCCACCTCGACGCGTTCGGCAGCCCTGTGTGGTGCACGGCGGCGAACGTGCGCGCGCTCGTGGCCGCCGGCGTGTCACCGGCCGATCCGTGTCTGGTCCGCGCGCTCGACTGGCTGATCGGGGCCCAGTCGCAGCTCGAGCAGCCCGCAGTCGACAACCGCAACCCGGGCGCACCGCGAACCGGCGGCTGGGCCTTCCAGCCGGGCAACGAGACGATGGTCGACAACGACGACAGCGGCGCGGTGCTGACGGCGTTCGGCGACGTCGTGGCCACCGCCGGCCTGTCACCCGATCTCGCCGGCCGGGTCGGCGTGTCGCTCGCCAACGGACGCGACTGGCTGCTCGGCATGCAGAACCCGGACGGCGGGTGGTCCGCGTTCGTCCACGGTATGCCGGCCAAACGGCCGGGCCCGTTGTTCACCGGCCCAGTCGAAGTCTCTCTGGAGGACCCCGTCGCCGCGATCAAGACACTGATCGATCCCCCGCGCGAGCTTGGCGACCCCTCCACCGAGGATCTGACCGGACGCGTACTCGACGGTCTCGGCCGGGTTGGACTGACCGTCCAGTCCTCCGCCGTGCAGCGGGCGATCGCCTTCCTGCGCGCCCAGCAATTCGATCACGGCGGGTTCTGGGGACGCTGGACGGTGAACTATCTGGCGTCCACCGCGTGCGTACTTCAGGGCCTCGCGCGGGTCGGCGCCGACATGTCCGAGGCGTGGGTCCGCCGCGCCGTCCGCTTCCTCACCGAGCGTCAGAACCCCGACGGTGGATGGGGCGAGCTGCCCGACTCCTACCAGGATCCGGCGCTGGCCGGCCGGGGACCCAGCATGCCGCCGCTCACGGGACTCGTGCTGATGGGGCTGATCGACGCCGGCGAGGGGGCGTCAGAGCCGGTGGCGCGGGGGATCGCCTACTTGCTGGCGGAGCAACAGGACGACGGCAGCTGGCCGCATGGCGACTGGCTGCAGGCGATCGTCCCGCCCGACACGTTCTACATCCTGGCCGAGGCGGCCAAGCATTACCCGACCGAGGCGCTGGCTCGCGTGCTGGGGGACGGCACCTCCGGCTAGCCGATCACGGTCCGCGCCGCGACGAGCACGGCAATCATGCGCGACCGGATGGGGCGACCGAACCGGTGAGCGATCTCGCGGTTCGCCCGCTCGAGCGCCTCCCGCTCGATCTCCGTGAGGCGGTGGTAGACCGAGGTGGTGCGAAAGAGCGCATTGAGTTCCTCGGCGGTCTGCTCCACGAGGGTGGGGCGGACAGCGATCTCGACGTCGCGGAAGAGGCCGGTGGCGTAGCTCCGGGCGACGTCGTGACTCCCCACCCAGGCCCACACGTCCGAAACGTTCGCCCGGCGGTCCTCGGCGCCGGTCACGATCGTCTCGAGGTCTCGGGGCGCGGGCCAGCCGGCGGCGAGATCCGGCGCGGCACCGGTCAACGCGGCCATCAGCGCATCGGCGTCCGGAGCGGTGAGCTCATCGCGGGCCGCGCAGTATTGGATCAGCGCCAGCAGCCCGCCCGGCGCCAGCGAGCGCGCCGCCTTCCGCCAGCTGACGTCTGGGTCGAGCCAGTGAAACGCCGAGGCCGAGAAGACCGCGGAGAAGCGCCCGCTCAGCCTCGCATCCTCGAAGCGCCGGTTGACGAACTGGACCCCGCCCGGTCCGTCCACGTGGTCCGCGGCGCGCCGCACGAGGTTCGCACCCGGCTCGACCGCGGTTACCTGCAGGCCTCGGGCGAGGAGAGCTCGCGTCAGCTGACCGGTGCCGCAGCCTATCTCGAGCACGCGATCGCCGGCCATCAGGTTCCCCGCCCGGCATGCCCAATCGACCAGCTCATCCGGATAGGTCGGCCGAAGCCGGTCGTACTCGGCCGCCACCGAGTTGAACACGCCACCGTGGCGGCGACGATCAGGTTCGTCAGCCACTCGTCTCAACCTACCGGCGGGGCCGGATCGGTCCGCGCCGGATTCAGCCGCAGGCGAGTGACAGGCTGGCGCGGCCGGCGCGGCGGTGCTGCTCTTCGAGCACCACCGCGGCGAGCGCCTGGAACTCGCGGGTCGGCATCTCGGTCACCGTCTCCTCGGCGATGGTCTCGCCGGTCCGCCGATGATGCTCCTCGAGCACGCTCTCGGTCAGAACCTCGAGCTCACCGGTCGGCAGCTCTGAGACCACCTCGGCCGGCGCATCTTGGAGGGCCTCGAGCGCCTCGGGCGGAACCGGGCCTTGGGGACGGAAGCGGCGCGCCAGCATGGCGGCGGTCAGGCAGCCGGACAGGCTCATGAAGTTTCCACCGGCGAGTACGAACGCGTGATAGCCGACCGCGTTCACGAACAGCAGCGACCCCGAGCACGTCGCCGCGAGCGTCCATCCGAGCGCCGACTGGCCCCGCGAGGACCGCACCGACAGCATCGTGCGCAGCTGCGGGATGATGCCCGAGATGTTCACCCCGCTGGCGAGGACCGAGAGCGTCACGATGAAGTGACGCAGGGTCAGCCAGGTGCTGACCTGTGAGATCACGCCACCGCCGTGATGAGGAGCGGGCGCTTGCCTGACGGGGTGGGCACCTCGACCAGATCTCCAGCCCGGTGATGCATGAGCGCGGTGGCGACCGGTGAGGCGATCGACAGAGTTCCCTCGTGCGGCTTGGCGTCATAGGAGGCGACGATCCTGAACGTCTGGTCGCGCCCGGCGCGCTGGTCGGTGAAGGACACGGTCGAGCCGAACAGGACCTCCTCGGACCCGGTGTCGGCGGCGGCGGTGGCGGTGGCGGACATCTGAATAGTCGACATTTCTCACGCTCCTCACGCTGGCTCGACCGGGATCTGGCGCGGCCCGGCGAGCCGAGCGCATATGAAATTGGGTTGCTACTCATGTGGTCGGCAGGTGAGCGCGGTTTTCGAGGGGGGCATCTACGTACAGCGCAGCGCATCGGGCCGCACCGGCCATGCCGAGCCCTGCCAGGTGCCCTCAGGGCGCGGCGGCTTCTTGCAGATCTCCGGCCTCGTGCGGAGCGAACGCGTCGGCCGGGCGTCGCTGCGGGATTCCGAATCCGACGAGGAAGCCGAGCGCGAGGACGACGGCACAGACCGCGAAGGCGACGCTGAAGCCGTGCGAGGAGGGGTACCCGGCGGGCCCCACGGTGCCGGCCAGGATCGAGGCGACGACCGCGCCGCCGAACGCGCCACCGACCGTCCTCGTCACGGTGTTCATGCCGGTCGCAATGCCGGTCTCCGCCGGGCCGACGTTCTCGATGATGAGGTTCACCATCGCCGCGAAGGCCAGCCCGATCCCCGCGCCGAGCAGCACCGCGGACAGGTAGATCTCCCACCGCTCCGTCCGGGCGACCGCGAGCAGGGCGTAGGCCGCGGCGGTCAGCACCGCGCCGGCGAGCAGCGGCGGCTTGGACCCGAAGCGCTTCTCGAGCCTTCCGGTCTGGGCTCCCGCCAAGAGCATGGCCACCGTCGAGGGCGCGAGGAACAGGCCGGCCCCGGTCACCGAGGCGCCGAAGCCATACCCGACCCGGGTCGGCGTCTCAACGAAATCGGGCAGCAGGATGAACGACGAGTACATGCCGAAGCCGAGCAGCATCGCGACGGCGTTCGTGGTCCAGACCCCGCGGATCCGCATCATCCGCATGTCGACGAGAGGGTGATCGCTGTGCGCTTCGCTGCGCACCCACACGACGAGCAACACGATGCCGACCGCCAGCACGCTCAGTGTCTTTACAGACAGCCAGTGCCACACCGGTGCCTCGCTGACCGCGAGCAGCACCGCGGCAAGCCCGGTCGACATGAGCGCGGCGGCGCTCCAGTTCACCCGGCCGGGCACGCGGATCGGCGACTCCGGGACGAAGCGATGGATGGCGATCGTGGTCGGGATCAGCGCCACGAGCGGCAGCCAGAAGAGCCAATGGATCGAGAGATGCTGGACGATCGGACCGGCGAGGACCACTCCGGCGCCCCCGCCCACGCCGGCCAGTGCGGACATGATTCCGACTGCGCCGGCCACCCTCTCGCGCGGGAATTCGTCGCGGATGATCCCGAAGGCAAGCGGGAACACGCCGCCGGCGGCGCCCTGCACCACCCGTCCGACCAGCATCACCGCCAGCGAGGTGGCGAGCGCCGAGACGGTGGTCGCGACGCAGAGCAGCAGGAGCACGGCGACGAGCAGCCGTTCCTTGCCGTACATGTCGCCGAGCCGTCCGATCAGCGGTGTCGCCACCGATGCGCTCAGCAGGTACGCGGTCAGCACCCAGCTGACCGAGTTGACCGACGTGTGCAGGGCGTGCTGGATTTCCGGCAGCGCCGGCGCGACCAGGGACTGCAGCAGCGCGTACGACACGGCGGCGAGCGCGAGCAGCGCGAACGTCACCTTGTAGTGCCGGCGCGCCGGGGCCCCAGAGCCGGGCAGGTCGACCTCGTGGATCATCCCGCCGCCGAGAATAGGCGCAAGCTGCGCTCACCGCTCGCGCTACTGGTGTTCTTCGGAGAGCACGTCCCGCCCGACCTGCTGCGCCGCGCCCTGCGGGATCACCGCGTGATGCGCGAGCGCCGCTTGGAGGAACTGCAGGCGATGTCCGCCGCACTCGGCAGAGGCGATGTCGGAAGGCTCCCCGCCGCCGTACTACGGCGAGGCGTCGTCCTGACGCAGCTTCACCTCGACTGGATCGATGAGGTGATCGGCGTCCTGGACTGGGGCTGACTCAGGCAGCCTGGGCGAGCGCGGGTCGATCGTCGCCGACCGGGAGACGCACGGTGAACGTGCTGCCTCTTCCGGGGGTGCTCTCGACTTCGATGGTGCCGCCGTGTTTGTCCACGATCGAGCGCGCGATCGTCAGCCCCTGTCCGGTCCCGCGCCCCACCTGCTTGGTCGTGAAGAACGGGTCGAACAGCCGGTCGAGATTTTCCTTGGCGATGCCGCAGCCATCGTCGGCGATCGTCACCGCGACCGTGTCGCCAAAGCTCTCGGTGCGAACCTTGATCTTCCCTCGCTCGCCGTCTCGCGCCACATCTTCGATGGCGTGCGCCGCGTTGACGATCAGGTTGAGGAAGACCTGGCCCAGGTCGCTGACGTTGCAGTCGACTGGCGGGAGCTCGGCGTACTGGGTCACCACGTTGGCGACGTACCTGTATTCGTTGGTCGCCACGATCAACGTTCTGCGCAGTGCCTCGTTGAGGTCCGCCGGAGCCTTCTCGATCTGGGCGTGGCCAAACTCCTTCATCGCCCGGACGATCGTCGCCACCCGCGTGACCCCTTCGTTGGTGCGTTCGAACGCCGCGGGAAGTCGCTCGGAGATGTAATCGAGGTCGGCTTCCTCCTCGGCGGCGAGCGCCCGCTCGAGTAGCTCAGTCCGGTCGAGGGGGCCGGCGTCGGCGCACAGCTCGCGGTAGCGATCGATCAGCGCGCGCAGATCCGCGACCGCGTCCGCGACGAAGTGGAGGCTGTCGCCCACGTACTGAATCGGGGTGTTGATCTCGTGCGCGATTCCCGCCGCGAGCTGGCCAACCGATTCGAGTTTCTGCGCCGTGCGCAGTTCGCTCTCCATGCGCTGCCGCTGCTCCTCGGCCTCGCGGCGAGGAGTGATGTCGAGGATGAAGCCCTGGAAGTAGGCGGTCCCGCCCGTTTCGCGTGGGGGCACCTCCTCGTGCTGCACCCAGACCACGCGTCCGTCGGGCCGGACGATCCGGTATTCGGTCGACAGGCGCCGTTGGCTCGAGCGCGCGCGCGCGATCTCGGAGGCGAACCGTCCGCGGTCGTCCGCGTGAATCCACCGCCGCCACAGCCCCGGGTCGTCGACCCAGACGGCCGTCGGGACGCCGGTGAGGGACTCGATCTGCGGACTCATGAAGCTGAACGAGGTGGTCCCCGCGTCGTTATACGGGGCCATGTAGGTGACCGCGGGCAGCGCCTCGATGAGCGTCCCGTAACGCGCCTCGGACTCGTCCAGCAGGCGGGCGCGTCGATCCGCGACGCGCGCGAGCTCCGCGGCGAGCAGATTCGCGTGGCGCAGCATCATCGCCATCCGCGTGAGCACCAGAGCCGACAGCGTGATTCCACAGACCGCGACGAACGCCTCCGACGGCGTTCCCTTGAGCACGCCGAGCTCGTCCCGGACGGTGTACAGAATGGGGACGGCCACGCAGGCCATGCCGATCAGCACCGCCGTCCACCAGTTCAGGCGCGCCTGGGTCGGCGCCCGCCGCTCCCCGAGCACGGCCAAAGACGGGTGTAGGACGGCCGCCGCAGCCATCCCCGCCCACACGTTCCATCCGGTGTCGGCCCACGCCCCGGCGATGTAATCGCCGGACAGGCTGCCCAGTTCCACACCACGTCGGAGAAGACGTAGCAGCCGGTGGCGAGCACGAGAACTCTCGCCGCGAACGGCGCCCGGCGTCCGGCCACCAGGATCCGCATCGCCAACGCGCTAGCCGCGATGTCAAATAGCGCGTGGGTGCTCTGCGTGAGCTTCCCGAGCACCGTGAAGTCCGACGATCCGACGAACGGGCCGATCAGGAAGGCGCCGCCGAACAGCCCGATTCCGACCACCGCTACGGCCACGTCGAGCGCAGCATCGCCACGGTTCTCGAACGAGGCGAGTGCAAACCAGAGGACGACCAGCCAGATCCACTCACCGAGCGCCCAGCCGGCGTCGCCCGGAGTGGGCGACCCGGCGAGTTGTCCGCCTGAGATCAGTGCGGGCGCCCACCAGAGAACGTCGCCGAGCCAGACGCCGGCCACCGACGCGCCGACGAGCACCACGATCCGGCGGTGGCGCCCACGGGCACGGTGCGCGGCCACGCCGATCACGGCAAGCGCGCCGAGGGAGATGGCCTGCACGATCAGCGCCTGGAGCCACCGCGTGGAGGACAGCGAGACGAAGAGGCCCATCAGCCCGAGGGCGACGGCGATCGGGATCGCCCACGTGAAGCGGTAGGGGTACGACCTTCGACGAGCGAGCGAGCCCACGCGTGGTTAATCGGCCGCGCAGCCCGCCAGCTTGGTTCAGCAGGCCCTTCATGGACCAGGCCCTTCATGGACGGTTAACGCGCGCGCGAGGGGGGCGCGCGGGTGCGGGCGGGCCGGTCGACCCTACGGGCCCGCGAACTCGTCTACGGGCTCGCTCGCGAACTCGTCGTGCCGGCGAATCCAGGACTGGAATTCGGGCTCCTGCTCGGCCCGGCCGCGCGGGACGAGGTCGAGAATGCCGTAATAGATCATCGCCACCTCGAGCCCGCGCGCGGTGGTCGAGTAGGTCAGATACACGTCCTCGTCCGACCGTGCGTAGACCGTCATGCTCGGGCGCTCGGATACATACCCCGCCACGTCCTGCCCGCAGGCCGACGCGAACCGGCCGACGAACGCCGGCGCCTGGTCCACCCAGGCGCTTACCTCATCCCGCGTCTGAGAATGCCCGAGGTCCCAGTTGTAGTCGGTCTCATGGCTGGAAGCCCAGTTGAAGCTCCATCCCATTCGCTCGCGGTAGGCGAGCAGCTTGTCAAGCGGCGCCCGCGAGATGCAGATCAGGTTCGCGTCACGGGCCTCGAGGTGGGACAGCACACCGTTGAAGCTGTCCGCGATCGAAGAACACACGGGACAGCCGGCGTTCCACTCGGGGCCGAACATGAAGTGGTATACGACAAGCTGCGAGCGGCCGTCGAACAGCTGGGACAGAGTCCTGGGACCATCGGCGGCCTGGAACGTGTACTGCTTCTCGATCCGCACCCATGGGAGCTCCCGCCGCTGCCGCGCGAGCTCGTCGCTCATCCGGGTCAGTTCCTTCTCGCGCTTCAGCAGCTCGGCGCGAGCGGCCTCCCATTCCTGACGGGTCGCCGTCGTGTGCTCTGGCATCGCTGGCTCCATCTCTCGGCTCGTCGGTCGAGGATATAGTTAGCACATTGGCTAACTAGATGTGTAGACGACCGACCTAGACGTCAGCTGTGTCCGGTGCCGCCAACCGCGCCCGGATCTCGCCGCCGGCCTGCCGCACGGCCTGGTTGCCCGAATCGATCAGGTTCACGAACGCGAAGAAGTCGTGGAACATGTCCTCGTGATGGCGGTGGGTCACCGTCAGACCCGCCGCCTGCAGCCGCCGCGCGTACGCAATCCCCTCGTCCCGGAGCGGATCGTATTCGGCCGTGATCACGATCGCCGGCGGTAGGTTCGAGAGATCCGGCGCCCGCAACGGCGACGCGTCCGGCACGCCGCGCGCCGCCGGATCGGGCAGGTAGTGGTTCCAGAACCAGGCCATGTCCGCAGCAGTGAGGAACAGATCCGGGCCGCTCCCGCGTTCGCGGTAGGACACGGTCGTCATGTCGTGATCGAGGACGGGGCACACCAGCACCTGCAGCGCCAGCTCCGGCCCACCACGGTCGCGCGCGCGCAGCGTACAGGCCGCCGCCATGTTCCCCCCGGCACTGTCGCCGGCGATGATCAGCGGCGCCTGTGCGTTGTCCGCCGCGACTGCCAGCAGGGCATCCCAGCAGTCCTCGAGCGGCGCGGGGAACGGATGCTCCGGAGCCCGCCGATAGTCGACCGCGATCACGCGAGAACCGGAGCTCTCAGCCAGCATCCGGCACATGGCATCGTGCGTCTCCAGGTCGCAGATCACCCATCCGCCACCGTGGATCCACAGGATCGTCGCGGCGGGCGCGTCCGGCACATAACGCCGGGCTCCGACTTCCCCTGCCCTGGTGGGCAGCCTGAAGTCCTCGACGGCGGCGAGCGGCGGACCGGCGCCGATCAACTCGGTGATCATCGCCGTGGCCGCACGCGCCTCCTCGACTGGCAACTCGTGCAGGGGCGGCGCCCCGGATGCCTCGATGCCGGCCAGGAATGCCTTCGCCTGCGGATGAAGCCCCATCAGTCTCTCCTCTCGACACGACTTCAGCGCGTCCAATCGTCTCACCTGGGACCAGAGCGTCGCCTGAGTAGATTTGCAACTGACCTGGAGCGAAAGGAGCAGACATGGCGAGCGGACGACTTACGGACGCGCGGGTTGGCGTGCTGGGCAGTGGCGAGGTCGGGCGGCGCTTGGCGGCTGGGTTCGCCAGCCGTGGGCATGACGTCATGATCGGCACGCGGGACTCGAACAAAGCCGAGCTGCGGGAATGGCTGTCCGGCGACGGAGCCGGGGTCCAGGCGGGAACGTTCCAGCAGACCGCCGGGCACGGCGATCTGCTCGTACTCGCCGTGCTGGGCGATGCGGCAGAGGCGGCGATCGCCGAGGCCGGCGCCGAGAATTTCAGCGGCAAGGTCGTCATCGACGCCATGAACCCGCTCGATTTCTCCGGCGGGTTTCCGCCAAAGCTCTCCGTCTCGGGCCAGGACTCGCTCGGCGAACGAATCCAGCGCACCCTGCCTGACGCGAAGGTGGTCAAGGCCTTCAACACGATCGGCAACGCGTACTTCGTGGATCCTCGCTTCAGCGAAGGGACGCCGACGATGCTGATCGCCGGAAACGACGCGGACGCCAAGCAGACGGTCAGCGACATCCTGGCCGATTTCGGCTGGTCGGATGTGATCGACCTCGGCGGCATCGAGAGCTCGCGCGAGCTCGAGGCGATCTGCATCGCCTGGGTCAAGATCGGCGGCGTCCGCGGAGCCTGGGACCACGGCTTCGGGCTGCTCGTGGGTTAGCGTCCGCGGTGCCGAGGATCGCGACCATCGGGGTCTACGAGTTCGACGCCGGGACCTTTGTTCGCGCGCTCGACGCGGCAGGCGTCACGAAGGTCATGGACATCCGCCAGCGGCGCGGCGTGCGCGGGTCGCAGTACGCCTGGGCCAACGCGCGGCGACTCCAGGGCCTCTTGGCCGGTGCGCGGATCGGATACGAGCATCACCCCGAGCTGGCCCCGGACACGGAGATGCGTCACCTCCAGTACCGCGACGATGACAAGCAGGGGGTCGGCAAGCGCTCACGCGTGCGTCTGGCTCCCGAATACATCCGCGCCTACACCGAGGAGGTCCTCGATCTCGTACCACTCGAGCCGTTCGTTCGGCAGCTTCCGGTTCACGGGATCGGCGCGCTCCTGTGCGTGGAAGCGACGGCGCAGGCGTGTCATCGCTCGCTGGTGGCGCAGCGTCTGGCCGATCGCTTCAGCTTCGAGATCGTCAACGTGGAGCCCGCCGAGCCGACCGAGAGCGAGCTGCTGTGAGGACCGGCTACGCCCGTCTGCCGATCCCTGGATAGCTCAGGACGACCCCACCGGCGTCGAACGTAATGTCGCTGACGAAGTCACCCGCACCGAAGCGGACCACACCGTCACCCAGAGGCTCGTAGCGCTGCTCGGACAGGCTGACCTCGAGCGACGGGACATCGACCCAGCGCATGAGGTACTCGCGCGGCGGCCCGCGCTCGAGCAGCCCGTCCCGTATCACCGGTAACGAGTTGAACAGCGGGGACCAGCCGAGATCGAAGAAATCGGCTCCGTCGAGCTGGACCTCGAGTGTGCGCTCGCCGACGAGGTCCAGCCGTAGCGCGTGTGGCGTGAGGTGGTAGCGCAGCTCGTAGATGACCCCGAGCTGCGTGCCGGACGCGACGAGCGCCGGCTCGGTCTGCTCGACATGCGCCACCTCCATGCGCGGTGCGCCATCACCGACCCACGCCAGCCTGGTGAGCATCGACGACACCGTAGCCGCCACGCTTGATTGGTGTGGATACCAATGGTATACTGATACGGTCAGTATCGTAATACCGAAAGGATCGAAGTGGCGCAGCGCTTGCTCCGGGCTGAGCGGAAGGAACGGACGAAGAGCGAACTGGTCGACGCAGCTCGGGCGGTCTTCTTGCGGCGGGGCTTTCACGGCGCGTCGCTGGACGAGATTGCGGAAGAGGCCGGCTACACCAAGGGCGCCGTGTACTCGAACTTCGACGGCAAGGACGCGCTGTTCCTCGCCGTGCTGGAGAAGGACCTCCGCGAGCGAGCCGAACTGTATGCGCAGTTCGTCTTCGACCACGACGACGTCGAGGACAGCTACCGAGCGGTGGCGCGCATCTGGCGCGATCTCAATGAGCGCGACCCGGAATGGCCGCGACTGGTCACGGAGTTCTTCGTCCACGCTTCACGCGACGAAGCGCTGCGCGAAGCGGCGCACGCCGTGCGCGAGCGCGGCCTTGAGGCGATCGTGATGGTCGTGGACGCGCTCGCCGCCCGCCACGGGCTCGAATTCCTCCTCCCGACCCGCGAAGTGGCTCGCGGGAGCGGCGCGCTGAACCGTGGCCTGGCGATCGACCAACTGCTCGATCCGTCGGTCCCGGCCGAGCTGTTCGAGGAGGCGCACGTCGCGTACATGCGCGGACTGACCAAGGGGCCGGCTGGCCGACGAACGAGGAAGGGCCGAACATGATCATCGTCTGCAACCGTGGGGCGTCGGCTGAGCGGAAACCGACCAACCGTCTTCAGGAGTTGCTGACCCACGACACGTGGTCGCGCGATCAGCTGCTCACCTACCAGCGAGGGCGGCTCGACCAACTCCTCGAGCACGCGGTCTCGTCGTCTCCGTACTACCGCGAGGCGCTCGGGCGCGACGCGCTCGACCCGGGCGTGCGCCTGGAGGATCTGCCGACGCTCCCGAAGGCCACCCTGATGGAGCAGTTCGACCGCGTCGTGGCCGACCGGCGTCTGCGCCTCGCCAACCTCGAGGCGCACGCCACCAGGTCCGACCCGGGGGCGCTGTTCGCGCGCGAGTTCCATTTGTTCATGACCTCGGGGACGACGGGGCGACGCGGCGTGTTTCCGCAGACGCGAACTGAGTTCGCCCAGTGGATCGCCGCGGTCTGGCGCGTGTTGAGCCGGTTCGGAATGTCGCCCGGAACGCGGGCGGTCGGCATTGCCGCGCCGACTCCGCTGCACATCACTCAGAAGCTGTTCCGGGCGCTGGGCGGCTTCGGCTCAAGACGCCCGGAGCTCACCGCCACGATGCCGGTGCCCAGGCTCGTCGAGGCGCTGAACCGCGATCAGCCGGAGGCGATTCTGAGCCTGGTCAGCATGATTGGGGTGCTCGCCACGGAGCAGCTCGAGGGGAGGCTCTCGGTGCGGCCGCGCTGGGCCGTGGCCAGCAGCGAGGTCCTGCCGGAAGAGGTCAGGCGCCGCATCGGCGACGCGTGGGGAATCGAGCCGATCGAGGTGTACTCGTCCACCGAGGCGCTCGTGTTGGCCTCCGAGGCCCCCGAGCGGGTCGGCCAACACGTCAGCGAGGACCTCGTGGTGCTCGAGGTGGTGGACGAACTGGGTCGTCCGGTTGCGCCCGGTGTCCCAGGCCACAGGGTCTTGGTCACGAGCCTCGTGAACCGGGCGCTGCCGCTGATCCGCTATGAGATCGCCGACGCGGTGACGCTCGCCCCCGGCCCAGATCCGACTGGCCGTCCATACCAGCGCATTGTGCGCGTAGACGGCCGCAACGACGACATCCTCCGCTTCCCCGCGGCCCGGGGCGGCGAGGCGCTCGTGCTTCCCCACCGCCTGCGGGTCCCGTTCGCAGGACTGCCCGAGGTGACCCAGTACCAGATCGTCCGCCAGCCGGACCGACTCCTCGTCCGCGTCGTGCTCCATCCCAGCGCCTCGGTCGAGACGCCGGCCCGGATCTCAGCCGGGATTCGCGCCGCGCTCGAGGAGGCGGACGCGATTGCCCCGCCGATTGAGGTCGAGCCGGTGAGCATGATCGAGCGCGAGCCCGGCAGCGCCAAGATCAAGCTGATCAGGTCGGCCTGAACCGATCAGGATTCGAGAAGCGACAGGGAGGGCGACGCACTACCGTGGACCTCCGACAACGACGCTCAACGGAGGTGTTCGCAATGGCTGTCACGCAGTCGACGAAGAAGGGCACGCAGCGGTCGCGCAGGAGCGCCGCAGGCCAGAAGTTCACGGCCGAGGAACGGGCCGCCATGCGGGAACGCGCGAAAGAACTGAAGGCGGGCGACGCGGACGGTGAGGCCGACGTCCTGGCCAAGATCGCCGAGATGGCCGGATCCGATCGTGCGATTGCCGAGCGGGTCCATGCCATCGTCAAGGCCAGCGCCCCAGACCTCTCGCCGCGAACCTGGTACGGGATGCCCGCGTACGCGAAGGACGGCAAGGTCGTGTGTCACTTCAAGCCCGCGCAGAAATTCAAGACGAGGTATGCGACGCTCGGCTTCAGCGACAAGGCGGACCTCGACGAAGGTGCCATGTGGCCGGTCGAGTTCGCAGTGAAAGAGTTGACCGCCGGCGTGGAGGCACAGATCGGCGAACTCGTGAAGAAGGCGGTGCGCTAAGAAGTAGGTCCATGCCCGCCGAAGCGCAAGCGTTCTGGCTGCGGTCGCCGGGGTTCAGCGAGATCCGTCCGGTCACGCTGCCCGAGCCGGGGCCGGACGACGTGATGGTGCGCACGTTGCGCTCCGGCGTCAGCCGAGGCACCGAGACGCTGGTGTTCCGGGGCGGCGTGCCGCCAGCCCAGCACAGCATGATGCGAGCGCCTTTTCAGGAGGGCGACTTCCCGGCGCCGGTCAAGTACGGCTACCTGAACGTCGGCGTCGTCGAGCAGGGACCGATGCACCTGCGCGGCCGGACCGTCTTCTGCCTGTACCCGCACCAGACCGCGTACGTGGTGCCGGCCGGTGCGGTGACGGTCGTACCCGAGGACGTCCCTCCCGCGCGTGCCGTCCTCGCGGGTACGGTCGAAACCGCCGTGAACGCCCTGTGGGACGCCGCACCACTCCTCGGGGACCGGGTCACCGTCATCGGGGCCGGCATGGTCGGGTGCTGCGTCGCACGCCTCTTGAGTCGGTTCCCGGCGGCGCAGGTAACGCTCGTCGACGTCGATGCCGGCCGGGCCGACGTGGCGGCCGCCCTCGGGGTCGACTTCGCGCTGCCGGCCGACGCCGCCGACGGGCGCGACCTCGTCGTGCATGCCAGCGCGTCGTCCGCCGGGCTCCAGCGCTCGCTCGACCTCCTGGCGCCCGAGGGCACCGTCATCGACCTCAGCTGGTACGGCGACCGCGAGGTCCGGCTTTCGCTCGGTGGCTCGTTTCACTCGAGTCGCCTGGGGATCCGCGCCAGCCAGGTCGGCACCGTCTCTCCGGCCCGCAGCGCGCGCCGCACCACGGCCGACCGGCTGGCCCTCGCACTCGAGCTACTGCGCGACCCCGCCTTCGACGTCCTCATCACCGGCCAATCCCCGTTCCGCGACCTGCCCGACGTGATGACCCGTCTCTCCGCGGGGACGCTGCCGGCGCTCTGCCACACCATCACCTACGACGGGGGATAGATCGTGTTCAGCATCACCGTCCGCGATCACATGATGATCGCCCACAGCTTCCAGGGCGAGGTGTTCGGTCCCGCCCAGCGCCTGCACGGCGCGACGTACGTGGTCGACGCGACGTTCCGGCGCGCAGCCCTTGACGCCGACAACATCGTGGTCGACATCGGTCGCGCGGCCGAGGAGTTGCACGCGGTGCTGGCCGAGCTCACGTACCGGAACCTCGACGAGGAGGCCGCGTTCGCCGGCATCAACACCTCCACCGAAGCGCTCGCCCGTGTGATCGCAGACCGACTCGCAGAGAGAGTGCACGCGGGTGGCCTCGGCGACGCTTCTCGGGAGCTCGACGGGGTCCTCGTCACCTTGCACGAGTCGCACATCGCCTGGGCGAGCTACGAGCGGCCGCTGTGACGACGCTGCATGTCGTCGTGCCTGAGGGCATCGACGACCCGGCCCGGCCGAGCGGGGGCAACGTCTATGACCGCCATGTCTGCTGCGCGCTCACCTCGCTCGGCTGGTCGGTGCACGAGCACGCCGTGCCCGGTGGCTGGCCGCGACCGGACGCGGCGTCGTTCGCCGCGCTCGCCGGCGTGATCGAGCGAATCCCCGACGACGCCGTCGTGCTGCTCGACGGCCTGGTCGCGTCGACCGCCCCCGAGGTGCTTGTCCCGCACGCGCCGCGGGTGCGCCTGGTCGTGCTCGTGCACATGCCGCTGGGTCACCGCCCGGTGGATGACCAGGCTCGGCGCCGGGAACGCGAGGTGCTCGCTTCCGCGGTTGCCATCGTCACGACGAGCGCGTGGACGGGGCGTCGGCTGCTGGAGATGTACACATTGCCCGCTGACGCGGTGCACGTCGCCGAGCCGGGTGTCGACGCCGCTGAGGTTTCGACCGGGACCGCGGAGGGCGGGGCACTGCTCTGCGTCGGCGCGGTGACGCTCGACAAGGGCCACGATTTGCTGCTCGACGCGCTCGAGACGATCTCGCCGCTGTCCTGGCACTGCGTTTGCGTGGGGAGCCTGGACCGCGACCCGGCGTTCGTCGATCGTCTCAGCCGCCGCGTGGTGGACAACGGGCTCGGCGATCGCGTGTCGTTCACGGGACCGCGGACCGGCGCCGATCTCGACCGCAGTTACGCCGCCGCGGACGTGCTGGTCCTGGCGTCACGGGCGGAGACGTACGGCATGGTCGTCACCGAGGCTCTCGCCCGTGGCCTCCCGGTCATCGCCGCCGACGTCGGTGGACTGACCGAGGCCCTCGGCCACGCTGCCAACGGGCGCCGCCCCGGCATGCTGATCCCGCCCGATGACGCCGCGGCATTCGCCGCCGCACTCCGGGCGTGGCTCGGCGACGCCGAGCTCAGAGGGCGCTTGCGCCGGGCCGCCTGCGAGCGGCGCGTGTCGCTCTTCCCCTGGTCGCGCACCGCGTCCGTGATCGCGGATGTCCTGGCCGAGGCGTCGGCATGACGGCCCCGCCCGTCCGGGTCAGCCAGGAATGGCTTGCCCTGCGCGAGCCGGCGGACGCCGCGGCGCGTTCACACGAGCTGGTGGCATACCTGGGGCGGGCACTTCCGGCAACCGGCCCCGGCGTGATCCACGACCTCGGCTGCGGCACCGCCGCGATGGGCCGGTGGCTCGCGCCCCAACTGCCCGGGCCGCAGCACTGGGTCCTGCACGACATGGACGCCGACCTGCTGGCGCTCGCCACCGCAAGCCTTTCGGGCCCAGCTGCCAACGGAGCCCTGGTCACCGTGGAGCCGAAGGAGTCCGACGTCACCCGCCTGCACCCCGGCGATCTTGCCGACGCCACCCTGATCACCGCCTCGGCCCTGCTGGACATCCTGACCGAGGACGAGCTGACTCGGCTGGTCGGCGTCTGTGCCGGTGCAGGGTGTCCGGCCCTGCTGACTCTGTCCGTCGTCGGCCGCGTCGCACTGACGCCCCCGGACCCACTCGACCGCCGAGTGGCCGCCGCGTTTGACGCCCATCAACGCCGCGTGACCGAGCGGGGTCGCCTGCTGGGCCCGAACGCGGTCGCGCGCGCCGTCGAGGAGTTCGGGCGCCTGGGGGCCAAGGTCCTCGTCCGGCCCAGCCCATGGCGACTCGGATCCCCGGAGACCGAATTGGCAGCGGAATGGTTCACCGGGTGGGTGGCTGCCGCGTCCGAGCAGGAGCCGGAGCTGCGCGCCGAGATCGACGCCTACGGCCGCCGACGTGTGGCGCAGTCGGCCGCCGGCGGGCTAACGGTCACCGTGGACCACGCCGACCTTCTGGCCCTGCCGGGTGAGGCCGGCTAGCGCTCGGACTGGAACCGAGTTGAGAGCGCGTAGCGCAGTAGCACGACGTCGCCGATCTGGCGGACCTCGGCTAGCGTCGCCCGCCGGGCGGGGTTCCACGGGAAGCGGCCGTCGCTCACAAACCGAGTGGCCCGCGAGTCGCCGACGAACACCGGAGCGACGACCAACTGCAGCTCATCGACCAGGTTGTCGGTCAGGAACTGGGTGTGCACCTTGCCGCCACCTTCGACCATCAGCCGTTGCACGCCGCGCTCGCCGAGGTCCTCGGTGAGACGGCGCATCTTCACCCGGTCGCCACCGTCGACCACGGTCGCGACGGTTCCGAGCCGTGAGCGGGCGTCGATGACGCGCGGGCTGGCGCAATAGACCAGCTTCTCGACATCGCCGGTGGTGAAGAAGTCGGCGCGCGGATCCAACTCCACCCGCTCGGTGACCGTCACCTTGATCGGCGACGCCGGGAGCCCACGAGCCGCCCGCTCCTCGCGACGGTCCGGTGAGCGGACCAGCAGGCGCGGGTTGTCGATTCGCACGGTGGCCGCACCGACCAGGATCGCGTCGCAGGAGGCGCGTACGGCGTCCACGCGGTCGAAGTCGGCTTGGTTGGAGAGCTCGAGCCGCCGCGGCGCGGCGCTGCCGAGATAGCCGTCGATCGACATGCCACAACTGAGCAGTGTGTAGGGACGGTCAGGCATGGGCTGGTCGCTCGCGGAGCGGCGGTTCGGGGTGGCCCGCCGGCCGGCTGGTACGGAACCATGCCACGATGAGCACGACGGCACCCGGCAGACAGGCGACGAACACCAGGACGCCGTACACGACGGCGGTGGCAACGCCTCGCCCCACACCCAGGCCCGCCGCGCCGAACGCCCATGCGGTCACGCCCTCGCGCGGCCCCCAGCCACCGACGTTGGGGAGCACCATGGCCATCATCGCGAGCAACGCGATCGGGAGCATGTGGGACAGCGGCGCGGTGGTGCCCGCAGTCCGCGCGGCGATCAAGAAGGTCGCGGCGTGGCCGGCGACGACCAGCGCGGACGCGAGCGCGATGCGCGGCCACGCCCTGCGGGCGAGGAGCCCATCGCGAATGTCGCCCGCCGCTGCGCGCCTAACCCGCGCCCACGTAGACCGGGCACCGTCGGGTCGGCCTCGAGCCATGAGCGCCGCGCCGAACACCGCCACCGCGACGGCGAGCGCCGCAAGCGGCATCGACGAGCGCACGGGAGACGGAAGCACGAACAGAACGACGATGGTCAGGAGGACCTGCACGGTCTGTCCGGCGAACCGCTCCCATGCGACTGACCGCAACGCGCGGCCGACGTCGCTCACATCACGGCCGTGGCTGATACCACGGTGGACGTCGCCCGCCACCCCGCCCGGCAGCGTGACGTTAAGGAACTGCGACCGGTAGTACGCCGCCACCGCGGCGGGCAGTGACAGCTCGACCCCCAGGCCCTCGGCCACGATCGTCCACCGCCAGGCAGAGCACAGCGTGGTCAGCGCCGCGATGCCCATCGCTGCCGCGAGCGCCCGCCCGTCGATCGAGCGAACGCCGTCGAGGAACGGGCCCGTGCCAAGCCGCCAGACCAGGACGGCGAGTGTCAGCGCCGGGCCGACGAAGCGGCCCCATGTCCAAAGGGTCCGGCTCATCCGGGCACCCTCAGCGTCCGTGGGAAGTGCGCGCCGGTAGTCCCGGCGGAGGAGGAGCCCTGATGCCGACGGAACGGGGCCTCGAAGGCCGACGCGAATACGCGCGCGAACGTGATCGTCAGCGGCAGTACGAGGGCAAGCGACACCACGAACGCCGGCACGCCCTGGGCAACGCCGGCACGGTGGACCAGTTCGTACACCATCACGACGATCGGGGCGTGCGTCAGGTAGAGGCTGTAGGACGACAAGCCGAGGTTGCGCATCGGCCGCGCGTCGAGCAGTCGCAGGAGCGGGGTCGGACGACCCGTGGCCAGGCTGGCGAGCAGGCATGCGATGGCCGGGCCGAGCGCGAGGTCGACCCAGAGCAGGTGGTGGGCTGTCCACACGGAGCCCTGCCACCAGATCGTCGCGAGCACGGGCAGTGCGGCACCGAGGGCGAGCCAGGGCCATGGCCACGACCGCGGAGCCCTGCTCGCGCGCACGATGCCGGCGCTCAGGATCCCGAGGGCGAACAGCGCCGCGAGGTCGGGGGGTGACTGGACCACGAAGGTGTCCACGCGCGAGATGTGCGGCCCGAAGATCCCCACCGCGGCCACGACGAGCGTGACGGTGGCGACCATAAGGATCGCGCCCCACCGACGCACCACCAGCAACAGCAGCGGGAACAGCACGTATAGCTGCGCCTCGACGGCCATCGACCAGAACGCCCGGTTGGGGGATGGCACGATCGCGAGATTCTGCACGAGCAGGCCGTTCGCCACCACCGATTTGAGGCCGGGCATTCCCTGCCCGGGCTGAGGGACGACCAGCCAGGCCACGGCGAGGCTGAAGAAGAGCGCGGCCCAGTACGGCGGCAGGATGCGCCACGCCCGGCGGCGCGCGAACTGCCACACCCCATCGAGTCGCCAGCCGTGGCGGGCCGGAGACAGCGCCAGGGAGAACCCGGACAGAACGATGAACACGACGACCGCGAACCGGCCGTAGATGAACCAGCCGGCCCAGAACGGTGCGTGATCAGCCGGGTAGCCGGGAAAGGCGCGCAGGAACACGTGGTTGACCACGACGAACAGCGCAGCCAGGCCCCGGACGCCGTCCAGGCCGACCAGCCGCTGTCTCCCAGGATCGGTCCGCTGGTCTGCGCTCACGGCGGCTAAGGCGTCGACGGAGGTGCGTCGAACGCGCTGAGGAAGCGGTTGCGGAAGGCGTTCATCGGCCACACCGGCGCGTTCGGACTTGGCTTCAGTCCCGGGCCCCAGCCCCAGCTTCCGATCTGCCGCAGCACCTTCGGGTCGTGGGCGATGATCGAGATCGGCACGTCGTGATTGGAGGCCTGGCCGCTGACGATCGGCAACGGCTGGTGGTCGCCGAGGACGACCATCACGAGATTCTTGTTGCCGTAGTGCTGCACGAAGGAGGTCAGCGTGTTCAGCGCGTACACGATCGACCGCCCATACGCCGCCTTGACGCGCTTGGGGTTGCCCCAGAAATGCCCCGGTCTCGTGCTCCATCGGAATGCGGTTGTAGATCGACCCGTTGCCGACCTGGTTCCAGCCGATCTCCTGTGGGATGCGGTTCCACGGCATGTGGCTCGACACCGTGTCGACCTCGGCGAACAGCGGCTTGCGGTGAGGTTTCCCGAGCTCGAGGCGCTGGAGCGCCGAGAAGATGTACTGGTCGGGCATCGACGCGTAGGTGAAGGTGGGGCCGTGATAGCCGACCTGATAGCGGTTGTAGATCTGGTCGAAGTGGTAGAACGCCTTCCCCTGTGGCCACGGGCGATCGTTCGATGGATCGTCGTCGACGGTCCGCCACCCGGCCCGCTTGAACGCCTCGGCGAGCGTGAAGCGCTTGGCCGAGATCAGCTGGTTGTAGCGGTCCTGGTTGTTCACCCAGAGTCCCGCCTGCAGGCTCGAGTGGGCCAGCCAGCTGATGCCGCCGTATGTCGCCGAGTTGAGGAAGCCGCTCCGAGACGAGAAGCCGGCGCTCGCCAGCCGCTTGTTCCCTTCGGCCAGGGCGGCGTCGACCTCCGGCGAGAACGATCTGCCCTGAACGGCCTGCTGGCCATAGGCCTCGATGAACACGAGCAGGACGTCCTTGCCGCGCAGTGCAGGTCAGCAGCCGGTTGGTCGGGGTGCTCGCCATGGAGTCGTGCTTGATCTCGGCGGCGAACACGCCCCGGTCGTGGATGTCCGCCCGAAGCGCATTGACCTCGTCGACGACCAGACCCGCGGAGAGCGTGGAGGCGATCGGCGTGTGAGAGATGAGCTGAGCGCCGAGCACCCAGCAGAGCGCCCAGACAGCGCCGAGCCCCGCGAGCGTCCGCAGCGCCCAGCGGCGGTTGCCGGCGGCAACCCGGGTCAGCCGCAGCATCACCAGCGTCAGCAGGACGGCCAGTACGACCGTGCCGAGGACCGCCCCGAACTCGATCAACTTCGTCTCCGTACCACCGACCAACGAGCGCAGCGTCTCGATCCCGTTCCCGAGCTGACTCGTGTCTCCAAGCGGGTCGTACGGCCGGTCGTAGAGCGTGAACATCTCGTAGTTGATGACCTTCAGACGACCACCAGCGCGAGAACGAGTCCGCCGCTCACGGCCAGGATGCGTCGCGGGGTGCGGGGCAGGACGGCGGCAAGAGCGACCAGGACCAGACCCTCGAGCGGGATCGTCAAGAACCCGCTCAGCGTGAGATCTTTCGGCTCGTAGGGAGCGACAAGGACCGTCCAGACGGCCAGAGCGCCGAGGATCGTGAGCGTCGCCGCGACACCTCGTCGCACGCGCCCGCGCGGCGGGCCACCGGGCGAATCGGGCTCGGGGGTTCGGGAGATGACCCGCGCTATCCGACGGTTATCTCCCGAGCGCTCACGCCGCAGCCACAACACGTCACGGCCGAACGACTCGGCGAGCAGGCCGAGGGCGACGATGAGAGCCGCCCGGGTCAGAGCGGGCGGCAGCACGTCCGCGGCCGCGACGGTCAGAACGATCCCTTGCGTGGCGGCAACGACCTTGCGCCAGTAGCGCGGCGGCAGCGGCGCACGCATCCACGCCAGTGGCCACTCGGCTGCGAGGAACGCGTAGCGTGCGACCCCGATCGCGAGCACCCACGCGCCGGCGGAGCGGGCGACATACACGCTGAGGACGAGGATCAGGAACGCGTCGACCTCGCCGTCGAACCGCGCGCCCAAGGCGGCCGTCGTGGTGCGGCGCGCGACCCATCCGTCGATGGCGTCCAGCACGAGCGCCAGCGCCGCAAGTGTTACGAGCAGTCGTGACGGCACGGACTGGTCGAACGAGTCCGCGACCAATGCGGCCACGCCGACAGCGAGCGTCGCCCGCGCAAGCGTCACCCAGTCGGCCGGCGTCAGCCGGTCGGAGCGAAAGCGCAGAGACCGCGCGCCAGTCCCGCATTCGTGATCGACTCCGCAAGTTACTCCGACGATCCAGCCCTTGCCGCCAAGGTCGGCGCCGCCCAGCCCGATGGTGCCCGCAAGCGTCGCCAGCAGCAGCACCTGGGCGATCAGCCCGACCACCGGGCCGGCGTGAACCGCCCACGTCGCGCTGCGAGCGCCCCTCGCTGCCGGGCCGGCCCATAGGGCGACCTCGCCGTTTGGAGCACTCAGAAGCGGACGCAGGCCGGACTGATCCTTATGACCGCCGTGTCGCGCCGAGCACGCCGTCCGTGCCGCAGCGTTTGCTGCGTAGTTGGGCTCCATGTCTCCGAGGACGCCGGGTTCGCGCGAACTCTTCCCAGCCGTCGGCTGGCATCCTGCGCGGCGTGACCGCTCGCTCTCCAGGCCCGCAAGAGCCGTGAACCAGGACGACCGCGCCCCGTTCGTCGTCGCCCTGGAGCGCGCCCGGGTGTCGGCATACCCCCCGGGCGAGTTCGTCGAACAGGAGAGCTTTATGCGCGCCGGAGAGATCCTGGCCGTGGCGCGCCGGGCCGGCATCGCTCCGGGCGTGTCGGTGCTGGACCTGTGCTGCGGGGTTGCCGGGCCAGGGCGTTTCATCGCCCGGGAGCTGGGCTGCTCCTACCTGGGGGTGGACTACAGCTCGAGCGCCATCGACATCGCGCGCGAGCGCGCTCGCGACCTTCCATGCCGCTTCGAGGTCTCGCGTATCCCCCCGGTCCCGCCGGGCCCGTTCGACGTGGTGCTCCTGCTCGAGACCATGCTCGCCTTCCCCGACAAGGAGACGCTGCTTCGGGAGGTATCGCGGGCGCTCCCCGCCGGCGGCCGGTTCGCCTTCACGATGGAAGAGGGCCTGCCGCTTACCGACACCGAGCGACGGCCATGCCGGACGCCGACACCGTCTGGCTCACTCCGCTGGAGGAGATGCTCGCGGGCTTGGAGCGGGCCGGGCTGGCTGTCCGGTGGCAGGATGACTGCAGCCAGTCCCACCGGGCCATGGCGGACCGGTTGATCGACGCGTTCACCGCCGATGCTCGCGGACATCGCCGCGCAGATCGGACACCAGGCACTGCAGGACCTGCTCGCGGCCCACCGGCTCTGGAGCGAATGGCTTCGAGACGGGCGGGTCCGCAAGCTCGCCTTGGTGGCCGAGAAGACGGGACCCAGCGCGTAGGACCGCCGGCACGTGGGTCCTCTGGCCCTCGGCGGTTGGGCCCTTCACGAGACATCAGTTGAGCCTGGCGGCTCTTGGCGATTCGAGTGTGACGCGCTCGAATTACGGCTCGATGCGTCAGAGGCTTTCATCCGAGCGCGGACAGGACACGGTGGAGCTGGGCGGCCTGCTCATCCTCATCGCGCTGGTCCTCGGAGTGCTTCTCGCGTCGGGCCTGCTCGCCTCGGTGGCAAGCGCGGTTCAGTGCAACGTCCAGAAGGTCTTTCGCGGCTCCGGCGGCTGCTCTGCACCGGCGGGCCAGGGGGCGCCCGATTCGACTGCGCCGTGGCTCTCATCGAATCCGGTCACCCGTGCGACGTGGGGAACCTACGTGTCGCTCGGCGACTCCTACTCGGCCGGCGAAGGGCTCGGGGACTACCAGCCCGGGAGCCACGTGGATCAGAGCCAGTGCAGGGTGTCGGTGGTGGGTCACTGCGTGTTCCACAAGGATCCGAAGGTGATCGACGGCTGCGACCGGTCCAGCTCGGCGTATAACTCGACCGTCTCCGGCGCATATGAGTTCCGGAACGGCAAGCAGACTTGGGCGTGCAGCGGCTCGATCACGCGTGACATCTACGACGGCCCGAACGACCCCAACTGCAGCCAGGGCCACGCCTCGGGATCCTACGGCGAGGGCTGCCAGGTGAACCGCCTCGACCCGAACACCAGCCTGGTCACGATGACGATTGGCGGCAACGACGCCGGGTTCGCCAATGACCTGAAGAACTGCTACATGGCAGAGCGGCCGGGCGGCGCGCACGAGTCCGGATGCGTTGGCCAGCAATCCACGATCGACGGCGAGATCGCTCAGATGAAGCCCCGGCTGATCGCCGATCTGCAGGCGATCAGGGCACGCGCTCCACACGCGCGGATCATCATCGTCACGTATCCGCGCGCATTCCCCGAGAACCCGACGCAGAGCGGTGCATGCCTCAACCTCGGCGTGTCGGTCGCGACCTATCACCTGTGCCTGTCACCGGGCGACCAGCGCTTCCTCAACAGCGAGGCGGCCAAGCTCGACACGGCGGTCTGCTCGGCGGTGCAGGCGGCAGGCGTCGGAGCCGAATGCGTCGATGCGTACAACGCATTCGGCGGATGCGAGATGACGGACGCGCAGTCGTGTCTGCAGGCGCCCACCGCCCACATCAGCGGCAGCACGGTGGTCGGCATCAACCAGGGCGCCTACCACCCGACCGCGCAAGGCCAGCAGATCCTCGGACAGCTGATCAACCAGGAGATCCAGCACCCGCCGCCCGGATAGGGGGTGTGAATGGGCAGGATCCCCGATGTGCGGGTGCCCGCCCCGGGTGAGCATGCCGGCTCCAGCTCATCTACCAGGAGGCGATCATGTCGGTGATCAGCAGTACAGCGGAGGCGCAAAGGGATCTATGGGGCGCGCGGCCTCGCGAGTGGTGCGCGATGGAGGCGCAGGTGCGGCCGCTCTACGAACGGGTGCTCGACCGGATCGGCGTCGGGCACGGCACGGAGGTGCTCGATGTGGGGTGCGGCGCGGGTCTGGCCGCGCAGATAGCGGCTCAGCGCGGCGCCGTGGTGAGCGGCCTCGATGCCACACCCGGACTCCTGTCGATCGCGCGCGAGCGCGTGCCCAACGGCGAGTTCACGGTGGGCGAACTCGAGTCTCTGCCGTATGACGAGAACTCCTTCGACGCCGTGATCGGCTTCAACTCGTTTCAGTACGCGGCCAACCCACGTACCGCGCTCGAGCAGGCCCGCGCAGTGACCCGGCCGGGTGCGCCCGTGGTGATCGCCACGTGGGCGGTGCCGGAGCGTTGCGAGGCGGCTGCCTACCTTGCCGCCCTCGGCCAGCTGCTGCCTGCGCCTCCACCAGGTGCGCCCGGGCCGTTCGCCCTCTCGGCGCCGGGGGCGCTCGAGGATCTCGCCATCGAGGCGGGTCTCGCTCCGCACGACGCGGAGGAGGTCGCGTGTCCCTGGCATTTCGCGGACCTCGAGTCGGCGCTGAGCGCGATGCTCGCCGCCGGGCCGGCGATCAAGGCGATCCGCACCGCGGGAGAGGACCGGGTGCGCCGCGCCGTCGCAGCCGCGATCGCGCCCTTCGCCCAGCCGTCAGGCGGTTACGTGATCGGGTCCGCCTTCCGGTATCTGCTCACCACCGCGTGAGCCGCGTCGCGCTGCGCCCCGCATCGTCGCGGGGCGTGGCAGCCTCGCGGCGATAATGGCGCGATGGGTGGCCGGGTCTCCAGCCGGGAGCTCGTGGGGCGCGCGGCGGAGCTCGCGGCCCTGACGGACCTCGTGCGTCGCGCCGGCGACGGCTATGGTGGCGCAGCGCTCGTGCTCGGGGAGGCCGGAATCGGCAAGAGTCGCCTGGTCGGCGAGTTTGGGCGACTGGCGCGTGAGGGGGGCGCGCTCGTACTGATGGGCGAATGCGTTGCCCTGGCGTACGCCGAGCTACCTTTCGCGCCGATCGTCGGGGCACTGCGCAGCGTCGTCCGGGACCGCACCGAGCCCGAGCTGTCCAAGCTGTTCGGCGCCGCGCGCGGCGAGTTGGCTCGGCTGCTCCCGGAACTCGGTGACCCGGCGCCGGGGGTCCCGGGCTCGCTCGGGCAGGGGCGTCTGTTCGAGCTCGTGCTTGGCGTGCTCAGCCGGCTGGGCCAAGAGCATCCGTTGGTGCTGGTGGTCGAGGACATGCATTGGGCGGACGCCGCGAGTCTCGACCTCGTCGCGTTTCTGATCCGCAACCAGCGCTCCGAACGTCTCGCGACGGTCCTCACCGCACGGAGCGATGAGCTGTCTGGAGAGCACCCGACGCGAGAGCGGCTCTCCGAGATGGAGCGCAGCGGCCGCGCGCATCGCCTGGAGCTGGGGCCGCTGAATGCCGAGGAGGTTGGCGAGCAGGTTCTCGGGATCACCGGCACCCGTCCCACCACGGCGTTGATTCGAACCCTGCACGAGCGGGCTCAGGGGAACCCGTTCTTCACCGAGGAGCTGCTGGCCGCCGGCGTCGACGAGGCTCTGCCCGCCGGGCTGCGGGACGCGCTGCTGGCGCGCGTGCAGCGGCTGTCCGAGCGGGGCCGGTCGGTCGTCGGTGCCGCCGCAGTGGCTGGACGCACGGTCGACCACCGTTTGCTCGCGGCGGTGGTGCGGCTTGACGAGGCGGCACTGATCGGGGCCTTACGTGAGGCCGTGGCTCACCAGGTGCTGATCAGCGACGGACTGAGCTACACGTTTCGGCATGCACTCCTGCGCGAGGCGGTGTACGCCGATCTCCTCGCCGGTGAGCGGGTTCCGCTCCACGCCGCCCTGGCCGGCGCCCTGCGTGAGCGCCCGGAGCTGGCCAGCGCACCGACGGGCGCCGCGGCGGAGATCGCTCATCACTGGGCGGCGGCGGGCGAAGCCGAGGCCGCGCTCTCCACGTCGATCACGGCGGGCGAGGAGGCCGCGCGCGTATACGCCCTGCAGGAGGCACGTCGCCACTACGACCGGGTGCTCGACCTGTGGGACCGCGTGCGGGACCCCGAAGGCGTCACCGGGATGTCCCGTTCGATCGTTCTGGCCCGCGCGGCCGAGGCGCATTGGCTGGCGGGCGATGAAGCCCCAGCGCTCGCACTGGCGCGCTCCGCGCTCGAGCAGCCTGACCTCGCGCGTGACCGCACCGCCGCGGCGCGGATCGAGGAGCGGCTGGCCACCTATCTCTGGAGTGCGGGAGACTCGGAGGGCGCGCTCGCCGCCGCCCGCCGCGCAGTCGCGTGGTCCGCCGGCGGCCCAACGTCAGCCGACCGCGCTCGCGCGTTGTGCGCCGAGGGACGGATGCTCGTGATGCGCAGCCGCAACCTCGAGGCTCGAGAGCGGATCGAAGAGGCACTCGCGATCGCGCGCCTCCTCGGTGCTCGCGCGGAGGAGGCGGAGGCGCTGAATTACCTCGGCTGCGCGCTGTCCTTCCTCGGCGATTACCCGGCCGCGATCGATCACCTGCGCTCAGCGGTACGGATCGCCCGCGAGACGGGTCTCCTGGCTCGGGGGCTTTCGCAATACGAGAATCTCAGCGAGATCCTCGCCGAGGCCGGCCAGCTGGAACACGCACGCGACGTCGCCGCGGAGGGCATGGACGCTGCGCGCGAACTTGGCATGCAGCGCTCGTACGGTCTTGTGATCACCGGCCGCGCGGCCCGCTGCGCACTCGCGCTCGGGAGGACTGCGGAGGCCGAGGAGCTGACGTCGCCCGCACTCAGCTCGGCGAGGAGACGTTCTTCGCCTTCAACGTGCTGGAGGCGCGCGGACGGTATGAGATCGCCCGCGGGGAGCTGGACCGGGCCGAGCGCTACCTGAGCGCTGCGGCGTCCATGGCCGCGCGGAGCGACGACCTGATGTGGGCCGGGCCGGTCGCCGCCGCCCGGGCCGAGCTTGCCCTGTGGCGTATGCGACCTGACGCAGCGCTTGAGATCGTGCGCGCGACGCTCCAGCTCGCGCCGGAGCGCGAGTGTCTCCAACACACCTCCGAGCTCCACGCGGCCGGCCTGCGAGCGCTCGCCGACCTCGCGCTTGCCGCCCGCGCGCATCGGAAGGATGACTCGCACGTCGCTGCAGCGAGAGCGCTGCTCGGACGTCTCACCGATCGGCTCGGCTCATCCTTCCCTCTCGGAGGGGCACCGATCCGCGTCCGGGTCGCCGCCGCTCTGGGCGCCGCGGAGCTGGAGCGAGCGCGCGGAGAGCCAGATCCGGAACGCTGGCGCACGGCGATCGGAGCGGCCGACACCGCGGGGCACGTCGGGTTTGGTACCTACACCCGCTGGCGACTCGGCGAGGCGTTACTCGAGCGGGGGAGCGGGAAGCGGCGACGGCCGCGCTCGGCGAGGCGAGGCGCGCGGCCGCGTCCTCTCACGAGCCGATGAAGCGTGAAATCGATGCGCTCGCTCGCAGGGCCCGGGTTGCGATCGCGAGTCCCGCCACCGGCACCGCCTCGCCCCTGGGCCTCACGTTGCGCGAGACCGAGGTGCTCCGTCTGCTCGCCGATGGCCTGACCAACCGCCAGATCGCCGGTGCGCTGTTCATCAGCGAGAAGACCGCGGAGCATCACGTATCCCGGATCCTCGGCAAGCTCGGCGTGAGTACCCGAGCGGCCGCCGGATCGGTGGCGCACCGGATCGGGCTCGCGCGGCTCGAGTAGCCGGCTCCCCGCACGAAGGCGGCCATTTGCAGGCCCTTTGTCGCACTTGCACGCGCCGTAGGTCGCCCGTTTCAGAAATTTCTTAGGAACGCACGTGACGAATCGCGATTCCCGCCCTCTACACGGACAAATGCAAGTTGTTGCCATCTTGTAATGGACAGGGGATCTCAGGCGGTGGAGGAAGCGAGCGCCGTGGAACGGCGGGCGCTTCTGGGGATGGTCGAGGGCTGTGAGGTATCACCTCGCGGTCCCCGGTTCATCTTCTATGCCAACGAGCTGATCGGGCTCGGGCAGCTGCGGCGAACGCTGGCGCTGGCCTCGCGGCTGTCCTGCAGCGAGTGCGCCCCGACTTCGCTGATCCTCACCGGCTCACCGATCGAGCCCACGTTCCGCATGCCGCCCCGGGTCGACACGGTAAAGCTGCCCGGGCTCAGCCGCGACCACCGCGGACGGCAGTACCCGGCCCGGCTGGAGCTTCGACGGCGAGGAGCTGCGGAACCTGCGGTCCGGCATCGCGCTCGCCTCCGCGATCAGCTTTCGACCGGATGTGGCGGTGGTCGACAAGCTGCCGCTTGGCCACTCCGGAGAGCTCGAGCCAGCCCTCGAGCGTCTTAAGCAGACCTCGAACTGCCGGCTGGTGCTCGGGCTGCGCGACATCGAGGACAGCCCGGAGAACGTCCGGCGCAAGTGGGGCCCCGAGCTCCGCCGAGCCATCGGCCGCTACTACGACGCGATCATCGTCTACGGCCCGGATTCGAGCCTCGATGCCATCGACTGCATCGAGCAGCTCGAGCTGGACGTCCCGCTGCACCACGTCGGGTACGTAGGCACTCCGATCCCTGACTCGGGGCCGGCCGACCTGGAGGACGACTATGTGTTGGTCACCGGCGGCGGCGGCTTCGACGGGTTCGAGCTGCTGGCCAATTTCGCCCAGGCGGTGCGTCTGCGACCGCTGCCCTGTCACGCATTGATGGTCTCGGGGCCGCTGATGCCGGATGCCCAGCGGGCTCGCCTGGAAGAGCTCTCGGCGGGGCTGGACATCCGGGTCTGCGAGCTCCGCACCGACATGGAGCACGTGATCGCAGGGGCGCGGGCGATCGTCTCGATGGCCGGGTACAACACGGTCTCGGAGCTGATGCGGGCGCGTAAGCCGGCCCTGCTGGTGCCGCGGACCGGCCCCAGCCAGGAGCAGCTGATCCGCGCGCGCGAATTGTCGGCGATGGGGCTCCAGGACATGCTGCACCCCGCCGAGCTGACCCCAGCCGCGCTGCGAGCGTCGCTGGACCGGTTGCTCGAGCGGGCGACGCCACAGGATCTCCCGCCGCATTACAGCGGCACGGAACGCGCGGCCCAGATCCTCGTCGACCTGGCGCGGCAGGCGACCGTCGCACCCCCCGTCCCGCTTCGAGCCGTGGAGGCCGAGCGCTCGTGAGCACCCGTCGTGCCCGGATCGCGATGATCACCAGCGGGTTCCCGCGCCTTTCGGAGACGTTCGCCCTGAACGAGTTCCTCGCGCTGGAACGCGCCGGCCGGATCGAGGCGATCTTCGCGACCAAGCCGGGCGACGGACGCGCCGCCCACCCCGGGATCGAGGCGCTGCTCGCCCGCGTGGAGTGGCTGCCCGCCGGCTCGCCGGCCGTCCAGGCCGACTGGTTGACAGCCCGACTGGGCGCCACCCGTCCCAGCGGGATCCACGCCTACTTCGCCCACACCCCGGCCGAAGTGGCGGCACGCGCGGCCGAAACCCTGGGCGTCCCATACTCGTTCACCGTCCACGCCCGCGACGCACGCAAGGTGTCCCGCGAGGTGCTGCTACGGCGGGCGGCGGGCGCCGCGCGCGTGATCGCCTGCAACGACGACGTAGCCGGCGAGCTGCGCGCCGTCGGGACCAACGTCGAGCTCGTGCCTCATGGCGTCGACCTTGACCGCTTCAGCCCCCGGCCACTGCCGCCGGCGCAGCCGCTGCGCCTGCTTGCCGTCGGCCGCCTGGTCGAGAAGAAAGGCTTTGCCGTACTGCTCGACGCGCTGGCGCGCCTGAGAGCACCGGCACACCTGCGCATCGTGGGCGACGGGCCGCTGCGGGCCGAGCTCGAGCGCTCGATCGCTGCCCGCGCGTTGGGCGACCGGGTCACCCTCACCGGACCGGTCACCCATCACGCACTGCCCGGCACCTACGCCGCCGCCCACGTGGTCGTGGTTCCCTCGGTGAAGGACGCCGCGGGGGATCGCGACGGGCTGCCCAACGTCGTCCTGGAGGCGATGGCGAGCGGGCGTCCGGTGGTGGCCAGCGACATCGCGGCGATCCCGAGCGCGGTGAGGGACGGGCACACCGGCGTTCTCGTCCCGCCCTCGGACCCGGCCGCGCTGGCCCGCGCGCTTGACCGCCTTTCCCTCAACCCGCCGCTGCGCGCGCGCATGGGTGATGTCGCGCGCGCCCTCGTCGAGCGCGAGTTCGAGCTGCGCAAATGCACCGGGCGGCTGCTCGGCTGTCTGGAGGCAGCGTATGCCTGAGCCGATGCCTGACGCCTCAGACGCGCCGGCGGTCGCCTACGTGCTCAAGGCGTTCCCGCGGCTCTCGGAGACCTACATCCACAGCGAGATCCACCGGCTGGAGCGACTTGGCGTGCCCCTGCGGCTGTATTCGATCCAGGCCGTGGAGGCATCCGAGCGCGGACCGCGGCATCCCGTGGTGGACCGCATCCGGTGCGAGCCCGTGTACCTGCCGGCCGTCGACACCGTGAGCGGAGTGTCGCTCGTGCGATGGCTGCGCGGCAACGCCGGGCCGTTCCTGGCACCGCTGGGCCGAGTGGCGAGCCGCTGGCCGAGCGGCACGGCCCGCGCCGCCGCGGCGGCGTTGGCCCAGGCGTTCCGCGCCCGCGAGCGCTGGTGCTCGCCGCCGCGCAAGACCTACCTCAAGGAGTTCCTTCAGGCAGTGGCGCTGTGCGACCACCTGCGCGCCGCGCCCGAGGTCCGCCATCTCCATGCTCACTACGCTCACAGCACGACGACTGTGGCGTGGCTGGCGTCGCAGATCACGGACCTGCCGTTCTCGTTCACCGCCCACGCCAAGGACGTCTACTCAGAGCGCCTGAACCCGGCCGGGCTGCTGCGTCGAAAGCTGCTGGCGGCGCGGTTTGCCGTGACCTGCACGGGGGTGGGGGCCGAGCACCTGCGGCACCTCGCGCCGCAGGCGTGCATCCATGTCGTCTACCACGGGCTGGGAGATGACCTGCAGCGCTTCGTTGCGTGCCAGCAGGCACGGATCCCGCGCAACGGAGCGCTGCGGATGCTCGGCGTGGGCCGGCTGGTCGAGAAGAAGGGGTTCGACACGCTGGTTGACGCGTGTGCCGTCCTGCGCCGCGCGGGTGTCCCGTTCCAGGCGACGATCGCCGGCCCGGACGGTCCGCACGGGCACGCAGTGAGGGAGCGCATCGACCACCACGGCCTGGCCGGCGAGATCCATCTGGCCGGGGCCATGTCCCAGGAGGAGCTGTTTGGCGAGTACGCGCGCGCCGATGCCTTCTGCCTGCCCTGCCGGATCGTCGGAACCGATCGCGACGGGATCCCCAACGTGCTCGTCGAGGCGATGGCCTGCGGGACGCCGGTGGTGAGCACCGGCATCTCGGGGATTCCCGAGCTTGTCTCCGACGGCAACGACGGTCTGCTGGTATCGCCCGACGACCCTGCCGCGCTCGCCGACGCGCTGCGGCGGCTCCACGACGATCGCGACCTGGCCGCTCGGCTCGGGTCCGCCGCCCGGGCGACGGTGCTCGAGCGCTTCGACGGGGACCGTCTCGCGGAGCGGCTGGCCGGGCTGTTCCGCGAGGAGCTGAACCGATGAGTGTGCGTGCCGAGGCAGCGCCGGCGAGGCAGCTCGTACCGCGGCCCGTCTACTGCGTGATCGAGCACCTGTACCGCGACCGACGCGTGGCCGACGAAGCCTGCCGCGGGCGGTTCACCGAGCTCGGCCTGACCCTGGAGCTCGGCACCACGCCCGACTGGAGCGAGGGCGCCTTCCCCGCCGACGTGGAGTGGCGGATCGCGTTCGGCAAGTTCTACTTCGGCCTGCACCTGGCGGCGTCCTTCGCGCAGACCGGCGAGCCGCGCTATCAGCGGACGTGGGAGGGGCTGGTGTCCTCGTGGATCGAGCAGGTCCCGCTCGGCGCCGAATCTACCGACACCGTTGCGCGGCGCATGCTCAACTGGGTCTACGCGTGGAGCGAGCTCGCCCAAGCCTCCGCCTTCGCCGGGCTCGGAGCGGGACTCGACCGGACGCTGCTCGAAAGCCTGGCCACCCAGGCGGGCTGGTTGCGCGAGCACCTCACCGCCGCGCGCAACCACCGGACCCTGGAGCTGTACGCCCTGTTCATCTGCGCCCTCGCGCTGCCCAGCCTCGACCCCGCCGGCGAGCTGCTCGCACATGCGCTCGAGCAACTCGACGAGAACCTGAGCGCGGATTTCCGCAGCGACGGCGTCCACGTCGAAGCCTCGACGCATTACCACCTGATCGTCCTGCGCTCGTTCGTCGGCCTGCGCGTCAACGCGGAGCGCTTCGGGCTCGAGCTGCCGCCGCGCTTCGACAAGCGGTTGCGACGGGCGCTCGATTTCGCGATGCACTGCCACCGGCCGGACGGGGAGATCCCTGCGCTGTCGGACAGCGACGCCGGCAGCTACGCCGAGCTGCTCCGACTCGCCGCCCGCGAGCTGAACCGGCCGGACTATCTGTACGTGGCCACCCGCGGCGCCCGCGGCACGCCGCCCGACGCGCGCAACGTGAGCTTCCCGGCCGGCGGCTATCACGTGCAGCGCAGCGGCTGGGGAGCGGGCGGCCGCCGGTTCGAGGACGAGCGCTTCCTGATCTTCGACTGCGGGCCGCTGGGCGCGGGAGGACACGGCCACTACGACCTCCTGTCCGTGGAGCTCGCGGCCGGCGGTCGCCCGCTGTTGCTCGATCCGGGCCGCTACACCTATCACGAGGACGGATCGCACCTGCGCCGGTGGTTCAAGGGCACGACGGCGCACAACACCGTGTGCGTCGACGGGCTCGATCAGACCGAGTACCGCACCGGCAAGCCGAAGGGACCGGTCGCCGAAGGCACGTTCCTCGCTCGCACTCGCGCGCCGGGCCTGGACGTACTGTGGGGCGTGGCGATCAGCCCGCGCTACGAGGCCCGTCACGCGCGCCGGATTCTGTTCATCGACGACGAGTACTGGCTGTTCGAAGACCGCCTGACCGCCCTGCGGCCGCATCGCTACGAGCTTCGCTGGCACCTCTCCCCCGATGCCCACGAGCGCGTGGAGCTCGATCGCGACCGCCGTGTGGTCCGCGCCCCCGGCCTGGCGCTGGTCTTCTCGCCGCACGCCGAGCTTGCCCTCGAGGACGGCTGGTACGCGCCGAGCTACGGGATCAGGCACCCGGCGCCCGTCGTCCGGGCGGCGGTGGACGGGACCTCCCACGCGACGTTCATCACGCTGGCGGTTCCGGATCCCGCCGGCGCCGAGCCCCCGGATCTGCGCGTGCTGCCCTCCGACGGTCGCAGCGTGACCGTCGAGGTGCTCGGGGTCGCGCCGGCGCCGGACGTCGACCGGATCAGCTGGTCGGCGACGGGGCCGGAGGCGAGCTGGCGACGCATAGCCAAGGTGCGGATATGAGGCGTCTCGCGTCCGATCCCGAGGTCCCCCAGCGGGATGTGCTCCTCGATCCGCGTCGCCTGCTGCCCCACGTCGACTCCGCGCTCGGCACCGACGGCCCGCTGGGCGTCGAGCGTCTCGAGCCCGTGCGGATCAAGTACCGCGTCGGCCGGGGGGTTGGACTGGTGCTTCGCATCACCACTGCGCGAGGCGAGCTCCTCGTGTCGGCCCGCTCGTTCCCAGCCGGGGCCGGGCGCTCGAACTATGCGCGCGCCCTGGCCGGTGCCAACTCGGTCGCCATCGGGCCTGAGACGGTCGCCTACGCGCCCGACCTCGAAACGGTGTTCTGGACGTTCCCGGCCGACCGACGGATCGCCTCGTTGGCGTTGCTCTCCGGGTCGAACCCGGATCTGACCCGGCTCCTCGGCGCCCACGCCACACCCGTGCTGGCCGCCTACGCACCCGAGAAGGCGGCCACCGCTTGCTGTGTGGATGAGGCCGGCTGCCCGCTCGCCTACGTGAAGGTCTACTCGCCCACCGAGGCGGACCGTCCACGGCTGACCGTCGCGACCCATGAAGCCCTGCGCCACGGGCCGCTGCAGTTCCCGCGCGTGCTTGGCTACGACGCGGAGCTTCGTGCCCTGGCGCTCGAGCCGATGGCCGGCAAGCCCGTGTTCACCGCCGGCGACGGGACGCCGCCACGCCTGGCCGGGCTGGGTGCGGCGCTGGCCACCCTGCACTCCACGCCGCCCCCACCCGAGCTCACCCCGTTCTCTCGTCTGGATCCGGACCGACTGGAGCGTGCGGCCGAGCTGATCGGGCGCCTTCGGCCGGACGCTCTCACCGCCGCGACCGGGATCGTCCGGGCGCTTGGCGCGACGCCGGACGCCGACGACGATTCGGTGTGCCTGCACGGCGACGTGCACGGCAAGAACGCCCTCGTCCGGGACGATGGCGAGGTCGCGCTGGTCGATCTCGACCAGGTGGCCCTCGGTCCGGCCGCTGCGGATCTCGGGAGCGCGCTGGCCTCGCTTCGCTACCTGCGCGCCACCGGCTCTCTATCGGCGACGAGCGAGCGAGCGCTGGCGGGTGAATTGCTCGCCGGCTATCGAAGCGTGCGCGAGTTGCCGCCGGCGTACAGCCTGGCGTGGCACACGGCCGCGGCCCTGCTCGGCGAGCGCGCTCTGCGCGCGGTCACCCGCGTACGACCGCGGGGCCTGGCGCGCCTGAGCCAGGTGCTCGACGCGGCCACGCGCGAACTGCCGGCGGGCCCGGGCACGGGACCGGTCATATCGCTGCCCCGGGCTCGCCGGCGCAGGCCCGCGCTGCTGCTCTATTGCCAGCACTCGGTGGGACTCGGTCACCTGACCCGCTCGCTGGCGCTCGCCGGTGCGCTGGCCGCACGCTTCGAGGTGACCGTGCTGAGCGGGGGTACCGTGCCGCGCCGAGTCCACGTGCCGGCGGGGGTCGAGATCGTCGCCCTGGCGCCGCTCGGTTACGAGGACGGCCAGGGGCTTGTCTCCCGCGATCGCCGCCGAACCCTCGAGCGGGCCAAGGCCCTGCGCGTTCAGGCGCTGGTGGAGGCGGTGCGCACCCGGCGCCCGGCGGTGGTGGTGGTCGAACTGTTCCCGTTCGGGCGCCGGGCGTTCACCCACGAGATCGTCGCCATGCTCGACGAGGCGTCCGGACAGACAGGGGGGCCCGCGCTCGTGGCCACCAGTGTCCGGGACATCCTCGTCTCCCGCGGCACCGAGCAGAGCGCGTACGACGAACGCGCCTGCCGGCTCGCCAATCAATACCTCGACGCGATCCTCTTACACGCCGATCCGCGGTTCGCGCGCCTGGAGGAGTCGTTCCGGCCGCGCACGCCGCTGTCGGTGCCCGTCCACTACACCGGTTTCGTCACGCCGCCCCGGCCGCCGAGTTCGCCCGGGGACCGACAAGCTGATCGCATCGTGGTGTCCGCCGGCGGTGGGCGAGTCGGCGAGGCCCTGCTCGAGTCCGCGATCGAGGCCCACTCGCGCCTGTGGCGCAGCGAACGGCTGGCCATGCGGATGATCGCCGGTCCGTTCTTGCCGGAGGTGGCATGGCGACGGTTGGGCGTTCAGGCGAGCGGGCACGCGGGACTCACTCTACGTCGGTCGGTCGGCGACCTCGGCGCCGAGCTCCGCGGCGCGCGCGCCTCGATCAGTCAGTGCGGCTACAACACGGCGCTCGACGTGCTCCAGGCGCGGGTCCCCGCACTCGTCGTGCCCTACCACGCGCCCGGCGAGGACGAGCAGTCCCGCCGTGCACACCGACTGGCCGAGCTCGGCCTCGTGCGAGTTCTCGACCCTGCACAGCTGAGCGGTGCGCGGCTGGCGGAGGCGATCAGCGCGGTCATGCAGGACGACCCGCCGCAGGCCGATCTCGACCTGCACGGCGCGCGAGCGAGCGCCGAGCTGCTGTGGCAGATGGTGAGCGGCCGGCGCGGCGGGCGCAGCGAGGCGGCTTTTGCATGAGGCTCCGGCGGCGCCGGCAACTCCTCAGCGAGCGCCCCGACGCGGCGAGCACCCGCCGAGCGCTCACGCCGTTTCTGAAGCCGGAGTGGCCGGCTCTGGCCGGCGCGTCCGGCGCCACCGTCGTGCTCACCGTCGTCGAGCTGGCCAAGCCTTGGCCGCTGGCTCTGGCCGTCGACAAGATCGTCCGCTCCCGCACCGGCCCCTTCACGCTCTCGGCCGCCGACGTCCGGCTGCTCGTCGTGGTGGTGGCCCTGATCATCGCCATCGCGCTGGCCGAGGCGCTGGCCGACTATTTCTCCGATCTGTGGCTGTACAGCGCCGGGGAGCGCATCACCCACACGCTGCGCGTCGCGGTTTACGAGCACCTGCACCGGCTGTCGCTCGGGTATCACCAGAGGACTCAGAAGGGGGATCTGGTCGCGCGGGTGACCGAGGACGTGACCTCAGTGGGGGACCTGTTCGCCGAGTCGCTGGGAACGATCGCGCAGGGCGTGCTGCTGCTCGTCGGCATGGCCGTGGTGACGCTGGCCATCGACCCGCTGCTGGCGCTCGTGTCGTTCCTTGCCATGCCCGCGCTCGGCTACCTCAGTTTCCGTTACCGCGTCCGGGTGCGTCAGGGCGCCCGCGTGCAACGCGCACACGAGGGCGAGATCGCCTCGCTGGCCGGGGAGGCGCTGTCGGCCATGGCGGTAGTCAAGACATCGGGATCCGAGCGCTTCGAGGGCGAGCGGGTGCACGTACGCAGCGAGGAGCGCATGCGGGTGGGCATCCAGGTCTCGCGCCTGCAGGCTCGCTTCGACGGGCTCGTCGGCGTCGTCAGCGCGGTCGCCACGGCGCTGGTCATCGCGGTGGGCGTCCTGCGCATCTCCGGCGGATCGCTCTCGGCGGGGGACCTGATCGTGCTCGCCACCTACGTCAGGCGCCTGAACAGCCCGCTGCGGGGAATCGCCCGAGAGGCGACCAAGGTCTCGCGCACGATGGCGCGCGCGGACCGGATCGCCGAGATCCTGGCCGTCGACGAACTGCTCGAGGATCGGCCGGGCGCCTACGCCGGTCCACCGGCGCACGGCGAGGTCAGGCTCGATGACGTCACCTTCCGCTACGCCGACGATCGGCCCGTGGTCGAGGGGCTCGACCTGGACATCCCGGCTGGCTCGTGCGTCGCGCTGATGGGACCGTCCGGAGCGGGAAAGTCGACCGTCGCGGCCCTGATCGTGCGCATGTTCGACCCGGTGAACGGGCGGGTCCTGATCGACGGCCGCGACGCGCGCGACTGCGCGCTGGCCTGGTTGCGCCGGCAGGTCGGCGTGGTTCTCCAGGACACGATCCTGTTCACCGGGACGGTCGCCGAGAACATCGCGTACGGGACCGACGCGGGAATGGATCAGGTGGTGGCAGCCGCCCGCGCCGTCGCCGCGGACGGCTTCATCCGCTCGCTGCCCGAGAGCTACGACACGCGGCTGGGGCCTCAGGGCGTCGGTCTTTCCGGGGGCCAGCGACAGCGGATCGGCCTGGCGCGGACCCTCGTGCGCGATCCGCACATCCTCGTCCTGGACGAGCCGACGACCGGCCTCGACGCGGAAAGCGAGGCCGAGGTGATCACCGGTCTGCGGGCGCTCATGCGCGGGCGCACCACGATCCTCATCACCCACTCGGCCGACCTCGCCGCGGGCGCGGACCGGGTGCTCGTGCTCGAGCACGGCCGGATCGTCTCGCCTCTGAAGGAAAGGACCGTCGCATGAGGGCGCTGGTAACCGGCTGCGCCGGCTTCATCGGCTCGCACCTCGCCGAGTCGCTGCTCGCCGACGGACACACGGTGCTGGGAATCGACTGCTTCAACGACAACTACGGGCGCGCGCCGAAGCTCGCGAACCTCGCGCGCGCGCGCGACTACGAGGGGTTCGAGTTCGTTCCGGTCGATCTGGCCCGCGGCGACCTGCTCGATCTGGTTGCCGAATGCGAGGTGATCTTCCACCTGGCCGCGGAGCCGGGCGTTCGCTCGAGCTGGGGCGACCGGTTCGAGCTTTTCGTCCGCAACAACGTCCTGGCCACCCAGCGGCTGCTCGAGGCCGCCGCCGTCGAGCGCCCGCGGCGCGTCGTGTACGCCTCCTCGTCGTCGATCTACGGCAACGCCGAGTCGCTTCCCGACTCGCGAGGCGGTCGTGCCCGGCCCTTCTCGCCCTACGGCGTGACCAAGCTGGCCGGGGAGCATCTGTGTCGAGCTGTATCGCGCGAACCACGGCGTCGGGACGGTGACGCTGCGCTACTTCACCGTCTACGGCCCTCGCCAGCGGCCCGACATGGCGCTGCATCGCTTCTGCGCGGCGGCGCTCGCGGGCGAGCCGATCACGCTGTTCGGCGACGGTAGCCAGCGCCGGGACTTCACCTTCGTGGACGACGTCGTGCGCGCCACCCGCGCCGCGGCCGTGGCCCCCGAGCCCCGCAGCGGGGTCTACAACATCGGCGGCGGCTCCCAGGTCAGCCTGCGCACCGTGCTCGAGCTGCCTGGCCGGGCTGGCCGGAAGGCCGCTCGACGTCAGACAGGCCGACACCGTGGTCGGCGATGTCCGGGAGACCAGTGCGGACACCTCATGCGCCGGACGCGAGCTTGGATATGCCCCCCGCGTCTCGTTTCCCGACGGTTTGCGGGCCGAGTTCGAATGGACGCTCGAGCGGATCGACGCCGAGCCTCGCGTTGCCGGCGTCGGGAGCGGGCGATGACCGAGGTCCGGATCGGCATCGTGGGCGCCGGCGGCATCTTCGCGCAGCACGCCCGGGCGATCGGCGAGCTGGCCGGCCGGGCGCGGATCGTCGCGGTGTGCGAGCTCGACCCGGCGCGGCGGGGCGAAGCTGCGGCGAGGAACTCGGTTCCGTCTTCGTGTGGCGATCACCGGGAGCTGGTGGGGCGCGACGACGTCGACCTGATCGTGGTTTGCACCCCGCCGGGCCTGCACGCGCCGGTCGTCATCGACGCACTGGCCGCGGGCAAGCACGTGGTCTGCGAGAAGCCGCTCGCGCATACGCTGGCGGCCGCCGACGCGATCATCGATGCGGCGCGGGCCGCGCCCGGGCGACTGTCGGTCGTCTACCAGTTCCGCTACCTGCCGGTCGTTCGCCGCGCCCTGTGGCTGCGCGACACCGGCGCGCTCGGGCCGTTTCTGTCCGGGCGCTTTCATCGCTTCGCCCGGTTCAGTCGTCCCGGCAAGCCACAGCGGGCCGGCTGGTGGGGGCGCTGGGACATGGCCGGCGGAGGGGCCGTGATGACCCAGCTGATCCACGAACTGGATCTGATGGGGCTGTTCTTCGGACGGCCGGTGCAGGTGTGGGGAACGGTCGACACGCTCAAGGAGGCGATCGAGTCCGAGGATGTGTGCGCTGCGGTCGTCCGCTTCGAGAGTGGCGCGATCTGCAGCGCTCAGTCGACGATGTCGGCGCATCGCTCGACCGCCGGGTTCGACCTGTTCGGCACGGACGGCTCGGCGCATGCCCCGTGGTCGTTCGAGTGCCTGGACCGGGAGCGCCGCGCGGCGCTGCGACGGGCAGCCATGGAGGCGGTGCCCGACCATCCACCCGAGTCCGAGCCCTGCGCCCACACTCCGTACCTGTCGGCCGTGCTCGACGCGCTCGAGGCGGGCCGCCCGCTGCCCAGCGCACCGGAGCAGGCACGAGTCTCGCTGGAACTGGCCGCCGCGATCTACGCCTCGTCGCTGAGCGCGGAGCCGGTGTCGCTTCCGCTCTCCCCCACCCACCCGCAATACCATGGCATCGATCGGCGCGTGTACGCCGCGCGGGGCCGCCGCGCGCGGGAGCTGACCGTTGCCCGCTGATCCGACACTGGCCATCCACGGAGGACCGCGGGCTCTCACGACGCCCTACCGGGAGCGCTGGCGAGGGGTGCGGCTGCGCGAGGTGGTCGAGATTGCGCGCTACGCCCGGCGCGACGTCAACACGCTGGCCAAGGGCGAAGGGCCGATCGCCGAGTTCGAGGGGAACTTCGCGCGCCTGACCGGGACGCGCCACGCGCTGGCCATGAACAGCGGCACAGCGACGCTGCACAGCGCGTACTTCGCCGCCGGGGTCGGCCCCGGCTCGGAAGTCATCGTCCCCGCCTACACGTTCTTCGCCTCCGCCGCCCCGATCCTGCAGTGCGGCGCCACCCCGGTGTTCTGCGACGTCGACGAGCGGACGCTGACCGCCGATCCGGAGGACGTGGCGCGGCGCATCACTCCCCGCACGCGGGCCATCTGCGTCGTTCACATGTGGGGCAACCCGGCACCGCTCGATCGCTTCCGCGAACTCGCCCGCGCCCACGGTCTCGCGCTGATCGAGGACTGTTCGCACGCCCATGGGGCGAGCTACCGCGGGCGTCCGGTCGGCAGCTGGGGTGACGTGGGCTGCTTCAGCCTGCAAGGCGCCAAGGCCGTCTCCGGAGGTGAGGCCGGCGTTGCGGTGACCAGCGATCCGGTGCTGTTCGATCGCATGCTGCTGCTCGGCCACTACGGGCGCCTGAAGAAGGGCCAGGCCGCGGACACGTTCCAGACCGACTATCTGAGCCTGGGCGTCAAATACCGTCCCCATCTGTACGCGATCCTGCTCGCCGGCGGCTCCCTGTCACGACTGGCGGAGCTCAACCGTCGCCGCCGGCGGTGCTACGAGGTCCTTGTGCGCGAGCTCGAAGGCTGTGCCGCGGTCCAGCCGATCGAGACCACCCCCGACGCGGTGCGTGGGGGCTTCCTCGAGTACATCCTGCGCTACCGCGCCGAGCACGCCGGCGGCCTCAGCCGCCAGGCGTTCATCGACGCGGCCATCGCCGAAGGCGTGCCGGTCGCGGTTGAGCGCTACGCGGCGATCGGCAAGCGCGGCCGCATGCTCCACGAGTCTTCGATCTTCGAGCAGTCCCCGCCCGTGGAGCTGCCCGTCACCGAGAGCCTGCGCGATTCGCTGCTCACCCTCCCGCCGTTCACCAAGGTGTCCGAGCGCTACGTGCGCCAGTGCGTCAGGGCGTTGCGCAAGGTGGCCGACGCCGGGGCGGAGCTAGCCGGCGAGGGCTTGCAGCGGCCGGCACCGGGCGGCCGGATGCCCGGCGAGCAGCCCGCACAGCTCATCCAGTAGCGCCAGCTCGTCGCGATCCATCACGGCGTGGTGCAGGTTCACGCCAACCGGCGCTCCGAGCCGCGTCCGCTGCGCAGCCAGCTCGCCAAGCTCGACCGGGGTGAGTCGCCGGCCACCCAGCTTCGCGTAGGACCAGTCGACCGACACCGGAAGCTCGCTCAGGCCGTCCAACTCGAACTCGGGCTCGCTCACGTGGCGCGACAGCACGCGAAAGCCCAGCTCAGCCAGCAGCTGTGCGGTGAGGAGCGTGCACCGGTTCCACGGTGGCGTGAACACCGGTTGGATCAGACCGGGCAGGCGCGCCTCGAGCCGCTCGCGCCCCTCGACGAGGTCGCGGCCCTGCGCCTCGGCGTCCCGGGAGGAGCCGAACTCACACTTGCGGCCCTCCGCCTCGTGGTTGCGATGGGCCAGGCCGTGCTGGTGAAGGCCCAGGCGTCCACGCCAGTCAGCGCACAGCGCGGCGAGCGACCCGCTCAGCTCGGGACTGAGCGCATGCGGAATGACGGCCAGATCGAGTGGCAGCTCGTACCGACCCACCAGATCGACCATCGCGAGCAACCGCTCGTCATCCCACCCGGCGTCGTCGTCGCGCAGGAAGAAGTCGACTGGTTGCGCCGCATCGTCGAGCGCCGCACGCAACGGGTCCAGCCATCCGTTTCGATCGTTCGCCCAGTCACCGGTCATGGGACCGCGTCCGGAGCGCTGACCATCCCGTCACTCTATTGCGCCGATGTCCTGCTCGGTGCTCAAAGCACGCAGCCGAGGGTGCCGAACACGGTTTCGGCGATGGCGATCTGGCGGAAGTCGGCGGCGCTCTGGTGAACGCTGCGGACGAACGAGGGTACGTCGGCCGCGAGCGCCGCACGATCCTGCTCATCGATGACCGTCAGTTCGTGCTCGCGAGCGCGCATGGCCGCACGCCAGACGCCACTCTCGCGCGGCGGCTGACCGAGCTCGTGCAGCCTTGTGTCGAGGCCGCTGAGAATCGGGCGCGGGTCGCCCGGGCCGGTGAAGAATGCGCCGACGTCAGGCAGCACCGGAGGATCGGGATGAAGCGGATCGAAGCTCGAAAACGGAAACGGCGGCAGGTTCGCCAGTCCGATGCCGGCGCGTCGACAGAGATCGTCAGCTCGTGCGACGAACGCGCGGTCGGCGGCCGGACGACTCACCTTCCCGGCGTGGAGCGAGGCGTTCGCGGGAGTCCTCACCGCTGCGCTCAGCAGAGTTTCCCGCTCGCCCAGGTCGCGGAGGCTGATGTTGCCGGACGCGCTGCGGTAGAGGCCGGTGCCGCCCGTGAGACGCCATGTGTGCATAACACCGTTCGACTGCGAGGGCCCGGCGGCATCAAGCCGGCCGTCGGACGTCAAGGCAGAGGCACGGCAGCTTTCGCTCGCGCCACCCGGCTCAACTCTCGTCCAAGTGCACGTGAGTGAGAAAGTCCCGGTTCGCCGGCCAGTGGCATCGCGCAGCAGTCCGGACGCGATCTGGCGATGCCCGACGTGCTTGGGTCCGGGGCCGTCGCTCCGTGCATTGGTGAGGATTGCGTCGAAGACCAGCGTCTGCACTTGAGGCGAGGGCGCAGGCGCCGCGGCGGCAGGGGTCGAGGTGAGCAACGGCAGGAACGCGACCGCCCAGAGAAGAGCAACCAGTTTGCGGATCATCGAACACCCCCATCGGGAACTCGTCGAGTCAAGATGCGCCAACGCTAGGAGCCGAAGGCGTAGTTCTCGTCAGGGGCATCCCTGACCCGCGGCGAAATTCAGGGATCTCCCTGAGGGGCGCCGTGCGAGGATGGGCCGGTGGCGGTCCAGGTGCTGATCGTCGATGACCATGCCAGTTTCCGGAGGCTGGCGCGGCTCCTGCTGTTGACGGCTGGCTTCGACGTGGTCGGCGAAGCGACCGACGCCCAGAGCGCGCGAGCGCTGATCGAGCGCCTTGACCCCGATGCGGTCCTGCTCGATGTGATGCTGCCGGACGGCTCAGGGGTCGATGTGGCACGGGAGCTGGCGGGCCAGCCCGGTCCACCTCGCGTACTCTTGACCTCGAGCCGAAGTAGGTCAGACTTCGGGCCGTCGTTCGACCTGCCCGGGGGATGCACCTTCATACCGAAGCACGAGTTGAGCGGGCCGGCTTTTGGCCCGGCTCCTCAGAGGGGCGTGATGCAGCGAACCGGCGGGCTCGTCGCGTTCGCCGCGGTGCTAGCGCCGCTTACGGCGCTCGACGCAGCCCGGCAGGCGAGGCTCGGGATCGCCGACGCGGCGACATGGGTGACGGCGGCAGCCACCTACGTGGCGCTGGCGGCGGCGGTGCTGATCGCGCGCTGGCCCGAGCGCCGGCGAACTGCGTTCTTGATGATCGCATGGCTGCTCGCCGGGATCGCGATCGACGCTGGACCCGACTGGCCGTATTCGGAGCTGGCGGTGACGGTTGGCTTGCTGGCCTTGGCGATGCAAGCCCCGCTATACGCGCACATGGTGCTCTCCTATCCATCCGGCCGCGTTCGCGATCGGCTCGAGCGGGGGTTTCTGGCCACGGCGTACCTGGCGTGATGCTGCTGTGGCGAGCTGCCGCCCTCGCTGTTCGCCGATTTCCACTGCCGCGGCTGCGTGATCCATGTCCCATCGTTGCTGTTCACCGGCCACCCGCTGAATCTGACCGTGGTCGGCAGTGTGTTCTCGGGACTGATCATCGCCCTCGGCCTGTCGTTCCTCGGTCTCATCGCCCGGCGGTTGTCGCCAGCTCGCGAGCCGCCCGGCGGACGCTCCTTCCCCTCGTCCTCGCCGCCGGCTTCGGCGGCGTCGAGTTCATCGTGCTCCGCGTGCACCTCGCCGACCCAATGGACCCAGGCATTCAGAGTTCTGAACTGGATCGACCTGGCCAACCTGGCCGTCGTGCCGACGGCGATCTTTGCCGGCCTGGCGACAGTCCGGCGGCATCGCGGCCCGCTCGGCGACCTGCTGGTCGAGTTGCGTGAGGCGCGCCCGATCAGATCGAGTCGGCGCTGGCGCGCGCCGTCGGCGATCCCACGCTCGGCTGGCGCTGTGGCTGCCCGCAGAGCGGCGACTTCGTCGACTGGACGGGGCGCCGGTCGGTCGTGCAGAGCGACACACCGGGCCGCGCCGTCACGCTGGTCGGCCCGGAGGACGAGCCGATGGCCGCGATCCTCCACGACGCGGGCCTGATCGAACAGCGTGCCCTGCTCGAGGCTGCGGGGTCCGCGGCGTCGCTGGCGTTCCAGAACGCGCAGCTTCAAGCCGAGCTCCGCGCCCAGCTCGCGGAGTTGCGGCCTCGCGGGCACGGATCGTCACGGCCGGCGATGCCGAACGCAAGCGCCTGGAGCGCGACCTGCACGACGGCGCGCAGCAGCGGCTGTTGGCGGCCGGGCTCGCGCTGCAGCTACTGGCCGAGGACCGGGGCAACGCGCGAGCTGCTCGCCGAGGCGCGGGACGAGCTGCAAGCCGCGCTGCGCGAGCTGCGCGAGCTCGCGCGCGGCATCCATCCGGCGATCCTCAGCGACGGGGGTCTGCCGGCAGCGGTGCGCAGCCTCGCCGACCGCGCACCGCTCCCGATCACCGTAGAAGTGGCGGACGGGCGCTACCCCGAAGCCGGTCGAGATCGCCGCCTACTTCGTGGTCTCCGAGGCGCTCGCCAACATCGCCAAGCACGCGGACGCGCGCTCGGCCAGGCGTCTCCATCGCCCGCGACGACGGCCGAGCTGGTCGTCGAGGTGCGCGACGACGGCCGCGGCGGAGCCGACCACACGCCCGGCAGCGGGCTGAGCGGCCTGGCTGATCGCGTCGGCGCGCTGAGCGGGAGCCTGGCGTCATCAGCCCGCCCGGCGCTGGGCACCACCGTCCGAGCCGAGATCCCATGCGCGTCCTGATCGCCGACGACTCGGCGCTGATCCGCGACGGCCTCGAGCACGTGCTGCCCGCTCACGGCTTCGAGGTCGTCGCGTGCCGTGGATGACCTGCCCGCGCTGCTCGCCGCGGTCCCGGCGACCGAGCCGGACGTCGCCCTGATCGACATCCGGATGCCGCCGACGTTCACCGACGAAGGGATCACCGGCGCGACGACGATCCGCAGCACGCTACCCGGACGTCGGCGTCATCGTGCTCTCCCAGTACGTAGACGCCGACTACGCGCTCACGCTGCTCCAGCACGATCCGGTCCGCACCGGATATCTGCTCAAGGATCGCATCACCGAGATCGCCACTCTCGCCGGCGCCATCGAGCGCGTCGCTCGCGGGGAGACCGTCGTCGACCCAGAGCTCGTCGAGCTGTTGCTCCGCCGGCCGGAAACCCGCAATGAGCTCGACGAGCTGACCGCGCGAGAGCGCGAGGTCCTCGCGCTGCTAGCCGAGGGCCTGACCGACCGCGGGATCAGCGAGCGGCTCTGGCTGACGCCCAAAACGGTCGAGACGCACGTCCGCCACATTCTCAGCAAGCTGGGACTCGCCAGCGACACCCTGCACAACCGGCGCGTGCTCGCCGTCCTAACCTATCTAGGGGAGGCGGGTGCCACTGAACGGTCCCGCCGAGAGATCGTTTGAGGACGTCCTTTCACCTGTACGGACGTCGTGAACGTCCTGGTGTAGCGTGAGCGTATGCCGAAACGGTGGGACGACGATGACCGCGGGCACGGCATTGCGGACGCCACCGAGCTTGTCGTTGGCGCCGCCGAGTTGGTCGCCGCGTTCAGCGAACCTGCCTGGGTGGCTGAGCAGCCGGAGATCCATCTGCGACCGCACGTGGAAGCATGGTGTCAGCGCGACCAGCGACTCGGACTGATCGACGCCCACGCCGACGCTACCGCCGCCTACATCCTCGATCTCGAATGGCGTGGCCGGCCGCGCAGCGTTGGGGAGGCGCGGGCTGCTGTGTTTTCGCTCATCGGGTCCTTCGCCGAAAGCGCGACCTATGTGCGCCAGCGCCGTATCGGAAGCGGCGGGGATGGCTCCCCGGTGAGGTTGCGCTTCGAAGTGGGCACCGGGGAGTTGGCTCCCGACAGCAGGTTCGCTCCGCATGGTCACGTCGTGGTCATCGACGTGGCAGGCGTGCTCTAGCCGCGCGGCCGCGTGCCCTGAGCGCCCACTATCAAGGAGACGACTATGCAGATCACCCGCAATTCCCTCGACAGCATCCAGGGCCCCGGCGATTGGTTCACCGGAACCGTCTTCATAGACACCGTCGCCGCGCCTGTCGCCACCGCACGCACCGGTGCCGCCCTTGTCCATTTCACTCCGGGGGCCCGCACCGCCTGGCACGCCCATCCCTACGGCCAGACCATCTACGTCACCGAAGGCGTAGGCCGCTGCCAACGCGAAGGCGGACCGGTCGAGGAGATCGGTCCCGGCGACCGCGTCTACTTCGAACCAGGCGAGAACCACTGGCACGGCGCCGCCCCCAGCCGCTTCATGACCCACATCGCCATCCAGGAAGCCGATGAGAACGGTAGCCCCGTCACCTGGGGCGAACATGTCACAGACGAGCAGTACGGTGCCGGGCCGGCGTCATAGCGCCAGCGAGATCGCGGTGTACGTCGCGACCGCGGTGGCTGCGGTCCGAGCGCTGTGGGATCGCAGTGGCTCACGCGCAGGGACGGCGATCGGCGCACAGCTTTCTGCGTTCGCGGACGCCTTGAGCGCTGCGCACGCCGCGCGCGAACGTGCCGCCGAAGTGCTCGTGAGCAACTGGCTGGAGGCCCCACGCTGGCGCCGGGAGACCCAGAGCACAGACGACGGGCCAACCTCGACAGGGTCGCTGACACCGGAGCAAGCGCGCCTGATCGTCGCCCGCGACCACGGATTCGCGTCGTGGTCGATGGTGGGAGGCGAGTGCGATCCACTCTTCGAACTCGCAGTCGATGCCGTCGTGCTCGGTCGGCTCGAAGAACTGGATCGCCTCTTAGCCGAGGCCCCCGATCTCGTTCATCGCCGGTCAGGCTACGGCCACCGCGCCACGCTCCTGCACTACACGGCCGCCAACGGGGTCGAGATCCGTCGCCAGGTGGTTCCCGCCAACGCCGCTGAGATCACCACCCGGCTCTTGGATGCCGGCGCGGACGCCTCGGCCAGGCTCCACGCTTACGGTGCAACGCCCGACACCCTGACGATGCTCTCCTCCAGCGCACATCCGCGCGCTGCCGGTGTGGCTGCGGAGATCGAGCGGGTGCTCAACACGCACCGAGAAGCGCGTTAGCTCTGCTTCAACTCTCCCGGCCGAGCGTGGGCGCCCGCCAGCCCAGTTGTGGTCAGCGTGGCGGTCGCACGCCGGCTGGGGACCGCTTCGCTCGACAGTGGGGCTTGGAAACTGCTCGGATCAATTCGGGGCTGTCCGTCCGGGCGTGGTCCGGACGTCGAGCTACGCCGACGGACGTCGTCTCTCGGCGGCGAGCGGTCAGCTCTCTCTCCACGGCGGCGAGTTGGTAACGAAGGTCGCCGATGAGAACCTCCAATTCACGCAGACCGTCCTCGTCTGCTCCAGGTCGGTCCAGATAGTCAGCACGCTGATCCTCCGGTTGGATCTGGCTCGAGGCCAGATCCCGGCTCAGTTCACGCAGCGTGCTTGTCGAGTAGTCATTACAAGGGCGGTCAACCATTGCGTACTTGGTCTTTGGTATCCGTGGAAGCAGACGGCATGCGTCGTATATGGCGGCGGTGCCGCCGCAGAATTGCGTCCACATCAGGATCGCCGATCCCTCTCCTCGGCGGGAGAGTGCTGTGCCTCAGGTCATGTGCATGGAACTACGTGTCCTGGGGACGGGACCATGCGGGAGAACCCCCCCGCCCGGTCGGCCTGGACGACTGGATAGTCGCGAGCCGTCCCGCGAAGCACCTCTTGGCTGTCACGCTCCTGCGCCCGGTGGTGTCTTGATGTCCAACAGGCAAACGGACATGGAGGACAGCTGACGCGGCTAGATGAAACGGTAGACCTCGCCCGATAAGCGACGGCGAACGTCACGCCGTAGAGAAGCTCGATACGCCCTTCCCGCTATCGCCCGCTCTTGCCGGGTGGACCGGCTGGGCTCAGCGCGTCGCCTCTTGAGCGCGTCGCGGCAGTTTCCAGCCCGGACGGACGAAGTGGCAGGTGTAGCCGTTGGGGTAGCGCTCGAGGTAGTCCTGATGCTCCGGCTCCGCCTCCCAGAACGGTCCGGCGGGCGCCACCTCTGTCACCACCTTGCCGGGCCACAAGCCGGATGCCTCGACGTCGGCGATCGTGTCCTCAGCGACCTGGCGCTGCTCGTCGTCGACGTAGAAGATCGCCGAGCGATAGCTCGCGCCCACGTCGTTGCCCTGACGGTTCTTTGTCGTCGGGTCGTGAATCTGGAAGAAGAACTCGAGCAGGTCCCGATAGGAGATCCGGTCGGGGTCAAACAGGATCTCGATCGCCTCGGCATGCGAGCCGTGGTTGCGATAGGTCGCGTTCGGCGTGTCGCCGCCGCTGTACCCAACCCGCGTGCCGACCACCCCATCGAGCTTTCGAATCAGATCCTGCACGCCCCAGAAGCACCCGCCCGCAAGGATCGCCTTCTCGGTCTCCGCCATCTCTGCTCCTCCTCGTCATCGTTCTCTGGTCACCCGAGCATATGCTGACAGGCCCGAGAAGCGAGGACGTGGCGAGCTCGCGTCGCCGTGTTATCTCAGTCTGACGCGCGATTGCCCGCTTGACGCGGCTGTGGCGCCCCATGACGTCGCGAGAAGCTCGTCAGACGAACGCCGACAGGGCGGCCGCTAGGTCGACGGCGCGGAAGGGTCCGACACGCAAAGTCCATCCGCCACCGACCTCCTGACGGAACGTGTGGGGAACCCTGCGCCTCCGCAGCTCATGCCGATGATGCTCCGCGCGCTCGTGGCCGGATGCGCCGTGGAAGATGGCGTCGAGGCCGCAGCGGCCCACGTCGGCGGGCCAGATCGTGAGCTCGTCCGGGACGAGGCCCGGGTTCACGGGCAGGCGGTCAATGTTGCTCATGGAGCTCTGATCGGAGCCAGACGGATTGCACTTGAGCCAGCGGCGGCACACCAGCCAACTGTCGCCCCCGCACCCGAGCTGGAACGTGACCGGATCACCATGTCCCGACCACAAACGCGATCCCGGCGTCGAGAAGCTTCGCGACCTCGCACCGCCACCGCTGAAGCGCGACCTTGCGTCGTTGGGGATTGCTGCGATCGGCCGGCTCCTACGGCGGTTGCGCTACTCGCTTGGTGTGATCCAGTGCCGCCTTGAGGTCCCGTGCCGTCACTCAGGGCGCCGGGGGCGCGGTCCGGCTGGACGCACCCACTGGACCTTCTCGCAACCTCGAGACACCCGATCGCCGTAGTCGGCCTTGACGAGATCGCGGCCCGGCCCACAGGTGACGCGGTCGCCGGCGCTTCCGTCCCGGGCGTCGAGCATGTCGCTCCCCGGACCTCCGTCAAGCGAGTCCACGCCGGCGCCGCCGACGAGTGTGTCGTTGCCGTTGCCACCGTTGAGCTGTCGTTCCCCGCATCGCCGTACAGCCGATCCGCGCCGGCGCCGCCTGACATGCGGTCCGCGCCGCCCCGGCCGTGCAGGACATCGTTGCCGTCGGTTCCGCCCAGCGTGTCGGCTCCGCTCGACGCTGGGGACGTCGACGGCGACGAGGATGCCTTCGGCGGTGTCGGCTGCCGGCCCGGGTTAGTCATCGGGGTCGTTGCGGTCGTCGGCGTTGCGGGCGTCGTCGGGGTGATCGGCGACGTCGGCGGCGTCGGCGGTGAATCGGGAGGCGACGGCACCGGCGGATCCCACCCCACCGTGACGGGCGCCGACTCGGCGGAGGTCCACGCCCACTCGGCGTTGTACGCGGTCACCGAGCACGTCACGGCGCTCCCGCGATCCGTCGCGTCCGGGACGAGCCGGTTCTGTGTCGGGCTCCAGCGTTGCTCGGTGCCGACCGTCCACACGTAGTCGTAGCGGACCACGACGCTTGTCCAGGTGCCGGGCTCGCACGTCAGCGTACCCCCGGCCAGCGGCGTCCCGGTGATCTGCGGCGCAGAGGTGTTGGCGGGTGGTAGCAGTGGCACGGTGACCGAGTTGCTCACGTCTGTCGCCTCGCCGCCCGCGTTACGCGCCGTGACCACACACGCGAGCGAGTCTCCGCGCTCGGAGTCGAGCACCGTGTGGGTTGCATCGGTGCCGAGCATTCCGGCGCCGCTCCACCACTGGTAGCTGTAGCTCAGCGTCGTGGTTGTGCTCCAGGTCCCGGGCGTGCACGTGAGCGTTTCGCCGGGGAGCGCGGTGCCGGTGACCGCGGGCGCCGTCAGTGATCGAGGGCCGGGCGGCGGGGTGACGGCGGGGGCTAGGGCACTCGCTTGGCCCCCGGGTCCGACCGCGGTCACGCGACAGGAGATCTCTTTCGCCGCGTCGTCCGCCGTCACGGTGTAGGTGTGACCACCGGCGCCGTCGATCGGGTCTCCGCTTCGCAGCCATTGATACTCGTAGCCGGTCTCCGTCCCGCTCCAGCCGCCCTCCCCGCACGTGAGCAGCTGTTCGTACTCGGGCGTGCCGGCGATCGACGGCGCCGCCGTGTTGAGCGGCGGCGGGGGCCCGCCGGCCGGGCCGGACTCGGCGGTACTCGTGCCGCCGGGATTGTGCGCCGTCACTGCGCACGTCAGCGCGTGCCCGACGTCGGACGGCGCCACCACGTACGTCTGGTCCGACACGCCCGTCGAGACCCCGTCGCGGCGCCAGTCATGCGCGTAGGTCAAGGGGTCATTGCTCCAGCTACCGCTCGTGCAGCTGAGCGTCTCGCCGGCCGAGAAGGTCCCCGATACCGCGGGCGAGGAGATGTTCTGGGGCGGGAACGTGAACGACGCAAATCCTCGCACGTGGTTCTGGTGGTAGTTGACCCATTGAAAGCTCCCGCCGATCACGACCGACGAGCTGCCGACGAGGATCGCGTTGATGACGCTGTCGACGGGCGCGAGATCCTGGACCGACGAGCCGTCGCTCTCGCGCAGCCGCGCGAAGATTGCCTCGTCGCCGTCCCAGGAGGCGTTCGTCCGGGACCCGGCGGCGAACAGCTCGCCAGAGCTCGCGGCCAGGGCGTTCACGGAGATCCCCGTCGAGAAGTGCGCGTCCCAGCTCGACAGCGCGCCGGTCGCCGGGTCGATCGCGCCGAGGTCGAGCCGTGGCTGCCCGTTCAGCTCCGTGAACTGGCCGCCGACGAACAACTTGCCGCCGTCGGGGAGCAGCGCGCGCACCTCGCCGCCACTTCCAGGGCCAGGTGCGGCGCTCCAGCCCGCGACCGGCGATCCGTCGGGGTCGACGGCAGCCAGGCCAGCGTGCGGCTCGCCGCCGACAGCGGTGAAGCTTCCGCCGAGGAACGTCGTCCCGTCGCGCCGAGCGATCGCGAGCACGGAACCGCCGGTCGCTTGAGGCGCCCACGGGGTGACCGCGCCCTCGCGAGGTCGACCGCTGCCACGCCGGCGCGCGGCTGGCCGCCTACCCCGGTGAACAAGCCGCCGAGGTACACGGTGCCGCCGTCGACCGCCAGGGCTCGGACCGCGCCGCCGGTGACGTTCGGGTTCCACGCCGTCGCGGATCCGTCGCCGCGGTCGAGCGCGGCGATCCGCGAGCGCGTGGCCCCTCCGGCCGTCCCGAAATCACCGCCGGCCAGCACACGAAGCCCGTCGACCGCAAGGGCGCGGACCGTGCCATCGGCACCGGGGTTCCATCCGGTCGCCTGGCCCGTCGTGAGGTCGACCGCGGCGAGCCGGTGGCGATCGGCGCCTCCGACCGACTCGAACCAGCCCCCGAGGACGACATCGCCGCCTTGGACCGCGATCGTCCGCACCTCACCGGCGCCGGAACCGAACGAGCTCGGCATCCGGGCGCGGAACACCTCCCGGCCGGTGAGGAGATCAAGCCCGAGGACGAGCGTCTTGATGTCCATGCCGGGACCCGGATCCTCGTCGAACGTCGAGGCGAGATACAGCGTGCTTCCCGCGGCCGACGCGGTCGTGTACGTGCCCGTCCACGGAAGCGTCGTCACGGCCGCGCCGGTCTCGGCATCGAGGCCGATCACGTTGACGAACTCGTTGGCGATCCAGTGCGCGGCGCCGGACAGATAGATAGTGTCGGTCGCCGCGGCATAGCTCAGCTTCGCCTCAGGGCCGTCGGATGTCGGCGCCCACGCGTCGAGCGCGCCGGTGGCGAGGTCGAACGCCGCCAGCCGCGTGCGCGTGGCGCCAGCGATCTGCACGAAGTCGCCCGATACGTACAGCGTCGTCGGGCTCGTCGCCAGCGCCGTGACCGACGGCTGCGACAGTGCTGGCGCCCAGGCGTCGAGCTCGCCGGTGCCGCGGTCGAACGCCGCCAGCCCCGCGCGCGGCCGTCCCGCGATCGTCGAGAACGACCCGCCCACGTACACACTCGACCCCCCGGCGGCGAGGGTCAGAACCGAGTTGTCGGGATCGGGTGCCCAGGTGCCGATCAGCGCCTGCGTCGATGTGTCGATGGCCGCGAGGTTGCTCCGCGGCTGGCCGCCGACCGTCGTGAACGCGCCACCGACATACAGCGTCGAGCCGACGCGCACGAGTGTCAGCACCTCGCCAGTCGTCGTCCCGCTGTCCACACCGACCGCGAACCCCGGATCGATCGTCCCATCGGCGAGCACGTGCGCGAGGCTCGACCGTGCGACGGAACCGATCTTGCTGAACGACCCGCCGACGAACCAGCCACCCGATCCGTCCGGCACGACCACACGCACGAACCCGTCGACCGTCGGAAACGCGAGGTCCGGCTGCCCGGCCGCACTGAGCCTCGCCAGCCCGTGCAACTTCGGTCCGAGATAGAGGAAGTCGCCCCCCAGATAGACCGTGTTGCCCGCGCGCGCGAGCGCGTCGACGTTGCCATCGACCAGCCACGGGTATGCGTCCTGTGTGTTCGGGAGCGACGTCGCCAGGGCCTGGGCGGGCACGATCGCGATGAGCGCCAGCGCGGCGCCCAGCATGACCAGCCTCATCCTGTGAGCTCGACGGCTCATTTCCGGTTCTACTCCAGAAATCGACGGGCCACGGCCATACTTGACGAAGCCGCCGCGGCGCTCGGCAACACTCGGCCCTTCCGCGCCCTCGCCGCGTTCGTGGTCGCCCGCGAAGCGGGTGTCGTACGTCCGTCCGGGCGGTTTTTCGGCGCGCCGGGTTTGAGGGTGCCGACGCCGACACGAGGGTGTGAACCTCGTTCAAGCAGCCCCCGGCGCGGACCTCGGCAGCAGGATCCGCGCCATGACAAACGCCACTGGCCTTCGGCTCACGTCGACGTGCATCGCCCAGCTACTATCGGGCCTCGTCGGCGTCGCCGCCCTGCTCGTCGTGTTTCTGATCGCCGCCTCCCCTGCGAGCGCGGTCACACTCCTGGACACCGATGGAAACCCGCTCTTCGTCAGTTGGACCTCGCACATGCAGGTCGCAAGCTGGCAGGGCAACCTGCCGGTCTCCCCGAATGGGCAGACTGCGTGCCCGTGGAACGTACCGGCCTGCGCCGGCGTCATCTCCGCCAACGGCACCACCGGTGTCCTGTACTGGACGTTCGGCTCGCCGGACCTCGACCGGGTGACTCTTTACCACGAGCTCGGTCACCTGTTCGACGCGCGCTACTTCACCGACGCAGACCGTCAAGCGGTGCTCCCGTGGCTGCGACAGGGGACCGGGCTGGCGCTCACCGGACCGTGGTTCAACACGCGCGCCACCACCCACGAGGAAGAGGAGGGGTCCCCTGCCGAGTACTTCGCCGACGCCTACGCCGGGTGCGCGGAGGGTGACCGCAACGACTACAACCCGCAACTGTGTCAGTACATCGACACGGTGGGAGCCGCCCAGGGCGCCGATCCGCCGTGGGTGCCGGCCACGGTGCTGGTCCGCGTCATGGCGGTGCATCGCTCAGGCCCGGCCCTACGCAGCATCGCCTTCCAGGCTCGCTTCAGCCAGGGCGACGCGACGGCAAGCGCTACCGCGGCCGGTCCAGCAGGCCGGGTCCGCCTGACGATCCGGTCGCTCAGCAGCACGGCGGTCTCGGTGAGCGGCACGCTACCCGCGCCCGGGATCTGGACCGTGACTGTCACCTGCAAGCCGCTCGACGGATGGCTCGCCCCCACCCCCGCGACGTTCAAAGTCAGGGTGGCAGGCTCACGCCGCTAGGCGCACGCGGGTCCACGCCGTTTCCGAGGTCACGGGGGCAGTAGGGTTGGACCGTATGCGCCAGCTCGAGGTGCGGATGCTCGGAGGCTTCGAAGTGTTCGTGGACTCGCGGCCCGTCCCGGCCGAGGCGTGGGCGCAGCGCCGTGCGACCGATCTCGTGAAGCTGCTCGCGTTGGCAGCCGGCCATCGCCTGTCACGTGACGAGGTGCTCGAAACCCTGTGGCCGAAGCTCAGCATCGATGCAGCCGCATCCAATCTGCACAAGGCCGCGAGCTATACACGCCGGGCCCTGGGCGATCGCGGGGCCGTCGTGATTCGGAGCGGCATGGTCGAGCTCGCCCCGGAGGCCGAGGTGAGCACCGACGTTGAACGGTTCGAACGCGGCGATGCCGATGCCTACCGGGGCGACCTGCTGCCAGACGAACCGTACGTCGAGTGGACGCTCGGCGCGCGGGCGGCCTTGCGCGAGCGACGCCTCGCGGTGATGCGCTCCCAAGGCCGCTGGGAGGAGGTGCTGCGAGAGGAGCCCGCCGACGAGGAGGCGCATCGCGCGCTGATGCGCCGTCTTGCGGCGAGCGGCGACAGGACGGCCGCCGCACGCCAGTTCCGACTGATGCGCGAGGAGCTGTCACGGCTGGGCGTCGAGCCCGCGGAGGAAACGCTGGCGCTCCAGCGCGAGCTCACCCGCGGCCCAGCGGTGGGCGCGACCCGCCTCCTGCACGCGCCCGTCGAGGGGCGGGACCGCGAACTCGCGTCGGCGCTCGGCGCCCTTCACCGTGCTGCTGGCTCCGATGGGGGCGCGTTGCTGATCACCGGTCCGATGGGAATCGGAAAAACGCGCCTGCTCGAGGCGGTGCTCGGAGAGGCGGAGCGGCTCGGGTTCCACACGCTGCGCGGTGCCGGCCAGGAGGCGGAAGGCCGGACGCCGTACGCGCCGCTCACGGAAGCGCTGGACCCGCTCGCCGGGCGCAGACCGGAGTTGATCGGCGCGCTCACCGATCGCGCACAGGTCGCGCTCTCACGACTGCTGCCGTCGGTCCGCCGGCCGCAGGGGGCAGCGGAGGAGGAGGTGGACCGCCGCCTGGTGTTCCGCGCCGTTGCGGAGCTATTGGGTCAGGCCGCCGCGGAACGCGGTGTGGTGCTGGCGATCGATGATCTGAACAACGCCGACGAGGCCACGGCGGCGCTGGTGCATCATCTCGCGCGCGGCGGCGCCGGCGAGCGCATGCTTGTGGTCGTCGCCATGTGCGACGAGCCACTCCCCAGGGCAGCGGCGCTCGTGCGGTCGAGGCTGCTCGGGCGTGGGGCGGCGGTGGAACTGGCGCTGGGCCCACTCGACCGCACGGCGCTCTTGGCCGTGGCTGCGCGGACAGCCGGCCGGCCGCTGCCGGCGGGAACCCTCGACGCGATTGCGCGATCGGCGGCCGGCAATCCATTCTTCGCCGGGGAGCTGGCCGCCTCGGTCGACGTCACGGGCGAGGTCGAAGTGTCGACCCGGCTGCGCGAGGTCATCGGACAGCGACTCGAGCGGCTCGAGCTGCTCGCCGTGCCGCTCCTCGCGGCCCTCGCGGTGATCGACGACGGCTTCACGGAGGCGGCGCTGATCGCGCTCGCGGGCACCGATCGCGTGGAGCATGCGCTCAGCGAGGCCGAGGCGGCCGGGGTGCTCGAGTGCGCGCGCGGCCGTTACCGCTTCCGGCACGCACTGGTACGCGAGCAGCTGGCCGCCAGGCTGCCCGAGGAGGCTCTGCGACGCGCCCACGCCGAAGCCGCGGCGCTGCTCGCCGAGGAGGACTCGCCGCCTGAGCGGGTCGCCCATCACCTTCTCGGCGCCGGCCGTGCGCTTGAGGCGGTCCCGCTCCTCGCCGAGGCGGCCGCGTGGGCCTTGGATGTGGGCGCGTACCGCGACGGCGCGGCGTGGGCCGAGCGGGCGCTCGAGCATGCGCCCGATCATGAGCGTCCGCGCCTGCTCGCGCTCCGGGCGCAGCTGCTTCATGGTGCAGGCGAGCCGGACGCTCCAGCCGTCTATGCCGAGGCGATCGAGGTCGCGCCGGCGGAGCGGGTGCCCGCGCTGCGTGTGCAGCAGGCGCGCGCGTGCATGGCGGCCGGGGACATCGCCGGCGCCAAGAACGCGCTCGAGCAGTTCAAGGCCGAGCGGCCCGAGGACCTCGGGGAGTCGATCTTCGAGCGCGGCATGGTCGCGTGGCACGCCGGCGATTGGGAGACCGCGCGCCGGGTGGCCGCCGAGGCTGACTCCGTCGCGGCCGACCCGGGTGATGTCGCCTTCCTCAACGCCATGCTCGCCCACGTCGAGGGTGGCTGGGAGCGGCAGTCCCGGCGCCAGCTCACGCAGGCGTGGAGCTCACCGGGGCTGGCCGGCCGCGTCTTCGACGCCTATCTGTGCGTGACCGAGTACGTGCTCACGGCGGGCGATCCCTACGAGCGCCTCGCCGTCTTCGCCAAGCGCCTGCGCGCGCAGGCGCAGCAGGCGGGCGCCCGCCGTGGCGAAGCGTTCGCCGCCACCGTGCTCGGCGAGATCGAGTTGTTCACCGGCGACCTCGAGGCGGCCCGCGCGCATCTGCTCGACGCGGCGCGGCTCAGCCGCGAGCTCGGTGCGGTGGCGGGCGAGTCGCTTGCCCGCATGCGGCTGGGCGAGACCCTCCTGTACATGGGCGACCGCGCGGGCGCGCGGGCGCACCTCGAGGAGGCGCTGGAGCTCGCGCACATCTCGCCGCTTGCCTCACATCTCGTGTTTCTCGTCTGCGGCGTGCTGTTACGAGTGCCCGAGGACAGCACCGAGGCGCTGGCCTTGATCGACCGTGTCGAGACGCTGTTCGACCCACGATGGGTCTGTCCGTTCTGCCCGACCGGCTACCACGTCGCCGCGGCGATGGCGTGCGCGGGTGCAGGCGAGCTCGAGCGTGGGCGTGAGTTCCTCAAACGGGCCGAGTTCGGCGCCTCCCGGTGGCCGGGAGGTCCGTGGCCCGCGGCGGTGGCAGAGGCGCGAGCCTCGCTGCTGCTGGCCGAGGGCGACCAACGCAACGCCGCCACCGCCCTGCGCCGCGCCGCCGAGGGCTACGCCGCGAACGGGCGGCTCCTCGGCGAGCGGCGGGCGCGCGAAGCGCTGGAACGGCTCGGGGTGGCCCTAGCGCGCTGACGGCGTCTCGGGCTCGGCGTGGCGCAGGCGAACCACGGGCAGCAACCGGTCGACCCGCGAAGGAACCCACCAGGCGCGCTCGCCGAGCAGCCGCAACACCGCGGGTAGGAGGAGCAGCCGGACCAGCATCGTGTCCAGCAGCACGGCCACGCCGAGGATCACGCCCATCTCCTTCGGGGGAAGTGGATGCGACAGGCCGAACGTGAAGAAGACGACGATCATCACCGCTCCGGCGGCGTTGATGACACGCCCGGAACGGGCCATACCCTCGACGAGGGCCTCACGCGCGTTGCCGGTGCGCTCGAACTCGTCTCGCACGGTGCTCAGCAGGAACACCGTGTAGTCCATCGCCAGCGCGAAGCTGAGGCAGAAGAAGAACACCGGCGCCCAGGCATCGACGAAGCCTTGGGAACTGAATCCGAGCAGGCCGCCTCCCACACCGTCCTGGAAGATCAGCTTGGCGGCGCCGAAGGCGGCCGCGGTGGCGATCAGGTTCAGTAGCACGGCCGCTCCGGCGGCGAGCGGTGCACGGACGATGGTCAGCAGCAGGATGAAGCCGACGGTCAGCACGAGCGCGTAAACGAGAGGCGTCCGGCCCGCGAGCGCTTGCTCGAGATCGTGCGACTCCGCGGTGGCTCCGCCGACGCGTGTCCCGGGTGGAAGCTGTTGGCGCAGGCGGTCGATGAGGCCGCCGGCGTGATCGCTGTCCGGCTGCACACGCACGAGAGCGAATCCTCCGGCTTGCTGTGGCGGCAGCACGGCCGCGACGCCTCGAGTGTGGCGAAGCACGGCCTGCACCCTGTCGGCAGCGGCAGATCGCGCCACCACCTGCAACTCCGATGGCGCGCCCGGCCCGAATCCCTGCTGGAGACGCTCGTACCCCACGCGTGCGCTCGCGCTGGGCGTGAGCACGCGGGCGTTCGGCATCGCCGTGTGCAGGTGAAGCACCGGGAGCGCGAGCGCCAGCAGGAGTCCAGCCGCCAACCCGCCCACCAGCACGGGCCGGCGCCAGATGAGGCGCGCCCACCGCGCGAATGCCTCGCTGCGGTGCTGCACAGAGCCGACCCAAGGCAAGGCGAAGCGGTCGATGCGCGAACCAAGCTTCGCCAGTACGGCGGGCAGCAGCGTGAGCGATGCCGCGAGCACGAATCCTACCGCCAGGAGGATCCCCACGACGCTGGTGCGGAACGGCTGGCTCGGCACGAGGATCACCGCGGACAGCGATGCCAGGACGGCCAGACCGCTCACGAGCACCGCCTTGCCGGCGCTGTCCATCGTCTCGCCGACCGCGTCGAGCGGTGACAGGCCCGCCCGCAGGGCAGCCCGGAAACGCACGACGACGAAGAGCGCATAGTCGATGCCCACCGCGAGCGCGAACATCAACGCGAAGTTCATCGCCCAGATCGTGATTCCCGTGAACCGGCTGGCGACCCAGAGCATGCCGGCGGCTGCGAGGAGTCCGAGGATGGAGAGCAGCAGCGGGATCCCCGCCGCGGCCACCGAGCCGAACGCGATCAGCAGCACCGCCATCGTGAGCGGCCAGGACGTGACCTCGGAGCGGAGCATCGCCGACTTGTTCTCTTCGTTGAATTGCGACCACAGAGCGGGCGAACCGGTCAGCGCCAGCTGGACGCCGCTGGGCGACGAAGCCCGTAGGCGCGTTTGCACGCGGCCCGCGGCACGCACCATTCCCGCCGGATCGGCGCCGGCGCCGCCACGCACAATCGCGATATGCCCGTCAGGCGAAATCGACTCGCCCCGCCGCGGAAGCTGCACACTCGCAACCGCCGGGTCGCGCCGTAGCGCCTGTGCGGCCGTGCCGATCGCATGCTGGAACGCGGCCTCACCCGCGACGTGCCGCGCCGAGCTCACGACGACGGCGAGTGCGTAGCTTCCCTGCCCGGCGAAGTGCCGCTCAATCAGTCCGCGCGCCGCAACGGACTCCGAACCGTCCGCCTGCCAGCCGCCGCCGGACAGAGCATGATCGACGCGCGGCGCAACCGCGCCAAGAGCAATGATGATCGCCGCCCATCCGAGGAAGACAGTGCGGCGGTGCTGGGCCGACCAGCGGCCGAGGCGTCCGAAGACGCCGAGAGTGGGGTGTGGTGTGGTAAGTGTGCTCATAGTGCGGCCAAGCTAGGAGGCCGGGCTTCCCAGAACCTTCCCGGGGAGCTCAGCCTCGCTGGGCTCGAGCCGCTCATCGACACGGAGCATCAGCAACGCCGATCCGAGCCCGCTCGAGGCCGGCGACCGGACGCCGGCGGCGAGAGCGACGAGGCAGAAGGTGGCGACGGCAACGGGCGTCGACGCCGTCAGCCTGAGCAGGACAACGAGCAGGATCGCCATGACCAAAGCCGACCCCACGACCAGCCGCCGGCGCGGAACCAGACTCACGAGCGTCTGGCTACGAGTCGATGCGGCGAGGTGGGCGGCGGCACCCGTCGCCAGCGGCCAGCCGACACCGGCCTCGGGCACGCCGAGACGCTCGATGAAGAAGGCGCCGGCGAATGTCAACAGCGCGGTCCAGGCGCCGTAGGCGATCACCTCGGCGCCCAGCCACCGGCGCGCCGATCGCTCGCGCAGCACCGTCGCGAGCTGTGGCGCGGCGGGGCGGTTCGGCGTCAACGCAGCTGCCGGCGCCGATAGCAGTGCCGCGACGGCGACGCCCGCCGGGACGACCTGCGCCGCTCGCCACGACACCCATTCGGTCACCACGCCGACGATCGGAAGGACCACGATCCAGGCCAACGCGTTCGCCCCGGCCACGTAGCCGATGGCCCACGGCCTGCGGTCCAACGGGAACGACGCCACCCCGGCGAACCCGGCCGAGGTCTTTCCCGATCGCCACGGCCGTGGGAGAGAGCGTGACGAGCAACGCCTGGGAGGCCATCGTCGCGAATACGAGCGCGCCGAGCTTGGGGTCCCTTGCTTGCGTTTGCACCGGCGCAGAGTAGGCCGGGGCACATGCCGCTGACATCCGCGCCACGACTCAACTTCGTCGGCAAATCCGAGGTCACACGGCGGGATGCACGTAGCCGCCCACCGCAACGGTCGCTAATCGGGGACCAGGGGCGGCTCGCGCGACCTGGAGAAGCGGGCCGCGGCTGCGGCGCGGGCGGACTTCCCGGACACGCGCAGCTTGGCGTAGATGTTCGAAAGGTGGCGCTCAACCGTCCTGACGCTGAGGTACAGGCGGGCGGCAACCTCCTCGTTGCTGAGCCCTTCGGCGACGAGCGCGAGAACCTCGGCCTCGCGGTCGCTCAGTTCGGGAAGTCCCGCCGGGGGCGACGCGGCGGCAGGACTGAGGAAGCTCCGCAGTTCGGCTCGGAACTGGGCCCACGCCGGCTCATCGGCCAGGAGGATGTGGTTGCGGCTCTCGAGCGCGACGAAGCGCGCTCCGGGAATCAGCGTGGCGAGCCGCCGCCCTTCGGCAAAAGGCACGAGCGCGTCGCCTTGGGCGTGGATCACAAGCGTTGGGCACGCGATGCGCGTCGCCTCGTCCGTCACGTCGTCGTGGTTGCGAGCGCGACGGATCCGGACGGCGGTCTCAGGGTCGACCGTCACGCGCTGAAGCTCGTCGAACCACTCCATCTGCTCCGGCCTCGCATCGGGGATGAACAAGGTGGTGAACATACGGCGAAAGGCAGGCAGGCCCTGCCCCCATCCGACCCGGATGAGTGAGTCGATCAGCTGCGCCTGCTCGCGGTCCAAGGGCGACGGGTCCCGCATCAGCCTGCCCCGCGCGTGTGTCGCGCACAGGACCAGATGACTGACGCGCTCCGGGTGACGCGCCGCGAACGCGACCGCGAGCGGGCCGCCCTGCGATATCCCGACCAGCGCGACGCGCTCATTCCCCGCCGCATCGATGACGGCCTCGAGATCCGCCACACGCGCATCAAGCGACACGTCCGCGACGTCACGGTCGGAGAGGCCGCATCCCCGCTCGTCATACCGGACCACCCTGTGCCCGTCGGCCAGTCCCTCGAGCCAGTGCCGCCACACCGGACTCTCCCAATCGAACTCCAGATGCGTGAGCCAGGTGGCGGTCCTGACCAGCGGGGACCCTCGCCCGTGGACCGCGTACGCGAGGCGGGTGCCGTCAAGGGCGCTGCAGAACCGGACTTCCTGCCTCACGGCGTCGCACCGCCGGCGGACGAGCTCCGTGTTCGGTTGAGCGGCACGGGCTCAGTATCCCGCTGCGCCTTCGGTACGTGTTTCCCGCCACGCCATCCGCCCCAGTTGGGTGGTAGCACCGATGCTGCGCGAGCGGCTTCGCAGGAAGGTTTCGGCCGACACCGCTACGACCGAGGAGTCCGACAGTGATCGTGAAAGGGCAAGAGCTTCGATCCGCGCCCGGGAAGGTTTCGGGAAGGGGTGCCGGCGACGCTCCCGGCATGCAGACATACCCCACTCATCCAGTCCATCCCGTCGATCCAGGCGTAGATCCGGCCGAGCTCAATCGGCACATCGCAGAGATGTACCGCGACGTGGCGAACGAGGTGCCACGGGATCTTCACTTCCCCATCGGCCGGCCGCTCGCAGAGGCGCTCGGCTATCCGACCGAACTGCTCGACCGGCTGCCGGCCGAGGCCGTCCGCTCGTTCGCGGGCGTCGGTTACCACTTTGGCCTCGCGCATCTTCGTTCGGGCGAGCTCGTGCTCGACTTGGGAAGCGGCTCGGGTATGGATGTCTTCGCCGCAGCGGCCCAAGTCGGTTCACAGGGCGGCGTGACCGGCGTCGACATCACCCCCGAGCAGCTCGCCAAAGCCGCGCGGCTGGTGCGCGACGAACCCGTCGGCTTCCGCCGCGGACGGATCGAGGAGCTGCCCTTTGGCGACGGGTGGTTCGACGTCGTGATCTCGAACGGAGTCGTGAACCTTTCACCCGACAAGCGTCGCGTGTTCGAAGAGGCCGCGCGCGTGCTCCGCCCCGGCGGGCGGCTGGCGCTCGCTGACATCGTGACCGAGCGGCAGATCGTCGCGCGTACCGCGGCCCAACCCGAGCTCTGGGCCGCGTGCATCGCCGGCGCCAGCCAACGCGAGCTCTATCTCGCGGACATCACCGCTGCCGGGCTCGAGCTGCAACTTGTCCAGCCCAACTCGGGCTACCGCTTCACGAGCGAGCGGGCACAACGGACGAGCGAGAAGTACGGCGCGTACAGCATCTCGCTGTTGGCGCTCAAACCCACCACAACGACCCAGGAGGTCTCGAAGTGACCGTCATGACAGACACGATCCGTAACGGCGTGGACACCGAGCGGATGTTCGCCACGCTGGATCTGATCAAGGCGCAGCCGGAGCTGGCGAAGTTCCAGTTCCGCGCCACCAACCGGTGGATCGACGGGGCGCACAACCGCTCGTCGATCAAGGACTTCTATGCTGCGGGCGGCGAGGACACGAGCCGCAGCGAGGCGTTCCAGATCGACGCGGGTGAGCCGGCGATCCTGCTCGGAACCGACACCGGCCCGAACCCGGCGGAGTACCTGTTGCACGCGCTCGCCGCGTGCCTGACCACGACGATCGTCTACGTGGCCGCGGCGCGCAAGGTGGAGCTCACGTCGGTGGAGTCGACGCTCACCGGCGAGATGGACGTGCGCGGCGCCCTCGGCGTCGACGATGAGCCGCGCAACGGGTTCGAGCGCATCGGCGTGTCGTTCCGGGTGACCGGCAACGCATCCGAGGAGAAGCTCCGCGAGGTCGTGGAGCGGGCCCAGCAGCGCTCGGCCGTTTACGACATGGTCACCAACGGCGTGCCCGTCCACGTTGGGGTGAGCACCGTTTGAGCTCGCGTGCGGCCTCGTGGCCGGAGCCGATGCTCCGGCCACAGGTCGCATGGCGAGCGGATTGGAGGATTCCCATGCCGATCGAACTTTCAGCCCACACCGATACCGGCCGCCGACTTGTCGCGATCGCCGAGCAGCTCTCCGAGGGCCTCGCCGCTCGTGCAGCCGAGCACGACCGCGACGGCACCTACCCGTTCGAGGCGATCGAGGCGCTCAGGGCCGCCGGCTACTTCGCCGCGCCCATCCCGATCGAATTGGGCGGCCTTGGCGTATCCACCACGCACGATCTCGTCGTCGCGTCGAGCCGCTTGGCCCGCGGCAACGCCTCGGTCGCCATCGGGGTCAACATGCACCTCGTTGCGGTGCTCAACATGGTCCGCCGCCACCAGGTCGCGGTTGCCGCCGGAGCGGAGCGCCGGGCCCGAGCCTTCGCCGCCTCGCTCGAGCAGATCGCCCACGACCGCGTCGTGCTGGCCGCCGCGATCAGCGAGCGGGGTCAGGACCTCACGCGACCTGGCACGCTCGCCACGCGGACCGGGTCCGGCTGGCGCATCGACGGTCGCAAGATGTTCTGCACGATGTCCCCCGCGGCCACGGATCTCTATGTGGCCGTCACCTATGCCGACGAGGAGGGCGTCGAGCGCTACGCATACGCGATGGTGCCCACGGACGCGCCCGGGGTCGTGATTCACGACGATTGGGACGCCCTGGGAATGCGCGCGTCCGGCAGCAACTCCGTCTCACTGGAGGGCGTTGAACTGCCCGAGTCGGGCGTGCGCGGCGGCTTCCTCGCGGGCGACCCGTTGCCCTACATGGAGCGCAACCTGCATTCGGGCCTGTTTCACGCCGCGGCCTCGCTCGGCATCGCCGAGTCAGCGGACGCGATCGCGCGCCGGGGCATCGCAGGCCGAATCAACGGCGACGCGCGCCCCCGCATGCAGGTGGCGGACAATGCCGTGGACCTCGCGGTGTCCCGCGGCGTCCTGGCTCGTGCGGCAGATCTCATCGACGAGCACAGAGCCGCCAACCCGGCGTCCGACGGCAGCGCGGATGAGCTGAGCGCGCTGTTCGCCGAGGCCCAGGCGGCCAAGGCATTCATCAATGAGGCCGCGGCTCGCGTCGTCGAGCGCTCGCTCGCACTGTCCGGCGGAGCGGGGTACGTCAACGGCAGCCCGCTGGCGCGCGCCTATCGCGACGTCAGGGCCGGCTCCTTCATGCACCCGCTCGGAGCGAACCGCGCCTACGACTATCTGGCCCACGTTGCCCTCGGCGAGCGGGCTGAGCTCCACTGAGGCAGTGCCGTGAGCGCCATGGAGCAGACCGCGACCGTCCCGGCGTCCAGTGACGCGCCCGACGTCTCCGGATCGGTGGCACCGGGCTTCGGTGCGGACGCCTTCCGGCGCACTCTCGGGCGCTTCGCCACCGGGGTCACACTCGTGACCGCCGCCGACGCGAGCGGACCGCTCGGGCTCGTCATGAACGCGTTCACCTCCGTCTCGCTCGAGCCGCCTCTCATCGCCATCTGTCCCGCGCGAAACTCGTTCACCTGGTCGCGCATGCGGCGCTGCGGACGCTTCGGTGTCAACGTCCTCGCCGCCGAGCACGCCGACTATGTGCAGCGCGCCGCCCACCCGGAGGCCGACCGCTTCGCCGATATCGATTACGAGCTCACCGAGTCAGGTGTTCCGCGCATCCCGTCCGCCATCGCGTTTCTCGGCTGCGAGTTGCTCTCGCAGCAGGCCGCCGGCGACCATTGGATCGTGGTCGCACGGGTACACGAACTGCTCGACGACCATCGTCGGGACCCGCTCGTGTTCAGCAACGGAAGGCTCGGGGGTTTCGTCAGCCCGATCGGGCACGGGCCATGAACGAGCCACTCGGTCGCCTTCAGCCAGTCCACGGGGGCACATCTCACACAATGCCGGCGGCATGATTCGAACCTGCAACCCTCGGATCTAAACACGCCGTCCGACACCCAGCCGAGCGGCCGCTGGACGAACGTTCGGGCTGACATCCGTCCAGATCACGGGTCTAACGGCCACTGCGGTTCGATGCCAGCCGTACAGATAGGAAGATGCACATTTCGGGGTCACATGGGCGGCTCCTGGCGACCTGGCTCGCCGCGGTGCTCCTTCTCATGCTCGCGCCGAGCGCCGCGGCGGCCACGTTCAACTTCCGCCAGCCGTTCGGCGCCGGCCGCGCGCCCGTTGCCGGCGCCCGCGCGCAGACGCCGACCCCGCAGGCGCTCGCCTCCGCGCTCCAGGAGGCCACCGGCCTTGAGCCTTCGCAGGTTCAGACCGCGGACGTGTGCGCCCCCGCGAAACCCGGCATGGCCCGCTGCGCCGCGCAGACGGTCGTCCTGCGCTCAAACCACCGGCCGGTTCGCCCCCACATCGGCGCGCGACACTCGTTCACCCAGGTGTTCCCGACCGGCCGCTCGGCGATACCCACCGTCGCCCCCGCGGCCGGCACCAGCAGCGCCCCGCAGGCGGACACCCCGGCCTGGCTCCAGCAAGCCTACGACCTCACGTACCTCTCGCAGACCGCCGCGGTCGCAGACACCGTGGCGATCGTCGACGCCTACGACGACCCGCGGGCCGAATCGGACCTCGCCACATACCGCTCCAAGTACGGCCTGCCCGCCTGCACGACCGCCAACGGATGCTTCCGGAAGGTCAACCAGAACGGGCAGCCTTCGCCGCTGCCCGCCGGCGACACAGGCTGGGAGGAGGAGGAATCGCTCGACCTGGACGCCGTCTCCGCGCTTTGCCCAAACTGCCGGATCCTGCTCGTCGAAGCGAACTCCGCCAGCATCGTGGACCTCGACAAGGCGATCGCCGCCGCCGTCTCACTCGGCGCCAAGCAGGTCTCAAACAGCTGGGGGCTGACCTGGTACGTGCCGGTCGGCGGGCCGTACAACTACCCCGGCGTGTCGATCATCGCCTCCACCGGCGATCACGGCTACCCGGGGTCCGGGCAGGACAACTATCCGGCCGCGAATCCTGGCGTGACCGCCGCTGGCGGCACCAGCATCAGCGCCGCCACCGGCGGGTCCTCAGCCCGCGGGTTCGGCGAGTCGGCCTGGTCGCTTGACAGCTCCGGCTGGGGCGGCAGCTCAGGCTGCGACACCCAGGAGGCAAAGCCCTCCTATCAGGCCGATGTCGGCTGCTCCGGGCGGTCCTACGCGGACATCTCCGCCGACGCCAACCCGAGCACCGGACTGGTCGTCTACGACTCCGGCAACGGCGGCTGGCTACTCATGGGCGGCACCAGCCTGTCCTCGCCGCTGATCGCCGCCTACGAGGCGCTGACCGGCGTGAACGGCGCAAGCCCCGGCTGGGCGTACGGCGTGAGCGCGCAGCTGAACGACCCCGTCTCCGGATCCACCGGGACTTGCGCGCAGGCCATCTTCTACATCTGCAACGCGGGCGTCGGGTATGACGGCCCGACCGGCGTCGGATCGATCTCGGGTGCGATCACCACCGGCGCGCCGGGAATCGGCGGACCGTCGTTCGGCTCGGGCCAGAACAACACCTACACGCAGAGCGTGAGCGCCAACTCGGCCAGCCTCGCCGGTGGCGTCTACCCGAACGGCCTTTCCACCACGTACTACTGGCAGTACGGAACCACCAGCTCCTACGGCCAGCAGAGCGCCAGCGTCAACGTCGGCTCCGGCCGAGCGGCGGTCATGGCGCCCGCCACGCTCTCCGGGCTGTCCGTCGGTACCTACCACTACCGCCTGGTCGCCTCCAACAGCGCCGGCATCACCTACGGCTACGACTACACGCTCACTACCGGCTCCGCCGGCTCCACCCCGCCGGTCAACGGAAGCTTGCCGCAGATCACCGGCACCGCACAGCGCGCCCAGCCGCTCAGCGTGTCAACCGGCACGTGGTCGCCCACCCCGAGCACGTACAGCTACCAGTGGCAGCGTTCCGCCGACGGCGCGAGCTGGTCGACCATCGCCGGCGCGTGGAGCTCTTCTTACACGCCGACCGCGGCCGATGAGGGCTACAGCCTGCGCGCCACCGTCACGGCGGTGAACGCGTACGGGTCAACCGCCGCGGCCAGTCCCGGCACCGCCACGGTCAAAGCCGACCCGCCGCTGTCGATCTCGGCGCCCGTCATGACCGGCACCGGGCAGCGCGCCATGACGCTCAGCGTCACGCAGGGAAGCTGGTCAGGACAGGGCAACGTCTACGCGGTGCAGTGGCAGCGTTCAACCGACGGCGGCTTCACCTGGACGGCGATCCCCGGCGCGAGCGCCTGGAGCTACACCCTCACCGTGGCCGACGAGGGCATGCGGGTTCGGGCGTTCGTCAGCGCTTCCAACGTGGATGCGATTGCGGGCCAGCCGTCCGGCGCGACCTATCCGGTCGCGCCCAACCCGCCGGCCAACATCGAGGCGCCCATCGTCGCAGGCATCGCGGAGCGCTCGTTCACGCTGAACGCCTCCGTCGGGACCTGGACCGGCCCCGACAACACCTACGCCTACCAGTGGCAGCACGACGCCGGCCAGGGCTATGTGGACATCGCCGGAGCGAGCAGCGCGAGCTACACGCTGCGCACCGATGATGAGGGAAGCACCGTGCGGGTCGTGATCGCTGCCTCGAACCCGGATGCGACGATCGTCGAGGCAAGCCAGCCGACCGCCACCGTCAAGGCCGCCATCCCGGTCAACCTCGACCCGCCGAGCATCACCGGCATCGCGCAGCGCGCCGCGACGCTCAGCGCGAGCATGGGCACCTGGGCGGGCGATCAGAACCTCTACACATACCAGTGGCAGCGCTCGACCAACAGCGGCGCGAGCTGGTCAAACATCACCGGGGCCACCGACCTCACCTACTCGCCCGCGCTCTCAGATGAAGGCAGCCTGATCCGCATCGCGGTCAAAGCGTCAAACCCGGACGGGTCGCTCACCGCTCAGAGCCAGCCGAGCGCTGTCGTCCAGGCCGCACCGCCGCTCCACACGACCGCTCCGAGCGTGATCGGCACCGCGCAACGCTCCTTCACGCTCACCGCCTCGGCGGGCTCCTGGTCGGGCAACGGGAACAGCTACACCTACCAGTGGCAGCGCTCAACCGACGGCTCCACCTGGACGAACATCGCCGGAGCCACCACGCTTACCTACGCCCTCGGCGTCGCCGAGGAAGGCTCGAAACTGCGGATGCTCGTCACCGCATCCAACCCGGACGGCACGCTGACCGCGCCGAGCGCCGCGACCGCAACCGTGCTCGGCGCCCCGCCGCAGGTGACGAGCGTCCCCGCCGTGAGCGGCACCGCGCAACGCTCATTCACGCTCACCGCCACCCCGGGCTTGTGGTCGGGGATCGGAAACAGCTACACCTACCAGTGGCAGCGCTCAACCGACGGCTCCACCTGGACGAACATCGCGGGAGCCACCACGCTTACCTACACCCTCGTCGTCACCGACGAGGGCAGCCGGGTGCGGATGCTCGTGAGCGCGTCAAACCCCGACGGAACGCTAACCGCGGCCAGCACGCCCTCGGCCGCCGTGCTCGGCGCCCCGCCGCAGGTGACGAGCGCCCCCGCCGTGAGCGGCACCGCGCAACGCTCATTCACGCTCACCGCCACCCCGGGCTTGTGGTCGGGGATCGGAAACAGCTACACCTACCAGTGGCAGCGCTCACCCGACGGCTCCACCTGGACGAACATCGCGGGAGCCACCACGCTTACCTACACCCTGGGCGTCACCGACGAGGGCAGCCGGGTGCGGATGCTCGTGAGCGCGTCAAACCCCGACGGAACGCTAACCGCGGCCAGCACGCCCTCGGCCGCTGTGCTCGGCGCCCCGCCGCAGGTGACGACGGCGCCGACCGTGAGCGGCACCGTCCAGCGGGCCTCCACGCTAACCGGGGCGGGTGGCAGCTGGGACGGTATCGGCAACAGCTACGCGTACCAGTGGCAGCGCTCACCCGACGGCTCCACCTGGACGAACATCGCCGGAGCCGCGAACCTCACCTACACCCTGGGCGTCACCGACGAGGGCAACCGGGTGCGGATGCTCGTGAGCGCGTCAAACCCGGACGGCACCGCCACGGCGGCGAGCAGTCCGACCGCCGTCGTTCAGAGCTCACCGCCGCTCGCGACGACGGCGCCGAGCGTCACCGGCACCGCGCAGCGCACATTCACGCTGACCGGCGACCCGGGCGCCTGGTCGGGCATCGCCAACAGCTACGCCTACCAGTGGCAGCACTCCTTCGACGGCGGCGTCAGTTGGACGGCGATCACCGGCGCGACCGGCCTCACCTACACCCTGGGGGTTGCGGACGAAGGCACGAAGCTTCGCCTGGAGGTCAACGCCTCGAACGCGGACGGAGCCGCCACCGCGCGGAGCGCCCCGACCGGCGTCGTGGCGGGCGCCCCGCCTCAGAACACCGCCGCGCCCGCGCTCACCGGCACACCGCAACGGGATTCGGCGCTCACCGCGACCGCCGGAAGCTGGTTCGGGCTGGGAAACTCCTACGCCTATCAGTGGCAACGCTCAACCGACGGGGTCACCTGGACGAGCATCCAGGACGCCACCGGCCTCACCTACACCGCCGGCGTGGGCGACGAGGGCAGCCGGCTGCGGATGCTCGTCACCGCCTCCAACCCGGACGGCACGCTGAGCGTCCCGAGCGCCCCCACCGCGACCGTCCAGGCCGCCCCTCCGCTCAACACAACCGCGCCCAGCGTCATCGGCACGGCGCAGCGGACGTTCACCCTGACCGCCACCCAGGGCGCCTGGTCGGGAATCGGCAACAGTTACAGCTACCAGTGGCAGCAGTCCACCGACGGAGGCTCCACATGGACCGCGATCGCCGGCGCCACCGATACCACGTACACCCTCGGCGTCGCCGACGAAGCCAGCCGGCTACGGATGCTCGTCACCGCCTCCAACCCGGACGGCACGCTGAGCGTCCCGAGCGCCCCCACCGCGACCGTGCAAGCCGCCCCGCCTCTGAACACGATCGCCCCGGGCCTGACTGGCACGGCGCAGCGGAGCTTCACGCTGACCGCGACCCCGGGGAGCTGGGACGGCATCGGCAACATCTACGCCTACCAGTGGCAGCGCTCAACCGACCAGGGCGCCACCTGGACGAACGTGAGCGGGGCGACCTCGCTCACCTACACGCTCGGAGTCGGCGACGAGGGCTCATCGCTGCGGATGCGCGTCACCGCGTCAAACCCGGACGGCCTGGTGAGCGCCGCCAGCGCCCGGAGCACGACCGTGCAAGGCGCGCCGCCGATCAACACGACCGCTCCGAGCGTGACCGGCAACCCGCAGCGCACCTTCACGCTGACCGGTGCGCTGGGCGTCTGGTCGGGGATCGGCAACGCCTACGCCTACCAGTGGCAGCGCTCGGCCGACCAAGGCGCCACCTGGACGAACATCATGGGCGCCACCGCGGCCGGCTACACGCTCACCCAGGCCGACGAGGGGGACAACATCCGCCTTTCCGTGACGGTCTCTAACCCCGACGCCACCGCCACCGCCGCCTCAGCCGCCAGTCCGGCCGTGGGGGCCGCCCCGCCGATCAACATCACCCTTCCGGCGGTGAGCGGGCCGGCCCCGATCCGGGTCGGGCGGACGCTCACGGCAAGCCCCGGGCAGTGGACCCCAGCGGGAGCGAGCTTCACCTACGCCTGGCAGCGCGGTAACGCCATCGCCGGCTATCACGACATCACCGATGCCACCGACTCCGGCTACACGCTGACCGCGGCGGACGGCGGCCAGAGCGTGCGGGTGATCGTCACCGCCGTCAACGTCGACGGGCGTACGAGCGCCACCAGCTCCGCCACCGGCCAGGTTCTCCACCCGCCGGTCAACCTCACCGTCCCGCCCGCGCCGTCCGGCACCGTCCAGGACACCTACGCGCTGACCGCCGGCCCCGGCACCTGGGACACCCCGGGGGCCAGCTTCACCTACGCATGGCTACGCTGCCCGGCCGACGCGAGCCAGATCAGCTCCGACTGCACGCAGATCGCCACCGGCTCCCAGTATGTGCTCACCGCGTCCGACATCGGGCATCCGATCGGCGTGAGCGTCACCGCGGTGTCCTCCGGCGGCATCTCCGACACGGTGTCCAGCACGCTGAGCGCGTCGGTCAGCGGCCGTCCACTTCAGAACGTCACCCCGCCGAGCATCTCCGGCAACCCGCAGATCCCGAACACGCTGAGCGCCAACCCCGGACAGTGGAGCGTCCCGCTCACCTCGATCACCTACACCTGGCTGCGCTGCGCCGCCGACGGCACCTCGGGCTGTGCGCCCGCAGCCGCGGGCACCGGCCAGTTCACGCTGAGCGCGCAGGATTCCGGGCGCACAATCGTGCTCGTCGCGAACGCCGCCTCCCCGGGCCGGAATGCCGGCGCCCAGAGCGCGCCGCTGACCGTGCAGGCGCAGCCGCTGCCTCAGCCGAGCGTGACACCGAGCGTGTCCGGCGCTGCGGTGCGCGATGGCACCCTGACGCTCAGCCCGGGCAGTTGGACCAACAGCCCGACCAGCGTCACCTACCGGTGGCAGCGCTGCAATCCGACCGGCGCCGCCTGCCAGGACATCCCCGGTCAGGTCGCCCTCACCTACCAGCTCACGAAAGCCGACGAGGGCTCGGATATCACCGCGGTAGTCACGGCGAGCAATACCTCCGGCCCCGCCCAGGCCACCGCCCGGCCGATCGGGCCGGTCGCCGCCGCGGCGCCGCTCGCCACCCACCCGCCGGTGATCAGCGGCAGCGCCCAGCAGGACGCGACGGTTCACGTCGGCGCCGACACCTGGCAGGCCACCGCGGAGACCACCTACACCGTCGCCTGGGAGCGCTGCGACGCCTCCGGCCAGGGCTGCCAGACGATCGGCGGCCAGAGCACCCGCTACTACGCCGCGACCGTAGCCGACGTCGGGCACACGCTGGTCGCGGTGATCTACGCCTCGGGCCTCGACGGAACGATCAGCTCAGCCTCCGCCCCCAGCGCGCCCGTCGTTCCCGCCGTCCCGAGATGGAAGACGCTTCCGGTTCTCTCCGCCGCTCCGGGCCGGGTGGGCGATCAGCTGAGCATTACCCCGGGCAGCTGGAGCGGCACGCCGGTGAAAAGCAACATCGTTCAGCTTGAACGCTGCACCAACGTGTGCGTGCCGGACGGAAGCCCGAACGCGGACAGCTACACGATCACCGACGACGATGTGGGTGCGATCTTGCGCGTCCGCGAGATCGCGGCCAACGACGGCGGCCAGGTCACCGTCTGGTCGGCGCGCTATGTCGGGCCGGTGATGTCGGCCGACGGCGCCGCCGCGGTCATCGGGGTTCGCCCGACGGCGGTCCGCAACTCCCGGGGCGAAGCGCTGGCCACCGCGCAGCTGCAAACCGCCCCGGCGCTCTCGGCGCATCTCAGCTCGGCGCGTGGCCGGCCCTCCGGCACGCGGACGGTCGTCCTCCACCGCGCCGGAAAGGTCACCGGCACCCTGAAGGCGTGGGCGTGCCCGGTGGCGCTCGACCGCTCCGGAGCGCCTGAGCCGTGCACCGCGAAGGTGACGCTGCACGCGAGCACCCAGATCAGACTCCCGGCGTCGATGAGCGGCCGGGTGCGGGTCGTGGTCGTTCGCCGCCACGGCCGCTGAGCCCGCCCGGAGTCAGACTTGCCTGGTGCTTCGGCGGTTGGTGACACCGCCAGACCCGGGTCACGATCCGGCGTACCGACGATGCTCGGCGAGGTCGACGCGTCAACGTCTGGATGTGGCCGGACGGGAAGTACTCGAACTGCTCCTTGGCCTCGTCGAAGGTCGAGAAGCGAAACACCAGGTCCTGCACTGCCTGGGTGGTGTAGACCTCGACGCTTCCCGGGAAGTACGCGCCGCCCGCGTTGTCGGTGATCCTGAACACGATCGCATTCCACACGCGGGCGGCGACCGGAATAAAGCTCCGCCGGTGACTTCGGCTCCACTTGAAACGCCACTTGAGGGTGTTGTCGCGGTCGTCGAGCTCCTGGACGGTGCCCGCGATATCAGCCCGAGCCTGCACGTAGAGCCAGCCCTCCTGTCTTTGCTGAGCCAGGAGGCTGGGACGCCCGCGAAAGGGTTGCGGGATGGCGAGAACCGATGCCGCCGGCAGGATTCGAACCTGCGACCCTCGGATTAAAAGTCCGCTGCTCTGCCAACTGAGCTACGGCGGCGGGGACGCCCATCATGGCGCACGCCCTCGGACTTTGGCGCTGGAGCTGGCATATACACGCAGCTAGATCGCCAAAGTCCGCCCGGCGCTCCCGCCCGAACGGCCGGAACTCAGTGGCGGAAGTGGCGGCGGGAGGTGAAGACCATCGCGGCGCCGGCGGCGTCGACCGCCTCCACGACCTCGTGGTCGCGGATCGAGCCACCCGGCTGGATGATCGCGATCGCGCCGGCATCCAGAGCCAACTGCGGGCCGTCGGGGAAGGGGAAGTAGGCGTCGGAGGCGACGACCGAACCCCCCAGATCGCTCCGCGCCTTCTCCATGGCCAACCGGACGGAGTCGACGCGGCTCATCTGACCGGCGCCGATCCCCACGGTGGCGAGATCGCGACACAGCACCACCGCGTTGGAGCGGACGTGCTTGCACACCTTCCAGGCGAAGGACAGCTCGCCCCACTCCGCCTCGGTGGGCACGCGCTTGGACACCACGTGCATCTCGGAGCGCTCCTCGAGGTCGTAGTCGCGGTCCTGTACGAGCATTCCGCCGACCACCTGGCGCAGGGCCGGGTCGATCATGTCCGGGTTGCGGCGCTCGCGATCATCCAGGATCCGCATGTTGGGCTTGGACTCGAGGACCGGCAGTGCGTCCTCCTCGTAGCCGCGGGCAAAAACCACCTCGACGAACTGCCCCGCGATCGCCTCGGCGAGCGGACGGTCGACCCGGCGGTTCAGGCACACCACCCCGCCGTACGCGGACATGGGATCGCACTCGAAGGCCTTCTGGTAGGCCTCGAGCGCGGTCTTGCCGACCGCAACACCGCAGGGGTTGTTGTGCTTGATGATCGCGCAGGCCGGGATCTGGAATTCGCTGATGGTCAACCGGCCGGCATCGAGATCGAGCAGGTTGTTGAACGAGAGCTCCTTGCCCCCCAATTGGGAGACCATCGACAACACATGGGTCCGCGTCCCCACCTGCGAGTAGTAGGCGGCGCGCTGGTGCGGGTTCTCGCCGTAGGGCAGCTCGAGCACCTTCTCGAACGCCCGCACCATGAGCGCCGGGAAATCCGCGCCCTTCTCCTGGAACCAGCGCGCGATCGCGGTGTCGTAGCGCGCCGTGTAGGCGAAGGCTTCGGCGGCAAGCGATTCGCGCGTGGTCGGCGACAGCCGCCGGTCGAACTCGCGCAGCTCGGCCAGCACGGCGTCATAGCTCTCCGGGCTGACCACCGACGCGACGAACTGGAAGTTCTTGGCCGCGGCGCGGATCATCGACGGCCCGCCGATGTCGATGTTCTCGATCACCTCGGCGTCGGCCACCCCGCGGCGCGCGGCCGTGCGCTCGAACGGGTACAGATTCACGCACACGAGATCGACGAACTCGACGTCGTTCTCCTCCGCCTGGCGCATGTGGGCGTGATCGTCGCGAAGGGCCAGCAGCCCGCCGTACAGCTTCGGGTGAAGCGTCTTGACGCGCCCGTCCATGATCTCGGGAAAGCCGGTCAACTCGGAGATCTGGCGGACCCGCAGGCCGGCCCCGGTCAGCTCTCGGGCCGTGCCCCCCGTCGAGACGATCTCGATCCCGAGCTCGGCCAGCCCTCGCGCGAACTCGACCAGGCCCGTCTTGTCGGAGACCGAGAGCAGGGCGCGCGCGACCCGCACCTCGCCAGCGCCGACAGGCGCGAACCGGCTCACACGCTCGGTACCCCGCTCCATGACCCCGGAAGACTCTATCGCTCGATGACAACGCGGCGCGGATTGGCCGGGTCGAAGCTCACCGCGCCCCGGGCGATGAGCCGCACCGCCTCGGGCAGCAGCTCATGCTCGATCGGGTGAAGCCGCTCGAGCACAACCGCCGGATCGGCGGCGTCAGGCATCTCGAGAGCACGCTGGAGGATCACCGGACCCGAGTCCACGCCACCGTCGACGAAGTGGACCGTGACGCCGAACACCTTCACGCCATACGAGACCGCCTGCTCGACCGCCGCCAACCCCGGGAACGCCGGCAGCAGCGCCGGGTGCACGTTGATCACCCGGTCGGGAAAGCGGGCCAGGAACTCATCTGAGAGCAGTTGCATGTACCCGGCCAAGACGACCAGCTCGACGTCCCGCTCGAGCAGCCAGTCGGCCATCGCGCGGTCGCGTCCCACCCGGTCCGGGTGGACCGCGACGGGAAAGGAGGCGTGTGCAAGCCTCGCGACCCGCGCCCGCCCAAGCGCCGGCGCGTCCGGCTTGTCGGACGCCACCCCCACGATCCGGACGCCCTCGCGGCCATGCACCCGGTCCAGCAGCGCCTGGAGATTCGTCCCGGCTCCGGAGGCCAGAACGCCGACGTTCAAGCCCTGACCAGCGGCAACTCGAGCGCGTACTTGCCGCGCGCCTCCTCGGTCCCGGGCAGCGGATACTCGCCGCTGAAGCACGCGTCGCAGTGCGTGTCGCGGGTCACGCCGACCGCCTCGTAGACGCCCTCGAGCGACAGGTAATGCGAGCGAGTCGGCCCAAGCTCCTCGGCGACGTCCTCCACCGTGCGCCCGTGGGCGATCATCTCCTCGCGCGTCGACATGTCGATCCCGTAATGGCAGGGGTGCTTGATCGGTGGCGCGGAGATGCGCAGGTGGATCTCGGCCGCGCCGGCGTCGCGCAGCATCTGGACGATCTGGCGCGTGGTGTTGCCGCGCACGATCGAGTCGTCGACCACGATCAGCCGCTTGCCGGCGACCACCTCGGGCAGCGGGTTGAACTTGAGGCGCAGGCCGTGCCGGCGCAGCTCCTGGCCGGGCTGGATGAACGTGCGGGCGACGTAGCGGTTCTTGATGAAGCCGTCGTCCTGGGGCAGGCCGGCCGCCCGGGCCAGGCCCCGCGCCGCCGGGTTGCCCGGAGTCCGGGCACCGGGATCACCAGATCGGCCGCAACCGGCGCCTCACGCCACAGGATCTCGCCCATCCGCGCCCGGGCGACCTGCAGGACGGTTCCCGCCATCTTGGAGTCCGGCCGGGCGAAGTAGATGTACTCGAACACGCAGAAGGCCCGGCGCTCGTCGCCGGCCACCATTCGCGTCTGGACCCCGCCCTCGGTCAGCGTGATCACCTCGCCGGGCAGCACCTCGCGCAGGTACCGCGCACCGATCAAATCGAACGCGCACGACTCGCTCGCCACGCAATACGACGCGCCGTCCTCGTGCTCGATCATCCCGAGCACCAGCGGGCGCAGCCCGTGCGGGTCGCGGAAGGCCACCACGGACTCCTCGGTCATCACGACGGTCGAGAACGCACCGCGCAGCCGGGGCAGCACGTCGGCCACCGCATCCTCGATCCGCTCCGCCGGATGCGTCGGCCAGCAGCGCAGCGATGATCTCGGAATCCGAAGTCGAGCTGAATGAGACATCCCGGTCTCGCAGTTCCCCGTGTAGCTCGACCGCGTTGATCAGGTTGCCGTTGTGGGCGAGCGCGAGCGTGCGGCGGTCGTTGCGGACGATCGGCTGGGTGTTCTCCCACTCCGAGGCGCCGGTGGTCGAGTAGCGGACGTGGCCGATGGCCAGGTCGCCCACCAGCGAGCGAAGCTTGTGCTCGTCGAACACCTGCGCCACCAGGCCCTGGTCGCGGATCGCCATGATCCCGCGCCCGAGCGGGGCGCTGGCGATCCCGGCCGATTCCTGGCCGCGGTGCTGGAGGGCGAACAGGGCAAAGTACGCGACCCTGGCGACGTCGTGTCCCGGCGCATAGATGCCGAAGACACCGCACTCGTCGCGCGGTCCATCTCGGTGCTCGTTCAGAGAGGCGCCATGCCCGAGCCTGCCGATCAAGGCTAGCAGCGGACCTAGACCCATTTGGCCAGCCCACCGTCCCGGGCCGCCCGCAGCTCGGAAACTGCGACCTCGAGCAGCCCCTCGACTCGTCAGCGTGTCGCCGCCGACCTGCCCGATCACGACGAAGCCCGGCGAGGCCTCGCGCGGGCCGGACACGATGAACCCCGGCCCGGCGCCTCGCCGAACGGATCGAGGCCGGGCGGCAACCGCACCGACGCGCCCAGACCGCCGGCGACGCAGCACTCGGCCAAGGCGCAAGCGACGCCGCCCTCGGCGACGTCGTGCGCGCTCGGAACGCCCCGGACCGCACGCGGGCCCGGACGGCCTCGTGAGCGACCCGGATCGCGCGCCGTCGAGCCGCCGGAAGCTCGCCGGCCGGCGGCTCCCCGCGCAGCTTCGAGAGTTCCGACCCGACCGCGAGGGCTCGAACGGACCCACCAGCGCGATCGCGTCCCCACGCGCACGAACCCCAGCCGCCCGGCGCGAGCCGCGGCCGGCAGCTTGCCGACCATCCCGACGACCGGCGTGGGAAAGATCGGGCCGGTCGGCGCCTCGTTGTACAACGACACGTTGCCGCCGACGACCGGGACCCCGAGCGCCTCGCACGCTTCGGCCAGACCCTCCACCGCCTGAACCAGCTGCCAGGCCACGTGCGGCTTCTCGGGGTTGCCGAAGTTCAGGCAGTTGGTCAGGCCGAGCGGCTCGGCCCCCACGCAGGCCAGGTTCGCGGAGCACTCGAACACCGCCTCGGCGGCGCCCCGGCGCGGATCGCACGCCACGCGCCGGCCGTTGCCGTCGATCGACACCGCGATCGCGCGACCGGTCGGGCCAGCATCAGCACGGCGGCGTCGGCCTCGTCGGGCCGGCGCACGGTGCGCGACTGGACGATCGGGTCGTACTGCTCGAACACCGGGCGGCGCGAGGCCAGGTTGGGCGAGCGCGAGCAGCGCCAGCAGGACCTCCCGCCGGCGACTCGCCGCCGCTTCAGCACCGCCGGGGCGCCCCGTACAGATCGCTCGGCGGCGGCCCGGTTCAAGGTCGTAAGCCGGACAGTCGTCAACCAGAACACTGACCGGCACCTCGGCCACCGCGCTGCCCCGGTGGAGCACCCGAACGTGTCGCCGTCGGTGACGCAGCCGATCGTGGTGGCCAGGACCTCCCAGCGCTCGCACACGTCGAGCAGCTCTCCTACGCACTCGGGCCGGCCACGCACAGCATTCGCTCCTGAGACTCGGAGACCATGATCTCGAACGGCTCCATGTCGGACTCGCGCAGCGGGATCTGGCACAGTCGATGGTGATGCCGACGCCCGCCGCCCGCGGCCATCTCCGACGCGGCGGAGGTCAATCCCGCCGCGCCGAGGTCCTGCAACGACACGAGCAGCTCGCGGTCGAGCAGCTCCAGGCAGCACTCGAGCAGCTTCTTCTCGGTGAACGGATCGCCGATCTGGACCGACGGGCGCTTGGCCTCGTCGCCGTCGCCGAGCTCGGCGCTGGCCAGCACCGAGGCGCCACCGATCCCGTCGCGCCCGGTCAACGCGCCGAGCAGCACGACGACGTTGCCCGGCCCCGCCGCGGCGCTGCGGATCAGCCGGTCGTGCGGCGCCAGGCCCAGGCACATCGCGTTGACCAGGCAGTTCTGCTCGTAGCTGCGCTCGAAGTAGATCTCCCCGCCCACCGTCGGGACGCCGATCGAGTTGCCGTAGTGGCCGATCCCGGCCACCGCGCGCTCCAGCAGATACCGCGACCGCGAAGAAAACGCAGGCTCGCCGAAGCGCAGCGAATCGAGCACCGCGATCGGCCGGGCGCCCACCGCGAACACGTCGCGGAGGATCCCGCCGACCCCGGTGGCCGCGCCCTGGAACGGCTCGACCGCGCTCGGGTGGTTGTGCGACTCGACCTTGAACGCCACCGCCAGCCCTCCGCCGACGTCGACCGCGCCGGCGTTCTCGCCCGGCCCGAGCAGCAGGTGCGGCCCTCGGTGGGCAGCCGGCGCAGCAGCCGGCGCGAGTGCTTGTAGCCGCAGTGCTCGGACCACATCAGCGACAGCATGGCCAGCTCGACGTCGCCCGGCGTCCGCCCCAGCCGGTCGAGGATGCGGCGTACTCGTCGTCGGTCAGCCCGAGCTGACGGTGGCGTGCCTCAAGCGAGAACGCGCTGCTCGACATGCGCTCGCATCGACTCGAAGATCGTCAGTCCGTCGCTCGACCCGGTGAGCGGATCGACCGCGTGCTCGGGGTGGGGCATCAGCCCGAAGACGTTGCCGGCCTCGTTGCACACGCCGGCGATGTCGCGCAGCGACCCGTTCGGATTTTGCGCCGGCATACCGCAGCAGCACCTGGCCGCTCACCTCGAGCCGGTCCAGCTCGGCGTCCGATGCGTAGAAGCGCCCCGTGGTGTGCTTGACCGGGATCGACAGGCGCCTGACCGGCCGGCAGGCGCCGGTGAACGGCGTCCCGTCCGCGAACCACCGTCAGCTCCACCTGGCGGAACACGAACTTCAGCGAGACGTTCGGCAGCAGCGCGCCCGGAAGCAGGTGCGCCTCGCACAGCACCTGAAAGCCGTTGCAGATCCCGAGCACCAGCCCGCCCTCGCGGGCGAATTCCTCGACCTCGGCCATCACCGGCGCGAACCGGGCGATCGCGCCAACGCGAAGGTAGTCGCCGTAGGAGAAGCCGCCGGGAACGATGACCGCGTCGACGCCCTGAAGATCGTGATCGGCATGCCACAGCAACATGGCGTCCCCCACCCGTGCCGCCGCGTCCAGCGCGTCGATGTCGTCGCACGAACCGGGAAAGCGGACGATCCCGAACTTCATCGGCACCGGCGCAAACCCCACGCGTCCACATCCACAATCTCCCAATCCTCAATCAGCGGATTCGTCAACAGCCGCTCGCACATCTCCGGCAGGCGGGCCGGATCGTCCACGTCGAGTTCGATCAGACGCCCCACGTGCACGTTGGTAACGCCCCCGAAGCCCAGTGCCGGCAGCGCACGCTCGACCGCCTGGCCCTGCGGATCGAGGATTCCCGCCTTGGGCCTGACCAGGACCCGCGCCCTCATCGGGTTCGCTTGAGCCAGGCGTCGAACGGCTCGCCGGTGACCCGCTCGTACGCCTCGGCGTACTTCTCGCGCGTGCGTGACACCACCTCGTCGGGGATGGCGGCGCCGGTGGGTTGCGGTCCCAGCCGGTCGACGAGGCCCAGTCGCGCACGAACTGCTTGTCGAAGCTCGGCTGCGCGCGGCCCGGCTCGTACTGGTCGGCCGGCCAGAAGCGCGAGGAGTCCGGCGTGCACACCTCGTCGCCCAGTGTCAGCACGCCGTCCGCGTCAACGCCGAACTCGAATTTGGTGTCGGCCAGGATGATCCCCCGCTCGCGGGCGTGGTCGGCGGCATGCTGGTACACCGCGAGCGACACCTCGCGCACGCGTTCGGCCAGGGCCCGGTCGCCGACCAGCTCGACCGCCCGCTCGAAGTCGATGTTCTCGTCGTGGCCTTCGTCGGCCTTGGTGGCCGGGGTGAATATCGGCTCGGGCAGGCGGTCCGATTCGCTCAGGCCGGAAGGCACGGCGATCCCGCACACCCCGCCGGTCCGCTGATAGTCCTTCCACCCCGAGCCGGACAGGTAGCCGCGCACGACGCACTCGATCGGGAGCATCTCGAGCCGCCGCACGAGCATCCCGCGGCCCCGCACCTCGACCGGAACTCCGTCGCTCACCGAGATCATGTGGTTGGCGACGATGTCGCGCGTCCGCTCGAACCAGAAAGTGGAAAGACCCGTCAGCACGGCGCCCTTGTCCGGGATCGGCGTCGGGTGCACCACGTCATAGGTCGAGATCCGATCCGACGCGACGATCAGCAGCGTCCGGTCGCGCCCTTCGTAGATCTCGCGGACCTTGCCCGAAGCGATCAGGGGCAGGTCGGCAAGGGCGCTCACTGGGCCGATCCTAGCAACGGCCACGGCGGCGACGCCCGCCCCGGACGCCGCCGAACTAGCTCTTTCCGACCAAAATGCTGGCCGCGCACGGGGCGGTCGTGCCCGGCATGAAGATCGCGTCGATCACATAAGCCTGGTAGGTGTCCGGAGCCGCCACGAAGTCCTCGAGGAGCCCGCCGGCGGTGTCCGAGAACTCGCTGTCGGGGCCGGCGTCGTCGATCTCCGTCGGCGTCCCCGCGGTCAGCTGCGAGCCGAACACCTCGGCGTTCGAGGTGGTCGAGGTGGCGTCGACCTCCGCGTCGAACGTGCCGTCGCCGTGGTCGTTGCACTTGAGGGAGACGGTGAACGGGCCGAAGCTGGCCATCTTGACCGTCTGACCGCCGTTGGCCGTGACCAGCCCGCTCCGGATGCCGGTCGACGTCCCGGCCAGGGCGTACGCGCTGGCCGGATGGCCGCCCAGGTCGTCCGCGTTCTTCGCGCTGGGAACCTGGCCGAGCGAGCTCAGCCTGATCTGCTTGCCGGTCAGAGTCTGGTTGCGCAGGCGATCCCCGGACAGGGAGCGCTTCTTGATCAGGCTGTCCCCGCTGACCAGCCTGCTCGCTGCCACCGCAGATCCCGATGCGGCGATGACCAGGGCGACGATCGAGATCACGATCGCGCCGGACGGCCGGCGACGTCCGAACTGGCCCATGTGCGTCTCTCCTGAGTCTCGGACCTTCCCAGTGAGGTCCCGCCAAAGCCGACGCTATCGCAGAGATCGTTGTCGTCGGTTAAGAAAGGGAACTCTCACGGTCCCGGCAGCACCGGACTCTCGATCGTCACCGCCATCCCGCGCCGGGCGGCGAGGGTGGCGAGCACCAGCGCGGTGTCGGCGATCGCCACGCCAGTGAGGTGCCCGGCGCGCTGCTCGAAGTCGCGGACGATGGCGAGAAGCGCCCCGCCGTACCCGTCGGCGTCGTGGGCGGCGAGCGCGCCGATCGCCTCGGCGGCCCGAGCGAAGGCTTCGCCGCCGGCCCTCATGCGGTCCGCCCAGATGTCAGCATCGCGATCCTCGCCAAGGATCAGCGCGGCGAGCGCCTGGGCGTAGCAGGCGGTCGAGGACTGCGGATCCCGATCGCCCAGAGCCGTGCGCACAAAGAGCGCTTCCGGCATGCCGCCACCGGCCAGTACCGCGGACTTGAGCATCCCGACGAGCCGGCCGTAGGCCGTCGGCGGCGCCTCCATCCACGACTGCCGGTACAGCTCGGCCGCCTCGGCGAAGGCGGTTCGGGCCGCCTCGGCATCCCGGGACAGCAGCGCCTGCTGCGCCTCGCCGTCCCGCTCAACCGCCGCGGTCATCAGCTCCTGGTGCTTGCGCGGGGCCAAAGCGACGCAAATCGTAGACCGAGCCGATATTCATTGAGATCATGCGGGCCGGGAACTCGTTCAGCAACAAGGTTGCGCTGATCACCGGGGCAAGCGGCGGAATCGGGCAGGCCATCGCCCGCCGGCTCGCCGCGGAGGGCGCCGGACGGTCCCCGGGATGCAGGCGCGAGGCTTCGGGCGGATCCTGTTCGTTTCCTCGGTCGCCGCGTTCACCGGCGGCATCGTCGGCCACACTACGCGGCGTCGAAGTCCGGACTGCACAGGTGGTGTCGGTCGACGGCGGCATGCACCCGCGGTAGGGCGCTTCAGCTCACGATCGCGGGAGCCGGGACGATCGCGTCGAGGCGGGCGATGATCTCGTCGGCGTAGCGCACGAACGCGCCGTAGTCGAAGATCGCGTCGAGGTCGAGACCGGCGCCGGCCGGGTCGGCGGCAAGCAACTCCCGGAGAGGCGTGCGGGAATCCAGCGCCTGCTGGGCCAGACGCTGCACCACGCGGTATGCGTCGTCGCGCCCCATGCCCGACTCCACCAGCGCCAGCAGCACCCGCTGGGAGAACAGCGCCCCGTGGGTCAGCTCGAGGTTCTCGCGCATCCGCGCCACATCCACCACCATTCCCTCGACCAGCGCAAGGACCCGCCGCTGAAGATGGTCGAGCAGGATCGTCGAATCGGGCAGGATGACCCGCTCGACCGAGGAGTGGGAGATGTCGCGCTCGTGCCAGAGCGCCACGTCCTCCAGCGCCGCCAACGCGTTCCCACGCAGCACGCGCGCGAGTCCGACCACCTGCTCTGACTTGATCGGGTTGCGCTTGTGCGGCATCGCGCTCGAGCCCTTCTGGCCGCGGCCGAACGGCTCGCGCACCTCGCCCACCTCGGTCCGCGCGAGGTGGCGCAGCTCGGTGGCGAAGCGCTCCATGCCCGCGCCGGCCAGCGCGATGGCTCCGAGCAACTCGGCGTGGCGGTCACGCGGGACCACCTGGGTCGAGACCGGCTCGCGGGCCAGCCCGAGCCGCGTCAGCACGCGCTCCTCGAACTCGGGCGAGGTGGCCGAGTAGGTCCCGACGGCGCCGGAGATCGCGCCCACCGCCGCCTGATCGAACGCCTGCGCCAGGCGCTCGGCGTTCCGGTGCGCCTCGAAGGCGAACCCGGCCAGCTTGATCCCGAACGTGGTCGGCTCGGCATGAATGCCGTGGGTGCGGCCGACGCACAGGGTGCGGGCATGCTCGCGGGCGGCCGCCGCCAGCGCCTCCACCAGGCGCCGCGAGTCGGGCAGGACGATCTCGGCCACGCGACGCAGCTGGAGGGCCAGCCCGGTGTCGAGCACATCGCTCGAGGTGAGGCCGTGATGGATCCAGCGACCGGCCGGCCCGGCGGAGTCGGCCAGCACGTCGACGAAGGCGGCCGTGTCGTGGTCGGTGACCCGCTCGCGCTCCTCGATCGCCTTAACGGTGAAGCTGGCTCGTCGAATCGCCTCGAGCTCCGAGGCGCTGGGTCCGTCCATCTCCTCACAGGCGGCCACTTCGACTTCGCGCATCGCCTCGAAGTGGCCGTGGTCAGACCAGGCCTCGGCCAGTTCAGGGCGGGTGTAACGCGGGATCATCGGCTTATGTGCGAGGTTACCGTCCGTCCATGACCGAGAACCAGCACCAAGATTGGCGCGCCGCGATCCACGAACTGGCGGCGATCGTCCGGCCGTCGGCCTCCGATGGCGAGCGTCGCGCCGCCGAGCTGATCGCCTCTCGCCTGCGCGCGCTGGGCTGCCGGGCTGACGTCGAACGAGAGCTCGCCCACGGCGGCTACTGGTGGCCGATCGGACTGGTCAATGCCTTGACCGCGGGCGCCGGGCTCCTCACGCTGCGCCGGCACCGCGTGCGCAACCGCATGCTTGCCATGGCGTTGGCCGGCGTCGGCGCGGCCGCCCTGTGGGACGATCTCGGCCACGGGCGGCGCTGGTTTCGCCGCGCCTTCCTGCCCCACCGGCCAACCTGGAACGTCGTCGCCGAGGCGAGTGACCCGGGCGGCGAGCGGACCGTGGTGCTGATCGCCCATCACGACGCGGCCCATTCGGGGGTGATCTTCCACCCGGCCCTGCCCCGGATCCCGTTGAAGCTGGCGCCGCGCCTGCACGCAGCGGCCGGGCGGAGCTTCCCGCTCCTCTACGCGGTCTGGATCGGGCCGGTGGCCGTGTGTCTCGGGTCCCTGTTCGGGCGCCGCCGGGTGCTGGGCGCCGGTGCCGCGCTCGCGGCGGGCGCGACGGTGGCGATGGCCGACATCGGGCTGCGCGCGCCGGTGCCGGGCGCCAACGACAACCTCAGCTCGGTGGGCGTCCTGATCGCGTTGGCCGCCGCACTGCGGGAGCGGCCCGTGCACGGTGTCCGCGTCCTGTTGGTCTCCACCGGCTCGGAGGAGTCCTTCAGCGAGGGAATGCAGGCCTTCGGGAAGCGGCACTTCGCCAAGCTCGACCCCGAGCGGACCGAGATGGTCTGCCTCGAGTGCCTGGGCGGGCCGACGCTGATCGTGATCGAGGGCGAGGGGATGCTGCGGATGCGCGACTACCCGCCTGACATGCGGGAGGCCCTGGAGCGGGCGGCGGCCGACGCCGGCATCTCGGTCGTTCGCGGCCTGCGCACCACGGCCGCCACCGACGCGATCATTCCGTTACGCGCCGGCTACCGGGTGGCCACGCTGGCCTCGGTCGACGAGACCAAGCTGCCGATGAACTACCACTGGCCGTCCGACGTGCCGGACGCCCTGCACTGGAACACGATCGAGCAGGCAATCGCGGTCTGCGATCAGTTCCTGCGCGAGCGGGCTGGTTAGCGTCAACTATCGATGATGCGCGCCGCCAGCACCGCGGCGTTGCGCGCGTTGTCGACCCCGACGCACGCCACCGGCACCCCGGGCGGCATCTGGGCGATCGACAGGAGCGCGTCGAGTCCTCCCGCCACCGAGGTCCGGCTGGTCAGCGGCACGCCGATCACCGGCAGATCGCTGTGCGCGGCCACCACACCGGGCAGCGCGGCCGACAGGCCGGCCCCGGCGATGATCACGCGCAGGCCGCGCATGCGGGCGTTCCGGGCGTAATCGGCCACCTTGTCGGGCTCGCGGTGAGCCGACATGACCCGCACCTCGCAGCGGATCCCGCGGTCGATCAGCTCCTTCTCGGCCGCCTCCATTCGCTCGAGGTCGCTCTTGGAGCCCATCACGATTCCCACCTGCGGCGCGTCGACCTCGATCCCCTCGAGATCGACCACCGGCTCGGCGTAGGTTTCCGGCGCGGGGCGGGCCGATTCGGTCACGACACCGGTTGGGCCACGCGCAGCGCTATGTCCCGCCGCAGCTGCTTGCCGTCGAACTCGATCATGTCGGCGGCAGCATATGCGGCGTCGCGGGCGGACGCTGCGTCGGGGCCGAGGCCGGTCACGGCCAGGACCCGTCCGCCGGCGGTCACCACCTGACCGTCGGCGTTCAGCGCGGTGCCGGCGTGCAGCACGCGGACGCCGTCGGGCACCCGGTCCAGGCCATGGATCACGTCTCCGTGCGAGGAGGACGCCGGGTAGCCGCCGCTGGCCAGCACCACGCTCACCGCCATCTCCGCAGACCACTCGAGCTCGAGGCCCGCCAGGCCCCCGGGCTCGGTCGCCGCCTCCAATGCGCCGAGCAGATCCGAGCGCAGGCGCGGTAGCAGCGCCTGTGTCTCGGGGTCCCCGAACCGTACGTTGAACTCGAGCACGCGCGGCCCCTCGGCGGTCATCATCAGACCGGCGTAGAGCATTCCCTGGAACGGGATTTCCCGCCGGGCCAGCTCGTCCAGGACCGGCTGGTGGACCGCGGAACAGATCTCGCGCGCCCGGGCGTCGTCCACGGCCGGCACCGGCGAGTACGACCCCATCCCGCCCGTGTTCGGGCCCTCGTCGCCGTCGTAGATCCGCTTGTAGTCCTGGGCAGAGGCCAGCGGGACGGCTCGCTGGGCGTCGCACAGCGCCAGCAACGACAGCTCCTCGCCCTCGAGGTACTCCTCGACCACCACCTGCCGCGTATCGAACCGCCGCTCCACGAGCAGCGCGTGCAGCGCGTCCCGCGCCTGCGCCTCGTCGGCCGCGATGATCACGCCCTTGCCCGCCGCCAGGCCATCCGCCTTGATGACCACGGGATATCGCTCGATGGCGTCCAGGCCGGCTTGCGCGTCCTGAACCACCTTATAAACAGCAGTTGGAACGCCGGCGGCGCCCATCACCTCCTTGCAGAACGCCTTGGACCCCTCCAGCCGGGCGGCGGCGGCAGTCGGGCCGAAGGTCCGGACGCCGGCTTCGGTCAGGGCGTCGACCACTCCCGCCACCAGCGGGGCCTCTGGCCCGACCACGACCAGGTCGACCCGCTCATCGGTGGCCGCGCGCACGATCCCGGGAACGTCCTCGGCGCCGACGTTCAGCGTCCGGGCGTCGAGGGCGATTCCCGCATTGCCGGGCGCGGCCAGGACCTCGGGGCGGCGCGGCGAGCGGGCGAGCGCGTGGATCAGCGCATGCTCGCGGCCGCCGCCCCCGACGACGAGAACTCGATACCCCTCAGATCGAGCCAATGAAGTCGTCGATCGGGATCGCGGTCAGCGTCTCGTACTTGGCCGTCCCGCGCGATCCCAACTCGAGCGAGACGCGCGCCATCGTCTTCTCGTCGGGCGCTTCGACCACGTTGATGAAGTCGAACTCGCCGAGGGTGGCCCACTGCGCCTTGACGGTGGCGCCGAGTTGTTCGACCTCGCGATTGACCTCGCGGATCCGGGACGGGTTGTTCTTGATCGTCTGCACCCCTTCCGGGGTGAGCGTCGAGAGCATGATGTATGTCGGCATGAGCGACTTGTACCTCATGCCGACCCATGGTGGCGGCAGCCTACGCGGCGGCGGCGACCGCCTCGGCCCGCTCGAGCACCAGCTCGCCCTCGGCGGCGTCGACCCGGACCGTGTCGCCGGTCGTGAAGCGACCCTCGAGGATGGCCAGCGCCAACTGGTCGACCAGCCGCTTCTGGATGACGCGCTTCAAGGGCCGGGCGCCGTAGGTCGGGTCGTAGCCGAGGTTGCCGAGCAGGGTCCGCGCCCCGTCGGTCAGCTCGACCTCGATCCCGCGCTCGCGCACCCGCTCGATCAGCCGCGTCACCTGGAGGTCGACGATCTCGCCGATCTGCTCGCGGCTCAGCGAGTGGAACTCGACGATGTCATCCAGGCGGTTGACGAACTCCGGCCGGAAGTGCGACTCGACGCCGGCCCGGCCGCCCGGAATGTTCGAGGTCATGATCAGCACGGTGTTCTTGAAGGAGACCGTGCGGCCCTGGCCGTCGGTCAGACGCCCGTCGTCCATCACCTGGAGCAGCGTGTTGAACACGTCCGGATGGGCCTTCTCGATCTCGTCGAGCAGCACCACGCTGTAGGGCCGGCGGCGGACCGCCTCGGTCAGCTGGCCGCCCTCGTCGTAGCCGATGTATCCGGGGGGCGCGCCGACCAGACGCGAGACCGAGTGCTTCTCCATGTACTCGGACATGTCGATCCGGACCATCGCGTCCTGCGAGTCGAACATGAACTCGGCCAGTGCGCGGGCCAGCTCGGTCTTGCCGACGCCGGTCGGGCCGATGAACAGGAAGGTGCCGATCGGCCGGTCGGGGTCCTGCAGCCCGGCGCGCGAGCGCCTGAGCGCGTTGGACACCGCCTCGACCGGCTCGTCCTGGCCGATCACCCGCTGGTGCAGACGCTCCTCCATGTGCACGAGCTTCTCGATCTCGCCCTCCATCAGGCGGGTGACCGGGATGCCGGTCCACTTGGCCACGACCTCGGCCACGTCCTCGGCATCGACGACGTCCTTGAGGAACTTCGGCGTGCTGGCGACCCCGTCTTGCTCGGCCTCGGCCTCGGCCGCCGCCTCGAGCTGCTTCTCGAGCTCGGGGATCGTCCCGTAGCGCAGCTCGGCGGCGCGTCCCAGGTCGGCCTCGCGCTGAGCCTTCTCCAGCTCGATCTTGGCCTGCTCGATCCGCTCCTGCAGCTCGGCCACCGCGCCCACCGTCTCCTTCTCGCGCTGCCACTCGGCGTGCATGGCGTTGGAGCGCTCGCGCTCCTCGGCCAGCGCTCGCTCGAGCTGCTCGCGCCGCGCCACCGTCCCGGCGTCGTCGTCGTCGTCGGAGCCCAACGACTGGAGCTCTATCTCGAGCTGCATGATGTGCCGGTCGACCTCGTCGATCTCGGTCGGCTTGGAGTCGATCTCCATCCGGATGCGGGAGGCCGCCTCGTCGACCAGGTCGATCGCCTTGTCGGGGAGGAACCGGTCGGCGATGTAGCGATGGCTGAGCGTGGCCGCCGCGACCAGCGCGGAGTCCTGGATGCGGACCTTGTGGTGCACCTGGTAGCGCTCCTTGAGGCCACGCAGGATCGCGATCGTGTCCTGGACGGTCGGCTCGCCCACGTACACGGGCTGGAAGCGGCGCTCGAGTGCCGGGTCCTTCTCGATGTGCTTGCGGTACTCGTCGAGCGTGGTGGCGCCGACCGCGCGCAGCTCGCCGCGTGCCAGCATCGGCTTGAGCATGTTGCCGGCGTCCATCGCGCCCTCGGCCGCGCCCGCGCCGACGATCGTGTGCAGCTCGTCGATGAACACGATGATCTGGCCCTGGGCGTCGGCGATCTCCTTGAGCACCGCCTTCAGGCGATCCTCGAACTCGCCCCGGTACTTCGAGCCGGCCACCATCGCGCTCAGGTCGAGCGCGACCAGCCGGCGGTCCTTGAGGCTCTCGGGCACGTCGCCGGAAACGATTCGCTGGGCCAGGCCCTCGACGATCGCGGTCTTGCCGACGCCCGGCTCCCCGATCAGCACCGGGTTGTTCTTGGTGCGCCGGCTGAGGACCTGGATCACGCGGCGAATCTCGTCGTCGCGGCCGATCACCGGGTCGAGCTTGCCCTGCGCCGCGGCCTCGGTCAGGTCGCGGCCGAAGCGCTCGAGCGCCCTGTACTTGTCCTCGGGGTTCTCGTCGGTCACCCGGTGGCTGCCGCGGACCTCGGACAGGGCCTTGAGGAGTTGCTCGCGGGTGACGCCGACGCTGCGCATCACGCGCCCCGCGTTGCCGGGATGGTCGGCAATGGCCAGCAGGAGGTGCTCGGTCGAGACGTACTCGTCCTTCAGCTCGCGCATCTCCTTCTCGGCGTCGCGCAGGATCTGGACGAGCTCGCTCGACCCGCCGGCCGGCTCGGGAGATGCGCCGCCCTGGAGCTTGGGGAGCGCGTCCAGAGCCTCGCTGTTGGTCTGGCGCACCGCCGTCGGATCGGCGCCGAGCTTGCGCAGCACCGGCACCACGATCCCGCCCTCCTGCTCGAGCAGAACGGCGAGCAGGTGCTCGGGCATCGTCTGCGGATTGCGCCGTTCGTCGGCTAACCGCTGAGCGGCCTGGAGCGCCTCCTGGCTCTTGATCGTGAATCTGTCTGGTTGCATGGGCGTTCTCGGTTCTCGGTCGTGCGAAATCTAAGTCTGGACGACTAAGATTATTACACACTTTTGAGTGCGCGCCCGGCGATTTGCACCCACCATCGAGCCACTCATTGCGTCTGGCCCTGCTGGGTCTGACTGGGTGGCGCCGGGGAGCTCTGGGTCGTGGTCGTGGTGGTCGTCGTGGTGCTCGTGCTGCTCGTGCTGCTGGTGCTGGAAGTCGAGGACGACGACGGGGTGCTCGTGCTGGTCCTGGGCGTTGAAGTCGAGCGCGGCGTCGAGCTGGTGCTGCGATGTGACGAACTCCTCGACGGCGTGGTCGGCCGAGATGGAGTGGAGGACGATTTCGTGCTCGTGCCGCCGCCGACGACGGCGTAGGCCACCGCGGCGCCCAGCAGGAGCAGTGCGATCACCGCCAGAACCGCCCAGGGGCCGCGGCCCGGCCTGCGCTGCGCGGGGACGGGGCGAGTGGCGACGTTCGGATCGGGCGCAGGAGTCGCCGGCTGTGACACCGTCGCCGGGTGCGGCCCCTCCGGGGCCTCGGCCGCCGCCGCCACGAGCACCTCTGTGGCCGCCGTCAACGGCGCCGTCGCCGCCGTCGGTGCTCCGGTCTCGAAGCCGATCAGCCGATCGCGCACCTCGGCCGCCGTCTGGGGACGGTCGTCCGGCGCCTTGGCCAGCATCTGGAGCACGAGCGCGTCGAGGGCCGGCGGGACGTTTGGGTTCAGCGCGCTGGGCGCCTTGGGCGCGACGCGGACGTGCTGGTGGAGTACCGCGGCCGGCACCTCGGCCATGAACGGTGGCTGGCCGGTGAGCATCTCGAACAGCACGCAGCCCAGCGAATAGATGTCCGACCGCGCGTCGGCCGGGTTGCCCATCGCCTGCTCGGGCGCCATGTAGGGGGCGGTCCCCAGCACTGAGGCGGTCTGGGTCAGCGTGGCCGCGTCGGCAGTGCGCGCGATCCCGAAGTCGAGGACCTTGATCTGGCCCTGCGGGCCGACCATCACGTTGCCGGGCTTGATGTCGCGGTGCACGATGCCGGCGGCGTGCGCGGCGGCCAGCGCGTCGGCGACGTGCGCGGCGACGTACGCCGCGCGCCGCGGCTCGAACGGGCCGTCCTCGCGCAGGATGTCGGCCAGGCTCCGCCCCTCGACGAACTCCATCACGATGTAGCGCGTGGGGCCGTCGGCGCCGGCGTCGTAGATGGTGACGACGCCCGGGTGGTTGAGCGCGGCCGTCGCGCGGGCCTCGCGCTTGAAGCGGGCGACGTACACCGGGTTCGCCTCGGCCTGCGGGTCGAGCGCGACCTTCACCGCGACGATCCGGTCGAGCGAGAGATCGGTGGCGCGATACACGGTGCTCATCCCGCCCCGGCCGATCACCTCCTCCAGCCGGTAGCGGTCGGCCAGAATGCGCCGTTGGCCGCCCGAGCTCACGCGTCCGGGCGTTCGTCCTGCTGCCGTACTCGACCGCCCGGCCGCTGCACCCGGACGGTGAACTGCTTGAGGTCGGCGTGGCGGACCACCGCGCCGCCCCTGGCGTACGGGACGATTTCGGCCCGAAGCTCGCGACGCACCTTCTCGAGTCGCTCGACTTCCGCGTTCAGCTCAAGCGCGCGCTTCTCCAGCGTCTGGACCTTGCGCTCCATGGCCTCGAGCTGCTGCTCGAGCTCGAACACGCGCTCTACGCCGGCCAGATTCATGCCCACCTCGGCCGTCATCTCCTGGATGCGGCGCAGCCGCTCGACGTCCTTGTGCGAGTACAGCCGCGTGCCCTTCGGCGAGCGCTTGGGCTCGATCAGGCCGCGGGCTTCGTACATTCGCAGCGTCTGCGGGTGCATGTCGGCGAGCTCGGCCGCCACCGAGATCATGAACACCCCTCGGTCGGAGGCGACTTCCACTCGCGTCGTGCTTCGGATGCGACGCATCGCCATCAGTTGTCCCTCGCTTTCCTGCCCTCGGACGTGTAGACGCCGGCGTCTGCGAACAGCTTGGCCCGGGGGTTGCCGTTCATCACCTTCGAGAGGCGTTCGATCGCATCCTGCTGCTCGGGAGAGAGCTTGTCGGGAACTTCGATCACGAAGCGGTAGTGGATGTCGCCGCGCCCTTTGCCGTTCACGCGCGGCGGCCCCTCGCCTCGGAGACGCTGGACCGTCCCATGCTTGGTCCCGGCCGGGACGCGCAGCCGCTTGGTTCCGTTCAGGGTGGGCACCTCGACGATCGCGCCCTGGATCGCCTCGGGGATGGTCAGCGGAACCTCCACCTCCAGATTCTCGCCCACGGTCTTGAACACCGGCGATTCGCCGACCCGCGTGATCACGTACAGGTCCCCGGGCTCGCCGCCCCGCAGCCCGGCCTCCCCCTTGCCGGCCAGCCGGATGCGGCTGCCGTCCTTCACGCCGGCCGGGATGTTCACGCGCAGCTTGCGGATGCTGCGCTGTGCGCCCGTGCCACTGCAAGTCGGACAGGGATCCTCGATCACGGTGCCCGAGCCGTTGCAGTTCGAGCAGGGCTGGGAGATCGAGAAGATCCCCTGGCTCTGGGACTCGATCCCTCGCCCGTTGCACACCGGGCACACCTTCGGACTGGTGCCGGGCTTGGCGCCGGTGCCGTGACAGGTGGGACACGGCTGAGAGGTCGGCACCGACAGCGGCACCTGAGCGCCGTGCACTGCCTGGTCGAAGCTCAGCGAGACTTCCGTCTCCAGGTCGCGGCCCTGCGTCTGCGCCGTGCGCCCGGTTCGACCGGCGCCGCCGGCGCGGCCACGCGGGCCGCCGGTGCGCCCGGCCGTGCCGGTGGCCCCGCCACCGAACAGGTTCGAGAGGATGTCGCTGAAACCGCCGGCCATTGCGCCCGGGTCGAACCCGCCGCCGGCGAATCCGCCGAGCGGACCCTGGCCACGGTCGTACGCCTTGCGCTTCTCTGGATCCGACAGGACGTCGTGCGCCTGGGAGATCTCCTTGAAGCGCTCCTCCGCCTGCTTGTTGCCCGGGTTGCGATCCGGGTGGTACTGCCGCGCGAGCTTGCGGTAGGCCTTCTTGATCTCCTCGTCGGTGGCGTTCTTGCCTACGTCGAGGGTCTTGTAGTAGTCCGGTCTACCGGCCATGGCTCCTCGCTTCCGGTCAACCTGCGACGACCACGCGCGCCGGCCGGATCACGACGTCGCCGATCCGGTAGCCACGCTGGTACACCTCGATCACGGTCCCGGACTCCGCGCCCTCAGCCGGAATCTGCGCCACCGCCTCGTGCAGCTGGGGATCGAACCGCTCCCCTTCAGGAGAGAACCGCTCGATGCCGGCCCGCGCCAGCGCCGCGATCACGTCCTCGTGCACCAGCTTGATCCCGGAGACGAGCGTCGCGGTGCCGTTGTCCGTGGCGGCGGCGTCGCTGTCCGCGGTTGCCGTCGTCTGGGCGGCCTGGAGCGCCCTGTCGAGGTTGTCGACCGCCGGCAACAGCTCCTTGGCCAGCTTGGTGATGCCGCGCTCCTGCGCCACCGCCGCCTCGCGCGCGGCGCGCTTGCGGTAGTTCTCGAAGTCCGCGCGCGTGCGCTGCGCAAGCTCGAGGTACTCGTCGGCCTTCTCGGCCTTGGCCGTGAGAAGCTCGAGATCCTGCTCGAGCTTGCGCTCGTGCTCCTCGGTCGCCTCCGCTGCGTCCTGCGCCCCCTCCTCCTCCGACAGTGCGCCCACGGACTCCGACTCTACGGAGACCGGCGCCACCGGCGCCTCAGGCTCGCCAGCCCAGATGGGCTGCTCGGCTCCATCAGAGGCGGAGGCGGAGTGGGGGGCGCCGCTCGGCACCCCCTCCGTCTCGGCCGCCTGCGCGATGTCGGGCTTTCGCGTCGTCACTTCTCATCCACCACTTCCGCGTCGACCACGTCCTCTTCGGTCCCGGCGCCGTTAGTCGAAGCCGCCGCCCCGTCCGTCTGCTCGCTCGCGGTCTGCTCCTGGGCGCGCTGGTACATCGCCTCGGACACCTTGTGGAACGAGCTGTGCAGTGCCTCGGTCTTGGCGTTGATGGCGGCCGCATCGTCGCTGGTGAGCGAGTCGCGGACCTCCTTGATGGCGGCTTCGATCTCCTCCTTGGAGCTCGAATCCACCGAGTCGCCCAGGTCCTTGAGCTGACGCTCGGCCTGATACGCGGCGTTCTCGCCGTTGTTGCGGGCCTCGGCAAGCTCGCGCTGCCGGCGGTCGTCCTCGGCATGTGACTCGGCGTCCTGGACCATCCGCTTGATCTCGTCGTCCGAGAGCCCGGAGCCGGAGCGGATCTCGATCTTCTGCTCCTTGCTGGTCCCCAGGTCCTTGGCGGACACGTTCAGGATCCCGTTGGCGTCGATGTCGAACGCCACCTCGATCTGCGGGATGCCGCGCGGCGCCGGCGGGATGCCGGTCAGCTGGAACTTGCCGAGCGACTTGTTGTACGTGGCCATCTCGCGCTCGCCCTGCAGCACGTGGATCTCGACCGACGGCTGGTTGTCCTCGGCCGTCGAGAAGATCTCCGACTTGCGGGTCGGGATCGTGGTGTTGCGCTCGATCAGCTTGGTCATCACGCCGCCCTTGGTCTCGATCCCCAGCGTCAGCGGGGTCACGTCGAGCAGCAGGACGTCCTTGACGTCGCCGGCCAGCACGCCGGCCTGGATCGCGGCGCCGACCGCGACGACCTCATCCGGGTTGACCCCGCGATGCGGATCCTTGCCGGTGAGCTCCTTGACCTTCTCCTGCACGGCGGGCATACGGGTCATGCCGCCGACGAGCACCACGTGGTCGACCTTGTCGACGCCCTTGTCCTTTGCGTCGTCGAGCGCCTGGCGCACCGGCGCCACCGTGCGGTCGAGCAGGTCGGCGGTCAGCTCGTTGAGCTTGGCCCGCGTGAGGCGCATGTCGAGGTGCTTGGGCCCGCTCGAGTCGGCGGTGATGAACGGCAGGTTGATCTGCGTCTCCTGCGTGGTCGACAGCTCGATCTTGGCCTTCTCGGCCGCCTCGTAGAGCCGCTGCAGCGCCATCGGGTCGGCGCTCAGGTCGATGCCCTGCGAGCGCTTGAACTCGCCCACCAGCCAGTCGACGAGCGCCTTGTCGAAGTTGTCGCCGCCGAGGTGGTTGTCACCCGCGGTCGCCTTGACCTCGAACACGCCGTCGCCGATCTCGAGCACCGACACGTCGAACGTGCCGCCGCCCAGGTCGAAGATGAGGATCGTCTGGTCGGACTCCTTGTCGAGGCCGTAGGCCAGCGACGCGGCGGTCGGCTCGTTGATGATCCGCTTGACGTCGAGGCCGGCCACCCGGCCCGCGTCCTTGGTCGCCTGGCGCTGGTCGTCGTTGAAGTACGCCGGAACGGTGATCACGGCGCTGTCCACGTTCTCGCCCAGGTACGCCTCGGCGTCGGCCTTGAGCTTGCCGAGGATCATGGCGCTGATCTCCGGCGGGCTGTACTCCTTGCCCCCGGCGTAAACGCGTGCGTCGCCGTTCGGGCCGGACACCACCTTGTAGGGCACGATCTGCTCCTCGGTCTTCACCTCGGCCTCCTTGCGGCCCATGAAGCGCTTGATCGAGAAGACGGTGTTCTGCGGGTTGGTGACCGCCTGGCGCTTGGCTACCGTGCCGACCAGACGCTCACCGGACTGCGTGAACGCCACCACGGACGGGGTGGTCCGGCCGCCCTCGGCGTTCTCCACGACCGTCGGCTCGCCGCCCTCGAGCACCGCCATGCACGAGTTGGTCGTTCCGAGGTCGATTCCGATGGTCTTTCCCATGTGGGTTCTACTCCTCTTGGTTCACAAAAATCTAAGCGAGAGGGTAGCAGATTTGGCCGGGAGTCAAGCGGGTCTGGCCGCCCTGTGGGCCGGCGAATTGGACTGCTCCCACACCCTGCCGGGCCCGAGGGCGGCCAGACCCGCTCCGTCTCCCGTCCCAACAGCGGACAGGGTCGTACGCACGTCCGAACCCGAATAACCTGACACTCGGCGCCGGCTCGGCGGCGAAGGCGGATCCTCTCGGCTATAGGCCGAGTTTCCTGACACTGGGCGCCAGCGGTGCGGCGAGTGTCAGGTTAGTCGCTCTGCTTCAGCCGACCTTGAACGCGCTCGGGCACATGCGCTGCAGGGCGCAGTCGTGGCACGCGGGGCGGCGGGCGTAGCAGGTGCGCCGGCCGTGGCGCAGGAGGTTGAGGTGCAGTTCGAGCTCCTCGCCCGACGGCGTGATCTCGAGCATGGTGTCGTGCATCTCCTCGAACGGCGCCTTCGGCCGGAACAACCCCAACCTCGTGCTCACGCGCGAGACGTGGGTGTCGACCGGCACGTCTCGCATGCCGAGGGCGAACAGGAGCACGCAGGCCGCGGTCTTGCGGCCCACTCCGGGCAGGGAGGTGAGATACGCCTGCGCCTCCGGCACGCTCCGCTCGGCGAGCCAATCCAGTGACAACTCGCGCTCGGGCGCGGTCTCGGTGATCGCAACCAGTATCGACTTGATGCGGGCCGACTTCACCTTCGAGATGCCGCCCGGCCGGATCGCCTCCTCGACCTCATCGACCGGCGCGTCGCGCACCCCCTCCCAGGTCGGGAAGGCCTCGCGCAGCGCCAGGTAGGCGACGTCCCGGTTCCGGTCGTTCGTGGACTGCGACAGCACGGTCAGGATCAGCTCAGCGATCGGGTGGCCGTGGGGCTCGGCCAGGGGCACGCCGTAGACGAGCCGCAGGCGATCACGGATGCCCCGGACCCGCCGGCGCGACGGCCGCTTCCAGCTACTCAAGGGCGCCCCAGCGCTCGCAGGCCAGCGACGACTGCGCCACCGCCTCGGGCAGCGAGGCGGCCACCGCGGCCGGGTAGTAGGCGGAGGTGGCGAGCCGGGCCAGCAGGACGCCGGTCAGGACGTCGCCGGCGCCGATCGTGCTGAGGACGTTGGCCGGGCGGCCCGGTACATCGAGGCGCAGTTCCCCGCGCAGCATCGCGCCCTCGAGAACCCCGCGTGATCACCACCATCCGGGCGCCGGCCTTGAGCAGCGCGAGGGCGGCACGCTCCGGGTCGTCCTCGCCCGTCATCAGCGTCGGCCTCGGCGGCGTTCGCACGCACCAGCAGCGCGCCGGGGACGCACGCGTTGAGGGTGGCGGCCGCCTCCGCCCGTGAGCGCCAGCGTTCCAGCCGGACGTTCGGGTCGAACACCACGGGCCGGCCCAGCGAGAGCGCCCGCTGCCGCGCCCGCATGGTCACCTCGCGCTCCTCCGCCCCGATCAGGGTGTTCGCGCTGAAGTAGAGGCCGGCCACGCCGGCAATCGCGTCCTCGACCCGACCGGCCAGCGCGTGGACCACGGTCTCGATCGCTTCGCCGTAGATCTGGTAGGTCGGCTCGCCGCTCGGCCCGACCGCGACGGTCGCGAGCCGCGTCAGCGCGCCCGGCAGAAGCTCGAACAGCGACAACTCGATGCCCTCGCGCGCAAGCCGATCGCGCAGCCAGCGGCCCCACGCATCCTCGCCGGCGCCGCTGGCAAGCGCCACGTGAGCGCCGTGCCGGGCGGCGGTCACCGCCACGTTGCCCACGTCGCCACCGAAGTGCGGGACGAACGCGTCACCCTGGCCCATGTCCTCGAGCGGTCGCTCGCAGATGAGATCGACGAGCACCTCGCCGAGGCACAGCGTGGGCGCCCCCGAGGGCGGGCCAGACGGCGTCTCGTGGCTAATGTCGGCCGACGTGTCGGACGGCGTCTGGGAGGTGGTGCTGCTCACGCGCGCGGACGTTATCCTCGCCGGCGGGTGCGCGTCGACGAGCACACGATCTCCCTCGACGACTCCCCCGTCTTCTACCGCAGCGCCGAGGCGTCCGGCATGCCCACGCTGTACCTGCATGGGATTCCCACGAGCAGTGACGATTGGGCCGACTTCCTCGCCCACACGGGCGGGATCGCGCCGGACCTGATCGGCTTCGGGCGCTCGGGCAAGGGCGGGCACCTGGACTATTCGCCGCGCGGGCTGGCCGGGTTCGTCGAGCGCTTGCTGGCGCATCTCGGCGTGGAGGAGGTCAAGCTGGTCGGCCACGACTGGGGCGCCACCGTCGGCTTGACGTTCGCTGAGCGGAATCCCGGGCGGGTGCGCCGGATGGTGCTCTGCAACCCGCCCCCCCTGGGCGGCTCTGCGGAGTGGCCGCGGGTCCTTCGGCTGTGGCGGACTCGCGGCGTCGGCGAGCTGCTCATGGGCGCGATGAACCGGGCGCTCCTGGCGCGCACGCTGCGGCGCGGCAGCGTGCGCTCCGATGCGTGGCCGGACGCGCGAGTCAGAGCGGTGTGGAACCAGTTCGACCAGGGAACCCAGCGAGCGATCCTCCGTCTCGTCCGGTCCGGGCCGGATGACGTGATTGGTGGTTGCGGGCCGCGCCCCGCAGGCGGGGCTGGAGCCGAGGTCACCGTGCTGTGGGGCGAACAAGACCCGTGGTATCCGCCGGCCGTGGCCGACGCGTACGCCGCCCACCTTCCGGGCGCGACGGTCGAGCGGGTTGCCGGCGCCGGACACTGGCCGTGGCTTGACCGGCCCGAGGTGGTGGATCGCGTCGCGGCCCTACTCGAGGGATAGGCGCAGTTCGCTCCCGATCAGGTGGGTGCTCCCGACCGCCACCGCGGCGGCGATCGCCGCGGCATACCTGATTCTGGCGCCCCGCAGCGAGGACCTGGCCGCGCACCTGCTGCGGGCCAAGCTGTTCGCCGCCGAGGGCTTCGGCATCTGGAACAACTGGTGGTACGCCGGCCACAACGTGGCGGCCTACAGCGTGCTGTTCCCGCCGCTCGGAGCGCTGCTGACGCCCCAGGCAATAGCGGCGATCAGCGTGCCGATCAGCGCCGCGCTGTTCACGGCGCTGGTTCACCGGCGTTTCGGCGACGACGCGTGGCTTGGCGCCCTTTGGTTCGCCGTAGGCGCCGGCACGACCCTGTTCTCCGGCCGCCTGACCTTCGCGGTCGGGCTCGTTCCGGCGCTCGGCACGGCGCTGGCTCTGCAACGCCGGCGTCCCGGACTTGCCGCCGCCTGCGCGGTCCTCACCGCGCTCGCCAGCCCGGTCGATGCGCTGTTCGCGGCGCTCGCCGGCGCCGCGCATGCCATCGCGGCGTTCACCGAACAGCGGCGCCTCCGGGCCGCGCTGCCCGGGCTCGTCGTCGTCATCGCCGCCGCCATGCCGGTCCTGGCGCTGAGCACCGCCTTCCCTGAGGGCGGCACCGAGCCGTTCGCGTTCTCGGCCCTGTGGCCGATCGTGCTGATCTCGATCCTGGCGCTGCCGGTCATCCCCAAGCGCGATCGAGCGCTCCGGGCCGGCGCGGCGCTGTACGCGCTCGGGTGCCTGGGCGCCTATGGCGTGGCCAGCCCGGTCGGGAGCAACGTGACCCGCCTCGGCCCGCTCCTCGCCGGACCGCTCGTCGCGCTGCTCTGGTGGCCGCGCCGCAAGACGGCGCTGCTGCTCGTTGCCCTTCCGCTGCTCTACATCCAGTGGCAGGCGCCGGTGCGCGACGTTCGCGTCGCCAACGCCAACCGGAACATCACGCTCGCCTACTTCCAGCCGCTGACGAGCTACCTGCGCCGCCAGCCGGGCGAGCCGTTCCGGATCGAGATCCCGTTCACGCAGTTTCACTGGGAGGCGTACTACGTGGCGCCCGATTTCCCGCTCGCCCGCGGCTGGGAGCGCCAACTCGACCCCAAGTACAACCCGCTCTTCTACGACGGCAAGCTCACGCCGGCGCGCTACGACGCCTGGCTCCATCAACTCGCCGTGCGCTACGTCGCGGTGCCCGACGCCGCGCTCGACTACTCGGCCAAGCAGGAGGTCGCGCTGATCAACCGCGGGCTCCCGTTTCTCCGGTTGATCCGCCGCACCGCCCACTGGCGTATCTACGCGGTGCGCGACCCGACGCCGATCGCCCGCGGCTCGGCCACACTGACCGGGCTCGGCCCGAACTGGCTCCAGCTCTGGGCGAGCCGGACCGGGACGACAGAGATCCGCGTGCGCTGGAGCCCCTACTGGGCGCTCACCGAAGGATCCGGCTGCGTGGCTCCTTCACACGGCTTCACGCAGCTGCAAACCCACCGTCCCGGGCCCGTGCGCGTGTCGATCCGCTTCTCAATCACCCGCGTCGGCGCCACCTCGCCGCGCTGCGGCTGACGGCAACCGGACCTCCCGGCCCGCTACGATCCTGTTGATGCGGAGCCTGCCCACCCGCGTCCTTCGATTCATCGAGACACGGCTGCTGCCGCGTGGCTGGATGGATCTGTTGCGACAGATCGTGCTGTTCGTCGGCGCCCTGCTGGTGTACGACCTGGTCCGCGGCATCGTGGCAGGTGACAATCCGTACAAGCCGTTCGGTGACGCGATGCGAATCATCGACCTCGAGCGCACGCTGCACGTGTTCATCGAGCCGAGCGTGCAGGCGTGGGCGCTGAAAACGCACTGGCTGATCGACTCCACCGACTGGATCTACCTGAACGGCCACTTCGGCATCACCCTCGGTGTGCTGGCGTTCATCTACGCGCGGCGCAACCCGTCGTTCTACTTCGTGCGCAACATGTTCATGATCGCGATGGGACTGGCCCTGATCGGGTACTGGCTATATCCGACGGCGCCGCCTCGACTGATGCCCGAATGGGGCTTCACGGACGCGATCTCGCAGTTCGTGACCGGCGGCAGCGGGTCGATCGACTTCGGGCCGACCAAAGCGTTCATGAACTTCTACGCCGCAGTTCCCTCGATGCACGTGTGCTTCGCCGTCATGATCGGCGGATCGATGGTGCGGCTCGTCTCCTGGCGCCCGGGCAAGATCGCGTGGGGTCTTTACCCGCTGCTGGTCACCTTCGTGGTGGTGGCCACAGCCAACCACTACCTCACCGACGTGTTCCTCGGGGCCCTCACCGCTGGCGTATCCGCGCTGCTGGCGCAGAGGCTGCTGGCGCGGGCGAGGCCCGACGCATGGGCATTCGTCCGCGCGACGGCGTGAGCGCGACGGCGTGAGCACACCCGAGCGAACGCGGCGTCCACGCGCCGGCAAGAACGGCGCGGCTCGCCGTCCGCGGCCCCCGCGCAACGGTCCCACCACGCAGGAGATGGTGCGCAACCGGCTGATCGAGTCGCGCCTGACCCCCAACGCGATCTCGCTCACCGGCTTCGCCCTCAACCTGGCGGCGGCCGGCCTGATCGTCGGGCGCATGTTCTTCCTGGCCGGCATCGCCTTCATCGTGGGTCGATCATGGACACCCTGGACGGGCGGTACTCGCGCATGTCGGGCAAGGGCACGCCCGTTCGGCGCGTTCCTCGACTCGACGCTCGACCGCCTCGAGGAGGGCATCGTGCTGATCGCGGTCGGGGCGTACTTCGCCTCCCGTCACAACCAGGTCGCGGCCGCGGCCACGGTGGCGGCCGTGCTCGGCTCGCTGATGGTGTCCTACACCCGGGCTCGCGCCGAGGCGCTCGGCGTGGAGTGCAAAGTCGGGCTGGCCACCCGCCCGGTTCGCGTGGTGATCCTGTCGATCGGACTCATCTTCGCGAAGGGCGCCGGAATCGGCGACTTCGAGTTGCTCGCGCCAGCCGTCTACGTGCTGGCCGCGCTGACCGTGCTGACCACGCTGCAGCGGATCTTCCACGTGCGGCGCCAGCTCAAAGCGCTCGCCCAGCAGCCAGAGCCGGTGTAACGAACGCGCTCGCGGCGGACTATCTGTAGTGGCCGCGGGACCCCCTCTTTAGAAAGGCATCCCCTGACAGTGAGCACCACCAACGGTTCCACCAACGGCGCCGCGCGCTACCAGGACAGCAAGGTCCGGGTGGCCGTCATTGGCGTCGGCAACTGCGCGAGCTCGTTCGTGCAGGGCGTCCACTACTACCGCAAGGCGGACCCCCGCGAATCCGTGCCCGGACTCATGCACGTCGACCTCGGCGGCTACCACGTGCGCGACATCGAGTTCAGCGCCGCGTTCGACATCGACGCCGACAAGGTCGGCAAGGACCTGTCCGAGGCGATCTTCGCCGGCCAGAACAACACCCTGAAGTTCGTCGATGAGCTCCCATCCCTGGACGTCCCCGTACAACGCGGGATGACCCACGACGGCCTCGGCAAGTACCTCAAGGAGAAGATCACCAAGGCGCCGGGCCCCACCGCGGACATCGTCGACATCCTCAAGGACACGCACACCGACGTGGTGGTCTCCTACCTACCTGTCGGGTCCGAGCAGGCCACCAAGTGGTACGTCGAGCAGGTGCTCGACGCGGGCTGCGCGTTCGTCAACTGCATCCCGGTGTTCATCGCCCGGGAGGATTACTGGAACAAGCGCTTCAAGAAGGCCGGGCTGCCGATCATCGGCGATGACATCAAGTCGCAGGTCGGCGCGACCATCGTCCACCGCGCGCTCGCGCGGCTCATGCACGATCGCGGCGTGAAGCTGCAGCGGACCTCCCAGCTCAACGTGGGCGGCAACATGGACTTCTACAACATGCTCGAGCGCGAGCGCCTGGAGTCCAAGAAGATCTCCAAGACCAACGCGGTGACCTCGATCATGGGCCACGTCCTGCCCGCCGACGACGTGCACGTCGGTCCCTCGGACTACGTGCCGTGGCTCACCGACCGCAAGTGGGCCCACATCCGGCTCGAGGGCGAGGCGTTCGGCGACGTCCCGCTGAACATGGAGGTCAAGCTCGAGGTGTGGGACTCGCCGAACTCGGCCGGCATCGTGATCGACGCCGTGCGCTGCTGCAAGCTCGCGCTGAACAACGGCCTCTCGGGCCAGCTGGACGGCCCCAGCTCGTACCTGATGAAGTCGCCCATGAACCAGCGGCCCGACTCCGAGGCGCAAGAGCTGACCGATAAGTTCATCGCGAAGTACGCCCGCGAGGCAACCGCGGGCAAGCCCGCCAAGCAGAAGACGAGCACGAGCTGAGAAGCAAATAGACTGCCGCCCGTGCCCGGCGAGCGGCTCGCGATCGCGCAGGTGACGCCGTTCGCCTGGGAGGTGGCGCACGAGGTCAACGAGTACGTGGCCCAGGTCTCTGCGCAGCTGTCCGAGCGCGGGCACCGGGTGCTGATCGTCGCCCCGTCGCAGTCCGGCGCGCTCGTTCGCGACAGCCGCCGGGCCATCAAGAGCGAGGCCGGCAGGCTGCTGGAGCGGGCCGACGGCGAGCCCCTCGTGCTCGGCGTCGGCGAGGTCCTGCCGTTCTCGCCCACGCGCCGCCGGGCCGCATCGCTCCCCCTCGACGTGGCCCGGACGATCGAGGAGGCGCTGACCGACCTGCCGCTCGACATCGTCCACGTGCACGAGCCGTTCGCCCCGAGCGCATCGAGCGCCGCCCTCAGGCACTCGCGCGGCCTCAATGTCGGCAGCTTCCACGCACCGACCGAGCGGATCCTCTCGACCCAGCTCACCCGACCCCTGTCGCGCCTGCTCTTCGGGCGGCTCGATGCCCGCACAGCCAGCTATCGGGCCACCCGCGACCTGCTCCAGCGGTATTTCCCGGGCGATTACGAGGTGATCCTGCCGGGCGCCGAAAGCGAGCGCACGGCCGCCCCGGCACAAGCCGACGCCGCCGTGCAACTGCTGTTCAGCGCCGGGGAGGAGCGCTCCGCCCTTCGCCTGTTCTTGCGCGCCCTGCGCTCACTCGGCCCGGACCCGGCATGGCGGGCCACAGTGTGGTCGCCTCGGCCGCTCACCCCGCCGGCCACCCTCAGCCGGGCCCTGCGCGACCGCATCGATTTCGTCCATGCCGACCAGATGTCCGAAGCCGACGCCCTGGCCCGAGCAGACGTCCTCGTGCTGGCTTCCGACGGGCTACGCCCGGTGCCCGGCGCCCTCGTGCGTGCGCTCGCGGCAGGCGTCCTTCCGATCGCCTCGCGGGTTGGCACCTATGAGGAGCTGCTCGGACAGGGCGAGTACGGGCTCGAATTCGAGCCGGGGGACGGGCAGACCCTGGCCAGCCACCTGCAGCGGGCGATCTCCGAGCCGGTCCTCCGAGACGAGGCCCGCGCCCAGGCCGACCAGCTGAAGACCCGATTCGCCTGGTCCCGGGTGGCCGACGAGCTCGAGCAGGTGTACGAGCGACTGGTCGCACGCCGCCACGAGGACCGCGGCAACGACTCCCTGCGCGCCCGCCTGCTCAGCCGCCGCATGATCGACGTCGACCTGCACATGCACACCGACCACTCCTACGACTGCGCCACCCCGGTGGAGGTGCTGCTCGCGGAGGCGAAGGCGCGGGGGCTCGGCGCCATTGCGGTGACCGATCACAACGAGATCTCAGGCGCCCACGCCGCCCGCGACCGCGCCGACGGAATCAAGATCATCGTCGGCGAGGAGGTCAAGACGGCCGACCAGGGCGAGGTGATCGGGCTGTTCATCGAGGAGAAGATCCCGCGCGGGATGACCCTCCAGGCGACGATCGCCGAGATCAAGCGCCAGGGAGGGCTGGTCTACGTGCCGCACCCGTTCGACCGCCTGCACTCGGTGCCCGACTACGAGCACCTCCTCGACGTCATCGACGACGTCGACGCGATCGAGGTGTTCAACCCGCGGGTGGCGATCACCGAGTTCAACGACGAGGCGGCACGGTTTGCCGCCAAGTACCGGATCCCGGCCGGGGCCGGCTCGGATGCCCACGTACCCCAGGGACTCGGCTCGGTGCGGATCCGGATGCGCGAGTTCGACGGCCCCGAGGAGTTCCTCGAGTCGCTCCGAGACGCCGACATCATCCGCAACCCGGCCAGCCTCCTGTATGTCCAGGCGCTCAAATTCCTCCAGACCAAGGCGCTCCCCGAGGCGGCACGAAAGGCCTCCCGGGAGCGGCGCGTACGCCGGGCGACGGGCCGTGACCGGCGCCGGGCGGCCCCCCGCGGCAGCCGCAACTCCTGATGCATTCGCAAGGACAAGCTCACGAGCCGTCCAATCGGACAGCGATGCCCGCCACCGACGACGAGATCCGGGAGAAGTACCTCGAGCGGGCGATCCGCGAGCTGAACTCGTTCTCCCGAGAGGTGCAGGCCTGCACCCACTGCCCTCGCGGCGCGCTGATGCCGGTGCTCGGCTCCGGACACCCCCAGGCCGACATCTTCCTGATCAAGCACTCCGCCCGGCCCTCCGAGGTCGAGGAGGGCGTCGCCTTCTACGGGCGCGCGGGCAATGCGCTGATGAAGTCCTTGAAGCGGCTTTCGATCGAACCCCTGGCGGTGTACGGAACCCTGTGCGTCAAGTGCCCGGTCGCCGACCCGGTCATGGCCGACCCGGGCTGCGTGGCCCGGCTGGTCGAGGAGATAGCGATCGTCTCGCCCAAGATCGTGGTGGTGATGGGACCGGACGCGTTGGCCGTGGTCAACGAAATCGACCTTCCCCTGCGGCGCGACCTCCGAGCCGCGCCCGGGGAGCTACAGCGGCTCACGCCATCCATCGAGGCCCTGTACGTGCCGAACATCGATGACTCGCTCGACGAGGAGGGCGCCAAGCGCGAGTTCTGGGCCGCCTTCCGGGTGCTTGGACAGTGGTGGGCCGACCTTCCGCCGTACTAGGGCTACGATCCGCCAGGTGCCCGATCCGAGCCAGCCCGGCGATTCCCTTCCAGAGCTTCGGGCCTCCGACGCGGAGCGCGAGCAGACCGCGGAGGTGCTGCGGGTCGCCGCCTCGGAGGGCCGGCTGAACGTCGAGGAGCTCGAGGAACGGCTGGGATCGGCCTACAGCGTGCGCACCCGCCCGGAGCTCGAGCGGTTGATCGCCGACGTCAACCCGCAGCGGCTCGGGCAGGGGCAGGCCACCGCGACCCCGGGAGCGCGCAGCGGCCTCACTGTCAGGGAGGGGCCGGGCGGTGAGCGCTGGGTGATCTCGATCATGGGCGGGCACGACCGGAGCGGACGGTGGCGGGTCGCACCCCGCTGCACGGTGCTCAGCATCATGGGCGGCAGCGACGTCGACCTGAACGACGCCGAGCTCGCCGACCGCGTGACGCACCTCAACGTCTTCTCATTCATGGGCGGGAGCGATATCCACGTCCCCCACGGAGTCGACGTCCAGGTCACGAATGTGGCGCTGATGGGCGGCAACGACGTGAAGCTCGGCAACGAGGTTGCGCCGGCGGGCGGACCGACCATCCACCTACGCATGGTCTCGATCATGGGTGGCACCAGCGTGCGCCGGGGCCGGAAGCTGAGCCGGCGCGAGAAGCGGGAGCTCCGCGAGGCCAAGCAGCGCGAGATCGAGCCGTAGCGGCGCGCAGGCAGGCACGGACCCGACGCGCTAGGCTCGCGCTCATGGACCTTGAGGAGAAGTCCCTCGACCACATGCCCGAGCGCTGCGAGGAGTGCGGCGCCAAGCTGACCAAGGCGGAAATCGAGGCTGCGCTCGACTCAGGCGGGGCCGCTCTGTGCACGATCCACGCCGAAGAGGTCGTCCCGGTCGCCGAAGAGGACGACGCGTTCGGCGAGGACTGACCAGCGCTTCAGTCGCCGATCCTCAGCACGATCTTGCCGAGCTTGCCGCCTTCGGCAAACCGGTCGTAGGCGGCCGGCGCCTCCTCGAGGGGGTAGGTGGCGGCGATCGGGACGCGGACCGCGCCTGAGGCAAGCAGCGGCAGGACGGAGCGCTCCATCGCACGAGCGGTCATCGCCTTTTCTTCGAGCGGGCGGGGACGCAGCGTGGAGGCGCAGATCCGCGCGCGCTTCTGCATGGCCAGCCCCAGGTTGACCTCGGCCTTGGCGCCGGCGCCGATCCCGATCACGATGATCCGCCCCCATAGCCCCAGCGCCTGGAGATTCCCGGGCAGGTTGGGCGCGCCGACGAGCTCGAGGATCACGTCGAACGGGCCGTGCTCCTCGAAGCCCTCGGGAGCGATCACCTCGGCTCCGAGCGCGGCCACCTTGTCGCGATGCTCTGGATTGCGCACGGTGGCGGTCACGCGCGCGCCGGCCGCCCGGCCGAGCTGGATCGCGGCCGTGCCCACGCCGCCGGCGCCGCCGTGGACGAGCAGCCGCTCGCCGGCTCGCAGGCCCGCCTGGGTGAACACGGCGTCGTGGGCGGTGGTGAACACCTCGGGCACGGCCGCCCGCCTCCGTCCAGTCGAGGTTGTCGGGGACCGGCATGAGGATCCGCTCGTGGACCACCGCAAGCTCGGCCTGGCCGCCGCCGGCCACGATCCCCATCACCCGGTCGCCGACCTCGAACCGCGCCGCTCCCGGCCCGCGCTCGATCACCTCGCCGGCCAGCTCCAGACCCGGGATGTCCTGCGGCGCGCCGGGCGGCGCCGGATAGAGGCCGCGGCGCTGCATCATGTCGGCCCCGTTCAGCCCGGCCGCCGTTACCCGCACGAGGCACTCCCCGGCGCCCGGGGCCGGGTCCGGGTGGTCCTCGACGCTCAGGTTCTCGTCTCTGATCGTGACGGCGCGCATCGTGCTCGGCGGCGAACCCTACTCCGTGCTCCAGCAGCGCCACGCACTCGATGTGCGGCGTCTGCGGGAACATGTCGACGGGCCTCACCCGCGTAGCACGTAGCCGGCCTCGACCAGCTGGGCGGCGTTGGGCGCCAGCGTCGTCGGGTTGCACGAGACGTAGACGATCCGGCGCGGCCCCGCCTCGATGATCCGCCGCACCACCTTCTGGGAGAGCCCCGAGCGCGGCGGATCGACCACGAGGAGGTCCGGGCGCCCGGCCTCCGCCACCAGCTCGCGAAGCGCCAGGCGCACGTCGCCGGCGAAGAACCGCGCGTTGTCGATCTCGTTCAGTCGCGCATTGGCGATTGCGTCGGCGATCGCCTCCTCGACCAGCTCGAGGCCCCACACCTCGGCCACCCGCGGCGCCATCAGCAGCCCGATCGTGCCGATCCCGCAGTACAGGTCGAACACGCGGTCGGTGCCCGCGCGCCGCGCGTACTCGATGGCCAGGCCGTACAGGCGCTGCGCCATCTCCGTGTTGGTCTGAAAGAACGCGCCCGAGGCGATGCGCAGCCGCATCCCCCCGATCTCCTCCTCCAGACGATCGCTACCGGCCAGCAGCTCGGTCTCCCCGTCCTGCGTGGTCTCGGCCACGCTGTCGGTGCGCGTCCACAGCAGGCCCCCGACGGGTTGGGCGGCCGCGGTCAGCCCGGCCCGATCCAGCTCGCCGCGGCCGGTGACGAGACGGACCTGAATCTCTCCGGTGCGCCGGCTCTCGCGGACCACCAGGTTGCTCAGACAGCCCCTCACGGCTCCGGCGGTCGAACGCGGTCAGGCGCTGCGCCCGGCACCACTCGACGACCCGCTCGCGCGCCGCGTTGCCCGGCTCGGATGCGAGCAGGCAGTCGGTCACCTCCACGATCTCCTCCCAGCGGCCGGGGGCGTGGAAGCCGCACACCAGCCGGCCGTCGGCGTCGGTCCCGAACGAGTACTCGAGCTTGTTGCGGTAGCGCCACGTCTCGCTCGCGGGCACGATCGGCTCGAGCTCATAGCCGTCCAGGCGCCCGATCCGCCTGAGCGCGTCCTCCACCTGCTCCTGCTTGACCTCGAGCTGGCGCTCGTACGGCAGCACCTGCCACGGCGCACCAGGATGGGCGGCGAGGGGAGCGATGCGTTCCGGGCTCGGATCCACGATCTCGACCGCCCGCGCCTCGGCGTACGCGCGCTTGGACGCTGCACCTCCGCCCGCACCCGGTCCCCGGGCATCGCCGTCCTGGACGAACACCACGTATCCGTTCAGGCGCGCCACGCCGGCGCCCCCGAAAGCCAGCGAGCCGACGGTGAGCTCGAGGACGTCGCCCGCGCGCCGGGCGCGTTGTTGTCGTACGTTCCATTCGACCTAGGATGCCAGTGCCGAGCGAATCGTCGCCGGGTCGGCGTCGAGTTGCCGGAGGATGCGCGCCGCGGCGCCATCGCGCTCCTGCACCAGCGCCAGCAGAATGTGCTCGGTGCCAGCGAGGTCTCGGCCGGCTTCCGACGCCTGGCGCCGAGCCAGCTCGATCACGTCGCCGGCCCGCCCTGTGAACGTGGGCGCCTCGGTGCCGGGCTCGGGCTCGACTCCCACGCCCATCATCCAAACCACCGCCGCACGGACCTGCGCATAGGTGACGCCGGATGACCTCAGGACACCGGCGGCCGTCCCCTCGTCCTCGCTCAGCAGCGCCAGCAGGATGTGCTCGGTGCCCACGAAGCTGTGGCGCAGCGCGCGCGCCTGCTCGCGTGCACCCGTCAGCGCCTGGGCGGCGTGGTCTGTGAGGTGCTCGCTCAGTCTGAGTTTAGGTGTTTGTCAATGGCGGCCAGGACGGACTTGCGGTTGGCGTGACGCCGTTCGTAGTCGCGCACCTTGCGCAGCTCAGCCCGGGAGAGACCGTCGAGCCGGACCTGCACCTGGGCCGCGGTGAGGTCGTCGTAGCCGAGGATCGGGAACGGCTGCCCGGCCCCCACCGTCCGTCGCGCCCGGTCGGCACTTCGCATGATGAGATCGAGCGACTCGCTGCGGCGGGCGCGGAGGGTAGCGGAGCCGATCTGCTGCCGCCCCCGGCCGAACAGACGCTCGACGTCAGACAGCAGCTGCTCGGTCTGCTGGCGTCCCCGGTCGACCAGCTCGGCGGCGAGTTCGCTGGCATCGGTCCGGGTAACACGACCGCGGGCGGCCGCGTCGTCGAGGACCTCCTCGATCCGGTCGCGGCTGAGCACCACAAGCCCGAGCGGCGTGATGATCCGGTTGACCAGCTGTTCGGTCAGGCTCGCCAGTCCGTCGCCCCCGGCGTCCGTCTCCACGCGCTTGGTCGAGGATCGTGCACCGCTGCTCGTGCGTGCGTCCCCTGACGGGGATTTGGGTGAGGGCATGGTCTGCTTGAGCGCTACCCAACGCCCTCGTGTCAGGCGCTGATCAGTAACTCCAGCAGTGCTTTCTGGGCATGGCGGCGGTTCTCCGCCTGATCCCAGATCCGCTGGCGCTCTCCATAGAGGACCTCCTCGGTTATCTCCTCGCCGGCGTGTGCCGGCAGGCAGTGAAGGACGATCGCGTGGGGAGCCGCGTGGTCGAGCAGCTTCTCGTCGAGCCGATAGGGCTCGAGGCTTCGCCGGCGCTCGGCGGCCGACTCGGGGTCGTCGCTCATGCTGACCCACACGTCGGTGTAGACCGCGTCGGCGCCGCGCACGGCCTCGCGCGGATCGTCGGTCAACCGCGCGCGATCCTGCGCTTCGAGCTGGTAGCCATCGGGGGAGGCGACCCGGACGTTCACGCCGGCCAGTGCACCCAGCTCGACCAGCGATCGGGCGACGTTGTTGCCGTCGCCGACGTAGGCGAGCGTGAGCCCTTCGAGCCGGCCGAAGGTCTCACGCAGCGTGAGCAGATCTGCGAGCGCCTGACATGGGTGGCGGCTTGGAGTGAGCATGTTGACCACCGGCACCGTCGCGTGCTCGGCCATCACGCGGACCAGGTCATCGTCGCCGGTGCGGATCCCGATCGCGGCGGCATGGCGCGAGAGGACATAGGCGGTGTCGCGGATCGACTCCCCGCGGGAGAGCTGGAGCTCGTCGGAGCGCAGCACCATCGGGTGGCCGCCCAGTTCCGCGATGCCCACTTCGAACGACACCCGGGTCCGCGTGGAGGGCTTCTGGAAGATCAGCGCCACCGCGCGCCCTCGCAGCGCATCCGAGCCGTCGGGCGCCGCCTTGAGCTCCAGCGCGCGCTCGATGACGCCGTGCAACTCCTCGGCACTCAGCTCGGTCCCGATGATGAAGTGGCGCGTCAAGCGGGCGAGTGTACGGTGCCCAGATGCGGCTGCGCGTGCTCACCTGGAACCTGCTCCACGGGCGATCGGTCCCCCCGGCCGGGCGGGACCTGTTCGACGAGTTCTGCGCGGCGTTGGCCGGCTGGGAGTGGGACGTGGCGCTGCTCCAGGAAGTGCCGCCGTGGTGGCCTCCGTCGCTGGGCCGCGTTCTGAGCGCAGATCAGCGGCTCGTGCTGACTTCCCGGAACGCGCTGCTCCCGGTACGCCGGGCGATCGCGGTCCGTCGCCCTGACCTGATCAAGTCGAACGGCGGCGGCTGCAATGCGATCCTGGCCCGGGGGGAGACGGTGGCGGAGTTCCGGTGGCGGCGGCTCGCGGTCTGGCCCGAGCGCCGCTGGGTCCATGCGGTGCTCCTCCCGCGCGGCGGGATCTGGGTGGCCAACCTGCATGGTGGCGGCCCGGTGCGCGATGCGGTTCGCGCCACCGAAACCGTCGTGCGGTGGGCGGGTCCCGAGACGCCGGTCGTGCTCGGCGGGGACTTCAACATCCGCGGCCTGGCCCTGCCCGGCTTCGATCACGCCGGCGGCCACGAGGTTGACCACGTGTTCGTCCGCGGCCTGGCGCCCGTCGCCTGGGAGGTGCTCGAGCGCGGCCGGCTGTCGGATCACGCACCGGTCCGCGTGTCGCTCACGAGCGACTGCGCGCCAGCTCGACGATCTCCGGGGCTGCCTTCGCCGTAGAGCCGCTGTCGAACGGCGGCTGCGGGTCGTACTCGATCGCCAGCTGAATCGCCTGCGCCACGTCCTCGCCGGCGATCCGGGCGGCGAGCGTCAACGCCATGTCGATCCCGGACGAGACGCCGGCGGCGGTGATCACCTTGCCCTGCTCGACCACGCGCCGGCTGACCGGCGTCGCGCCGAGGTCGGCGAGCTTGTCGAGGACGAGCCAGTGGGTGGTTGCTTCGAGACCGTCGAGGATGCCGGCGGCACCCAGCACCAGGGCGCCGGTGCACACCGAGGTGGTCCACCGTGAAGTCTCGTGGCCGGCGCGCACCCAGGCCAGCATCGCCTCGTTCTTCATCAGGGCCCGTGTCCCGTGGCCGCCGGGCACGACGATCACCTCGGGGTGAGGCACGTCCTGGAGCGCACCGTCGGCGCTCAGTCCCAGCATTCCGTTGTCGGTCCGAACCGGTCCCGGCTCGAGCCCCAGGAAGCGCACGCGGGCGTTCGGGAGCCGCGAAAGCACCTCGTAGGGGCCGATCGCATCAAGTGCGGTGATCCCGTCGAAGATGGGGATCGCGACATCCATCAAGTTGAGCCTATCGGCGTCGTGGGTAGACCAGAACTGATGTCCAGCTCAGCTCTGTACTTCTTCGCCGCCGCCATGTTCGTGCTCGCGGCTCTGGCCTGGGGAGTCAGCGGTCACATCCTTGGCTTCACGATGCTGGTGCTCGCGGTCATGATGCTCGCGCTCGGCGCGCGCGAGCGTGGGCGACCCGGCCGAGACCTCTAGCTCCGCCCCGCGCGCAGGCCAAAGCCGCGCAGCATCAGCAGGGCCTTCTCGCCGAGCGTCCCCCGGGCGGGCAGGACCCCGAGCTGAGTGGCGGCGTCATAGACGTCGAAGAAACCGCGAACCCGCAGGAGGCGGTTACGACGCATCTCGCAGTAGAAGATGCAGTGCACGACCACGAACCGGTTGGTCGCGGGCAGCCCGTCGAGCGCCGCCCGGTGCGTGGCCAGCAGCTTGCACGGCGCGGCGACGAACCGCTCGTTGGTCAGCCGCTCGCCCGTCCGTTCGAGACGGGCGTCGGGGAACGCTGCCCACAGACGCGTCGGGTGGCGCAGGAACTGATCCAGCCCCTCGAGGGGCTCGCTGGTGAGCGGGTCCTCATAGTGGATCTTGCTCGAGCAGACGGCGGCGAAGGCGGACTCGTCCTTGCCGGACCAGGCGGCTTCCCACTCGTCGAGCAGTTCGTCGACGGATCGTTCGGTCACTGCGAGGCAGTATCGAACACCGGGAGCCCCTCGTCGGGTGTCGAGGCTTCGGCGTAGCGGCGGCGAGGGATCCGGCCGGCTTGGCGCGCAAGCCACCCGGCCTCCACGCCCAGTCGGATCGCCCGGGCCATGGCGGACGGATCGTGCGCACGGGAGATCGCGCTGGCGCACAGCACCGCGTCACAGCCGAGTTCGATAGCCAGCGTGGCGTCAGAGGCGGTGCCCACGCCCGCGTCGAGAATCACCGGCACGCCCGCCCGCTCGATCATGATCGAGATGTTGTACGGATTGCGGATTCCCATGCCGCTGCCGATCGGCGACCCGAGCGGCATGACCGCCGCACATCCCACGTCCTCCAGCCGCCGGGCCAGGATCGGGTCGTCGGTGGTGTACGGCAGCACGGTGAAGCCGTCGTCCACCAGCGCCTCGGCGGCACTCACCAACTCGACCGCGTCGGGCAGCAGCGTCCGGTCATCGCCGATCACCTCGAGCTTGATCCAGTCGGTCTGGAAGGCCTCGCGCGCAAGCTGAGCCGTGATGGTCGCGTCGCGCGCCGTGTAGCAGCCGGCCGTGTTCGGCAGCACCTCGACGCCAGCCGCGTCGAGCACGTCGAGGATCGACCCCCGGGCGGCCGGATCCAGCCGGCGCAGCGCCACCGTGCACATCTGCGTCCCGGATGCCTCGAGTGCGCGAGCCAGCACCTCGTGGTTGGTGAAGCCGCCGGTGCCGAGGATCAGTCTCGAGCTGAACTGGCGGCCGGCGATGGTCAGCGAATCGCTCACGCGGTCATCCTCCCTGAACGGCGACCACCACCTCAATGGTGGCGCCCTCGTGCAGCTCGGTGGTCGGCCATCGGGCGCGCGGAACCACCTCGCCCTCGACCGCCACGGCCACGCCGCGACCGTCGGGTGCATTGTGGAGCGACGCGATCACGGTGGCCACGGTGGCGCCGGCCGGCAGCTCCCGGCGCTCGCCGTTGATGGTGACCGCGATCGTCATGCCGCTGCCACCACGCCGGAGAACCGCGTCGGCGCAAACTCGTCCGGGATCGGCTTGCCCATGAGCCCACCAACTACCAACTCCGCCGTGATCGGCGCCAGCAGGACGCCGTGGCGGAAGTGCCCGGTGGCCCAGTACAGGCCGGGGACGGCGCCCGGGCCGATCGCCGGCGCGTTGTCGGGCGTCGCCGGGCGCAGACCGGCCGAGAACTCGTCGATCACGAGCTCGGTGACCGAGGGCATCAGCTCGAACGCGTCGCGCAACAGCTCGAACATGGCCCCTGCCGTCACCGTCGTGTCGAAGCCTCGCTCCTCCATCGTCGCGCCGAGGACGTAGCGTCCGTCGCCCCTGGGAACGATGTAGCCGCCGGTGAAGCGGACCACACGCGTGAGGAGGCCTGGGCCGCTCGGATCGTGGAGGCGGAGGATCTGTCCTTTAACTGGATGGACAGGGATCGAAGCGCCGTCGGGAACGCCATCGAGCGAACTCGACCATGGGCCGGCGGCGACCACAATGTTCCCCGCGGTTAGCTCTGTGCCATCGGCCAGGCGCACCCCGGTCACGCGGTCCCCGGTCGTGGTAACCGCGGTCACGTGGGCCCCGGTCCGCAGCTCCCCGCCGGCGCCGCTGAGCGCCCCGGCCAGCGCCGCGCTCAGCTTGCGCGGGTCGATCGCGTGATCGTCCGGGACGTCGAGGGCCAGCCGCAGCGTGGGCGCCAGCGCCGGCTCCAGCCGCCGCGCCTCCGACGCCCGCAGCCGGTGCGCGGCGAGACCCAGCGATTCTCTGAGCGCGAGCTCGCGCCCGAGCGCCTCGGCCTCGTCGCCGTCGCGCGCCACCAGCAGCGTGCCGCAGCGCAGATAGCCGGTATCGCATTTCGTCAGATCCGCCAGTTCGGCCACGAAATCCGGGTACATCCGCATGCTGGCCAGCCCCAGGCGCATCAGCGGCACCTCGGTGGCGAGCGCCTCACTGATCGGCGCGAGCATGCCCGCCGCCACCGACGAGGTCTCCTTGGCCGGCTCCGCGCGGCGCTCGAGCACGATCACGCGCAGCCCACGCTGAGCCAGACGCCATCCGACGGCGAGGCCGATGACGCCGGCGCCGACGACGGCGACATCAAATGAGCTCGAGCGATTGGACAAGGTGTGCCACTCCCTGCGCCGGCATTACCCGGTTCAGGTTCAGACGGTCGGCGGACTCGGGCCCGCCCTCTCAGCCCGGTGGTAGGGCTCCCGTACGACCAATCCTAGCGCGGGGGTGGCGGTTGGCTGGCACGCTCCTGCCACACTTCGCGCCGTGCCCGATTCCCGTCATGAACGCCTGCGCGCCACCCGGCTCTACCTGGTGTGTGATGAGGAGCCCGACGAGTTCCTCGCCGCCGTTCTGGGCGCCGGCGTGGACATAGTCCAGCTGCGAATGAAGGACGCCGGCGACTCAGCGGTCGTGGCGGCCGGACGTCGGTTCGCGCGGATGGCCGAGCAGCACGGCGCGCTGTTCATCCTCAACGACCGCCCCGACCTGGTTGACGCAGTTGGCGCGGACGGCGTTCACGTCGGCCAGGACGATGTGGCAGTGGCGGATGCCCACGCGATCGTGGGCCCGGATCGGCTGGTTGGTCTCTCCACGCACAGCCCCGAGCAGATCGACGCAGCGGCGGCGCTCCCCGTCGACTACATCGGCGTCGGGCCCGTGCACGCGACGCCGACCAAGCCGGGACGTCCGCCGGTCGGACTCGACCTCGTCCGCTACGCCGCCGGGCATGCCGCGGTTCCGTTCTTCGCCATCGGCGGCATCTCGCCCGCGAACATCTCCGGTATCCACGAGGCGGGGGCGACCCGGGTCGCGGTCGTGCGAGCCATCACCGAGGCGGCCGATCCCGCGCGCAGCGCGCATGGCCTGCGCCAGGCGATCACGGCGGGGCACGAGGTGACGGTTGGCCCAGCGTAGCCGTAAGCGGGGCCGCCGCCGGACCACCGGCGCCGCGCCCCGGCCCCGACCGGTCACGACCCCTCAGCCGGCGCGGCCGAGCCGGTCCGAGGAGCGCAACGCCGCCGTCCGAGCCACCCTCGCTCCGCTTGCGCCGGGGGAGCGCCCGTGGCCGCTCAAGCTCGCGGCGCTGATCGCCTTGCTGATCGGTGGCGGCGACCTCGTCGCGGTGATCATCAACGGCAAGTTCAGCGTGGGCAACGCGCACGCCGGCGCCGGTGGCGTGATCCTCTTCTCGGTGCTGATGCTGGTCTGCGCGGTCGGCATGTGGCAGCTCCGCTACTGGGCCGTGCTCGGGTTCCAGGCCATCCTCGCGTTCGTGATCCTGTTCTTCTCCCTGCTCCTCCTGCGCGCCAACAACCTGTGGGCCGTGGCGACCGGCGTCGTGGTGGTCGGCGGTGGCGGCTATCTCTTCTACAAGCTCGTCCGCGTGCTCAGTCGCCTCCAGATGCCCACGCCCCCCGGGCGCAGCTAGCCGTAAGACCCCACCTCCCCCTCACAGCCCCCCAAAGGAACCGATGGGCCGCGGAATTTCCGTCATTGGGCCCGCCGGGGGCCGTCGTGACGGATTTTTCCCGCCACAGAGGAAAAATCCGTCACAACGCGCTGGTGACGCCTCCATTGGCGGAAATTTCGCGCTCGCAAACACCCGGGGATGAGCGGGCGCGGGAGGATTTCGCGCTCGCAAACACCCAAGGGACGGCAGGCGCGGGAGGATTTCGCGCTCGCAAACACCCAAGGGACGGCAGGCGCGGGAGGATTTCGCGCTCGCAAACACCCAAGGGACGGCAGGCGCGGGAGGCGATGGGCGGGCGGGGGACGGCGGGCGCGGGAGGGCGGCGATTGGCGCGCGCGGGAGGGCGATGGGCGCCGCGCAGGAGGGCGACGCGGGGACGTAAACGCGTGCGTCGCCGCCTCACCGAATCGGCCTGCACAGGCGCCCTTCTATAGTGTCCGGCCGCATGCCAGACGCGTCCTACGACTGCATCGTGATCGGCTCAGGCCCGGGTGGCTACGTCGCCGCCATCCGCGCCGCCCAGCTTGGCATGAAGACCGCGGTCATCGAAAAGGACCAGGTGGGCGGGCGCTGCCTCAACTACGCCTGCATCCCCGCCAAAGCCGTCCTCCGGGTGGCCGACGTCCTCACCGAAGTCAAGGAGGCCGGCGACTTCGGGATCAAGGTGGCCGAGCCCGAGGTCGACTGGGACGGCGTGATGGCGCGCCGGGAAAAGGTCATCAAGACGCTCACCGGTGGCGTGGCGGGGCTGTTCAAGAAGAACGGGATCGAAGTGATCGAGGGCGAGGCCGCGCTCGCGGGCAACCAGGCCATCACCGTCGACGGCAGCCAGATCAGCGCCAAGGCCATCATCCTGGCCACCGGGTCGGTCAAGCGGCCGATCCCCGGCACGGAGTTCGGCGGCCGGGTGATCGGCACCGAGGAAGCCTGGGCCCTCCCGGAAAGGCCCGCCACGCTGGCCGTCGTGGGCGCCGGCGCCAGCGGTGCCGAGATCGCCTCCGCCTACGCCCGCCTGGGCACGAGCGTCACCCTGTTCGAGGCGCTGGACCGGGTGCTTCCCACCGAGGACGCGGACATAAGCAAGCTCGTCGACCGGGGCCTCAAGCGCCAGGGCATCACGGTCCACACGAATACGTTCGTGGAGAACATCGAGTCCACGGAGTCGATCTGCCGCTACACCCACGGCGACACGCGGGGCGAGGCCGAGTGGCTGGTCATTGCCACCGGGCGCGGTCCGGACGTCGCCGCCCTGCAACTCGAGACAGCGGGCATCACCCTGGGCACCGCCGGCCTGATCGAGGTCGACGGCCGCATGCGCACGAGCGCCGAGGGCATCTACGCCATCGGCGACCTGGTCCCGGGCCCTGCGCTGGCCCACAAGGCCTCGGACGAGGGAGTGATTGCCGTCGAGGACGCGGCCGGCCTCGAGACCCACCCGATCGACTACCCCGACGTGCCCCGGGCCACCTTCTGCACGCCCAACGTGGGCAGCTTCGGCCTGACCGAACAGCAGGCCCGCGACCAGGGCCACGACGTCGTGGTGGGCAAGGTGCAGTACGGCGCGGTCGGGGCCGGCACCGTATACGGCGACCGCACCGGCCTGGTCAAGATCGTCGGTGAGAAGCAGTACGGCGAACTGCTCGGCGGGCATATCGTCGGCACCCGGGCGACCGAGCTGATCCAGGAGTTGGTCAACGTCCGCATGCTCGAGGGCGGCTATCCGGAGGTGGCACGGATCATCCACGGCCATCCGACGCTCTCGGAGGCCGTGATGGAAGCCGGACGCGCGGCGGACGGCTGGCTGATCCACGGTTGACGTGGACCAGGTCGTCAGCAGCCAGCCCGTCTTCTACTACGACCTCGGCAGCCCGCAGTGCTACATCGTCGCCGAGACGATCATGGCGACGCTACCCGTGGTGCCCGAATGGGAGCCTGTGCTCGCGCCACCCATGGACTCGGAGCCGCTCGTCCGCAAACACATCGAGCGACTGGCCGCCGAACATGGCCTGCAGCCGATCCGCTGGCCCCGCACATGGCCGCCGCAGACACAGCGCACCATGCTGGCGGCCACGTACGCCAAACGCATAGGGCGCGCGGTCGCGTTCAGCCTCGCCGCCTTCCGCCAGGCGTTCGCGGGCGGGCGCGACCTGGGCGACGAGGACACGATCCTGATCGCCGGCGCGGCCTGCGAGATGCACCCGACGGCGCTGCGCAAGGGCATGGAGCTGCGCGCCACGGCGACCGCGCTGGACGACGCGACACAACGCGCGCAGCAAGCCGGCGCAAACCGGCTACCGGCGATCCAGATCGGCGACGGGGTCTACACCGGCGTCGACGCGATCGAGCAGGCCACCATGGCCCTGAACGCATGAGAGCGAACCGCGCCTACGAGCTGATCGTCTCCCGCGGCGGCCGCGAGCCCGCCTTCCTGTCCGATCCGAAGCGAACCGACCGGGTCGAGGTGGTGTCGGTGGACGATGGCGAGGTGATCCTCTACTGGAACGTGCACGCCAAGGACGCCGCCAAGCTTCTCAAGCTGCTGCGCGCCGACCTGATCAGCCTGGACGCGGACGAGTTCTTCGACAAGTGGCTCGACGCCGACGCCGAGGACTTCTAGAAGCCGCCATGTCCCCGCGCCAGGCAGCCGAGCTCGCGCAGGCTCTCCGCCCCGCGATTGCCGACGAGCGCGTCCTGGCCGCCATCGCGAGCATCCCCCGCGAGCGGTTCGTACCGGAATCCCAGCATGATCGGGCCTACGCCAACGTGGCCCTGCCGATCGGCAGCGGACAGACGATCTCCCAGCCGCTGGTGGTGGCTCGCATGCTCCAGCTCCTCGCGCTCAAACCGACCGACCGCGTACTCGATGTCGGCACCGGCTCGGGCTACCACGCGGCGCTGCTCTCCCTGCTCGGCGGGCACGTATACACCGTCGAGCGCCACGCCGAGCTGACCGAAACGGCACGCGCGCACCCTGAGCGCGCTCGGGATCGACAACATCAGCTTCCGGGTCGGAGACGGCTGGGATGGCTGGCCCGAGGAGGCGCCCTTCGACGCGATCAACGTGGCCGCCGCGATGGGCGACGATCCGCCCCGGACCCTGGAGCACCAGCTCCTCGGCAGCGGACGCATGGTGGCGCCCGTGGGCAAGAAGGAGCAGCACCTGGTGCTCACCCGGCGGGCCGGCGAGGAATTCAGCCGCGAACGCCTAGAGGCGGTGCAGTTCGTGCCGCTGGTGCACGGGACACAGAGATAGAGCCGAGCCGAGCGCGCATCACCTCGATCGCCGCCGGGTTGTGGTCGACCAGGACGAACCGGCGCCCCAGCGAGCGGCATACCGCCCCCAACGTGCCCGAGCCGGCGAACGGGTCCAGGCACCAGCCGCCCGGCCGCGAGGACGCCGCCACCATCCGTCGCAGCACCCCCTCTGGCTTCTGGGTCGGATAGCCGGTCTTCTCGCGCCCGTTGGTCGGGACGATCGTGTGAAACCAGACGTCCGTCGGACGCTTGCCTCGCGCGGCCTTCTCGGCGCCGACCAGCCCGGGCGCCATGTACGGCTCGCGCTCCACCGCGTCGGCATCGAACCAATGTCCCCCCGGAGTACGAACGTAGACCAGGATCGTGTCGTGCTTGGCCGGCCAGCGCCGGCGGGGCTTCGCTCCGTAGTCGTAGCTCCAGATGCAGCTCGTTGAGGAACGCGTCGCGGCCGAACAACTCGTCGAGCAGCAGCTTGACGTAGTGCGCCTCGCGGTAGTCGATGTGGAAGTACAGCGTCCCGTGGGGAGCCAGCAACTCGCGCGCCCGCGCCAACCGCACTTCGAGAAACGCCAGGTAGTCATCGAACGCGTCGTCATAGCTGACAGCGTCCGCAGCAGCCGCGACCGGTAGCGCCGGCCGCCAAACCCCACACGATCGCCGGCAATGCGATCCTCGACCACCGACAGCGTATGCCGGGCCTGCGCGCGCCCGGTGTTGAACGGAGGATCCATGTAGATCAGGTCGAAGAAGCCCTCCGGCAGCGCAGCGAGCACGTCGACGTTCTCCCCGGCGATCACCAGGTCGTCGTCGAGGGCAATCGGATCGGTCGCTGGTTGGATTCGCACGCCACCGGGAACCTATCGATCCGAGCGGCGGGCCCCTGACGCTCACTTGACGCTATGAAACGCTACGATCGCTCGTCGGTGATCACCAACCGCTACGACACGCTGCGCAATTCTCGGCTCGGCGTGCGACTCGCGAAGTCCCGGATCGGTGTGCGAATCACCGGTTCGCCGCTGTACGGGCGGATAACGAAATTCGCGATCAGTTCTGCATTCGCGGCCGGCACCAGCGCCGTCGTGTTCCCGGTGCTCTACGTGCTCGGGGCGCCCACCACCGTCTGCACGTCGTGGCGTTCTTCGCCGGCGCGATTCCCAACTGGACGCTGAATCGTCGCTGGACGTGGAAAGTCGAGGGTCGCGTTGCGTTCGGCCGCGAGATCCTCGCCTACCTGGTGCTCTCGGGTTCGACCCTTCTCGCGCTGTCGCTGGCCACCGCCTGGACCGATCGCCAGGTCCAGCACATCCCGGCCCACCACGGGATACGCGTGCTGCTTGTGACCGCGTCCTACTTTGCGGTACTCGCCGTGCTATACGGGGTGCGCTTCTTCGTCTACGAGCACTGGATCTTCTCGGGCCGCAGCCGCGTCCGCGCGGCCTTCCGATCGCGCATCCAGGTGCGCAACGCCGCCCGGGCGAACCGCACGCCGTAGCCGAAGTTCCCGCCCTTCTTGGTCGCGGTGGCGTGCGTCGCCTCGGTCGCGCATCGTGGTCGGCACCTCGCGCCAGCCGGAAGCCGTGCAGCGCGGCGGAGATCATCAGCTCGGAGGCCTGGTACTGCGGCTGCTCGAGCTTGACCGCCGCGGTCACCTCGGAGCGCATCGCGCGGATCCCGCACGCCGGATCGGTGATCCGGTGGCGCACCAGCACGCTGATCAGCGCGCCGAACACGAGCACGCCGAGGTGGCGCACGCGGTCGGTGGTCAGCTCGGCGCCGAGCCGCCGCGATCCCGACACGAAGTCGGCGCTGACCGTCCAGGATGGGCTGAACGACGCGGCCGATCTCCTCGGGCTCGTACTGCCCGTCGGCGTCGATCGTGGCGATCACCCGCGCGCCGCGCGCCCGGGCCAGCCAGTAGCCGAGCCGCAGCGCCGCGCCCTGGCCGCGGTTGACCGGCACGTCGCACACGAGCGCGCCGGCGCCGGCCGCGCGCGAAGCCGTCGCATCCCGGGCGCCGTCCACGACCACGATCACCTCGGTCTTCAGCCCGGCCGCCGAGCGCGGGATCTCGGCCACCACGCCGGCCACCGTGGGCTCCTCGTTGTAGGCGGGGATCACGATCGCCAGCGGCGCGCCGAGCCCGGCGGGTGAACGGACAGAAACGCCGGTGCCGCGCCGCGCTCCGTCGGCCCGAGCAGCGCCGAGCTCGGCGTCGAGATCGAAGCCGGCGGCCGCTGTCGACGCCGAGGCCTGACCGGAGACCGTGCTCATGACGCGCTCACCGGCGCCGACCGGCAGCCCGGCCGCGATCGTGTCGAGATCCGCCGCCGACCACTCCTCCCACACGCCGCGGACGCCCGTCGGCGAACCCATAACTGCGGCGTCCACCCGGCGGCGAGCGCGCGGCTCGGATCGACGATCACCGCCGGCATCTCGCCCGGCGCGCGCCGGCCCGTGGCGGACCTCGAGCGACGCCCCGGTGACCGAGCGCACCGTGTCGACGACCTCGAGCACCGACAGCGACTTGCCCGACCCGATCACCACCGGGCCCGTGCCAGTCCTCGCTCGACGAGACCCAGCTGCATCGCCGCCGATCACGTCGCGAGACGTGCACGTAGTCGCGCACCTGCCGGCCGTCGCCGTAGATCTCGAACTCGCGCTCGAGCCGGATCGCGCGCATCAGGCGGGCCACGATCGAGTCCTTGGCCTGCATCCCCGGGCCGTAGACGTTGGTCAGGCGCAGGCACGCGCAGCGCACGCCGTACGAGGCCGTGTAGGCGGACATCAGCATCTCGCCCGCCGCCTTGGTCGCGCCGTACGGGGTCAACGGCCGCAGTGTCGCGGTCTCGACGATCGCCGGCGCCTCCATCGGCCCGGTCACGGCGTTGGTCGAGGCGAACGCCAGCGACTGGACGCCGGCGCGCCCGCGCCGCCTCCAGCACCGCCTGCGTCGCCGCCACGTTCGTGTCGAACGTCCCGCCCGGGATTCTCGACCGAGCGCAGCACCGAGGTCACCGCGGCCAGATGCACGACCGAGTCGATCGCCGCCGGCGAACGCCGCCGTCGAGCACCTCGGGATCGCCGATGTCGCCGACGCACGATGTCGACGCACGGATCGGGATGCGGCTTCAGATCGACGACGCGCACGGGCGCGCCGGCGCGCGATCAGCCCGGCCACCGCGTGGCGCCCGATGAACCCGGAGCCGCCGGTCACCAGGACCCGGCGCCCCTGCAGGCCCGGCGAGTCGCTCACGTCTGGGCCAGCGCCCCGGTCGTGGTCTGGGGCAGCTCGCTGGTCGTCGCGCGCCAGCTCACGGTCGGCATGATCGCGGCCAGGTCGACCCGATCCCTGTGGCGCTCGACCACCTCGAACAGATGGTCGATCAGCGCCATCGAGAGCAGCGTCGGCTTGAGCCCGAGGTCGACGAGCGCCGTGTGCTTGGCGTTGTAGTAGTGGTCCTCGGCCTCGACGCGCGGGTTCTCGACCATCTCGATCGTGGCCTCGCCGGGATACTCCTCGGCGATCGTCTCGGCGATCTGGCGCACCGACAGGTGCTCGGTGAACTGGTTGAACACGCGGAACTCGCCCCGGTCGGCCGGATTCTCCGAGGCGAGCCGGATACATTCGACGGTGTCGACGATGTTGATCAGGCCGCGGGTCTGCGAGCCGTTGCCGTAGACGGTGAGCGGGTGGCCGAGCACCGCCTGGATCACCATCCGGTTGAGCACCGTGCCGAACACGCCGTCGTAGTCGAAGCGGGTGGCCAGCCGCGGGTCGAGCTTGGTCTGCTCGGTGTCGGCGCCGTACACGACGCCCTGGTTCAGGTCGGTGGCGCGCAGGCCCCAGATCCGGCAGCCGAACTCGATGTTGTGGCTGTCGTGCACCTTGGACAGGTGGTAGAACGAGCCCGGCCGCTTCGGGTACAGCACGCGATCGCGCCGGCCGTTGTGCTCGACCTCGAGCCAGCCCTCCTCGATGTCGATGTTGGGCGTGCCGTACTCGCCCATCGTGCCGAGCTTGACCAGGTGGATGTCGCGGTCGATGTCGGCGATCGCGTACATCACGTTGAGCGTGCCGACGATGTTGTTGGTCTGCGTGTAGACGCAGTGCGCCTGGTCGATCATCGAGTACGGCGCGGCGCGCTGCTCGCCGAAGTGAACGATCGTGTCGGGCCGGAAATCGCCCACCATCTCGTGCACGAACGCCGGCGTCGCACAGGTCGCCGACGTAGGTCTTGATCGTCTTGCCGGAGATCTCGGCCCAGGCCGCAACGCGCTCGTCGAGCGAGTAGATCGGCACCAGGCTCTCGACCCCCATCTCCTCGTCGTAGCGGCGACGCGCGAAGTTGTCGTTGACCGCTACCTCGTGCCCGAGGGCACTGAGATGCAGAGCGGTGGGCCACCCGAGGTATCCGTCACCGCCAAGAACCAAGATTTGCATATAGCCGCTCCAATGCCTGACGTTCGACTACGGGATCTTCAGCGCTCTCGGCCGATGAGGCGGCGCGTCGGTGGGCCAGGTTCCAGGCGATTCCATGGCCCGCGAGCGCACGAGGATAGCCGACGAACCGTACGCAAGCCGCCAGACGGTCGCTTCGGCTGCACACCCGTCCAGCGCCACCGCGCCGTCCCATCCCGCCCGCGAGTCGTATCGTAGCCGGACGCGAGTTAGCGCCGGCCGGGCGCCGCAGCCTCGCTCAAAGCTCCGCGCCGGGCGAGGGCGGTCGGCACCTTTGCTGCTACCGTCCCGGCCGCCGCCGTGTCCGAGCAAACCCTAGACGTCACCGCCGATCGAAGTGCCGGACGGGCCCGCCCCCGCGAGCGACCGACGCGCCAGCCGCGCCGAGCCCGCGGACCTGGCGTACCGCTACCGCTGGGTCCTCACCGCGGCCGGCCTGCTGATCCTCTCGCTGGCGATCGTGCTCTACGCGCGCGCGCGACCCGGGTATGACCCGTACGGCTGGCTGGTGTGGGGCAAGCTCACCCTCCACCTCAAGCTCGACACCAACGGCGCGCCGTCGTGGAAGCCGCTGCCGTTCCTGTTCACCGTGCCGTACGCGCTGGTCGGCCACTACGCGCTGTGGCTGTGGATGGTCACCTCGGTGGCGATCTCGCTGAGCGGGCTGATCTTCGCCTGGCGGATCGCCTTCCGCCTGACCTACTCACGCCCCGAGCGCCGCTACGCCTCCTACGTGGCCGGCCTGGTCGCGGCGGGCGTCGTGCTCGTTGATGCAGGATCCGATTGCGCCGGCCAACTACGGGCACTACCTCCTGAGCGCGGAGTCCGACACGATGATCGTGGCCGCTCTGCCTCGCCGCGATCGACATGCATCTGGAGCGGGCGCCACCGGCTGGGCCTTCTGGATGTGGTTCCTGGCCGGCGCTCGGGCCGGCCCGAGGTGTGGCCGTTCCTCGGCCTGGCCGGCCTGTGGCTGTGGTGGAAGGACCCGGCCTACCGGCGATGGCTCTACGCCGCGCTCGGGCTCCTGCGTCGTCTTCTGGTTCGTGATCCCGGGGATCAGCTCCAAGAGCTTCTTCACCGCCGGCAACATCGCCCAGAACTCGCCGCGGGCGATCCACGGCAACAAGATCACCGGCACGATCGACCGCTTCCACGAGCTGGAGGCCGAACCCGGTGTGGATCATGGCGGCTGCTCACGGTGGCGTGGGCGGCCTGGCGCCGGCGGATCGCCATCCTCGTCCTGGCCGCGGGAGCGCTCGCCTGGCTGGTGATCGAGATCGCGTTCGCGCTCAAGGGCTTCCCGGCCGTGCCGCGCTACCTGTTCGAGGCCGGCGCGGTGGTGGCGATCCTCGCCGGCGTGTTCGTCGGTCGGGTTGTGCACGAGCTCCCCGGGCTAATCGCCGCGCTGCGTCAAACGGACCGCCGGGGCCCGGACATCCCCGCGGCTGGCCAGCGCTGCGTGGGCACCTGGGGCACGCTGTCGCCTTGGTCCTGATCGCCGGCTCGATGCTCGGCGCCGCTCACCGCCAGTTCCGCCTCGAGCGCTCAGGACCTGCGCCACGAGCGGGCACGCACGGTGCTGATCGGCCGCCTCTCGGGCGTGGTCAGGACCCTCGGCACGTCGAACATCTTCGCCTGCGGGCAGCCCAACATCCCGATCGGGTACCAGATCGTCTTCGCCTGGTATGCGGGAGTCAAGACCGGCGTGCTGTACGTCAGCCCGGGCTACCTCAAGGCGCACCCGCACCCGCTGGTCAACATCTACCCGATCGCCGGGCCCGGCTGGAAGGTGTTCCCCAGCCACGTGGACCCGGCCCACGCCGCCGCCTGCAAGCGGATGGTCCTCGTCTACCGCTGAGGCATGCGCTCGCGGCGCGCGACGTTTCGTCGCCGGCGACTAGCCGCCGCGGTCGCGGCCGGACTGGTGGCCGTGCTGCTGATCGTGCTCATCACAGCGGGACGGGGGTCGGGACCTCCGCCGCTGCCGCTGCCGGGTATCGGCAAGCCGGCGAAGCCGGGCGATCCGTTCGCCTACGTGCCTGACCGCGAGTCGGACTTCGTCGCCCGGGCGATCTCCGGCAGCGCCGCACGTGCTGTACGTGAAGAGCCCAGGCGGGGCGCTCGCCACCGCGGCCCGGGTGGCGCGATTCCGGCCTCTCATCGATCGAGCCCTCGCGGGCACCGGGCATCGACCCGAGCCTGGTCGAGGCGCTCGTGTTCGTCGAGAGCGCCGGGCGGCCCGACGTGATCGCCGGCGGCGATCCGGCAAGCGCGTCGGGACTGACGCAGATCCTCGCCCAGACCGGCCACTCCCTGCTCGGCATGCATATCGATCTGCCCCGCAGCCGTACGCTCACCCGCCGCATCGACATCGCCCTCGTGCACGGGCAGACGGCCCTGGCCGGCCGGCTGGAACAGGCTCGCGCCCGGATCGACGACCGCTTCAACCCGGTCAAGGCGCTCGCCGCCACCGTGCGCTACCTGAAGATCGCCGAGCAGCATCTGGGGCGCACCGACCTCGCCGTCGAGAGCTACCACATGGGGATCGGCAACCTGCAGCGCGTCCTCGACCTGTATGACGGGGGCCACGCTGTCCCTTATCCACAGCTCTACTTCGACACCGCCCCCGATCACAACCGCCGCCGCCTACACGCTCCTCTCGAGCTTCGGCGACGACTCCTCGCTCTACTACTGGCGGCTGCTCGGGGCGCAGGCGATCATGCGCCTTTACCGAACCAACCCGCCGCGCACTGACCCGGCTGATCGCCCTGCAGACGGCCACCGACTCAAACGCCCTCCTCCTCCACCCGCCGGCCACCACGCCGGCGTTCGCCACTCCTGACGCGCTCGACCGCGCCTACGCCGACCGCGCGATCCGGCCGCTGCCCTCCAACGCGGCGCGGCTTGGCCTGCGCTACGACCCCGGCATCGGCGCCCTGGCGCATCGACTGGGCGTCCCGCGCGCGCTGTACCGCGGGCTGCAGCCGGCCGCCCTCGACATGCTGGTCGCGCTGGCCGCCCGCGTCCGCGCGCTCTCGCATCTGCCCGCGAGCACACTCACCGTCACCAGCACGGTGAGCGATGAGCGCTACCAGCAGCTGCTTGGGGTGGGCGATCCGCCCGCGGCTGCCGGCTGGTCGTTCACGATCGCCCGCCACTACGCCAGCCCCGCGCAGGCCGTCGCGTTGCAGGCCATGCTCGACCGCCTCCAGGCACTCGATCTGATCGCCTGGGAGCGGTTTCCGTCGGAGATCGAGGTCACGGTGGCCTCCGACGCCTCGCAGGCTCTCGTGCACGGTCCCTGAGCCGGCACCGGAGCGCTAATTTCACAAGATTGTGCCCGGCGCCGTGCGCACTCCCGACCAACTGCTGGCCAATCTCCCACAGTTCCCGTTCAAGCCGAAGTACCGCAAGTTCCAGGGCCTGCGGCTGGCCCATGTCGACGAGGGGAAGGGACCCCCTGTGCTGTTCATCCACGGAGAGCCGACGTGGTCGTTTCTCTGGCGCAAGGTCATCCAGCCGGTCCGCGAGGCCGGCTACCGCTGCATCGCCCCCGACCTGCCCGGCTTCGGCCGCTCCGACAAGCCGATCGATCTCGAGTGGTACAGCTACGACCGGCACACCGACAGCGTCGCCGCGCTCCTCGACGAGCTGGATCTCGAGGACACCACGATCGTCGTCCACGACTGGGGGGACCCATCGGGCTGCGCGTGGCAGTCGAGCATCCGGACCGGATCGGGCGCATGGTGGTGCTGAACACGGGCCTGTTCACCGGCCACCAGAAGATGAGCGAGTCCTGGATGGCCTTCCGCGAGCTGGCCCAGCGCAGCGAGGACCTGCCGGTCGCGTTCCTGATCCGCGCGGGTTGTCGGATGGCCCCGCCGGCGAACGTGGTCGCGGCGTATGAGGCGCCGTTCCCCAACCCCGCATCAAAGGCGGGAGCGCGGGCGTTTCCGCTGATCCTGCCCACCTCGCCGCAGATGAACGGCGCCGCCACCGGCCAGCGCGTGCTCGACCGGCTGGGCACAGACCCGCGCCCCAAGCTGATCATCTGGGGCGAGGCCGATCCGATCCTCCCTATCCAGGCCGGGTGGCGGTTCGCCCGCGCGATCGGCGGCGAGATCGACCACGTGATCCCGGGCGTCGGCCATTTCCTGCAAGAGGATGCCGGTCACCAGGTCGGACGCATGATCGTCCGGTGGCTGAAGGCCTACGCCCCCGCCCGGCGATGAACGACGCGATCCGCGCCCCCGACGAACTGCTGCACGGACTGCCCGACTTCCCGTTCGAGTCGCGCTACCGGCGAGTTCGAGCGGCTTCGCCTGGCCCATCTGGATGTCGGCGAGGGCCCGCCGGTCCTGTTCGTGCACGGCGAGCCCACCTGGTCGTTTCTCTGGCGCGCGTGATCCCGCCCGTCCGCGACGCCGGTTACCGGTGCATCGCCCCCGACCTGCCGGGCTTCGGCCGCTCGGACAAGCCGACCGACATCGGCTGGTACACCTACGACCGCCACACCGACAGCATCCTGGCCCTGCTCGACGACCTCGACCTGCGCGACGCGACGGTCGTCGTGCACGACTGGGGCGGCCCGATCGGGCTGCGCGCTGGCGGTCGAGCGCCCGGAGCGGATCGCGCGCATGGTGATCCTCGACACGGGCCTGTTCACCGGGCATCAGCCGCATGAACGACGCGTGGATGAGGTTCCGCGCCTTCGTCGAGCGCACCGAAGACCTCCCGGTCGGCCTGCTCGTGCGGCGGGCCTGCCAGCACGACCCCGGCGACGAGGTGATCGCCGCCTACGACGCGCCGTTCCCGAACCCGGCCTCAAGGCCGGCGCGCGGGCCTTCCCGCTGATGATCCCGCCGCTGACGCCCGACGCGCCCGGGCGCGGCGCCGGCCAGCGCGTGCTCGACGCGCTGCGCGGTGACACTCGCCCCAGGCTGTTCCTGTGGGCCGACTCCGACCCGGTGCTGCCGCTCGAGACCGGCCGGCGGTTCGCCGCGGCGCTCGGCGGCGAGATCGACCACGTGATCGCCGGCGCCTGCCACTTCCTGCAGGAGGACGCGGGCCCGCGATCGGGCGCCTGATCGCCGACTGGCTGACCGCTGATCGAGCCGGCGTGCCGCAGGCCGGCGCGTGCGCTCGGCGCCTGCGCGGCGCCCGGCGCGCCGGCGCGACCGTGTGATCCGGCGCCTCGTAGGCCCGGCGCGGGCGCGCCGGAGTCGGCTGCCAGCAGCACCTGATCGCCCTTGGTGAAGCGGTACGATTGCCTCGGCCATGCGCCGCGGAATCAGCGCGCTGCATGCGCGTGACGTCGGCGCCGACCGACTTCGGCACGCAGATCTCGAACTTTCCGGTCTGGAGCAGCTCGACGATCGCGTTCGGCGACGTCCGTCGGGCTCGGTCGTCGGGAACCCGCGGGCCTGCGACACGCCCGAGTAGAGCTCGGTGTTGACGCCGATCGGGCAGCACCTGGTGCATCTCGATGCCGGTGCCGCGCAGCTCGCGCGCGCAGGGCCTCGGTCAGCCCGACCACGGCATGCTTGGTCGCGCAGTAGGTGGCCCCGCCGGGGAAGCCGCCCTTGCCGGCGATCGAGGCCAGCTGCACGATGTGGCCGCGTCCGCGCGGCATGAAGCGCTCGATGGCGAGCTTGGAGCCCAGGATCACGCCGTGGATGTTGATGTCGACCAGCCGCTGCGCGCAGTCGTCGGTCTCGTTCTCGAACGGCCCGATCGGCATGATGCCGGCGTTGTTGACCAGCACGTCGAGCGGGCCGAGCTGGCGCTCGACCTCGTCCAGGAACGCGGCGAAGCTGTCGCGGTCGGTCACGTCCAGCGGCAGGCCGATCGTGCCGGCGCCGAGCTCCGAGGCGGTCTTCTCGGCCAGCGGCGCGTCGATGTCGCCGATCGCCACCCGCGCCCCCTGAGCGATGCAGCGCCGTCGCGGTGGCGCGGCCGATCCCGCGCGCCCCGCCGGTGATCGCGACCACCTGTCCGTTCAGCGATCGCAAAGTCTTTGCCATTTTCCGGTTCCTCCTGTTGACGTTACCCCTGCACGGTACCGGGCAAGGGACTGGTTGACTAGCCAGTCGACAACGGAGGGTATTCTCAACGGATGGCGTTCTTCAGCTACGAAGGGCACAAGCTCGCCTACACGATTCACGGCAAGGGACCCCGGACGACCGATCCTCATGCCGGGCTTGCTGCTCTCGCAGAAGATGCAGACCCCGCTGGCCACCGACCTGGCCGGCCACGGCAACCGCGTGGTGACGTTCGACTTCCTCGGCCATGGCGACTCGGACCGCCCGCAGGAGATGGGGCGATACTCGATGCCCGAGTTCGCCCGCCAGACCGTCGCCCTGCTCGATCACCTCAGCTCGAGCAGGCCGTGGTGGGCGGGACGTCGCTCGGCGCCAACGTCACCCTGGAGGTGGCTGCGCTGGCCGCCCGAGCGCGTGCGCGGGCATGATCATCGAGATGCCCGTGCTCGACAAGGCGATCCCGGCCGCGCGCCGCCGCGTTCACGCCGCTCCTGTTCGCGCTGACGCTATCGGCGAGCCGGCGATGAAACTCCTGGCCCAGGGCGCGCGGCGAGTGCCGCGCCCCTTCGTCCCGTTCATGGTCGAGTTGGTGCTCGACTGGATCAGCCAGGACCCGGGCCCGAGCGGCGCCGTCCTCCAGGGAATCCTGTTCGGGCGCACCGCGCCCGATCGGGCCGTGCGACAGACCTTCGAAGCCGCCGGCGCTGGTGATCGGTCACCCCCGCGATCCCCTGCATCCGTTCTCCGACGCCGACATGCTGGCGGCCGAGCTGCCCAACGGGCGGCTGATCGACGCGAACTCGATCATCGAGCTGCGCGTCAGCCCGGAGCGCCTGACCGGCAAGATCGCCGCGTTCATCGATGAGTGCTGGGGCGACGCCGGGGCGGGGGCCGGCGGGCGGCGCCCCCGCGCGGCCCGAGCCTGACCGATGAGTGCGAGGGCGCTCGCGAGTCTCTAGCGAAAAGCTCCAAAGGCAAAAGAGAGGCTGGCGATGGGCAAACTGGTGGTGACCGAATTCGTCTCGATCGACGGGGTGTTCGAAGACCCGGGCGGCGCCGAAGGCTACGAGCACGGCGGCTGGACGTTCGAGTACAACCGTGGCGAGGACGGCGACGCGTTCAAGATGGACGAGCTGATGGAGGCGGACGTCCAGCTGCTCGGCCGTCGGACCTACGACGGTTTCGCGCAGGCGTGGCCGAGCCGCGAGGGGCCGTTCGCCGACAAGATCAACAACGGCCCGAAGTACGTGGTCTCGAACACGATCACGGATCCGGAGTGGCAGAACACAACCGTGATCTCGGGCGACGCGGTCGCAGGGGTGTCGAAGCTCCGGGAGGCGACCGACGGAACGATCCTCGTCGCCGGTAGCGGCACGCTCGTGCAGGCCCTGCTCGCCAACGGTCTGATCGACGAACTGCGCCTGATGACCTTTCCCACGGTCCTGGGACGCGGAAAGCGGCTCTTCCCCGACGGGATCGACCGGCTGAAGTTCAAGCTCGCGGAGTCGAAGACGGTCGGCAGCGACGGCGTGCTGATCCAGATCTATCGGCGCGTCTGAGGGCCCATCACCGCGGCGCCGGCGGACCCGGCGGCTTGATGATGTCCCGGCCGGTGGGCTGGAGCGTCTCGTCGAGCTCGAGCTGCCAGTAGTAGCGGCTGAAGGTGAGACCGGCCCGGAACTCGCCGACGTGCGGCTCGATCTGCTCGCCGCCGGCCATGCGGACGATCAGCTCGGGGTAGCTGCGGCCGGGCAGCGCCGCGTACATGGGCGCCGGGAAGGCGCCGCCGAAGCGCGTGTTGACGTCGGTGATCCCAAGCCCGATCTGCTTGTCACGGAAGACCTGGATGGTGCACGGCCCGCGGACGTGCAGGGCCTCGGACACACGCCGGCCGAGGTCGATCAGCTCGGCGTCGGCGATCACCTTGCCCTTGATGGACTCGCCGCCGCGCGACTCGATCATCGTGCGGGGGATCGCGTTCAGACAGCGTCCGGTCAGGTCGCACAGAACGTCGATCGAGAACTCGGGGCCGTCCATGAAGCGCTGCACCATCGTGGGCTCGCGGATGTACTCCACGAAGAAGTCGGCCGCGCGGGCGTCGTCGGCGCGGTGGATCGAGCGGGCGCCCGAGCCCCAGCGCGGCTTGACCATAACCGGGAAGCTCTCCACCGGATCGCCGGGCAGCACGGTGGGGGGCGAGGGCAGCCCCAGCCGTTCGAGCAGGAGATGGGCTTCGTACTTGTCGAAGGTCGCCCGGGCAATCTCGGGGTCGGGGACGAAGGCGGGCAGCTGACCATCGACCCGGGCCTGGCCGAGCACCTCGAGGTCGAGATCGGTCAGCGGCACCACCGCGCCCGCCCCGTAGCGCTCGCACAGAGCGCGGAGCGCCGGCACGTACTCGGGATCCTCGATGCGGGGCACGGCGTGGCGGTGGTGAGCGGCGTACTGGGCCGGCGCGAGCGGGTTGGGGTCAGCCGCCACCACGATGGCGTGCTGGGCGAACGCCGACACGATGTCGTAGCGCTTGCCGACGCCGGTCAGGAGAACGCCTACGCCTCGCCCGGTGGTATCCATCCGCCCCTCTCGCCTTTATAGATCCCCTCGCCCCCGGCCACCATCCGCACCGTCCGGCCGAGGATCTGGAGGTCGAGCCGCAGCGAGCGGTGCTCGACGTACCAGAGGTCGAGCTCGATCCGCTCTGGCCAGGGCAGCGAGGCCCGCCCGTTGACCTGGGCCCACCCGGTGATCCCCGGCCTGACCGCCAGCCGGCCGCGCTGGCGCTCGGTGTACTGGTCGACCTGCACCACCAGGGTCGGGCGCGGCCCGACGATCGACATCTCCCCGCGCAGCACGTTCCACAGGTTGGGCAACTCGTCGAGCGAGTAGCGACGCAGGAACGTCCCGATCCGGGTGATCCGCTCATCGCCCTCCTGGATGGCCAGACCCGCCCCGATGAACTCGGCGCCGCGGACCATCGTGCGCAGCTTGTAGATCTGGAACGCCTCACCGTCCTTCCCCACGCGGGTCTGCGTGTAGACAGGATGGCCGTGCGTCTCGAGCCGGATGGCCAGCGCCAGCAGCCCGATCACGGGGGCGGTCAGGATCGCCGCGGGCAGCCCGATCGCCAGATCGAGCCCGCGCTGGACGCTCACCGGGTTCCCTCTGCGGGCTCCCAGCCCGCCGTGGTCCCGTGCACCAGCCAGTCCCACAGCCCGGCGGCCAGCGAGGCGGTGGTCAGCACGTAGTAGCGGGCGATGAGGAACGGGCGGGCGCGGAGCAGCCCGGCCAGGGCCGCGGCGAGCAGGACCGCCACCTGGATGGCGAACGCCGCCACGTACACCCACCCGGAACCGAGCAGCAAAGCGCTGGTCACCAGCGCGACCACGTGCAGAAACGGGGTGAGGTAGCGCAGGATGCGGTGCGAGACGATCATCAACGCGTACAGGGGGTCATAGCCGCGCGGCGAGAGCATGCCGCCGCGCAGGACGATCGGCCAGGTGTGGCTCATCATCCGCCGCTTGCGAGCGAACTCCCCCTCGATCGTGGGGACCATCTTCTCGCTCGCCTGCGCCTCGCGGACGACCAGGGCCAGCCACCCCCGCTTGACCATGTTGAACGGAAAGGACAGGTCGTGGCCCATGATCGGGTCGACGACCAGGTAGGAGTCGCGGCGGGTGGCGTAGATCGCGCCGTTGCCGCCGGTGACCGAGCGCACGCGCGACTCGAGCGCCCGCAGGGCCAGCTCGTAGCGCCAGTAGAGGCCCTCCTGGTTGGACCCGGTGAGGGCGTCCACCAACTGCACCTCGCCGCACACGTACCCGACGCGAGGGTCCGCGAACGGCGCGACCAGGCACCTCAGCGCATCCGGCTCCCACGTCACGTTGGCGTCCGAGAAGGCCACAATTTCGCCGCCGGCCCGCTCGACCGCCGCGTCCTGGGCGCGGATCTTGCCGCCGCGCGGCAGCTCCAGGACCAGGTCGGCCCCCGCCTCGCGCGCCCGCGGAGCGGTGGCGTCGGGCGAGCCGTCGCAGGCGACGATCAGCTCGAGCCGATCGGCTGGGTACTCGAGCGCGCGGAGGTTCGCCACACGGTCGGCGATCACGTCCTCCTCGGCGTAGGCGGCCACGATCACGGACACCGACGGCGGCTCGCCGTCCGTCGACGCCTGCCACCGCGCTCTGCCCCGCAGCGACGCCAGCAGCCCCAGGAGCAGCGGATAACCGGCGTGGGCGTACAAGATCAGCCCAGCCGAGACCCAGAAGATGATGGCGACCGCGTTCACGACGGGGCCTCATGGAACCAGGTCGCGGTACAGAGCCAGCGTCTCGTGAGCCGCGGCCTCCCACGAGTAGGGGCCTTTGGCGGCGGTGAGCGCTCCCCACGCGAGGCCCTCGCGCGCCTGCTGATCGCCCAGGAGGGTGAGGATTCCCTCCCGCAGGGCGGCCGGATCGTTGGGGAGCACGAGCCGCGCAGCGCCGGCTGCCTCCACCTCGGCGAACCCACCCACATCGCTGACGAGGATCGGCTTGCCGAAGGCCAGCGCGGTGGCCAACACGCCTGACCAATCCAGGCGCTCGGTCTGCGCGTAGGGCAGCGCCACCACATCGGCCCGGCGAAAGAACGCCGGCAGCTCGGCGTCGGACACGAAGCGCGGGATCAACCGGACGTTGCCGGCGCGAGCGGCCCGCGTCCGCAGCGGCTCGAGCCCCATGCGTGGGCGACCCACCACCCAGCAGCTCGGCACCGTCGACGCCCCGCCAGGCCTCGAGCAGCGTCTCGAGGCCCTTGTAGGGTCGCAGGAGGCCGAAGAACAGCACCACCGGCACGTCGACCGTCCGCAACTCCTCGGGGAGCGGGAGCTCGTGGGCCTGGACCGTGAGGTGCTTGAACGCGCCGTGGTGGATGACCCGGACCTTGGCCGGATCGACGTTCAAGGCGTTCACGAGCGTCCTGCGGCCGTACTCGGAGTGCACGACGATCGCATCCACGGCGTCGTAGAGACGGCGCTGGGCCCACGCCTGTCCGGGGCGTGGCTCGCGCGGGAGTAGATCGTGGGCGGTCAGCACGGTCGGCCGGTCCGGCAGCAACCAGCGATCGACCGCCTGCACCGCCAGCCACTGGAAGTGCACCACATCGGCCGCCCGCGCCAGCGTGCGATAGCGGAGCATGTCGGGCACGTGCTCGAGCAGCTTGGCGCCCCGGCGCGCCCGCGATCCCGGCGAACCGAGGGCGTGGCGGTAGAACAGCTCGCGCACGGCGTAGCCGTTGGCCTGCGGGACCGTGCCGTAGCCGAATCGGCTGGTGATCAGCTCGACCTCGACGCCGGCCGCGGCCAGAGCGCGGGCCAGGGCGTGGTCGTACGGGGGTGTGAAAGCCGATGGGTCGACGACGTGGGCCCGCATCAGCGCCGAGGCTCGTCGAGGGGCCGACCGGCCAACCGCGCCAGCCGCCGCGCGGTCGCCCGAATCTCTTCTCCGCCGAGAGCGTGCACCCGAGCGTGGCTGTCGTGCAGCAGGCGGAGCACGGCCGGCGCCAAAGCCGACAGGCCTGGCTCACCCGGCCGCCGGGCCATCTGGTCGGCGCCGACGCGCAGCGGGTGGCGCAGCGCCAGGGCCACCAGCGCTCCGGCCCGGGCGGCGACGCCGTCGTCCTCGCGGTAGTCGACCTGCAGTCCGCGCGCCAGGGCGCCGTCGGGCAACTCGGGCCGGCCCGACCGCCTCGACCCGGGCGTGCTCGAGCGCGCGCACGAACTCCACCCGCGGATCCCCACGAACCGGGAAGCGATCGGCCACGACCACGACGTCCGCCGCCGTGCGCCGGCGTCCGACGGGTCGGTTGGACAGCGCCAGGCCGGCCAGTTCCTCGGCCGACAGCAGCGCGTCGAGCGCCAGGTAGCTGCCCGCGCTCGAGTCGCCCGACCTCCGCCGGAGGGCGCGCCGCGCGGCCGGGGCAGCCCCGCCGTGCCACCCGGGGCAAGCGCGGCCCGGGCGCGGCGGTGGCGCAGGCGTCCGTATGCTCTGACCACGGCGGGCTCCGGTGCGAAGCCCTCGTAGCGGCGGGCCAGCCAGGCGCGCCCGGCCGCGTAGCCGCGCCATTGCCGGCGCAGCTCGCGCACGGTTCCCCGGTAGCGGTGCTCGACCTGGGCGCGCCGGCGCAGCTCGAGCCGCCAGCCGGCGTCCTGCAGGCGCCAACTGAAGTCGGTGTCCTCGGCCGCCCGCACGCCCTCGCAGAAGCCGCCGATCTGCTCGAAGGCGGCGCGGCGGACCAGTAGGTTGGCCGCCACCGCGCGCGGCCGGTAGGGGTGGCTGAGATGGGCCTGCTGAGACAGGAAGCCGCGGGCGGATCCATAGCGGGAGGCCAGGGTGTCGCTGGCCGGCAGCGGCACCACCTCGCCGGCCAGCGCCCCCACGTCACCGGCCGCCGGCGCGGCGAAGTACGCGTCGAGCAGCCCGCGCGGCGCGCGACAGTCGGCGTCGAGGAACAGGATCCACTCGCCGTGGGCCCGCGAGGCGCCAACGTTGCGAGCATGGGCGGGTGAACGCTCTCCGGTTGCCGTGATCACCGCGACGCCGCCCCGCGCGCTCGCCGTCCCCGAGTTGTCGGCCAGGATCAGCTCGTCGCCGACGCGCAGGTCGAGCGCCAGCAGCGCATCGATCGCCGCCCGGGCGGCCCGCTCGTCGCCCGCGAACGGCATGACGACGGTGACCTCAGGCCGGCTCACGCATCGTCCTCCGGCTGGCCCGCCCGAGCAGCGCCCGCGCCTGCCGAAGCTCCTGACCGTGGGCGAAGCCGGTGGCGAGCAGAACCCCAGGCATCGCCGCCAGGACCGCGGCCCGGGTGACGAAGCCGACCACACCGTGGGTTGGCAGGAGCAGATCGCCGGCGGCGGCCATCCCACCCAGCACCAGCACGAGCTGAGCGAGTCGGCGCCACTCGAAGGCCGCCGCGAACGCCCGGCGGGTCAGCAGGTGCATCACGACGATCATCACCACGTAGGCCCCGCACAGCGCGATCCCGGCGCCGGCGATCCCCAGCGCCGGGACCAGGACCAGGACCAGGATGACGTTGGCAGCGAGGCCGGCGAACGCAGCGGGGAAGTTGCGCGTGGTCACCTTGGCCCGCCCGGCGATGACCAGGAACACCACCCAGAGCCCGTACAGCGCCCACCCCAGCGCCACCCAGGGCAGGGCGCGGTAGGCGCCGAAGTAGGCCGATGCAGCCAGTAGGCGCAGGACCCAGCGCCCGAGCAGGGCCAGGCCGGCCACGACCAGGCCGCTCACCAGCAGGTAGTAGGTGGTCACCAGTCCATACAGTCGGGCCGCTTCCGCATCATCGCGGACCGAGTAGGCCAGCGGCGGCCAGGCGTACTGGAAGGCGCGCACGATGAAGGCCACCGCGCCGGCCAGCTTGACCGCAATCGAGTAGAGGCCGGCCAGCCCCGGCGAACGGTGGTGATAGATGTAGTAGCGGTCGATGATGCTGAGCGCGTACACCGACGCTTCGGCCGGGACCGTCGGTAGGCCGAAGCGCAGCAACAGGCCGGTCGGCTCGACCCCGCCGTGGGTGCGCAGCAGACGCGCGCGCATCGTCCACCACAGGCCGAGCAGCACCACGGTACTGGCGCCGTAGTTGCCCAGCAGCAGGCCACGGGCGCCCTTCCCGAGACCCACCACGAGCGCCAGCGAGGCGCCCACGGTCAGACCGACATTGATCAACGAGGCGGTGGCGTAGGTGCGCAGGCGCTCGTCGACCCGCAGGAGCGCATAGGCCAGCTCGAGGTTGGTGAACGACCACAGCCCGAGCACCGCGATGCGCAGTGTGGTCGGGTCGCGGTAGCCGAGGACGATCTTCGACAGCGGCGCCGCGGCCGCCGCCAGCGCCAGTGAGGCGATCGTCGTGGTGAGGAGGAGGAAGGCGACTGACCGGCGGGCCAGCGCGTCGCGCCGAGCCTGGTCCTCGTCGGAGAAGTAGAAGCGCAGGAACGACTCGATGATCCCGAAGCGAACCAGGATGCTGATCAAGATCACCCCGTTGGCCAGCAATTCGACCACGCCGTAGCCGGCCGGCGGGATGTACCGCGTGTACACGGGCAGCAGGAGGACCGCGATGAACTTCGCCACCACGTCGGCGACCTGGTAGGCCGCGAGGGAGCTCACGAGCCGCTTGAGATAGGCGGTCACGAGCGGTAACGGTACGGCTCGCTCGCGACGGCCGCCTCGTACTACGACACGGTTATCGTGTCCCGCGCCACCACGGCCGGCGGCGGCGGAACGCGCGCCGGGAACCGTCCGGTGTTGCAGGCCGCATCGGTCACCTCGATGCCGACGAGGTAGGTGCCGGGGGGCGCCGGGCGGCCGAGGATCGTGCCGTCCCACACCGCCGTCTGCCCCTTCCACGGCGTGAGAAAGGACTTGACCAGCCGCGGTCGGCCACGCTGATCGGTCCGGTACAGCAGGATCGTGCCGCCCCGGTTCTCGTTGCCGGCGTAGTGAATCCTCACCCGCGCGGTTCCGGAAGACGAGATGGCCAACGGGCTGACGCTGGTGATGACCGGACGCGGGGGGGCGGTCTTGACCTGCACCGGGACATCAGTCAGATCGACCGTCCGGTTCTGGTGCAGGAGCGCCACGCGGAAGTAGTAGGTGCCATCCGGAGCCGCCCGCCCGCTGGCCAGCCGCCCGTCCCAGTGGAACACCCCGTCGGGGTTGCGCACGTCCTTGCGCATGTGGCGCCCCGTCGCGACGGTTCGGACGATGTCTCCGGCGCCGTTCACGACGTCGACGACGACATCGTCGCTGCGGTGCTGGAGGTAGAACGAGATGGTCGCCGAGCCGCTGTTGAACCTGCCGCACGGCACGCCGTGGAGCGGATTGATCACCCCCGGAACCGGCCGCGGAAACCCCTGGATCAGCGGCGTGGTGACCTTGAGGTGCTGCGTGACGAAGAAGGCGCCGATCGTCGCCGCAGCCAGCACAGCAAACGCAGCGGTCGACAGCCTGCTCACAGCCCCATCAGGGCCACGTTGGGAACCTCGAAGGCGTGGAACGCATCGAGGCCACGCGGATCGCGCGCGCACAGCACGACGCGGATCGACCCGCCATGGCAGACGACCAGCGCCGGAAGCTCGCCGCCGGCGTGGATGTCCGACAGCGCCGCCAGCACCCGATTCTGCTGTTCCTGCAGCGACTCTCCTCCCGGGAACCGCCACGACGGACCGCCACGCATCCAGGCCGCGAACCGCTCCGGGTCCGACTGCTCGATCTCGATGAACAGGTGGCCTTCCCACGCGCCGCGGTTGGCCTCGCGCAGCCGCGGCTCGAGCCGCGGCTCGAGCCCGATGCGCGACCCCACGATCTCGGCCGTCTCGTGGGCCCGGCTCAGGTCAGAGGACCACAGCGACCTGAACGGTTCGGGTCGGGCGGCGATCTTCTCGGCCAGTTCATGCGCCTGGGCCCGGCCGGTGTCGTTGAGCGGCGTATCGCGAAAACCCTGGAAGCGGATCGGCTGGAGGTTGTCGTCGGTCTGGCCGTGCCGGGCCAGGAACAGCCCGGCGAGCGAGACTCCGTCTGCGCTGCTCACCGCCCACCGATACCCAGCGTGTCGGAGCGCAGCCCGAGCCGCAGTGTCTCGAGCGCCAGCACCTCGCCCACCGGCACGTTGCTCAGGTTCACCTCGGGCCCGAAGCGGCGCACGAACCACACCTGCTGGTCCTTGCGCGGCGCGTCGAACATGATCCGGTCGGGGGCGATCTCGTGCACGATCTCGCCGATCAGGCCCTCGCGCACCTCCCCGCTGGGTCGGAAGATGCCCGCGGTGCCTGCCTCCCGCCCCTCGGCAATTACCTTCCAGGCGCCGGCGGCCAGCTCCGCGTGCATCTGCTCGACCCACACGTAGGGGGGCGTGATCGCGCCCGTGTCGTCCTTGGAGCCCACCTCGGAGAGAACGGTGAAGTGCTCGGCCAGGCGCCCGATCAGCTCGACCTTGCGCTCGTGCTCGAGCGCGATCGTACCGTCGGAGATCTCGAAGTGCTCAAGGCCGAGCTCGTGCACCCAGGCGATGCAGCTCCTCCAAGCGGCCACGGCTGATGGCCAACTCGGTGAGCGTCCCGCCCAGCACGACGGGAATGTCGTGTCGGCGGTAGCACTCGAGCTTGCGCTCCAGGTTGCCCGTGGCCAGCGCCGTCCCCCACCCGAGCTTGACGATGTCGACGAACTCGCCGGCCACCTCGATCATCCCCTCAATCTCGGCGATCGACAGGCCGCGATCGATTACGTGGGTGACGCCACGGTCCCGCGGCTTGGCGCTCCGCTCCGGGAGGTCGAGCAGGTCTCGCATGACCCGCGGCTACTGCGTGGCGAGATTTTTGCCCACGGTCACCACGACCGCGGATGTACAGGCCTGGCTCGGCGGGCAAGCGATCGCCTTGGTGTTCGGGTCGATCAGCTGCACCGAGCGCTTGGGGAGCTTGAGCGACGTGGCGACGGCAAGCGCGTCCCGACGGAACGTCGGCTCCATGTAGGCGACGATCGTGCTCGCCTGCGTCTGATCGGACGCGTTGGCGACCCCGCCTCTGCGGTAACCGTCAGTCACAAGGCGGTTGGCCACCTGGCCGGCCAAGCCCTGTTGGTCGGTTCCGTTGAGCACGGAGACCGTCACGGTCGACGGCTGCACGGTGCTCAGCGAACTGGTCCGGTGGCTGGCCAGGCTGGCGCCGGCCGAGGACCGGCTCGTGCTCGAAGCCGCCTTGCCGTGGGTGAGGATGACGACTCCGGCCACGACGCCGCCCACCGCCAGCAGCGCGAGCACTGCACCCAACGCGATTCGGGCCCGGGAGCGGCGCGGTGGCGGGCGCATCGGTGCTCCGGACGGCCGCGCCGGCCCGGGATATCTGGGCTGACCGGCCGCCGGAGGACGACCCTGCCCGGCGCCGACTGGACGGGCCTGGCCCGTGCCGGGTCCGCGTCCGCCGCCGCCCGCCCGAGGCGGGGCGCCGACCGGCATCGGCGCTCCGGTCGCGCGAGCCTGGACCGGACGTTCCACGGTCGCCGCCGAAGCGGCCACCACGGGCCGCGAGGCGCCGTTGGCTCGGCTCGCGGTGCCGACCGGCTCGTATTCCGACAGGTGGTCGGGGGCGGGAATCAACCGCGTGGCGGCGGCCAGCGCGGGCCCCGCCATCCCGGCCGGCGCCGCCGGCACGCAGCGTCATCGCCCGGTCGTCACCGGCTGCCGCCACTGCGCCGGCCTGCGTGCTTCCGTACGCGGCGGCCGCCCGGGGACTGGCCGCCCGAACCGAGATCTCCGCGGGCAGAGCGGCGAGTTGATCGGCCAGGTCGGACAGCTCGCCCTCGAGTTCCTGGATCCTCAAGCTGGCCTCATCGGCCCGGGCGCGGAGCGTCGCAGTCTCGCGCGCCTGCGAGAAGAACAGCAGCACCAGAAGGGCCAGACCAATCAGCGAGGCGAAGCCGACGTCGGCTCCGACGGTGGAGACGAAGTGGTGGACCGAGAGGCCGAACGGGATGGCGACCATGTGCGGGCGCAGTCTACGTGGGGAGGCGGTTGAGGCTTGGATTTACCTCGCGCGCGGGTGGGCGGGGATCCGAGTCGCGCAAGCTGGACACGTGTGCCACGTGCTTCGCCAGCGCAGCGGCATCGCCTTCCAGGACCAGCAGGTTCATCTCGGCGAAGATTCTCTCGACCGATCCGGGATCGAGCGGGTCCCGGGCCGCCCGGAGGATCTTCTGGGCCGGAGTGGGCTGGAGGCGCTCGTAGGGGTTGAACAGGTCCTCGTGGAGCTTCTCGCCCGGCCGGGCGCCGACGATGTCGATCGCGATGTCGCGCTCGGGCTCGAGGCCGGAGAGCCGGATCATCGTCCTGGCCAGGTCGATGATCGTCACCGGCTCGCCCATCTCGAGCACGAACACCTCACCGCTGCGCTCGCTCAGAGAGCCGGCGCGGATGATCAGCTGCACCGCCTCGGGAATCGTCATGAAATAGCGCTTCATCCGCGAATCGGTCACGGTGACGGGGCCACCGGCGGCGATCTGGCGGCGGAAGATCGGCACGACCGAGCCCGAGGAGCCCAGCACGTTGCCGAACCGGACGGTGGCGTACCGGGTGCCCGGGTAGCGCAGCGCCGCCGCCTCTACCGCCCACTCGGCCAGCGCCTTTGAGGCCCCCATCACGGTGGCCGGCTTCACCGCCTTGTCGGTCGAGACCAGCACGAACGTCCTGACCCTGAGCCTCGGCGGCGATCCGGGCCATCACGCGCGTGGCCAGCGCGTTGTTGCGAATCGCCTCGACGGGATTGACCTCCATCATCGTCACGTGCTTGTAGGCGGCCGCGTGGAACACGATGCTCGGCCGGTGCTCGGTGAGGACTTCGCGCATCCGCTCCTCTTCCCTGCAATCCGCCAGCACCGGGACCGCCATGCGGAAGTGGCGCTCGTCCTCGAGCTCGCGCAGGATCTCGAACAGGTTGTCCTCGGCGTGGTCGACCAGGATCAGGGCACGAGGGGTCACCCGGGCGATCTGCCGGCACAGCTCGGCGCCGATCGAGCCACCCGCGCCGGTGACCATCACGACCTGCCCCGACAGATAGGCTCCGACCCGCTCGATCTCCATCCGCACCGGCTCGCGGCCCAGGATGTCCTCGACTCGGACCTCGCGTAGCTGGCGGGCGACGTTGAGGTGACCTGCGCTGTCCTTGAGCAGCTCGAACACAGTCGGGGTGGTGCGCACCGGAATGCCGCGCTCGCGGGACGCGGCCACTACGCGGGCGCGCAGTGTGCCGGGCGCCGAGGGAATCGCGATGACCACCTCGTCGGGCTCCACCTCGTCCAGGATCGCGGGCCAGATCCTCGGACTCGGTCGTGCCGAGCACCTTGAGCCCGTGCTCATCCTTCATCCCCAGCTTGCGCGGGTCGTCGTCGACGAACCCGACCGGACGCAGGCGCAGCTGCGGGTTTCGGATCAGCTCGCGGACGACCAGGCGCCCGCCGTCGCCGCCGCCCACGATCAGGATGTCGCGGGCACCCTTGGCGGTACGGAAGCTGCGCACCCGTCCCTCCACGACCAGATGCACGAGGAAGCGGGCGCCGATCAGAAACGCCAGCGCAAGCAACAGGAACAGCGCAATCACGCTTCCCGGCAGGTTCACGGGGGTGGCCTGAAAGCCCACCACGGTGGTCACCGGGTGCAGGAAGGCGATCGCGCCCTCGATCACCAGGGTGAACACGACCACGCCCTTGACGACCGCCTCGTAGTCGCGTTGGCCTACGAACGTCCACAGCCGCTGGTACTGGCCGAACCCGCCAGGACGACCAGGCAGAGGGGCACGACCCAGGGCAGTGTCTGGGCGAGCAGGTCGCCGTAGCGATCGTTGACGCCGCCGAACCCCTCGGGGAATCTCAGCCGGAAGGCAACGTAGTAAGCGAGCGCGACCAGAATCCCGTCCACGAGCAGCTGGGGCACCGAATGGCGATGGACGGGGAAGGCCGCGGATCTGATCCGCCGGCGCATGCGGCGGGGATTGTAGTCGCGATACCGCTGACCCCCGGCTTAAGACCCGGTTAGTGGCCGATCAGGACCGGACCGCCGAGCGCGCCATCGTACGGCCCTTGGCGTCCAGGGCCTCGACGGCGACGTAGCGCAACGCACGCGCGTTGATCGCGGTTTCGAACCCGCGTTTCGGCGCCGTCGCCACGGCCGGCATCTTGTTCGGGCTGCTACCGCCGAACACTCGCCAGGCGGCGACGTCCGTGGCGCCATTCCAGCTCGCGTACACGGTCATCTTCTTGCCGTGGCGCGAGACCGCCAACGCCGGCGGCGTGGACGGCCTGGCGTTCCAGGCGAAGCGATAGGCGCGATAGCTCGAGTTCTGATCGACGAAGCGCCCGTCGAACACGAGCTTTCCCTTGGGGTCGAACTCGCTGAAGTACGGCTGCTGACCCCAGCCGACGAAGTCCTTCGGAGTCGGGGAGTTGCTGATCGTTGCCTTCGTAGCTGGCGAGCAACGGCGGGGAGTGCACCCGCTGGGCGACCACGGCCGCAGTCATGCGCTTGAGGTCCAGGTGAAGCTTGAGCAGGCGCGACTGCGAGTGCACGTACGGGGGGCCGGCGCCGTCGTCGAACATCGTCAGCAACCCGTCGCCGGGGGCTCGGACCCGCACGTCGTGCTGGAAGGCGAAGGAGACGCCGGGGCCGAGCTTGAAGCTCGAGCGCTTGCCACCCAGCGTCCAGATGACGCTTCCCGTGCGGTGGTCGACCTTGTAGACGCCCCACGTGTTGCGGGCCGAGATCAGCAGGTTGCCGTCGAGGTCGAGGCCCACCGAGTTCATGTGGAAGTAGTCGTAGGGATTGGCGGGCCCATTGGGCTTCTTGCCGGCCGGGACTCTGGTGTACCCCGCGCTGAGCGGCACGTGATCGAGGCTGTCCCACTGGAAGAGGACCAGGCCGGTGGCCAGGTCGATCTCCTGCGCCACGGAGTCGAGCACGACCTCGTGGGTGACCCCGCCGACCGCGGCCGCGTTCGCGAACACCGGGTACTCGATCGTTGATCAACGCCGTGGCGCGTGACGTAAGCTTAAACTCATGGAGGTCGGCTGACAGGCCGTTGCCCGCCGAGACGGTCTTCACCACCCGGTAGGAGCTGTCCATGATGATGTCCTGGCCGGCGCCGACGCCGGCGGCCTCGTTGCCCTCCCACCAGGTCAGCACGGGCCGGCCGTGGAAGCTCTGGACCCGGAAGTCGTTGGCCGCGTAGTCCTTCGGCTCCGGGTTGAACCAGATCAGGCCGCCGTTCGGGCCGATGATCTCGGGGCCCTGCTGGAAAGGTCCGATCTGGGGCGCCAGGAAGATGTCGCTCGCGTCGGTCGGGTCGTGCTTGGTGATGGTCACCGCGGCCGGCACCAGGTCGGGGCGCGAGCGGAAGAACCACACGTCGCCCTTCACCCGAGGCGCGGCCGGGCGGTGCTCGAAGGGAAGCGGTCCAGCCGGATGGGCGACCTGGAATTGGTAGGTCCCGTTGTGGGAGCCGTCGAGGTTCAGCGAGGTGCCCACGGTCACCGTCTCGCCCGCGCTGAACGGTGACGATGGGATGAAGCTGGCCCCGTTGCCGTCGGAGTCGGCCTCGATCGTGCCGGTGTGGGGCCCGCTGGCCGAGCCCGTGACGGTGATCGTCCCGAGCCGGTCGACCGGCAGCCCGCGGAAGGTGATCTGGGTCCTGAGCGAGGCGTAGTGGGCGCCGGGCACCGGGAACACGTAGACCGGAGGTGGCCCAGGCGGGGGCTTGGCCGGCGCCGGACGGTGCTTGCCCGGCCGGTGCTTGGCCGGTGGGCGCTTGGCCTTCGCCCCCGCGCCCACCGCCCCGCTCAGGCAGAGGGCGGCGGCGAGGCACAGCGCCGACGCGGTCCTTGGCGCCGCCCTCCTCACGCCCTCCGCCCGTCGGTACGCCTAATAACCCTGTGGCAACCCGGAGTTCGACGAGCTCTTGGTCGGGAACGGCTTGGAGGTGCCGAGGACGTGGTTGCGGGCGTCGAGCGCCTGCACCTCGTAGACCTTGAAGGAGCTCGTAAGCGGGATGGTCGTCTCAAAGCCGTTCTTCGTCTTGCTGGCGACCGTCTTCAGGCTCTTGGTGCTCGCGCCGGCCAGGACCTTCCAGCTCACGACCTGGGTGTCGCCATCCCAGCTCGCGTACACGGTCGCCTTGCCGTGATTGTCGCGGACCGCGCCGTTTGGTGGGAAGAACGGAATTCCGGTCCAACTTCATGACGTAGGTCCGGTAGTTCACATCGGGGCTCGGCAACAGCGCGTCCAGCAGCAGCTTGCCCTTGTGGCTGAACTCCGAGAAGAACGGCAGCGAGCCCCAGCCGACGGCCACGTTGCCGTTCGGGAGGAGCTGGGTGTTGCCCAGGAACGCGACGTTGAGCTTCTTCGGCTGGGGGTACTGGGCGACCAAGCTGCCGGTGTGCTTGGTCAGGTCGAGCTTGATCACCAGCCCGCGCGTGGCGCCATTCGCGTTGGCGAGCTGCAGGTGGCCGCCTGAGCACTCTTGAACCCGCAGCATGCGTCGTCGAACATGCTGAGGATGTTGGCACCGTGCAGCTGCACGTCGTGCTGCCAGTGGAACTGCGCGTTGGCCGGGAGGGCGAACGTGCTCCGCTTGGCCCTGCCGCTCAGCGTCCACTCGATCCCGTTGGTGAGCCGGTCGACCAGGTAGGCGCTCCATGTGTTGCGCATCGAGACGAGGAACGTCTCATGCCCGGTCAGCTGGATCGAGTTGATGTGGTAGGCGTCCCACGGGATGCCGGGGAACGGCTTCTGCTTGGACTGCGAGAGCGGGATGTTGGGGGTGCCGCCCGGATTGAGCGCGTCCCACGTGTAGAGCAGCTGCCCGGTCTGAAGGTCGTACTCCTGGACGGCCGAGTCGACCACGACGCCCTTCGCGTCGCCGCCGTACGGCGTCAGGTTCATCGGCACGTTCTTGTACGCGGTCACCCACGCGTTGTGGCCGCTGATGATCATCTCGTGCTCCGAGATCACCCACCCGTCGGTGCCCTTCAGCGTGGCCACCTGCCGGTAGTGCTGGTCGAAGACCACGTCCTCGCCGCTGGTCGTCGCCCCGGTGCCGCTGACCGCGCCCTGCCACCAGCTCAGCACCGGCTTGCCGTTGTAGCTCTGCACCCTCAGGTTGGCCGCCAGCGCATTCGTCGCCGATCGGGTGGTACCAGACGGGCTGGAGGTTGCGATCCAGCATCAGCGGGCCGCTCTCGCCGACCAATGGCTTGTTGATGACCAGGTTCTTGAACACGCCGGTCATGAAGTAGCCCGGGCGCGAGTCCCCCGCTGCGTCTTTATCGTCGTGGTGAGCTTCGGCGGGTGCAGGTCGGGGCGCGACACGAAGCTCCAGGCGCCCTTGGTGGTGAACGCGCCTATCGGGGCGGCCTGGGCAGCGGCCGGAGCCAGCCGCGACGACGCAGGCGGCGAAGGCAGCGGCAGACAGGCGAAGCTTGGGCGTCGATCCAGACACGGGGCGACCTCCTCGGGCGGTTGCGGACCCTAACACGACGCGGTGGTTCAAGGTTGCGGACCGATCAGCAGGTCGACCAGCACTCCGGGATCGCGCCGCACCCGCTCGTCGCTTGCCCCGGCCCGGCCCGCTTGGCGATCTTGGAGCTCGTCCGGGTGGCTGAGTCGCCGCAGCCGGCCTTCGGCGATGAGGCGCTCGTCGACCGCCCCCAGCCGGCCCTCGAACACCGTGTAGACCGGCGTGCCCAGCGCCACCGCCTCGCGGTTCATGGTCCCCCCGGCGGAGACCACGACGTCGGCGTAGGCGATCAGCGACTGGGCATCGATTGCGCGATCGGGAACGATGAACCGGCCGGCCCGCTCGAGCTCGGCGCGCTGGGCAGCGGTGCGGGGAAGTACCACCGTCTGGGTGTCGCCCAGGCGCGCGAGCACCCCGGCGAACAGATCGTTCTCGAACCGGTGGTAGAGCGACACCGCCGGCGGCGTACGGACCACGGCCACCGGCTCGGCCGGGTCGAGCCCGAGCTCGGCGAGGATCGCCGGATCGGGCTCGAAGTCGGCCAGGTAGTACTCCTCCTTGAGGCCCGGGATAGGCGCGGATCTTGCCCCGCGCGCCGTACCGGTAGAGGCGCTCCGGGCGCAATCGCGTCGGGGATCACGACCGTGGCCGCCAGCCGGCAGTTGATGTTGTGCTGAACGGTCGCCCACTCGTAGTCGAACGTGGTGGCGGAGGGGATGCGCAGCAGCGCGGCGGCGATCGTGATGTCGTTGGAGCCGTGGCCGAGCGCCCGATCGAAGCGCCGGCCGCGCGCCCATCTCATCAGGGCGTAGGAGCGCTCGGTGAGCCCGCGGGCCTTGGCGCCGAGCCGGCCTCCGCGGTGGCGTCCGATCGCCGTGTGCGCAATCCCGAAGCGCGCACAGAGATCGAGCGTCTGGGCGAAGTCGCGCGCGGTGACCTCGACCTCGTGGCCCCGTTCGCGCAGCGTCTCGATCACCGGCCGCATGACCAGGACGTGAGGTGAGTTCGTCAGGTCGACCCAGATCCTCATCGCGAGCCGCGTGAGTAAACCCTAATTTCCGCCCGAATCGCCGATCACGGGCCGACCGCTACGCTTGCCCGCGGTGTTGCTCGCCCTTGCCTCCGTCACCGACTCCCTGGTCACGCTGGCCACGCACATCATCCGCGACCTGGGCCTGGCCGGCGTGGCACTGCTCACGCTGACCTCCGGCGTGATCGGTGCACCGGGATCGGAGCCCACCATGCTGTTCGCCGGCTTCAACGTCTCGGAAGGCCACCTGTCGCTCCTCGGGATCTTGGTGTTCGGCGTGCTGGGCGACATGCTCGGCGCCTCGATTGCCTACGCCATCGGCTACTGGGGCCGTGAGGAACTGGTCGAGCGGCATGGCAACAAGCTGCACATCTCGCCGCAGCGCCTGGATCGCGCCCACCGGTGGTTCGAGCGCTACGGCGCGCCGGTGATCGTGGTGTCGCGTTGCGTCCCGTTCGCGCGCGCGGCGTTCCCCTACGCCGCCGGCGTGGCGCGCATGGGTTACTTGCGCTTCCTCGCCTTCGCCACGATCGGCTCGATCATCTGGATCAGCGCGCTTGGTGTTCTGGGCAACGCGGTCGGCAGCAACTGGGAGAACTGGCGCCACAACCTGGAGTACGTCGACTACGTCGCAGCGGCGCTGCTGGTGGCGGCGATCGCCTACCTGATCCTCCGCATCACGCGCTCCCGACGGGGCGACCCGACGGCTGTGGCCTAGCGCTCGTGCTGCGCGCGGTCGGCACGGTCGAGGAACTGCCGGCTGGGTCGCGCGTCGACGAATTCCCGGTTTGGCAGGCCGTCGCCCTGGGTGCGCTGCACGGCCCGGCCGAGCTCTTGCCGATCTCCTCCTCGGGGCACATCGCCGTGGTGCCGTGGCTGGCCGGGTGGAACTACCAGCGACTAGACGACGAGCTGCGCAAGTCCTTCGAGGTGGCGCTCCACACCGGCACCGCCGTCGCCCTGCTGATCAGCCTGCGCCGGGAAGTCGAGGACGCCGCGCGCGGACTGAGCCTGCGGAGGATGTGGCTGATCGGTCTTTCGTTCGCCCCGCCGGCGGTCGTCGGCTACCGGTTCGAGCGCTGGATCGAGCAGCACCTGGGCACCCCACCGACGGTGGCCGTCGGCCTGTTCGCCGGCGCGCTCGCCATGGCCGCGGCCGACCGCTCGCCGCAGGAGCGCACGCACGAGGAGGCCGGCGCGGCGGATGCGCTGTGGCTCGGCGTGGCGCAGGCCTGCTCGCTGATTCCGGGCGTCTCGCGGAATGGCGCCACGCTGGCCGCCGCCCGCCGGCGACGCTTCACTCGCGTTGATGCCAACCGTCTCTCGCGGCATGCCGCCCTGCCGATCATCGCCGGCGCCACACTTTTGAAGGGCGTGCGACTCCACGCGCGGGGTCTGCCGGCCGGGGCGGCGGTGCCGTTCGGGGCCGGCGCACTGGCCGCGTTCGTCTCGACGCTCGGCTCGACGCGGCTGATCCGCGCCCTGGAGCGCGACAGCTCGCTGCTCCCTTACGCGCTGTATCGGATCGCGTTGTCCGGCCTGATCGCGCGCCGGCTTCTTCGCGACCGCCCCGCCCCGTGACCCCCCGAGCGCGACTAATCCGCCACTCGCGCCAGGGCGCCGGCCGAGTGGCGAGTTTCTCGCGCTCTCAGGCGGGCGACCAGAGGTGGCCGGTGCCGAGCCGCTCGGCCTTCACGCGCCACTCGAGCGCCAGCCGCCACAGCTCGGCCGGTGCCCGCGGGCCCGGCAGGTCGCAGACGAGCGCCACCTCGGGGGTGGCCATGCTGCCAAACCGCCTGAGCGCGTCTTCGACCGACACCGGCCCGGCCGAGCCTGACGGCTCAGCGCCGGCCGCCACCGCGGCCGCCCGCAGCGTCTCGTAGTCGCTCGGCCCATACACCCCGTGGACCGAGCCGTCGGCGCCGATGAACTCCAGCGAGGGGAGCTTGACCCGGTCTGACCCCGACGAATACCGCTCGGGCGAGACGGCGCCGCACCGATCGAGATCGGCCGCGAACGCCTCGAGGATGCCGTGCGACGCCAGCCCCAGGCGCAGGCGATCCACGTCCAACCCCGGGACCGCCCGGGCCTCCTCGAGCAGCGCGTCGGCCGTGTCCAGTTTGCGCCGGCGGCACTGCAGACCCTCGCGCAGCCGGCGCAGATACGCCGCCGGATCGCCCTGCTCGGCCGCCGCCTTGAGCGCCAGACAGGCCGGGTGCGAGCTGCGGGGCGGAGCCGCCAGCCACAGCCGCGCATCCACCGGCATACCGCTCGCCGCCGAGGCCTCGAGCATCTGGGTCACGAACGGCGCCGTGTCGCCGACCTCCCGGGCCATGCCGCACATTACGTACCTCACCGAGAGGCCATCTCCGAACTCGACGGCCAGCTTGCGCAGGGCGGGCTCGAGCGCCCAGGACCAAGGGCACATAGGATCGGTGTAGTAGTAGATGTGGACCACGTGGATCTCGCGCAAAATACGCACTACGAGATGGGCACGCTGCTCGGCACCACGCTCAACGGCCGCTACCGGCTGGAGGCTCGGATCGGCGCGGGCGGGATGTCGACGGTGTACCGGGCCACCGACGAGACCCTCCAGCGCCAGGTGGCGATCAAGCTGATGAACCGCGAGATCGCCTCCGACTCCGACCAGCTAGAGCGCTTCCGTCGCGAGGCACGCGCGGTGGCCCAGCTCTCTCACCCCCACATCGTGGGCGTGATCGACTACGGCGAGGACGACAGCCGGCCCTACATCGTGTTCGAATACGTGGAGGGCGAGACGCTCAAGGAGCGCATCCGCCGCAGCGGCCGCCTGCCCATCACCGAGGCCGTGGCCTACGCGATCGAGATCGCGCGGGCCCTCGGCACCGCCCACGCCCGCCACATCGTGCACCGTGACGTCAAGCCCCAGAACGTGCTGATCGACGAGGAGGGCTCGGCCAAGGTCACCGACTTCGGGATCGCCCGCACGCTCGACGAGGAAGGGCTGACCGCCGACGGGCGCGTGCTCGGCACGACCGACTACGTCTCCCCCGAGCAGGCGCTGGGCCGGCCGGTGACCGGCCAATCGGACCTCTACTCGCTGGGCATCGTGCTTTACGAGATGCTCACCGGGGAGGTCCCCTTCAAGGGCGAGAACCAGGTCGCGGTGGCCATGAAGCACGTCCGCGAGCAGCTCCCGGACGTTCAGTACAAGCGGCCCGAGGTGTCCGCCGCAGTGGCCTCGGTCGTCGAAACCGCCACCGCCAAGCGCGTCGAGGACCGCTACGCCGACGACGCCGAGCTGATCGCCGACCTGGAGGACGTGCTGGCTATCGAGACCGCCCGCGCCGGCAGCGCCACCGGCGAGGTGACGAGCGTTCTCAAGACCCTGCCCTCCCAGACCCGCGGCCGCGTCCCCTTCCGGATCCGCCACCGGTGGCAGGCCGTCGTGCTCATGCTGTTGCCGCTCGCGCTCGCCGGCGGCGTGGTGGCGTGGCTGCTGGCCACCCGCACCCACCACGAGGTGCCCAAGCTCAACGTCAAGCCGCCGGCGCCGCACCAGGTTCAGATCCGTCCCTGCCCGAGCTGCGCCCACGACTACAACCCCGACGCGGTGAGCGGCGCCAAGGTCCAGAACCCGAATCTGGTCGGCTTCGCGATCGACGGCAGCGTCACCACCGCATGGCTGACCGAGCACTACTACAGCGGCCAGTTCGGCAAGCCCGGCGTCGGGCTGTATGTCGACGTGGGCAAGCCGATCGCCGCGCGAGCCCTCGTTCTCTACACCCAGACGCCGGGATATCACGCCCAGATCTGGGGCAGCGACACCCCGCCGGACCCCGAGGTGTTCAACACCGGCCCCGGCGGCTGGACGAAGCTGGCCGACGTCCCCTCGGTGGAGCGCCGCCAGCCGATCACCCTCGCCACCGGCAACCCGGGCTATCGCTACTACCTGGTCTGGATGACCTCGCTGCCGCCCCGCAAGCAACTCGCGACGATCAACGAGGTCGCGCTGTACCGGCTCTCGCGCTAGCGATCTGTGTACTCGTGTAGTTAGGCGCGACCCCGGGGGGCCGGCGCTCAGTGCCGGTGGCGCCGATCGGCGTCGTGGCGCTCGAAGGCGAGCTGGACCAAGCGGTCGAGGAGCTCGGCGTAGCCCACGCCGCTGGCTTCGAACAGCGAGGCGAACACGCTGGTGGTGGTGAATCCCGGCATCGTGTTGAGCTCGTTGAGCAGCACCCGCTCGCCGTCGATGAAGAAGTCGACCCGGGCCAGCCCACTGCACCCGGCACACTGAAAGGCCCGGATGGCCGTCTCCTGGATGCTCTCCCGCACCCAGGCCGGCACCCGCGCCGGCACCACCAGCTGCATCCCCCCTGGGGTGTACTTGGCCTTGTAGTCGTACCAGCCCGTCTCGCCCGCGGCCAGCACGATCTCGCCGGGCTCTGAAGCGATCGGGTCGCCGTTGCCGATCACCGAACACTCGACCTCGAGCCCCCGGGCCGCCGCCTCGACGATCGCCAGGGCGTCGTGTTCGAAGGCGGTTCCAAGCGCGGCCGGAAGCTCGTCGGCGCTCGCCACGCGCACGATCCCCACCGAGGAGCCGAGGCGCGCCGGCTTGACGAACACGGGAAGGCCGAGGGCCTCGAGCCGCGCGAGCACGGCTGCCCGGTCGGAGGCGTATTCCTGCACCCGGACCGCGCGGTACTCGACCTGCGGCAACCCGGCGTGAGCCATCAACTCTTTGAACGTCACCTTGTCCATGCACAGCGCCGAGGCCAGCACGCCGGCCCCCACGTAGGGCACGTCGAGACACTCGAGCAGCCCCTGCACGGTGCCGTCCTCGCCGAACGGCCCGTGCAAAACCGGGAACACCACGTCGACGCCCTCGACGCCCTGCCCGGGGCTGATCTTCAGTACGGCGCCGTCGCGCCGCCACACCCCGTCGTGACCCACCTCGATCGCGATCGCCTCGTGCCCGGCCTCCTGCAGCCCGTCGCGGACCGACGCCGCGGAGGCGAGCGAAACCTCGTGCTCGGAGGAGCGTCCTCCTCCGAGCACCGCGACACGTGCCGGCCTCACCTCTTCTTCTTCTTGGGCGTCGAGGTCGTGCCCGTCGGCGTGGTCGGCGTCGTCGTGCTCGTGGTGGTGGTCGGCGTCGGAGCCACGAACTTGCCGACCACGATCGTCACGTTCGTCTGCTTCTTGGCCTGGGTGCCGGCCGCCGGATTCTGGCTGAGGACGACCCCGTCCTGGCTCTGGTTGGTCACCGTCTGTTGCTGCACGGTGGCGGGGAACCCGGACGCGCCCAGCATCGCCTTGGCCGCGCCGGCCGTCTTGCCGACCACGTTCGGCACCGCCACCGTGGGCGGCGCCTTGGCCACCACCAGCGTCACGGTCGAGCCGCTGGCGACGGAGTTGCCGCCCGCCGGGTTCTGGCTGAGCACGGTGCCGGGAGCGGACGTGGTCGAGACCTGCTCGGTGCTCACCACGTTGAAGCCGCGGCCCTGGAGCGTGGCCTTGGCCTGACCCACGTCCTCGGTGGTCACGTCGGGCACCTGCACGGGCGGCGGCCCGGTGGAGACGACCAGCGTGACCTCGCTCCCGATTTGCAGGCTGGTGCCGGCGGCCGGACTGGAGTCGATGACCCGCCCGGACGGGATCGTGGTGCTCGATTGCTTGAGGATCTTGCCGGCCTTGAGGCTTGCCACCTGAAGGGAGGACTTCGCCTGATCGACGGTCTCGCCGACCAGGGTCGGGACCGGTGTGTTTCCGGGTCCCGAGGAGACCGTGAGCGAGACGGTCGAGCCTTCCTTGACCTTGGTTCCGCCCTGCGGGAGCTGGGCGATCACCGTGCCGGCCTTCTTGGAGCTGGTGACCTGGATCGGGGCACCCACCGTCAACCCCTGGTTCTGCAAGCGCGTACGCGCGGTGTTCAGATCCTCCCCGACCACGCCGAGGACGACTGTCTTCGCCGGGCGCAGGACCAGGTAGGCGGCCACGCCGCCCCCGGCCAGCAGGAGAACCAGGGCCAGCACGATCCATGGCCACAGCAGCCGCCGATGGGGTGGCTCCTCCTCGGGCGGCTCCTCGCCGCCATCGATGACATCGAACGATCCGGTCCCGGGCGGTGGCGCCGGGGGCGGGGCCTCCACGGCGGCCGCGGCAGCGGCGTAGCGCCCGGTTGCCACGCCGGCCAGCGCCGCCATGCTCGCCGTCCGCTGCCCGCGGTCGCCGGATTGGATCGCCGTCCGGGCCTGCTCGAGCGCGGTGATGAACTGATCCGCGTTGGCCGGGCGGTCCACCGGGTTCTTGTTGAGCGCCCACATCACCACCTGCTCGAGCTCCGGCGGAACGTCCGGGTTGATCACGGTCATCGGGGGCGGTGCCTCGGAGACGTGCTTGAGCGCGATCGTCACAGCCGACTCGGCGTCGAAGGGCACGCGGCCGGTCAGCATCTCGTAGAGCACCACGCCGATCGAGTACAGGTCCGAACCCGCGCTCACCGCGTGGCCCTGGGCCTGTTCGGGCGAGAGGTACTGGGCGGTCCCCATGATCGAGCCGGTTTCGGTCATGTCCGAGGCACCGGCCCGGGCGATGCCGAAGTCCGTGACCTTGGCGTGGTCGGAGTCATCCACGATCACGTTGTGGGGCTTGAGGTCACGGTGGATGACTCCGCGACGGTGCGCGAACCGGGCTGCCTTCAATATCTGCAGCGTGATTTCGAGCGCGCGGATGGGGTCAAGCGGTGCCTCCTGACGGATCAGCTGCTTGAGGGAGCGGCCGGGCAGGTACTCCATTGCGATGTAGTAGGTCCCGTCGTAGGCGCCCCGGTCATACACGCTGACCACGTTGGGGTGCTGCAGGCCGGCGGCCGCCTGGGCCTCGCGTCGGAAGCGCTCGACAAACCCCGGGTCCTCGGCAAAACGCTGATACAGCAGCTTCAAAGCCACTTTGCGGCCAAGCTGCTCGTCCTCGGCCAGAAACACGTCGGCCATCCCGCCCGCGCCCAGCCGCGAGACGATCTTGTAGCGGTCGTCGACGAGCGTGCCGGGACCGAGACCCGCCATCACTTCCCCTCGGCGAGCAGCGTTTGGATGACCGCCTTGGCGATCGGCGCAGCCACGCTGCCACCGAAGCCGCCCTGGGTCTGGGCGATAGTCACGGCTACCGCCACCTTAGGGTCCTCAGCCGGCGCGAAGCCGATGAACCACGGCTCGGTGAGACCCGAGCCGGTGGCCCCGATCGAGGCGGTGCCGGTCTTGCCCGCCACCGAGATGCCGCCGAGCTGAGCGGGCTGTCCGGTTCCTTCTTCCACCACACGACGCATCATCTGCGACAGCGCCTGCGCCGTGGAAGGTTTCATCACCTGGCTGTACACGCTCGGGGTCGTGGTCTTGACCGTGCGCCCATCCTGATCGACGACCTTGTCTATGAGATAGGGCTTCATCAGCGTGCCGTGGTGGGCGACGGCCGCCGACACCATGGCCATCTGGAGCGGCGTCACGAGCAGCCCGCCCTGGCCGATCCCGATGCGGCCGATGTCCTCGTTCGGACTGCCCGGTGGGAAAGCGTGGCCGTGCGAGTCGACCGGCACGCTCGCCCTGATCGCATTGGAGGGGTAGTCGAGCGGCGGCTTGGAGTAGAAGCCGAACCGCTTCATGTACTCCGTCATCGTGGGCCGGCCGACGTGCTCGGCCACCTGGGCGAACACTGTGTTGACCGAGTTGGTCAGCGCCGTGGTCAGGTCGATGTTGCCGAAGCTCTGGTTGCCGTCGTTCTGGAGCGGGACGCCGGAGATCGTCTTCGGAGAGTCGCCGTTGATCACCGAATTCGGGGTGTACTTGCCGCTGTCGATGGCGGCCGTCGCGGTGACCACCTTGAACGTCGAGCCGGGCGGCCAGGCCGCCTGGGTCGAGTTGTTGAAGAACGATTGGCCCGGAGGGAGCTTCGCCGCGTGGTTGTTGTCATAGCCCGGGTTGGCGTACATCGCAAGCACCGCGCCGGTTCTGGGATCGAGCGCGACGACCGAGCCAGTCCGCCCGCCCAGCTGGGTGGCGGCCAGGCGCTGGGCCTTCGGGTCGAGCGTCGTGTACACATCGTCGCCCACCGGCCGCGGGCTGAGCGGCCCGAAGATCGAGCTCAGCCCGGTCTGCACGCCGCGCAGGTCGGAGCCGGCGGACTGCTCGAGGCCGGCCGACCGGCCGACCGCCGCCAGCGAGAACCCGACGGGCTGCGAGAACAGCGTGCCGGTCGGGTAGGTGCGGCTCCACGTGTGCCCGGGCGCCGGCACCGAGCGCGCCAGCACGGTCTTGCCATCGGAGGCGAGGATCCGCCCGCGTTTGATCTGCAGCTCGTCGAGCAGGGTGCGGACGTTCAGTGGGTTGTTGTTGAGCGAGGACGCCTGGAACACGGTCCAGCGCGAGGTGAAGACGACGAGCAGCGCGAACAGCAGCACCACCACCCCGAACAGACGGACGATCGGCCCGCTCACTCGGGCCTCCGCGCGCGGTCTGAGATCAGGAGCAGGAGCGCCACCAGCACCAGGTTGGCCACGATCGAGGAGCCGCCGTAGGAGATGAACGGCAGCGTCACCCCGGTCAGCGGGATGACTCGCGTCACGCCGCCCACGATCACGAACACCTGGAGGGCGAACATCGCGCTGAGACCGACTGCGAGCAGCGTCGAGAACGAGTCGCGGGCCAGCATCGCGGTCTTGAACCCGCGGGCCACGAACATCAGGTAGGTGATGAGCACGGCCACCGCCCCGAACAGACCGAGCTCGTCGGTGATGACCGCATAGATCATGTCGGTCTGCGGAAACGGCAGCAGCGCGCCGCCGCCGGGCAGCGTCAGCGCCGCCCGGCCGAAGCCCTGGCCGAACAGCCCGCCGGCGGCCTGGGCGAACATCGAGTTGGCGACCTGGTAGCTGCCGAGCGGAGCGTTGTAGAGCCGCGGGTTCAGGGGATGCAGCCAGGTCTCGACGCGGGCATGGATGTGCGGTATGTGCGTGCCCAGGTACCAGAAGCCGACCGCCGCCGCGATCAGGCCGATCAGCACGAACGACGCCCGGTTGGTCGCGACGTAGAGCATCGCGAGCAGACCACCGTAGAACATCACCGATGACCCGGTGTCGCTCAGCACCACCAGGATCGCCATGGCGAGCCCCCAGATCACCAGCACCGGGCCGAACTGCTTGAGCGGTGGGAGAGTGATACCGAGGAACCGGCGGCCGCCCTGTACCAGCACCTGGCGCGTGTCGCGCAGATAGCTGGCCAGGAAGATCACGAGGCCGATCTTCGACACCTCCGCGGGCTGGAAGACGAACACGCCCGGTATCCGGACCCCGAGGTACGCGCCGTTGGCCCGGTACCCGATGCCCGGAAGGCGTGGAAGCACAAGCAGCCCGATCGAGACGAGCACGATCGTGTAGCGGTAGCGCTCGAGCTTGCGGTAGTCGCGGAACAGGAGGATCGTGGCGGCGAACAGGCCGAGCCCGAGCACGAACCACTGTGCCTGCTGGCGCGCCAGCGTAGGGTTGATGCGGTAGATCATCACCAACCCGAAGCAGGCCAGCACCGCCACCAGGGGGAACATGTACGGGTCGGCCCGGGGGAGGGTGATCCGTATGAACACATGGGCGGCGATGCACAGCCCGAGGAACAGCGCGCCGTAGGTCAGCGACACGTTCGAGAGCGCGTTCGAGCGCTGGATGAACACGCCGGCGAAACCCGCGGTGACGAGTAGCGAGGCCGGGATCAAGCCCAGGAGTTCGCGGTTGCGGGCGCTCATGTGACCCGGAGCCTTCCGATCGAGTCCACGGCGCCCCCGCCCCCAAGGTTCGAGTTCACGGCGAGATCCTCCCCTGCTCGAGGTCCATCACGAGCGAGGTGGCGTCCGACTGGGAGCGCAGGTTGTTGTTCAGCAGCTTCGACCGCCGAACCGACGAAATGGTCGAGGCCGGAACCCCGGAGACGTAGTAGGTCTCGTACAGGGGCACCCCGAATGGCAGGTTGTAGGGAAGGCCCCGATAGATCGTCACCACCCCCTGCGCGTTGGTGCCGATGAAGTACAGCTGCCGAGTGGCCAGATAGCCGCCGCCCCCGATCAACGCGAGCACGATGACGATGGCCACGAGCGCCGCGAGCGTCTTGCCGAATCGTCGCTCCGGGCGGCGCTCGGCCGGAGGCGGAATCGGTTCGAGTTGCCGGGCGCTCGGCGGTGGAGATCGCTCGAGCGCGGGGCGGACGGACGGTGGCTGTGCGACGGCGACCGCGGTGTGGCCGCGCGCTTCGGTTTCGGCAGCCTGCCCGCCGTCTGTGTCGTGGTCGACGACCGAGGCCGACCGCTGGGGAACGGCTATGCCGACCATCGTCTCCTGGTCCGAGCGGTCGTCGTCGCCCAGTTCCTCGAGGCGGAACAGCACCACGGTGATGTTGTCCCGGCCGCCCGCCTCGTTGGCCTCGGCGATCAGCGCGTCGGCCGCCGCGTCCAGGTTGTCATGCGCCTCGAGCAGCGCCCTGACTCGCTCCTCGGAGATCATCGAGGTAAGTCCGTCGCTGCACAGCAGGATGACGTCACCGGGCCGTGCCGGGTAGGTCCAGGTGTCGACCTCGACGTCGGGTTCAGGGCCGAGCGCGCGGGTGATGATCGAGCGCTGAGGATGCTCGGCCGCCTGCTCCTCGGTCAGCTTGCCGCGGCGGACCAACTCGTCCACCAGCGAGTGGTCCTGGGTCAGCCGCTGCAGGGTCCCGTCGCGGAACAGATATGCGCGGCTGTCCCCGACGTGGGCAATCGCCACGTGGGCGTCGTCCACGTAAGCGGCGGTCAGCGTGGTCCCCATCCCGGCCCGCTGCCGGTCGGCCCGAGATCGCTCGTAGATCTGGTGGTTGGCCTCCCGCACTCGCATGGCCAGCCGCTCCTCGGGGCTCCCGTCGTCGGGCAGGCCGCGCTCGAACGCCTCGATGGCGAGCCGCGAGGCCACCTCGCCGGCCTGGGCGCCTCCCATACCGTCCGCCACCACGAACACCGGTGCCCGGGCGAACGCGCTGTCCTCGTTGTCTCGCCGCTGGCGACCGGTATCGGTCTTGCAGGTGGCTTCTGCCGCGCGCAGCATCATCGGAATTTGGTTGTCATTGCTGGTAGGAGAACTCGCAGTCGCCGATACGGATTCGGTCGCCCGGATGCAGCGGCTGCGGGCCGCTCAGTTGCTCTTCGTTCAGGTAGGTGCCGTTGGTGGATCCCAGGTCCTCGATCACGACGACATGGCCCTCCCGCGATACGCGAGCATGATGCGCGGAGGCGAACGGATCGTCGAGCCTGATCTCGACGTCTCCGCGGCCGAGAGTAGCGCCCTGGCTGGGAATTTCATACGCGCTCCCCGTCTCGTGCCCGGGTGCGCGCTCCACCTGCAGGCGCGGCTCGAACCCGTTCGCATCGGCGTCGACCATGTTGCTGGCTGCGTCGTACATGCCGGTGGCGTCGTAACGAGCCGCCGGGTCGGCCCGCACGACCCCGCCACGGCCGCGGCGCAGGTCCCGCAGGGCGCTCCACGCCACCCAGAGCAGGAACAGGTAGAGGACGATCAGGAAGCCGAACTTCAGAGCGACGGAGACGGGCGCGAGCATCTGTGTGGCGGCCTACTCGAGGGTGAACGTCATCAGCGACGCGCCGAGTTCGATCTCGTCGCCGGTTCGCAGCACCTCCGCGCCCTCGATCCGGCGCCCGTTGAGCTGCGAGCCGTTGGTCGATCCGAGGTCGGTGATCACCCACGACCCGCCGCGGGGGCGAATCTCGGCGTGCTGGCGCGAGACGTTCGGATCGTTCAGCACGATGTCCGCCTGGCGTCCGCGCCCGAGCGTGGCGCCGGCCGCGCTGACCACGACCCGTTTGCCCTCGATCATGAGCAGGGGCGTCTGCGCCCGTGCCCGGCCTCGCTCCTCGAGCGGCTCGGCCACGCGCTCGGCGTTGCTGTAGACCATCGTGCGCCCCGACTGACCCTCGGCCGGCGCGCTCACCGGCTCGTCCTCGGGCTGTGCGACCCGGGTCTGAATGCCGAATTCGCCGAGCCCGAGGCGGTCGTCGGTCTCGAACTCGATCACCGGCCGGGACAGCAGCGTGAGGCGCTCGCGCCGGGCGTGCTCCAGCAGATAACCGGCCAACTCGGCGGTGAGCGCCGCCTCGTATCCGGCGAATCGCTCGCGATCGCGAGGCGAGAGAAACACCCGGTACTCGTTGGGCGCGTACGTGCGCGAGACCGAGAACGACTTGTGCTCCTCCATCTCGCGAGCGAGCTTGCGCGCGATCTCGACCGGCCGGACCTCGGAGCGAAAGGCACGGCTGAACGTGCCTTCGACCAGGCCGGCAATCTTGTTTTCCAGACTTTTCAGAACGCTCATGGGTAGGCCCCGACATCCCGTCGAAAGCGCGTTTCATGCTACGCGGTCGGCGGTTGATCGTTCCCCGATCTGGCCCTGGTCAGACGGGCGGACAAGCGGCTCGTGGCGAGTGCCACGAGCGCTCCCGCGCCAACGCCCATAAGGACGGTCTCGGTGTGTGGCGCTCCCGCTGCGTGCTCAACTGAGAGCGTGGCCAGCGCAAGGGCGATCGCCCACAACGCCAGGCGCAGGCATTCGAGCCCGGGCCAGCGCCGGCTGCGGGTGAACGGCACGGCGACCGCTGCGGCGGCCCAGATCACCGCGGTCAGGAGGGTGCCCACCGTGGCGACCGGGCCGAGCACGTCGTGCAGCGCGTTCGGGAGGGTCGTGGTGGCGGAGATTCCTCTGCTCGCAAGCGCGGTCCACAGGTAGCCGGTGGCGCCCAGGGCGGCTCGACGGTGAGCCCTGTGGGTGAGTCCCGCCAGGGCCGGCCAGGCGGCGGCCAGCCCGAGCGTGCCAAGCGCGGGGGCGGCCACGGCCAGCGGCCACGCGGGGCCGTCGCGAGGACTGGCGAGCAAGGGGATCGCGGCGCCGGCCAGGACGACCAGTGCCTCGCCCGGACGCGATTCGACGATCAGCCACGCCGCCGCCGCGACGGCCAGGATCAGCCACCCTGCGCGCGGAAGGGCGACCACGAACAGCCCGGCGATGCAGGCGACGATAGCGGTGGGGAGGGGGGCAGTCCCAGGCGCGTGGCGGATGAGCCACGCGGTGAGGAAGGCGGTGGCAAACCCCGCCAGGGCACGTCTCGGCCACCGAACGCCGACGGGGCGCTCGACGTCACGCACAGCCGGCTTGCGCGGCTGGGGGCGCTCGAGGTTCCGAATCGGCACGTCCTCGTCGGTCGCCCTGCCCCGCGTCACGGTCCGGGTCGGCCACGGATCGGTCACGACCCCAGGCTCGTCGGCCACTCGCGCCACGCTCGCCACCAGCCCGGCGCGCAACTCCTCCAGGCGCCCTCGCTCGCTCGGCCGAGGCCGCAGAGCCATATCGATTGCCCGCCCCAGCTCACGCGGGAGGTCGCGGCGCTGGCGACGCAGCGGCGGCAGGTGCACGCCTCGGCGCCGCGCGGCGCCGAGCGCGCTCCGGAGCGGATTGGTCCCGCTCAGGGCCTCGTACAGGACGAGGGCCAGCGAGAACAGGTCGGCGGGCTCGCGCCGCAGACAGGCCCTGGGCCTGCTCGGGCGCCATGTAGGCCTCGGTGCCGATGACGTCGCCGGTGCCGGTGAGCGAGTCTCCGCCGAGGACACGCGCCACCCCGAAGTCGGTCAGCCTGGCGAGCTGCGCCGCGGTGGTCGGATGCTCGGGAACCAGCACGTTGGACGGCTTGACGTCGCGGTGGATCACCCCATGCGCGTGGGCGTGGGCCAATGCGTCGCACAGCGCGATCCCGATGCGGACCACGTCGCGATCCGACAGGCGCCCGGCCGCGAGCAGCTCCTCGAGCGTCGCCCCGCGGCACGAGCTCCGAGACCAGATAGGCGCCTTCGTCGTCGACCGCCGCCTCGTAGAGCGTGACGATCCCCGGGTGTGCGAGCCGGGCCGCGGCTCGGGCCTCACGCTCGAAGCGCCCGCCGAGGACACGCTCGCGCGGGAGGATCTTGATCGCCACCTGGCGATCGAGCCGTTCGTCATGGGCCAGCCACACCGAGGCGAAGCCGCCCGTCCCGAGCCGACGGCGCAGGCGGTAGCGACCGAGGACGAGCGGGGCGTCCGGCGCCCTGGCGCGGAGGTCCCGGGCTTGGAGCGCGCCGGGCTCGGCGTCGGCCGCCGGATCGCTTCGCATCTGCCGCGAACGGGCAGTCGGGGCCTGCGAGCCGGGAAGGATCCGCGTGCGCACGGCCACTTTTTCGAGCAAACCGGCGACTTCCCCTGCGGCATCGCGCGTTCAGGCTCGTCTTACCGCCGTTACGCCGGTCATACTGATCGCTCCTGATTCCGCCAAGGAGCGAGCAGCGTGTCGTTCTTCGACGAGCCGGAGGAGACTCGTACAGCGCCGCGGAGGGCCCCGCGCAGACGCAGACCGACTGGGGGCGGCCGACGCCCGCGTCCGGCCACCCAGCAGGCGATCCTCGTCCGCCGCATCATCCTGGCCGGCGTCGTGGTGGTGGCGATCATCCTGATCGCGGTCCTGGTCAACAGCTGTGAGACGAACGCCCGCAACAGCGCGCTCAAGGACTTCAACAACAGCGTCGCCTCGCTCAACGCGCAGTCGGTCAACACCGGCAAGAGCTTCTTCGGGGCACTCTCGGGCGGCACGGGCGATCCGACAGGCCTGCAGAACCACATAAACAACGACCTGGCCGATGCCACCAGCCAGCTGGGGAAGGCCAAGAGCATCGACGTCCCCGACGAGGTGAAGAGCGCGCATCAGAACTTCGTGCAGGCCCTCCAGATGCGCGCCGACGGGATCCGGACCGTCGCCCAGCAGGTGCAACCGGCGCTGCAAACCCAGACCGCTCAGGAGGCGGTGAACAAGATCGCAGCCGACATGGCGCGGTTCTACGCCTCAGATGTGATGTACGTCGATTACTCGGTGCCCGAGGTCATCGGCGCCCTGCGCGCCGCCGACATCAGCGTGGGCGGCCTCGGCGGCCAACAGATCAACTCGAGCCAGTTCCTGCCCTCGATCGACTGGCTGAACCCCACGACCGTCGCCAGCCAGCTCAAGGTGCAGCTGCCGACCGCCCAGAAGAAGCCGGTCAGCACCCGGGCTGCACGGTCATCGAGCTGAACTCGGTCACCGTCGGAGGGACTCAGCTGCAGACCGGATCCACCAACTCGATCCCGGCCAGTCCCGCCCCAACCTTCACCCTCAACTTCGCCAACACCGGGCAGAACACCGAGACTCAATGTGGTCTGCAAGGTCACGATCGCCGGATCGAAGGTGAGCGGCCAGGCCGTGCGTGCCGCAGACAACCGCCGGCCAGACCGCCACCTGCGACGTGACGCTGAGTGCCATCCCGCCCAAGGGCACCCAGCAGCTGAGCGCCACGATCGTGCAGGTGCCCGGCGAGAAGACGACGTCGAACAACTCCCTGCAGTTCCCGGTCGCCTTCCAGTGAGCTGATTCGCCGGATGGCGCGCCGGTGGCGCTCGGGTCTCGCTGCCGGCGGGCGTGACCGTATCCTGTCGGCAGTGCACAACCTGACCAGCACGGCTGGAATCGTCGCGATGGCTGCCGGCGCCGTCGCACTGCTGGCCCTCCTCTTCTGCGCGGTCCTGGGAGTCAAGCTACGACGCTTGCGCGCGGCCCAGCGGACGATCCTGGGCGATCGCGAGCAGGACCTGGTCGCCCACGCCGCCGCGCTCCAGAAGCAGTTCGAGGCACTGTCCGACTACGTCCAGGACGCGGCGCAGCAGCTTGACCGCCGGACGGACGCCGCCGAGCGACGGATCGACGGGGCGATGGCCTACCGTGCGCTGATCCGCTATGACGCCTACGGCGAGATGTCGGGCCGGCAGTCCACCTCGATCGCGCTGCTCGACGCCAACCGATCCGGGCTAGTGCTGTCCTCGATCCACCACCGCGACCAGGCCCGCCTCTACGCCAAGGAGGTGCGCGAGGGCAAGCCCGAGTTCGAGCTCTCCCCCGAGGAGGACGAGGCGATCCGCCGCGCGCTCGAGGCCGACGGGCGCCAGCAGTCCGGCTAGCGGGACCGCGTCGGGGGGATGCGCGTCGCCTATTTCGGACCGGAGGGGACCTTCACCCAGGAGGCGCTGATCAGCGCCACCGCCGGCCAGGACGGGCTCGACCTGGTTCCCCAGCCCACGATCTACGACACGGTGATGGCGGTCCACTTCGGCTCCGTCCAGCGCGCGCTGGTGCCGATCGAGAACTCGCTCGAGGGCTCGGTCAACGCCACCCTTGACGCGCTGGCCATGGAGACCGAGGACGTGGCGATACTCGGCGAGGTCATCCACCCGATCCGCCACTGCCTGATCGCCCGCGACCCCGCTCGAACTGTCGGAGATCGAGACCGTGCGTGTCGCATCCCCAGGCCACCGCTCAGTGCGCCCGCTTCATCCGCTCGCGACTGCCTCACGCCACCGTGCTCGCCGGCGCCTCGACCGCCGAGGCGGTGCGCATCGTGGCCGAGCACGAAGGGCCGTGGTCGGCGCTCGGAAACCGCCTGGCCGCCGAGCGCTACGAGTGCCACGTGCTGCGCGCCGGCGTGGAGGACGTGCCCGACAACGAGACGCGGTTCGTCTGGCTGGGGCCGCTCGGCGCGCCACCGGGAGTCCGCGCGCGCCGGCGCGCCGCCGATGGGCCCCTGGAAGACAGCGGTCGTCTTCTGGGGAGTCGGGCGCGGAGGCGCCCGGCTGGCTCGTGCACTGCCTCTCGGAGTTCGCCAGCCGCGAGGTCAACCTCACCCGCATCGAATCCCGACCGCGCAAGCAGGGCCTCGGCCGCTACATGTTCTTCCTCGACCTGGAGGGACGCGACAGCGAGCCGCACGTGGCCGACGCCCTCGCGGGCCTGCGCGCCCACGTCGAGGTGCTGCGGGTTCTGGGTTCATTCCCGGCCGCGATCGGGTGAGACGGGGGGGCCGCGCCAGGCCGGCGTGAGGATCGTGTGAAAACCATGCGTATCCCTGGTGAACCCTGTCCGATCCGGGGGACGCGTCGGTACACTGGCGCCAGCCATGCCCTCCTCAGTACCAGCGCCAGTCTGGTCCGCGTCGCTTCCAGAGCACCAGCGACGCGGACGTGAGGGTGGCCGGGTGCTCGTCTTGAACGCGACGTACGAGCCGATCAACGTATGCACGGTCCGGCGCGCGGTGGTCCTCCTGCTCAAGGAGAAGGCGGAGGTCATCGACCACGCCGACTGGGAGCTGCATTCGGCGACCCGGAGCATGTCCCGCCCGGTGGTGATCCGCCTCGTCACCTACGTTCGCATCCCGCGCGACACGCACCGGCGCAAGATCACGCGCCGCGCCGTGTTCGCCCGCGACGACTGGACGTGCCAGTACTGCGGCTCGCGCGCGAACCTCACGGTCGACCACGTGATCCCCCGCTCCAAGGGCGGCGGCTCGAGCTGGGACAACATCGTCGCCTCCTGCGCCCCCTGCAACCGGCGCAAGGGCGACGCGCTGCTCCGCCAGGTCGGGATGCGCCTGCTCAAGCAGCCGCGCACCCCCAGTGCCACCGTGTTCATCCACGTGGCGAGCCCCACGATCCCGATCGCCTGGCAGGCGTACCTGGCCGCGTAGCGACCGCCAGAAAGAGGAAGGGCGCCGTCGACACGGCGCCCTTCACAGTCTGGCTGGCTTGAACCGGAACGAGCTGGTGCGTGCCGGAGGGACTAGTCCCGGCGCTCGCGCCGGCGGTGTCTCGGGGGGACTCCGCTAAGCGGGGTCAGCCTCCGACTTAGCGGCCGGACACCTCCAGGGTCCCGCAAGAACTTTCAGACAGTCGGACCACCTCCTTTCTCTGGTGAAGAGGAGATTAGCGGATGCCGCACCCGTGATCGCATGGCTTTTCCCGGCTGGTCCGGAAGGTGACGCTGGCGCGGGGAAGGTGACCGCCCGGCGCGGGGAAGGTGACGCCCGGCGCGGGGAAGGTGACGCCGGCCGGGGCTCAGCGGCGCGCGACTGCCTCGTCGGCGACGAGGACCGGCGGCGAGACGCGTATGGTGTCGCGCCCGGAGGACTTGCCGATGTACAGCGCTCCGTCGGCGCGGCTGACCAGCTCGTCCATCTCCTCGCCGCGCCACTCGGCCACGCCGATCGTGACCGTCACGGCGAGCCCGTGCACGCGGGCGTCCTCGGGCTGATCGGCGGCCAACGCCTCGCGAAGGCGCTCGGTGGCGTGCAGCGCACCCTCTTCGTCGGTGCCGGGCAGGACGACCAGGAACTCCTCGCCGCCCCACCGGCCGATGGCATCCTCGGTCCGGAGCGCCCCATCCAGTACGTGTGCGGCGTGGTAGAGGACGGCGTCGCCGCTGCGGTGGCCGAGCGTGTCGTTTACGTTCTTGAAGTGGTCGACGTCGATCACGAGCACTGACAGCGGGAGATCGTGCCGGCGCGCGACGCTGAGAGCGTCGTGCAGGTACTCGTCGATCGCGCGACGGTTGCGCAGGCCGGTTAGCGGATCCACCGCGGCCAGGCGGGCCAGCTCGGCGTTGAGCAGGGTCAGCTGGCGGCGGCGCCGGGCGAGGCGGGGGATGAGCACGCTGATGGCCAGACCGGCCATGGCGAGCCCCATCAGCGCCACCCAGGCCAGCCACCGGCCCGGACCGTTGAGGAAGCCGTACAGCTGGCTCGCGGGGTCCTCGACCACGACCCGCCAGGTCGTTCCTTTCACGGGGGCTCTGAAATCGACCGGCGCGTCCTCCACGCCGCCTCGGCCGGCCGCGAGAAGCCGAGTGCCCGAGGGGTCGATCAGATACGCCCGCCAGTGCGACTGCGTCGTGAGCACGTTGGCGAGGACGGTCGGCAGCACGGTGTCGGCCATCGCGTACGCGCCGCTGAACACGCGCGGACCCGACAGCGTCTGGTAGCTCACTGCGAAGCTGACCGCCGGCGTCGGGCCGCCGACCAGGGACACGCGCGAACCGCCAGCGGCGGCGGACGCGAAGCCGCTGTACCGACTGACCAGCATCCGGTCGATCGAGCGGGCGCTCCCATCAAGGCTGACGATCGGCCGGCCGCGTCCGTCGAACAGAACCGCGCCCCTCAGTCCAAGGGCCGACGCGGCTCGCGCGAGGGTGGCGCGATTGACCCGCGGGGTGGCGAACCAGCTCAGAGCCGCCGAGCGATCGCGAGCGAGCAGGTCGCGTACGTAGATCGATACGAACGTCGCGGTGTAGTTCGTCCGGGCCTCGAGGCGTCCGGCGACCCCCTTCCGGCTGCTCGCCTGAGATCCGGCCAGCACCCAGCCGGCTAGTCCCATCAGGGCCAGCCAGACGAGGACCAGCGCTACGGCGAGACGACCCGGACGGTTCCCGGGGCGCATGCCCCGTCGTTCCGGTCCTGTCCCCCCGGCAGCGTGTGGCCCAGGCAGCCCCAGCTCTGGACGTGCAGGTCCCATTTAGGGATTTATCGGAAGCGCGGAGAGGGCGCTTGAGCGAATGCCCGCCGGTCTCGACCGTCGCGGGCGAAGCGGCTACTCGTCCTCGGCCACAGGCGCGGCGGTGGACGCGTCTGACTCGACCACCAGCGCCACCGCGCTCACCTGATCATCGTCGCGGATGTTCATCACGCGAACGCCCTGCGAGGCGCGGCCATATCGGTTGATCCCGCGCACGGACGTGCGCTGCACCATGCCGTTCTGGGAGATGAACACGAGCTCCTGATGCTCCCGGACGACCAGCGCGCCGGCCAACGCTCCCTTGTTCTCGGTGAGCGTGATCGTCTTAACGCCCATCGTGCCGCGGCCCTTGACCGGATAGTCGGGGATCGGGGTCCGCTTGCCGTAGCCGTTCTCGGTGACCACGAGCAGCTCCTGATCGTCGCGCGCGACGTCCATGACGAGCACGGCGTTACCTGCCTGGGCGACGTTCATGCCCCGCACGCCGCTCGTGTCGCGGCCCATCGGGCGAACCTGATCTTCGTTGAAGCGTGCCGCCTGACCGGACCGCGAGACCATGATGATGTCGTCGTGGCCGCTCGTGCGGCGCACGGCCACGAGCTCGTCGTCCTCGCGGATGTTGATCGCGATGATGCCGTCGGCCTTGATCGGGGTGTTGTAGGCACCGAATTCGGTCTTCTTGACCATTCCCTTGCGGGTGGCGAACACCAGGTACTGGCCCTCGCTGAAGTCGCGCGTGGCGAGGACCGACTGCACCCGCTCGCCCTCGCGCAGCGGCAGCAGGTTGACCAGCGCGCGCCCGCGCGCGGTGCGCGAGGCCTCGGGCAGCTCGTACACCTTGAGCCGGTAGACCTTCCCGCGGTTGGTGAAGAACAGCAGGTAGTCGTGTGTGGAGGAGACGAACAGGTGCTCGATGTAGTCGTCCTCCTTCATGTCCATTCCGGTCACGCCCACGCCACCGCGGCGCTGCTGGCGGTAGGTGGACAGCGGCAGCGACTTGATGTAGCCCGAGTGGGTGATCGAAATCACCATCTGCTGATCGGCGATGAGGTCCTCGATGTCGATCTCGCCCTCGGCGTGGACGATCTCGGTCCGCCTGTCGTCGCCGTAGGACTCAGCGATCTCCGACAGCTCGTCCTTGATCAAGGTGAGCACCTTGCCTTCGTCGCCCAGGATCTCGCGCAGCTCCTTGATCCGCTCGACCAGGTCCTGGTGCTCCTGCTTGATCTTGTCCGCCTCGAGCGCGGTCAGGCGGCTCAGCGTGAGCTGGAGGATCGCCTGCGCCTGGACCACGGTCAGCTCGAAGCGCTCGACCAGGCCGTTCCGCGCGACCTCGGGAGTGTGCGAGGAGCGGATCAGCGCGATCACCTCGTCGAGGTTGGCCAGCGCCACCAGCAGACCCTCCAGCACATGCGCGCGCTCCTCGGCCCTCCGGAGCTCGTACTTGGTGCGGCGGACGATGACCTCGCGCTGGTGGTCCACGTAGTGGCCGATCACCTCGCGCAGCGAGAGCGTGCGCGGCACGTTGTCGACCAGCGCAACCATGTTCACGCCAAAGGTCTGCTGCATCGGCGTGTGCTTGAACAGCTTGTTGAGGACCACCTTGGGGATCGCGTCGCGCTTGAGCTCGATCACGAACCGCATCCCGTTGCGGTCCGACTCGTCGCGGATGTCGGTGATCTCGGAGAGCTTCTTCTCGTGGACCAGCGTGGCGATCTTCTCGATCACGCCGCCGTCGCCGCCCTTGCGGACCTGGAACGGCAGCTCGGAGACGATGATCGCCTCCTTGCCCTGACCGATCGGCTCGATGTGCGCCTTGGCCTGGACGCGGATCCGCCCGCGACCGGTGGCGTAGGCGTCGCGGATCCCCTCCCGTCCGAGGATGGTCCCCGCGGTCGGGAAGTCTGGTCCCTTGATGTGCTTCATCAGACCCTCGACCTGAATGTCGGGGTCGTCGATATAGGCGAGGGTGGCCGCCACCACCTCGCGGAGGTTGTGCGGCGGGATGTTGGTCGCCATGCCGACCGCGATGCCCGGCGCCGCCGTTGACCAGCAAGTTCGGGAAGCGGGCGGGGAGAACCAGCGGTTCCTGCTTGGAGCCGTCGAAGTTCGGGGCGAAGTCGACCGTCTCCTGGTCGATGTCGCGCAGCATCTCGGTGGCCAGCGGGTCGAGCCTTGCCTCGGTGTAGCGCATGGCCGCTGCGCCCCACCCGTCGATGTTGCCGAAGTTCCCGTGCCCGTCGATGAGGGGATAGCGCATCGAGAAGTCCTGCGCCATGCGCGCGAGCGTGTCGTAGATGGCGGAGTCCCCGTGCGGGTGGTACTTGCCCATGACCTCCCCGACGATCGTCGCGCACTTGACGTGCCGGCGCGGCGGGCGCAGGCCCAACTCGTTCATCGCGTAGAGGATGCGACGGTGGACCGGCTTGAGACCATCGCGGACGTCGGGCAGGGCGCGCCCGACGATGACCGACATGGCGTAGTCGAGATACGCCGAGCGCATCTCCTCCTCGAGCCCGCGAGGCTCGATGTTGCCGCCGCTGATGGTGTCGATCGATGCCATCCGTGCCTCCTACGTGTCCAGGTTCGACACGAGCCGCGCGTTCTCTTCGATGAAGGCGCGCCGCGGCTCGACCTGGTCGCCCATCAACATCGAGAACACGTCGTCGGCCGACGCCGCGTCCTGCATCGTGACCTGGACCAGCGTCCGGGTGGCCGGATCCATCGTGGTCTCGCGGAGCTCGTGCGCGTCCATCTCACCGAGGCCCTTGAACCGGTAGTACTCGATCCCGCGCTGGGCGATGGCCAGCACTGCCTCACGCAGCTCGTCGAAGGTGGGCGCGTCCTTGGAGTGCTCGCCGAGTCGCACGTGGAACGGTGGCGTCCCGACCAGGTCAACAAGATCTCTGTGCACGTCGGCCAACTGGCGGTACTCCTCGGCGTCGAGCGTGGCGCGCGGGATGTGATGGGTGGTGGCCAGGCCGGTCTTGGCCTCGATCGTGCGGATCACGACGTGGCTCTCGTCCTCGGAAACCAGCTCGGCCTGGAAGGACTCGCCGTTCTGGCCGTCCTTGGCGATGTGGCGCATCAGCGCCTCGATGTCGCTGATCTGCTCCTCGAGCAGCCGCGCCTGCTGCAGGAACTCGATCACGCCGTGGCCGTGGGCGGCGCGCAGCGCGGAGGCCCAGCCGTCGTAATGCTTGAGCAGGCGGTTGAAGCGCTTCCACCGCGTGTCGGTCAACTTGAGCTGCTTGTTGTAACGGTCGTAGACCTCGATCTTCTCGAACTTATCGCCGAGCAGGATGTCCTCGAGCTCCGACTCGCGCTCGATGTAGCGGTGCTTCTGGCCCTTGGTCAGGCGATAGAGCGGCGGCTTGGCGATGTACACGTAGCCGGCCTCGATCAGGGGCTGCATCTCGCGGAAGAGCAGCGTCAGCGCGAGCGTGCGGATGTGCGCGCCGTCGACGTCGGCGTCGGTCAGCAGCACGATCTTGTGGTAGCGCGCCTTGGCGATGTCGAACTCGTCTCGCACCCCAGTGCCGATCGCGGTGATGAACGCCTGGATCTCCTGGTTCTGGAGGACCTTGTCGATCCGGCTCTTCTCGACGTTGAGGATCTTGCCGCGCAGCGGCAGGATGGCCTGCGTGCTGCGGTCGCGCGCGCTGACCGCCGAGCCGCCGGCCGAGTCGCCCTCGACGATGAACAGTTCGGCCAGCGCCGGGTCCTTGACCGAGCAGTCGGCCAGCTTGCCGGGCAGCGCGGAGTTCTCGAGCGCCGACTTGCGGCGCGTGAGATCGCGCGCCTTGCGCGCCGCCGCCCGGGCCCGCGCCGCATCGACGCTCTTGCGAATCACCCGGCGGGCATCCTGGGGGTTCTCCTCGAGGAACTCGGACAGCCGGCCGTACACCACCGAGTGCACAAAGCCCTGCATGCCCGGGTTGCCCAGCTTGGTCTTGGTCTGGCCTTCGAACTGGGGATCGGTCAGCTTGGCCGAAATGACCGCGGTGAGGCCCTCGCGGACGTCCTCGCCGGTCAGCGCGTCGTCCTTGTCCTTGAGCTCGCCCTTGTCGCGCGCGTAGTTGTTGAGCGCGCTGGTCAGGGCGGAGCGGAACCCGCTCAGGTGCGACCCGCCCTCGATCGTGTTGATGTTGTTGGCAAACGAGAACACCGACTCCTGGTAGGAGTCGTTCCACTGCATCGCGACCTCGACCGCGCCCTCGTCGCTTTCGCCCTCGAACGAGATGACCTTGTTGGTGGCGGGGTTCTTGTTGCGGTTTAGGTACTTGACGAAGTCGACGATCCCGCCCTCGTAGTGGAACTCGGCCTTGTGGCCCTCGCCACGCTTGTCTTTCAGCACGATCCGCAAGCCACGGGTCAGGAAGGCCGTGTCGCGCATGCGCTCCTCGAGCGTGGTGAAGTCGAGGTCGAGCGTCTCGAAGATGTCCGGGTCGGGCCAGAAGGTGACGGTGGTGCCGGTCTCGTCGGTCGGCTCGCCCTGCTTCAGGTCAGCGAGCGGCCGGCCGCGCTCGTAGGACTGGGTCCAGGTGAACCCATCGCGACGGACCTCGACGTCCAAGCGCTCGGACAGCGCGTTGACGACCGACACGCCGACGCCGTGTAACCCGCCCGACACCTTGTAGCCGCCACCCTCGCCGAACTTGCCGCCGGCGTGCAGCACGGTCAGCACGACCTCGACCGCTGGGCGTTGCTCCTTCTCCATGGTGGCGACCGGGATCCCGCGCCCGTCGTCGCGCACGCAAACGGAGTTGTCGGGCTGGATCGTGACCTCGACGTGATCGCAGTACCCCGCCAGGGCCTCGTCAACCGAGTTGTCCACGACCTCGTAGACGAGGTGGTGAAGTCCGCGCAATCCGGTCGAGCCGATGTACATGCCGGGACGCCGGCGTACCGCCTCGAGGCCCTCCAGGACGGTGATGTCCTGGGCGTCGTAGCTGCTCTGATTGTTGGGGCGCCCTGTGGCGCCATCGTCAGTTGCCAACGATCCTCCGATGACATTGAGACGCCCCGGTCAGCGCAACCTGCCGCGCGCCCCGGGGCGTCGAAGATTGTGTACATCAGGATAGCACAGCGGGGCGGCGAAACGCCCTCTCGCACGCGAGTATTTTGCCTGCAAACCTCCGCAAAAAGGCAAGGATTTGCGCGCGTGTGACAGTCCTGTTTCGACGCGGTTGCAAAGCCCCGCGATCGGACCCTCTCCGGCTTTCTGCCGCCAGGCGAAGGAATCCCGAATCGAGTCCCCCTCGACGTCACGCGCGATGCTCAACTTTTCCAACGTTTCGCCGATGCTTGTGCGAAGGGCTCGCCGGCGAGACGACGCCGGCGCTTTGACGGATGACCTCCGAAACCGCCACCGAACCACAGCCCAAGCGCGCGACGCGCCTGGCGCGGATGCTCTCGCCTGTCCTCGCGGTCCACCCCGTCTGGGGGCTCAACCTGGCGCTCATCGCCGCCGCCGCCGCGCTCTACGCCGGCCCGGTGCACGGGCTGCGCCCGCTCGCCGATCCCCACCTGCCCTGGTGGGCGATCGCGATCGCGTTCGCGATCGCCGAGCGCTGCGTGGTCCACCTGCATTTCCGGCGCGGCGCGCACTCCTTCTCGCTGGGCGACATCCCGCTTGTGTTCGGCGTGATCTTCTGCAGTGCCGAGTCGTTCGTGCTCGGTTGCCTGCTCGGCTGCGGCCTTGTCTTGCTCTTCGACCGCCGGCTTCCGCCGGTGAAGCTCGTCTTCAACCTGGGCCAGTTGGCTGTGCATGCCTGCATCGCGATCCTGATCGTGCATCTGCTGACGGCGAGCGCGGGCCAGGTCGACACGCGGACGTGGGTGTCGGCGCTGATCGCCACTCAGGCCTCCTCGATCGTGGCCTCATCGTTGATCGCCGCTGCGATTTCGCTCTCCGAGGGACTCGTCCGCCTTCGCACGCTCGTCCACATGCTCGCCATGGATCTCGTCGTCACCACGAGCAACGCGAGCCTCGGGCTGTGCGGCGCGGTGATCACCGCCGACGACGCGCATGCGCTTCCCCTTCTGCTGGTTCCCTCGGTGACGCTCTTCGCGGCCTATCGCGCGTATCTGTCCGAGCGTGAGCGACACAAGCGCCTGGAGTTCCTCTACGAGGCGAACCGCACGCTGGCCCGATCGCGTGAGATCGCCCATGCCCTGGAGGGCCTGCTGGTGCGCTCGCTCGAGGCGTTCCGCGCCGAGGTGGCCGAGATCATCCTGTTCGGCTCGGAGGAGAACCCGAGCCTGCGCACGGTGCTCGGTCCCGGCAGCTACCGCGAGCTGATGGAGCCGGTCGACTCCGACGTGGCCGACGAGATGCGCGACCTGCTCGAGCGCAGCGGCGGCGCGATCACGTTCGACAGTCCGTTCGGCGGAGGCCGCCTCCAGCGCTACCTGGAGGCGCGCGGCGTGACCCACGCGATGGTGGCGCCGCTTCCCGGCGAGGAGCGGGTGATCGGCGCGATCATGCTGGCCAACCGCTTCGGCGTGGTCCGTTCATTCGACCACGAGGACCTGCGCCTGCTCGACACGCTGGCTGGTAACGCCAGCGTGGCGCTTCAGTACGACCGCCTCGAGCAGGCGGTCATGCAGCTCAGCGTTCTCCAGGAGCAGCTCCACCACCAGGCGTACCACGATCCGCTGACCAGCTTGGCCAACCGGTCGCTGTTCACCGACAAGGTCCGCGAGGCGATCGCCGAGCGCCGCGGCGAGCTGGCCGTCCTGTTCATCGACCTCGACGACTTCAAGACGGTCAACGACAGCCTGGGGCACTCGGCCGGCGACGAGCTGCTGGTCTCCGTCGCCTGCCGCCTTCGCTCGTGTCTGCGGCCCGAGGACCTGGTGGCGCGGCTGGGCGGCGACGAGTTCGCGGTGATGGTCGAGGACGCGCACGACGCCGAGGCCGCCGCGGTGAAGGTCGCCCGCCGGATCATGGAGGCGTTCGTCCTCCCGGTTGGCGTGGCGTCGGAGAGCGTCGCCGTGTATGTCAGCGTCGGCATCGCCACCAGCCACGGCGGCAACTTCTCAGCCGAGGATCTCATCCGCGACGCGGACGTCGCGATGTACAAGGCCAAGACGACCGGGAAGGGCCACTTCCAGGTCTTCCACCCCAGCATGGGCGCCGCCGTGCTCGAGCGCCACGGGCTCAAGGAGGAGCTGCGGCTGGCCATCGAACGCCAGGAGCTGACCCTGTACTTCCAGCCGATCGTCGACCTCGACACCGGCGGGCTCGTCGCCGAGGAGGCGCTCGTGCGCTGGGAGCATCCCCGCCGCGGCCTGGTCGGACCGTCCGAGTTCGTCCCACTGGCCGAGGAGACCGGCCTCATCCTCTCGCTCGGTCAGTACGTGCTCGAGGAGGCTTGTCAGCAGGCCCGCCGTTGGCAGGCCAACGCGGCAGCCGATCCGTCCGGCGCTACCGAGGTCGCTGTGCACGTCAATCTCTCCGCCGTCGAGCTGCGCGATCCTGAGCTCGTCTCCCGCGTCCGCGCAACGCTGGCGGAGGCGCAGGTGGATCCGCGCAGTCTTGTGTTCGAGATCACCGAGACCGTCCTCCTCGACGACACCAAGCGCGTGTCGGCCGCCATCGGCGAGCTGCGCGAACTCGGCGTCCGCTTCGCGCTCGACGACTTCGGCACCGGTTACTCGTCGCTCAGCTATCTGCACACGCTGCCGTTCGACATGCTCAAGATCGCCAAGTCGTTCGTGGACGGCCTCGCCCGCGGCGGGCGCGAGGCTTCGTTCGTGCGGATGATCATCGAACTCGCCCGCACGCTTGGCGTGACCGTGATCGCCGAGGGCATCGAGACGCAGGAGCAGGTCGACGCACTGGTCATCCTCGCGTGCGATCTCGGCCAGGGCTTCCATCTCGGTAGGCCCGAGCCGGTGCGCTCGGACCTCCTGCTCCGGCCTGCCGCCTGACACGCTCGTACATACGTCCAGTTGCACTCAGGTTCGCGCGCCTTCGGGCCGATGACCATCCCACAAGGACTGACTCAGTGGCAAACCCGTCGCGAGGCGGGGGCGCAAAGCCAGGGGTCTCACCTACGAGTGAGATAGCCCAGCCGCCAGTTCAAGCACCCAAGACTGCTCAGGGCAAACCCGCCGCGAGGCGGGGACGCAAAGCCAGGGGTCTCACACGGATGTTGAGACAGCCCAGCCGCCAGTTAGTAACTGGTAAGTGTCCGCAACACGGAGGTTGCCCTGAAATGACCCGTTCTGTTCAGATCGCCGAGCGCATGCGGTGGATGACCGCGCTCGTCGGCGCTGCTGCACTGGCGCTCACCGTCCTGCTCGCGACTACGGGTGCACGGGTGGGTTTCTCCAGCTCGCCGGCTCCGGCGGCCCAGGGCCCTTCAGCTCCGCTCGACCCGCGCATCGCGACGCTCGCACAGCATCACCCGAGCCGGAGCGTGCAGGCAATCGTCCAGTTCAACGCACCGGTGAGTGAAGCCAAGGCGCAGGCCGACGCGCGGGCGCACGGCCGCGTCATCGGCAACCTCCCGATCATCCACGGGCTCGCCGTTCGGCTGACGGCCGCCGCCGCCAGCGCGCTGGCGAGGAACCCTGACGTCCACGCGGTGTCGCTCAACGGAACGGTGACTCCGCAGAGCCTGCCGTCGGGTGGCCCCCTCCCGGCGTTTCCCGGCAGTGTCAGCGTCGCGGGCGACCAGGTCCAGACCACCTACGCGCGGACGCTCGGCCTGCAGCCGCTCTGGAAGTTCGGAGTCACCGGCACCGGCGTCGGCGTCGCGGTTATCGACACCGGTGTCAACGGCGCCCTCTCCGACTTCGCCTCCGTTGACGGCAAGCATTCACGTGTGATCGTCAGCGCGGTCGACAACACGCGTGCCAGCACCGCGAATGACGGCTATGGCCACGGAACCGACGTCGCGGGCATCATCGCCGGCAACGGGAACAACCGGTCCGACGCGCTGCACGGCCAGTATGTCGGCGTGGCGCCGAATGCAAACCTGATCTCGATCAAGGTGTCAGATGAGGCCGGCGCGACCACCGTGCTCGACGTCATCTACGGACTGCAGTTCGCGGTTGAGCATCGCGCCCAGTACAACATCCGCGTCGTCAATATGTCACTGGACGCGGCCACGGCCCAGTCTTATAAGACCGACCCGCTCGACGCCGCCGTCGAGGCGACCTGGATGCGCGGGATCGTGGTCGTCGCCGCGGCCGGCAACCGTGGCCCCGCGTCCGACGCCGTGCAATATGCGCCGGCCAACGATCCGTATGTGATCACTGTCGGCGGAGTGGACGAGAACGGCACCGCCGATCCGAGCGACGACGTCGCGGCCACGTGGTCGAGTCGGGGCACCACCCAGGACGGCTTCCAGAAGCCTGACGTGTACGCGCCCGGCGCCCACATCGCCTCGGTGCTCGCGCCGGGTAGCGTGTTCGCCAACACCAACTGCAACTGCCAGATCGCAGGCGGTCAGTACATCCAGACCAGCGGCACCTCGATGGCCGCGCCGATGATCGCCGGCCTGGCGGCCGACCTGCTTCAGGCGCACCCGCGCTGGACGCCCGATCAAGTCAAGGGCGACCTGAACGGCGGCGCGGTGAGCGAGAACCCCTCGCTACAAGAGCCGAACGCGGTCAAGGCGGTGCTGGACTGGAACCCGCCGGTGGCCAATCAGGGGCTCACCCCGAACAAGCTGATCGACGCGACGGGCAACGTCAACTACACGCTGGGCACCTGGAGCCTGGCCACCTGGAGCCGCGCCAACGGCGCGCTGCGCGCCGGGTACGCCGGCTCGAGCTACACGTGCAAGAGCTGCTCCGCCCACAACGGCGACAGCGTGAACTCGAGCCTCGGGACCTGGGGCCTCGGGACCTGGAACCTCGCCACCTGGGGTACCGCGGAGCTGAACTAGCTTCCTGGCCACCCGGGCACCGCGCAGCTGAAGCTTCCACACACTTCTGCGCAAACAGCTTCGGTTGGGGGACCGAACGACGAGGCCGGTGGCGGGCTGCATCCCGCCGCCGGCCTCACATCGTCTGGCCGCCTTCAGTAACGCGCGGGCAGTGTCACGCAGCGCAGCCGCGAGACGCGCCCGGAGCGGAGCATCCGGTTCAGGCGCTCGAGGATGGCCGGGGCCATCAGATCGAGTTCCTGTGCCCACACCGAAGCCGAACAGGAAACCGTGACGACGCCGGCGCGCTCTCCGGTCGGCTGGGCCTCCGCGGCGATCGCAGCGCCCACGGCGGCCCGCCACACCCGCTGCACATCGGCCAGCAGGCTCTCCGGTTCGAGCTCATCACGGATCTGGTCGAGGGCCAGCGCCATCGGCCGAGGGCTGCGCCGGTAGAACGTCATGGCGCCACCATGGCCAGAAGCTCTCCACCCGAGACCGCCAGGTGCGTGACCTCGGGATCGGTGCCACCGGGCACATGCTCTATGTCGGTCGTGGTGATTACGGACTGTCCCGCGCTCGAGCGCAGCAACTCGACCAGCGCCCGGCGGCGGTCGCGGTCGAGCTCTGACATCACGTCGTCGAGCAGCATCACTGGTGGCGCGGGCCGGTGGGCGGCAATCGCCTCTCGCTCGGCGAGCAGCAGCGCCAGCAGCGCCAGCCGCTGCTGTCCCTGCGAGCCGTAGGCGCGCAGCTCATGGCCGTTGTGGGCGGCGGCGAGGTCGTCGCGATGGGGGCCGTGGCCGCTGAACCCTCGGTCCAGATCAAGGTCGAGTCGCTCCGCCAGTTCCTCCGCAAGCTGCTCGGCGTCGGCGGCGGTCGACCGCGGTCGGTAAGTCAGCGAAGCGTCGCCGTCGAGTCCGAGAGCCGCGGCGAGGCGCCGGAACGGCTCGGCGATCAGCGCGATGGCCTGGCGGCGGTCATTCATCAGCACAACGCCGTGCCGGGCGAGTTGCGCGTCCCAGCCGGCCAGTGACGATCGAGCACCGGCGCCCTTGCGGATCCGAGCGATCAGTGCGTTTCGCTGCGCGAGGGCTTGACCGTAGAGCCGGCGCGTGGCCGCCCGCGCCGGCCATACCGCAGCGACGAACTGGTCCAGGTGGGCGCGGCGAACGGCGGGAGCACCCTTGATCAGCTCAAGCCGATCGGGCAGGAAGACGCTGACCAGCGGTCGGCTGCCGACGTCGATAAGGCGCTCGACGCTCGCGCCGTCGACGCGCATGACCTTCGGCTGGCCGGCTGAGAAACCGACGGTCAGCTCGTGCAGACCATCCTCGCCCTGGCAGGTGAGAACGGTACGGGTGGTTCCGGCCCCGAAGCTGATGATCTCGCGCTCATTGCTCGTCCGGCACGAGCGGCCGGTGCAGGCGAAGTAGAGGCCCTCGAGCAGATTGGTCTTCCCGGCTCCGTTCGGGCCCGTCACCACGGTCAGGCCCTCGCCCAACTCGACGTGGGCGTCGCCATAGCCGCGGAAGTCACGCAGCCTGAGCGTCAACACCTGCACATCGCACGACCTACACGTTCAGCCGGATAGGCATGATCAGGTAGCGGAAGCGGCTCTCGTCGCCGGACTCGATCAGCCCGGGGCGCAGTGGGCTGATCAGCTTCACGACCACATCGCCATCCTCTATGGCCTCGAGCCCAGCGCGTAGGAACTCGGGGTTGAACCCGATCTCGAGCGCCTCGCCCTGGAAGGCGACCGGCAGCGACTCGAGTGCTTCACCGATATCCGGTGTCTGAGCCGAGATGGTCAGCTCGCCTGTCTTGAAGGAGAGGCGAAGCGGAGCGTTCTTTTGCGCCAGGAGGCTGATCCGGCGGACCACCTCGGTCAGCTCGGCGCCGGCCAGGCGCAGCTCGTGCTCGAAGGTCTCGGGCAGGAGCTGGCGGTAGTTGGGGAACTGGCCGTCGATCAGACCGGGAGGACAGGACGATTCTGTCGAGCTCGAACAGGATCTGGTTCTGGCGGACGCTGATCCGAAGCTGCTCCTCCTCCACGTGCCCAGCCACGCGCGCCAGCTCCTGGAGAGCCCGGGCGGGCACGTTCACCTCGAAGCCGGATGGCAGCGCGGCCTCGAGCGTCGTCTCCTTGACGCTCAGGCGGTAGGAGTCGGTGGCGACCATGCGCAGCTCACGATCGGAGGCCGACACGAGGATGCCGGTGAGCACCGGTCGTGTCTCGTCACGCGACGCTGAACTCGCGACCTTGAGCGCGGTCGACACAAACGCCGACACGGGGAGCGATACCGCGGTTTCCGGCTCCGGCTCGGGGAATGGCGGGAAGTCCTCGGCGCGCAACGTCCGGATGTGAAACGTGGCGTTTCCCGAGACGAGCTCGACGTCCTGCTCCTGTGGACGAAGCTCAAGCGATATCTGGGGGGCGGGGAGGAGCCGCACCACGTCGAGCAGGAGCCTCGCTGGGAGCACGACGACGCCCTCGCGGATCACCTCGGCCTCCACCGGCACCCGCAGGCCGACATCCATGTCGGTCGCCCGGAGCTCGCAGCCCCCGGACTCGGCGGCCAGCTGGACTCCCGAGAGCGCCTGAATTGCACTGCGGGTCGAGGCGACCCGGCTCACGGTCTGAAGTTGGCGGAGCAGAGCGTCGCGCTCCAGGGAGATCTTCACGATGAATACCTCAGATGGAATGTAGAAGTCATAGGGTCCTCAGAGATGTGGAAAACCGCCAGATCGGCCGCAGCAAGCGGGAAGAATGCTGGTTGAACGGAACAGGCAAGTCTGTCAACGAGCACGGTCGGTACGGCTGTCGGAGAGCACGGTGCTGAGTACCTCGAGGTCGTCGACAGTCTGTTGATCGTTGCCAACACGTTCCTCTACGCGCTTGCAGGCGTGCAGCACGGTGGCGTGATTGCGACCTCCGAACGCCGCGCCGATGGCCTGCAGAGAAGCACTCGGTGAGCTCACGCGTGAGATGAATGGCGACCTGGCGGGGCCAAGCCAGGCGCGCGGCTCGGCTGGCTGATCTGATCTCGGCGACGGTGACGTCGTAATGCGTGGCCACCGCCTCCTGGATGTCGGCGATCGAGAGGGCGGCTCGCTGGGGACGGGGGTGGATCTCGCCGAGGACGGATTCAGCGAGGCGCGTGTCTATCGGCCGCTGGGTCAGGGAGTGGTGGGCGACGATCCGGATCAGGGCGCCCTCGAGCGCACGGACGTTGTCGGTGACCCGGTCGGCGATCAGCTCGAGCACGGTCTCGTCGTCGAGGCGGATCCGGTCGAGCTTCGCCCGCTTGCGGAGGATGGCCACCCGGGTGGCGAAGTCGGGCGGCTGGATGACGGCTACGAGCCCGGATTCGAAACGCTCTCTGAGGCGCTCCTCGATCGATACGAGCTGGCGAGGGAGGCGATCGCAGGTGAGGACGAGCTGGCGGCCGGTCTCGTAAACCGCGTTGAAGGTGTGGAAGAACTCCTCCTCGGTCTTGGCCTTGCTGGCCAGGAACTGCACGTCGTCGATCAGCAGCACGTCGGCGTCGCGGTAGACGTGCTTGAAGCGGTCGATCGAGCGCGAGCCGAGGGCACGGATGAACTGGTTGGTGAACGACTCGACGGTCGTGTAGCGGACGCGGGCGCCGCCGCCGAACGCGTGCACGTAGTTGCCGATCGCGTGTAGGAGGTGGGTCTTGCCCAGCCCGGGCGGCGCGTGGAGGAATAGGGGGTTGTACGCCTGGCCGGGCAGCTCCGCGACAGCCAGCGAGGCCGCATGAGCGAGACGGTTGCCGTCGCCGATGATGAACTGGTCGAAGCTGTAGCGGGGATTGAGTGGGGCGCCGGCGTCGAGCGCCTCCACGCGTGTGGTGGCCTGCCCCGGCCGCTCGACCCCGTGGCTCGCGAGCTCGACCTCGATGTCCGGTCCGAGCACGGTTCTGGCGCAGCTCGCGAGGACGCGCCCGAAGCGCTTGGAGAGCCACGCCTGGGTGGCCGTGGGCGCATCGATGAGGAGCTTGCCGTCGCGGATCGCGACGAGCTCGAGCGGCTCGAGCCAGATCTCGTACGTCGACTCACCGACGGCTCGCCGGAGCTCCGCGCGGAGGTCGCGCCAGGCAGCGGTGGGCTCGAGGTGCACGGACAGCGACAAGCAACCCCTTGCGGGACGAAAGCGACGTAATTGGCGAGGAAGGGCGACCGACGACGCCCAGGGCGGCGAATATACCAGCGGGGCTAGGGGACGGATTGCCGGCTCCCGGGGGGCTTGACGCAAAGCGCGAGAAAAAGCGCCGCGACCCAGTTGGAGCCCATCCCGAGGCGGTAGGCGACGGAGCCGGAATCGACCCTGCGTATACTGGCTGCGGTCCCGCATTCCGGGGTCCGTGAGCACATGAAACGCACCTATCAGCCGAAGAAGCGCAAGCGCGCCCGCACCCACGGGTTTCGCGCCCGCATGCGCACCCGTGCCGGGCGGCTGACGCTCAAGCGCCGGCGCGCCAAAGGTCGCAAGCGCCTGACGGTCTGATGGTTGGTGTGCCGGGGGCTCGTCCGCGGGCCGGACGGATGCGACTGTCGCGCAGCGCCGACTTCGATCGGGTGTTCCGGCAGGGCCGGTCGCATGCCGGCCGCGAACTGGTCCTCTACGTGTTCCCGCGCGGCGAGGGCGATGGGCCGCGGCTCGGCCTCTCGGTATCGCGAAAGGTCGGAGGCGCGGTGGAGCGCAACCGAGTCAAGCGGCTGCTCCGGGAGGCGTTCGACCTCGAGGGCGGTCGGCTGCCCGCCGGCACCGACGCCGTAGTGGTCGCCCGACACGAGGCGAACGCTCTAGCTGAACGTGAGGGTCTCGCCGGAATCCGCCGGGCGCTCGGCCAGTTGCTCGACCACGTAGCCGAAAGCAGGGCGGCTCCGGCGGCGCCGAAGTCGAGGCCGCACAGTCGTGAGGCATTGGCCTTACAGGCGGCGGCGATGAGCGTGTTGCGGTGGCTGGCCATCCTGCCGATCCGGGTCTATCAGCGGCTGCTCTCGCCCCTGTTCGGAGAGCGCTGCAAGTACTACCCGTCGTGCTCGGACTACGCCGCGCAGGCAATAGGAAGATTCGGCATACTCAGAGGGCTTGTCCTGGCCGGCTGGCGACTGCTCAGGTGCAATCCCTGGAGTCACGGGGGATTTGACCCCGTCGAGGACCAGCGGCTGTTCAAGCCCCGGGCTCCGGCTCCCAGCGCCTGACCATGCTCCTCGTCACCGCCAACATCTTCCAGCCGCTGATCGATGTCTTCGAGGCGGTCCTCAAGTTCTTCCACAACCACGTCGGGATCTCATGGGGCTTCTCGATCGTGCTGCTGACCGTGGTGATGCGGGCGATCCTCGTGCCGCTGACCGTCAAGCAGTTCCACTCGATGCAGAAGCTGCAGCACATGCAGCCGCAGCTGAAGGCCCTCCAGGCCAAGTACAAGGACGACAAGCAGCGCCAGCAGCAGGAGATGATGAAGTTCTACAAGGAGAACCAGATCAACCCGCTGGGCTCCTGCCTTCCGCTGGCCGCCCAGCTGCCGGTGTTCATCTCGCTCTTCTACATGCTGCGCCAGGACCTGCGCAAGAACATCTGCCCGGACATCCAGCATGCCTACCAGGTCCAGTACGCCAGCGAGCATCACATCACGGTCGCGCAGGCGGCGGGGCACACCACGCCATGCGGGCCGCACGGCGGCGCCGGCTTCCTGTTCATCCCGGACCTGACCGACAAGGCGACCGGCATTGTGCTGGTCGTCCTGCTCCTGCTCTACGTCGGCTCCCAGCTCGCCTCGAGCCTGATGATGTCGAGCCCGATGATGGACCCGACGCAGCGGCAAGCTGATGCTGCTGCTGCCGCTGTTCTTCGTGGTCATCGTGATCAACTTCCCGGCCGGACTGCTCGTCTACTGGATCACCACGAACTTCTGGACGATGGGTCAGCAGTACGTCGTGAGGCGGATGATCGGGCCTCCTGCACCGCCGGTCGGCGGAACCGGCGACGGCGGTGGCGGTGGGCCTGGCGGAGGCGGGCCGCCGCCCGACGGCGGTCGGCCCGAACGGCTCGGGCAGTGCAGGCCTGGGCGGGCTGCTGCGCGGCCGGGTGAAGCCGGAACCCGAGCCGGCGGGGGTTGGTGCAGGCGCGCGGAAACCCGCGGCGAAACCGCCGCCACCACCGCGCAAGAAGAAGAAACGCTCCGGACGCAGGAGATAGCGGATGGCTACCGAGATGGACGCAGCGGGTTCAGCGCGTGCACGAACTGCTCGAGCGCATCGTCGAGGCGGTGGGCGTCGATGCCACCATCCACGTCGAGGAGGACGCGGACGAGGTGCGGGCCTTCCTCGAGGGCGAGGATCTGGGCCTGCTGATCGGCCGCCACGGCCAGATGATCGACGCTATCCAGCACATCGCCTACCGCATCGCCTGCCGCGGCACCGCGATTCGCAAGCGCGTCATGGTGGACGCTGCCGGATACCGCGAGCGCCGCGCGGTGGCGCTGCGGGCGGCCGCCGACCAGGCGGCCGAGGCCGCGATCCACGATCGCCGGCCGGTCAGGCTCGAGGCGATGACCGCTCTGGAGCGCAAGGTCGTCCACGAGCATCTCAAGGGACGGCACGACGTCGAGACCTACAGCGAGGGTGAGGAGCCCGATCGCCGCCTGGTCGTGGCGCCGTTGGTGCACTGATCCGCTGGGCGCCGTTTCACGTTTCTTTTCGCGGTGAAACAGCCGCGTGAGCCTGTAGAACGTGCGGCGTGACGGAACTCTCGGAATTCGAGCACGGCGTGCTGGTCGGGCTGATGATCGGCGAGGCATCGTTCGGTGGCGACGGCAAGCAGCCGCAGGTGACCGTGCGCATGCATGTCCGGCACGAGGCGCTGTTCACCTGGCTGATGGAGCGCTTTCCCGAGACCCGGCTGTATGGCCCCTACCACCACGGCGGTCGCTCGTACTACCAGTGGATGGCCCGCGGCACGGCGCTGGTCCGAGACGTCTTGCCCCTGCTGGAGGGCAGGGTCGACGCCGCCATCGACGGACACGCCGCGGAGCGGTTCGAAGCGATGTGCGCGCGGTATTCCGGATACATCGCGCGGGAGCGAGCCCGCCTGGACGCCTCGGGCTAGCCCGATGGCCCGGCGTGGCGGCTCAGACGACATCGATGCGTCGCTCGCTGCGCTGGCGGACCGCTATGGCCTGTCCGATCAGGCGCTGGCCCGGCTGCGAGAGCTACACCGGCTGCTCGTGACGATCCGCTCGCCCCGACCGCGGTGCGCGATCCACGCCGTGTGATCGATGACCACTTGGCCGACGCGCTGGTCGCGCTCGAGCTGGCGCCGGTGCGTGCCGCCGGCACGCTGGCCGACCTGGGGAGCGGCGCCGGCGTTCCTGGCCTGCCCCTGGCCATCGCGCTCACCGATGCCAGCGTAGCTTTGATCGAGAGCGCCGCTCGCAAATGCGCGTTCCTGGAGCGCGCTGTCGACGTCGTGCTGCGCGGCGAACGCCCGAGTGGTTCACACACGCGCCGAGTCGTGGCCGGACGGCCTCGCCGCGTTCGACGTCGTTACCGCCCGCGCCCTGGCCCCGCTCTCGGTGGTGGTGGAATACGCCGCCCCGCTGCTCGTCCTCGGGGGCACGCTCGTCGCGTGGCGGGGCCGGCGCGACCCGGCTGCGGAGCGGGGGGCAGCGGCAGCGGCGGCCGAGGTGGGGCTGGAGCCGGGTGAAATCGTCGCTGTGCAGCCTTATCGGGCTGCACAGAACCGGCATCTGCACCTCATGTCGAAGGTTATACAGACGCCACCGGGGTTTCCGCGCCGGCCGGGCATGGCGCTGAAGCGGCCTCTCGGTGTCCGGTGAGGCTCGGCTCCGCGGCCTCGGCCTCTACCGGCACCCGCGACTCGGATGCACGACGGCGACCGGGATCTGACCGGTTCCGGCGCTAGCGTCACGGCCCTATGGGCACCGTTTACGCGATCGCCAACCAGAAGGGCGGCGTGGGCAAGACCACGACCGCGGTGAACCTGGCCGCCTGCGTGGCCGAGGCCGGGTATGAGGCGCTGCTCGTCGACATCGATCCGCAGGCGAACGCGACGATCGGTCTTGGCATCAGCAAGGGCGAAACCGACACGACTTACGACGTGCTGTGCGGCTCGGCGCGCATCGAGGACGTGGTCCGGCCGACCGGCATCGAGCGCCTCGCCATCATTCCCTCGGGCCCTGACCTGGCCGGGGCGAATGTCGAACTTCCGCGCATCGCGGGCTCGGAGACCCGCTTGCGAGAGGCGCTCGTGGGCGTCCGCGAGCGCTACGCGTTCACCCTGCTCGACTGCCCGCCATCGCTGGGACCGCTCACGGTCAACGCCCTCGTGGCGGCCGACCGGGTGATCGTGCCGGTCCAGGCGGAGTACTTCGCGCTCGAAGGGCTGGCCGGCCTGCTCGACACCCTGTCGCTCGTTCAGCGCGAGCTCAACCCATGGCTTACTGTGGCGGGGATGCTGCTCACGATGCACGACGGTCGTACCCGGCTCGCCCAGGACGTCGAACGCGAGGTCCGCCGGCACTTTCCCGAACTGGTGTTCGACACGGTGATCCCCCGCAACGTCCGGGTCGGCGAGGCGCCCAGCTTCGGCAAGCCGGTCATCCATCACGATCCGCACTGCGCCGGGGCTGACGCGTATTTCGAACTGGCGAAGGAGGTGGCCGCTCGTGGCTGACCGACCGAAGGGAATGGGCCGCGGACTAGCCGCGATCCTGTCCGTGGCGCCCCGCGATGAGCTCCAGGAGCTTCGCCCGATCCCGGTCGACATGATCGACCCGAGCCCCAACCAGCCGCGGCATGCCTTCGACGAGGAATCGCTGGTGGCCCTGGCCGGGTCGATCAAGGCGCGCGGGGTGCTCCAGCCCGTCCTGGTCCGGCCGCTGCCCAGCGGGCGCTACGAGCTGATCGCCGGCGAGCGACGCTGGCGCGCCTCGCGCCTGGCCGAGCTCGAATCGATTCCCGCCGTCGTGCGCCGGCACGATGACGCCGCCTCGCTCGAGGTGGCGCTGATCGAGAACATGGCGCGCGAGGACCTGAACCCGGTCGAAGAAGCGCGGGCCTGCGCCGCGCTGGTCGAGGAGCTCGGGCTAACCCGCGAGGAGGTCGGCATCCGGGTCGGACGCAGCCGCGTCGCGGTCTCGAACCTGATCCGCCTGCTCGACCTGCCCGACGACGCCCTCGACCTGCTCGAGCGCGGCGCGCTCACCGAGGGCCACGGCCGTGCAGCTGCTCCTCGCCGACGATCACGGCGTCCGCCGCGCCCTCGCGCGCGATGCCGCCCGCAACCGCTGGTCGGTGCGCGAGCTCGAGTCTCGCGCCCGCGCCGCCGCGGCCCCGGCCGGCCCGCGCCGCCGCGCCCGCGCCAACCCCCGCCTCCACCCGGACCAGGCCGCCGCGGCCGAACTGATTGCCGACGCACTCGGTGCCGCGCTCGGGCGCGAGGTCGACGTTACTCCGACGAAAGCCGCCGGCTATCGCGTTCAGCTCAGCTTCGAGTCGCTCGACGACGCGCTCGACGTCGCGCGTCGCCTCCGGGTCCGCGCAGTGGCGGGATGAAGAGCGATTCCGCCGGATCGCAACCCTGGAGTCGCGCGTCCGGGGCCGGTTAGAATCTGCCCCGCCGGGCGATTAGCTCAGTCGGTTAGAGCGCTTCTCTGATAAGGAAGAGGTCCCAGGTTCGAGTCCTGGATCGCCCACTCCGCCGGAATCCAGCAATTCGCTGCATTTGCGCAATTTTCTAGGATCTGGCTGCTGGAGGACCGGCACGGTCGGGGTGTTCCATGGGGCCACAATGGGGCCACGGGCAGTTACCAGTGAGGCGAAAAGCGCTCCTTGGTTCGCGCCGCTGTCAGGTGCCCGCGGGCTCCGGGAACACCGTTGGCCGCGTGCTGAGGGAACTGGCTGGCGAGCGCGGAACGTTCGCCTCGGCGGTTGGTGCCCCGGGGAGCGACATCGCCCATCTCCGGGGAGCGGCGTCGGCTACGCGATCGAGGCCGAGACGCGACGGCTTGACGATCACGATCTGGTCCCCGCGGGCATGGCGGTCCTGAGGGTCGGGCGGAGCGGCGGGCTTGAGCATCAGCACGGATCGGCGATAGTCGTCCCAAGCGCATTGCTTGATATGAATCACTGGCGCTGGCGCTCAGGCCTCGCGATCGTGTTCCGCGCAACACGATGGCGCGGTCGTAGCTACGCCGACCATCGCGTTCGTCGCGGAGCGATGGTGCGGCTGTGGTGGCCGCCCGCATCGAGACGTCGCCATAGGCATCGCCGCTCCGGGCGCGCCAGGATGATCGCTCTCCAGGAATGCGATCCCGTCGCGCGGATGGCGCGGTGCGTCGGAGCCGCTCCGCTGAGTTTGCGGGAGCGCAAGCGAGGAACGGGTGAGGGTCGGACAAGTCCGGACGACGCGTGCTTTCTGTGAGAGCAGGAGCGGCGTGCGCGACCGGGTTCGCGATCTCCGCGCGTGAGTCGCGGCGCATGCTTCCACGCCATTGCACAAGCCAGGGTCGTCGGCCTCACGGTCCCCGACCGGCGCGCTCTTGGCTAAGCAGCCCGTGGCATCCGCCGGACGGCGAGTCGCTTCTGCGGTCGTCCGTTGGGGAAGCAGCACGTCGCGATCCGGCGGTCGTCTCACACCAGCCGCCGGGTGTGCGGAGCACACAATTCCGCGATCGCCAGCGGTCACGCCGGCACGGGCGACGCGACTACCGCAAGCGTGACGAGGCGCTCGTCGGCGGCCAGGCGCCGGCGCCTCCATCGTTCGTCGAACGAATCGTCCTGTATGACAGGCCGCGCTCGTGAATGCAGTCGTACGCACAGGGCCGCCTTTCCGACCTTCGACGGGTCCCCTTTGAGCGACAGCGTCCCGGGCGGCTGCGCCGCCACCTTTCAGGAATGAGAATCGCGTCCGCGCGGCGGCGACCCTTCCCCAGGCCGTTGGGACTCCCGCGGAGGGGCTGGCTCCGCGTCGACCGCGACAGGAGTGGGAACGTTGCAGGGATTCTGACACCCGCGCACCAGCGTCGAAAGGGATTCACAGGTCGGCCTCCGCGCCTACCAGGCCTGCGCCGGAGTGCCCCCGTGAGCGCCGCGGCCGTGTGCAGGCGAGACGGTCCAGGGCGAAGTCCACGCGCGGCTACCTCGACTGCTCGCCAAGCGGTTCGTCCGATCCATCGGCGGAACCGCTGATCGGACGGGTCCACGAGCTTCCGAGCCAGACGAGGGGCGGTCGGATCGACCGAGGCCCGGTCCTCAGGTGTGGGACCGGGCCTCGGCTAGATGCAGTTGTCTGTCTATCTACGACGTCGTCGTAAACGTTAGGTCGGGTCCAACGAAGGTCCCGAAGTCGCTGACGATGACCGCGCGGTAGTGGATCGTCGTTGTCGCCGGCAACCCAGTCAGCGTCGCGCTGAACGTGTCCGCCTTATTGTCGGGGCCGAGTGTCTGCGGGGTCGTCGTGCTCCCGTACGCGGTCGTGGTACCGAACTGGAACTCGGCTCGGACCGATGCGCCGTGCGGGTTGACCGACCCGTTGACCTTCGCCGAGGATGAGGTGATCGACGAAGCCGCCAATGTCCTGACCGCTCCGGGCTGGTAGGCCCCCGCGAACAGGCTCCGCGGGCTCGTGCCGTTCGTGAACAGGAAGAACGGCGTTCCTATCGCCCCACCCTGGCACGCCGCGCCATCCGCATTGAACGGGTTGGCCGTGCACGCCGAGGAGATCGGCTCGCGGACGTCAGCCTGCGCGGTCGGCGTCAGCGGGATGTCCGACTCGTCGAGCACGAACGTCGGGCTTGCCGCGTTTACGAAGTGCCCGACGAATCCCTTGGTCACGCCGCCGACCGTTTCCCGCCAGGTCACGTACGGCGTGTTGCCCGAGAAGGTGATGTCGGGGCGCGTCGCATCGGTCGTGCCAGTCGAGATCGGCGCGCCGCGGTTCACGATCTGGAACTGCGCCGTGGTGCCGCTGACCACGAGTCGCGAGACGAACACCTGCTTGACCCCGCCGACGGTCTCGTCCCATGTCACCCATGGCACGGTCGGCTTGGCGGAGTTCATCGTCCCCGAGGCGACTCGAGGATCCTCGGCGTCGGCTTGTGGGTTGCGGTTCAGCGAGCACTGCGCCTCGTTAAGAGAGGACGCCGCGCACGCGCCGAACCGGTTGGCGCCACTCGTGTCAAGCGTTCCCGAGGCCTGGTTGCCGACCGTAACCCAATGGAAGCCGCCGTTGGCGGCGACGCCGTCGCTGACGCCCTTGGCCGCGAACACGAGCTCGTTGCCGTGCAGACCGCTCAGCTTGGTCGGGCCGACCTCGTACCAGACGACCCACGGAACGCTGTCGTTTGCGCCCGTGAACGCGATATCCGGCTCGATGCCATTGCGCGTCGGATCGACGTTCAAGCTCGGATCGGTCGCGTTCGCGCCAACGCGCGGGATCCCCGTCTGCTGGAAGCAGAAGCCCCCGATCGCGGGCACATGCCCTCCAACCGGCTTGCCCGCCGGCTTCACTCCATCGCAGTTCGCCGCCCCCGGCCCGATCGGCCGCGAGACGAAGATCTGGTCCCTGCCGCTCACCGGCCGGGTATCGGTCTCCTGCCACGCAACCCAAGGACCCGGATGGGTGGGATCGACCGCGGAGCCGCCCGCCACCGACGGATTCTCAGCCGACTGATTGGTGTGGATGTTCAGCGACGGCACGATCACGTTGCCGCCACCAGTACCGCGACCCTGGCCGGAGAAGATCCACTTGCCCTGGCTCGCGTCACCCGTGTTGTCGAACCGGCTCGCGAAGATGTTGTTCTTCCCGAAACCCGAACCGGTCGTGTTCTCATACCAGGTGGCCCACGGCACGGTCCGACCAGCGCCCGCGAAATCGATCGAGGGAGCCTCACCGTCCTGGCCCTGGTCGAAGTTCAACGAGGCCGCAAAGCTGGGATTCCCGCTGGAGCGGCCACCCACCGTGCCGTTCCCGCGCGTCGTCCACACGCCGGTCGCGAACGAACGCGAAAACACCTGATCTTGCGCCCCGGCCTCCTGCTGGCGGAAGACCGCCCACGGCACGGCGGGCTTTCCCGCGGTCAGAGCTCCGCCGACCACGTCCGCATTCGTCGGGTCCTCGCCATTTACGCTCTGCGCCGGGTCGATGCCGGCGGCGGGATCGTTGTTCACCTGTACGCCCGGCGGTAGGCCCTGAAAGGCCACTGCCGAGCCCGCGGCGGCGAACAGCACCACCACCGCGGTGAGCGCGACTCGCGCCCATCTTGAACGTCCCCAGTGCTTCCTCATTGAGTTCTCCTTCCGTTTGACGTTTGCTCCTCGAACCGGGTTACCGGGCGTCGCGCCGTTTGGTTCGCGGCCCGCGGGCGCCAGTGCAAGCAGCGCGTGGCGCACCGCCCCACCCTGGCGCAGCACCTCGTAGCGGCGCCGGCGCAGCGCGTGGACCACGTCGGGTGTCGACCGAGCCGAGTCGGCTAGCACCACGCCGGAGGCCAGATCGATCGCGGCGATGAGCTCGTGGCTGTCCTCCGCCACGAGCGCGCGGCGACGCCGGAAGCGATCCTTGGTGACCCCCAGCCGGGCGAGCGCGGCCGCGTCATCGGGCGTAGCCGCGCGGACGTTTGGAACGGACTGTGACAATGCATTCTCCTCAGGGTTCGTAGGGACGGGTTCACACGTCGTGGACCGCGATGACCGCGCGCGGGAACAGGCGCTCGAGGCGCCGGTGCAGGCGCAATCGCGTGGCCACGCAGGTACCTCGGACGAGGTCAGGAGTCGCCCAGGTCGAACGAGAACCATCGTCTCGACTGCCACGCGTCGCTAGCCGGCGCACCGCGCCGGTTCCGATTGCCGCAGATGTCCTAGCTCTGAAGCCAGTCGCCGGTGAGCCCGAAAGGACCGAGACTTCACCGTTCCCACCGGGATCCCGAGTCGAGCCGCGATCTGCTCGTGGGTGAGCCCCTCGAAGTGTTGCGCCCGGCCCACCTCACGCTCGTCAGCGGGCAGCAGCGAAACGGCGCGTCGCACCTCCCAGACGTCATACGCGTCCTCGACCGCGATCGCTGGGGAGACCAGCGCCGGGTCGTCCTCCGGAACCGCGTCGAGCGGCCTGACGGCGCGATGGGCCTCGCGGCGGTAGATGTCGATCGACACCCGCCGGGCGATCGTCGCCAGCCATGGCCCGAGCTCACGGCTCGGGTCGACGCTTCCGGCCGAGCGCCACGCCTTCAGGAACGTCTGTTGCGTCGCCTCCTCGGCCAGCCCGCGCCCAGCGAGGATCCGGTACGCGACGGCGTACACGAGCCGTCCATAGGCCCTATACGCTGCGCGAATCGCTTCGGGATCGCCGTCCCGAAACCGAGCGCGGAGGCAGGCGTCGAGCACGCTCGACGGCCGGCGCGCTCGCGCGCCGGGATGGCCCCGGACGGCAAGTCGATCCCTTGAGCAAATGGCGCCGGTCGGGCGTTTCTGAGACACGGCCCCAACCTAGGCCGACGGGCTCCCGACGGCATCGGAAGGGGGGTACCAATCTTTTGCCGAGGCTCAGTCCGATCGGCTGCCGGTTCGGTCCAGGATCCGGACGCGCCGCTAGGCCGATGACTCGAGCTCGGCCAGCAGCGCCCGAGCCTTGCTTATCCCCGGACGATGGCCTTTCGCGCTGAAGAGCTTGAGCGCCGTACGCGCCTCGGGGACCGCGTCGTCTTGCCGGCCGACCGCCGCGAGGACGCGTGCCAGGTCAAGCGCGGCGTCCGCGCGTACCTCGAGCGAATCGATGCGGAAGGCGTGCGCGGCCGCGCTTCGCGCCCAGCGCACGGCGGCTTCGGGGTTCTCCTCAGAAAGGGCGAGACGGGCACGCACGCGATGGGTGATCGCGAAGTTGAGGATATCCTCAGGCGCGCTCAGCCGTTCGGCCAGCTCGATCGCCGCCCGCGCCTCGGTCGGGTTGTTCAGCGAGGCGTGAGTCTGCGCAATGACGGCCTGGGTCGTCGACCGTAGGGCGTGCTGGCCGAGTTCAGCGAGGAGTTTGTCGCTCCGAAGTAGCCAGGGGAGAGCCGCCGCCGGCTCTCCGGCCGACAGCTCGGCCACCCCGAGCTCACTGTCACAGGCCGCCTCCAACTCGCGCATGCCGAGGGCCTGAAAGCCTTCCCGGGCGTGTTGCATGAACTCCCGAGCGTCGGCGAAGCGCCCCTCGAGCCGCCCGAGCTGGCCCCGCGCCAGCTCGACCCTTGCCGCAAGGCTGGGTCCTGGACTGTTCCGCTCGATCTCGTCGAGCTCCCGCGCGATCGCCACGACATCCGCCTGGCCGTACACGATGCATCCGACATAGAAGGCAAGCGCGCGTGAGCGGATGCTTTCGTCGCCTGCGCGGTCGGCATGCTCGGCGGCCAGACGGGCTTCATCGCCCGCCAGCGTCCATTGACTGGCCACCCAGTGCGGCATGCTCGCCACCAGGTGCGCGCGAGCCAGGCCACTCTGGTCATCCGCCGCGGCCAGCCCCGGAAGTATGCGCGGGAGCTTGGACTCGATCATCTGTACCGCTTCCTGCGGCCGGACGCGAATCATCCACTCGCACCTTGTGAGCACCGCGATCGGGTTCGCGCTGTCCTCCAGTTCGACATCGGCCAGCAGCTGGTCGGCGCGTGCCACCTCACCTGCCTCCATGAGGCATTCGGCCTCCTCGACGGTGATCGGGGCGGGGGCAATGTCCGCCAGCGGCGCGAGCGCACCGGCACGCTCGAGGAGACCGCCGGCCGCCGCTACGTCGCCTCGAGCCCGGGCGCGGCGTCCGGCCGACTGCAGGTGGATGGCGGCGCGCCGGGCAAGGCTGATCTCGGGCACTTGGCCGACTTTCTGCCCGTACCGTACGGCCTGCTCGAGATGCCAGCCGGGGATTTCGTCGCCGACGTCGTCGCCACTTACCTCGAGCCAGTCCGCGAACCGCTCGTGGAGCCGGGCTCGGCTTTCGTCTGCGAGCGCATCGTAGGCGACGTCACGGATCAGCAGGTGGCGGAACCGGAAAGCGGCGTCCGCCCGGTGCGGACGAATCAGCTCCTTACGCGCGAGGCTGGAGAGCGACGCTTCGAGTGCCTCGGCGGGACGCTCGCGGATCAGCGAGGCGATCGCCTCGCGGTGAAACACCTCCCCCTCGACCGCAGCGCAGTCGAGGACCTCTCGCTCCTCGCCTGCCAGGCGTTCCAGGCGTTCGGCCAGCAAGGCCTCGATCGTCGCCGGCACCCGTACTGATCCCGCCTCGCGTGCCAGCGCCACGATCTCCTCGAGGAACAGCGGGTTGCCGCCACTGGCCGCCAGGACCGCCGATCGGATCTGCGGGTCGAACGCCTTAGTGAGTTCGTCCAGCAATCTCTCGGAGTCGGCGACGCCGAGCGGTCCGAGCAGCGCGGCCGTCGCGTTCAACTTGCCGCCCCCCCAACCCGGCCGGAGGTCGAGCAGCTCCAGACGAGCGGCGCACAGCACGAGAATCGACCCGACGCGGGAGAGCTCGGCGACGTGGTCCAAGAGATCGAGCAGCATCGACTCGGCCCATTGCAGGTCATCGACGTGCAAGATCACCGGCCGCTCGGAAGAGAGTGACTCCAGCAATCGTCTGACGGCGAGGAAGAGCTCCTCAGGGGCCGCGACCCCACCCCCTCGTAAGCGGTCGATCAGCGGCCGGGCCACGTCGCCAAGCGGGGTCAAGGCCTCGGTGATCGGCCAGAACGTGACGCCCTCGCCGTAGGGCAGGCAACGACCGCGTAACACCCTGCTGGACGCGCCCACGTCGTCCAGCAGCTCCGCGATCAGGCGCGACTTCCCGACCCCAGCCTCGCCAAGAACGGTGACGAGGTGGCAGCTGTGTTCCTCCACGGCCCGTTCCCACGCCTCGCGCAGCAGATGCAGCTCGCGCCCACGCCCTACGAACGGTATGTCAAACCTACGGGCGAGGCCGGGCGCGGTGGGGTCGAGGCGGACGAGGCGGAAGATCGGTACTGGATCGGATATGCCGGGCAACACGACCGGCTCCGAGGACTCGACCTCGACTGCGTCGCGCACAAGCCGCAAGGTCTCCGAGCTAGTAACACGTCCCCCACGCCCGCCAGCATCTGGAGCTTCGCGGCGACGTCCACGGGGCCACCCGATACGACATCACGGGATCGTCCGGTCAGCACGCGGCCCGTGTCAACACCGATGCGAGCACGCACCTGTACCCCGACATCCCGGGCGACGACCTCCAGGCGCTCGCCGATCTCGGCCGCGGCCCTGACCGCCCGCAACGCATCGTCCTCTCGCGCGCGAGGCATGCCGAATACCGCGAGCACGTCGGGTCCGACGGTGGCCTCGGCCGTGCCTCCATGACGGGCGATCGCCACCCGTACCTCCACCACGCACCGATCGATTACATCGTTCATGACCGAGTGGTCAACGTGCTCACCAGGCCCGGTCCAAGGCGTCACGCGACAGCGCAGGGCGCTCACCACCTTGCGTGTCGCCGGCGACCGTGAGCGTGCCCTCGGGGCCGGTGCGCCAACCGCCTGCATGCTGCCTGACGAACCACCGGGTCCGACCGTTACGCCGCTCGGCCGCGGGGACGCATCCAAGGCTGCGGCGGCATCATTCGCGAATGCGCCGCCGGACGGGTACCGGTCATCGGGATCCTTCGCCATCGCCCGCGCGATGACGGCATCCAGGCGGGGATAGGACGCGGCGACCCGCCCGTGCAGCGACGGGGCCGGCTGGTTGACGTGCGCGAACAGGGTCGCCATCACCTCATCCTCTCCGTACGGGACAGCTCCGGTGAGCATCTCGAAGTACACGCATCCGAGCGCGTAGATGTCCGCGCGGCCGTCCGTTCGCCCGCCGGTGATCTGCTCGGGGGACATGTATCCGACGGTGCCGAGGGTGACGCCGGTCTTTGTGAGCGCGGTTGTGGCGGGGTCGCCGTGAAACCTCTTCGCGAGCCCGAAGTCGGTGACATACGCGCGCTCACCACCTTCGCTGGACGCAATCAGAATGTTGCCCGGCTTCACATCTCGATGCACGAGGCCCCGGTCATGTGCGGCGTCGAGCGCCGATGCCACTTGCGCCAGAAGGGCGGTGGCTCGGTGAGGCTCGATCGAGTCCGACTGTCGTATTACCTTCCCGAGGTCCGGACCAGGTATGTAGTCCATCACAAGAAACAGCTGTCCTTCGTGTTCATCCGCGTCGTGCACCGCGACTACATTCGGATGTCGAAGAGACGCGGTGATGCGTATCTCGCGGGTGAACCTACGCCTGAACTCCTCGTCGTTCGCAACCTCCGGGGCGAGTACCTTGAGAGCGCAGACGTCGCCCAGCTCCACGTTGGTGACGCGGTAGACCATGCCCATTCCGCCACGACTGATCAGCTCGTCGATGCGATAGCCGGCGACGAGCGAGCCTGTGTCGAGGTGAGCGTGTCTCTTCCACGTATCCCCGCCGGTCATCGCCGAGTAGCGCGCTGTCGAGTACGCCGATTGAACCGGGGCGAGTGTATTTGTCTGCGCTGCCTAGCCCACCTGCACGTGCCGACCGGAGATCGTCAGTTTCCTCGGATGCGGGCCAGGAACGCTCGTGGGCCGACCGTGCTTGAACACGCGAAGCGAGATCACGTACGACCCCGGCCCGAGCACCTTACCGTGCACCTTCAGGTTCCAATAGATCAATGGACGGCCCGAGAATGTGCCCAGTGACACAGTACCCACCTCGGTACGGTTCGGGTGTCGGAACACCACCAGACCAATTGTCCGCCTCTTCTTTAGTACCGGTTTGACTGTGACGCCTTGGCTCACAGTCCCGTGGGCCGAGAGTGTGAAAGAGGAGGGAGCCGCCTGTATCGCCCAAGCGGTCGACACGGCGAGCATTGCCGCCAGCACAGCGAGGAACCCAATGAGCCTGATCCTCATGTCACTCCTTACGTCAGTTGCGGCGCCCGTGCCGAGGCTTTCCCAGACTTCCCTACTTCGCATGATACCTCGGAGCGCTACAGAGATGTGAGCATTTAGCTCGTGCCCGGCCGTGTATGAGCTAGTCACCCGAGAGCGCCGACACGGCGTTCCTCGGACAACGCAGCGGGAAGTTGGGCACGATCCGTGATGTCGAGCTTGGCGTAGGCGTGCCCGAGGTGTGCGGAGACGGTCCTCATGGTGATGAACAGCGCCTGCGCGATCTGGCGATTCGTCAGGCCCTGAGCGGCGAGTTGCGCGACCCGGAGCTCACTCGCGGTTAGGGCCTCGACGCCGCTGATGCGTTCGCGGCGCGGCTTGGCGCCGGCGGCTATCAGCTCCTCGCGTGCGCGCCTGGAGATTGCCAGTGCGCCGCAGCTGGTCGCCAGGTCGAGGCCGCGGCGGAGCGGCTCCCGGGCATCTCGCCGCCGGCCGGCACGTCGCAGTGCCGCTCCGTGATCGGTCAGCGTTCGCGCAAGCTCAACTAAGGTTCCGGTGTGCTCGAGGAGCACTTCGGCTTCTCCCAGCCGCTCGAGCTCCTCGGACCCCCCGAGGACGCCTGCCGCTCGGAGAGCGACACCAAGCGCGTGCGGCGCTCCGAACGCCTGAGCAAGCCGGACTCCTCGGCGAGCAGATCCCGTGCGCGGTCATTTGCGCCGAGGCGTGCGGCAAGCAGAGCGGCGTCGGAGCGCCACGGCAGGTTCACCGCTGGGTTGGGGGAGTTCGTCTCATGGACGAGCTGCTCGCACTCGAGCAGGACCTGGAGTCCCACCTCGAGGGCCCCCTCGGTTACGTGTACGCGGGCCGAGGCGACGAGATAACTGACGAAGGAAGGATGCTCTCGCCATCGATCCGCCTCGCCGGGCAGCTCGAGCAAAGCCGCTGCGCCGGGCGCATCGTCACGCTCCAGCGAGCAGAGCGCGAGAAACGCCATAGTTTCGGGCAGCCCGTGCTCATACCCATCGCTATGCGCGGTGCGCGCGCTGCCGAGATCCGCCCGTGCCGCCAGGAGGTCGCCGCGAAGGTAGTGCGCGATCCCCCGAAGGCGCGAGAGCCGCCCGAACGCGAGCCTCGAGCCCCGGGCCTGGCTCAACTCGATCGCCGGCCCCAACCCGGCGATGGCCGCATCGATCTCGCCGGAATACAGCAGCGCGTAGCAGGCGCCACCGTATGGCCCCATGATGTCCGACCCGCTGTCCTCGAGCAGAGCGCCGTCAGCCAGCGCGCGCCAGGCGAGCCTGGCCACCTGGTCACTGGCTCGCGAACCCGACCGGACCGCTTCGTAGGCAACGTGGACCAGCAGAAGTCGCTCGTGCCGCGTGCGTCCTGGCGCCTCACCGTCGAGCAACGAATGTAGGCGCTGCTGAGTGACTGTCGGCAATGGCGGACTGTCGCGCGCAAGAGCAATCGACCACCCGCTCAGCTCGAGTGCCAGGTCATCTCCCCTTGGCAGCCGGTCAAATCCGCGTCGCAAGGCCTCCCGGGCACGGACGTATTCGCCGGTGGAGAACAGCGCCTGCCCAAGCGTCAGCAACATCCGCGCTTGCTGCCCCGGATCGCTGGTCAGCTCAAGGGCTTGTTGCAACCGCTCGGTTGCCCCCGGGAGTCCTGCCTGCAGCTGTGCCTCGCCGAGTTCGAGCAGCAGCTCGGCGCGCTTCTGCGCGGCCTGCGTTTCTGCCAGCGCGCGCTCCAGGTAGCCGACGGCCGCCGCTGGAGCGCCGCTGGCGCCGGCTTCGTGCGCCGCGGCTCGCAATACCTCCATCACCCACTCGTCGTGGCCCGGGTCCGATGACAACAAATGCGCCGCGACGCGCCGTACTGATCCCCCGGAGGCACTCGTCAGCCGCGCCGCGCGCGCGTGCGCCTCAGCGCGCCTCGCCGGCCCGAGTCCGTCGTACACGGCCGCCTGGAGTACCGGATGGGCAAACTCATACGCTCGCCCGGGCACAAGGATGTGCGCCCCAACCAGCTCGTCGGCGGCCGCCGCGGCGGCCGACGGCTCAATGCTTGCCAGAGCCGCGGCATCGGCGAGCGAGACGGCTCCGAGCACCGAGAACGCCGCCGCCAACCGGCCCGCATCCTCCCCCAGCGCACCCAAGCGCGCGAGCAACCAGCGGACGATTCCCTCCGGGGCAAAGCCTTCTACGCGCGCCGCATCACCTGCGGCTCCACTTACTCCTTCCGCAACCAGGCCGGCGAGCAACTCTCCGAGCAGGAATGGGTTGCCACCCGTCGCCCGATAGCAGGCGGTGACGAATTGCTCGTCCGCGTCAGGCAGCCGATGGTGCTCGATGAGCCTTCCCACGTCGGGCTCCGTCAAAGGAGCGGGGCGCAACCGGGTCGCGCCCGGCAGCGCGCTCAGCTCGACCAACAGCTCGTTGTCGACCTGCTCGGAGATCGGACGCGTCACGATCAATAACACGACCGCGAGATCGTCCACCCGCCGCCCGAGATAGAGGGCAAACCGCAACGACATCTGGTCAGCCCAATGCGCGTCGTCGACCGCGATCAGCACCGGGGCCCGCTCGGCCAGGTTCGCGGTCAGCCAGAACAGGCCGTGCATGGCCGCCGATGGATCGCTCGACACCTCGGCTGATCCCGCGGCCGCACTCGCCACCCCAAGCGGGAACTTCGCGAGCCGAGCCGCCCCGTCGAACAAATCAGACGCCTGGGCACGCGAGCCGAGCGCGCCGGCGAACAGCTGCCGGACCACCCCGAAGGCGTACTCGAGCTCGAGGCGGGCCCCTCCGCCATGCAATACGGCGAACCCACTGCGGTCGGCCGCCCGCATCGACTCGGCCAGCAGCGCCGTCTGACCGATTCCGGCAGAACCTTCCAGAACCGCCACGCCGCCGGAACCGGACTGCGCCCGGACGATCAGCTCGTCTATCCGCGCCAGTTCGCGCTCTCGGCCAAGTATCAAGCGCGCTCCTCCTCCAGTGGTGCGGCCAACGCCGCGCCTGAGAAGTATCCCCGGCGCATCCTACGTGCGCGTTCACCTGCGTCCGTGAGCGACCGGTCGCGAACCGGATGACCTCGGCGGTCGTAGTCCCGGCGAGAACACCACGCAGTTCGGAACGGAGGCCTCTATGAGAACGACCGGGTCGAGGATCATCGTGTTGGGTGCCGGCATTTGTGGGCTGGCCGCAGGGATGCTTCTGAGCCGCGACGGTCATGACGTGACGATCTTGGAGCGCGACTCCGCCGCGGTGCCGGGCTCACCGGGGCAGGCATGGGAGCGCTGGACCCGCGACGCCGTAACGCAGTTCCGGCAGCCCCATTACCTACAGTCCGGTGGCCGCATCGTGCTCGAGGAGGAGCTACCGGACGTACTGGCGGCGCTCGCGACGGCCGGCGGGTTGCGATTCAGATCCGTTGCGTCTGATGCCCTCCCTCATCACCGATCGGACACCGCGCGACGGGGACGAGTGCTTCGAGACCGTTACGGCGCGCCGGCCCGTGCTCGAGCAAGTCATGGCTCGGGCGTCCGACGCCGAGCTGGGCGTCGAGGTTCGTCGAGGCGTTTCCGTGCGGGAGCTGGTGACGCGATCGCACAACTGCATCCCGCACGTCGTCGCCGTGCGAACGGACCGAGGTGAGGAGTTGCGGGACGACCTGGTGGTCGACGCTATGGGGCCGACGCTCGCAGCTTCCCCGCTGGCTGGAGGCCGCGGGCACCAGCGCGGGTCAGGAACACGTGGAGGATGCCGGCTTCATCTATTTACACCCGCTACTTTCGCTCCCGAACAGCGCGCTGCCGCAGTTCAAGGCTCCATTGCTCACGCCGGTTGAGACGTTCTCGGTGCTCACGCTTCCCTGCGACGATGCAATGTGGTCGGTGACGCTTTGCATCTCGGCCGGGGACCAGTCGCTCAAAGGCCTGCGCCACCCCGATTCGTAGACCACGCTGGTGGCCGCCTGCCCCCAGCACGCACATTGGCTCGACGGCGAAGCCGTCACGGGCGTATTGGCGATGAGCGGACTGATCGATCGTCACCGCCGCTTCAACCTCGGTGGCCGCCCGGTGGCGACCGGGATCGCCGCGGTGGGCGACGCGTGCGTCTGCACGAACCCCACCAATGGCCGCGGGATGTCCCTCGGCCTGATGCACGTTCGCCGCCTGCGCGACGTGCTGCGGGGTCATCTCGACGACCCCCGCGAGTTTGCCGAAGCGTGGGACGCAGTCACCGAGGCCGAGTTGACGCCGTGGTACCGACACAACGTCGAGGAGGATCGCGCCCGGTTGGGTGAGACGGAGGCGCTTCGCCACGGACTCGAACCTCCGGCGCCGAGGACTCGTTCAGCGGTGCTCCGCCAGCGGTATTCGCAGCCGCTCCGCGCGACCCCGACGTCTTCCGCGCGTTCCTGGCGTCCCGCTGCTGCCTGACTCCGCTCCAGCAGTCGTTGGCAAGACCGGAGTTCGTAGAGCATGTGCTCCGGCTCGCGTGCGAGCGCGAGTCGTCGCCGTCGGCGGGCCCGAACCGTGGCCAGCTTCTCCAGCTCCTGGGTGGCTTGCCGCTCGCCGGGTGACCCCGCGAACCGTTCCAGCCACTCGACCTGTAACGGGGATACCACCACCTCGGGTGCGCGCGTGTACGAGGCGCTCGCGGTGCACCACCAACAGCCGGCTCTCGAGCTCGGGGCCGGCCAGCCGAGCGGCGGGCAGCGTCTGAAGCCCTTCGCGCAGAGCCGCGCGTGCGGCCGCCAGCGCGTCAATCGAGTCGGACTTGCCGCGCTCGCGCACGCCCTGGCGCGCATCCGCCATCAACCGGGGCGGGAGCCGCACGACGGTCTCGCCGCGCTCGATCAAGCCCCGCTCAAACGGCCCGGACGCCGATCAACCCTGTGAACGGCGTCCCGGGCCGGTCGATCCCGGTCGAGGACCCGTACAACATGTACTTCACTCCCGATGGCCGTTATGCGGTGATCATGGCCGAGCGCCTGCGGCGGATCGACTTTCGCAACGCGCACACGATGAAGCTGCACCGGTCGCTGAGCGTGCCGCAGTGCGCCGGCGTCAACCACGCCGACTACACCGCCAACGGCCGGTACATGTTGGTGAGCTGCGAGTTCGGCTCCACGATGATCGTGGTCGACGTCGGCGCCGAACGCGTGGTCGGGACTGTGCCGCTCGCCACTGGCGCCTCGCCACAGGACGTCAAGCTTTCCCCGGACGGGCGCGTGTTTTACGTCGCCGATCTGGATTACGGGGGCGTGTGGGAGATCTCCGCGCGCAACTTCCGCCGGATCGGGTTCCTCAAGACGGGCGCTGGCGCGCACGGGCTCTACCCGAGCCGAGACGATCGCTTCCTGTACGTGTCCGACCGCTCGGAGGGCGCCGTCTCGGTGGTCAGCTTCGCCACGCGGCGGGTGGTGAAGACGTGGCGGATCCCAGGCGGCAGCCCGGATATGGGCAACGTGTCCGCGTCCGGTCGGGTGCTGTGGCTCTCAGGGCGCTACGACGCCTCGGTATACGCGATCGACACCCGGACAGGGAGGCTGCTCGCGCGGATCCCGGTCGGGGAGGGGCCACACGGGTTGTGCGTGTGGCCACAGCCCGGCCGCTACTCGCTCGGGCACACCGGCATCATGCGCTGACCCGGTCGTTGACCCGCGGCCCCCGGCGCTGGACGGCGAACCGACACGGTTCTCACTCCCGGGGCCGCGCGGCGAACTCGCCTCCGCCACCGCTGCCGGCGACCAACGTCCCCACAGGCGGCGCGCGCGACACGGCGACGAAGCAATCGCACTCGGGTGCGACCTTGCCTACCTCGTGCAGCGGCGCTTTCGCAGCGGCACCCTACGCGGCCGAGTCAGACTTGCACCAAGCCGCCGAGGTGTACCACCCCGATCACCCGGCGATCGCCTGGCTGCTGCGCCTGTTGAGGCGGTGGGTCCAACCTTTCGCACACCAGCCAACGCTACGCGACCTCGCCGCGACCCTGGCCCAGCCGCCTGCACGCCCGGCGCGCTGACTAATAGCCAAGGCTTGGCCTCCCTGCTGCCGAGTTGTTACCCGGCGCCGCTGTGGGGGTTTACCGAGCTCCCCACCGCGCTCACTCGCGTCCTGGAGGGCCACACCGGCGAGGTGACCGGGTTGGCGCTTTCGCCCGATCGGCATCGGCTGGCTAGCGCCGGCGGCGACGGCACGGTGCGGTTGTGGGATGCGGCCAGCGGCGGGCTCACGGCCAGCCTGGAGGGCCACACCGACCGGGTGAGGGCCGCGGGCGTTCTCGCCCGATGGGCATCGGCTGGTCAGCGCCGGGAACGACGGCACGGTGCGCCTCTGGGACGCCAACGGTCAGGCCACGACCTCGCAACTGACAACTGGGAGCTCCACTGGCGGCGCTCGCATAGGGCCCCGACGGCGTCACGGTGGCCGCTTACACGCAACTCGTGCAGTTGGCCGTCATCCTCGCGCAGCCGGCACTTCCAAGTCCCAGATCCAGCCCAGTGCGACGTGAAGAGTGGCTACCTCGAGGCCACTCGCTGTTGTCGAAGCGCTGTTCCCATGACCTGCCGCCGACACGCCCCATAAGGGGCGTACTGGGCGAAGGAACGCGGCGTCGCGGGCCGCGTTGGCGAGCATGAGGCGCGGCGGCGAGCCCTAACCCGACGCGCGGAGGCGATCGCGTGCCCGGAAGTACTGCAAGCTGGTCCATGGGGGGCGCTTCACCGGCTCGAAACCGAGACCGTGCAGCGCGCCGACCATCTGCACGAGCTGGCGGACCGGCAGACGAGTGGAGCCGCGACGGGAACTGGAGGAGAAGACGGCGTGGCGTGGGTAGGCGTGGCCAGGCAGGATCGCCAGGAGATCGAGGGGCTGCCCGGCCGCCGGCACGCCGTTTGGTGGCAATGGACCACCTGGCCGCCACTGGTGATGACCGAGATCGGCAACACGGCCAGGCTCAGCGTGCTCGAGGCTCCCGGCCATGGACCTGCAGACGGCTCGCTGGGGCCGCTCGCTGCTTATCTCCACGGCTTGGAGGCGAGGGTCGCCGCGCTGGAGGCGCACTTGTCGGCTAGTCCGCTGATGACGGCGGCCCAGGCGGCGGAGTACGCCCAGGTCGCGGTGAAGACAATTCTGCGCGCGGTGCGCGGTGGTGAGCTACCCGTGGCTGGTCATGTCGGTCGCTCCCCGCGGATCTCACGCGATGCCCTCGACGGCTGGCTTGCTACCAGATCACCCCCAGCGGCGCCGGTTTCTCGCCAGCCCCGCCGGCGTTGCGGTAGAAAGGCAAGCGAAGCGGTCGAGGCGGCATGGCGAGAGCTCGGCTAAGCCGTGGATATCGAAAAACGCGAAACCAAGTCCGGCAAAGTCAGTTGAAGGGTCAGCGGCGACCCGCGGGGCGGTGGCGGCCGGCGGGAGGCGCGGACATTTGACCGCGAAGCGGACGCAAAACCGTTTGCGGCGGACATCCAGCTCCGAGCGCGGCTGGGGCATCTCGCCGGGATCGATAGCGGGAAGGTCGCGCTTGATAGCTGCGTATCGGAGACGTGGCATTGAACCCTCCACCCCCACTCTGGTTGCGGAATCTGCTCGGGGCGCGGGCGCACGCGTCGTGCCTATACGCTCGAGCCGCCGGGTACTCCGTACACGCGCCATCGCGACACGACCTAATTTCGGTGCTGGCCTACTCGGGCGTGCTGTGATGGACGAGCTCGACCACGCACCGAGGCTCCCCGCGGTCGACGCGGTCATGCAGGCGCGCAGCAGCACGCTCCCCCAGCGTCCGGGCTTGACCGTATCGTCGGCGTGATGTCGGCGTCCGCGACATACGATGCCCTGCCCTCGAACCGCAGCCGTGGGGCCACGATGGGGCCACCAGCTTGTCCCCGCGAGTCCTCTCCAGTCCCCTCCCGCACTCGCCGGCTTCGTGATTTGCAGGGATTAAGTGCGAGTTGGGGGGACTGGAGGGGACACGCAGCTTCTCTGATAAGGAAGAGGTCCCAGGTTCGAGTCCTGGATCGCCCATCAACCGGAATCCAGGAAATCGCTGCATTTATGCAATTTTCTAGGATCTGGCTGCTGGAAAGTCGGCACGGTCTGGGTGTTCCATGGGGCCACATGGGGCCACGGGCGGTTATCTGTTAGGCGAAAGAGCGCTCCCAGTTTCGCGCCGCTGTCAGGTGGGCGCGGGCTCCGAGAATGCCGTTCGCCGCGTACTGAGGGAACTGGCCGGCGAGCGCGGAACGTTCGCCTCGGCGCCTCGGCGCCTCGGTGGCCCCGGGGGCGACATCGATCACTTCGTGCAGGCCAGGAGCGGCGTCGGCTACGTGATCGAGGCCGAGACGCGACGGCCTGGCGATCGCCGGGTGGTCCGCGCGGGGCGATACGGCCTGTGCCCGTCCTGAAGGTCGGGCGAAGCGGCGGGCTCGAGCACTAGCACGGATCGACGATCGTCGTCCGGCGCATTGTCCGGCAGAGCCGCTGGGCGGCTTCGTCGCTGCTCTCGGCGCTGAGCGGTCCCGTGCTCCCCGCTGGTCGCGGGGCCCGGTTACGGAGCGTCGCGCTCTGGCGAACTGGCGGGTGCTCGTGCCGGACTGACAGGCCGTGCACGGTGTCCGAAGCCGAGGCCAGACTCAGCCCGTGGCCGATCGCTTGTACCGCAGCATGAAGGTCGCCGAGGACGGGCTCCCGGAGCTCGGTCGCTCGGCGAGGACATTGGGAGTCAGACCGCAGATCGACATCCCCGTCGATGAGGACGGCATGGTTCGCGGCGGCGCCGGCGGTATGTCCGTAGCGCCCGATTCGCCGATGTGCCTGCCCGCGCATCGCCGCCCGCGCGAGCTCGCCGGCACCGGGAAGGACGCCGTCTGGGAGCTGGAGGCCGGGAGTCTCGGCGAACTCTTGCGCTATCGGGAGGATCCGCTGATGCCCGGTGAGCATGGCTTCGTGGAGCCGGGCTCACCGATGACATTCGAGCGCTACGAGTCGGCGTTGCACGCGACACGCGGGGCGTGGCGCCTATCATCAGGCGAAGGCTATGGCGATCACTGACCAGTTCCATGCGGCCCTGGCCTCCGAGCACCGGTTGGAGGATCTTCGCCGAGCCGCGGAGCACGAGCTGCAATCCGGCGTGCCGCGCGAGGAGATCGTCGCGAAGCTCGAGGCGCTCCGGTCCGGGCTGAGCGACGACGACGACGACGACGTACTTGATGTCCTCGACTTCGTGACGGGCTGGTGCAGCCCGCACGTCCGTCTGTAGAGCCCGTCAGTTACGAAGGCGATCACGCCATCGCCCCCGTTTTCGTGGCTGAGGTTGTCCGAGAGCAGCTGCGATGGCGCACGCCGTGTGCGCCGATCCGGCTGCTGCTTCGCGGCGGACAGGGGAGCACAAGGCGTCCGTTCCGTCGTTGTAGGTCTGCGCGATCGTACCTACGCAGAGCTTGACTCCCTAACCGGATGGCGCATTGCTGCTCGGTCTAGCCCGTCATGCAGAGCCGGGCTTGCTGCAGTCGTGGCTGGCGGTGCGCGCAGCGCATATTCATTCGCAAGCTCGGTTCCGTCGAAAGGGTTGAACTGCTCTGGCGGCTGCGCGCTGCCGGCAAGACGTAGTTCCGTACGCATCGCGTCGATCGTGTCGCGCCGAGCGGTATGAACGAGTTCGGCGATGCGGTCGAAGCGGTCCGACCAGACGGCTCTGCGATCGCCGCTCGCCTCATACCAGAGCTCGAGCTTCGGTCGACACAGGCGAGTACCTGGCTCACCTCCGCCCGCGAGATCGATCGCGGGATGTCAGAGAGCCGGTAGGTCCGCGGCCGATCCACCGTTTTGCGCAGGTCGTTGGCGAGCACGCCTTGGCGATGCGCGTAGCGCAGGAACCCGCGCAGCGCCCCGCACAGCAGGCCGACACTGGCCTTGGCCAGGCCAGCCCTGGAGCGCTCCGCGACGAACGCGCTGATCAGGGTTGGCGAGAGCTCGACCAGCCGTTTGACCCCGACTCGTCCCAGGTAGCGCTCAAAGCTCCGCAAGTAACACCCGTAGCCTTGGACCGAGGTAGGGCGAAGACCGCGCTCACACACCAAGTACTCGAAGAACCCCGGGACTCATCGATGAACGGCACGTCAAGCAGCCGGCGGCGGCTTCCCGTGAACCCGGGAACAACAAGGCAAAGCATCTGATCGATCGGGCCCCGGACGTTCTTGACGCGCTCGCGCGCGGCGACAGCACCGAGCTCAGCGGCGCGATGCGCAGGGATCCGCTCGGCGACGAACGCCTCGACATGAGCTGGTAGATCGCCGACGGACCTGGCACCGCCAGCGCGTGCGAACTCGCCGAAGGCGAACAGCACCGGCACACGACAGCGCACACTCGCACGGCTATAGCTCTGCTCGGCCAGCCAGCCGACGTAGTGCTCGATCTCCGCGCCGATCCACGACGCCCGGATGCGATCGACCGCCTGAGGCCTGACGTAGTAGCTCTCCAGCATGAGGGACAAACTCCTCTCCGGTAGATAGGTAGAGGACCACCCTCAATCCCGCGCCCCAGCGTTATGTGGCCGGCGCCGGCAAGACCCACGCGCCGATCGCCGTAACTGCGGGAACTACTTCACCCGCGGGCACATAACTGGTTCGGGAACAGAACAGCCGCTACATCGTCGGCTGGACGGTGCGGCACCGCGAGACCGCCGAGCTCGCCAAGGCGCTGATCGAGCAAGCAGTCGGCCAGCAGCCGATCACGCCGAGCATCCTGCAGCCGACCGCGGCGCGCCGATGCGCTCCAAGCACGTCAGCGAGCTGCTCGACGATCTCGGCGTCTCGAAGACCCACTCACGGCCGTACACCTCAAGCGACAACCCGTACTCCGAGGCGAACTTCAAGACGCTGAAGTACCGGCCCGGGTTTCCCGCCCGGTTCGACTCGATCGAGCACGCCCGCGGTCACTGCCGCGCGTTCGCGCACTGGTACAACCACCAGCACCGCCACTCCGGGATCGCGCTGATGACCCCCGCCGCCGTCCACTACGGCCACGCCGACCAACTGCATGCGGCCCGCGCTCGTGTACTCCCCGGGCTCAACCGGTCCTCGCAACGAGGGGGTGTTATTGACGTGATCGTAACTCCCGGGGGTCTCGCGCCGACGTCCTTGGGCGCTTGCCGTGTCGCGTACGAGTGGTGTGAGAGCGCGTGAGCTTCGCGGAGCCGAGCCCGGAGGGAGAGGCGACGCGATGCTCACGCGCTGCGTGCCATTGGCAGGGTGGGTGTCACTCGCCAGTTCTTCTTCGGCCCCGGGTGTCACTCGCCGTGGGTCACTCGCCGTGCCATCGGCCGGGGGGGTGTGTCATGGGCGGTCGATCAGCGGAAGTGTCACTCGCCGCGGATCGGCTAGGGGGGAGGTGTCACTCTCGGTGGATCGGCTGGCAGGCGGTCGCGAGCAGCTGCTCGGCGAGAGCCTCGGCTGGGGTTCTCCATCCAAGCGTCTTGCGAGGGCGGCCGTTGAGCGCGGCAGCGACGGCGGCGAGGTCCTCCGGGCTGTGTCTGGCGAGGTCGGTTCCCTTCGGGAAGTACTGGCGCAGCAGGCCGTTGGTGTTCTCGTTGGTGCCGCGCTGCCACGGGCTGTGCGGGTCACAGAAATACACCGGCAGGCCGGTGTCGATGCGCAGTTGCACGTGTTGGGCCATCTCCGTGCCCTGATCCCAGGTCAGCGATCGGCGCAGCTGCTCGGGCAGCGTCGTGATCGCAGCAGCGATCGCGTCACGCACGGCCTCGGCGCCGTGACCAGCGAGCGCGGGACCGTTCTTCACCCTCGGTCCCTGGCCGGCCATCGGTGGCAGGTGAAGCAGCATCGTGAACCGGGTCGTTCGCTCGACAAGCGTGCCAATCGCGGAACTACCCAAGCCGAGGATGAGATCACCTTCCCAGTGTCCGGGCACCGCTCGGTCCTCGGCCTCGGCCGGACGCTCGCTGATCAGAACCTCGTCGCTCACGAACTGCTTGCCGCGACCGCGGGTGCGCGCTCGGGGAACGCGCAGCGCCCGCCCCGTGCGCAGGCAGGCCGTCAGCTCGCGCCTGAGCGCGCCTCGGCCCTGCACATACAGCGACTGGTAGATCGCCTCGTGCGAAATCCGCATCGACTCATCATCGGGGAAATCGACATTGAGCCGGCTGGAGATCTGCTCCGGGCTCCAAGACTTCGCCCAGCGCCGGTCCTTGCGCCGACCGTGACGGCGGCCGATCCACGTGACCTCGGGACCGTCCACCGCGCCACCCTCAGGCCGCTCCACGGCCCCAGACAGACGATCCTGCACATACCGCCGCAGTTCAGCATTGACAGCCAGCTTGGCCGGCTTCGGACGGCACGCGCGCCGGTCCGCATGCCACTGCGCCGTGCTCGCCCGATACTCAAGCCCGCCGCTGCGAGTCGCAGCGTTACGACGCAGCTCGCGAGAGATCGTCGACGGCGAGCGGCCGAGCTGCCGCGCGATCTCCCGCACGCCGCACCCGCTGGCCCACAGCAGAGCGATCTCCTCCCGCTCGACGAACGACAGGTAGCGTCCCGACAGCGGCGCCTGGGTGACCGACGGCATCCCGCCACCCTCCCTGAACCATCGGACACCAACCGCCGGCGAGACACCGGCCTCCACGCCAGCGGCCTCGCTCGTCGCGCCGCGGGCGATCGCCGCCCAGAACCGCTGTCGATGCTCCCTGCGCCAGCCCGGCGGACGGCCGGGCGAACGCATCAGCGGCCGGCCAGCCCGATCCGACCTCCGCCTTTTTGGTGTGCCCAACGCAACTCCTCTCGATCGAGCGTTGCGACGACCGCTTGAATCCGCCCTCGACGCTGCCTACGCGCGCAACCCCGAGCGGTTCGTCCGCAAGCCGCCAACACCGCCCGAGCTACCGACCGCCGCGTGGATCAACAGGCCAGCCGACGTGAAGGAGGTCGCTCACTAAATTCACACACGAAGCGTCTCACAGGACTTGACAGGCTCCGCGATGTCTGCCAGTACGAGTTCGCTGGCTCGTCCGGCGATCCTTGGGTGAAGGGATCGTCACGCTCCTCTCGGACCGTGGCCCTGACGTCGTCGATGGCATCTGCGCTAGCGTACCGACCTCACTCGTATCGGGCAGAGTGAAGCAGCTTGGCGCCGGCTCTTGCTGTCGGGTCCAGTAGAACCTTTCAGGGGTAGGCTCGGCACTCGCAAGGGGTGGCTAACGGTCGACTCCATCGAGAATGAAGGAGGCCCGCGATCGTGAGAAGAAGCCTTACGGTTACCTCGCGCAGAGCGGTAACCCCTACGGCGGGCATCCACATATCAGCCGTGTCACCAACCTGTCTGGGAGGTGCAGCTAGGACTCAGCCAGACCGGGGTGGCGCGCAAGTGGCAGCACGAATCCACTCGTGAGTCGGCCATTGCGACGACGCTCCAAGAGGGCGTGGGCGTAAAGCCACAGTGCCGATTTGTGGTCCTCGTCGATGGGTGCCTGATCGACGATCGTCTTCTCAATTGTGTCGAGGCTCGCGTCCGCGAGCGCGGCGATCGCGATTCGGCGTTGATACTCGGATAGCACGCCGCTTCCCCCTTGTCGTCCGACGGTGCCAAGCTCTGAGTCTAGTTGCGTAATACCGGAGGTCAAGTCCGGTCGCACGGAGGAAAGCTATTTCTAACAAACGGGATGACGCGCAACCTTGCGCGGTTGGCTGCGGACTGGAATGCTCGGATGATAGGGGGTTCAGCCCGTGCCGGCGCGGCTACGGGGGTGTACCGAGTACGCGCGCGACCGCTTCGGCGCGGTTGGCTGAGGTGGTCTTCGCGAGGATCTGCTTCACGTGCCATTTGATCGCGCCCTCGGTGAGGACGAGTCGTTGGGCGATCGCACCGTTTGTCATACCTTGGGCGATCAATCGGACGATCTCGATCTGGCGCGGGGTGAGCGCGGCATGCTCGGTGGCCGGTGCGTCGCTGGTGGCGCGAAGCGCGAGCCGCTGTAGCTCGGTGGCGTAGCGCTCGAGGTTGGCAGATGTGCTCTGGAGCGACTCCTGGGCGAGTTTGGCCTCGGTGATGTCTCGTACGATGCCCACGAGACGGGTTGGCTCGCCGGTGTCGCTGACGACGATCTCGCCGCGTGTGCTGAGCGTGTGGACCCGGCCGTCGGAGCGGATCGCGCGGTATTCGAGCGTGAACGGCGTTCGATCGGCCAGGAGGCGATCGATCGTCTGTCGAACGCGGTCTCGGTCGGCTGGGTAGACGAGGCTGAGAGCCCCTTCAAGGGTCGCGTCGAACTGGTCGCGCGTGAGCCCATGGATGCGAAGCAGCCCGTCTGACCAGGTCACCTGGCCGGTCGCCAGGTCCCACTCCCAGCTTCCGGTGCCGGCGATCCGCTCGGCTTCGGCGAGTCGCGCGCGGCTGAGGCGCAGTTCGTTCTCGATCTGTTTGCGCGCCGTGATGTCGCGGATTGCGCTTGAGAGGAGCATCTCTCCTTCGGATTGCAGCGGGCTGAGCGAGATCTCCAAGGGAAACTCGCTGCCGTCCTTGCGCTGACCGAAAAGCTCGAGCCCGTCGCCCATCAGACGAACGCGCGGATCAGCGCCGTAGCGCGCACGGTGCTCGACGTGACGCTCGCGGAAGCGGTCGGGCACCAGCTTCTCCAGCCTCTCGCCCAGCAGCTCCTGGCGCCCGTAGCCGAACAGGTTCTCGACCTGTGCGTTGACGAGCACGATCGCACCCTCGGGGTTCACGATCACGATCGCGTCCGGTGCCGATTCGAGAAGGTCCCTGAACTTCGCTTCGGCGACCGCCCGCCCCTGCTCGGCAACGCGGCTGGCGGTGATGTCGTTCACGACCACGAAGATGCCCTGCACCGCTCCCTCGAAGAGGGATGGGAGGTAGGACACCTCGATCTGCCGAGGCTGGCCGCGGGCGTCAATGATCGTCCGTTCAAAGACCTGCCGCTCGCCCGCGAGCGCGCGCTCGATCAACGGGCGGTTCAGGCGGTAGAGCTCGGCGTCGAGAACCTCGCTTACGTGGCGACCGCGGAGCTCCTCTGGGCGCACACCGAGAAACTCGACAAACGCACCGCTGGAAGCGACGTTGCGCATGTCTGCTCCCCAGTAGCTGATCAGCGCTGGTCGGGCGTCCCACGAGATCTCGTTCGCGGCGAACCGCCGGTCGCTTTCGGAGACGGGTGATCGCCCGACTCCTCGAACGCCGGTCATGACCCTCAACACTACTCGATCGAGTAGTGAGGCTTACTCCTTCGTAGCTTGCTGCGTGACGTCTGGCACATGAGAATTCCGAAGATGTTGTCCGCACAGAGCTCGCTCGCTCCCGGCTCTGAAGACAACTCCGATCGCAACGACCTGCTCGCTCGGCGACAGACCCTTGAACGCCCGATCCCGGACCGCCACCGCAATACGGTGCCGCCATGGTCGTGCTCCACTCGGGTCACCACCCGTGCGGCCACAAAGATCGCATCCCGAGCGAGGCACCGCACACGGGCGTCGGCATGCCGATCTCCTACCAGGTTGAGCGAGCACGCGCGCGGCAATGACAAGAGGGGATGAACGACTGCAGATGAGAACTTTGAAATGGTTGCGTGGCGTCCTCGCTCGCGTGGTGTCGCCAACCCTGAGTCCGCCCAAGCCAACGAGCTCCCAGCCGCCGCCGGCGGCGGCGATGCACTACTGGCCCAAATAGGCACGATCCACCGCCGACTCCCGAGAGCGTTCTCCGCCAGCTAGCCGTCGCAGCGACCGCCGAGCCACGCTGATATAGCGGCGCGTTTGTCAAGGGGGCAGGCTGAAGTTTCGCCGTGAACTGGTCGCGGAGACGGGTGTAGCGGTTGTCTCAGGAGGGCGGGACGTCGGGCTCGGTGACGGCGTTGCCAGTCTGAAATGCGGGGATTCGCTTACCCCATGGCCCTGTTTCTGCTGCCGGCGGTGCGCGGGTCTAAGAACGAGCGTGGCACCCGGGGAGGTGTTGCCCATAGCGTAATCGCGCGTGCCGGCCGCTGTGTCGGCCCGGCGTCCCGGCCTCCTGAGCCGGGTGCTGCTGTCAGTGTGGTGAAGCTGCTGGATCAGGGTGCGGTCGCGGCGGCCCAGAGGAAGCACGACAGCTCCCGGGCGACCGCGACGATCGTGACGTTGTGGTGCTTGCCGCGCGCTCGCATGCTCGTGTAGAGGTGATGCAGGCGGTGTTGGCAGCGGTTGGAGATCTGCAGGATGTGATCGGGCTGCCCTTCCTGGCGGTTGGCGAGCGTCGCGCCGACACGCGGTTCGCGACCGTAGTGCCAGGCCGCCTCGACCAGCAGCCTGCGCGCGAGCTGCGACCCGGTCTTCGTGATCGATCCGTGGTAGTCATGCTCGCCGGACTGCTGACGGGACGGGGTCAGCCCGAGCCAGCTCCCGACGCGGTGCGCTTTCTCGAACCGGTGCCAGTCGCCGCCGATCTCGAGATGGACCGCGAGCGCGGTGAGGGTGTCCACGGCCCGGAACGCGCGTAACCGGGCGACGGTCGGCCACCATGCCGGGTCGGTCGCGAGCTCGCCGATCCGCTCGGCGAGCGTCTTCTTGCGGGCGGTCAGCCCGTCCACGCACGCGATCAGGTCCGCCCACGTCAGCTCCGACATCGGCTCGCGGAACTGCTGGGCGGCGAGCCAGCGGCGATGCTTCTGCGTCCAGGTCGACGGCTCGGGATACACCCGCCCGTGCCTGAGCAGCATCTTCGAGACGCGGTGGCGAGCGTTCATCAGATCGCGGCGGCACGCGTCATGCGCACGCGTCAGCTCCCGCGCCGCCTCGACGTGCATCGAGGGCACCACGACCGGGTGCAGCGACCCTGCGATCAGACACCGCGCGAGCAGCTCGGCGTCCTTGCGATCGGTCTTCACCCTGTCGCCCTTCCCTCTCGGAGTCAACCCGGGTGCGATCACCTCGATCCCGACACCCGCCGCGACCGCAGCGCGGTAGAGCCCGTACCCCGTCGGCCCCGCCTCGTAGCACGCCCGCACCGGCCCCGCGAGCGTCCTGAGCCAATCGACCGGCGCGTCGACCCCGGCCCCGAACCGCATCCGCGTCAACTCGCCGGTCATCACATCGATCGCCGCGGCATGCGTCGACCGGGCGTGGACATCGAACCCGACATAGGTCATCGTTCCGGGCATGGCCGGACCTCCTCACTCAGTCTTGGGGTCAGCCGGAGCCGATCTCCGGCCAGACAAACCCCCGCGAGGAGCGTCCGGCCTCTCAACCCGGCAGGCAACCCATGCAACGGGCCACCCACGCCATAGGGTCTAGCGTCGCCTGAGCATCCGCCCGCTCGACAGTCGAACCAGCGAACCCGAGAGCGCGTCGGCCGCGCCCTCCCCTCTTTCGGGAGACCGAACGTGTCGGTGCTCTGGCTTGCCACGAGATCATCACCGGCGGCGCCGGTTTCTTCGCAGCCGCGCTGGCGTTGCGATACGAAGGCAAGCGAGGCTGTTGACGCGGCGTGGCGGGCGCTGGGCTGAATGTCGCGGCAGCTCGGCCACGGCTCCTGGCTGACGCTGGAGACGCACGTGATGGACGAGCTCGACCACGCACCGAGGCTCGCCGCGGTCGACGCGATCATGCAGGCGCGCAGCAGCACGCTCCACCAGCGTCCGGGCTTGACCGTATCGTCGGCGTGATGTCCGCTTCCGGGTCATACGACGCCTTGCCCTCGAACTGCGGCCGTGTGGCCACGGTGGGGCCACCAGCTTGTCCCCGCCAGTCCTCTCCAGTCCCCTCCCGCACGCGCCGGCTTGCTGATGTGCAGGGATTAACTGCGAGTTGGCACGACTGGAGGCGACACGCAGCTTCTCTGATAAGGAAGAGGTCCCAGGTTCGAGTCCTGGATCGCCCATCCGCCGGAATCCAGGAATTCGCTGCATCTGCGCAATTTTCTAGGATCTGGTTGCTGGAGGATCGGCACGGCCGGGGTGTTCCATGGGGCCACATGGGGCCACCGGCGGTTACCTGTGAGGCGAAAAGCGCTCCTTAGTTCGCGCCGCTGTCACGTGGCTGCGGGCTCGGGGAACACCGTCCGCTGCGCACTGAGCGAGCTCGCCGCCGCGCTGGGACATTCGCCTCGGCGGTTGGTGGCCCGGCGGGGCGAGATCGACCACCTCGTGTAGGCGGGGAGCGGCGTCGGCTACGTGATCGAGGCCGGGAAGCGGCGGCTCGACGATCGCCATCGGGTCCGCGCGGGGCGCGGCCTATGCCCGTCCTGAGGTTCGGGCGGAGCGGCGGGATCGAGTACCGGCACGGATCGGCGATCGTCGCCTGGCGCATTGCCGTGGAAGCACTGGCGCCTCCGCTCAGGGGCCGCGCGATCGTGTGTCGGCGCAACGCGATGGTGCTGAGGACGGCCGGGCGCGCCGTTGTATCCGTGGCGAAAGAGCGAGCACTCCGGGCGGGCGCCGTGATCGAGGCAGCTGGCCCGTTCAGATCCTGGCTCGGTGACCATGCGGAGATCGACCATCGTGCGGGGCGCGGGAGAGCGCGCCATTGCATCGATGGAGCGCAATGGCGCGCAGGCAAGCGCCGCCACGCCCGTGCCGATGCAGCCGCAGCTCGGACGGCGAAGCCGCGCACGACGCGACACGAGCGCCGACAATCGCGCGCTGGGCAATGGAGCCGCGCGCTGTGCCGCGAGGCGTACTGCTCGTCGACGCCTGAACGAGTAGCGGCCGCGCCGTGGCCGCTTTCACGAACAACCAGTGGCGACGGCGTTGGCATGGACGCTGCTGTCTGTGGGCGATTGCGACGGTGCCGTCAGTTTGCTGGACCGCCGATTCCTAGCAAGCACGATCACGTCTTGCGTAGGCATCGACTGCACCGAGGGTCGCCGCGACCTCGGGTCACCGCGCTATCGCTTGGCCAGGCGAAGCGGTCATCTCATCGCTGGCGGCACACGCGCTGCTCCAACTCGTCCGGAGCGGCATAGTTGAACCTGAGTGCCGCTCGGTCATGGCTGAGGAGAATTGCAACGGCGTGCAAGGAGACTCCTCGATTGCATCCGAGCGGAACCTTGTGGCCGAGGAGCGGCCCGCGGTGGCGTCGTTCCTGGTCTTGGTGAAAGTCGGAGCCCGTAAGCGAAACCGGAGTCCTCCTGTTTCGCGGGGGAGGGGGTCTGGCGAAACGACGAAGTTGGCTGGGCCAACCTTTTGGCTCGCTCTGCGTTGATGTATGTAGAGAGGGCGATCGACGGGATCTGTTGGGGGCAAACGTGACGGCGCCCCGGGATGTGCACTCCCGGGGCGCCGTGCGGGGCGCTGCCGCGGCGGACCGGTGCGTGCCCAGTGGGGGCTGTCTGGGCCGACCGGCCCGAAGCCGAGTCTAGTCACGTAATAGCGCCTCGGCAATCCTCTTACGGGCGGCGTTGGTCTTCTTGCAGGTCCGCCGCTCTCGCAGCGCGTAGCCTCAAGGAAACCGCTCGCTCCGGGGCGGCGGGCACGAATCACGGGGCGGGAGCGGATCACGGGGCTTCCTCGGCTGGACGGTCGCGCTCACGCAGCGCATACTGTGCGTATGGGGGTGACCGCAGAACGCGTCGACCGCCGCCACGAGGTCGACCGCAGCTTCGTCCCTGGCCGGAGCGACGAGGACCTTGTGGTCCAGGTGCGTGCTGGGAACGACGTTGCGTTCGAGGCTATCTACGATCGATACGCTCGCGGCGTGCTCGCCTTCTGCGCGCACATGCTGGGCAGCCGGGATGAGGCCGAAGACGCGCTGCAGTTGACGTTCGTGTCCGTATACCGGGCGCTGCGGGAGCGCGATGGCGATGTTTCGCTGCGGCCGTGGATCTACACGATCGCTCGCAACCGTTGTCTGTCGGAGTTGCGCGCCCGGCGCGATCCGTTTGACGTCGACCGAGAAGTAGTGGATTGGTCATGTTTCGATGGCGCGGCAGCTCAGGTTCAGCGGCGGGAGGACCTTCGCGAAATGTTCGAGGACATGCAGCGGCTGCCCGCCGACCAGCGTGCCGCGCTGGTTCTCTTTGAGCTGGGTGACCACTCGCATGCGGAGATCGCTGCGGTACTCGGCGTGCGCAGCGAGAAGGTCAAGGCGCTTATTTTCCAGGCTCGTGAGGCTCTCGCGCGGGGCCGACGAGCACGGAATAGTTCATGCGTGGAGGTCCGTGAACGGCTCGCAACGGTCCGCGGCACGATCCTTCCGCGCAGCATGACCCGCGCCCATATAGACCGCTGCCCCGGCTGCACAGCGTTCGAACACGAGGTGCGCAGTCAGCGGGCAGCGCTCGCGCTCATCCTGCCTGTCGTTCTGACCGGCAAATTGAAGGCCTTGGTGCTCGGCTCGGCGGTGAGCGGTGGCAATGGGATCGCCGCCGCCACGGGAGCGATGAGTGGGAGCGGTGCGGTGCTTGGCGGTGGCGGGGCTAGCGCTGCGGGCACGGCTGGCGCTGCGGGCACGGCCGGCGCCGCGGGTACAGCTGGAACGGTCGTCGCGAGCGCCGGTGCCGTGGGCAGCCTGGCCACTGCCGGTACAGGTGCCTGTGCGGTTGAAGTGGTCGCAGGAGCGCCGGCTGCCGCGTTCGCCGCTGATCTCACGGCCGCGGGCGGAGGCGCTGCGGTCTTCGGTGGACTTGCGGGGTCGAGCGCGACGGGGATCGTTGTGAAGGTCGCGATCGCCGCAGTTGCTCTTGCGACCGGACTCATCGGCGCAACCGCGACGCCCGGCGCTCGTCCGGCACCAACTCCGATCATGTCCGGCAGAACCCCAGTACCCGCCGCGCTCGCGATGTCCAACACGGCCCCGCCCACGATCTCTGGGTCTGCGGTGCAGGGGAGTACGTTGACGGTTTCGGATGGGGTGTGGGCTGGATCGCCGGCGCCGACGTTTAGCTATCAGTGGGAGGGCTGCGACTCGGGGGGTGCGCAGTGTTCGCCGATCTCGGGCGCGACTTCTTCGAGCTACGTGCTGGGCGCCTCTGACGTCGGTTCGACGGTTGCGGTGCTCGTGACGGGCGCCAACAGCACGGGATCCTCGTCGGCTGGGTCCTCGCCCACGGCCGTGATCACGGGCTCCTCGTCGGCTGGGTCCTCGCCCACGGCCGTGATCACGGGCTCCTCGTCGGCTGGGTCCTCGCCCACGGCCGTGATCACGGGCTCCTCGTCGGCTGGGTCCTCGCCGACAGCGGTGATCTCGGGCGCTCCGGCGAACACGGCTGTGCCGGTGGTGTCGGGGTCGGCGGTGCCGGGGAGTGCGTTGACGGTTTCGGATGGGGTGTGGGCTGGATCGCCGGCGCCGACGTTTAGCTATCAGTGGGAGGGCTGCGACTCGGGGGGTGCGCAGTGTTCGCCGATCTCGGGCGCGACTTCTTCGAGCTACGTGCTGGGCGCCTCTGACGTCGGTTCGACGGTTGCGGTGCTGGTGACGGGCGCCAACAGCGCGGGGTCCTCGTCGGCTGGGTCCTCGCCGACGGCGGTGATTGCGGGCGCTCCGGCGAACACGGCTGTGCCGGTGGTGTCGGGGTCGGCGGTGCCGGGGAGTGCGTTGACGGTTTCGGATGGGGTGTGGGCTGGATCGCCGGCGCCGACGTTTAGCTATCAGTGGGAGGGCTGCGACTCGGGGGGTGCGCAGTGTTCGCCGATCTCGGGCGCGACTTCTTCGAGCTACGTGCTGGGCGCCTCTGACGTCGGTTCGACGGTTGCGGTGCTCGTGACGGGCGCCAACAGCACGGGGTCCTCGTCGGCTGGGTCCTCGCCGACGGCGGTGATCACGGGCGCTCCGGCGAACACGGCTGTGCCGGTGGTGTCGGGGTCGGCGGTGCCGGGGAGTGCGTTGACGGTTTCGGATGGGGTGTGGGCTGGATCGCCGGCGCCGACGTTTAGCTATCAGTGGGAGGGCTGCGACTCGGGGGGTGCGCAGTGTTCGCCGATCTCGGGCGCGACTTCTTCGAGCTACGTGCTGGGCGCCTCTGACGTCGGTTCGACGGTTGCGGTGCTCGTGACGGGCGCCGACAGCGCGGGGTCCTCGTCGGCTGGGTCCTCGCCGACGGCGGTGATCACGGGCGCTCCGGCGAACACGGCTGTGCCGGTGGTGTCGGGGTCGGCGGTGCCGGGGAGTGCGTTGACGGTTTCGGATGGGGTGTGGGCTGGATCGCCGGCGCCGACGTTTAGCTATCAGTGGGAGGGCTGCGACTCGGGGGGTGCGCAGTGTTCGCCGATCTCGGGCGCGACTTCTTCGAGCTACGTGCTGGGCGCCTCTGACGTCGGTTCGACGGTTGCGGTGCTCGTGACGGGCGCCAACAGCGCGGGGTCCTCGTCGGCTGGGTCCTCGCCGACGGCGGTGATCGCGGGCGCTCCGGCGAACACGGCTGTGCCGGTGGTGTCGGGGTCGGCGGTGCCGGGGAGTGCGTTGACGGTTTCGGATGGGGTGTGGGCTGGATCGCCGGCGCCGACGTTTAGCTATCAGTGGGAGGGCTGCGACTCGGGGGGTGCGCGGTGTTCGCCGATCTCGGGCGCGACTTCTTCGAGCTACGTGCTGGGCGCCTCTGACGTCGGTTCGACGGTTGCGGTGCTCGTGACGGGCGCCAACAGCGCGGGGTCCTCGTCGGCTGGGTCCTCGCCGACGGCGGTGATCGCGGGCGCTCCGTAAACACCGCCCCATCTCTATACGTACGCGCGTAGCGGGGGATGCACAATCCTTCGTGTAAGCGTCAACCGCCTCTGAGGAAGAGAGACGGCTCAGGGCCGGCGCTGGCGAGGCGCTCGCTCGCTCGCACACGCAATCCAAAACTCTCACCAGAGGGTCCAGACTTCTGCTCCCTGCAGGAGCGCGAGCTCGTTCACCCACTTCGACAGTGCGACACACGCGGATCGGACGAGGAGGAGCGGTGACGGCGCGCTGCCGCTCCCTTGAGAAGCGGTCGCTCCGATGCCGCTGTGGTGGCATGGCAGCCCGCCCGGATCGTGCTGGCCCTGAGCACGGCTGCATCCGAGCAAAGGAGCTGTCAAGCCTGGTGCTCCTGCTCGTCCGCAGCGGCAGCGAGCGTCATGATCGTCGGCAGTGATGCTCCCCAATTTGGGTGGAGAAGCGCCGTGGTCGGCGCCAGCGAGGGTGGCGGCCGCCGCCGGATTCCGGCGGACCGACAGTCTGGCCACGGCGTCGGGCGCGGACTGCTCCCCCTGCTCAAGAGCAGCACAGCGGTTTGTCACTGCTGCATCGCCGGGGCCAACCAGCAGCCCAAGGCCCGCCGTTCGGAGCAACTAGCCAACCGGGCCTCCGAGTGCTAAACCACCGATTAGGTCCACGGGTGGTTCGCGCAAGACGCTCGCGCGCCGCACGAGCGCGAGGCGCGCAGGAGAGGAGCACGACATGAGCACCAGCGAGGATCCGACTCAGGGCCGCGAGCTCGGCGAAGAGCCGTACGAGGACCCAACCCAAGGGAGCGAGCTCGGCGAAGAGCCAAACGAGGACCCAACCCAAGCGCGCTAAGGAACGCGCGTAAGACCGGACGGCGAGATGTCTGCTCGACGAGCGGGAGGCGGCGCTCGACGGACTGCCGCTCGCCCGCAGAGCGGAAGCGCCGAGACGGCGGGTCTGACGTCATGAAACAGCTGCTGTGGAACGGTTGCGCTCGTCTCGCAGGCCCTCGGTCGCCGCCGCAACGAGACGAGCGGTTGTCGTCCATCGTGAACACGTGGTGACCCTCGATCGACACTCGTATTCGCGCGTTGCGACAGCCGCGGCGTGTAGCACGCTCCGTTTAGTCCGTCGGCCAGGGTCGAGGCTGAGTAAGCGGCTGCCTACACTCAGATGCGGTTTGCTGGCGTCCGGGTGGGCAGATCGCATACCTGCGAGAACCGCTGCGGAGTGCGCCTGCGTGCCTTGCCCGTGGATGTACGTTTTGGCGGCGCGTAGATCTCACGGCTCGACGTCGGCGTCCCCGCCTTCTGCTCTCCGGGGCTGCTGGCCCCAGGGTTGCTGATTCCTACTCGTTAGATCGGTGGTTCTGTCAGCGCCGGCCGGCATCTCGACGATCGCGCGCAGCCGATCGCATCGTTGCGCTCGCGCCCAGAGCCGGACGTGGTCGGTTCCGAGCCACCGATTCGAGCAGGCTCTCGGGCGTTTGGGCGGCAGGGAGTAGTGCCCCTGAACGACCTAGATGCTCGCGGGGTCACCAAAGTTGCGATCGCGAATTACAACCATGCGCGCACGGTTTGCGTCCGCGCATCGACGGGAGGGCGGGGATATCGAGGAATGTCAGCATCCACCCGTGGCCGATGGCGTCGGGCGCCACGGATCTTGGCCCGCTCGTCACGAAGCTCGGCCGGTCGCAGGTGCGCGCGTTGGCGCGAGTGCGCTCAGCCACGCCGGCGATTGCTCTCAAGCTCCACCGAGAGCCGGTTGTCGATCGCCTCGACATCAGAACCCGCCTGAGCGCATCGGGCATCCTCTCCGCGCGCTTCGGACAGCTCGGTCCAGGCAAGCGATCCTCGCCGCAGCACAACGGACTCAATCGACCATGCGCCCCCCGATCAAAGGGCCATAACCGACGAGCCAGCCAAGTCGATCCAACCCAGCGAGCATGCATCGCGAGCCGCGGTTCCCGGGGCGCAACGGGGGCTTCAAGCGGGGCCGCGTGTTCGCGAACTCGGCCGCGGTCGACGCGGCGAGGTTGGCGCGGCTTTGGCGGGGCCCCAACTCCGGCGTCATCCCGAAGTTCGACCGCGACAAGGACGGTCTCGCCTGCGAGTAGGCGCAGTTTGCGATCGCCCTCGGCCTGTGACACCGTAGGCGCATAGCGACGCTTGTCCGCGAGGCACTGATGCGCGAGCTCGGGAGCTTCGTTACGAGCCGATCGAGAAGCGGATTCGGGGCGACGCCGGGCGGCCGCGAGGTGATCGACAGCACGCGCGCGATGCTTGTCTGGGAACCCAAACGCGTCGTGCCGAGCTACGCCGTGCCGGTCGATGACGTCGACGGCGAGCTGATCGCCCCGGCTATCCGAGCCGACGCCGACACGATCGTGGTGCCGCAACTCGCCGGTCGCCCGGTGTACGACCCGAGCGTCCCATTCGCAATGCACACCACAGAGGGTCAGCCGGGACCTTAAGGCCGACGCGGGTGTGCGCGAGGGCGCCGCATTCCGCCCCGCCGCCGACGCGCTTAGCGGGTACGTGATCGTCGACTTCGGCGCGTTTGACGCGTGGTACGAGGAAGACGAGTTGAACGTCGCGCACCCGCGCGATCCATTCCACCGGATCGACATCGTCCACAGCTCGCGCCACGTCAGAATTGAGCGCGACGGCGCGGTCCTGGCGGAATCGACATCCCCGTACATGCTGTTCGAGCCGCCGCTACCAGCCGCTATTACCTGCCGTGTCCGACGTGTCGCTCGATCTGCTCACGCCGAGCGCGACTCGTACCTACTGCGCCTACAAGGGGCAGGCGTCCTACTGGTCGATAGGCGGCGAGGACATCGCCTGGACCTATCGCGAGCCACTCCGCGAGGCCGCGGAGGTGACCAACTGGGTCGCGTTCTTCAACGAGCGCGTCACGCTCAGGGTTGACGGCCGTGAACTTGAGCGTCCGGTCACGCCCTGGTCGCGGCGATAGCCGAGCTAACCTGCTTCTCCACGCGACCGGTACGCAGCCCCAACGCCGCACCCGCTTCCAGGTTCGAAGTCTGAGAGCACGAGCGTGCGGTTGCCTTACCGAGTGTCGCGCGGTCGAGGTCGGTCGGTTGACATGAAGGTCGGTTAGTTGCGCCACAGGGCGTCCCTCCTCCACACGCGGGTCGTTGCGTTGAACCCTCCGGCGGCGAGGAAGCGTCCGTCAGGACTGACGCGACGCCGAAGACCTGGCCGGTGCGCGCGTTGAGCGTGCTGCGTGTGGGGTGGTTTTGCAGCTTCCACAATTCGACGGTCCCGTGCCCGTTGCCGGCGGCGATGGTGTGCCCGCGGGGGCTGAACGAGACAGTGTTGATGGGGCCGGCACCCCCGGCCGAGAGCTTCCGGATCTGGCTGTGGCGCTGCACGTTCCACAGCGTGAGGATGGCATGATCGCCGCTGCCGGCGGCGAGGATAAGTCCGCCCGGGCTGAACGCGACGCTGTTGAGGAGGCCGGTGTGGCTGTTGAGCGGCGTTCCGAGTGCCCGACGGGTGTGCACGTCCCACAGCACGACGGTCCCGTCTGTGTCGGCAGCCGCGAGTGTGCCGCGAGGACTGAACGCGACACTGGAGATGGCGCCGGCGTGAGCGTTGAGCGTTTCGAGCCGGGAGTGGCTTCGTACGTCCCACAGGACCACCGTCCCATTCGCACTGCCCGCCGCGAGGAGACGTCCGTCCGGGCTGAAACGCCAATGCTATACACGGAGCCGGCATGGGCCTTCAACGCGCTCCCACGCCTCTTGTGGGTTCGTTGATCCCACAAGAGGACGACTCCGTTTCTGGCCCCCGCCGCGAGGATGCTCCCGTGCGGGGTGAACGCGACGCTGTCAACGATCCCGGTGAGACCGGTGAGGGTCCCGAGTCGCGTGCCGCGTTGCACGTCCCACAACTGGACCGTCCCGTTCTCGGTGGCGGTCGCGAGGGTGCGCCCCTTCGGAGCAAACGCGAACGCTGCTCACGGGGCCGGCGTGACCGTTTAGTGCCACACTGAGGTCGCTGCTTCCCTGCGCTCCTCCCAGGAGGACGCGCGCGTTGACAGTCGTTTGAGCCCCGTCCACCGCCATCACGCTCGCAGGGATGAACATGGCGGCTGCACCGAATATGAGCACACGTTTGATGCTGACCAGCATGGGCACCGTCCTCGTCAGGGGTGCCGTGGCCTTTTGATGGCAGCCACCCCTCGTCGATCATCCTCAGCGTACGGTAGGCATCATCGGGATTCCAAGTAGGGCTCCAGCACATCAGTAGACGCTACGGAATGGCAGCGGCCCGGCAGTGACGAGGCGCCCCGCCTCGCCCCAGGCAACGGCGCCTCGAAGACTCAGTAAGCATCGAGCACGCTCTCAACATAACCGTTCGCGGGACATACACAACCGTTTACGTTGAATTCCACGTAACGGGATCTGTGGGGGCCGGCGGGTGAGATTCCCGCCGGCTACCCGGCCTGCTGAAGCGCTCGCGGCGCGGAGCCGCTACGACGAGGATGAGGTGCTTTCATCCACCCCGACAGTGCCGTCCAAACTCCCTGCCTGGCGCCAATCCGAAGCGCGTTGGGACTTGGCGTGCGCTGGGTGAACCCGCAGGCTGGGATTTGCCTGTGCTGGCGTCGCGGCCGAGAACGATTCCCTCTCGCGAAGGCGGTTCGCCGCGCACCCGAGGCGATAGTCAGGGCGAGCGCATGCGCCTGCCGAGGCAATACACGTCTTCCACATTCCACATTTCAGTGCGTTAATCGACCGGGAGCCACCAGCATCGGGGCGCACCCGATGCGACGGCCATTACTTGTTACATCGCTTCGGATACCGAGTAAACG
>CAVWSI010000015.1:0-61776 GCA_963757795.1 uncultured Solirubrobacterales bacterium | reverse complement strand
CAACAACCGGAGGGAAGTGGTCAGCGCCCTGGCGAAGGCGCTCGCGCGTCCCGAAGCGAGCTCGCCGGCTACGCGGCCGAGGTGGACCACGACCCGGAGCTGAACGAGTCATTGATCCACCACGTTCGGTGGCGCTTCGATGTCAAGCGCCATCTTCCGCTCGGGCACCGTCTGGCCTGGTACATATTGGCGCGAGCCCTGAGGCCCGAGACGATCGTCGAGACCGGAATTCACCTCGGTCTCGGCTCCCTGGCGCTGCTGCGCGCATTGGATCGAAACGGGCAGGAGGGAAGTCCCGGGGAACTGATCTCGATCGACAACACACCGGGCGCAGGCAGCATCGTACGGGAAGAGCTCCAGGGGCCCTTGGCTGCGCGTAACCGGCCTGACGCGCGACACTCTGCGGCCGGCCCTGGAGGGGCGCAGAGTGGGGATGCTCATCCAGGACACCCCCCACACTGAGGAAAACCAGCGGTGTGAGTTCGCCGCGGCGCTCGCCCACGCGGCTGACCCTCTGGTCCTGATCGACGGCAGCGGCGGTTGGGCGCACACCCTCAACGAGATATCTGCCGAGCGAGGCGCCACCTACCATCGCGTGCCGGTCCGCAGCCGGAACCACATTTACCCGGGCGACGACATCATCTTCGCCGTGTTCGAGCGAAAGGGGTCCCACCTCGGTGTCACGAGCTAGCAGCCAAGGACTCGTCGCTCCCATAAGTGAAGTCTGTAGCCCGCCGAGAAACCCGGAGCGGCGCGGTGACTCAAGTGCTCCGAAAGCTCCGCCCCGCAAAGGTCCGGAGCGTGATTCGTCGGCGCGTGTTCAAGAAGTGAGTTGCATCACAACGCGACCGTCGCTCAGGCGTTGCCGCCGATGGAGGGGGGTGCCCCGCCAGGGGTTCCGGTTCGTGTCCTACCAGCCGGAGACAAGCTCACGTAGCGCCCGTCAGGTAATCGGCTCGTGCCGTAGGAATCCCGAGATATCGCCTGGCGTCAGCGCACGCAGCGCGATTAGCAGTCCCACGTAGGCCACGACGGCCAGTACAGCCAAGCCGCCAAGCGGTAATCCGGCCCGCCGAGCGACGGCGACAGCCACAGCCATGGCGGCCGCGGCAAGGACAACCCGCCCAATACGGGCCCACCTCGGCCTCATGCCGAGTCGCATCAAGACGCTCCGCATGCTGAGTGACATCACGGTTACTTCCGTGACCAGTGTGACCCATGCGGCTGCCTGAAATCCGAATGGAGGAATCAACAGCACGTTCAACAGGACGTTGACGATGAGGCCAATCGCGGCATAGGCGAGATAGCGGCTCTGCAACCCGAGGATCACCACCATGTTGCCGGCGAGGTATCCGAACGAGATCGAGACGAACGCTCCCATGAGGACCGGCAACGCGCTCGCCGCAGGCGCAAAGCCGGGCCCGAACAGCAGGACCATCATGGGCCTGGCGGCGACGACAGTGAAGGCCAGTGCGCCCAGGGAGCCCATCGACAGATACTCAGCGGACACCTGCAGCAGACGCCGCACGCGCGGGAGATCGGTCGGATAGGCCGAGGCGATCAAGGGGAACAGGGTCGCCATCACCGACCCAGGCACGAACTGCGCCTGGTCGAGGATGCGGTAGGCGGCGGCGTACAGCCCCGCTTCGCGGCTTCCGGCGAACACGAACACGAGCATCTGGTCGAGGCGCACGTACATGTTAACGAGGATGCCGGCCGCGCCGAGGACCGCGCCCACTCGTAACATGGTCCCCCAGTGCACGCGCCCGCCAGCGAGGCTGACGGCGGTGCGTCTCAGGGCAAGGACGACGGTCAACGCGGTACTGATTAGGTTCGAGGCCAGGAACACGACGGCGAAGGCGCGGATGTCGGATGTGAGGTAGCAACGATCGCTGCTGCCACCGTCCACAGCACGCTGTTGGTGGTCAGCACCAGCATCGAGAGGTCATTGCGGACCCGCAGCTGAAACGCGGCCGCCAAAGATCCGGCAGCCCCGAAAATCGCCGTTGACGCGATCAAGACGCCGGCGAGCCGCGACCTGCGCGTTCGGCGCGACCACGACCATCGCGACGAGTTGGACGACGCAGATCGGGACGCTCAGCAGCAGGCGCAACCCGACAGCGCGCCAAGCCACTCGGCTCCGCCTCCGGCCGGTCTTGCCGCGCGGCTCACCGCCACCTGCGTGAGACCGAGATCGCCGAAGCTCGTCGCGATCTGCGCGATGGCCAACAGCGTCGACCACTGCCCGAACCCTCGCACGCCAAGCGCCCGCACGAGGATCAGAGTGACGACGACGCCGAGCACCAGGTTTCCCGCGCGGGCGCCGACCTGGATCGCGATGTCCCCGACGATGCGGCGCCGACCGAGCCCTAGCGGCGTTGGCGTCCGGTCCGACGCGTCCTCGTGTCCGCGGACGGATCCCGGTGGCGGTATCTCTTTAGGCACCGCCGCATGTTAGACGCACGACCGGACCTGATCGGTCTGCCGCGACCGGTGGGAAATGGTGAAGCTCCGCCAGCCGCGACGAAGCAGGTGTTCTCCCGTGCGCGCCAGGGACCCCCGCGCTGCCACAAGCCCAGGCGTGTAAGCCGTCAACTCGACACCCGCCGCAATTTGCCGAATAGTCGCGCCGGTGAAATCGGGGTCTCGCCGTCGCTTCAGTTGGCCCCACCGGCGGCGTAGCCCAGTACGCTTTGATGGCATGAAACCGACGGCTGCGTCAGGAACATGGGCCGCGATCGGACTACGTGAATCTCGGTAACCGTAGCGCCCGAGCAGTCATGCTCGCTCCCTTCAGGCTCGAGCATTACCATGCGCTACTCGGAATGGCGCGGCGCTTCCCTGCGTTCCGGGAGACGGTCCACCGCTATCTGACTGCCCGGGGCGACTATCCGTATCGTTGCCGAGTCCGAACGCCAAGCGGGATCGTCGCGCCAACCCTTCTCTCGAGTCATGACATATCGACCGTCGTTGAGGTCTTTTGCCGCGAGGACTACCGTGTCGGGGTCGACCTTGAAGTCGCCGTGGACGTGGGCGCAAATATCGGGATCAGTGGCCTGTACTTCCTGACGCGCAACGCCTCCTCCCGGGTCTACTTGTTCGAGCCGGACCCAAAGAATGTCGAGCGTCTCAGGCGTAATCTGAACGCCTACACAGCCCGGTACGAGGTTGAGGAGGTCGCCGTTACGCTCGCTGACGGGGAGGCATTGTTCGCCACCGAACCCAGCGGCCGCTACGGCACGCTGTTGATCGATGAACCGAGCTACTGGGAGCAAACGCTGATCAGCGTCCGCACACGCCCGATCAACTCGATCCTGGAAGAGGTGCTGACTCGCGAGGGCCGAATTGACATCCTGAAGATTGACACGGAGGGCACGGAGCAAGAGCTGGTTGCTGCGATACGTCCTGAACTACTGGATCGTATCACGACAATCGTCTACGAGGTCGATGGTGCACCAACCCCATTACACGAAGGTCGTTACCGTCTTCACCACCGCGCTCAGACGGTTCGACTCACGTCACGCTAGGCGCCGCAATCTCGTCGGACGGTGACTCTGATGTAGCGGCAAGACCGCTCGGGTTGTGCGTGGCACCGAAGATGAGGGCAACCCAGAGAGCGAGCAGCGAGATCTCATAGAACAGATAATCGAACAGCCCCTGCGCGAGCAATCCGCATAGCGCTGCGGCGAAAGCCGCGTTCCGGATTCTGCCGGACCCCACGGCTCGGATCGCATTGAACAGAGCCCCGGCCAGAAGGGTAAGGAACCCGGACAGACCCAGCCAGCCGGCATCGAGCCCGATCTGTGTGGGCAGTTGATGACTGTGGAAGAAGTGAATATTGACCCCCGGCGCAGGATGCCCAGCAAGATAGTATGAAAAGTTCCCGTACCCCAGACCAAGGGGCTTCTTGGCGAGGGCATTACGCCCTGCCTGCTGCAAGGCGAAACGCTGCTGATCTTCGGTCTGAGCACCCGAGCGGGGCCGAGAACCTGTTCAGGAGATCTAGTCGGGTCTGGGAGGGTGTAGCTAGGTAGCCGGCAACGACGAAGATAGCAATGAGTGCGATTCCACGGGCCAGCACCGACACGCGTCGGATGTTCAGGACGAGCAAGACCACCCAGCCCGCACCGACACACAGTAGCGCTCCGCGAGATAGCGACACCGCGACCCCGATAAGGATGACAGTGAGAGCGATGCCGTATGCCAGGCTGCGGAGACGTTGATTGTGTGCCAAGGAATGGAGCGCCTCCCCGGTGGCAAGGACAGCCGCGACGCCTACAAATCCCCCGTAGACCGTGTAGTAGCCGAAGGTTGAATCGAGCAGCCCCGGAATGTACGGTGGTCCCACGATCGTGTAGATGCCAGCGCGTTGGAGGAACGCGAACCCGACGACGACCAGCGCTGAGCACGTGATGATGTCCATGAGGCGACGGTTCGCGTCCGGACGGTCACGCAGGACGCTGCAAGCAGCCGCCAGCAATGTCAGGACGCCGAGCCAACGCGCAGCGCCCCACAACGCCGACCCGCCATTGCGGGCTTCGATCACCGTCAGCAGGCTGCCGAGCACTAATGCGTAAGACCCTAGAGCCATCCACCAGGGTACGTCGCGGCTTCGAATGCGCCACATGACCGTTGCGGCGGTGCTGAAGATCACAACCTCGTTGGTGCCGAGGCCGTACACATGGTACTCGAATGGCATGACCGCGACGACGAGTCCCAACGCAAGCGCGGGGCGCAGGCCGGCAGCGACGATAATCCCGATTGCCAGGATGCCGAGACCGGCTTTGAGTTGATGCTGCGGGCTCCCCAGCTTGTACAGCACGATCGCTGCCCAGGCGGCGAGCAGCGCGGCGAGCAGAGCGGTTCCTGACGTCGAGAGGACCGCCCCACGTCCGAGCACGGCCTGAAGGCGGCTCTTCATCGAAGCAAGCTTAGACGTCGGAGGCCGGCCGGTTCGCGATGGCCGCGGGTGCGCGTACATCACCGATCCGGTCCGGCCTCGACGCGGTGGTTTGGTTGGCCGCCGCCAGCGGCGCAGGGTTACCCTTGGCCGTTGGCAACGATCCAGTTCTGCATGGCGGTGAAGGCGGGTCGGACGGTGGTTCCGGGCACACCGCACTCACCGGCGGCGTTTTTGTTGACGAGGCCGAAGCCGCCGGTGCTGTCGTCGCATGCGGAGTACCAGTCGAGCCAGACCACCCAGGGGTAGTTGTTCTTGAGGTCGGTCAGGTACTGGGTCATGTCGGCGGCTTGCGCGGCTTGATTGACGGGAGCTTGGCATTCGAGTCCGTTGCCCCAGGTCTGTTGTCCGATCTCGGTTATATACCAGGGCAGGCTTGCGGAGAATCCGGCGTTGACCGATTCGTTGTGGATGGAGCCCATCATCGGCCAGCCGTAGCCGTCGCCGCACAGGCTGGTCATCGATCCGTAGGGGTGGATCGTCCAGCCGTCGACTTCGGCTGCACCGCCGGGCAGTGAGCTCCTCATGTCTGCGAACCAGTTGCCGGAGCCGCCGCCGCGCTGATCGTAGTAGTCAGTGGTTGCGGCGGCGATCAGCTTGATCCGGCCGGCGGCAGCGACGTGCGCGGCATGGTAGAGAGAGGCGTACTGGTAAGCCGAGATCGAGTTGTAGACCTCGTTTCCGAACTCAAGGGTGGTAATCCCGCGGGCCACGAGTTGTGAAGTGAGCGCGGAGAGGTCCGAGGCAACCATCGACGGGGTGAGGTTGTCGAGGTTGCCGGTGCTACCCGAGGTATATACGGGCAGCACCTTCATGCCCCGGCTGAGCGCGGCGTCCACCACGGTGAGGGACCCGCGTCCAATGTCGACTCGCTCATACCTAATCCCCGCGTTCACGAACAACGCATCCAGCGCCGGGCCCCAACCACTCGCCTCGTTCACCCCCACCTTCAGCCTCGGAAACACCCCAGGGGGGTCGCAGTCGGCCACCGGATCGCGACCTCCGGAGCCCAGTTTGAGCCGGCAACGTTCGTCTTGACGCTGTAGTTCACGGTTTCCCCAGGTACCGCCGCGGGCGCGAAACTAGTGCCGGTGACGACTATGTGGCTGGTGTCGCGTGTGGTCGTAGGGTGGCGAATGATCGCCACGCTATATTTGCTGACCCCAGTGATGGCCTGCCAGCTAAGGGCCGTTCCAGAGACAGTCACGACGGGGACTACGCTCGCAGGCCACGGGACCGCGACCTCTGGGGCCCAGTTTGAGCCGGTAACGTTCGTCCTGACGCTGTAGTTCACGGTTTCCCCAGGTACCGCCGCGGGCGCGAAACTACTGCCGCTGACGACTGTATAGGTGGTGTCGCGTGTCGTCGCCGGGTGGCGAACGCTCGCTACCACATAGCTACTGACGCCGCTGATCGCACTCCACGTCAGCGTGGTGCCGGATACGTGTAGTGCCGGAGGGTCCGTACTGGAAGCCGAGGCGACTGTTGCGCCGAAAGGCGCTGATGTGCCGAGAACCGCCCCGGACACTGCAATTACAGCAGTCACGAGCATCAGCCGGCGGATCCGCCAACAATGACGGGCTCGACGATCCGGTGGCCGTGCGAGGGGATTGGCATCGGCAGCAAACGAGGCGGGCTGGTGACGTGCAAACATTTCGTGCCTCCCGCACCGCGCAGGGCAACCGCTTCTCGCAGTGCCTACGCCGGCGGGCCGACTCGTGAGTGCCGCGCCTTGGAAGGATGCCTCAGGGCGGATGCACCATCGCGTGGCGCTGGATTGGGATTCCGGGCTTCGATCCGGGTCACCTCGGTCATCGACCACTGCACGCTCTACTTGAGACCATTTGTTAACGGCCAGGGCATCGCCTCCCGCAAGAATTACCGCCGTCGTTTAGGACAAATGTCCAGGACGAGCGCCGGTCGCGATGCGGTCGAAGTGATTTGCCGCGCGGGGTGATGCGACCAAACCGCCTTTCATCTGTCCAACCTGTTCTACACTGCGAATTCGTGCCCGCCGGGAGAACATCACCCTCGTCCGTCGTGATCGTTTCGCGGAACCCGCCCGGCTTTATCGGCGGAGTCGAGCGGTCGTCCGCTCTACTCGCGAGGGTGCTGCAAGAGCGGGGACTTCGCGTCGGCACGGTATACCCCGAGCGGGAACCGGACCGCTGGATCTACCGTGCCGGACTGGGTTCACTTTCGCTATCACGCCAGATCGGCTCGAATCGACGAGTGGCTATCGCCGATTTGGTAGTGACCAACGGCATCTTCGGTTGGGGCTTTCCGCCTTCCATCCGACGGATCCACGTCTTCCACGGCACTCTGGCCGAGATGGCGCGCGCGGACGCCGCCGGGCTGACGCGCGCCGATCGGCTCGCCGCCGGGTTGCCTTGGCGAGAGCTGTTTCGGCGCCGATGGGGCGGCGGCCTCGCTGAGTCGCTCGCGGCGCGGTCTGCAACTGTGGTGTGCGTATCGGAGTCCACCGCCGAGGAGGCGCGGCGGTACTACTGCGTGCGCGCGGACGCCGTCGTCCCAAATGGGATCGATCTGAGTGTGTTTACACCGCGACCACGAGCGGGCGCGCGCGCCCGGTTTGATTTGCCGCAGGCTGACCGGCTGGCCCTGTTCGCCGGACGGTTGAACGCGAGCAAAGGGGGCGGGCTCCTGCCGGCGGCGTGCGAGCGGGCGGGCTACCGGCTCGTGGTCGCCGGCCCGACGCGCGCTCTCGGAGGCATCTATCTCGGCCCACTGTCCGCGGACGATCTAGCAGTGGCATATGCCGCCGCGGACTGCGTATTACTTCCGAGCCTTTATGAGGCATGTAGCTACGTGCTATTAGAAGCCCTAGCATGCGGGGTGCCGGTACTGACCACTCGGGTGGGATCGGTCCCGTCGCTGCTGCGGACCGTTCCCGAATACGAAAAGCTGTGTGTGGAGGCCCGCGAGGATGACGTCGCGGCGAAACTCCACCAGATCGGCGACGTGGAGACCGCGCTGATAGTGAAGCGGGCGCGAGCATGGGTTACGAAGAACCACAGTCTCGAGCGTTACGCCGCCCGCTGGAACGCGTTGCTGGACGCCCTGAAGGTGTAACGGCGTTTTGGTGGATTGCGGACGGGGGTGTGGGTGATCGCGGGCGAGCGTTTCGGTTAACCGCGGAAGATCATCTCGGTTACGCGCGGACGACCGCCTCGGTTAAGCGCGGAAGATCGCCTCGGTTGCGGGCAGACCGGCGTGTCGGTTGATCGCGGAGGAGCCGCGCGACGGACGGGCTGGGAACGATGCGGTGCGTCGGGTTTCTGACACGCGCGTCCAATCTCGGGCGTCGCGTTCAAGTTGCTGAGGCATCGGCCGATATCGAGAAGTAGTCGGTCGTTCGTACACCCAGCGAGTTCACACCGAGAGATCGGACCGATCTCTCGGCGGGACGAACGGGCCTGCTCGCTCGGCCTTCCGGTTCCCAAGCAAGACGGTCAACTCTGGCCATACGGCTCCCGTAGGGCCGCAATCAGCTATGCGTCAGCACTCCGCATCCCACAAGTCACTCGGACTGCCGCTGATCGCGACGCTTGCGTTGCTCGCGCTAAGTGTCGCCGCAGCGATCGGAGCCCCGCGAGCGTCGGCGATGCGCGCACTTTCCGCGCAGCGCGCGGCGGAGCCGATGGTGCTCACCCTCCGTGGCCGGACTATTCACTGGACACGAGTTCCCGGAGCCTCTCGCTACGTCGTCGCCATCCACCCCGCCCGGCATCGGACCACGTATCGAGTCACCCGTCGAGTGACATTCACACCGCGCCCCGTGCCACGGCAGACCGTTACCTATAGAGTCCGCGCGGACCTCCGAGGCGCACCGTGGACGAGATCCGTCTCGATCACGTACGCCCTGGTGAATGGCCGGCGGCAGGGTGGTGGTTCACGAACTGGTCTCGGCTCGCCGGTGGGGTCCTACGTAGGGGATTCGTCAACCGGTGGCCCGTCGGCGGCTGGGTTCCCGGGGGTGTTTCCGAAGCTGAAGGTGGGGGTGAACGAGGCGAGTGGTTGGGGCCCGGCGCTGGATGCGTTGTTCGTGAACGCGGGGATTAGGTATGAGCGAGTCGACATTGGACGCGGGTCCCTCACCGTGGTGGACGCCGCGCTCAGCCGGGGCATGAAGGTGCTGCCCGTATATACCTCGGGTAGCACCGGCAACCTCGACAACCTCACCCCGTCGATGGTTGCCTCGGACCTCTCCGCGCTCACTTCACAACTCGTGGCCCGCGGGATTACCACCCTTGAGTTCGGAAACGAGGTCTACAACTCGATCTCGGCTTACCAGTACGCCTCTCTCTACCATGCCGCGCACGTCGCTGCCGCCGGCCGGATCAAGCTGATCGCCGCCGCAACCACTGACTACTACGATCAGCGCGGCGGCGGCTCCGGCAACTGGTTCGCAGACATGAGGAACTCACTGCCCGGCGGTGCAGCCGAAGTCGACGGCTGGACGATCCACCCCTACGGATCGATGACCAGCCTGTGCGGCGACGGCTACGGCTGGCCGATGATGGGCTCCATCCACAACGAATCGGTCAACGCCGGATTCTCCGCAAGCCTGCCCTGGTATATAACCGAGATCGGACAACAGACCTGGGGCAACGGACTCGAATGCCAAGCTCCCGTCAATCAAGCCGCGCAAGCCGCCGACATGACCCAGTACCTGACCGACCTCAAGAACAACTACCCCTGGGTGGTCTGGCTCGACTGGTACTCCGCATGCGACGACAGCACCGGCGGCTTCGGCCTCGTCAACAAAAACGCCGCCGGTGAGTGCGGTGTGCCCGGAACCACCGTCCGACCCGCCTTCACCGCCATGCAGAACTGGATCGTTGCCAACGGCCAAGGGTAACCCTGACCCCTGGCGACACCAACCAAACCGCGTCGAAAGACCGAGTTCGCCCAATGCCTCGACGGATCCGTGTGCAACGGCCCCGTGGCGATGGGCACGACGACCGACATGTCGCAGATCTCCGGCTCTGCTCCCTACTACACGCAGTCAGCCGAGAAGGGTCAGTGCCTGACCGGGCCCGGCGGCGACGCGCGCCCTGAAGCGCGGAGTTGCTATCCCTCGCCGTGAGCTGCGATTCATCGGGCCATCTCCGCGAAGGCCGGCCGTTCGTCCGCAACTCCGCCTGCGCCGCATACTCCGGCATCGTTCTCGGCCAGTAGTCCGTACCCGCCCGTGCCGTCATCGCAGCTCGTGTACCAGTTGAAGAATGCCAGCCAGGGGTACCTGGACGCCGCAGTGCGGTAGCGCGACATGTCAGCGGCCTGTGTAGCGGCGTCGACGACGTTCGGGCAGTCCGTGCCCGCGCTGATGCACTGTCCGACCTCAGTGACGTACCAGGGCGCGTTGCTTTCGTGGTTGACTGCGACCTGGTGCCAGTCGCGCACGTCCGGCCAGCCGTAGCCGTGAGGACCGGCGCATTCCCGCGTGGCGTCGGTGTACAGGGACCCGTACGGATGGACCGTCCACCCATCTACCTCCCTGGAACCGGCCGACATCTGGTGGATGAAGTCCGCGATCCAGTTGGCCGCGTGCAGGGAGCCACACACGGCCGTGGCGACCGCCAGCAGCTTCCATGAGCCCAACCTGCGTGCCGCGAGCGCGCGGTGAGCCGCGTCGTATTGTGCGGCGTACTGCGTGACGCTCTCGCCGAAGTAGACCTCGTTGCCGAATTCGATCGCGCCGAGCTTGGACAGGCCCGGATATATGGCGGCGAGCGACGCGAGCCTTTGCGCCAGCGAGACGACCTGCGCCGCCGCCTCGGCAGGAGGGACATTCCGGAGCGAGCCACCGCGACCCGGGTCGTACACGACGAGCGGAACCATCCCGTCCCTCAGCGCCTTAGTCACCAAATCGAGATCCTGTCCGTCACCGACGTCGAGACGCTCGTAGCGCATGCCGGCATCGCGAAAGATCGCGTCTACGCCCCATCCGGTGGTGTTCTCGACGAGACCTTAAGCCGTCCCGGATCCTGCGACGCGCGTCCAACCGCGGGCCAGCTGATCCTGACTGCGCGTGACCATCGGGCGTGGCGGGTGCGGGCTCTGACCATGTAAGCGACGGCATGACCCGGCCTCGGCACGGGGGTGAATTGCGTGCCCTGGACGCGGGTGGTATCCGGATTCGGGGACGATCACGCCGCAGGGACGCTGGTCGTCGCGACGGAGAGGGACAAGGTCTACGGCTTGGATCCCGCCACGGGCAGCCAGCAGTGGATGAACAACCTGGTGCCCGCCACCGGCCCCTGGAACCCGGCCGACATCAGCTGCGCGGACATCCACCCGTGGATCGGCACCACTGCCACGCCCGTGATCGACACGTCGACGAACACCGTCTACCTGACCCACAAGACCTATGACGCCGGCCACAACGCCGTCTGGTTCATGGACGCCCTGAACCTCAGCACCGGGCAAGAGAACCCGGGGTTCCCGGTTCAGCTCGACGGCACGGCCGACAACGATCCGTCGATCGTGTTCCACGCCAAGTCCCAGCAGCAGCGGCCTGGTTTGCTGCTCATGAACGGCATCGTCTACGCGGGATTCGGCTCGCACTGCGACCACTCGCCATTCGAGGCGTGGGTGTTCGGCGTCTCGACCGACGGTCAGGTCAAGGCGCGGTGGGTCTCGGTGAGAAACGGCGACGGGGGTGGCGCGTGGCAAGCCGGGGTCGGCCTCAGCTCCGACGGCCCGGGTTAGATCCTGATCGCCACCGGCAACGGCGGCGCACCGACCGCGGCCGCCCCCGGCAATCCGCCACCGTCGTCCTGCGGCGAATGCATCATGCGCCTCCAGGTCCAGTCCGACAGGACGCTCAAGGCGGTCGATTTCTTCGCTCCCTTCGATTCGGCGCAGCTTCACGAATTCGACTCGGACTTCGGCTCGGGTGGCGTGGTGGGCCTTCCCGATGCGTACTTCGGCACCTCTCTGCTGCCCCATCTGGCTCTTGCCATCGGCAAGCAGGGCTATGTCTACCTGCTCAACCGCGACGGCCTCGGCGGCTCGACTGGGGTCCGGGTGGGGGAGACAACGTCGTCCAGCGACTCGGCCCGTACGGCGGCGTCTGGGGTCGCCCGGGCGTGTGGCCGGGCGACGGCGGCTACGTGTACATCCCGACCTCCAGCGGCCGGACCGGCGGTGGTGAGCTCGATGTCTACAACCGGCTTGGGCAGCCCGTCGCTCGCACAGGTCGCGCGCTCCTCCGACGTCTTCGGCTTCGGGAGCGGGTCTCCGGTCATCACCTCGGACGCCACCGCGTCGGGCAGTGCACTGGTCTGGATCATCTGGGCGGCCAATCGCCAGGGCAGCGGTGGGCAGCTGCGCGCCTACGATCCGGTGCCGGTCAATGCGCAACCAGTGCTGCGCTGGAGCGCCTCGATCGGCACCGCGACGAACTACAGCACGCCCGGAGTGGGTGCCGGACGACTGTACGTCGGCACGCGTGACGGCCACGTACTCGGCTTTGGCTCCCCGGTCACCCAGCCGCTGAGTGGATCTGTCCTGTCGTTCCCCCGAACCACGACCGGCACCAGCAGCGCACCGCAGACGCTGACGATGACCGCCAATCGCAACCTCACCGTCGCACAACCAGGCTGGGCAGCGCCAGCATCATCTACACGGCGACGATGGCCGGCGTGAGCCGGTTCGCGCTCGAGCGCGCCACGGTTGGCCGCCGCGGCGCCCACGGGTGCGTGGCCGCCACCCAGCGCAACCGATCGCTCCCGGCTCCGCATCGTCACGCCATCACCGCGCCAGCGGCCGAAGACCACCGCGCGGATGGTCGCGGTTCTGATCGACTTGGTGCGGCGGGTGCCCTCGCTGCTCTAGGCCGCGCGGCGCCGACGGGGCTGGGCGGCGTACTTGCGGGCCCGCTGGCTGTCGCGCAGCCGCATGACCTCGGCCACCGTGAGCATCATGATCTTGAAGTCGAGGCCAAGCGACCAGTTGCGGATGTAGAAGTTGTCCCACTCGACCCGATCGGCGATCGACGTCTGGCCGCGCAGGCCATTGACCTGCGCCCATCCGGTGATGCCAGACTTGACCCGCAGCCGGTCGTCGTAGCGCTGGACCTCGGCACCGAACCTGGCCGCGAACTGCGGGCCGCTCGGGGCGAGGGCCGACGAGGCTCATCTCGCCCCGGACGACGTTGATCAACTGGGGGACCTCGTCGAGCGAGAGGTCGCGCAGCCACCGGCCGAGCGGGGTCCGGCGATCGTCGCCCTCGATACCGCCGGGTGCGCAGCCGTCGGGCGGCACGAAATCGCCCTTGCGCGTCGGATCCGGCTCGCGCATGGTGCGGAACTTCAGGACGTCGAACACGCGGCCATCTCGCCCGACGCGGCGTTGGCGGAACAGCGCCGGCCCCGGGGAGGAGAGGCGCACGGCCAGGACGATCGCACCCATCAGCGGCGCCAGTAGGACCAGCGCCACCGCCGCGAGGCTGCGGTCGAGCGCATGCTTGATCGCGAACTGCCAGCCCCGTGGATTGGTCGGGCGCAGCGAAATGAGCGGAAGGCCCCCGACGTGATCGAGGATCGCCCGGTCGTTGATCGCCTCGAACAGGCGCGGCACCAGCGAGACCTCGATGCCGAGCTCCTCGCATTCCCTGACCTTGTCGACCAGGACGTGATCGGGCTCGGACGAGAAAGCCAGGATCACGCGCCGCGCGCCGGTCTGGCGGATCGCCTCGGCCAGGTTGTCCGGCCCGCCGAGGACCGGCACCGCGGCGGCCGACGAGTAGCCGGGAGTCGGCATCGGGTTGGAGTCGAGGAAGCCCACCGGGCGCAGGCCGTAGCTGCGATCCCCGGTGAGCCGCTTGACCAGGTGCTCACCGATGACGCCGGCGCCCACGATCAGGGTCGGCGTGGCCAGCGCCTGGTTTCGGACAGCCTGGCTGCGGACCGAAGCGAGCACGACGCGCGCCACGGTCAGATAGACCGCCGCGAACAGCCACAGGCGCAGCGCCAGTCCGACCGGATGCGCGCCGCCGATGATCGAGCCGGCGGCGACCATCAGCATGGCGGCGAGCGAAGCCGCGCTGAGCACGTGCGTGGCCGTGTCGAGCACGGAGCCGTCGAGCCGGTCGTCGGGATCCTGGCGCGCGCGCAGGATCACGAGGGTGAGCGCGGGGAAGACGGCAGCGAGCCAGCCCGTACCGTCTCCGCTCGAGATGGGGGCCGCGTAGAACGCGGCAGTCGCCGCGAGGCACAGCATCGTGGCGTCCACCAGGAGCCGGACCTGGCTCCAGACTCGAACGTCGAGCAGGCGGGCGACGCCGTGAGTGATCAGGCCCGACCGCGCGCGCGGCACGCCGATGGTGCGCGAGTCATGTGCGTGCGATGCAACCGGCGGCGTCATCGATCGCCACGCCCCCATTGCGCGGGAATGCCCTGCCTCCTATGCCCATGTCCGTTGGCCACTTCCTACCCCCTTTGCTTCCCCGGAGGGCCCGCTGACTATGTAATCCGTTACTGAACCCTACTCAGAGCAGATCATACCACAGCAAAAGGCAGTTTATTCGACGTCCGTACGACAAAACGCGCCCTGGAGCGGCGCTTTCCGGGCGCGTAGGATTCGGCTGGCAAACGTCGCCTCAGGAGGGCTCGCATGTCGCGACTAATCAGGATGGATCAGAGTGGCCACACCACGCTCGCGGAATGGACGGCGGAGGACCCGGCCACCGTCGAGGCGGCGGTCGCTCGGTTCCGCGTGGAGCTGGAGCAGGGGTACTACGCCGTCGTCTCGCGCGGGGAGGGCAGCGCCGAGCAGGTGCGCGACCTCCCGCCCGATGCGGACCTCGTGATCCTCCGCCGTCCGATCGCCGGAGGCTAGGAGGTTGGACGCTCCGGCTGCGGCATCCGCCCCGCCGGGCGAGGTGCTCCCGGAGGTGGCCAAAGTCCATTGGCGGCGCCGGGCGGACGAGCGCTCGGTGCGCCGCGCCGGCCGGCTGTGGACGACCTCGACCGCGGCGCAGACCGTGCCCTTCATCGCCGCCGCACTCGTGCTCGGGCTGGCCGGCCCGATCCTGCTCCCGTTCGCCCTGCTCTGCCTGGTCCACGCTTGGGCGATCCCCGAACTGTATGCGGCGCGCGGTGCGCGCGTGGCCAAGAGCGCCGACGGCGAGCGCGCTGGATCCGAGCGGGTGGCCCTCGGGCTGCTTGGCGATCTGGTGGGCCACGAGGCGCGCGAGTTGCACGCGCGCACCGGGCTGATGCTCGAGCCCGGGCGCCTCGGGGTGTGGCTGGTCGGGGAGACCGGAGCGCTCCTGGCACGGCCGGGCGGCCGACGCGTCCACTGCTACTGCGTCAGGGTGCCGGAGTCGGGGCTGCCGCCCAGCGACCGGCTGGCCCACCTGCTGCTGGCGCTGCGGACCGACGAACTCGGCTTCGCCACCGTGGCGAACCTCGCGTTCTCGGGCGCGGCCTGGCGTGTGCGCCGGCGGCTGGGGATCCCGGCCAGGGTTGCTCTTGGCGCTGCCGTGCAGCGCGCGCGCCGGGGCTGACCCGGCCCCGCGGCCGCCCTCGCCGCGCGAAGTTTGTCCGCGGGGCCAATGTCCGCTCTGCGGCGGGCGCCGATCATTCTCGCCATGACCCGTCCACCCACCGCCTCGAAGGTGCTGCTGGTCGCGGACCGGCGGACCGCCCCGGCAGCCCGCCGGGACACTCCCATACGGCGCTACCGACTCGCCCGGCTGCGGTTCGACTCGCGCCCGGTCGGCGAGGAATCGCGCTTCGAGTACCTCAAGCGCGTCTACGACTGAGACTCTTAGCTAGTCCTTCACCGGAGCGGTCGTCCGGGCGGAGTACGCTTAGACCATGCAAAGTCAAGTCGAGGCCCATCGCTCTCGTACACCCGCGGTCGTCCGGAAGGCGGCGGCCGGTCTCGTGCTGGTGATCGCTGCAGTGCTGGCGATCAAGCTCGTCATCGGCTTCGTGACCTGGCTTTTCGGGACCATCGTGGTGATCGCGGTGATCGCGGCCGTCATCTGGGCAGTCAAGACGCTCGTTTGGTGAGGCCAGGCCCATGGGTGGCATGGGCCTGGTCGTGATCCTGTTCTTCTTCGGCCTGGCCGGCGGGGTCGTGGGCCGGATGAAGGGCAGCTCGTTCGTGCTCTGGTTCCTGATCTCGGCCTGCATCCCGTTCCTTGGGCTGGCTGCCGCGGTCTGCTACCGCTGGGAGAACCGTGAGCTGCGGCGCCAGTGCCCCGGGTGCGGGCGGATCGTGAAGCTGCACGACACGCTGTGCACGCGCTGCGGGACCGATTTCGACTTTCCTGAGGTGGCGATCGCGCCCGAGTCGAGCGCCCGCCGGCGCGCCGCGGCGGGCTGAAAACCCGCTGTTACACTCGCCTTCCCGCGCGCGGACGCGCCGCGTACCTGGACGGTGATCGCCAAAGGAGGCTACGAGTATGCGTGCAGTCGACGCCCTGATGGAATGCCTGAAGGCCGAGGGCGTCGATGTCGTATTCGGGCTTCCGGGCGGCGCGAACCTGCCTACCTACGACGCGTTCTACGACGCCGGCATCCGGCACATCCTGGTACGCCACGAGGCGGGCGGCGGCCATGCGGCGGAGGGCTATGCCAAGGCGACCGGCAAGGTCGGCGTGGCGCTCGGCACGAGCGGCCCCGGTGCCACGAACCTGGTCACCCCGATCTGCGACGCGATGATGGATTCGGTCCCGGTGGTGTTCATCACCGGCCAGGTGCGCACCGACCTGCTCGGGACCGACGGCTTTCAGGAGGCCGACACGATCGGCATCACCATGCCGATCGTCAAGCATAGCTTCATGATCCAGCATCCGCTGGAGATCCCGCGCTCGATCCACGAGGCGTTCCACATCGCCCGCTCCGGCCGTCCCGGGCCCGTGGTGGTCGACGTCCCGCAGGACCTGAGCCGGGCCGACATCCCGTACGAGCCGGTGACCGACCTGCGGCTGCCCGGCTATCAGCCGACGATCGAGGGCAACCAGAAGCAGATCCGGATCGCCGCCAAGGCGCTGGCCAACGCGCGGCGTCCGATCATCTACGCCGGCGGCGGCGTGGTCGTCGGCGAACGCGGCCGCCGAGCTGACCGAGCTCGCCACCAGCGACCGGTTCCCGGTCACCTGCACGGTGATGGGGCTCGGCGCGTTCCCGGGGACGCACGATCAGTGGCTGGGGATGCTCGGCATGCACGGCACCCGCGCCGCCAACTACGCGATGGACGAGGCCGACCTGATCTGCGCGATCGGCGCGCGCTTCGATGACCGCGTAACCGGCAAGCTCTCCGAGTTCGCCCCGCGGGCCAAGTTCATCCATATCGACGTCGACCCGGCCGAGATCTCGAAGAACGTGCCGGCCCACATCCCGATCGTCGGCGACGCCAAGAACATCCTGCCGCGGCTGACCGCCGAGTACCGCGCGCTGGCCGCCGATCCGGGCCGGCTGGAGGAGTGGTGGTCGCGCATCCGGGTGTGGCAGGAGCGCCATCCGCTGCGCTACGAGGACACGACGGATTCGGAGATCAAGCCGCAGTACATGATCCAGTCGGTGTACGAGGCGACCGGCGGCGACGCGATCGTCACCAGCGACGTCGGTCAGCACCAGATGTGGACCGCGCAGTACTACCACTTCCCGCAGCCCCGCCGCTGGATCAACTCGGGCGGCCTGGGCACGATGGGCTTCGGCCTGCCCGCCGCGATGGGAGCGAAGGTCGGCTGCCCGGATCAAACGGTCGTCTGCATCGCCGGCGACGGCTCGGTTCAGATGAACATGCAGGAGCTCGCGACGTGCGCCGAGGAGGGGATCGCGATCAAGGTGTTCATCATGAACAACGGCTACCTGGGCATGGTCCGCCAGTGGCAGGAGCTGTTCTGGGACAAGCGCTACAGCCACGTCGAGATGGGGCAGTGGCCCGACTTCGTCAAGCTCGCCGAGGCCTACGGCGCGACCGGCATGCGCTTCGAGGACAAGAGCACGCTGGTGGCCGACATGAAGGAGGCGCTCGCCATGGACGGGCCGGTGCTCGTCGACGTGCGCGTCACGCGCGAGGAGAACACGTATCCGATGATCCCGGCCGGCCAGCCGGCGCGGAACATGGTCGGGTGATGCTCCATGGGTGAACCAGGGACCAAAGAAGTCCTCTCGCTCGACGAGCTCGAGGCCGCCGGCGGCCTGCGCACCGGCCGCAAGCACATCCTGTCGATCCTGGTCGAGAACAAGCCCGGTGTCCTGACCCGCATCGCCGGGCTGTTCGCGCGCCGCGGGTTCAACATCGACACGCTGGCCGTCGGGCCGACCGACGACGAGCGGATCTCGCGCATCACGCTGACCCTCGACGGCGCGCTGCACCCGATCGACCAGGTGACCAAGCAGCTGCACAAGCTGGTCAACGTGCTCAAGATCCGCGACCTCGAGCCGCGCGAGACGCTCGCCCGCGAGCTGGCGCATGTTCAAGGTGTCGGCCGACGGCGACGAGCCGGGCCGAGGTCATGCAGATCTGCGAGATCTTCCGCGGCAAGGTGGTCGACGTGACCAAGCGCTCGGTGGTCATCGAGCTCACCGGCACGTGCGACAAGATCGAGGCGTTCGAGCAGCTGGTGCGGCCGTTCGGCTTGATCGAGATGGCCCGCACCGGCGAGATCGCGATCGCCCGGGGACGCACCGAGACCTAGCGTCGCGCCGGGTAGGCTGCCGGCGATGAGTACGCGCGCACGGGTCTCGCCCCGGCATCGGGGCTGGCTGGACGCGCAGCGCCCGCGCGGCTGGAGCTCGGCTGGGCGACGGCGCTGCGCCGCGCCCGCGCCACCGGGCGCCGTCGCTGCTGGCCAGCGTGACGCGCGGCGGTCGACGCCGACGGTCGACCCGACCGCGGTGGCCGTCGCCTCGCGCCGCCCGGGCGAGCCGTGGTTCTGCTTCGAGCAGCCCGACCGGGACGGTTCTGCGGTGGCCGGGCTCGGCTGCGTGCGAGCGCTCGAGGCGCGGGGGACCGGGCGCTTCGGCACGTGGCGAAGCGCTGGTCAGGCGGTCGCCGCCGACGCGTTCGCCGACGATCCCGATGGGCCGCCCGGATCCGGCCTGGTGGCGGTCGGCGGGCTTCGCGTTCGCGGCAGACGGCGGCGCGTCGGCTCGCTGGGAGGGCTTCGCGCCGGCGTCGATGGTCGTGCCCGAGGTGTCGCCTGGCCCGCCGGCGCGAGCGCGTGTCGCTGACCATGAACGTCGAGGTCGCGCCCGATGACACGACGGAGGATCTGCGCGGGCGGGTGGACGCGCGCCTCGGCGAGCTGCGCGGCGCGCCGCTGCCGCTGCTCGACCCGGCGCCCGCGGGCGCCTACCGGGTCGCTCAGCCCGATGCCGCCGGCGCACTACGAGGAGGCGGTGGCGCGGGCGGTGGAGCGGATCCGCGCAGGCCAGCTCGAGAAGATCGTGCTGGCGCGCGATGTCGAGGTGCACGCGCCGCTCGATCACGACGTCGGCGCGGTGCTCGGGTTGCTGCGCGAGGCGTTCCCCTCGTGCTACGTGTTCGCGGTCGGCCGGGGCGATGCGGCGTTCCTGGCGGCCAGCCCCGAGCTGCTGGTCCGCCGCGAGGGGCAGCGGGCTTCGACCGTCGCGCTCGCCGGATCGATCACGGCGCAGCGCCGACCCGAGCGATCGACGACCATCTCGGCGAGCAGCTGCTGCAGAGCGAGAAGGACCGCGAGGAGAACGAGATCGTCGTGCGGCGGATCGCGCGCGCGCTCCGCCCGCACTCGGTGTGGGTGACCGCGGCGCCCGAGCCGGCCCTCGTGCGCGTCGCCAACATCCAGCACCTCGGCACGCCGATCCGGGCGCAGCTGGCGGCGCCGCTCGAGCGCGATCGAGCTGGCCGGGCGTGCTGCATCCGACGCCGGCGGTCGGCGGCGAGCCGCTGGAGCGTGGTCGAGACGCTGATCCCGGCGCTCGAGGGGCTGGATCGCGGCTGGTACGCCGGGACCGGTCGGGTGGACCGACGCCACCGGCGACGGCGAGTTCTGCGTCGCGCTGCGCTGCGCGCTGCTGCGCGGCCAGCTCGCCCGCCTGTACGCCGGCGGCGGGATCGTGCGCGACTCCGACCCGGCGGCCGAGCTGGCCGAGACCGAGGTCAAGCTGGGCGCCCTGCTGCCGCTGCTGGCGGGCTGGTCGGGGGCCGACGCGGGGCGCCGGCCCCACTCGGCTCGGAGGCGGTCGAACTGCTGACCTGCGCTCTCCACCGTCAGCTTCTGACCGGCCGAGCCGAGATCGCGCCGGCGGACGCGTCCAGGCCGCCGAGTCCGCAATGCTCGGCTGCAACCCGAAGAATCCGTCACGACGCCCACGACTGGCCGAACTCGGCGGAAAATTCAGGTCGGGTGGGGGGTCAAGCCCGAGGGAGGGGGTGCGGACGGCGGCAAGGGGGCGGCGTCGGCCGCCCGGCGGTGCAGGGCCAGGTTCTCGACCCGCTCGGTGCGCACCTCGATGATCGTCGTGCGCCCGCCGGCGATCGACTGGCTCGACGGCGGCGCGGAGTTCGGCACGGTCTGCGGGCGCTCGTAGCCGCAGCCGTACAGCGCCGCCGCATGCGCGAAGTCGAGGCCGTGCGGCGTGGCCACATGCTCCTCGAACGCGTCGGTCTCGCCGGCCACCGGCAGGAAGTGGAAGATCCCGCCGCCGTCGTTGTTGAGCAGGACGATCGTGAGCGGCAGGCCCAGCCGGCGCGCCGCGAGCAGGCCGCCGATGTCGTGGGCCAGCGCGACGTCGCCGATCAGCAGCACCACCGGTCCCGTCGCCGGTGGCCGCCGCGCCGAACGCGCTGGACACCGTGCCGTCGATCCCGTTGGCGCCGCGGTTGGACAGCACGCGCGGCGCCGTCCTCGCGCGCCGGCAAGAACAGCTCGACGTCGCGGATCGGCATCGAGGAGGCGACGAACAGCGTCGCTGCGGCGTCGAGCCACTCGCCGAGACTGCGGGCGACGAGCGGCTCGGACAGCTCGTCGCCGAGGACCGTGGCGAAGGTCCCGGCGCGGCGGCGTCGTCGGCAGCCCGCCAGGCGGCGAGCCACTCGGGATCGGCGGGGATGATCTCCGCGCCGGTCAGCCCGTCGAGCAGCGCCCGGATCGGCGCGTGCACCGCCACCCCACGACGCTGTCCGGGTCCTGCCAGGCGCCGTCGGGGTCAATGGCGATCTGGGCCGCGTCGAGCCCGCGCCAGCCAGGCGCGCAGCGGCTTCGAGGTCGGCAGGTCGCCGACCCGGATCACGAACTCGGGCCGGTGCGCGTCCGCGAACTCCGGGTCGCGCAGCAGCAGGTCGTAGTGGGCGATGGCCGCCGGGCCACGCCGCGCGCCGACAGCGGATCGGCGAGCAGCGGGATCGCCGCCTGCGCCGCGAAGCCGGCCAATTCGCGCGCGACGATCGCGTCGCGCGCCGCGCCGGCCACGATGACGATGCGCCCGAACGGGTGGCGTCCGCCCGGCGGGACCGCGCTCGACCGCGCGCGTCGAAGTCACGTACGGCCGGTCGCCGCCGCGCCCGGTGTCGTCGTCGGGCAGGGCGAGGGGTCGGTCGAGCACGAGCGGCTCGCGCAGCGGGAAGTTCAGATGGACAGGCCCGGTGGGCCGTGCGCGGCGGTCCAGTACGCGCGGCAGGCCAGCGTGCGGATCCAGCGCAGCGCGCAGCCGTGGCGTCGTGTCGACGCCGACCTCGAAGAACCACTTGACGGCGTCGCCGTACAGCTTGAGCTGGTCGATCGTCTGCCCGGCGCCGACCTCGCGCAGCTCCGGCGGCCGGTCGGCGGTCAGCACGATCAGCGGGACGCGAGCGTGGCGCGCCTCGATCACCGCGGGCGCCAGGTTCGCCGCCGCGGTGCCCGAGGTGCACGTGACGGCGGCCGGGCGGCCGGACGCCTTGGCGGCGCCCAGCGCGAAGAAACCGGCGCAGCGCTCGTCGAGATGCGACCAGCTAGCGGATGCGGGACTCGCGCACGAGCGAGAGGACGATCGGGGTGCAGCGCGAGCCCGGCGACGTGCACGCGTGCTCCATGCCGCAGCGGGCGAGCTCGTCGCAGAACGCGCGGAGCAGCAGGTAGGTGTCGGTGGCGGTCATGATCCGGGCTCGCATGGCGCCCGACGCTCGTCCTCCTGCACGGCTTCACCCACACCGGGGCGAGCTGGGACCCCGTGGTCGCGGCGCTCGCGGAACGCTACCGCGCGCTCGCGCCGGACATCCGAGGCCATGGATCGGCGTCGAAGCGCACGCCCGTGTCACTCGACGCGGTGCTCGACGACTTGCCGGGCTGGCGCCGGCGCGGTTCACGCTGGTGGGGTATTCGATGGGCGGCCGGATCGCGCTGCACGCGGCGCTCATGCTCGGAGCGCGGATCGACCGGCTGGTGCTCATCGGCGCCGGCCCGGGCATCGCCGATCCGGCCGAGCGCGCGGCCCGGCGAGCCGCCGATGAGGAGCTCGCGCTGCGGGTCGAGCGGTCGAGCATCGAGGAGTTCGCGGAGCAGTGGGCGCAGACGCCGGTGCTGGCGGGACAGCCGCCCTCGGTGGCCGCCGCGGCCCACCTCGACCGCCTGCGCAACCAGCCGGCCGGTCTGGCCAGGGCGCTGCGCGGTCTCGGGACCGGAGCGCTGCCCTCATTGTGGGGGCGGCTGGGGGAGATCGCGGTTCCGGTCGCGCTCCTCGTGGGGGAGCGCGACCGGAAGTTCACCGCGATCGCCTCGGAGATGGCCCGGGCCTTGGCCGACGTCGAGGTCGTTGGCGTTCCGGGCGCCGGGCACGCGGTGCATCTCGAGGCGCCCGGGTGGGTCGCTCGGACGATCAGTCGTGGAGCCTGAACTCCGCGATCAGCTCGGCCAGTTGCTCGGCGGTGGTGGCCAGATCGTGGGAGGCAGCTGCGATCTCCTGAGCCGACGCGGTCGTCTCCTGGGTCGAAGCCGAGACCTCCTCGGTGGCGGCGGCTGACTCCTCGGCCACGGCGGCCACCTCGCCCACGCCCTCGTACATCGTGGAGGCGCTGGCGGTGATCTCCTCGGCCGCAGCCGCGATCTGCTCGATGCGCGTGTTCATGTCGTCAACGGCCCGATCGATGGTCAAGAACGCCTCGCGGGTCTGCTCGACCACGGCGGCACCGTCCTGGGTGCGACGGGCGCCGTCCTCGACCACGTCGACGGCCCGGCCCGTCTCGGACTGCATCGCCGCCGATCAACTCGGAGATCTCGCGGGCGGCGTGCCGGGACTCCTCGGCGAGCTTGCGGACCTCCTCGGCCACGACCGCGAAGCCGCGTCCCTGCTCGCCGGCGCGGGCCGCCTCGATCGCCGCGTTGAGCGCCAGCAGGTTGGTCTGCTCGGCGATGCCGGTGATCGTCTCGACGATCATCCCGATCTGGGCCGACTTCTCGGACAGCGCCTGGATGGCGCCGGTCACCGCATCACTCGAATCGCGGACCGACTGCATCGCCTCAGTGGCCTTCTGGGCCGCCTCGACCCCGGCCTGGGCGGCTTGATGGGCCTCGTTGGCGACCTCCGCGGTGCGCTCGGCGTGGCTGGCCGATTCCTCGACTGCGCGCCGGATCTCTTCGGCGGAGCGTTGCGCGTCGTGCGCCATCTGGGCCTGGCGTTCGGCGCCTCCGGCCACCTCGGTGATCGCGTTGGCGATCTCGCTGGTGGCGCGGCCGGCCTCCTCGGAGGTGGAGGACATCTGCTCGGATGCGGCGCTCACCGTGGTGGCCGTCTCCGTGAGGTGCCCAATCAGGTCGCGCAGCCGCACCGTGGTCGCGTTGTAGGAGCCGTAGCAGGAGATCATCGCGTCCCGGAACGTCTCGGCGTGACGCAGCAGCTCGCCGATCTCGTCGCCGTCCACATGCTTTCGGCGGCCGTCTTGGCCTCGAGCTCGATGGTGAGATCACCGGCCGCCAATGCGTCAATGCCGCGCATCAGGTTGCCCTTGGCGGCCTCGGTGATGGCATCGAGTCGACCCACAACGCGGTTCACGCCGCGGGTGAGCCGGTGGATGATCGCGTAGGCCAGCCCGCCACCGAGCGCGAAGGCCGCGACCAGCACGCCGAGGATCAGGCCGTGCGAGGACGAGCCGCTCAACGCGAGCACACTCTGCAGGGTGACCAGCCCAAGCAGGACCACCGCCAGGCCGATGACCTTCAACTTCAACGAGACGTTTCGCATCGAGGACCCCCGAGTGGTAGGACGTTTCCCTAACACTCGGCCCGCCGGTGTCCAATCCTGAGGGCCATCCCGCAGGACTACGGGACAACCTCGGGAGACTGCGGGGACCCCGCAGTGGCGTCAGGCGGCCTGGAGGATGGCCGGGACGACCGGCCCGCACTGTATGACGTCGTCGGCCAGGCGCGAGGCGGTGACCTCTTCCCAGCGTCCGCTCTCGACCAGCGTCCGGCACAGCTCCTCGACGTCGTTGACGGCCTCGAGGGCGTCCGGGTCGGTGGTGAGTTCGGTGCTGAAGATGAGGTTGTCCGCGGCGTACCGGATCCGCTGCTGCTCGCGGTCGAGCAGCTTGCTGGGTCCCAGGTCGTCGAGGGTCTTCATCACCCGGCGGTATGCGTTGGAACGTTCAGGACTCATCTTTCGGTCTCCTGTCGAGCGGTCTGCTCTATAGGCATAATCGTCGGCATATGAGCCCGGGGCTTTAGCCTCGCGGCCAGACTTTTTCGCCCCACGGTTGTACCCGCGGGCGCCGCGAACCCACCGTGAGCCCGCTCACACTGCGGCGATCAGCCGCGCCCGTACCAGCGCTCGAGGCCGGCGCCCAGGCCGGGTTCCGTCGGGGTCGCGACCTTCCCGTTCTCAGCGGGGAGGAGGTCCTCACGGCCGGCGAACAGCCCGAGGGTGGCGAGGCCGCATGGCCGGTCGGGCTGGATCGCCGCCGCCGCGTGCAGCGCCGCCGCGATCCCGAGCGGGCCGTCCAGGGTGGAGGCGAGATATACCTCGTAACCGGACGCGCGGGCGGCGCGGGCCGCGTCGAGCAGCCCCGTGATGCCGCCGCACGCCGCGATCTTCAGGCAAACGGCCCGGCACACACGGTTCTCGAGGGCGCCGGTCGCCGAAGCCGTCTCGTCGAGCGCGATCGGGACACTCGCGACCGCGGCGGCAACCTGGCGGGTCTGCTCGAGCCCACGCACCGGCTCCTCGCACATTTCGATCCCGACCGCCTCGAGCGCGCGCAGGTTGGCCACGGCCTCCTCGACCGACCAGGCGCCGTTCGCGTCGAGGCGGATCGCCCTATTCGGTCCGAGGACGGCCCGCACCGCTGCGAGACGTCCGGCGTCATCGCCGATCCCGACCTTGACCTTGACGCATTCGAATCCGGCGGCCCGGGCTTCGGCCGCCTGGGCGGCGGCGCTGGCGCGATCGGACGCGGCGATCGTGTAGTTCACCTCGACCGGCTCGGCGGCCCGTGCTCCAAGCAGCCGCCAAACCGGCTCTCCGGCGCGACGTCCCTCGAGGTCCCACAGGGCCAGATCGATCGCCGCCACCGCGGGGGCAAGAACGGCGGCCGCGGCGGATTCGGCCAGAACGTCGGCACGGGGCGCGCCGGCCGGCGCACGATCGAGCACCCCGCGAGATGCCTCGACGGCCTCGAGCACGTCGTCGCCGCTCACCCCGTGGTAGTCGGCCAGGGGCGCCGCCTCGCCGGCGCCCACGTGGCCGTCCGCGTCCTCGAGACGGAGCAGAACGAGCGGGCGATCGCGCAGGGATCCCCGAGCCGAAACAAAAGGCGCGCGCATTCGCGCCCTGATCAGATCGATGGCGACCTTCACCGGCTGAGGAGCAGACCGGCCGCGAGCAGGGCGCAGAAGGCCAGCTGGAGGGCGCCGGTGTGCGCCAGGGCACCGTTCAGCGACGGGCCATCGGTGCGGTTGCGCACGATGCGGACGACCCCCGCAGCGACCGGCAGCGTCAGCCAGGGGAGGAACACCCACGGCTTCAGGGGGCCGAAGATCCAGGTGACCGGGGCGAGCAGGTAGGCCAGGTAGATCGTCGCGGCGAACAGAACGCGGGCTCGCCGGCGGCCGATGCGCACCGCGAGCGTGCGCTTGCCGGCGCGCCGGTCGGTGTCGATGTCGCGCACGTTGTTGACCATCAAGAGGCCGGCCGCGATCAGTCCCACTGGGACCGCCAGCGCGAACGCCTCCCAGTCGAGGTGCTCGACCTGCACGAAGTACGACCCGGCGACCGCGACGATCCCGAAGAACAGGAACACGAACAGCTCGCCGAGGCCCTCATAGCCGTACGGTCGCGGGCCGCCGGTGTATAGCACTCCGGCCAGGATCGAGGCCGCGCCGACCAGCAGCAGTTGCCAGCCCGCCACCGCCACCAGGTACGCCCCGGCGATGACGGCCACCCCGAAGGTCAGGTAAGTCGCGATGAGCACCTGGCGCGGCGGGACGAGCCCGCCGGCGGTGACGCGTACCGGCCCCAGCCGATCCTCGGTATCAGCGCCGCGCCGGGCGTCGGAGTAGTCGTTGGACAGGTTCGTGCCGATCTGGATGAACATCGCGCCGATCAGCGCGGCAACGAAGCGCAGGGGTCCGAACACGTGGAAGAACCCGGCGAGCGCGGTGCCGACCAGCACGGGCGCAACCGCGGCGGGAAGCGTCCGCACCCGCGCCGCCATCAGCCAGATGCGCACGCCGCTCGGCGTGGTGGCCCCGCGCGTCGCGGTCATCGCTTCACGCCCGGCGCGGGAACTGCGAGAAGTCCGGTTTGCGCTTCTCGAGGTAGGCATTGCGGCCCTCCTGCGCCTCCTCACTCATGTAGAAGAGCAGGTTCGCGTCGTGGGCGAGCTGCTGGATGCCGGCCAGCCCGTCCTCGTCCGCGTTGAAGCTCGCCTTGAGCATCCGCAGCGCGAAGGGCGACATGGCGAGCATCTCGCGGCACCACTTGACGGTCTCCTGCTCGAGTTGCTCGAGCGGCACCACCGCGTTGATGAGCCCCATGGCCAGGGCCTCGTGGGCGCCGTACTGCCGGCAGAGGAACCAGATCTCCTTGGCCTTCTTGGGGCCGACCAGGCGCGAGAGCACCGTGGCGCCGAAGCCGCCGTCGAACGAGCCGACCTTCGGTCCAGTCTGGCCGAAGCGCGCGTTGTCGGCCGCGATAGTGAGGTCGCACACCACATGCAGCACGTGGCCGCCGCCGATCGCGTACCCGGCGACCATGGCCACCACCGGCTTGGGCATGCGGCGAATCTGGATATGCAGATCGGTCACCTCGAACCGGCCGACCGCTTGGTGGCGCCCGGCGCTGGCGGGATCCGCGCCGGTCACGTAGCCGCCGCGCTGACCGCGCACCCGCTGGTCGCCGCCCGAGCAGAAGGCGTCGGGACCCTCGCCGGTGAGGATGATCACGCCGATGCCGAGGTCCTCGCGCGCGCATGTGAACGCGTCGGACAGCTCGAGCACGGTCTCGGGCCGGAAGGCGTTTCGCACCTCGGGGCGGTTGATGGTGATCTTGGCGATGCCGGCCGCGTCGTCCAGGCCGGTCGCGTAACGGATGTCCTGGTACTCGCCGGCCGGTTTCCAGGTCGTTGGCACGCGGGCGAGACTACCGTGTCGTTCGTGTCGTACTGGATTCACGCCGCGGCGGCCAAGCATCCGGACCGGATCGCGATCGAGACCCCGGAGCGGAGACTGACCTACGCCGAACTGCGCGACGCCGCCGCCGCGAGGGCCGGTGCGGTGCGGACGCGCCGGGTCGCGCTGGCGCTGCCGTTGGGCGAGGACTTCGTCGTCGCCCTGCATGCGTGTCTACTGGCCGGCGCCGCGTCGGTGCCGATCGACCTGCGGCTGAGCGCGCCCGAGCAGGCGCAGCGACGGGCCGCCGCGGACGAGCACGTCGGCGAGCCGTCGGGCGCGGATGTCCCGGTGGCGGTCATGCACACGTCTGGCACGACGGCGGCGCCAAAGGCGGTGGTCCTGAGCGCCGGGAACTTCCTGGCCAGCGCGCTCGCCTCGGCGGTGGCGCTTGGCCTCGACCCGGCCGAGCGGTGGCTCTGCCCGATGCCGCTCACGCATGTGGGCGGCCTGTCCATCCCGATCCGCAGTGCGATCTATGCCACTACCGCAGTGCTGCATGATCGCTTCGACACCGACGCCGTGCTGTCCGAGCTGATGGATCCAGGCCGGCGGATCACGCTGGTCTCACTCGTCCCGACCATGCTGGCGCGGCTCCTTGACACCGGGCTGGAACGGCCCCCCACCCTGCGCTGGGCTCTCCTGGGCGGTGGTCCTCTTGCACCGCCGCTGCTCGAGCGGGCGGCGCGCGCCGGCGTTCCCGTGGCGCCCACGTACGGCATGACCGAGGCGTGCTCGCAGATCGCCACGTTCGGCTGGCCCCTGCCGGGCGTCGATGTGGTGGTGGACTCCGACGCTGAGGTGCTCGTCCGGGGCCCGATCGTGTCCGCCGGAGCGATCTCGGATGACGGCTGGCTGCACACCGGCGATGAGGGCCGCTTCGATGAGCGCGGCCGGCTCGAGATCGTCGGCCGCAAGTCCGACACGATCGTCACCGGCGGGGAGAACGTGGCGCCGGCCGAGGTCGAGGCCGTCCTGCTCGAGCACCCGGCCGTGACCGACGCCGCGGTCTATCCGCGGCCGGACTCGGAGTGGGGGGAGTCCGTGGTGGCGACGGTCGTGTTGCGCGACGGTCTTCTCGTGACCCCGGACGAGCTGCGCGCCCACTGCGCGGCGCGGCTGGCCGGCTTCAAGGTGCCCAAGGCGGTCGGGTTCGCCGATCGGCTGCCGCGGACGCCGTCGGGCAAGCTGCTCCGCCGCCAGCTTTAATCGGGGTGTGTCGTCCGTCCCGCAGGTCGCGCAGTCCGAGTCGCCCAACCAACTGACGATCGAGCAACTGGCCGCCGAGTCCGGCATGTCGGTGCGCAACATCCGCGCCCACCAGGCCCGCGGGCTGCTCGAGCCGCCGGAGGTCAGGTCGCGAGTCGGCTATTACGGTCCGCAGCACATCGAGCAGCTGCGGCTGATCCGCGACCTGCAGGACGACGGCTTCAACCTCGGCGCGATCAAGCGCCTGCTCGACGACACCCAGGGGACGGCCGAGCGTCTGCAGCGCTTCGGGCGGGCGCTCAGCGTCGTGGCCACGCCCGAGCGCGGCCAGATCCTCACGCTCGAGGAGCTTGGCCGGCGCTTCCGGGTCAGCGCGCATGACGCGCCCGAGGTGCTCGCCGAGGCCGAGCGCCTGGGTGTGCTGATCCCGGTGGGTGACGGCCGCTTCCGCGCCCCCAGCCCGTCGCTGCTGGCCATCGCCGAGGAGGTGGTCGGCCGCGGCATCTCGCTGCGCAGCGCCCTGGCCGTGCTCGAGGACATCGATCGCCACTGCGACTCGGTGTCCCGCTCGTTCGTTGAGCTGTTCGTGCACGAGATCTGGAAGCCGTTCGCGCAGGCGGACATGCCGGCCGAGCGCTGGCCGGAGATCGAACACGCGGTCGAGCGGCTCGGGCCCGTGGCCTCCGAGGCGCTTATGGCGATCTTCCAGCGGAGGCTGGGCGCCCGGCTCGAGGGCGCATTCGACGAGATCACGCGCCGCGCGGCCGAGCGGACGGCCGATCCGGCGGGCGAGTAGGCGTGGCCGGCTCCGAGCCCGACGCGCTCCGCGCCGAGATCATCGCGCGCTGGGAGCGAGCCGCCACCGGGTGGGGCAAGCGGGCCGAGCGCATGCGCGAGTTCGGGATGCCCGCGTCGGTCTGGATGATCGAGCAGGCCCGGCTCCAGCCGGGCCACCGGGTGCTCGAGCTGGCCGCCGGACCAGGGGACACCGGGTTCCTCGCCGCCGAGCTGATCCGGCCGGGAGGGACGCTGCTCTGCACCGACGCGGCCGAGGCCATGCTCGAGGTGGCCCGGTCTCGCGCCGCTGCGCGGGGGATCGAGAACGTCGAGTTCAAGCGGATGGAGCTCGAGTGGATCGACCTGGAGACCGCGAGCGTCGACGCCGTCCTGTGCAAGTGGGGGTTGATGTTCAGCATCGACCCCGAGGCAGCGCTGCGGGAGGCGCGCCGTGTGCTGCGGCCGGGCGGGCGGGTCGCCCTGGCGGCGTGGGACGAGCCGCCGGTCAACCCGTGGGCCACGATCCCCACGCGAGCCCTGGTCGAGCTGGGACACACCGAAGCACCCGATCCGGACGCTCCCGGCATGTTCATCCTGTCGGCGCCGGGACGCCTGCAGGATTTGCTCGCGGCGGCTGGGTTCCTGGACGCGGTCGTCGAGACGGTGGATACATCGCGGTCGTTCTCCGGCCTCGATGACTACGTGGCCGAGATCTACGACACCTCGAGCCTGTTCGGCGAGGTGTTCGACCGCTTGACCGATTCGGAGCGCGCTGCGGTGGCGCGGAAGATGGCCAACCTGGCGGAGCCGTTCACGGCCGCGGACGGCTCACTGACCTTGTCCGGCCGCTCGCTCGTCGCGTCAGCCGACGCCTAACGTCCGTCGGAGAAACACGTGAACGCCGTCTTGCAGGAAGCAAGGCCGATTGCAGTGTTTCCGGTTGATCGCGGTCTTGACGACACTGCCGCACATGCGTTTGCGACTTTGCCTGCTTATTACGACCGTGGCCGGCGCGATCCTGATGGCGCCCGCCGCGGCCTCCGCCTTGTTCGTCCATGTGGTCGCTCCCGGCGAGACGCTGACCTCGATCGCGGCCGCCGACGGGCTCACCGTCGAGCAAGTGGCCGCCGCCAACGGTCTCTCGCCGACCACCCAGCTGATCGCTGGATCGACCGTGCAGATCCCTCCGCAGTCGGGTTCGGTGGCCCCGGTCGCGGTGACGACCGGAACCGTGGGCGACGGCGACAACGACGCCGACGACGTCGGCTCGAGCGCGACCGCCGCGCCCGCGAGCGGGGGCGGCTACCTGGTGCAGCCAGGCGACACGCTGACGGGGATTGCGGCCCGCGCCGGCCTGAGCACTGGCTCTCTCGCCGCCGCCAACGGCCTCGATCCGAACGGCATCCTGGTCTCCGGCACCGTGCTCCACCTGTCGGGCGGCGCGGCGATGGTGCCGGTCAGCACCACCGTGCCGGCCAGCACGACGTCCGCGTCGTATGTGGTCCAGCCGGGCGACACCCTGACGGGGATTGCCTCCCGCGCCGGCGTGAGCACCAGCTCCCTGGCGGCGGCGAACGGGGTCGATGTGAACGGGGTCCTGGTGTCCGGCACCGCGCTTCACCTGTCGGGCAGTCCCGCGTCGGTCGTCACGGGGTCGGCGACTTCGTCGCAGCCCGTGGGCGCGGTCGCCGAGGGCTCACCAACCGACCCGCCCTATCCGACCCCCGAGCGTGTCACCGCCCCGCAGGTCGGCTCCATCGCCTCGGCGAACGGCGTGCCCGCGTCGCTCGCCGCCGCGATCGGCTGGCAGGAGAGCGGCTTCAACAACGATCTCGTCTCGAGCGCCGACGCGCGCGGCGTCATGCAGATCCTGCCCGGAACGTGGCAGTGGATCCAGCACTCGCTCGACACCGGCGGCCCGCCGCTGGCACCCGCCTCGGCCGCCGACAACGTGCGGGGCGGCGTCCTCATGCTGCACTCGCTCCTGCAGGCCACCGGCGGCGATCCGGCCATGGCGGCGGCCGGCTACTTCCAGGGTCTGCCCTCGGTGCAGCAGCACGGGATGTATCCGGAGACGCAGCGCTACGTGCAGAACGTGCTGGCCCTCCAGCGCCAGTTCGGCGGCGGCTGAGCTCAGACATCGGCCGGGACGCGCACCTCTGTACGCTCCCGGCCGATGTTCTACGACAAAGACGCTGATCTCTCACTGCTCGATGGCAAGACCGTCGCCATCATCGGCTACGGCTCACAGGGCCACGCCCACGCGCTGAACCTCAAGGACTCGGGCGTGTCGGTGGTGGTCGGCTTGCGACCGGACTCCGGCAGCGTGGCCAAGGCGCGCGAGCATGGCCTGCGCGTGACCGAACCGGCCGACGCCGCCAGCGAGGGCGACATCGTGATGATGCTCGTGCCCGACGAGTTGCACCGCTCCGTGTGGGAGGCGGGCGTTCGCGACGGGATCGCCTCGGGCAACCTGCTCATGTTCGGCCACGGGTTCTCGATCCACTACGGCGAGGTGGTCCCGCCCCCCGACGTCGACGTGGCGCTGGTCGCTCCGAAAGGACCAGGGCACCTGGTACGCCGGCAGTACCTCGAGGGATCCGGCGTCCCGGGTCTGGTGGCGGTTCATCAGGACCACACGGGGCATGCCCTCGCGCTCGCGCTGGCCTATGCCAAGGGCATCGGCTGCACGCGCGGCGGGGTGATCGAGACCACTTTCAAGGACGAGACCGAGACCGACCTGTTCGGCGAACAGGCGGTCCTCTGCGGTGGGGTCACCGAGCTTGTCAGGGCGGGCTACGACACGCTGACCGAGGCCGGCTACGACCCGCGGCTGGCCTACTTCGAGGTCCTGCACGAGCTCAAGCTGATCGTCGACCTGATGTACGAGAAGGGCATCGCTGGCATGCGCTACTCGATCTCGAACACCGCCGAGTACGGCGACATGACCCGCGGCAAGGTGATCATCGGCGACGCAACCCGCGAGGCGATGAAGAAGGTTCTGGCCGACATCCAGTCCGGGGACTTCGCGCGCGAATGGATCGCGGAGAACCGGGCGGGCCAGGAGAACTTCAAGCGCATGCGCCAGGAGCAGTCGGGCCACCAGGTGGAAGTGGTCGGTCGCGAGCTTCGCGCCAACATGGACTGGATCGACACCGAGTTCAGCGAATAGCGCCTGTCGTTGCCCAGCCGGGTAGTTCGTTACCTTGAGTGAGGCCCGCATGGCGCACATCGACACAGTCCTCCAGATCCCCGACTCGCTGAAGCCGGCCGACGGGCGGTTCGGATCGGGCCCGTCCCGGGTGCGGCCCGAGCAGCTGGCTCGACTCCCGCAGGAAGGCGCCGCGATCATGGGCACCTCGCACCGGCAGGCGCCGGTCAGGGGCGTGGTGGCCCAGATCCGGGCGGGCCTGCGTGAGCTGTTCTCAGTCCCCGAGGGCTACGAGGTGGTGCTGGGAAATGGTGGGACCACCGCGTTCTGGGATGCCGCGGCCTGCTGCCTGGTGCGCGATCGGGCCCTGCACCTCGTGTACGGCGAGTTCTCCTCGAAGTTCGCCGCGTGCACACGGCGCGCGCCGTTCTTGGCTGACCCGCTCGTCGTGGAGGCCGATCCGGGCGATGCGCCTTCGCCCTGCGCCGACCCGAGCGCGGATGTGATCGCCTGGGCGCACAACGAGACGTCGACCGGCGTGATGGTCCCAGTGACGCGCCCGGCTGGTATTTCGAATGACTCGCTGGTGTTGATCGACGCGACGTCGGCGGCGGCCGGCCTACCGGTCGACGTGGGACAGACGGACGCTTACTACTTCGCCCCCCAGAAGGGCCTCGGCTCCGAGGGGGGGCTCTGGCTCGCGCTGCTGAGCCCCGCGGCGCGTGAGAGGGTCAGGGAGCTCGACGCGGCTCCCGACGGTCGCTGGATCCCCGAATTCCTCTCACTGGCGATCGCGCTGGAGAACTCGGTCAAGGAGCAGACGTACAACACCCCGGCGATCGCGACGCTCCTTCTGCTGGCCGATCAGATCGAGTGGATCCTCGACCGGGGCGGTCTCGCGGCGATGGTCGCCCGCACCACGGCGTCCTCTCAGCACCTGTACGGATGGGCGGAGCAGCACGAGCACGCGACGCCGTTCGTGCGCGATGCGGCCAAGCGCTCGCTGGTCGTCGGCACGATCGACTTCGCTTCGGAGGTCGATGCCGCCGATCTGGCAGCCACACTGCGCGCCAACGGGATCGTCGACGTCGAGCCCTACCGCAAGCTGGGACGCAACCAACTGCGCGTCGCGATGTTCCCCGCGACCGACCCGAGCGACGTCCAGGCGTTGACCGCGTGCATCGACTGGGTGCTGGAGCGCAGGCTGTGAGCACGACCGAGCCGGTTTCCGCGGGTGTTCAGGCCGACGGAGCCCGTGGGGGGCGGGCCCGGGTATTGGTGGCCGAGAAGATCGGCGATTCCGGCATCGAGTTGCTGCGGGGCCACTTCGCCGTGGATGTCGGCGTCGGCTGGTCGCGCGAGGAGCTGTCCGATCGCATCGGCGAGTACGACGGGATCCTGATCCGCTCCGCGACCAAGCTCGATGCGGACCTGATCGGCCGCGCTGCGCGGCTGCGTGCAGTCGGCCGCGCCGGCGTGGGTGTGGACAACGTCGACGTCGCTGCCGCCACCAAACGCGGCATCGTCGTCGCCAACGCGCCGCAGTCCAACGTGATCACGGCCGCCGAGCACACGATGGCCCTCCTGCTGGCGCTCGCTCGTAACGTGCCCCAGGCTCACTCCTCGCTGACCAGCGGGAAATGGGAGCGCTCGAAGTTCTCCGGCATCGAGCTCTACGAGAAGACGCTTGGGATCCTCGGCTTCGGGCGGATCGGTCAGCTCGTGGCCGAGCGCGCCCGCGCGTTCGGCATGCACGTCGTCGCCTACGACCCGTACATCGCCGCCGAGCGTTACCGCGAACTCGGCGTCGAGAAGGCTGAGTCGTCCGACGCCCTGTATGGAGTGTCGGACTTCATCACGCTGCACCTGCCGAACACGCCCGAGACGCGCGGGTGGCTCGACGCCGAGGCGCTCTCGAAGTGCAAGGACGGCGTGCGCGTGCTGAACGTCGCGCGGGGGCAGCTGGTGGTGGACGCCGATCTGCAGGCGGCACTCGACGCCGGCAAGGTGGCCGGCGCGGCGCTCGACGTGTTCACCAGCGAACCGGTGACCGATCACCCGCTGTTCGGCTATCCGAACGTGATTGTCACTCCGCACCTGGGCGCCTCCACGGCGGAGGCCACCGACCGCGCCGGTTATCAGGCGGCCGAGCAGGTGGTGGCGGCGCTCACCGGAGGCGTGGTGACCAGCGCGGTCAACGTCCCGGCCATCCCGGCTGAGGACATGGACACCCTCGGGCCGTTCGTGTCGCTCTGCCGCGCCCTCGGGCGCATCGCGGTGGAGGTCGCGGGGGGTTCGTCGATCGACCTGGTGCGGACGGAGTTCCTGGGACGGATCGCCGAGCGCGACACCCGCCTGCTCTCGATCCAGGTACTGCTCGGCGTGCTGCGCGGGCACACCGAGGAGGAAGTCAACGAGGTCAACGCGCCGGCGCTCGCCCGTGAGCGCGGTGTCGAGGTGGTCGAGATGAAGCGCTCGTCCGTCCGCGACTACTCGGACCTGGTCCGCGTGACCGTGGAGAGCGGCGATGAGAATGTGCTGGTGGCCGGGACGCTGCTCGGGCGGCGCAACCGCGCCCATCTGCTCGAGGTGTGGGGCCAGCGCTTCAACATCCAGCTGGAGGATCACATCACGCTCTTCCGCTACCGCGACATGCCGGGCATGATCGGCCAGGTCGGAACGCACTTCGGCGAGCACGGCATCAACATCGTCTCCGCGGCGGTGGGACGGCATCCCGATACCGTGCACGTCGGCCAAGGCCTCGAGGCGGTGATGGTGATCACCACCGACGCGCCGGTGCCGCGGTCGGTGATCGAGGAGATCGTGAGGATCGACGGGTTCGAGGCCGGCCGCGCCGTGACCCTGTAGTTCGCACCTTGCGTCGCCGCCCCCGGGATCGCTCGCGCACGGTCCTGGTGGTCACGCTGGCCCAGTTCATGGCGGTCATGTCGACCTCAGCGGTCAGCGTGGCGCTTCCCAGCGATCGGTCGCGGATCTGCACGCCTCGAGCACCTCGCTGGAGTGGATCGTCGATGCGTACGTGATCGTGTTCGCCAGCCTGCTCGTGGCGGGCGGCGTGCTGAGCGACCGCCGGGGGCGCAAGGGCATGTTCATGTACGGAGTGACGCTGTTCGGATGCGGGTCTCTCCTCGCCGGCGTGGCGCCTTCGGTGGGATGGCTGTTGCTCGGCCGGGTCGTTCAAGGCCTGGGCCCGGCGATCGTCACGCCGACCAGCCTCGCGATCATCTCGGCGACATTCGACGACCCGCGCGAGCGAGCGGGAGCAATCGGGGTGTGGTCGTCAGGGTCGGGTCTGGCGCTGGCCGTCGGCCCTGCGGTCGGCGGACTGCTCGTCGACGGGATCGGCTGGCGCTGGGTGTTCCTGCTGAACGTGCCGGTGGCCTTCGCCGTGGTGTTACTGGGTCTTCGGTTCATTCCGGTGATCCCGCGGACTCCGGCGCTGCATTCGTTCGACTGGACCGGCGCGTTCCTGACCACGGCCGGGGTGGGGGTGCTGACGTTCGGGATCATCGAGGGGCCCAGTCGCGGGTGGAGCTCGGGGCTGATCCTGGGCGGGTTCGTGGTGGCCTTCTGCGCGCTGGCGGCGTTCGTGGCCTGGGAACGGCGGCACGAGGCGCCGCTGATCGACGTGTCGCTGTTCTCCCGCGCGCCGTTCACCGTGGCGAATCTGTCCGGGCTGGCCGTGTTCTTCGCCTTCATCGGCGGAATCGTCTACCTGAGCGCCTACTTCCAGCAGGTCCAGGGCCGGTCTGCGTTGGGAGCGGGGCTGGCGGTGCTGCCGATCGGGCTCGGGTTCTTCGTGGGCGCGCCGTTGTCCGGTCGGTTGGTCGGGCGATTCGGACCGCGGATTCCCGATGGTGCTCGGACTCTGTCTGTGCGGCGCGGCAACTCTCGCGCTGCTGCGGCTGGACGCTCGGTCCTCGATCGGCTCAGATCTGGTGGAATCTGGCCGCGGTGGGACTGGGCGGAGGCCTTTGCCTGACCCCGATGACCGCCACCGCGATGGCGGCCGTCCGCGCCGAGCGCGCCGGCATGGCGTCGGCCATCCACAACTCGATGCGCCAGGTGGGACAGGCGCTCGGCGTCGCCGTGCTCGGGTCGCTGGTCTACGCCGGCGTGGCGGGTGGTTCTGCGGGGCCGGCGACTTGATGGCCCCCAGGCCACCGCGTTCGTGGACGGATTGCACCGCGCTTGGCCGTGTCGGGCGGGTGCCTGCTGGTGGCCGCGGCGCTGGCGGTGGCGCTCATCCCGACCGGGCTGCTGACCCATGGTGGACCCGAGACGGCGGCTCGGCCCGGACTGGACATCTGAAATGACTGGTAACCTGAAATGACCATGAAGCAGATCGGCGCCGCAAAGTTCAAGGAGCAATGTCTCGCCATCCTGGATGAGGTCGACGAGGACGGAATCATCATCACGAAACGCGGCAAGCCGGTCGCGAAGCTGATCCCGATCCAGGCAGCGTCCAGCGAGCTGATCGGAAGCCTCCGCGAAAAGTTGGCGGTCCACGGCGACGTCGTGTCGACCGGCGTGCGATGGCGTGCTCAACCTTGATACCCACATTCTCGTCTTCGCGCTGATCGGAGAGCTGAAGGCGGCGGAGAGACGATTGCTGCGCACAGCTCGCTGGAGCGTGTCGGCGATCGTGCTCTGGGAAGCTCGCCCAAGCTGGCCCAGCTCGGGCGGATCCAGGTCGATCTGGGCGATGCGGACGTGCGGCGCGCGCTCGCCGCCGTTCACGTCTGGCCGATCACGCTCGAGGTGGTGGTGGCGAGCACCGGGCTCGACGTCCGCGGCGATCCAGCGGACGAGCTGATCGCGGCGACCAGCCTCGTTCACGCCGTTCCGCTCCTGACCCGGGACCGGAACCTCCGCGCGTCCAGGGTTGTTCCAATGGCGTAGAGCCCGTCGGCGGCACTTGACGGCGAGTGCACGGCTGCTCGTCTACCCGCGATCCACGCGTTTAGGGCGCCCACGGGGGGCGGTACTGTGACTGGCATGAGGGTCGTGGTCGCGCCGCTTAGAAGCTTCGCGGACGGCGAGCGCCGGATCGTGGAGGTCGGGGGTCGCTCGATCGGCGTGTTCCGGGTCGGGGACCGGTTCTTCGGCATCCGCAACCGGTGCCCGCACCAGGGTGGCCCGCTCTGCCTGGGCCACGTCCTGGGCGACGCCGTGGCCGATGCGCCCGGGCCGGCGACGATTTCGTCGCGATCCGCTACGGATCGCGTGCCCGTGGCACGGCTGGGAGTACGACCTGGACAGCGGGCAGTCGTTCATGGGCGGCGCGATGGCCGGGGTGCGCAGCTACGGCGTGGGCCTCGAGCCCGGCGGATCGCTGCTCGAAGCCGTAACTGCCGGTCCGTCTCGAGCGCGTACCCGGCCCGTACGTGGCGGAGACATTCGAGGTCACCGTCGAGAACGAGTATGTGGTGCTGGATGCTTAGGTCAGGGAGGTGGACGATGTCCCAGGTTGAGACACGGCCCGACGCGAGCGCGGCAGACGGCGCGCGCGGTGCAACTGGTCGACTGCGATGTGCACGCCCAGGCGACCGAGGCGATGCTCGCGAAGTATCTGAGCGCGCCGGCGCGGCGGCGACTCGAACGCTACGGCCGACGCACTCCACGCGTCACCGACTGGTATCCGCGCGCGCGGAACGCCGGCATGCGCGTCGATGCCTGGCCCGGGAAGCCGGGGCACATCTGGGGCAGCGATCCGGAGACCCTCCGTTCCCAGTTGCTCGACGAGTTCGGTGTCGATTACGCGGTGCTCGAGGTACTGAGCGGGCAGGACTGCTACGACCATCCGGACTTCGCGGCCGAGTGGAACTCCGCCGTGAACGACTGGCAGGTCGAGGAGTGGCTGTCGTTCGACTCGCGGCTGCGTGGGACGATCGCCGTGCCGCACGAGTATCCGCATCTGGCGGTGGCCGAGATCGAGCGGCGCGCGGGCGACGAGCGCTTCCTGGCGGTGCTCCTCCCGGCCAGCGCGGCCGAGCAGCTCGGGTCGCCCAAGTACTGGCCGATCTACGAGGCCGCCACGGCGCTTGGTCGCCCGGTGGTATTTCACACCGGCGGTTACGTCGACCACCGGGGCGCCGGCTATCCGTCGTTCTACCTCGAGTATCACGTGGGCAACGGCGATCGTCATGCAGAGCCAGCTCGCCAGCATGGTGGCGGGCGGTATGTTCGAGGCGATCCCCGGGTTGCGCGTGGTCCTGACCGAGTGCGGCGTGGCCTGGGCGGCAGCGCTGCATGGTCGCTCGACGCTGCCTGGGAGGTCATGCACGAGGACCATCCGCGCCTGCAGCGCCGTCCGTCCGAGTACATCCGCGACCACGTTTGGTTCACCACCCAGCCGATCGAGGAGCCCGACGATCCGCAGCAGTTGGTGTGGGCGATCGAGCAGGCGCGGCTGGGGGACCGGCTGCTCTTCGCCACCGACTATCCGCACTGGGACTTCGACTCGCCCAAGCAGGCGCTTCCGCGCGCGCTGGGAGCGTCGCTGCGCCGCGCGATCCTTTGCGAGAACGCGCTCGAGCTCTACGGCCTGCCGCGGGAGCGAGTGCCGTGATCGAGGCGGTCGACTGCGATGTGCACTGCGCCCCCGAGTCCTACGAGGCGCTGTTTCCCTACCTGAACGACTACTGGCGCCAGTACGTCACCGAGGCGGGGAGTCCGGCTGAATGGACTGGCTCATGCGTATCCGCCGGGCGCGCTGCGCGGCGGCACCCTCGAGCTACGGAGAGCTGCGCCGACCGCGTGTTCGCTGGATCGGACGCGGCGCGGATCGTGGTGCTGAACTGCCTGACCGGCTTCGAGACGCATCGCAACCCGTACTTCTCAGCCGCCGTGGCATCGGCGATCAACGACTGGCTCCGCGAGGAGTTCCTGGCCCGCGATTCGCGTCTGCGGGCGAGCGTCGTGGTGTCGGCTGTCTCGGCCGACGACGCGGTGTCGGAGATCGAGCGCGTCGGCGATGACTCGCGCTTCGTCCAGGTGCTGCTGCCCGTCCGCAGCGATGTGCCGTGGGGCCACAAGAACAACCACGCGATGTTCGCCGCGGCGCGCGAGGCGGGCCTCCAGATCGGCCTGCACGCATGGGGCCGCGCCGGCAAGGCGCCGACGCCCAGCGGCTTCACGACCACGTACATGGAGGACTACGTCGGCAACCAGCCGATCGCCCAGGCTCAAGTCCTGAGCTTCGTCTCAGAGGGCGTGTTCGAGCGCTTCCCCGACCTGCGCGTGGTGGTGAGCGAGTGCGGCTTCGCCTGGCTGGCGCCGCTGCTCTGGCGCTTCGACAAGGACTGGAAGGGCGTCTGGCGCGAGGTGCCGTGGGTCAAGCACCGGCCATCCGAGTACGTGCGCGAGCACTTCCGCTTCACGACCGCGCCGACGCACCTTCCGCGCGAGCCGGTGGCGGTGGATCAGCTGCTCGAGATGATGGACGGGTCAGGGATGCTCGTATATGCCTCGGACCATCCCCACGAGCACGGTGACGGGTTGCCGGCGCTGCTCGATCGCCTGAGTGAGGAGCAGCGGCGCGACGTGATGTCGGGGACGGCCGCCGAGCTCTACGGGTTGGCGGCCTGAACAGCCCGTCACGGCGCGCCTTTGCACGGAAGGGCGTGACGCGCTGATGCAGCCGGGACATGCCCAGTACGTCACGGTTCGAGCCGGCGCGCCGTCGTGACGCGCTATGCAGGCCGTCGACATCGGCCAGTTGGCCGACGTATTGATTCCTCGGGCCAGCGCCGCGCCACTCTCGGTTCCCGAGACTCGCTCGGCCGACCCTGCGCTCAGAAAGCGCGTCAGATCCGGGCCATTTCGCGCGTTGCTTGCCCGGGACGCCTCTGATCGGCGGGTTTTCCGCGGACTTGAGGGGTTTACCCGCAAGTGGACAAACGTCCGATTGCGGGAACTGCGACTCCCGGTAGCCTTTTGGCACACGGGGCGCAGTCCCCAAGGATGACTAAGGAAACGGCAGGGGCGCAGGCAGCGCGCTGTGAGAGGTAGGGCTGCCGGCGATGTGCCGTCCGCGACGCCGCCACGAAAGGGGCTCCACCATGGGTTGGCACGGCTAGTTGATCTTCGGGAGGGGTTCGCGCCTAGCGGCCCCTCCTTTTCTTTCTCGGCGTTGCGATAGCCTCATCGGCCGTCGCCGACGAGAAGCTTTAGCGATGTCCAGGAAGCTCTGGACACTTTCGGGATTGAGGATTCTGCCGCGCGGGCCGATGAATAGAGGCGATGGACCGCGAATCTGCCACGGCTGGCAACGAACGCGCACGGCATACCTGGCCGTGGCGTCGCGCTTGTTCATGCGCTGCGCGCTGATCGCGGCGGCGCCGCGTCGTCTGGCTGACTAGCGGCTTCGATCGTTGGCGCATCGGCCCGCTGCTCGTGCTGCTCGCGTTCACGATCGTCAGCGCTCTCACCGACATCCGAACGGCGTGCGGCAAGGTGACGGTCTCCGGGGTCCCGATCGGCCTGATCATGGCGATCGTGCTGCTCGGCCCGGGCCCTGCAGCGCTGATCGGAGCGGCGACGATGCTGCGTCTCTGGACGCGGACGCGAGCCGCGTGGCATCGTACTGCTGAACAACGTCGCGACGTTCATGTGGTACCCGCTGGTCGCCGGCCTGTTCTTCCACTGCGACCGTTCGGCTCGCCGCATCTTGGCCCGCACGCGCTCGCCTACTACCTGATTGTGTTCCCGACGTTCGTCGTCGCGCTGGTCGTGAACTTCTTCGGCGTATTGGGTTCCGGTGCTATCTCGACGGCGTCGTCCATCGCAGAGGCGCGCGACTGGCGGTGCTCCCGATCATGTCGGCGGAGCTCTTCTCGGCGTTGCTGACCATGGGCAGCATTCGTGCAGTCGGCGATCGATGCCCGGCACGGTCGGGATCATCTTCGCCGTACTCGTGCTCCTGATCTTCCAGTACCTCGTCGGCGAGCTCCTCAAGTCCAAGCAGCGCGGCGAACAGCTCCACCGCGTCGCCACCACCGACGAGCTGACCGGCCTGGCCAACCGCGAGCGGTTCCGCGCGCGCCTGGACCGGAGAGATCGCAGAGGCCAAGGAAACCGGCGAGAGGTTCGCGGTGATGCTGCTCGACCTCGATCGCTTCAAGGAGATCAACGACACGCTCGGCCACCACTTCGGCGACGAGCTGCTGCGCGACCTGGGCCGCGCCTGGCCGAGACCGATCGGCGCCGGAGCGGCTTGGTGGCGCGGCTGGGCGGCGACGAGTTCGCGGTCCTGCCGGCGGAGGCGACCGGCGACCCGAGCGCGCTCGAGGCGATTGCCCAGCGGCTGATCGACTGCGTCCAGCAGCCGGTGATGGTCGACGAGATGGCGCTCGACGTCGGGGTCAGCATCGGCGTCGCCCGCTTCCCGCGCGACGGCGATGTCCGCACTCGCTGCTGCGCAGCGCCGACGTGGCGATGTACGCGGCCAAGGAGGCGCACTCCGGCTGCAAGGTGTATGCGGCCGCGCTCGACCGGCACTCGGTGCGCCGCCTGAGCGTGCTGAGCGAGTTCCGGCGCGCGCTCGACTCGGACGAGATCGTCGTCTTCTACCAGCCGATCATGTACATGGACGGCACGCGGGTGCATGGCGCGGAAGGACTGGTGCGCTGGCAGCATCCCGGAGCTCGGACTGCTGCCGCCGTCGGACTTCATCCCGATCGTCGAGCAGACCGGCCTGATCGGCCCGCTCACGCGGCACGTGCTCGAGCAGGCGGTGGCGCAATGCGCGGCATGGCGTCGCGCCGGCCAGGAGCTGACGGTGTCGGTGAACCTGTCGGTCCGCAACCTGCTCGATCCCGAGCTGCCGGCGCTGATCGGGGATCTCCTCTCGCTCTACGGCCTGGTCCCCGAGGCGCTCCAGCTCGAGATCACCGAGAGCATGCTGATGTCCGACCCGGACCGCTCGCTGGTCACGCTCGACCCGCCTCAACCAGCTCGGCGTCGGCCTGTCGGTGGACGACTACGGCACCGGCTACTCGTCGCTGGCCAACCTGCGTCGGCTGCCGATCGACGAGCTCAAGATCGACCGCTCGTTCGTCTCGCCGATGCTGAGCGACGAGAGCGATCTGATCATCGTGCGCTCGACGATCAACCTGGGCCACGATCTCGGGCTCAAGGTCGTCGCCGAGGGCGTTGAGGACGAGGCGACGCTGCATCGTTTGGCTGGCCTGGGCTGCGACTTCGCCCAGGGCTACCACTTCTCAAAGCCGCTCGCCCCGGAAGCGTTCAACAAGTGGATCGGGACGGCGGCCGCCTCGCCCGACGCCGTCCTTCCCACTCGAACCGGCCGCGCCAAGCAGCCCGCGGCGGCCTGAGAGCCGACCGCCAGCTTCACGTGTCTTCGGGCTCGGCCGAGCTCGGCATGCTCTCCGTCGACCCAGTCGTCGATTCGCTCCCACCAGTCGTAGAGCCAGCTGACCCGCTCGTCGTCGCCGGCCGGCACGTCGCTCGCCGGCGCCAACCACAACCGGGTGTGGAGCGTTCGGCCGGTCGGCATCTCGCGCCAGAACTGCCGCGGATAGGCGGCTAGCCCGAGTCCGGTGTGGGCAGCGAACACGATGTCGGCGTCGGGCCGCGCGCTCAGCGCGGCGAGCGCACCGCCCGGCTGAGGCGGAAGGACGTGGGGCATGCTCTCGGCGCGGGCGGCCGCACTCCGCCGGCCTTTGCGCCACAGGCGCCGCAGCGCCGAGCGACGGCGCTCGCGCGTGAAGTTGCCGCCCTCCGGGAACAGCAGCAGCGCCCCGCGTGGCCCCAGCTCGGCCGTGAGCTCCTTGATGCGCGCCTCGCACTCGTCCCGGTCGGAGGTGTCGAGCATCGCCTGGGGGAGGCGGTGGGCCAGCAGATCGACGCACGGGTCGAGGCCAGGCTCTCCTTGAACGCGACGCTGGGTCGCCGTCGATAGCGCGAGATCAGCTCGTCCACCGACGAAGATCGTGTCTCCGGGCCCGGCATGCCGGCTGAAGACGAGCAGCGGCTGGTCGGACTCGAGCGCGCTACCGCCTCCGTCGAGGCCTCGGGGCGCACGTCGATCCCAAGCGTCCGGCGGCCGGCCGACGGCCAGCCCGCAGAAGAACCAGCCGAACAGCCGCCAGTGGAGTAGCTGCCAGCGATCCGCCCCGATCAGGCGACCGCCTCCGGCCGCCACCCACAGCAGGCCGCACGCGACCAGTACGCCTAGTTCGTGAGCGAAGTACGCCACGGTCAGCCGGGCGACGATCAGCGGCTGTGGCCGGCCGGTGAGCGCGCCGGCGGCTGCACCTATCCCGAGCAGCAGGGGGGAGAGGAGCACGCAGGCCGCCGAGACCACAGCCACGCGGTGACGGTGACCGGCCGGCGGATGGCAGCGGGCGGCATCAGTTCTGCGCCAGGTAGCTGCAGCGACGCCTCGTAGGCGGAGTCGATCTGGCGCTGGACGGTGCGGATCATCCGCCGGACCCGCAACTGCCCGGAGAGGTCGTTGTAGGCGGGCGCCGCCGACCCGCCGGTGGGGAGGACGTGCAGCTCGATTCCGTCGGGCAGGTTGTGCAGATCGTGCGCGAACCGGTGGCGCCGGGCCACCTCGAACGCGACCATCCCGACCTCCCACGGGCGGCGCGGGGGCTTCAGCGACTGCTCGAGGCGGCCGACCTGGAGCACGTAGATCTTGCGCGCGCCGAGCGCCACCGCGCGGCTGACCGGAATCGAATTGACGATCCCTCCGTCGATGAAATGCTCGCCGCCGATGGGCACCGGGGGAAGGATCCCCGGCACCGCGCACGACGCCAGCACGACGTCCGCCAGGGGCCCGTGGTCGAACCAGTGCTCAGCCGCTCGCTCGATCGAGGCAGCCACGCACTGGAACGGCACCTGGAGGTCCTCGACCCGGTGGACCGGAAGGAACGCCACGAGACGATCGCGCATCTCCGAGAGCGACTCGAGGTGCGTGCCGCTCCGCGCGAGCGTGGTGAGCCGGCGCAGCGTGGCGGCGCGGCGAGCGCTCGGACCAGTCCGACTCGCGCCAGAGCTCGCTGAGCCGCTCGACCCCGGCGAGCGTGGGATCTGCGGCGAAGAACGCGCCGTTGATCGCGCCGACCGACGTGCCGAGCACGAGGTCCGGCTTGACGTCGCGCTCGGCGAGCGCTCTCAGCATGCCGACCTCGTGCGCGCCGAGGACGCCGCCGCCGCCGAGGACGAACGCGAGCTCGCATGCCGGCGCAGCGCCGGCCACGTCTCAGAAGAGTGCCGTCTGGAGCTCGTCGAGCGCCGGGCGCCAGGCACTCCGGTCCGTCGTAGCGAGCATCGTTGACCGCCGGCCCGACCGCTCTGAGCGCGGTGTCGCTGGGACGCAGCCCGACCAGCAGCTCGCGCAAGCGCGGCGGCTCGCTGCGCGGGGTCGAGCCAGGCCGACTCGGCGTCCGGGGCGAGAATCACCGGCATCCGGTCGTGAAGTGGCGCGATCGCGCTGCTCGCCGCGGTGGTCAGGATCGTGCATGTGCGCAGCTTCCGGTCGTCCTCGCCGTACCAGATCGACCACAGTCCGGCGAAGGCAAACAGGCGCCGTCCGACCGCGTGATGTGGAAGGCCTGCTTGGGGCCCGACGCGCAGGCGCCGCCACTCATAGAACCCGTCGGCGATGATCAGGCAGCGATAGCGCTCGAAGGCACGCCGGAAGGCGGGGCGCTCCGCGACGGTCTCGACCCGGGCGTTGATCATCTTGAGGCCGGTCTCGGCCTGCTTGGCCCAGGAGGGCACGAGGCCCCACCGCAGCAGCTCGCCGCGAGGCTGGCCCTCCCGATCGGTGGTCACCGCCAGCACCTCGTCGCCGGGCGCCACGTTGTAGCGACGGCGGATCTCGACCCACTCGTCGATCGGAAAGCGACCGCGCACCTCAGCCGGATTCGGCGTCGCCAGCGTGTAGCGCCCGCACACGGCGTCGCGTCAGCGAGATCGCGACGCGATCTGTTCCGCGCGCTGCGCCTGGGCGCGTTTCTGACGGCGTCGCCCGAAGAAGGCCAGCACGCCGACCACGATCGCGACCAGGACGAAGGCCCAGAAGATGGACAGCTGAACCGACATCCCGCCGAAGATCTGCCCGATCCCGTAGACGATCCCGAATGCGACGGCCAGCACCGCCACGACCAGGGTGACCGCGATCAGGATCCCGCGCAGCCGGGCCAGGATGCCGGCACTGGCCGGGGGCGCGATCAGCGCGAGGAACTTGAGGCTACGCAGCTGCCGCGTCGTCGGCGCCTCGACGCCGAGCCGCTCGGTGGCCCGCTTCAGGTCATCGGCGCGACGCTCGGCCAGGGCGAGCGAGGCGTCGGCCATCTTGCGGATGCCGGCTCGCTCCTGCGCACCCCGAGCGGCCGCCAGCGCGCGCTGGAAATGGGCGCGGGCCGCCTTGGCGTCGTAGCGCTCGGCCGCCCGGTAGCCGAGGATCGCCTGCGCCGCCGCCTTGTAGCGAGTCTCCGCCTCGAGCTCCTCGTCGGATTTGCTCTCGAGTTGCTGTATCGCGGCGATCTGACCGCGCTGCTCGACCCTCATGATCCGCTGCTGCTTGGGCATGGCCAGATGAGTCTAGCTGCGCTGGCTAGCCCGGCAGTCGATGTCGAACTCCCGCGAAGCGACCGAAGTCGCGATCGTAGGAGACGATGTCGGCGCCATGCTCAAGCGCGAGCGCCGCGAGGTGCGCGTCGGTCGTGAGGTTGCCGCCGGTGCCGGTTTCTCGTAGCAGCCCGCGAAGGAGGCTGACGTGGCGCGGCGTCGGTTGAGCGATGACGGCGGCCGGGGCGCCGAGCCACGCCTGAACCTGACCGATGGCATCGTCTGCCGTAACGGACTCGGAAACACGGCCGGACTGGTCGCGAGCCGGATGAACGCGAGCAGGGCGACCCAGGCCAGGCCGACCGTTTCGGTACCCGTCAGTGCGGCGTCGAGCCATTCCCGGGCTGGCTCATGGTGGTTGCTCGCGCGGTTGACCGCGTAGAGCAACACGTTCGCGTCGACCACGACCACGGGCTCAGCGACCTTCGGTCAAGCGGCGGGCGAGCGTCTCGTCTTCGAGCCCGCCGGCGAGGCTCAGCGCCTTGGTGAGATCCACGCGCGCCTGGCCCAGGGTCCGTGGCGTGGTGACGGTGACTTCGTCCGCCGGCCTTGGCGCCAGCCCCGCCCGGATCGCTTCATTGACCGCTTGCTTGAAGGTCAATCCCCGCTCTTGCATCACCCGCTCGATGAGGACGCGCGTATCGGGGTCGAGCGTGATCGTCGTACGCACCAAGTCATCATAGCGTCAAGTGATTTGATGCCGTGATGAAGTACACGATGACCGGCCCGCCCATCAGCACGTCTGAGCGGAGCGGAGTCATTCCGAGCCGTTCGGCAACATGGACCGAAGGCAGGTTCTCCGGACGGATCATCGCGGTGAGGTAGGGCAGGTGCAGCGCTCCGAGGCCCCATTCGACGCAGGCCCGCCCGGCCTCGGTGGCGAAGCCCTGGCCCCAGGCATCCGGCCGCAGGACCCAGCCCACCTCGGTCTCGTCGAATTGGGGCCAATACTTCAGGCCGCTGCGGCCCACGAAGCGCTCGGTGCCGCGCTCGAGAATCGCCATCAGGCCGTAGCCGCGCTCCTCCACTCGTGGAGATTGCGCTCGAGCCGCGCCCGCGCGCTGGGGCGATCGAACGCGCCCATCGTGCGCTCGACCTCGGGCGTCGCGTGCATCTCGACGACCTCGTCGAGATCGGATATCCCCAGCGGGCGCAGGAGCAACCGGTCGGTTTCGATCACCACGGGCGGCCATCAGAGTACGCCGCGGTCGCCGGCGCCGGTCAGTAGACGGTGTGCATCAGCCGACGGACGGTGTCGAGCGTCGCGGCCGCCATCGCACGGGCCGTCTCGGTGCCGTTCTTGAGCACGTCGCGCAGGTGGCTGCGGTCCTCGATGAGTGCGCCGCGGAGCGCCCGAACGGGGCGAAGCCGCTCGTTGATGGCGTCGGTGACGAGTTGCTTCAGCCCGGCTGCGCCGGCGTCGCCGATCTCCTCAGCGAGTTCGTGCGGGTCCCGCTCGAGGCAGAGGGCGCCCAGCAGGACGAGGTTGGCCACCTCCGGCCGGTGACTCGGCTCGTAGGTGATGTGCCGGTTCGAGTCCGTCTTCGCGGCCCGGATCAACTGGGCGGTCTGGTCCTCGGTGGCGCCGATGGCGATCGCGTTCTGTCGGCTCTTGCTCATCTTCCGGCCGTCGGTCCCGAGCAGGAGCGGCGCGCCTGAGAGCAGCGCCGCGGGCTCGGGGAAGAACGGCCTGCCCGGGCTGTAGCGCTGGTTGAAGCGTCTGGCGATCAGCCGCGTCATCTCGAGGTGAGGGAGTTGATCCTTGCCGACCGGCACGACGTTCCCGTGGCAGAACAGGATGTCGGCGGCCTGGTGGACGGGATAGGTGAAGAGCAGTCCGGACGCTGCCTCCAGCCCGGAGGCCGCCTGCTCTTCTTTGACCGTCGGATTGCGGGCGAGTTCGGGAACCGTCACCAAGCTCAGGAACGGCACCATCAACTGGTTGAGTTCGGGCACCTGGGAGTGCGCGAAGATCGTCGTGCGCTCGGGGTCGATGCCGACCGCCAGATAGTCCGCCACCAGTTCCTCCACATCCGTCGGCAGCGATGCGGGGCTGTCGCGATCGGTGATCGTCTGGTAGTCGGCGACCAGAACCATGGTCTCGACGCCGAGGTTCTGGAGCCGCACTCGGTTCAGCAGGGTTCCGAAGAAGTGGCCGAGATGCAGGGGGCCGGTCGGTCGATCTCCGGTCAGGATCCGATATCGACCCGGGTCGCGGAGAAAGTCGGCTTCGAGCCGTGCCGAGCGCGCCCCTGCCTCGATCAGCGACGCCTCAGCGCTGCGGTCTTCCGATCGGGTTATGAGGCGAATCGTAGTGGCAGCGTAATCGCGGCCGTCCTATGCGGCGTCCGCGTGCGCGGACCGGCTACTGCGCTCCTCGGCGGCGAGGACCGCCTCGGCTTCGCTGGCCGGCATCGGCCGGGCGAACAGGTATCCCTGGCCGATGCGGCACCCGAGTGCGCGCAGGGCCCGGAGCTGTGTGTGTCCCTCGACTCCTTCGGCGATCACCGACACGCCGAGCGCGCGGCCTAGCTCGATCGCTGCGCGGACGACGGCGCTGCCGCCGTCCTCGGTCATGGAGCTGATCAGGGTTCGGTCCAGCTTGAGGACGTCCAGCGGGAAGCGCTGGAGGCTGCCGAGCGACGAGTAGCCGGTGCCGAAGTCGTCGAGCGCGAGCTGGACACCGAGCTCGCGGAGCCGGGCCACGATCGGTTTGGTGTCGGGATCGAGAACGAGGCTCTCGGTGATTTCGAGCACGAGTCGGCGTGGCGCGATGTCGTGTCGGGCGATGAGCTCCGCGACCTCGTCGACCAGCTGCGGCTTGACCTGCAGGGGGGAGACATTGGCCGAGACGTGGATCGATTCGGGCCAGCGGGTCAGCTGTTCGCACACGGCCCGCAGCACCCAGCTGCCGAGTGGCACCACGAGGCCGGTCTCTTCGGCGATCGGGATGAACTGATCGGGACGCATCATCCCCCGCTCGGGGTGCTGCCAACGGATGAGGGCCTCGAATCCGATCACGCGGTCGTCGTCCAGGGCGATCAGCGGCTGGTAATGGAGCAGGAGCTCGTCACGCTCCAGCGCGTGGCGCAGATCGGCCTCTATTTCCATCCGCTCGATCAACCGATCGCGAAGAGCGGCGTCGAACACCTCGTAGCAGGCGCCACCGAGCTCTTTGGCGCGATACATCGCAGCGTCGGCGTCGCGCAGCAGCTCCTCGGGCGTCTCGATCCCCTGGTCGCTCACCGCGACGCCTACGCTACCGGTGACGAACACCTCGTGCCCTTGGAGCTCGAACGGCTCGGCGAGCGAATCGACCAGACGCTGAGCAAGGCTCGCGATGGCATGGTCGTCGGCCGTGCGCGTGGCGACGATCGTGAACTCATCGCCGCCGGGACGCGACACCAGATCCTCCTCGCGGACGCACGCCGTCAGACGCGCCGCCACCTGGCAGAGCAGAAGATCACCGGCGGTATGGCCCAGCGTGTCGTTGACCGCTTTGAAGCGGTCGAGATCGAGCTCGAGAACGCTGACGCGATTGCCGAGCCGCCTGGCGTGACGCAGCTCGGTCTCCAGCTGGCTCGAGAGCAGCGCTCGGTTTGCCAATCCGGTCAGCGGGTCCTCCAGCGCCCGGCGACGGAGTTCCTCCTCGCTCGCCGCCCGATCGAGCGCGCACCCGACCACGTGCGCGACCGCTTCCAGGAACCGGGCGTCCTCGTCGCGGAAGGGTCGAGCCTCGGCGGGGGCGTGGGCGACGATGGCGTAGCGGGCGCCTATGCGCTCTGGTACCGGCACGCTCAGGCCGCGCCGGACGCCCTTCGTGAGGATCATGGCCGGCACGGAGAACCGGGTCTCGTCGAGCAGATCGTTGCTGAGGACCGGGCTCTTTTCCGACAACGTGAAAGCGGTCTGGCTGGGTTGGCCTCTTGGCACCGTGAGGTCCAGTGTTTCGTCGGTTGCGGCCACCACGCGCACGTCACCGTCGGCCAGACGGCGCCCGATCAGGCAGGCCGAGATCGCGAGCGTGTCTCGCACCTGGACCACGGTCTCCGCCATGAGGTTCATAACGTCGCTGCACTCGAGCGCGCCGTGCCCGAGCTCGGCGATCACGGCTTTCTGGCGCTCGGCGCGGCGCTGCTCGGTGACGTCCTGCAGCTGGGAGAAGAAGTACGGACTGGCATCTTCGGAATCGCGCGCATCGGGCTCCACGTACGCGGTGGTCACAACGGCGTCGATGACCGCGCCGTCCGGCCGCAGATAGCGCTTGATCAGCTGGCCGGCGGCCGGCCTCGCGAGCATGGTGCTCTTCTGCTGGAGGCTGCGCTGCACGTCCTCTGGATGCGTGAACTCGAGGATCGAGCGGCCGAGCAGCTCATCGGGCGTGCGCCCGAGCAGCGCGCACAGGGCGCGGTTGGCGCGGAGCACGGCGAGCTGCGGCGACAGGATCAGCATCCCGATGGCGGCGTCGTCAAAGCCACGGTCGACACGCGCGCTGCCCGCAGTGGAGCGGTGGCGATTCCGCGCCCGTCCCAGCGCGAACGGCACGAGCGCGATCTCGGCGATTCCCAGCGCCAGCGCACCGATGACGCCGAGCCTCTGAGCGAGTAGTACCACGGACGCGGCCGCCGAACCCAGAGTCACGACGCCGGCGAACAACATCAGGCATGTGGTCGCTCGGCGCCGCGCCGATGCGTCAACCCGTGCCGGTTTCGAAACAAGCATCTCCATATCCGATCGGCACCCAGCCGGACTAACGTGAGACTTCTCGACCCGAACGAGACGACGGTCCAGTGGCATCTCGTATCGCGTGCATGGTTTACATAAGATCGATTATCGAGCGCAAAGACGCTCGATCCTCCGACCGAGAGCGCGGTCGAGATCCGTGAGGGGTTCGCACGGAACCGAGCTGCGAGCCGCCCCTATTGACGACCGTCTTGCCACTGAGCGACGCGCCCAAGTCCGGATCGGCGATCAGTTGTTTGCGGCTGGGCGAATCGGTGAGTCCTACGGTTGTTGGCGGTTCCGGATCGTGCAAGCGTAGAACGGCTCGACGCGGCGCGCGCATCCGGTTTCTGTCATAGCGGCGCGAACAGCCGGCGTGCGAGCAGATAGAAGAGGTGGTCCTGATGCTCGGTCGTCGGTTGTGGTGGGATCGTCCCGGTCGCGCCGTACTTGGAGTCAGCCTTGCCTTCGCTGCACTTGCCTTGTTGTGCACCAGCGCCTCGGCTTCGGAGGCTTCCCAAGCGCACGCCACCGCGTGGCGGACGCGATGACGATCACCGGAATCCACCGCCACACGTCGACTTCGCTCGACTGCTCGCCGGCGAGCGTCGTGATCGCACAGCCCACGGTCTGCACCGCGACGGTCACGGACATCGGCCCGGGTCGGCCGCACACGCCGCGCGGAAAGGTCGCCTTCGCGACCGACCAGGATGGCAAGTTCGCCGCGCCGCGCTGCGTGCTGTCGGGAAGCAGAGGGAGCAGCAGTTGCCAGTTGAGCTACACGCCAGCCGCAGTCGGTACCGGGCAACACACCGTCACCGCGTTCTACGAGCCCCACGCCGCCCACCGCGGGAGCCGGGGCCAGGCGGTCGTCGCGGTCGCGCTTCGCTCGACGAGCACCGCGCTCGGATGCCGCACGGGGCCCGTCGAGGTCGGCGATTCGATCCTCTGCACGGTCACAGTGACCGACACCTCCCCGGGAGCGGTGAGCAACCCTCAGGGCGCGGTCAGATTCTCCGCGAGCAAGGCCGATGGCGTCGCCGGGAGCCCGTGCACCCTATCGGGCAGCAGCGGCATCGCGAGCTGCAGGGTGACGTACACGCCTGGAGTCGTGGGGTCGGGGACGCGCACGCTGAGCGGGCAGTATCGCGGGGACCCGCAACACCACGGCCCCAGTCACGGACGGACGACGATTGCGGTCTGGGGACCCTCGCCGAACCTGAACGGCGAGTATTTCGACAGCGGGAAGGACAACCCGCCGAGCATCGGTGCGAACTGTGATGCGAACCAGACGTTCGAGTTCAGCGCCGACGGCCGCGCCGTGGGCATGTACTCCGGCGACTTCTCGATCGATGGGACAGTGGACCTCCTGAACGGTGCGATCACAGGCCTGAAAGCATCGTTCAGTGGCCCGAGCCTGCTTGGGGTGATCACTCTCGGCGATCCATCTCAGACAAGCTTTTACTGCTCGGATGATCCCGACAGGCCGCCCGAAGTGGGCTTCGACGGCACGCTGAACTACACGGCGAAGATCTTCACGACCACCGGCGTGCGTTACGACAGCGGCACCGTCTTTCTGCACGCCTGGGCCGGCGGCTGCGGTTGCGGTGGCGGCGGAGGACTGCGGGCATATGGATTCACATCCAGGCAACCGCCGGACAACGCCGTCATCACGTATCCAAACTTCGCCACCACGAGCGGGCTCGTGCTCAACGGCAGCGCGTCCAAGGCCGGGAATGACCTACAGCTCACGAGCGGCGCGGCTGGGGAGATCGGAAGCGCGTGGAGTCAGACACCGATCTCGCCGGCGCGCTCGTTCGAGGCGCGGTTCAACTTTAGCCTAGGAGACAACCCACCCGCATTCGGACTCGCATTCGTGATCCAGCGCGATCCAGCCGGCACCGCCGCGCTCGGGCGCGGCGGAAGCGAAGTCGGCTTCGGCGGGCTGGTACCCGCCGTCGCGGTCGCGTTTGACTCCTATTTGGAAATGGGCGTGTACGTGAACGGAACACCGGTTCCATGGTCCGAAGGGGGGTTGTATCACCAGCCGGCGATCGTCGACTACAACGCGTTCACGCACCAGCTAAGCATCTTCTCGGACGCCAGCGGATACCTCGGAGGTATGACGACCGGCACTGTCGATCTCGCGTCGGTGCTGGGAGGACCGGAGCCGGCGCTGATCGGCTTCACAGCCGCCTCGCAGGACGGCGGGACCGCTCCGAATCAGCTAAGCAGCTGGGTGGTGAGCGCCGCCGGCTGAGCACGAGCAACATCGAACGGCGCAAGCGCAATTTATGCGGTCGAGTCTTCTTGCTTGCAGACGGCGGCGCTCCCCGTGGGGGACGCAGGACCGTCGCGCGCCACGCGGTGTGGCGCGCGACGGAGGAGCCTGCTGAGCGGGTCAGTGGGTTTCGCTCAACCGGAAGCGCGTGATGAGTTCCTCGAGCGCGGTCGCACTCTCGGCCAGGTCGTGGGCCGAAGTGGCGATCTGCGTGCTCGTCGCGGAGGTCTCCTGGGTCGACGCCGACACCTCTTCGGCGGAGGCCGAGGACTCCTCCGCCACGGCCGCGGCTTCGGTGATGCTGTCCTGCATGCTGGCCGCGGTGGCGGTGATCTCCTCGGAGGCGGCAGCGATCTGCTCGATGCGCGTCGTGATGTCCTCGACCGCCTCGCCGATGCTGAGGAAGGCGTCGCGTGCCTGCTCGACCACGGTGGCGCCGTCGACCGTCCGCTGGGCGCCTTCCTGCACGACCTGCACCGCTGACTTGGTCTCGGTCTGGATGGCGGCCACAAGCTCGGAGATCTCGTGGGCGGCCTTCTGAGATTCCTCCGCCAGCTTGCGCACTTCCTCGGCGACGACCGCGAAACCGCGGCCCTGCTCTCCGGCGCGTGCCGCCTCGATCGCCGCGTTCAAGGCGAGGAGGTTCGTCTGCTCGGCGATGCCCGTGATGGTGGCCACGATGGCGCCGATGTGCTCGGACTTCGTCGAGAGCTCCGCGATGGCATCGCTGACCGACTGGCTGGCATCCCTCACCGAGTGCATCGCCTCGTCCGCCTGCTCGGCCGCGTGGACGCCCGACTGCGCGATCTCGCGGGCGCGGCTGGCGGCCTCGGCGGTCTGCTCTGCTTGCCGAGCGGTCTCGTCGACGGCGGCGGTGACCTCGTCGGCCGCGCGCTTGGCCGTGTCCATCATCTGAACCTGGCGCTCGGCGCCCTGGGCGACGTGCTCGATGGCCTGCGCGACTTCCGTCGTCGCCCGGCCGGCCTCCTCCGAGCTTCGTGGCCATCTGCTGTGAGGTGCCGTCGAGTGAGTGCGCGGTGTTCGAGACCTGCCGGATCACGCCGTCCAACTGCTCGGTGCTCTGGTTGTAGGCCTCGTAGCACTCGAGGATCGCCGCTCGCATGTCCTCGGTCGTCTGCATGATCTCGCCCAGCTCATCGGTGCGCGAAATCTCCTGCGCCGCGGTCGTCGCCGAGAGATGCACAGTGAAGTCACCCTCGGCCAGCGCGGCGAGGGCGGGCCGCAGATTGTCGACCATCGCGTGCGCAAGCGCATCGACGCGCTCCTTGACGAGCTTGACGCCGCCCATGATCGAGCGGATCGTCGTGATTACGAGGAGCAGCAGCAGCGGCAGGGCGATTCCAGCCACGACGAGGATGACCGTCGACCCGGTGCTCGCGCTCGATTTGACGGACGATGTCGCCTGCATCTCCCTGCGCTCGATCAGGTTTCGCAGCTTCCCGAACTCGACGGGCAGCGCGTTTGACGGCTTCAAGTTGGCCACGGTCGCGATGTACACGGCCTTCTCGACCTGGCCGGCGACGCCAGCGGCGCGGATCTGCTGGCTGAACCCGTTGTAAGAGGCGAGGCTCGCTTGGATCGTGCCCAGCTGCGCCAGAAGGTCGCGATCGCGAAGCTCTCCCCGGAGCTTGTTGAGCTGCTGGACGGTATCCCGATACCCGCCGACCGACTGCTGCCAGGTCGCCTCCGCCAACGCATGCTTCGCTGGATCCCGCAGCGCCACGACCGCGACGTACATGTTGTTCTGGTCGTCGTTGTAGATCCAGGACTCATACGCGTGGCTGACCGCCTTCGCCTGGTCCTCCCGCTTACCGTTGGTGTCGGTCAGCGACCCGAAGTTCGACATGAGCAGCGTGCTCACGACGGTGAGCACGAGGACCGCCACCGTGGCACCGACGCCGAGAGCGATCAGGCGGCCGCGGAGGCTGAAGGAAAAAAGGCGGGAAGGCATCAAGAAACCCCTAGTGTCAGGCAAGCTCGTGTTTGTAGACCGCGGTGGCATCACCGCAAACCGCGGCGGTATTTCCTACAGACGATCGGCATCTCGCCTCGAGGGTCTATCCGTAATTCCCCGCGCGGCTCGGAGGCCAGCCCGCAACACTCCCCCGCCCGGCGGCATCATGCGTATGGGGTGTCAACCGACGAGGCTCACCGGGCGCCTGCGGGCGCGCTCGAGCGCGCGCTCGCGTTCATGCGGACGGGCATGGCGAGGACGGCCGACGCGGCCCGAGCGATCGAGGCCGGGATCGTGGTCAGCACGCCGTCGTTGCCGGCCGTGTGGGCGGTGAACCAGCTGCGGGTGACACACGGCCTGCCCTTCGACGAGCTCGTCGACCTGGCCGACGAGCAGTTGGCCGGCTTCGAGTATCGGCAGATCGCGGTCGAGGATCAGGCCGCCGGCCCCGGACTCGAGGAATCGTTCAGGGCCGCCAGCTGGAAGGTGGAGCGCGACGTCGTGATGGTGCTGACCGCGAGCGCGGACCGTCTCGCCGACACCGGCATCGTCGATGAGCCCGGTGAGGAGGAGGCCCTTGAGCTGATCCAGCGCTGGTACGCGGAGGACAATCCGGCGCCGAGCGAGATCGAGCAGCTCGTGTCATACGGTCGGCGCGAGGTGCGCGCCCTGGGGGATCGCCTGCTCGGCGTCAGAAGCAGCGACGAGCGACTCGTGGCGATCTCGAAGCTCCGCTCGGACGGCGGGACCGCACAGGTCGAGGACGTCTACACCGTCCCCGAGGCGCGCGGGCGCGGATTTGCCCGCGCCGTGATCGGTCGTGCCATCGAGCTGGCGCGCGACGGCGGCAACGAGGTGATCTTCATCGTGGCCGACGACAATGACTGGCCCAAGCGCCTCTACGAACGCCTGGGATTCCGGGCCGCCGGCCACCTCTGGCAGTTTCATCGCGACTGAATCGTGGGTGGCTCACGCCGCCTCCGCACGTTCGAGCTTGGTGCGCACGCGATCATCCGCCACGTCCAGCTCGGGGATGCTCCGGTTGCCTGCAGATGACCGAGCGGGTCAATGCACACCCACACGTCATCCCACGCGGGAGGTATCGCCAGTTCCCGAACCCGCGCCAGTTCGTCCGCTGAGCGCACACGGCGTCCGTGTTCGTTGACGTAGCTGAAGCCGCGGCCGCGCAGGACGCGGCGAAGCCCCGGACCCGAGCAGTCCGATCGGCGCGGGCGCGGCCGGCGGGCCGGGGCCGCGGGGGTCGTGCGATCGGACTGGTCGGCTCGAGCGGGCAGGGCGATCGGTTACCCCCGATCAGCGCTGGCCACTCCGCTCCGGGCCCGTTGTGACAAGCGCAACTTTTTCACGGCGCCGGGTATAGAGGTCTCAGTTTTCCGTCGATCCGGGAGGCAGGGATGAAGCGCACGCTCGCGATGCCGTTGCTGGCAGTGGTGGTTTCGGTGGCCGTGGCCGCGTCTGCGGCGGCGGCAGGGTCGCCGACGGTGACGACCGGCACCCACTCGAACGTGACCGACACCAGTGCGGCCTTGCACGGTTCGGTCAACCCGAACGGAAGTGCGACCACGTACTTCTTCCAGTGGGGCCTTACGACGGCGTACGGCGTCAACAGCGTCGCCCACAAGGCCGGGCACGGAACCAAGCCGGTCTCGGCCAGCACAACGGCGCAGGCCCTGATCCCGGGGACGGCCTACCACTACCGATTGGTGGCGACGAACGCCGCTGGGACCACCGTCGGCGCCGATCGAACCTTCACCACGGCGGGTAACCCGCCGCCGGGCGTGACCACCGGCCCCGCCACCCAGGTCGGCAAGAACTCGGTGACGGTGACCGGGGTGGTCAGCCCGAACAAGCAGGCGACCACGTACTACTTCCAATGGGGGACGACAACCAGCTACGGCCAGCAGACGCTTGCCGCCGTGGTGCCGGGCGGGACCGCGCCACTACCGGTCTCGGCCACGATCACGGGCCTCGAGGCGCAGACGATCTTCCACTACCGGATCGTCGCGACGCATGGCAACACCGTTCCACAGCCGGGTCTCGACGCCAGCTTCATGACGCTCCCCCGGCACCGGCCGGTGCCTAACATCAAGGCCCGAACCACCCCGTCGCACGATGCGCACAAGCCCTTCGCCTTCACCACCTCGGGTCAGATCAAGGGACCGAACTTCATCCCGAGCATCTACGACTGCCGCGGGAACGTCGCCGTTCATTTCCTGCTCGGCGGGCGGCGGATCGGCTCGACTCTCCTGCCCTTGCAGTCGAACTGCAAGTTCTCTGGCCAGACGGTGTTCAACCGCCTGCCACACCACGGCCACCTCCCTCGTCCGGTGAAGCTGACCGTCATCGTGCGCTACGCAGGCAACGGTTACCTGACCCCGCGGAAAGCCTCGCCCGAGACGATCGAGGAGGGCTAGCGTACGGTCGGACGATCACGCAGGCGGTAGACCAGGCGCAGACCCGACCAGACCTCGTCTATAGCGCACACCTTGTTGTCGACGAGCCCGGCCGCGAGGCCGAGTTCGCGGACGACGTTGTCGGTCAAGTCCGTGGGCACGCCGGACGCGCGCTTGGGCCAGGCGAGCCATAGCCCCCCGGAGGAGTCGAGCGCACCGACCAGCGCGGGCAGGCGACCCGCCAGCTCGGATCGCCGGACGTGGAAGGCGACGATCACGTCGAACCGAGCGCCGCCCAGCCGCCGGCGCACGCGTACCCCGGAGGGTAGATCGCCCAGCGTCTCGTCGAAGCCTGCGGGGGCGCCGAACAGGCCGAGCCGCGCCTCAGTCTGGATGCCGAGCTTGCGCACCAGCGGGGTGCCCGAGTATCCGGCTGGTCCCGCCGCCGACGCGCTCACCGGGCGTCGGCCTCCGCGACAACCTCGGCGATCAGCTTGGAGAGCTGACTGCCCTGCCAGGCGACCGGCGAGCGGCCCGGCTTGTCGAGGATCAGCCTCGCACCGGGGATAGCCGCAGCGTAAGCCTCCCCCACCGCCTGCGGGTGGCCCGGGTCGGGCTCATCGGCGCTCGCAACGACCACCGTCGGGACGGAGATCGTCTGCAGATCGTCGACGGCGGAGAACGGACGTGAGCGCGGCACCGCGCGCAGGGCGTCGGCCACCGCGTCCGGGTGCTTGTGCTGCGATAGCCGCTGGCGGGTGACCTTCAACACGGTCTCCTGCCAGCCCTCCGGCACGTTGGGCATCCCATAGGCCTCGATGAAGCCCTCGACGCCGCCGCGCGCCAACCCGTCCGCCAGTGCGTCCCAACGAGCCAGGCGCGCACCGTCCTCGTTCACGGCCGGATCGTACGCGGGCGTTATGACTACCAGTCCCGCCACCCGCTCAGGTGCGTCGAGCGCGACCCTCAGCAGCGTGTGGGCGCCCATCGACGCGCCGGCAAGCACCGCCCGTTCGATCCCCCGGTCGTCGAGAACGCCGAGCAGGTCCGAGCCGAGCTCGTCGTAGGTGTAGGCGTCGCGAGAAGGCGCCGGCGAGGAGCGGCCGTGCCCGCGCGCGTCGTAGGCGATCACCCGGTGGCCCGAGCGCTCGAGCGTACGGGAGCCCATCACCACGTAGCGGCGCGTCGCGGTCAGCCCGTGCAGGAGGACGACCGGAGATCCCTCCCCCGCCTCGTCGCCGGCCAGCTCCACCTCGCCATGCTGAACGCTGATCTCGGTCATGCCAGCCGTACAGGATGACGATGACCGCCGCGGATCGACGCCTACTACCATCCCTCACATGGACGTCTCCGAGAGCGAATTCCAGACTGCGGTCCTCGATCGCTCACGCACGGTCCCCGTGGTCGTCGACTTCTGGGCCGCGTGGTGCGGGCCGTGCCGTCAGCTCGGGCCGGTGCTCGAGCGCGCCGCTGCGGCGCGGGCAGGAAAGCTCGACCTGGTCAAGGTCGACGTGGACGCCAACCCCGGGCTGGCCAGGGCGTTCCGGATCCAGGGCATCCCGGCGGTAAAGGCTTTCCGGGATGGCCGGGTGGTCGCGGAGTTCGCCGGCGCCCAGCCGCCTGCCGCCGTGGACCAGTTCCTCGACTCGCTTCTGCCGTCCGAGGCCGATGCGCTGGTCGAGAAGGGCGACGAGCCATCGTTGCGGCGGGCCCACGAGCTCGAGCCCACGCGGGCCGACGCCGCGGTGCCGCTGGCCAAGATCTTGAAGGATCGAGACGAGATCGATGAGGCGCTGACCGTGCTCGCGCGGGTCCCGGGAAGCTTCGCCGCCGACGGCCTGGCGGCACGGATCGGACTGGAGTCGGCCGCGCGCAACGCCGCTCGGCCCGCCATACCGGATCTGAGCGAGGCGTTCGCCGCGCTCGACGCGGGCGACCACGAACGTGCCCTCGACCTGCTGCTCGAGGTGCTCCCGAGTGCCGATGGGGCCCGCGACGACGTCCGTCGCGTGGTGGTCGGCATCCTCGACGAGCTCGGCGTCGAGCATCCGCTGGCCCGCTCCGCGCGGCGCCGGTTGGCCTCCGCGCTGTACTGAACGACGCGGCGGCCAGGCCGTGCGCGGCGGCCGGCTCCGACAGTACGGTTCCGCGCGGTTTTTGCGCCTGCGAGGGTGCGATTTTCGGCGAATGAGTTAGCGGCCATATGGGTAACCGGTCAACCGATATGAGCCGCGGCGATGCCTTGAACGAGTCCTTTCCGGCCGTTCCGGAGTCGGTGCCAGTGGCTCGTCGCGCCCTCACCGAGGTGGCGGCCCTGGCCGGGGCCGGGGGCGAGCGCCTCGAGGAGATCCGCCTGGCGGTTTCGGAGGCGCTCACCAACGCGGTGATCCACGCCTACCGTGACCACGAAGGCGGCCGTTTTCAGGTGACCGCAGCCGTCGCGTCCGGCGAGCTGTGGGTCCTGATCAGCGACGACGGACGCGGCCTGCACGCCTGGAACGACCGCCGTGGGCTTGGCATCGGCCTGTCGCTGATCTCCGGGCTGAGCGACGACTTCGCGATCGTCACCCGTGCATCGGGAGGGACCGAGGTTCAGATGCGGTTTGACCTCAACGAGGTCAGCGCGCGCTCAGGCAGGGTCAGCCTCGCGGATCGTGTCGTTCCGCAACCTGTCCGGCCTGATCTCGCTTCTCAACGATGAGGTAACCCGGTCTCGCCTCGACCACGTTCTCCACGTCGGAGTACTCGTGGCCCGGGACGACGACGAACCGGCGTGGATGGGCTCGGATCTCTTCGTAGTCCCGCACGGTGAGCTCGATCAACTGGTTACAGCCCAGGCGGGCGCATTCGCAGCGGAAGCCGACCGGGCTGTCCTCCTCGCCGGGCCACTGCCCGCGCTCGATGCCCTCGTTGACGTCGCGGATCGTCGACTCGTTGGCCGCGGCACGCCGCTGCTTCTTGCTCTCCACGCCAGGATCGTCGCACGACGCGCCACCAGGCGCCACTCAGCCCACGGCCGGCCGCTAGATGGCCAGCGTGAGCTGTTTCTCATCGGCACGGTCGGCCGGCTCGAGCCCGGCCACCCGCACACCCAGCAATCGCACCGGCCGCGGTGCCGCGAAGCGACGCAGGAGGTCGAGTGCGACGGGTCCGACCCGGTCGGCTGACCCCACCGCCTCGGCCAGCGTCCTGGCACGGGTGTGGGTGGAGAAGTCGTCGAGCCGAATCTTGATACCGATGGTCCGTCCGCGCCGCCGCTGGGTCTCGAGCGCGGCGCACAGGCCGTCGACGAGGTGCCCGAGGACCGCTTCGAGCCGCTCGGGGTCGCGGATGTCCTGATCGAAGGTCAGCTCGCGAGACTCCGACACCACCTTGCGCTGCTCCGTGACTGCCGCGTCATCCTCGAAGCGAGCGCGGCGCTGCAACTCGGCGGCGAGACGTGTCCCGAAGCGCGGCGCGAGCACCTCGGCCGGCGCGGCGGCGAGCGCGGCGAGCGTCTCGAGGCCGAGCGCGCGCAGCCGCTCGACCGTCTTCGGGCCGATCCCCGGCACCAGACCGCACGGTGAGGACCCAAACCGCCGGCAGGCCTCCTCGCGCGTCAGTACCACGAATCCGCGCGGCTTCTCAGCATCGGAGGCCACCTTGGCCACGAGCTTGCTCGGGCCGATTCCGATCGAGCAGCCAAGCCCGGTGGTCTGCTCGATCTGCCTAGCCAGCCGGCGCATGGCCGCGACGGGGTCGGAGATCCCGGTCACCTCGAGGTAGGCCTCGTCGAGTCCAACCACCTCAACCACCTCGACGGCGGACCGCACCGTCGCCATGACCTCGCGGGAGGCCGCGCGGTAGTAGGCGAAATCCGGCGCCAGGAACACTCCATCCGGACACAGACGCCTCGCCCGCGCCGCGGGGATGGCGGAGCCGACTCCGAACCGACGGGCCTCGTAGGAGGCGGTGGTCACCACCGAGCGCGGGCCGGTGCCGGCGACGATCACCGGCCGGCCTCGCAGCTCGGGGCGCCGGCGCAGCTCGACCGAGACGTAGAACGCGTC
>CAVWSI010000014.1:0-509004 GCA_963757795.1 uncultured Solirubrobacterales bacterium | reverse complement strand
GAGAACTACAGACCGAGCCCCCGCACGCCCTTCTCGTCCCATCCCAGATGATGGGCGAGTTCGTGGCGCAGCGTACGGGTGACCTGGGCCCGGAGCAGGTCCGGGTCGTGGCCGAAGTCGCGCAGCAGGGTGTCGCGGAAGATCACGATCCGGTCGTGGAAGTAGTCCTGCGCCACCGTGTCGCCCTGGTACAGGCCGTAGGCACGCGCCCGGCGTCCACTGTCCGAGACAACCACCGCCACATGCTCGAGCGCGCGGTGGAACTCGAGCGGGAGATCGTCGATCGCACGCCGCACGAGGACCCTGAAGTCCTCGTCGTTGCGCGGATCGAACAGATACTCCTCCTCCTCGTCCTCCTCCCCGTCCCACCCCGCCTCGGCGGCCAATCGCTCGGTGCGCATCACGAGCGCCTCGAAATCGGTCTCTGACTCCGGGTCGCGCCAGCCGGCCAGCCGGATCATCGCCAACCCCACCGCGCCTCCGACGATCGCCGCCCCGGCCGCGAACACCGCGATCCCCTGGAGCAGACGGACCGGGAACGACTCGCTGAAGCCCGCGATCAGGCTGACAGCGCCGAGTCCGATGGTCAGCGCGGCGAGGGCGGAGAACAGGATTCGGCGCGGAGTGGGCGGCTGGGGTTGCATGGTCGCGCTACTGCAGGGTCCGGGCGATTACCAGGCGCTGGATCTCGTTGGTGCCCTCATAGATCTGGGTGATCTTGGCATCACGCATCATCCGCTCGACCGGATACTCCTTGACGTATCCGTAGCCGCCGAGCACCTGCACCGCCTCGACGGTCACCCGCATGGCCACGTCGGAGCAGAACAGCTTGGCCATCGCCGAGTACTTGCCGAAGTCGGGATCGCCGCGATCCACCTTGGCACAGGCCTGGTAGAGCAGTTCGCGGGCGGCGGCGCATTGCGTCTCCATGTCGGCCAGCTTGAACTGGATTCCCTGGAAGGCGTTGATCGGCCGGCCGAACTGCCGGCGCTCCCGCGCGTAGGCGGCGGCGTAGTCGGTGGCGCCCTGGGCAATGCCGAGCGCCTGGGACGCCACGCCCAGCCGCGAGCGGTCGAGCGTGGCCATCGCGACCCTGAATCCACGGCCCGGTTCACCCAACCGGTTCTCGTCGGGTACCTCGACTCCCTCGAAGATCGGCTGCCCCGTCGGCGAGCCGCGGATGCCGAGCTTGTGCTCGAGGTTGCCGACGCTGAAGCCGGGCCGGTCGGCCTCGACGACGAAGGCAGTCACACCGCGCGCGTGCCCGACGCTCGGATCGGTGACCGCGAACACCACGTAATAGTCGGCCACGCCGAGGTTCGTGATCCAGTTCTTGGTCCCGGTGATCATCCACCCGCCGTCGCTCTTGATCGCCCGCGTGCGCATCCCGCCCGGATCCGAGCCGGCGTCGGACTCCGAGAGCGCGAACGCCGGGGACCACTCGCCTGTGGCGCAGCGCGGCAGGAACCGCTGCTTCTGCTCGGGCGTGCCGAACAGCTTGATCGGGAGCGTGCCCAACTCCTGAATCATCAGGATCAGCGCGGTCGAGGCGCACGCCTTGGCGATCTCCTCGACCGCCATGTTCAGCATCAGCGTGCCGGTGCCGGTGCCGCCGTGCTCGGGCTCGAATGGGAGCGCCAGGACGTCCTGCTCGGCGAGCAGCCGGCGCAGGTCGTGCGGGTACTCGGCCTTCTCGTCGATCTCGGCCGCCCGTGGCGCGATTCGCTCCCGCGCAATCTGACGGATGGTGTCCCGGAAGTCGAGGTGCTCGCGCGGGATCGTGTACAGGTCGGCAAGCGCAGACATGCAAACCCAATCCTACGCCGCGCGAGCGCGGGGCACCCGGCGATTGCGCCAGGTGCCCCGCAGCTTCTCCTCCGTTTCCTCCCGAGCCTGGCGGCGGTCCTACAGGCCCGGCGGGTGACGGACCACGTAGTGCCCACCGTCGGCCAGGTTGCCGAGCGGGTTCGAGCGCCACCGGGGTCCATCGCCGGCGGGGATGTTCGGGCCGCCATAGTTGGCGGTGTCGAACGCGATGCCGGCGATCACGATGAAGGCGTGACTGGGGTCGCCGTATACCGAAACCCAGCGGCCGGGTCCGGCGCTCCCGTAGGACTCGAAACCCGTGGAGTCCTCTGAGGTGGACAGCAGGCCGGCGCCGTGCAGGGCGTAGCTGACCGCGCCGGAGCAGTCGTAGCAGCTCGACTCCCACTTCCCGTGACCACCGCCGACGCAGTAGGAGGTGTCGATGATCCGGTTGGCCGCGGCGATCATGGCCTGAACGGCGGGGGGAGCGCCGGCCGGCGCGGTCGCCGTCCCGTCCGGGTTGATCGTCGCTTTGCCCGCGGGCACGTCGCTCGTGTACGCGGCGATTGCGGTGCGCAACGCGCTCACGAAGGACGGACCGGCCACGCCGTTGGCCGGCGTGAGGTTGTGGGCCTGCTTGAAGGCGACCACGCTGGCCGCCGTCTGCGGTCCGAAGTTGCCATCGACCGAGGTCGGGTAGCCGGCGATCGTCAGGTAGCCCTGGAGGATCGTCACGTCGTTGCCGTGCAGTCCCTCCCTGAGCACCCGGCGGCCCAGCTGGTTGGCCGTGCTCGGCTTGTTCAGCGTGCCGGTCGTCCTGATCGTCGCCTGCATGGCCGCGCCGCCCGAGGTCGGCGTCTTGGCGACTGCCGATGATGACGCCACGAGCGTGGCGGCGGCGATGACTACGGCTACACCGGCCCTACGGGCGATCCGCTGAATGTCCAGAAATGACAAGCATTACCCCTTCTCTTTCTGCGCCTACGGGGTTAGCTGTCGGGCTCGCGCTGAAAGAGTGCGCTACGCCGGAACTTTCCGGCGATTCGCCCCCCGGGGCCTTGCGGCTCCAATGGGTTCCCCGCTCCCCGGCGCCATGGCGACAGGGACTCGGCTGGGCTTCTATGTCGGGCGGCAGCCTACAACACACGCGCGACATACGTCACGTCAGGGTTATCGGCCGGCCCCGGCGGACCTTTAGCGAGGATCCACGATCAAGCTCGCGAACCTCCGAAGGGCCCCCGCGCCCCGGGGAAACGGACCGGGGTCCGCGCCGGAATCAACGGCGGTCGTTCAGATCGAGCACGGTGATCGGCGGCTCGATCTTCGTCCCGTCATCGGTCGGCACGATCGCGGTCCCGAGCGCGAAGAACTCGATCACGTGGCTGCCCCAGCCATGGCTTCGCTCGGACAGAGAGACGCCGACGATGCCCTCCGCCCCGAGTTCCTGCGCCTCGGTCTGCATCCGCTGCATGGCCAGCTCGCGCGCCTCGTAGAGGGCCTGGGTGTAGTTCGGCAGCTCGATGTTGCGCCCGGTCTGGGCGATCGTGCGCAGCGGCCCGCGGCGCCCCACGTGGAACACGCAGCTCCCCATCACCATCCCCACCGGTCGGTGGCCGGTGCGCAGCAGGGTCCAGAACTCCTGGCCGGACAGGTCGCTCTGAAACGGTCGGCCGTTCGGCGCGCGATGCAGCACGCCGCCGCGGTGCTTGACCGCGGTGCCGATCGCGATGAACTCGGCCATGTTCGGACCCCACTCGTAGCGGCCGATGTCGAGGCGCACGCCGACGATCCCGTCGGCGCCGAGTTGGTCGGCCTCCTCCTCCATTCGGGTCATGGCCAGGTGGCGCGCGCTGTACATGGCCTGTGAGAGGGTGTCGAGCTCCCGGCTCGTGGTCGGGCCTGCCACCTGGATCCCGATGTGGAAGATCGAGCTGCCCACCACCAGCCCGACCGGATCGAAGCCGGCCTCGGTGACCAACAGAAACTCGTTGACGCTCAGGTCCGACGTGTAGAGGCCCTGTCGATTCTGCGCCAGGCGCTCGACTCCCGACTCGGGAATCCCCTCCACTGACTCGGGGTCGTAATCAGTCATTGCGCTATATGTATATATCCATATATAGATCTAAAGGTATAGGGATGTTTTCGCCGGTCGCCCCGGACGGGCGGGGGCGGGCCGGACCGCTGTGCCGGCCGCGTGCATCGTGATGACCCAGCCGCGCCGCTCGACATCGCTGTGCCCGGAGACGCGGTAGGGGATCCCGAGCCGCCCCCGGCGCCAGCCGCGTTGCCCGGTGCCGGTCAGGGAAGACGCCAGCGGGAACTTCTCGCGGCGCACCATGTGGGAGAACTCCACGCCGACCGCACCGGCGGCGTGAGCGTCGGAAACCTGGCCCACGAGCTTCGCCCGCACGGTCTCGCGCGCGGCGTGAAAGCCACGGCTCAACTCTTCGAGTTCCAGATTCTGCGTGGCGTGCCGCGCGCGCCAGCGCCGGACGACGCTGGGCGGCGAGGCGAACACCACCGCGGTGGTGGCCAGCAGGCCGGCCGGCTGGTGGCCGGCGCCGCGTAGCCGCCAGTAGTCCTGGACCGAGACGTCGCTCAGCACCGGCAACCTCGCGCCGTCCGACCCCGGCAGCCGGATCGCCGTGCCGGTCACGACGTACTCGATCGTCCCCCGACCGAGGTCGTGCTCACCCCGGTGCAGGCGAACGCCGACCACCGCGTCGGCGCCGACCTGCAGGGCCTCCTCGGTCAGCCGGTCCAGCGCTCGGCGCCGGGCCAGGTTCCAGGCGTCGGTCAGCGTGTCGAGCTCGCACACCACCGTCGCGTGCCGCTTGTAGTTGCGGACCTGGGCCAGCGACGGCTCGGTGAAGCCGGTGTTCAGCGTGTAGCCGCTCGAGCTCGGGTCCAGGTTGGCGTACCTGCCGCCGGCCCTGGTACGCGGCCTGATCACCGGCGCCGGGTCGAGCGCCGGCAGGTACTGCCAGCCCGAGCGCACGACGCTTGCGCCCATGACCGCCGCCAGCGGCTGCGGGCCCATGCGGTGAAGCAGTGCGAACTCGTTCACCGACAGCCCGCTGGTGAACAGCGAGCCGCCGCGGCCGAGTATCTGCAGCCGCTCCTCGGCCCGGGCCGGGATTCCGCCCGCCTCGATCCGCGCCAGAGCCTTCGCCTGCTCGTCGTCCTGCCCGCCGCCGCGCGCGAAGAAGCCCATTCCTGCCGGCCAGCGTATCGCCGGGGTCGGCTAGCCTCCAAACCGGTGGATGACTACACACCGCAGCAAGTAGCCGAACTGCTCACAGCCGGGGACATCCAGCTGATCGACGTGCGCCAGGCCGAGGAGCACGCGGCCGGCCGGATCGCGGGCGACCGCCTGATCGAGCTCGCCCAGCTGGCCACGCACGTCGACACGATCGATCGTGACCGGCCGGTCGTCTTCTACTGCCGGAGCGGCAGCCGCTCCGCGATGGCCACGGAAGCCTTCCGCGGAGCCGGGTTCGACGCGCACAACATGCTCGGCGGCCTCCTCGAGTGGGCCGCCGCCGACCTGCCGCTCGATCCCCCCAGCGGCTACGTCGCCTGACTACGCCGTTTCTACGATTTCCACTTGATCGAGCAGCCGACCGGCTTGGTCTCCGCTCGCTCCGGCTCCTGGCCGCCCAGCACCGCATCGAGCGCCTGGCGCAGCCACTCCGCCCGATGTCCCGGATCGTCGTAGTCCTCGTCGGGGGCTCCGCGGTAGCGCAGCCGGCCCTCGCCGTCGAGCACGAACACGTCGGGGGTGACCTTCGCCCCGTACGCCCGCGCGACCTCCTGGGTGGCGTCATGCAGGTATGGCATCGGCCAGTCCTCGCGCGCCACGCGATCCTTCATCGCCTGATATGAGTCGCGCGGGTAGCGCTCGGCGTCGTTGCTGTTGATGGCCATGATCCGTACGCCGCGGTCGGCATAGTCGCGCGCCACCTCGGCAATCCGGTCGTGCCAGGCCAGTGCGTAGGGGCAGTGGTTGCAGGTGAACACCACCACGGTGGCGGGAGCCGCGCCGGAGTCGCTCGCCGTCCAGGTCAGGCCGTCGGTGTCGGGCAGCCGGAAGTCCGGCGCAGTGTCGCCAATCGCAATGGTCATCGCATCGCCTCCGAATGCTCGGCGGCGCGCCGGAGCGCGTCGCGCAGGTCGTCGCGGTCGGGCAGGGGGCTGATCCGGCCGTCGCGCCGGCGGTAGACGCGGCAGCTCAAGCCGATCTGCTCATCGGCAGCCGCCGGGACGAGGTCCTTCCCGTCGATCAGAATCGTCGGCGAGCCAACGAACCCGCTCTCGTGCGCCTGGCCGTCGGTCTGGATTTCGCGCATGCGCACCTCGACCCCGGTCATTCGCAGGTCAGACAGCGCCTCGCGCAGGGCCGCGAGCGCCCCCTCGGTCGACGGGCAGCCCTCCCACCACAAGAGCTCGACGTCGGGGCTGCGCATCCGGTTCAGCGTAGCGCCCCGGCCGACGCCGGCAGATCAGCCAACGGTCCAGCTGTCCGACCCGACCAACAGGTCGGCCAGCTCGACCTCGGTGGCCGAGGTGCGGCGCACGGTGCCGCCGCGACCGTAGACCGGACGCTGCACATCACGGAAGATCCCGATCGGCGTCGGCACCGTGGGATCGTCGGCCAGCCGGGCCAGTGAGAACGCGAGGCCTGGATCCGCCCGGCCCGGGTCGTGCACGATCAGCGCGTCCTCGCCCACGTCGGCCACGTCGACGATCGACAGCCCACCGTCCGCCCCCCGAGCCACGCCGCGTTCGTTCTCGACCCCGAAGCGGACCGGCTGGCCCGCGGTCAACCGGATCTGGTTGGCGTCCTTGGTCTCCTTCTCGGTCAGCGCGCCGAACGCGCCGTCGTTGAACACCGGGCAGTTCTGGTAGATCTCGACCAGCGCCGCGCCCTCGTGGGTGGCGGCGGCCCGCAGCACGTCGGTCAGGTGGCGGCGGTCGCGATCGATCGTGCGCGCCACGAACGTCGCCTCGGCCCCCAGCGCCAGAGACACCGGGTTGAACGGGTGGTCGGCCACGCCGAACGGGGTCGACTTGGTCACCTTCCCGATCTCCGAGGTGGGCGACGCCTGCCCCTTGGTCAACCCGTAGATCTGGTTGTTGAAGAGCAGGATCTTGATCGGGACGTTCCGCCGCAGTGAGTGGATCAGGTGGTTGCCGCCGATCGACAGCGAGTCACCGTCACCGGTGACGATCCAGATCGAGAGATCATCGCGACTCGAGGCGAGGCCCGTGGCGAGCGTCGGGGCACGACCATGGATGCCGTGCATCCCGTAGGTGTTCATGTAGTAGGCGAACCGGCCGGCGCAGCCGATGCCGGTGATGAACACGATCTTCTCGGGCGGGATTCCCAGCTCCGGCATGAACTGCTGCACGGCCGACAGCACGGCGTAGTCGCCGCAGCCCGGACACCAGCGCGTCTCCTGATCGGACTGGAAGTCGGCCTTGGTCAGCTCGGCCGGAGCCCCACCGTTGCCGTTGGTCACCACCGCGCTCATTGCCGCTCCTCGATCTGCTCTTCGATCTCCGCCGCGAACAGCGGCTGCCCCTGCACCTTGGTGTAGCGACTCGGCGTCGACCAGGTACTTGGCCCGCAGCAGCTTGACCAGCTGGCCGGTGTTCATCTCGGGCACCAGCACCCGGTCGAACGAGCGCAGCACATCGCCGGTGTTCGCCGGGAACGGGTTCAAATGATGAAGGTGTGCGCACGCCACCGTGTGCCCCGCCTCGCGGGCGCGGCGCACGCCGGCTCGGATCGCGCCCTCGCTCGAGCCCCAACCGAGCACGAGCAGCCGCGCGCCAGGCTCGGAGTCGACGGTCAGCGGCGGGATGTCGCGCGCGATGCCGTCGATCTTCTCCGCCCGGAACTCGGTCATCCGCGCGTGGTTGGCCGCGTCGTAGGAGATGTTGCCGGTGCCGTCGGCCTTCTCGAGCCCGCCGATCCGGTGGGCCAGGCCGGGCGTGCCGGGAATCGCCCACGGCCGCGCCAGCCGCTCATCGCGCGCGTAGGGCAGGAACTCCTCGCCGTCCCGCGCCTCGGCGAAAGCCGGATCGATCGTGGGCAGATCGCTCACCACCGGGATGCGCCACGGCTCCGACGACGAGGCCAGGAACGTGTCGGACAGGAGGATCACCGGTGTGCGGTAGCGCACGGCGATCCGCACCGCCTCGAAGGCGGCCTCGAAGCATCCGCCGGGCGTGCTCGGCGCGATCACGGGCAGCGGCGACTCGCCGTGGCGCCCGTAGATGGCCATCAGCAGATCCGATTGCTCGGTCTTGGTCGGCATGCCCGTGGAGGGGCCGGCCCGCTGCACGTCGATCACGATCATGGGCAGCTCGAGCGCCGCTCCGAGGCCGATGGTCTCGGCCTTCAGGTCCATGCCCGGTCCACTCGTCGCCGTCACGCCCAGCCGCCCGCCGAACGCCGCGCCGAGCGCCATGCCCGCGGCCGCGATCTCGTCCTCGGCCTGGATCGTCGGCGACGCCGAGGTCGGCGTGGCGCGAGAGCTCGTGCAGGAGCTCGGAGGCCGGCGTGATCGGATAGCTCGCGAGCAGCATCGGCAGACCGCTGCGCACGCTCGCCGCGATCAGCCCGAGTGACAGCGCGGTGGTGCCGTTCACGTTCCGGTAGGTCCCGGGCGGCACGTCGGTCGCGGGCTTGACCTTGTATTGGACGTCGAGCAGTTCGGTCGTCTCGCCGAACGACCAGCCGGCGTTGAAGGCGGCCAGGTTCGCCTGGAGCACCGGCGGCCGCTTGGCGAACTTCTGCTCGATCCAGCGCTTGGTGCCCTCGGTCGGGTCTTCCGTACAGCCACGAGATCACGCCGAGGGCGAACAGGTTCTTGGCCCGGCCGGCGTCACGCGTCGAGGCGTCCTCGATCTGCTCCACCGCGGCGACGGTCAGCGAGGTCATCGGAATCCGATGAACCCGATAGGCGCTCAGCGACCCATCCTCGAGCGGGTTCGCCGTGTAGCCCGCCTTCTCCAGATTGCGCTTGGTGAACGCATCCTCGTTGACGATCAGCGTCGCGCCGCGATCGAGCTCGGCCAGGTTCGCCATCAACGCCGCCGGGTTCATCGCCACGAGAACGTTCGGCTTGTCGCCAGGGGTCAGGATGTCCCGCGAGGCGAAATGGATCTGGAAGGCCGAGACACCGGCCAGCGTGCCCGCCGGCGCGCGAATCTCGGCGGGGAAGTTCGGCAGCGTGGCCAGGTCGTTGCCCAGCATCGCGGTGGCGTCGGTGAACCGGCTTCCCGCCAGCTGCATGCCATCCCCGGAGTCTCCCGCGAAGCGAACTACGACCCGCTCGCGCTCCTCGACCGTCTTAGTCATCGCTGTGCGCCCAAGTCAAATCGCCTTACGGATAGTACGCGCCACCCGGGACGAAGTTGCGGCGTTCCCCCCGAATGGGTGGCTGGGGCCTCGCTTGTGAATCCGGCACCAGCGGGAATGCGGCCCGCGGCGTGCCGGAGCCGGATTCCCCTGGCTCGGCATCCGTGGGACCGGGTACCCCGTCCGGTCAGGTGTCGGCGGCCCGCCCCGAACCGAGCCGCCGGGCAGGGACGCCCGGCGGAACCGGTCGCGGCTGCGGCGCTCCTGCCGCGACATCGTCCACAGGGATGCCGCGCGTCAGCGCGACATCCCTCCTACAATCTTGATGACGTTTATCGCCTTGGGGCCCTTGGGCGAGGCCTCCTCCTCGTAGGAGACCTTGATGCCCTCGGAGAGCGAGCGGTAGCCGTCCGCGGCTGATGCTCGAGTGATGGACAAACAGGTCGCGACCGCCGTCATCGGGCGTGATGAAGCCGAAGCCCTTCTCGTCGCTGAACCATTTGACTGTGCCGCTTGGCATCTGGAGTGATCCTCCGTGGCTAGAAGTGCTGCTACCGCGGAGGCATGTGCCCCGGGCGCCTGCACCTGCTTGGCGCCGCCCGACGACGCGGGCGGCCGTACGTTGCGGACCGTATCACGCACACTTGTCCGATGGCCCGATCACCTGCCGCTGGGACGAGGAATCGCAATGCCGCTGCGCGAGATCGCGCTCCGAACTTCTCGCTCGTCGGGCCCGGGCGGTCAGCACGCCAACGTGACCGCCTCGCGCGTGGAGGCGATCTTCGACGTCGAGGCCTCCCAGACGCTGACCGACGCCCAGAAGCAGCGGGTCATCGCGCGCGCTGGGCCCGCGGGTCACCGCGGTGGCGCAGGACGCCCGCAGCCAGGCCCGCAACCGCGAGCTCGCGCTCGAGCGGCTGCGCCGGCGCCTGACCGAGCGCGCTCGTGCCGCCCCGCCGCCGGCACGCCACCCGGCCGACGGCGGAGTCGGTGCGGCGGCGGCTCGAGACGCAAGCGCCGGCAGGCCGCGCGCAAGCGTGAGCGTCACCGGCCCCGGGACGACGACTAGCCTCGAGACCGGTGCGCTGGCTCGTCGACGGCATGAATGTGATCGGTACCCGGCCGGACGCCTGGTGGAAGGACCGCGACGCGGCGATGCTGCGCCTCGTCGACATGCTCGAGCGGTGGGCGGCCGACAGCGGCGAGGACGTCACGGTGGTGTTCGAGCGCGCGCCCCGTCCTCCGATCCGCTCCACGGTGATCGAGGTGACCCACGCGCCGAGACCCAAGCCGAACGCGGCCGACGACGAGATCGTCCGCCGGTCTGCGGGCCGAGCCGCACCCGGCCGACGTGCGCGTGGTGACCTCGGACCGGTGGCTGGCCGACCGAGCCTGGGCGGCCGGCGCCAGCGTCGAGGGGGCCGACTCCTTCCGCAGCCGCATCGAGAACTCTTAGCCAGAGTTCAGCCGACGTTCATCGCAATCCCGGCGCCCTTGCCACAATCAATCCATGGCCGAGCAATCCCGCCGGCGCGAGAGTAGCCCCCGACTGCGGCCGGGCACCGGTTCCCGGCCGGGCGCCGAGCCTCCCCAGCCCGGGCTGGCGGGTGACGCCGGCGCCGGACGGGCGAGGTGGCCAGCCGGCCAAGCCGCCCAGGGGCCCGAACGCGCGCTGGCTCGCGGTGATCCTGATCGTCGCCTTGCTGGCGCTGAACTTCTGGGTCTCCTCGGAGGTCCTCGGCCCGAACCCACGGGTGCAGATCCCCTACTCGCCGACCTTCCTGAACGAGGTCAACAACAAGAACGTCAGCGCGATCTCCTCGACCGGGGCGTCGATCCAGGGCACGTTCAAGAAGGCGGTCAAGTACCCGGCGGATAGCACCAGCGCGGCGACCACCGTCGTACTTCTCGACCCAGATCCCGTCGTTCGCCAACGGCACGCAGCTGTTCAACACGCTTGAGAGCAAGGGCGTGACGATCAACGCACACCCGACCGACACCGGGCCGTCGTTCCTGGCCAGCCTGATCTTCGGCTTCGGGCCCACGCTGCTGTTCCTGTTCCTGTTGGTGTGGGTCTTCCGCCGCGCCGCGCAGGGCGGGGGCGGCGCCGGCGGCCTGATGTCGTTCGGCCGCTCGCGCGCGCGGCGCGTGGAGGGGGCCGAGCAGCACGTCACGTTCAACGACGTGGCCGGCATCGACGAGGCCAAGTCGGAGCTGAGCGAGATCGTCGACTTCCTCAAGAACCCCGACAAGTACCTTAAGCTGGGCGGCCGCATCCCCCGCGGCGTGCTCCTGAGCGGACAGCCCGGCACCGGCAAGACGCTGCTGGCGCGGGCCGTGGCGGGCGAGGCCGGCGTGCCCTTCTTCCAAATGTCAGCCTCGGAATTCGTCGAGATGATCGTCGGGGTCGGCGCCTCGCGCGTGCGTGACTTGTTCCAGCAGGCCAAGACGGCCGCGCCCGCCATCATCTTCATCGACGAGCTGGACGCCATCGGACGCTCGCGCGCGGCCGGCGGGCCGAACATCTCGGGCGGGCACGACGAGCGCGAGCAGACGCTCAACCAGATCCTCACCGAGATGGACGGCTTCGATCCGCGCATCGGCGTGATCGTGCTGGGCGCGACCAACCGGCCCGAGATCCTCGATCCGGCGCTCCTGCGCCCCGGCCGCTTCGACCGGCGCGTCGTCGTCTCGCCGCCGGACCGGGCCGGGCGCGAGGCGATCCTCCGCGTCCACACCCGCTCCGTCCCGCTGGCCGACGAGGTCGACCTCGGCCGTATCGCCGCGACCACCCCCGGCATGGTCGGAGCCGATCTCGAGAACCTGGTCAACGAGGCCGCGCTCCTGGCCGCCCGGCGCAACCACGAGAAGGTCAACCGCCAGGACCTCACCGACGCTCTGGAGCGCATCGTGCTCGGGGCCGAGCGCAAGGTGATGATCTCCGAGGAGGACCGCCGGCGGACCGCCTATCACGAGGCCGGCCACGCGATCGTCGGGATGCTCACCGCCGGCGCCGACCCGGTGCGCAAGGTGTCGATCATCCCCCGCGGTATGGCGCTCGGGGTCACCTTCTCAGCCCCCGACGCGGACCGGTTCAACTTCGAGCAGCAGCACCTGCTGGCCCAGATCAAGGTGGCGCTGGGCGGACGGGCAGCCGAGGAGATCGTGTTCTCGGACCTCACCACCGGCGCCGAATCCGACATCCAGCACCTGACCCGAATCGCCCGGGGCATGGTCGGGCGGTGGGGCATGAGCCGCGCGATCGGCCCGATCGCGGTGATCCCGCAGGACGGGATGAGCCCGTTGCTCCCCGGCGTCTCCGAGACCTCCGAGGCGACGCAGCGCCTGGTCGACGAGGAGGTCAGGCGCATCGTCGAGTCCGCCCACGCCGAGGTCGAGCACGCTGTTGCGCGAGCACCGCGCGCAACCTCGACTCGCTGGTCTCCGCGCTGCTCGAGCACGAGACGCTCGACGAGGCCGATGCCTACGCCGCCGCCGGCCTGCGGCGCAACCAGGAGACGGCGCCCGAGCCGCACCTCACCGCGAACGTGATGCAGACCTCGCCGGCGCCCGACGGGCACCTGCGCTGATCAGTCGCCCAGCCGCGTCATCCGCGCCAGCGCCTCGTGGCACTCGACCACCCGGCGCTTGACCGAGTCGCCGTCGGGCCGGTCGTGCACGAGATCCCAGGTGCGGTCGGCGATCTCGCGCGCGTTCTCGGCCGTGGCGCTCTGCCACAGGCGGTCAACCAGCGTCAGCTCGAAGCTCTGGATCTGGTCGGCGGGGTCGCCCGGCGGCATGCGCGGGAGCGGTTCGGCGATCGTCTCCTTCCACATCGCGGTGGCGACCAGCAATCGGTTGCGCAGCGTGATCTGATCGATCGGCGACATCTCACGCCAGCCTAACTGATCGGGGAATTCGGCTCAGGGCCTCTTCGCAGCCCAGGTGAGACTGGGCCGATCCCTTAAATGATCCGGCCCAGGCACGTCGCGCACCAGTACCGACGCCGGATTACCCGCGCAGCGATGGAAGTTGCTGCTTGACGCTCAGGACCCGGGCGAACAGATCGCCCAGCTCCTCGGCCCGAGCCAGCAGCGCGTCGGCCTCGAAGGTGAGCAGGCGCTCATCGCCCTGCTCGCGGCACGCTGCCACCTCCTCCCAGGTGACCGGGGTCGAGACGGTCGGGCGCTCGCGCGCGCGTAGCGAGTACACGGTGGCGGTCGTCTTGTGCTCGTCGTTCTGGCTCCAATCGACCAGCACCTTCCCGGGACGAAGCCGCTTGGTCATGCGCGACGACGACGAGCTCCGGCATCCGCTGCTCGAGCACCTCGGCCACCCGCTTGGCGAACGGCTTGGTCGCCCGCGTAGTCGAGCGGCGTGTTCAGCGGCACGTACACCTGGAGACCCTTCGACCCCGACGTCTTGGCCACGCTCTCCAGTCCCAGCTGCTCGAACAGGCCGTGCAGGACCAGCCCGACCTCGCAGCACTCGAGAATCCCGGCCGGCGCGCCCGGATCCAGGTCGAACACCATCATCGTGGGCCGCTCGGGCCGCGCAGCCAGCGACAGCGACGTGTGCAGCTCGACGTCGGCCAGATTGGCCAGCCAGATCAGCGTCGGGCGATCCTGGGCCACGGTGTAGTTGACGTCGCCGATCCGGGCGGTCTGCACCCACTCGGGCCGGTGCGAGGGCGACTGCTTCTCGTAGAAGTACGGCTGATCGACTCCGTTGGGGTAGCGCTTGAGGGTGAGCGGCCGGTCGTGCAGATGCGCCAGCGCGACCGGCGCGACGCGCGCGTAGAAGGCGATGAGGTCACCCTTGGTGAAGCCGGTCTCCGGGTAGAGCACCTTGTCCCAGTTGGTGAGCTTGAGCTCGCGGCCCTCGGTGGTCACGAGCAGCGAGCCCTCGGGCCCTCGCTGCACCTCGTCGAACAGCGCCTCGGGGGAGTTCGGGTCGGCGGGCGGGGTTTCTCGGGCCTCGCCGTCATCCCCGGCGATCTCGATGCGCACCTCCCGGGGCGATTTGTCCTCGCGCAGCCCCTTGAACGACGGCGCGCGCATGATCCGCTCGGCCGTCCATTCGCGCAGCTCGATTTCCGCCACCAGGGACGGCTCCACGAACACGCTCTCGCGGGGCAGCTTCGGCGCCACGTCGAATGGGCTCGAGTCTTTGCGGAGTGGTTCCAGGCGCTTGTGGAGGTCGTCCAGCGTCTTCTCGGTGAACCCGGTGCCGACGCGGCCGGCGTAGCGGAGCCCGCCGTCCTCGTAGAACCCCATGAGCAGTGCCCCGATCCGCTTGGTCCGCCGGCCCTCGCCCGGTACCCAGCCGCCGATCACCAGTTCCTGGCGCATCACGTGCTTGATCTTCAGCCAGTTGCCGCTGCGCCGGCCGGGCTCGTAGCGGCAGTCGAGGCGCTTGGCCACGACCCCCTCGAGCCCCTGCTTTGCGGTGGCCTCGAGCAACAGCCGGCCCTCACCGGGGTGGACGGCCGGTACACGCCAGGCCGGTCCGGACAGCTGCAGGGCCTCGAGCTGCCTGCGCCGCTCTCGGTAGGGCAGCTCGATCAGCGAGTGGCCGTCCAGGTAGAGCAGGTCGAAGATCGCGTACAGGACCGGCATGCTGCTCTGCAGCCGGCGGATGGCGGAGGGTCCTCTGACGTGCATGCGGCGCTGCAGGCGCTCGAAGCTCGGCCGTCCGTTCTCATCGAAGGCGACGATCTCGCCGTCGAGCACGACCTCGTGCATCCCCAGCGCCCCGATCAGCCCGCGGACCTCGGGGTAGGCCTCGGTGACGTCGTTGAGGTTGCGGCTCTCCAGGCGCAGCCGGCCGGGCTGCAGGTAGGCGATCGCCCGCACTCCGTCCCACTTGACCTCGAACGACCAGTTCTTCTCGTCGCGCGGCAGCGCGCCCGACGGCCGCGCCATCATCGGGACGATCCGATCCGGCATCGGCTCGCGCTCGGGATCCGCCGGCGGATCCATCCGGTGGATCATCCAGTCGTCCTTGGAGTCGCCCGCGCGCCCGATCGGGAACAGCCCGTAGCGCCCGTTCAGCCGCTCGCCGTGGAAGGTGACCTCGACCTTGCGGTCCTCCCACTTGTGCACCTCGTAGGTCCCCGTGTCCCAGATCGTCATCGTGCCGGCGCCGTACTGTCCCTTGGGGATCTCGCCGTGGAACTCGAGGTACTCGAGCGGATGGTCCTCGGTGCGGACGGCCAGCCGGTTGTCCGCCGGGTCCGGCGGGATGCCGTTGGGGATCGCCCACGAGGCGAGCACGCCGTCGTGCTCGAGGCGCAGGTCCCAGTGCAGGCGGGTGGCGTGATGCTCCTGGATCACGAACCGCCGGCCGTCCTGGTCGGCCGCTGGAATTCCGGCCGGCTCGATCGTGGCCTGGAAGTCGCGTTTGGCCCGATAGGTCGAGAGCTTGCCGCTGTCCTTGGCGCGTGGCACTGCGACTGATGATGGCTGACGGCGCGCAATCGTGACGGCGGTCGCCGGCGCTTCTCCACACACAGGCCGTGGGCCTTACCATCCCCCCGTCGCGATGAGCCTCGACAAGTTCACCCGGGAGGAGCTGATTCTGGGCATCGTCGCCCTGCTCCTGGCCATCGACCTCCTGTTCCTGCCCTGGTTCGACGTCACGGTGAGCGCGCTCGGCCTGCAGCTCGAGGTGACCAGCAGCGGCACTGGCTCGCCCGACGGATGGCTCGGGGTGCTCGCGGTGCTGTTCGCGCTCGCTCTGGTGGCTGATCTCTTGCTCGAGCGCCTGGCCGGCGCGCAGCTCCCGGCGCTGAACAGCAGCCGCGCCACCACCCGGCTCGCCCTCGCGGTGGCCGCGGCCGTGTGCGTCGGCGTGAAGTTCCTCTTGCACGTCCACTTCTCCTACTTCGGCGGCGGTTTCTACGGCGCCGTCGTGGCCGTGATCGTCCTGGTCGTGCTGGCCAGCCGGATCCGCGACTCCGAGCGGACATCCGGGCCGGGACCGATCGTTCGCTAGCCGGCGCAGACAGTCTTCACAAACCCTTAGAGCTGCGCGCCACAATTGCCGGCATGGCACGCGTCCTGGTCGTCGATGACGAGCCCGCTGTGCAGCGGGCGCTCGAGCGTGCCCTGAGACTCGAGCGCTACGACGTGGAACTGGCCGGCGACGGCGAGGAGGCGCTCGACATGCTGGCCGCGTCGCCGCCCGACGCAGTGATCCTCGACATCGGCATGCCGCGGCTCGACGGCCTCGAGGTGTGCCGGCGCATGCGCCAGGCCGGCGATCGCACGCCCGTCCTCATGTTGACCGCGCGCGACGCCATCGACGATCGCGTGGAGGGGCTCGACGTGGGCGCCGACGACTACCTGGTCAAGCCGTTCGCCCTACGCGAGCTGCAGGCGCGCCTGCGCGCCCTCTTGCGCCGCTCGGGCGACGGCGCGGACGGCGAGATCCTCAGGTACGCCGACATGGTGCTCGACCCGATCGCCCACGAGGTGCACCGGGGCGACCGTGTGGTCGAGCTGTCCAAGACCGAGTTCCTCCTGCTCGAGCTGTTCATGCGCCACCCCCGGCAGGTCCTGACCCGCTCTACGATCTTCGAGAACGTGTGGGGATACGACTTCGGGCCAACCTCCAACGCGCTCGGCGTGTACATGGGCTACCTGCGGCGCAAGACGGAAGCCGACGGTGAGCAGCGCCTGCTGCATACGGTCAGGGGCGTCGGGTACGTTCTGCGGGACTGAGCCGTGCCGCTGCGCAAGCGACTTGCCCTGGTGGCGGCCGCGGCCGTGGCGCTGGCGATCGTGCTGGCCGCGACCGTCTGCTACATGGTCGTGCGCAGCCAACTGCTGGGCCAGGTGGACTCCGCGCTGCAGCAGCAGGCCGGTCTGATCACCCAGCTTCGCTCCTGCAACGACAACAACTTCCCGAGCCCGCCGGCCACCGCCGGCGGAGGTGCGCCGATCTGGCAGGTGACGATCGCCGGTGGGCAGGTCGCCTGCAACGCCGGCGGCGTGTCGCTCCCGATCGACTCGCACGCGCAGGCGATCATCAGCGGCAACGGGAACGTCGGCTCCTCGCTGCGCGACGTTCACGTGGGCGGGACGCTGCTGCGCGAGCTGACCGTGCCAGTCATCCTCCACGCGCCGTTCTCTGCGCCCCAGTTCGCAGCGCTTCAGCTGGCCCGGCCGCTAAGCGGCGTCGACCACGTCCTCCGCAAGCTGCGCCTGGTCCTGTTGTTGCTGTGCGCGGGTGGGGTGGCGCTGGCCGCCGTGCTGGGACGACTGGCCGCCCGCCGCGTGCTCGCCCCGCTCGCCGAGGTGGCCGACACGGCCCGCTACGTCGAGGAGACCGAAGACCTCTCGAGCCGCATCCAGGTGCACGCCGACGACGAGGTGGGTCAGCTGGCCCGCCGGTTCAACGCGATGATCGAGCGTCTGCAGCATTCGCGCAATGCGCTCGACGAGTCGGTCCGCGCGCAGCGCCAACTCGTGGCCGATGCCTCACACGAGCTCCGCACCCCGATCACCAGCCTGCGCACCAACATCGAGGTCCTGCTCGAACAGGGCGACGAGCTGACCGACGAGGACCGCCACCGGCTGCTGGCCGACGTGCTCGAGCAGAGCGAGGAGCTGAGCGGGCTGATCGGCGACGTGATCGAACTGGCCCGTGGCGATCTTCCGATCACGTCGGCCGAGGACGTCCGGCTCGACCGCGTGGTGGCCGAGTCCGTGGGGCGCGCCAAGCGCGCCTTCCCGCACGTCGAGTTCGAGAGCTACCTGCATCCCATGATCGTCGAGGGCGTCCCCGAGCGACTCGCCCGCGCGGTCAACAACCTGCTGGACAACGCCGCCCACCACTCCCCGCGGAACGGGCTCGTCGAGGTCGTGGTCGACCCGGACGGCGTCCGCGTCCGCGACCACGGCACCGGCATCGACGACGCGGACCTGCCGTACGTGTTCGACCGCTTCTACCGGGGCGCCAACTCGCGCCACCGCCAGGGCAGCGGCCTGGGACTGGCGATCGTTCGCCAGGTCGCCACCCAGCACGGCGGCTCGATCGACGCGGCCAACGCCCCGGACGGTGGCGCGGTGTTCACGCTGCGGCTGCCCACGGTGGCCGTCCCCTCGTCCGAGGGCGTCGCCGACCCGGACTCGGCGGCGACCGATCCGCTCTGGCTGCGTTCGTAGCTCGATTCGGCCGGCGCGCCGCTAGGTGTGCTTCACCGGCCGGGCCAGCCGCGCCTGGCGCGCGAGGAGGAACCTCCGGCGCAGGAACCAGGCACAGCCGCCGAACACCGCGCCAACCGGCACCAGCAGGAGCGCCCGGATGGCCGGCGTCCCCACGGTGAGGACGATCAGGAACTCGGCCACCACAGCGGGAATCGCCGCCAGCAGCACCGTGTGCGAGCGGTAGCCCGAGAAATGCTCGCGCGCGGTGACTTCGGTCACGCCAAGCAGGCACAGAACCACGCCGCCGATCAGGGCCGGCCCGCCCTGCCTGATCACCCCGAAGATCAGGGCGACGGCCCCGGCGAGGATGGCCAGCTCCGAGATCGGGAGGCCGCCGAACGGGCTGGGCGGCCGCTCGCCGTAGGCGCCCAGCGGGCTGGCTCGCCGCTGCATCGATCGGGGCCGGCCGGCCGGCGGCTGATCGTCGCGCGTCCGGACCCGTGCCGCGGGCGGGCCGGCGGCAGCGGGGCTAGCGTGGCGCCGGTGCTTTCGCGATCGCGGCTTGGACCTCGGCGTGCCCACTGCCAGCCGAGAATAGAGCTACGGCGTGGGCGCCGTCTCAGGCGGGTTCGAGGCGTCGGCGAACTCGCGGAACAATCCGGTGACCACGAACACGGTCTGCTCGGCGATGTCCACCGTGTTGTCGCCGATCCGCTCCAGGCAGCGCGCCACCAGGATCATGAACATCGCCCACTCGCGCAGCTCGAGGTTGTCGCCCACCTCGACCGCGCGGCGGAAGATCTCCCGGTTGAGCCGGTTGATCTCGGTGTCCTGGCGGACCAGGTCCTGCGCCAGCTCGGTGTTGCGCCCCGCGAACGCCTGCTTAGCCTGGGAGACCTGCGAGCGAGCCAGGCGACCCATCCGCTCGATCGCGTCGAGGATGTCCTTGTCCTTGGGCGCCTCGTAGCCGGACAGCGGCACCAGCTTGGCGATGTTCACGCACTGATCGCCCATGCGCTCCACGCAGCGGATCACGTGCAGCAGGGCGGCGACGATCCGCAGGTCGCCCGCCACCGGCGCCTGGCGGGCCAGCAGCGACAGGATGCCCTGATGCACCTCGAGGTAGCGGCCGTCGATCCGGTCGTCGTCGGCCACCACCATGCCGGCCAGCTCGACGTCCTGGTAGGAGATCGACTCGAGCGAGCGGTCCAGCTGCTGGATGACCAGGTCGAGCCCGTCGAGCGCTTGGGCCTCCAGCGCGCGCAGGTTCTCGTGGAACTTATGGCGGGTTTCGTGCATGGGGTGGGCGGGTCTCCGTTACCCGAACTTGCCGGTGACATAGCGCTCGGTGCGCTCGTCGTTGGGATTGGTGAAGATCTTGTTCGTCTGGTCGTGCTCGATCACCTCGCCCTCGAGCATGAACACGGTCGAGTTTGCCACGCGCGCCGCCTGCTGCATGTTGTGGGTGACGATCACGATCGTGTAGCGCGACTTGAGCTCGTCAATCAGCTCCTCGATCCTCAGGGTGGCCATGGGATCGAGCGCCGAGCAGGGCTCGTCCATGAGGATCACCTCAGGTTCGATGGCCACGGTTCGCGCGATGCAGAGCCGCTGCTGCTGTCCGCCGGAGAGCCCGATCCCCGGCTGGCCCAGGCGGTCCTTGACCTCCTCCCACAGCCCCACCGCCTGCAGCGAGTGCTCCACGAGCTGGCCCAGGTCTGTCGCTTTGGTGCCGGTCAGCCGGAGCCCCGCGGCCACGTTGTCGAAGATCGACATGGTCGGGAACGGGTTGGGCTTCTGGAAGACCATCCCGATCAGCCGGCGCACCGCGGTGACGTCGACCCCATCGCCGTACACGTCGAGCTCGTCGAGGGTGACGCTGCCCTCGGCCCGAGCGCCCGGGATCTCCTCGTGCATGCGGTTGATGCACCGGACCACGGTCGATTTCCCCGAGCCCGAAGGACCGATGATCGCGGTGACCTCGTTGGGCGGGAAGTCGATGCTCACCCCCTTGATGCTGTGGTGCGAGCCGTAATAGGCGTGAAGGTCCTTCACCTTCACCGCGTGTCCGGACTTCTTCTCCGGCCGGCGCGCAACGGAAGCTGGCTGCGCGGCCTGCGACCGCTCCGAAGGGCCCCCGGCGGTTGACATATCGGTCTGTCCCTTGCTCGTGGTTTCCGGCGGGATCATGCCATGCGGCTCCTTCGAGAAACGAAGCGGGCAATCAGGTTCAGAATCAGGATGATGCGCGACCAGCGCGAGGGCCGCGCCCCAGGCACGGTCGATCACAGCTTGGCGCGGATTGGTGATGTCCGTGTAGATCTGCAACGGCAACGAGTTCATCTGCTGGTTGAGGTCCGCCGAGGCGAGAAAGGTCGCGCCGCGCCGTGAACAGCAGCGGCGCAGTCTCGCCCATTCCTCGCGCGACCGCCAGCAGGGACCCGGTCGACCAGCCCGGGCGTGGCGGTTGGCAGCACCACCCGCCAGACTATCCGCCACCGGGGCGCGCCCAGCGCGAGCGCGGCCTCGCGCAGGCTGTCCGGTACGAGCATGAGCACGACCTCCGCCGAGCGCGCCACGACCGGCAGCATGAGCAGCGCAACGGCCACCGACCCCTTCCAGCCGGCGAACGAGGCGTTGCCGACATGGTTGATCACGAGCGAGATGTAGATGAACAGGCCGAACACGATCGACGGGACGCCGGTCATCACGTCGATGAAGTACCGCACGACGTTGGCAAACGCCGAGTCCTTGCCGTATTCGACGAGGTAGAGCGCCACTCCGATCCCGATCGGGATCGCGATCAACGAGGCGAGCGCGATCATCTCGAGCGTGCCGAAGATCGCGCTCCTGATGCCGCCTACGCTGCCGAAGAAGTTCCCGTTCGGGTCGCTCGAGAAAAAGCTCCCGCTCCAGGAGCCGAGGCCCTGCTTGAGCAGGTAGTAGATGATCAGCACAAGCGGAACCAGCGCGAGCAGCGTGCCCGCCGAAGATCGACGCCCGCATGATCTTGTCGGTCCGGCGCCGGCGCGCGACTGATCTCGGGAAGCGTCGTGGAAACCGCGCTCATCCGACCTCTCCCAGCGGCCGCCGCCTGCGCCCCCGCGACGATGTCAGCATCGCCGCGCCGTGGCCCGCGATGGCCGCGCACGACGTAGTACCGGGCGATGATGTTCACGATCAGCGTCAGCACGAACAGGACGAGGCCGCACGCGAACAGCGCCGACTTGTGGACCGGCGTGTTCGACGCCTCGCCGAACTCGGCGGCGATCACGGCGGCCAGCGTGTTGCCCTGATTGAACAGGTGAGAGCCGAGTACGGGCGCGCTGCCGATCACCAGCACGACCGCGATCGTCTCGCCGATCGCCCGCCCCAGCCCCAGCATCGCGCCACCGGTGATCCCGGGGCGGGAGTAGGGCAGGACAGCAATACGGATCATCTCCCACCGAGTCGCGCCGAGCGCGAGCGCCGCCTCCTTGTGCTCGGACGGCACGGTCGCGATCACCTCACGTGAGATGGCCGAGACGATCGGCAGGATCATGATCGCCAGGATCAGCCCGGCCAGGAAGTAGTTCGGCGATGTCGCCGTACCGCCGCCGATGAACGGGATGAACGAGAACGTGCTGGCGAACCATTTCTCGACCGGCAGGATCTTCGGGCCGAGGACGAAGATTCCCCACAGGCCGTAGACCACCGACGGGACCGCAGCCAGCAGGTCGACCAGGATGGCCAGCGGCGTGCGGAAACGGCGCGGGCAGAGCTCGTTCAGATACAGCGCCGTGGCCACCGCCACCGGCACACCAAGCAGCAGCGCGATCGCGGAGGTGATCAGAGTCCCGGCGACCATGGGGAACCCATGGAAGACGCTGCGCGCCGGATCCCAGTCGTTGCCGAAGACGAAGCTGAAGCCGAACGTGCTGAAGGTGTCCCCCGACTCCTGGATCAGCCGAATGAAGAAGTACACGATCAGCGCGAGGATCGCCGCGGCGAGCGCGGTCAACCCCCACTTCAGGATCCGATCGGGAAGCCGGCTGGCCGCCGGCCGCTCGAGAGGCGAGCGGCCGGCGGGAACGGTGGTGACGCTAGCTTCCACGCCCTTACGAGATCGGCGACCCGTTGCAGGTCATCGTCGCCAGCTGCGTGTTGTCCTTGCTGGCCAGGCTGGCCGGCAACGGCGCGTAGGGCAGCTGGTTCGACCCCGCGCCGAGCGTCTGCTGCCCGGGGCCGAAGGCGTAGGTGAGGAACTTCTTCAGCCCGCTGGCCACAGCCGCGCTGGCCTTGCCGTCCTTGCAAGGGTCCTTGTAGACGTCGATGAACGTCTGCGAGACGATCGGGTAGGCGCCCGAGCCGGACGAGTTGATCGTCGAGATCCCCAAGTCGGCCGGCACGCTGATCCCATTCGCCGCGGACGAGGTGTTCTGGATCGTCGGGAGCACAAACTGCCCGCTCGAGTTCTTCACCGCCGCGTAGGTGAAGTTGTTCTCGATCGCGTACGCCTGCTCCACGTAGCCGATCGCCCCGTCGGTCTGCTTGACCGCCGCCGCGACACCGGAGTTCTTGGCCGCGCCGGTGCCGGTCGGCCACTTGACCTCCTTGTCAGGGGGCCCCACCGTCGACGCCCACGACGGATCGGTGTCCGCTAGGAACGTGGTGAAGCCCTGCGTCGTGCCGGAGGAGTCGGAGCGGTGAACGACCGTGATGCCCGTGCTGGGCAGGCTCGTGCCCGGGTTCAGCGCCTTGATCGCGGGGTCGTTCCACGTCTTGATCTGACCCTGGTAGATCTTGGAGATGGTCGGACCATCCAGCTTGAGTCCGCTCTTGACACCGGAGAGGTTGTAGGAGACGGTGATCGCGCCGAAGGCGACCGGGAACTGGAGGACCGGGCCCTTCATCGCGGACTTGTCCTCGGCCTTGAGCGAGGGGTCGCTGCCTGCGAAGTCGACGGTCGCCGTTTGGAGATCCGCGATGCCGGTGCCCGAGCCGACCGGGTTGTAGTTCAGCGTGACGCCCTGGCCGGACAGGGTCGAGGCCCACTGCTGGTAGATCGGAGCGGCCAGCGTGGAACCGGCGCCGTTAACTCCGTGGACTTGCCGCCGCCGGAGCCCGCGCTGCCAGAGCTTGAGTTGTTGGAGCTCGAACCGCACGCCGCTACGGCTAGCGCCGCCAGGATCGCTGACGCGATCGCCCCAATACGACGTTGTCTCACTGTCGTCTCCTTCATTAGGTGTCATTCGCAGTCTCGGCGTCGCGGACGGCCGAGGTGTTATTCAGTTGTGGCCGCTGTGTTATCCAGTTGTGAACGACCGGTGTGCTCTGCCGCGAGCCGGTAGCCGAACCCGAAGTGCGTGTGGATGAAGCGCCATTGCGGAAGCGCCTCCTCGAGCTTCACGCGCAGCTTGCGCACGTACACGTCGACCGACCGGTCACCGGCACGCATCTCGCGGCCCCACACGAGGCGGAACAGTTCCTCGCGCGGCATGATCCGATCCGCCCGCCGTCCAAGCTCGGTGAGCAGGCGCAGCTCCCTGATCGAGAGCACCAGCACGCGCCCCTTGGCCCGGGCCAGGTGCTCGTCGGGGTAGATCTGCAGCGGGCCCACCTCGATGATCTCGCTGCTCGGCCGGGCGGTTGCCGTCATCCGTGCCGATGCTGGCGTCGATACAGACGCCGCGAGTTATCGAGTCGTGACGAGGATGTGAAGAAGATGTGACCGCGGGCGGGCGTCAGCCCGCGGCGATCAACGGGTGAGCGCGGCGGGCAGCTCGGGCGGCGCGACCTCTTCGGCCCGTCTGGGCTCGTCCAGCTCGAGGCCCTCGAGCTCGGGCGAGAAGCGGTAGCCGACCCCGAAGTGGGTATGGATGTAGCTCCAGGCCGGGGAGATCGCCCGCAGCTTCTGACGAAGCTTTCGGACGAACACGTCCACCGAGCGGTCGCCGTGGGCCATCGCGTAGCCCCACACCCGCTCGTAGATTTCCTCCCGGCGCAGCACCCGGTCTGACTGGGCGAGAAGCTGGAGGATCTCGAACTCGCGGGCGGTCAGCTCGAGGCTCTGCTCGCCCACGTACGCCTGGTAGAGGTCGGGACGGATCGTGATCTCGCCGATCGTCGCCGCCACGTCCACATGGGGCAGCTCATGGCGCCGGTGACGGCGCACGGCCGCCTCGATCACGCAGATGAGCTCCTCCGGATGGCAGGGCTTGGTCACCCACGCATCGGCGCCCAGCCGCAGGCCTCGCACGCGCTGCGCCACCGACGAGGGGCCGCTACAGACGATCACGGCCAGTCCGGGCAGTCGCCCGCACACCCGCTCCAGGTACTCCCAGCTGTCCGGTCCAACCACGGCGAGGTCGAGCACGAGGGCGTTCAACCGCATAGCCACCAGCGTCTCCACGGTGGCCGGGCTGGACAGCGCGCGATGCTCGCATCCCAGGGTCCCGAGGCGGTTGGCCAGAACCTGCATGAAGCCCGGGTCGCGGTCGATTACCGCCACCCGGAGCCTGGCCGGCGCACGCTGGGGACCGGCCTGGACCCCAGGCTGCGCATCTGTGCGCTCACGCGACATGGGTGAAGACTGTAATAGGCGGCAAGGAACGCAGCATGGCGGCCCGCCTCCTGATCACAGGATGTTTACACGCAATTAGCGAGGATGCGGGCACCCCCGGAGAGGATCCTCGCCGCCACCGAGCGCTGTCCGGCGGCGCCGGACGGAAAACGAAGAGCTGTTTAAGACGCGCGGCAACCGCCCCGAGCGCCGCCCCGCTCCCGCTATCCTGACTTCGCGAGCCCCGCCGCCGCGCGGCTTTCAGCGACATGGCATCCCGCACAAAGCAGAAGGAAGAGGCGCGCGCCCGCCGCCTCGCCGAAGAACGAGCCCGCGCCGAGCGTGCACGTCGGCAGCAGCGCATCCGGATGATCGGCGGGACCGTGCTCGGCGCGATCGTGATCGTCGTGGCGCTGGTGCTGATCAACACCGGCGGCAAGAAGGGCGGCATCCAGACCGGCACCAAGGCCAATGCCACGGTCACCGCGGTCAACTCCCTCCTGAGCGGCATCCCGCAGAACGGCGCCACGCTGGGCAAGGCGAACGCGCCGGTCACGATGACCTACTACGGCGACCTCAAGTGCCCGGTCTGCCAGGACTTCACGGTTTCCGGCGGGTTCCCCAAGCTGGTGGCCAACGACGTCCGGTCGGGGAAGGTCAAGGTGGTCTATTCCGCGTTCTGTACGGCTACGTGTAACGGCCCCGATCCGAAAGAGTTCCCGACCCAGCAGGTAGCGGCACTGGCCGCCGGCAAGCAGAACCGGCTCTGGCAGTTCACCGAGCTCTTCTACCGCCAGCAGGGGTCCGAGGCCGATCCGTATGTGACCGAGTCGTTCCTCGACGGCATCGCCAGACAGGTCACCGGGCTGAACCTCGCGCAGTGGAAAGCCTCCCGCGGTGACGCGAAACTGACCCGCCAGGTCACGTCCGAGCAGAACACGGCGCGGCAGATCGGAGTCAGCGGGACCCCGACGTTGGTGTTCAAGGGGCCCAAGGGGCAGGCCGTCCCCAGCTCGGCCGTGCCGACCTACGCCCAGCTCGAGCAGGCGATCAAGCAGGTGTCATGACCACCGCGGTCGGCAACGGCGCCCCGGAGTCCAGCTACGCCACGGTCGACCGGCGGCTCCGGATCGCCATCTTCGTGCTGTGCCTGATCGGAATCGGCGTCGCCGGCTACCTGACCTACACCCATTACGCCGGCATCAAGGTGGCGTGCCTGTCGAGCGGCGGGTGCGAGACCGTCCAGAGCTCGGTCTACTCCAAGCTGGGCGGCATCCCGGTCGCCGTGCTCGGGCTGGCCGGCTACATCGGGATCCTGATCAGCCTCGCCATCCGCAACGACCTGGGGCGCGTGGCCGGATTCGGGATAGCGCTCGTCGGCTTCCTGTTCAGCATGTATCTCACCTACCGCGAGCTCTTCACGATCAAGGCGATCTGTCAGTGGTGCGTGAGCAGCGCGGTGCTGATGACGCTGCTGACCATCCTGACCGCTATCAGGGTCCTGCGGGTCGAGTCCGGCCCACCGCCGCCGCCGCCTAGAAAGACCATGCCGCGCGCCGAGCGCCGGCGGATCGAGCGCCGGCAGGCCGCTCGGCGCTAACGGCCCGCCAGGAATTCGAGCAGCATCTGCCGGAATACCGCCGGCGTCTCCAGGGGTGCGAGGTGGCCGGCGCCTGGGATTGCGGCGTGGGTGGCGTTAGGCAGCTCCCGGGCCATCCTTTCAGCGCCGTCACGGAAGTCGCTCATGTCGTGCTCCCCGGCGACGACGAGAGTCGGCACGGCGATGTCGGCGAGGGCGGACCGCTCGGTCTCGAGCGGATCAGGCGCCTGGGGGATCTCGCCGGCCGCGAGCTGGGTGGTGAGTGCGCGCCGCTGCATGTCGGCGACCCGGTCGCGGAGGTGGGCCGGCGCATCCGGCAGGGTCCACGCGTCAACCACAGCCTGCACCGCGGCCTCGATGTCCTCGCGCTCGAGCGCCGCGTTCTCCGCGTCCCACGCCGCCTGCAGCGCGGCCGACGGTTCTTCGAGGTCGGGTGGCACGGCCGAGATCAGCACCAGCGCCCGGACCCGGTCGGGCGCCACCAGGGCCACCCGCAGCGCCACCGCGCCACCGAACGAGTTGCCGACCAGCGCCGCGTCGGCGATGCCCAGCGCGTCCATGGTCTCGAGCACATCGTTCCACGGCGCGCTCTCGGTCTCGGGCGGCGGCGCCTCCCCGAACTCCGGCAGGTCGGGCGCCAGCACCCGGTATCCGGCGGCCGCCAGCGGCTCCAGGTGCTCGCGCCACATCGTGCGATCGGCGACCCCGGCGTGGAGCAGCACCAGGGGCCTGCCGTCGCCCACCTCGTCATACGGAAGCCTCACCTCGTCGACCCTATCGTGGGCCTGGTCGAGAAACGCGCGTATATCTCATGTTCTCGACCAGCCTCGCGCCACTCGACCCGCCTGGCGCCCCGACGCCTTTTCGCCAGCGTTGCGCCGCGTGACATGCATCTGATATATCAGTGCGATGGGGAGCAGCCGCGCGCGAAAAGTCGTGGTGATCGGCGCCGGAATCGTCGGCAACAGTGTCGCCTACCACCTGACCCGCCTGGGGGTCACTGATATTTCTCTCGTCGACAAGGGGCCGCTGCCTAATCCGGGCGGATCGACCGGGCACGCCTCGAACTTCATCTTCCCGGTCGACCACTCCAAGGAGATGACGTCGCTGACGCTCGAGAGCATGCGCCAGTACAAGGACCTGGACGTGTTCATCGAGAGCGGCGGGATCGAGGTCGCCCGCACCGAGGGCCGGATGCAGGAACTCACGCGCCGAATGGCTTCGGCCAAGTCATGGGGCATCGAGCCGGTCGAGCTGCTCACCCCGGCGCAGGTCAAGGAGCACGTGCCGTTCATCGACGAGCAGCTGATCCTCGGCGGGTTCTTCACCCCCGGCGCCGGCGTGGTGGATTCACTGCAGGCCGGGACGATCATGCGCGAGCGGGCGGTCGAGGCCGGGATGACGGTCATGGCCAACACGGAGGTCCTCGGCATCGACGTGGAAGGCGGCCGGGTGCGGCGCGTGAGAACCACGCGGGGCGACCTCGACGCGGATCTCGTGGTCATCGCCTGCGGCGCCTGGAGTCCGCGCCTCGCCCGCATGGCCGGCGCCTGGATCCCGTTGACCCCGATGGTCCACCAGATGATCGACATCGGCCCCGCCCCGCGGTTCGCCAACACGACCAGGTTGATCGAGTACCCGATCGTCCGCGACATGGACACGAACATGTACGAGCGCCAGGAGGGCACGGGCCTCGAGATCGGCTCCTACGCGCATCGACCAATCACGCTCGAGGCCGACGAGATCCCAAGCATCGACGAGTCCGCGCTCAGCCCTACCGAGCTGCCGTTCACCCAGGACGATTTCGATCCGCAGATGGAGCAGGCGCTCGAGCTGATGCCGGAGATCGTGGGCGACGAGACCGTCGGCGTGAAGTACGCGATCAACGGCGTCCTGTCGGTCACCTACGACGGGATGCCGCTGCTCGGCGAGACCCCGGAGGTCAAAGGGCTCTGGTCGGCCGCGGCGATCTGGATCAAGGAGGGACCGGGCGCCAGCAAGACGGTGGCCGAGTTGATCGTACACGGCGAGTCGGAGATCGACGTCTACGAGTCGAACATCGCGCGCGCATATCCGTGCCAGAAGACCCGCGCCCACATCGTCTCCCGGGCGAGCGAAGGGTTCAACAAGATGTACGGGATCGTCCACCCCGGCGAGCAGTGGGCCTCTGACCGCAATGTCCGCCTGTCCCCATTCCACGAGCGTGAACGAGAACTGAAAGCCGTCTTCTACGAGGGCGCTGGCTGGGAGCGCCCGCACTGGTACGAGTCGAACGCGCCGTTGCTGGAGGAGTACGGCGAGCAGATCACGAGGCGCGAGGCGGAATGGGACAGCCGCTGGTGGTCGCCGATCATCAATGCCGAGCACCTGGCCATGCGCGACCGGGCGGCGATGATCGATCTGAGCGCGTTCGCGATCTTCGACGTCACCGGCCCCGCGTCGCTGCAAACGATCCAGCGCGTCGCGATGCGGCAGATGGACGTGCCAATCGGCCGGGTCGTCTACACCCCCCTGCTCACCCCGAGCGGCGGCTTCAAGCAGGACCTGACGATCATGCGCCTGGCCGAGGACACGTTCCGCGTGGTGACCGGCGGCGCCTATGGGATGTCCGACCTCAAGTGGTTCGCCGACCACCTCCCCGAGGATGGATCGGCGCAGGTACACGATCAGACCAACGCCTGGACGACGATCGGGTTGTGGGGTCCGAAAGCCCGAGACATCCTGGCCAGCATCACGAACGACGATGTCTCCCACGAGGGCCTCCCGTTCGCCCGCTTCAGGACGATCGAGGTGGGACCGCTCCAGGTCCTTGCCAGCCGGATCTCCTATGTGGGCGATCTCGGGTGGGAGCTCTACGTTCCGTTCGAGCAGGGCGCCCGCCTGTGGGACCTGATCGTCGAGGCCGGCGAGCCGCACCGGATCATCCCGGCCGGCATCGGCGTGTACGGGACCACCGGGCGCCTGGAGAAGTGCTACCGCGCCTACGGCGCCGAACTCGAGGGCGACTTCAACGTCGTAGAAGCCGGGATGGCCTGGGGGCCCGTCAAGGAGCAGGACTTCATCGGCAAGGAGGCGCACCAGCGCCACCGGGAGGAGGAGCCCGCGGCCGTCATGTGCACCCTCACCGTGGACGATCACGCCTCGGCCAGCGCAGTCAAGCGCTACATGCTCGGCAAGGAGCCGATCCTCACCCGCGACGGCCGGCCGCTCACCGACCGCAAGGGCCGCCGCTCCTACGTCACCAGCGCCGGCGCCGGCCCCTCGGTCGGCAAGCACATCCTGATGAGCTACCTGCCGCCCGAGCACGCCGTGGTCGGCGAGCAGCTGGCGGTGGAGTACATGGGCGAGCGCTATCCGGTGACCGTGGCCACGAACGACTCGACGCCGCTGTTCGATCCTGAGAACTCTCGCGTGCGGTCGTGAACGACATCTGAAATATCAGATGAACATCAGTGTCACCCCATGAACATCCTGGTCTGTGTCAAACGGGTGCCGTTGACCGGTGGCAAGATGGTCCTCACCGACGATCAGCGGGCGATCTCCACCCGCCACCTCGGCTTCACGATCAGCCCGCACGAGGAGTGCGCATGCGAGGAGGCGGTCCGCCTGATAGAGCAGCACGGCGGCTCTTCCACCGTACTCACGCTCGGCCCGCCGGAGGCCGAGGAGCAGTTGCGCGACATGATGGCGATCGGCATCGAAAGCGCCGTGCACCTGGTCAGCGACGGCACCGACGAATGGGATCCCCAGGCCACCGCGAACGCGATCGTCGAGGCGATTCAGGCCCAGCCGGACCCGTTCGACCTGCTCCTTTTCGGCAACGAGTCGGCTGACGCCGGCAACTACCAGGTGGCGATCCGGGTGGCCTACAAGCTCGGTCTGCCCTGCGTCACGGGCGTCAAGGGAATCGATGTGAGCGACGGCAGCGTGCGCTGCGAGCAGGAGGTGGCGGGCGGTCGCGACGTGTACTCCGTGCCGACGCCCGCGGTCATCACGGTCAAAGAGGGCATCAACCTCCCGCGCTACCCCTCGGTGCCGGGCCGGCTGCGGGCCAAACGCAAGCCACTCACCACCGCGAACCCCGCCCGGGTGGGCGGGACCGAATCCCGCCTGGAGATGGTCAGGCTCGCCCTCCCGCCGGGATCCGGCAAGGAGGCCGAGGTCCTGGGGGACGGCCCGGGCGCGGCTCCGGCGGTGGTCGGCGTCCTGCACGATCTGGGGCTGGTGTAGATGGTCCTGGTGTTCGATGACGGGACCGACGACGAACTGTTCGCGCAGGCCGTGACGTTCGCGCGCGGGCTCGGCGACATTCACGCGGTCGCGGTCGACGACTCCGGCGGCTATTCCCCCGACGGCTCCGGCACCGCGCTGGCCAACCTGATCCGTGAGCGCAGCCCGAGCGCGGTCCTCGCGCCCGGGACCGATCGTGGGAACGAGGTGCTCGCGCACGTGGCCGCTCAGCTCGATCTGCCGATGGCCGCGAACTGCGTATCGGTCACGCCGGGCGATCCGATGACGCTGACCCGCGTGCGCTGGGGCGGCAGCCTGCTCGAGGAGGGCCGGCTGCACGGCACGCCGGCGCTGCTGACCGTCGCGCCCCACGCGGTGCCCGCCGAGACCACCAACCCGGAGGTCGAGCTCATCGCGGCCGCCGGTGACGCCCGGGTGCGAGTGTCCGAGCGCGTCGAGGCTGCCGTGGCCGGCGTGTCCTTGGCGGACGCCGACGTGGTCGTCTCGGGCGGGCGCGGCGTCGGATCGGCCGAAGGCTTCGCGGTGATCGAGGAACTGGCCGCGCTGCTGGGCGGCGCGGTGGGCTGCTCGCGCGCGGTGACCAGCGCCGGATGGCGGCCGCACACCGATCAGGTCGGCCAGACCGGGACCAAGGTCTCCCCGTCGCTCTACATCGCGTGCGGGATAAGTGGGGCCACCCAGCACATGGCGGGCTGCAAGGGAGCCAAGAAGCTGCTGGCCATCAACCCCGACCGCGAGGCCTCGATCCTCGCCAACGCCGACTACGCGGTGATCGGGGATCTGCACGAGATCGTGCCCGCCATCTCGGCCGAGATCCGCAAGACTCGGGGTGGCTGACCACCCGCCGTGCTGGTCTCGGCCCTAGCGCTCGCCGCCGCGCTCGCCCTCAGCGCCGCCGTGTTCGTCACGCGCGCGCGGTTCCTGGTCGGCCTCGTGCGCGCGGCCGCCCCCGCCCACCCGGCGCAGCGCACGGGCGACGCCAGCCGGCGCGCGCGCAATGAGGCGACGATCGTGCTCGGTCAGCGCAAGCTCCTCCAGCGCTTCGTCCCCGGGTTGATGCACGCGTTCATCTTCTGGGGGTTCCTGGTCCTCACCCCCACCATCGTGATCGCGCTTATCGGCATCGTCGACAAGCACTCGACGCTGCCCTGGCTTGGCCATCAGGGCTGGTACGCGCTGCTCGTCGACATCTTCTGCGTGCTCGTGCTGGCCGGCGTGCTCGCCGCCGTCTACATCCGCAAGGTCCAGCGCCCGCGCCGCTTTCAGGGCAGCCACCTCGCCGAGGCCGACCTGATCCTCGCCCTGATCGCCACGATCGTGATCAGTCTGCTGCTCTGGCACGCGACCCGAATCGCGCTGCACCTGAACGAGTGGCCGGCCTCCTGGTCGCCGCTGTCCAAGGCCCTCTCCCACCTGTTCGGCCAGAACGAGACGACGAAGATCCTCGAACGCGCCTTCGTCTGGATCCACGTGCTGACGATCCTGGCCTTCCTGGCCTACCTCCCCCGCTCCAAGCACCTGCACATCTTCGTGGCCGCGATCAACGTGTGGTTCGGGCGCACCCGCGCCGGTGGCCGCCTCGAGCCGCTCACGTTCGACGACCCGGACATCCCCGAGGACGAATTGCGCTTCGGCGCGGGTCAAGCCAAAGACCTGACCTGGAAGCAGGTGCTCGACACGTTCTCCTGCACCGAGTGCGGGCGCTGCCAGGACGCCTGTCCCGCCTTCGCCACCGGGAAGCTCCTCTCCCCCAAGCTGGTCATCATGGGCCTGCGCGACGCCGTGTTCGGTCAGGACGCGGACGTGCCGCTGGTCCCGAATGCGGTGCCGGCAGATAGCGTCTGGGACTGCGTGACCTGCGGCGCCTGCATCCAGGCCTGCCCGGTCTCGATCGAGCACGTCGATCACATCGTCGACCTCCGCCGACACCTGGTGATGGTCGAGTCGAGCTTCCCCGCCGAGGCCGAGCCAATGCTTCGCGACGTCGAGCGTGCCTCGAACCCGTGGGGAGCGCCCCAGTCCGAGCGGGCAGCCTGGGCGGCGGACCTCGGGGTGCGCGTACTCGAACCCGGCGATCCGGCACCCGAGTACCTTTACTGGGTCGGCTGCGCATCCTCATTCGACGAGCGCGCGCGGAAGACCGCGCAGGCCACGGCGCGCGTGCTGACCAAGGCGGGCGTCGACTTCGCGATCCTCGGCCCGCGCGAGAGCTGCACGGGCGACCCGGCTCGACGGATCGGCAACGAATACGTGTTCCAGGCCTTCGCCGAGCAGAACGTCGAGACGCTGAACGAGTCCGGGATCACAAAGATCGTCACCGGCTGCCCGCACTGCTTCAACACGCTGGCCAACGAGTACCCGGACTTCGGCGGCCACTACGAGGTGATCCATCACTCCGAGCTGCTCTCCACGCTGGTCCGCGACGGCCGACTGAATCCCCGCCGCGCCGCCAACACCGAGATCACGTACCACGACTCCTGCTATCTGGCCCGTCACAACGACGTCCTCGAGGCCCCGCGTGAAATCGTTTCGGCGATTGGCGCGCCGATCGAGATGCAACGCTCGGGCAAGCAGACCTTCTGCTGCGGGGCGGGAGGGGCGCACATGTGGATGGAGGAGCGCGCCCAGCCGATCAACGAGGAGCGGGTGCGCGAGGCGGCGGCCACCGGCGCGCAGACACTCGCGGTCGCCTGCCCGTTCTGCACGGTGATGCTCGACGACGGCATCCAGAGCGCCGGCGCCGAGTTGCGCGTGGCCGATGTGGCGACGCTCCTCGCCGACGCGATCGACGACGGCGCGTGATCGCGATCCTCGGCGGGCTGGGGGCCGCGGCCGCGTGGGCGCTCTCGACGCTGTGCTCCTCGCGGTCGAGCCGCATGATCGCCCCGTCCTCGGTGGTGGCTTGGATGATGCTGGTCGGTCTGCTGATCACCATCCCAGCTGCCGCGGCGAGCGGCGTCCCGAGCCGGTTGGGCGCGGGCTCAGGCGCCTGGCTGGTCGTGTCGGGCGTCGGCAACGTCGGGGGCCTCGTGCTCACCTACAGCGCCCTGCGCATCGGCCAGGTCACGCTGGTCGCTCCCTTGGTCTCGACCGAGGGCGCGGTGGCGGCGGTGATCGCGGTGATCGCCGGCGAGCCGCTCGCGCCGGGGGTGGCGGTGACGCTGGGGGCGATCGTCGCCGGGGTGTGGCTGGCCTCGGGGCCGGAGACCCCGGCGCGCGACGCCGCGGCCCCACCCCGCCCCACCTACGCCGTTCTGCTGGCGATGGCCGCAGCGCTCGCCTTCGGGGCCAGCCTGTACGCGACCGGTCGAGCCGGCGCCGAGCTGCCGGTGTCCTGGGTGGTCCTGTCGGCCCGCGCCATCGGCGCCGTGGCCCTCGCCCTGCCGCTCGCGCTCGCCGGCCGCCTCGAGATCACCCGTCGCGCCGCCCCTCTGGTGGCGGCGTCGGGGGTGTGCGAGGTACTCGGTTTCTACTCCTTCACCACCGGCGCCCGGCACGGCATCGCGGTCGCCGCTGTGCTGGCCTCACAGGTTGGCGGACTGGCCGCGCTGGGGGCGTACTTCGCCTTCGGCGAGCGGCTGAGCCGCAAGCGCACGCTCGGTGTGTGCACCATGCTCGCGGGCGTGGCCGTGCTCAGCGCACTGCGCGCGTAGAGCCCTGGTCAGGGGTCACCGCGCGCGTCAGGCTGATCTCACGCCAGCGGCCGGCCTCACGGCCGCGGGGCGTCGTCATGCACGCGTTCGGCCGGCGGGAGATCGGCAGCCTGCTCGATCAGTCGCTGACCGCGCTGCGAGCCGCGATCGCTCATTAGCCGCTCGAGCTCACGCTCGAGGCCGGCGTCGCCCACGTCGCGCACGACCAGCGGCAGCCCGACCCGGTCCGCCGCGCGCTGCGCTGCCTCGCGGGTCGCCGCAACCGGCCGCTGGGCCAGCCACATCACACGCGTGTAATGACGGAAGTAGTCCTCGCGCAACTCGGGGTAGCGGTCCAGCCCCAGCTCGCGCCAGACCGTGTGCTCGAACGTCCGGGCCAGGAAATCGGTCAGGAAGTACGTGCCGGGCTCCTCCTCCAGCGCATCCCGCACCTCAGCACGCGCGAACACCTCGTAGCAGCTGGCGCCCTCCAGGCGGGGGAGCCCGTCGAGGCCGCCGTACGTTCCGCAGTCCCCGTACGCGACGGCCATCACGTCGCGGTCCGCCGAAAGCTCGGCAACCGCAGCGCCGATGCGATCGGGATGGTTGTGCAGCAGTGCCGGCACCGGGACCACCTGCAGGTCCCAGCCCCGGCGCCGCGCGATCCGTCGCACGTCGAGCGCGAGGGCCCCGCACGCGATCACCGTCTTCATCCCGGAAATGCCAGCTGGTCGACGAACATGTCGTTGAAGTCGGCCCGACCCGACAGCTCGACGTACTCGACCTCGCGCAGGATCGAGTACGCCTCGGCGCGCTCGCGGACCGACAGTGCGGCGATCTTGGCCCCCTCGCCGGCGACGTTGCCGGCGGAGACGATCCGCGGCAACGCGATGTGCGGCACCAGCCCGATCCGTACCGCGCTCAGCGGCGTCAGGTAGGCGCCGAAGCTGCCGGCCAACAGGACCTGGCTGACGTCGGCAGGCCCCACGCCCAACTCGCCCATCAAGATCCGCCACCCCGTGGCGATCGAGGCCTTGGCGAACTGGAGCTCGCGCACATCTCGTTGCGAGAGGAACACCGAGCGCTCGGGATCGGGAGAGCCCCGCCAGTCCAGCACGAAGACGCGCTCCTCCCCGATCTTGGTGAGCCGAGACGCCAGCCCCGGATGAGAGTCCGCCGCATCGGAATCCGGAATGAACCGGCCCGAGTGATCGAGCAACCCGCAGCGCACGAGCTCGGCCACCGCGTCGACCAGCCCCGATCCGCAGATCCCGGCCGGCTCCTCGTCCCCGATCACGTCCAACGACACGGCACCTTCGGAAGCCGACACCTTGACCCCCTCGATCGCCCCGGGCGCCGCGCGCATCCCGCACCGGATCTGCGCCGCCTCAAACGCCGGACCGGCCGGCGCCGCCGTCGCCACCACCCGGTCGACCGAGCCGAGCGCAATCTCGCTGTTGGTGCCCACGTCGATGAACAGCCGCAGGCGCCGGTCACGGGTCAGCCCGGTGGCCAGCATGCCGGCCACGATGTCGCCGCCTACATACGCGCCGAGCGACGGGAACACGAACGCCGGGGCGCGTGGGTGCACATCAACCCCGAAGTCGCTCGCCGGCACCTCGGGAAACGAATGCGTGGAGACCACAAACGGCGCCATCGACAGCGGCTCGGGGTCGATGCCGAGCGCGAGGTGCATCATCGTGACGTTGCCGCAGACGGTTATCTCGTACACCTCGCGCGGCTCCACCGTCCCCTCCGCGCACACCTCGCTCACCAGCGACGCCATCGTCTCGTGAACGTTCTGCCGCAGTGCGCCGAGCGCCTGATCGTCCATCATCGTGGCCGAGATCCGGGTGATCACATCGGCGCCGAACGGCTGCTGACGGTTGAGCATCGAGCGCACCGCCACCGGCTGCCCGCTCTCCAGGTCCAACAGCGTCGCCACCACCGTGGTCGTGCCGAGGTCGAACGCCATCGCGAACCTGCGCGCGGTCGTGTCCCCGGGCTCCAGGTCGATCAGCTCCTGGTCGCACACCACCGCGGTGACGTCCCACCCGGACGACCGCAACACCGACCCCAGTGAGCGCATCACCGAAAGCGACGCGTGCGGTTCGAGATCGTCAAGAGCGTCGAGCACGCGCTGCAGGTCAGAGCGCTGATCCTCCATCGAGGGCTCGTCGAGCACCAGATGGCGCTTCTGTACCGCCGGGCGCAGGATGACGTGCCGCCCCACCCCGGCGAGCGCCGCCTTCGGCCGCGTCCGGAGAGGAGGCACCTCGACCACCAGATCGCCCCGGGCGGAGGCCCGGCAGGCCAACCGCCAACCCTCGCGCAGCTCATCGGCCGTGAACGCCCGAGGATCCAGAGGCCCGACCGGAACGTCCCCGGAGACGATCCGCACGCGGCACTTCTTGCACGTCCCGTGACCGCCGCAGGTCGAGTCGATGGCGATCCCGTTCCAGCTCGCCGCGTCGAAGACCGGGGTGCCGCTGGGCACGCGCACCTCCGCCCCCTCGGGCAGGAAGCGGAGCCGCACCCGCCCGGTGCCGTCATCGGGCGCCGGTTCGTCAGGGGCAACCGACAGCCTCCGCCGCTGCGGTGAGACGCCGCTCACGGCACGTGCGCTTCCTCGGCGAGCGTGGCCTGGCGGGCTCGATGGACCGCGATCCAGTTCGCGCCCCAATCGTCGTGGCCGAGCAGCAGGTCGCTCGCCCGCACCGCATCCACCACCGGCCGAGCCGTCGACATGATCGCGCTGGTCAGGCCGGCGGCCATCGCCATCGGAAGGAACGCGGCGTTCAGCGCGTGGCGATCGGGCAACCCGAACGAGACGTTGGATGCGCCCAGGCACATGTTCACTCCGAGCTCGTCGCGGATCAGGCTGATCGTGGTCAGCGTCGTCGACACCGCCGACGGATCCGCGCCCACGGTCATAGCCAGCGGGTCGATGATCACGGCGTCGCGGGCGATCCCGAAGTCATTCGCCGCCGAGACGATCTTCTGCGCGCACTCCAGCCGCTTGGCCGGCGTTTCCGGGATCCCCGTCTCGTCGTTGGCCAGCCCGATCACCGCGGCGTCGTGGCGCGCCACCAACGGCAGGATCTCGGACAGACGGTCGTCCTCGGCGGTCACCGAGTTCACCAACGCCCTCCCCTCGTACACCGACAGGCCAGCCTCGAGCGCCTCGATCACCGAGGAGTCGATGCAGATCGGCACGTCGACCGCCACCTGGACCGTGCGCAGCATGGCCTGCAGCAGGTCGGCCTCGTCGACCATGGGAATCCCGGCGTTGACGTCGAGCATGTCGGCGCCCGCCTCCACCTGCGCCACCGCGTCGTGCGTCACGGTGGACAGCTCGCCGGCACGCAGCTCCTCGGCGAACTTCTTGCGCCCGGTCGGGTTGATCCGCTCGCCGATGACGCAGAACGGCCGTCCGGCGCCGATCGTGACCGTCTTGGTCCGTGACCGCAGGACCGTATCGGCCGCGCTCACGCCGGCACCCTCTCGCGCCGCAGCTCGATCAGCTCCTTGGCCTTCTTGACGGCCGCTGAAGCGTCGGCCGAGTAGCCGTCCGCACCGACCGCGTCGGCGTACTCCTGCGTGACCGGGGCGCCGCCCACCATCACGATCACCTGGTCGCGCAGCCCCGCCTTCACGAGCGCGTTGATGTTCGCCTTGAACATCGGCATGGTCGTGGTGAGGAAGGCCGAGAAGCCGACGATGTCGGGGTTGTGCTCCTCGATCTGCTCGATGAACTTCTCCGGGGCGACGTTCACCCCCAGGTCGATCACGTGGAAGCCGGCCCCCTCGAGCATGATGTTGCACAGGTTCTTGCCGATGTCGTGCACGTCGCCCTTGACCGTGCCCATCAGGAACGTGCCGACCTGTGCGATGCCGGTCTCGGCCAGCAGCGGGCGCAGGATGTCGAGTGCACCCTGCATGGCGCGGGCGGCGATGAGCATCTCGGGCACGAAGAAGTCGCCGCGCTCGAACCGCGCGCCCACCTCCTCGAGCGAGGGAATGAGTCCGTCGTAGAGCATTCGCTCGGGCGCGAGCCCCTGCTCGAGCCCCTCGTTCACGCCGTCCCGAACCGCCGGCGCATTCCCCACCAGCGTCTCGTCGTAGAGGAGCTGGAGGATCTCTTCGTCGGTCACGCCGCTCGTTCTCCTTGGTCTCGGTGGCCGAGGCGGCGGCTGAGCGTCCGCGCCTCGCTGATCAAAATCGGTCGCAGTTCGGCGATCCGCACCGGCGGCATTCGCAGGCTCGGGCCCGAGATGCTGAGCGCCGCGATCACCTCGCCGCGTGCGCCGCGCACCGGCGCGGCCATGGCCGACAAGCCGACTTCGAGCTCGTCGACCGAGGTGGCGAAGCCATCGCGCTGAACCGCCTGCAGCTCGCCCGCCGCCGCGACGGCCGCCCCAGCCGGCGCGCGGCCGAAGGCGGCGAACACCTTGCCGTTGGCGGAATGGTCATAGCCGACCGAGCGCCCGAGCCACTGCCCGGCGCCGAGAAAGTGCCGGCTGTCCACCTGCCCGATGTGCTCGACGCCTTCAGGCCCGGGCACGGCCAGGTTGATCGTCTCACCGGTGGCGTCCGCCAGCGCGTCGAGCGCCGGCCGCGCCAGACTCGACGATGCTGCGCTCGAGCATGCTGCGCTCGGCGACCCTCAGGATGGCCGGACCCGGCCGCAGCCGGCCGCGCTCCCCGTCCTGTTCGACCAGCCCACGGCGTTCGAGCGCGCTGACCAGGCGCGAGGCGGTGCTCTTGGGCAGCCCGGCCGCGCTCGCCAGGTCGGTCAGCGCGACCGGCTCCTCGCTCTCGAGCACGCGCACCAGCAGGTCGGCCCCGCGGTCGACCGCGGCCGTTCCGTGGGCCGCGCCCACGCCGCCGTTTCCGGCACCCACGCCACCGCCGCCTCCAGCACCCGCGCCACCGCCGCCTCCGGCAGCCGAGCCACCGCCGCTTCGATTAGCTTGGAACTGTTGTTCCACGCCAGATAAGGTTACGGATAGACGCCGCCAGGTCAACCCCAGCCGCGAGGAGCCCGCCGTGTTCGTGAACTCCATGCCCCGCTACGAGATCCTCAGCGAAGAGGCGATGGACGTGATCGACCGCGGGTGGCGCCGGCTGGTGTCCGAGATCGGGATCGAGTTCCTCCTGCCCGAGGCCGTCGACCTGCTGGTCGAGGCGGGCCAGACGCTCGAGGACGAGAACCGGATCCGGTTCGACCCCGAGTTCATCCTCGAGCAGATCGCCAAGGCGCCCCGCGAGTTCGACCTCCAGGCCCGTAACCCGGCGCAACACCGCGCACATCGGCGGCGACCACATGGTGTTCGCGCCGGTCTACGGCTGCCCGTTCATCCGCGAGGGCGACACGCGGCGCGACGCCAAGATGGCCGACTTCGAGAACCTGGTCAGGCTCTCCCAGGCCTTCCCCGAGCTCGACTCGCCCGGGCGGCACGATCTGCGAGCCCGAGGACCGCCCGCTCGACTCGCGCCATCTCGACATGGTGTTCGCGCTCCAGACGCTGTCCGACAAGCCCTACATGGGATCGGTGACCAGCGGCCCGAATGCGGCGGACACCATAGAGATGGGCGAGATCCTGTTCGGCGGGCGCGAGGCGATCGAGCGCTCCCCGGTCTCGATCAGCCTGATCAACGTCAACTCGCCCCTCAGATATGACGACCGCATGCTGGCCGCCATGTTCGAGTACGTGAAGGCCAACCAGGCCGTGGTGATCACGCCGTTCCTGCTCATGGGCGCGATGTCGCCGGTCTCGCTGCCGGCCACGCTGGTTCAGCAGGTGGCCGAGGCGCTCGCGGGGATCGCGCTGGCGCAGACGATCCGACCGGGCGCCCCGGTCGTGTTCGGGAGCTTTCTTTCCAACACCGACATGCAGTCGGGCTCGCCGTCGTTCGGCACGCCCGAGTCGGGCATGGGCGTCCTGTGCACGGGCCAGATCGCGCGTCGCTTCGGGCTTCCCTGGCGGGGTGGCGGCGGGCTGAACGCTTCGCAGACAGTGGACGCCCAGGCGGCCTACGAGTCGCTGATGACCATGCTGCCCACGTTCCTGGCCGGGACGAACTTCGTCATGCACTCGGCGGGCTGGCTCGAGGGCGGGCTGGTGTCCTGCTACGAGAAGTTCATCGTGGACGTCGAGCTGCTGCGGGAGCTGCGCCACGAGTTCACGCCGCTCGAGATCGACGAGGCCTCGCTGGCCTATGACGCCCACCTCGAGGTCGGGCCGGGCGGGCACTTCCTGGGCGCCGCCCACACGCTCGAGCGCTTCCGCGAGTGCTTCTACCGACCGCTGCTCTCCTCGACCGAGAACTTCGACCGGTGGTCCAAGCGCGGCGCCCGGGACACCACCGCCCGCGCAGCCGAGATCTGGCGTGACACTCTCGAGCGGTATGAGCAGCCGCCGCTCGACGATGCCATCCGGGCCGAGCTCGAGGAGTATGTGGTCCGCCGCCGGGCCGAGCTGGGCGACTGAACCCTGTCGCCGCGCATGAACGCGCGCGAGCTGCGGCTGCTGTTCCTCGTGGCGGGCGCGATCGTGTTCGTCGACACGATGTTCTACGCCGCCGTCGTGCCGCTCCTCCCCACGCTGACTCGCGAGCTGCACCTGACCAAGGCCTCCGCCGGGGTGCTCACCGCCGGCTACGCGGTGGGGACGTTGGTGGGATCGATTCCCGGCGGGATGCTCGCCGAACGGGCCGGGCCGAAGGTCACGCTGTACACGGGGCTGGCGCTGATGGGTGGCTCGAGCCTGGCGTTCGGGCTGTTGGAGAACGTCGCTCTGCTGGACCTCGCACGTTTCATTCAGGGCATCGGCGGGGCTTGCACCTGGGCCGGCAGCATGGTCTGGCTGATCGCCGAGGCTCCGTTCGAGCGCCGGGGGAGCGCGATCGGCGGGGCGCTGGCCGCGGGAATCGGTGGCGCGCTGTTCGGACCCGTGGTGGGGACGCTCGCGCACGGCCTCGGCCGCGGTCCCGTGTTCTCGGCGGTGGTGGTTGTCGCGGCGGGTCTGGCCGCGGCGGTCGCGCTGCTCCCCGGGCCGACAATGCCGGACGAGGATCCCGGGCGCCCCAGCCTGGCCCGCCAGCTGCGCCGGCCGGCGATCATGCTCGGTATGTGGCTGGTGGCGCTGCCCGCTATCGCCTCGGGGACCATGAACGTGCTCGGCCCGCTTCGCCTCGGTGAGCTGGGAGCCGGCGCGGCCGGCATCGGCGCCACCTTTCTGGTCGCCGCCGGGATCGAGGCGGCGATGAGCCCGGCGGTCGGCCACATCTCGGATCGCCGCGGGCGGATGTTCCCGCTGCGCATCGGTCTGGCCGGCGCGGCGGTCGCCTCCTGCTCTTCACGCTCCCGCAGACCGCGCTCGGGTTGGCCGCGGTGCTCGTGCTGCAGACGGTGGCGCTGGGGTCGTTCTGGGCGCCGGCCATGGCGATGCTCTCCGACGCGGCGGACTCGCATGGCATGAGCCAGAGCTACGCGCTGGCGCTGGTCAACTTCGCGTGGGCGGCCGGGCAGATCGTCGGCGCGGGCGGCGGCGGCTCACTGGCCAAGGCAGCGGGCGACATGGCGCCCTTCGCCCTGGCCGGCGCGCTGTGCGCGGGGACGCTTGGACTGATCCTGGTCCGGTCGGGGAGCGTGTCCGCCGGGCTGGCCAGGATGAGCTCGAGAGGTACTGTGGATTGACCGACCGCGTGCGGGGGGTCCGCCTCGAGCGGCTCGAGGAGCGCTGGCTGGACGACGTGGCCGCCCTGGTGGCCGACGGCGAGGTGCTGCGCTACACGCGGATCCCGGAGCCGCCGCCGACAGACTTCGCGCGAGGCTGGATCCAGTCGTATGTCGCCGCGCGCGAGGACGGCGCGCGCGAGGGCTTCGTTGCCATCGATGGCGACGGACGGTTCCTCGGCTTGGGCCTGGTGCCGCACATCGACGTCGAGGGGAGCGAGATGGAGCTCGGCTACATCGTCGCGAGCGAGGCGCGCGGACGCGGCGCCGGAACCGCGATCCTGCGCCTGCTCACGCGCTGGGCGTTCGACGAGCGCCACGCCCAGCGCCTGGTCCTGATCATCGACATCGAGAACCGCGCCTCGGTTCGCGTGGCGGAGCGCTGCGGCTACCGCCGGGAAGGCGTGATGCGCTCGATTCACGTCAAGCAGGGCCGGCGCGCCGACGCCGAGCTCTGGTCCCGCCTGCCCAGCGACCCGCCGACATGAACCGCCCACCCTTCCTCCCGAGTCCCTGGCAGCAGCCACACCCCACAGATAGACTCCTGGCCGATGACTGATATATCAGTCGTCTCCGAAGAGGGTCGGGGCGGCTCCGCTCGCGGACTGCTCGCCGACCGCGCGTACCGGGCTTTGCGCGACCGGCTGGTCACCCTGCGCATCCCGCCAGGGTCGCCAATCGACGAGGATGCAATCGGGCGTGATCTCAAGATGGGCCGCACGCCCGTGCGGGAGGCGATCAAGCGACTCGCTCTGGAGAACCTGGTCACCGTTTTCCCCCGCCGCGGCACGTTCGCCTCGGAGATCAACATCACCGACCTGGCCCATATCTCGGAGGTGCGCGCTCAGCTCGAGCCCCACGCCGCGTATCGGGCCGCCGAGCGGATCACCGAGACACAGCGCGCCGAGCTGGCGGGTCTCCTGGCCGAGCTCGACATCCGGCGCGGAGCCGAGGACGCAGAGGAGCTGATGGAGCTCGACGCGACCGTGCACCGCTTCATCTACCGCTGTGCCGGCAACCCGTTCCTGGAAGAGACGCTCGGGCGATATCTCAACCTCTCGCTGCGCATCTGGTACCTGGTGATCGACCGGCTGCCCCACCTGCTCGCGCGCGTACACGAGCATGAGGAGGTGCTGCACGCAATTGCCTCGGGGCAGCCCGACCGCGCGCACGCGATCCTCACAGCACACATCGCCACGTTCGAGCAGGAGATCCGCTCGGTCCTGTGAGCTACGACGTCGCGATCGTCGGCGGTGGGGCGGCCGGCTGCGTGTTGGCCAGCCGGCTGAGCGAAGACCCCGGTACGCGCGTGCTCGTCCTCGAAGCCGGGCGCCCCGACTACTGGTGGGACGTCTACATCCACATGCCCGCGGCGCTGTCCTTCCCGATCGGCAACCGCCTCTACGACTGGCGCTACGAGTCCGAGCCCGAGCCCAACATGCAGGGCCGGCGCATCTACCACGCGCGCGGCAAGGTCCTGGGCGGCTCGAGCTCGATCAACGGGATGATCTTCCAGCGCGGAAATCCGCTCGACTTCGAGCGCTGGGCGGCCGACCCCGGGATGGAGAGCTGGGACTATGCCCACTGCCTGCCGTACTTCAAGCGGATGGAGACGTGCCTGGACGGCGCGGATGAGTGGCGGGGCGGCGCCGGGCCGCAGCTGCTCGAGCGCGGACCGGCCACCAACCCCCTGTTCCACGCCTTCTTCGACGCCGTTCAGCAGGCCGGCTATCCGCTCACCGACGACGTGAACGGCTTCCGGCAGGAGGGCTTCGCCGCCTTCGACCGCACGATCTACCGCGGTCGGCGACTGAGCGCCGCCCGGGCGTTCCTGCATCCGGTCACAGGCCGACCAAACCTCGAGATCCGCACGCGCGCCTTCGTCACGCGCATCACGTTCGACGGCACTCGAGCCACGGGCGTGGAAGTGCAGCACGGCCGCCGCAAAGACACGATCGAGGCCGGCCGGGTCATCCTGTGTGGCGGTGCGATCAACACGCCCCAGCTCCTCCAACTGTCGGGGGTGGGCAACGCGCGAGAGCTCGAGGCGCTGGGGATAAGGCCCGTCCATGACCTGCCCAGCGTGGGCGAGCACCTCCAGGATCACCTCGAGGTCTACGTGCAGCACGCCTGCACACAGCCCGTCTCGGTGGCGCCGGCGCGCGAGTGGAAGAACCGCCCCAAGGTCGGCCTCGAGTGGCTGCTGCGCCGCAGCGGCGCCGGCGCCACCAATCACTTCGAGGCGGGCGGCTTCATCCGCTCCAACGATCAGGTCGCCTATCCCAACCTGATGTTCCACTTCTTGCCCCTGGCCATCCGCTACGACGGTTCGGCGCCACAAGGCCACGGCTATCAGGTGCATGTCGGCCCGATGTACTCGGACGCGCGCGGCTCGGTCAAGATCGTCTCGACCGATCCGCGCAAGCACCCCGCGCTGCGCTTCAACTACCTCTCGACCGAGCAGGATCGGCGCGAGTGGGTGGAGGCGATCCGGTGCTCGCGCCACATCCTCGAGCAACCGGCGTTCGCGGCCTATGACGCGGGCGAGCTATCGCCGGGCCCGGCGGTGCGGTCAGACGAGGCGATCCTCGAGTGGGTGGCAGGCGACGCCGAGACGGCGCTGCACCCCTCGTGCACATGCCGGATGGGCACGAGCGAAACCGATGTCATCGACCCGAGCACCATGGCCGTGCACGGCCTCGACGGGATCAACGTCGCCGATGCCTCGGCCATGCCCTACGTGACCAACGGCAACATCTACGCGCCGGTGGTCATGCTGGCCGAGAAGGCTGCGGATCTGATCGCGGGACGGACGCCGCTCGAGCCGATCCGAGCGCCGTTCTACCGCCACGAGCCTGCGCCGGTCGGCTGAACGCCGCGCGCAGAGAGGCGCCCAGGTAGCGCCGGAGATACCACACCATCAGCCCGGTCCACCAGGCGCTCGAGACCACATGCGAGAAGGCCATGAACGAGCCCGTGCTGGGAGCGAGCAGCAGCGCTACGCCGGTGATCGTGAGCGGCACCGACAGCGCGCCCAGCGCGACCGAGACCAACACGTGGAGGTTCTGGCGGGAGAAGGCCCGGCGGACGCGGCCCAGGCCGACGTCGGCCACCTTGTAGGCCACGAGCAGGCGGCTCGGGCTGCGCCGCAGAACGTCTCGGAAGTTGGTCGGGGCGTCCGTTAGGCGCCAGCATCGGCGCATCCGTCAAAAACCCTGATGAATGTGGACGGATTACCTAGGTCCGTCCGCGCGAACTACTGAAGTAGTCAGCCGATGACGACTGTCTGGAGTTCGGTCAGCGTCTCCATCGCGTAGCGACCACCAACGCGACCCACGCCGCTTGCCGTGCCGGCGCGACCGCCGAACGGAAGATGGTTCTCCCAGTAGTTGGTGGTCTCGTTGATGTTGACCAGGCCGGTGCGGGCTTCATCGGCATATCTGAGGCCGCGGTTCAGGTCCTTGGTGAAGATCGCCGCGAGGAGTCCGTACGGTGACGCGTTGGTCAGCTCGACCGCGTGTTCGAGCGAGTCGATCTCCACGACCGGGGCGATCGGGCCGAATGTCTCCTCGGTGGCGGCCAGCGCGTCGGGCGGGACGTCGTCGAGGATCGTGGCCGGCCAGTACAGGTCCGTCTGATGTCCCGGCTGCCGCGCGCCCCCCGCGATCAGCCTCGCACCACGGCTGGTGGCGTCCGCGACGTGGTCGTCCATCTTGGCGGCAACGCCGTCGTTGTTGAGCGGCCCCAGCGTCGTTTCCGGATCGAATGGATCTCCGAGTCTGATCTGCGCAGCCGTCCGTGCCGCCAGCTTCGACACGAATTCCTCCCGTATCGTGCGGTGAGCCAGGATCCGCTCCCCGGCCGTGCAGCTCTGCCCGGCGCACAGGAAGCAGCCGGTGAGCGCGGCGTCAGCCGCGGCGTCGAGATCGGCATCGTCGAGCACCACCAGCGGGCCATTGCCTCCCATCTCGAGGAGCAGCCGCTTGCCGGCGGCGCGCCGGGCGATGGCGAGACCGGTCGCGGTCGAGCCGATGAAGCCGACGGCAGCCGTCTGCTCGTGACCGACGAGCGCGTCCCCCACCCGCGCGCCCGGACCGGTGACGAAGTTGAAGACGCCGGGCGGCAGGTCGGCCTCCGCGACGCACTCGGCCAGCAGACCCGAGCACATGGCCGTGGTCGACGCGGGCGTCCAGGCCACCGGGTTGCCCGCCGCCAGCGCCGGCGCCACGATCTCGGCCGGCATCGTGTAGGGCCAGTTCCAGGGGGTCACCACCGCGGTCGGACCGACCGGGCGCCGCATGAGCAGCACTCGCTTGCCCGGCGCGTTCGACGGCGGGATCGTCCCCTCGAGCCGTAGGCCGTCCTCGGCGGCGGCGTGCCACATCGCGACCAGCTCGTCGACCTCGTCGTATGACTCGTGCAGCGGCTTGCCCTGGTCGAGCGTGAGCGCGTGCGCCAGGTCGTCGCGCCGGCCTGCGCAGATCTCGCCGATCGCGTGCAGCTTCTGCGCGCGGGCGAAAGCTGTCGCGCGCGCCCACCCGGGATACGACGCGGCGGCCGCCTCGATCGCGCGGGCGGCGTCCTCCCGGTCTCCCCGCGCCACCGGCCCGAGCTCTCCGCCGGTGGCGGGGCTGGTGGCCTCGAGCGTCTCTCCCCCGGCGGCGTCGCGCCACTCGCCCGCCACGAACAGCCTCGTCCGGCGCGGCACCTCCATCGAGCGCTCCCGTCCCCCGACCGCCTCACGGACGGTCATGGGCGATCCTCCGCGCGCCTAGATTCCGCCCCACCATCCTGATATATAAGTTGCATAGCACGGCGTGATCCTAGAGGGCGACTGGAGCCAGTGCGAACCCGCGAATGGCCCCCGTCATGACGACCATTCTCCTCAGCGTGGTCGATGAAGCAGAGCGGCTGCTCGAGCAGGCGCGGCGCGACGGATCGACCATGGCTCTGCTCGGCGGCATCGCGGTCAGGCTGCACGCGCCCGAGGTTCCGCCGGCGCTCGACCGTCACTACAAGGACATCGACTTCGCCGTCCCCAAAGGCCGCGGATCGGACGCCGACAAGCTGCTGCGCGGCGCGGGCTACGAGCCCGAGATCGTCTTCAACGCGATGAACGGCAAGGAGCGCATGCTGTTCCACGACCTCGAGCACGGGCGGCAGGTCGACGTGTTCGTGGGCTCGTTCCGTATGTGCCATGAGATTCCGTTCGGCAACCGACTGGCTCCCGGTGCCCGCACCGTCCCCCTGGCCGAGTTGCTCTTGACCAAGCTCCAGATCGTCGAGCTCAACGAGAAGGACGTGCGGGACACCGTGCTGCTGTTCCACGGGCACGACGTCGCCGACCACGACGACGACGCGGTGAACGGCGAGCGGATCGCCGAGCTGTGCGCTGGCGACTGGGGGCTGTGGCGGACCATCACCGCGAACCTGTCGCGCTGCCGCGAGCACCTGGGCGACTATTCGCTCCCCGAGCCGGACCGGGAGCGGGTCGGCCAGCGCCTGGATGCCGTGCTGGACCGCATCGAGCAGGCGCCCAAGAGCCGCGGCTGGAAGCTCCGGGCCAAGATCGGCGAGCGCAAGCGGTGGTATGAGCTTCCCGAGGAGGTGGAGCAGTGAGGATCTTCTTTGCCACCGACGTTCACGGCTCGGAGGTGTGCTGGCGCAAGTTCCTGGGCAGTGGCAAGCACTACCAGGCCGACGTGATCATCCTGGGCGGCGACATGACCGGCAAGGCGCTCGTACCGGTCATCGACGACGGCGGCGGCCGCTGGCACGCGACGCTGCTCGAGCACCGTCAGGCTCTGGTCGGCGAGGACAAGGTCGCCGAGTTCGAGCAGGCGGTCATCCGGCGCGGCTACTACCCGTTCCGAACCACGCCCGAGGAGCTGCACGAGCTCGCCCAGGACGAGCCGCGCTGGCACGCGTTGTTCGAGGAGCACATGCTGGCCACCGTCGAGCGCTGGATGGACTTGGCCGACGAGAGGCTGGACGGGACGGGGATTCGCTGCTTCGTCTGCCCGGGCAACGACGACCAGCTCGAGGTCGACGACGTGATCGCGCAGGCCAAGACGGTGGAGCTCGGCGAGGGACGGGTGGTGGAGATCAACGGCTACCAGCTGGCCTCCACCGGCTGGGCCAACCGCACCCCGTGGGACACCTACCGTGAGGAGGACGAGCCGCAACTGGCCGAGCGCATCGAGCGGATGGCCTCTCAGGTGACGGCGCCGCCCGAGCGCACGATCTTCAGCTTGCACTGCCCGCCGTACGGGACCGGGCTGGACGACGCGCCCGAGTTGACCGCCGAGATGGATCTCAAGGACGCCGGGCACGCGGTCAAGCCGGTGGGCTCGACGGCCGTGCGCGATGCGATCGAGCGCTACCAGCCGGCGCTGTCGCTGCACGGCCACATCCACGAGTGCCGGGCCACCAAGCGGCTTGGGCGCACGCTGTGCGTCAACCCCGGCAGCTCCTACGAGCAGGGGCAGTTGCTGGGGGCGGTGATCGATGTCGAGGGCGGAAAGCAGGTCAAGAAGTTCGTCTTGACGAGTGGCTAGCCGGTCTAGCCCCGAGGAGGAGGTTCAAGCCACACATGGCAAGCATTGCTTCGGGAAGTGCGCCGTTCGAGGAACGGGCGGTGTTCGTGCGCAAGGCCACGGGCCTGGTGCGTGGCTGGGCGGTTCGTGATGCGTTCATCTACGCAACGTTTGCGATCAACCTGGTCACGCTGGGTTGGTACATCTTCGCGTTCGCGCCGTCCACCGTCGCCAGCGGTGGGTTGATCTGGGCGGTCGTCGTGGGTGGTGCGTACCTCATCTTCCAGGCGATCACCTACGCGTCGCTGATCGCCGTGATGCCGCGCGCCGGGGGCGACTACGTGTGGATGAGCCGGGTGCTCGGGGGCGGCATCGGGTTCGTGCTGGCCGTCTGCGGCTGGTGGTTCATCCTCTGGCACTGGGTCCCGATCTACGCCTACATCCTCCAGTTCGAAGTTCTGCAGCCGCTCTCGGCGATCGTCGGCTGGCACGGCGGGATCACCTTCTGGACGAGCAACGACGGGATCTTCGTCTCCTCGCTGATTACCGCGGCCCTCGCCTCGGTGTTCATCGCGCTGGGCATTCGCACCTACGCGCGGATCCAGAAGTGGTGCTTCTACGGTGGGATGTTCGGCCTGGCCGTGATGGCGATCCTGCTGCTGGTCAACTCCAAGACTGGCTTCATCCACCACTTCAACACCCAGTCGCACAAGCTCTACGGAACGAGCGGCAACGCGTACGCAGCCACGTTCAAGGCCGGCACCGACGGCTACACCCCGACGGGCGCCGGCGCGTTCAACGTCTCGAACATCCTGCTGCTGATCCCCCTGCTGTTCTTCTTCAACCTGTGGTCGAACTGGGGCGCGACGCTGTACGGCGAGGTGCGCGGCGCGTCGGACTTCCGCAAGAACATCTACGCGATGGGCGGTGCGCTGATCTTCACCACGCTCCTCGCGGTGATCTTCTTCCTCCTGTTCGCGAAGACGTTCGGCTGGCAGTGGTATGAGGCGTCGAACTTCGCCTACTCGGGTGGCCCGCTGGGCGTCGCTCCGTATCCGGGCACGTTCGCGGCCTTCTTCCTCGGCAGCCGGGTCCTCCAGTTCATCTTCATCAGCCTGCTCACGCTGTGGTTCGTCGGCTGGGTGGGGTCGGTGTTCCTGTCCTCGACGCGGGTCGTGTTCGCGACGGCGTTCGACCGCGTGCTCCCGGAGTGGGCGGCAAGCGTGTCCCGGGGCGGCGTGCCGTATGCGGCGCTCGCGCTGATGCTGATCCCGTCGATCCCGATCAGCGCGCTGTACGCCTATAGCTCGACGTTCCACAACTGGACGCTCGACGCAACGCTGGTGATCGCGGTGACCTTCCTGGGCACGACGGTCGCCGCGGCAATCCTGCCCTGGCGTAAACCCGAGATCTACAACGCCTCGCCGATCGCCCGCTACAAGGTGCTGGGGCTGCCGTTGATCACGTTCGCGGCGATCCTATTCGCGGCACTGCTGATCTGGGCGCTGATCAAGTGGCTGACCGACGACGTGTACCTGGTCAACAACACCTCCTCGCTGTTCTACATGCTCGGCCTGTACGCGCTGGCCCTCGCGATCTACGTGATCTCGCGCCTGGTGCGGCGACGGCAGGGCATGGACCTGGGGATGGTCTACGGGGAGATCCCGGTCGAATAGGTCTTTTCTGATGGGGCGGCGCTCGGGCTGACGCCCGGCGCCGCCTTTTTTCAGGAACGTCGCACGTAGCGGACTCGCCATCGAGCGATGGGTTGGTTTCGTCCGCCCCGAAACGGATCATTCGGGGCACGTGAGCTGGCGATCGACCCGAGCGACCGGCGGTGCGGGCCAGGACGTCCGCCGGGTTGCCGTCATCGACCTTGGATCGAACTCGTGGCGGGTCGTCGTCTACATGTTCGTTCCGGGGGACTGGTGGAAGCTCACCGACGAGATCTTCGAGACGGTGCGGATCGGCGCCGGTCTCGCCCAGACCGGTCGGTTGAGCAGCGCCGCCATCGGACGCGGCATCGAGACGCTGGCCGTGTTCGAGCACTTCTGCGCGGCCCACGGCCTCGGTCCCGACGCCGTCCACGCCGTCGCCACCAGCGCGATCCGCGACGCCAGCAACGGCGAGCGGTTCCTCAGGGCGGCGCGCGCAGCCAGCGGACTGAACATCGAGGTCATCTCGGGCGAGGAGGAGGCGCGCTTCGGGTACGTGGCCGCGATCAACAGCTCGACGATGACCGACGGGTTCGTCCTGGAAACCGGGGGCGGCAGCATCCAGCTGATCGAGGTGGCCGATCGCCGCGTAGAGAGCATGCAGTCCTTCCCGCTCGGCGCCGTCCGGGTGACCGAGGAGTTCCTCCCCGGCTCCGGGCCGGCCAGGAAGAAGGATCTCCAGCGAGTTCGCGCGCACGTCCGGGATGCGCTGTCCGGTTACAAGGCGCTCGCCGCCGGTGGCGAGCGGATCGTGGGAATGGGCGGCGCGGTGCGGAACCTCGCCGCCGCGGCTCAGCGCATCGCGGATCAGCCCGACATCGGCGTGCAGGGATTCGTGATCACCCGTGAGATGCTGGCCGAGCTGGTTCAGACGCTGGCCGCGCTACCCGTCGACGAGCGAGGCGAGGTGCCCGGGATCAAGGTCGGGCGCGGGGACATCATCCTCGCCTCCGCCCTGGTCATCGAGACCGTGGTCGAGCTGGGTTCCTTCGATGGGATCGAGGTGACCGAGGCCAGCATGCGCGACGGCGTGTTCCTGTCCCGGGAGCTGCTGGCCTCCGAGCCTGAGCCGCTGTTCGCCGACGTTCGCCAGGCCGCCGTGCGCAACCTGGCCATCCAATACGAGTCGGACCTTCCCCACATCGAGCACGTCGCCCTGCTTTCGCTCCAGATGTTCGACTCGCTGGCCGACGCCGGCCTGTTCGAGCCGGCGCCCGGGGAGCGCGAACTCCTGTGGGCCGCCGCAATGCTCCACGACGTCGGGATGACGATCTCCTACGACGACCACCACAAGCACTCCCACTACCTGATCGTCAGCGCCGAGCTGCCCGGCTTCGACCCCCGCGAGCGCGCCCTGATCGCGCAGATGACCCGCTACCACCGCAAGGGAGCGCCGAAGCTGGGCGAGATCTCGGGGCTCGCCAGGCGCGGCGACGAGGAACTGCTCGAGCGCTGCTCGGTCATCCTGCGCCTGGCCGAGCATCTCGAGCGCGGGCGCGACCAATCGGTGCGGGAGGCGCGGCTTCGCGCCAACGGCCATGGCGTCGACCTGCATCTCGAGGCCGCCGGCGACCTGACCCTGCCGCGCTGGAGCGTCGAGCGCTACGGGGACGGAGAGGCGTTCCAGCGCGTGTTCGGCCGGCGCCTGTTGATCGGGTAACCGCCCGATCCCCGGGTCGTCCGCACGTGGAATTGCGTTTGGTTCTCCACCAGCCTTGCGGTCGATCGGCTGCGCCACCGCCGGGCGTCGCCGCCGGTGGCGCTCAGGATCCGGTGACGGCGCGCTGACAAGCCTCTCCCTTGCCACTAGAGTTGTCGGCATGCTCTGGCTTCTGCGACATGCCGAGGCGGAGGATGGCCTGCCGGACGATGAACGCCCGTTAACGGAACGGGGCGCGATGCAAGCCGACGCGGCGGGTCGCGCGCTCGCGGTGCTCGGCGTCCATCTCGACGCCTGCCTGACCAGCCCCAAGGTTCGGGCCGTGCAGACCGCGGGGCGAGCCTGCGAGCCGCTCGGCGTGCCGGTCACGGTCGAGCCGGCGCTCTCCGGTGAGCCGTTCGATGTCCACGAGCTGACCGCGGGGCTCGGCGAGGTCATGCTGGTCGGACACGACCCCTCGTTCTCGCTCCTCCTCCACGATCTCACCGGCACCCAGGCCCGGATGAAGAAGGGCGGCCTGGCCGGCATCTCCAAGGGAGAGCTGGTTGCCCTCCTGCGCCCCTCCGAGCTCGGCGCGATCGCCAACGCGCAGGTGCCGATGACATGAGCGACCCGGTTACCGAGACAGCCACGACCGAGGCCGAGGACGGCCGCCCGGCGACGAGCAGCGCGGTCGCCGACCTGACCGACACTTCGCTCTACGTCAACCGCGAGCTGTCGTGGCTCGACTTCAACGACCGGGTCCTTCAGCTCGCCGAGGACGAGTCGCTGCCGTTGATGGAGCGCGTGAAGTTCCTGGCCATCTTCGTCACCAACCTGGACGAGTTCTTCATGGTGCGCGTCGCCGGCGTGCACGACCAGGTCGACGCACGGATCGATGCGCGGGGGCCGGACGGGCTTTCGCCCCCCCAGATCCTGGCCCGCATCGCCGAGCGGGTAACCGAGCTCGATCGCCGCCACGCCAGGCAGTACACCGACGTGGTTCGCCCCGGACTGGCCGAGCACGGAATCCGGATCGTCACCTGCGAGCAGTCCACCGCCCCGTCCGAGCTGATCGAGCGCCACTTCCGCGAGCAGATCTTCCCGGTCCTGACACCGCTGGCCATCGGCCCCGGACGGCCGTTCCCCTACATCTCGAACCTGTCGCTCAGCCTGATCGTCCGCCTGCACGATCCCGACATGGACCACGAGGTGTTCGCGCGCGTGAAGGTCCCCAAGGAGGTCCTGCCCCGCTTCGTCGAGATCTCGCCGGACACGTTCATCCCGCTCGAGGAGATCATCTCCCGGCACCTGGACGCGCTGTTTCCGGGCATGGAGATCATCAGCCACGATCTGTTCCGGGTCACCCGCGACGCCGACTTCGAGGTCTCCGACGAGGCCGACGATCTGCTCCAGGCCGTCGAGGACGAGCTCCGGCGCAGGCGCTTCGGCGAGGTTGTGCGGCTCGAGGTCGGCGCCGGCATCGATCCGGCGCTCCGGTCACGGCTGATCGACTGGCTCGCCGTCGACGAGGTCCAGGTCTACGACGTCGACGGGACGCTCGACCTCGGCGACCTGTGGCAGATCGCCGGCCTCGACGGCCATTCCGAGATCCGTCAGACCCCCTGGACGCCCCTCACCCACCCCGCGTTCGTACCTGGTCCGGGCGACCAGGACGAGCAGCCCGACGTGTTCGCCCCCATGCGCACGCGCGACGTGCTCGTCCACTACCCGTACCACTCGTTCTCGACCAGCGTGGAGCGCTTCGTCAGGCAGGCGGTCGACGACCCGAACGTGCTGGCGATCAAGATGACCGTGTACCGGACCTCGGACGACTCGGCGCTGGTTCCGTCGCTCATCGAGGCGGCCGAGAAGGGCAAGCAGGCGGTGTGCCTGGTGGAGCTCAAGGCCCGTTTCGAGGAGCGCCAGAACATCGGCTGGTCGCGCGCGCTGGAGGAGGTGGGCGCTCACGTGGTGCACGGCATCCCGGGCCTGAAGACGCATGCCAAGGCGATTCTCGTCGTGCGGCGCGAGCGCGGTGGCGTCCGCCACTACGTGATGGTCGGAACCGGAAACTTCCACGCCAAGAACGCCCGGCTATACGAGGACTTCGGCCTGTTCACCACCAACCGCGAGCTGGGGCAGGAGGTCGCCGACCTGTTCAACTCGCTGACCGGCTACGGCCACCCGGCCCGCGAGCGAAAGATCCTGGTCGCGCCGCACTGGCTGCGCGAGCCGCTGATCGCGGAGATCGATCGAACGGTCGCGGCGCATGAAGCCGACGAGCCGGCCCGGATCGTCATGAAGATGAACGCGCTGGTCGATCAGCGCATCATCGAGGCGCTCTACCGCGCCTCGCAGGCCGGCGTCCCGATCGACCTCAATATTCGAGGGATCTGCTGCCTGATCCCCGGCCTGCCCGGAGTCAGCGAAACGATCACGGTCCACTCGGTGGTCGGGCGCTTCCTCGAGCACTCCCGGATCTACTCCTTCCACCGCGGAGAGGAGCACATCTACTACATCGGCTCGGCCGACCTGATGCCGCGCAACCTGGATACGCGAGTGGAGCTGCTCACCCCGGTGGAGGATCCCGAGCTTTGGGGCGAGCTCGAGGACACCCTCGAGCGCTGCCTGGCCGACGACACGTTTGCCTGGACGCTCGATTCCGAGGGGGCGTGGTCCCGGAGAGCTGGCGGCACGCGCTGCGTGCACCGCGAGCTGATGGACCGGACGCTCACGCAGGCGTCCGCCGCCGCGTCTTAAACGGACCAGCGCGCCGCGGCCCCGAAAGGGCTCGCGGCGCGCCGCGACTGCGCCCTACGGGATGTTGCCCTGACTCTGCGAGCTCGCGCTCGCGGGCTGCGCTCCGAGGGTCAGCTTGACGCTCTTGGTCTGGCCGCTCCGGTTCACGGTGAGGGTGACCGTGTTGCCTGGCGCGTAGTTCGCGATCGTGGCCACGAACTCGTTGACCGAGGCCACGTGTGTGCCGTTGACCGCGGTGATGACGTCGCCTGCCTGGAGGCCCGCCTTGGCGGCCGGAGAGCCGGGCTGGATCGGCGTCGAGCCGCCCTGGCTGTTGGAGGACTTGGCGATCGCCGCGCCGCCCGAGACGGTCGGGTCGAGGCTCACGCCCACGTACGCGTTGTTCGCGTGGCCGGTGGCGATGATTTGCTTGGCGATCCGCACGTCGCCGTTCGACGGGGTGGCAAACCCGATTCCGGAGCTTCGAGCCCTCACCCTGGCCGTTGGTGTTGTTGGTCTCGATCTGGTCGTTGAGGCCGATCACCTGGCCGGACGCGTTGATCAGTGGGCCGCCTGAGTTGCCCGGGTTGATCGAGGCATCGGTCTGGATCGCGTTCGGGATCGTGAACTGGTTCGGCGCGGTGATCGTGCGGCCGGTGGCGCTGATGATGCCGGCGGTGACCGTCTTGGGCAGCCCGAACGGGCTGCCGATCGCGATCACGCTGTCGCCCACCTGCACGGCGTCCGAGTTGCCGAACGGCAGCGGGTGAAGCTTGGAGGCGGGCACCCCCTGCACGCGGATGACGGCCAGGTCGGCGCCGGTGTCCGAGCCGACGACGGTCGCCGGGGCCTTGGTTCCGTCGGAGAAGGTCACCGTGACCTTGTTCGCGCCAGCCACCACGTGCTGGTCGGTGAGGATGTTGCCCTTCTTGTCGAACACCACGCCGGCGCCCTCGCCCTGGGTCTGCTGCTGCTGGCCGAAGCCGAAGATGCCGGACGTGTTCTGGGTCGAGGCTGTGGTGATGTCGACCACGCCGGGGCCGACCGCCTTGTAGATCTGGTTGATGGTTCGCGGGCTCGAGTTGCTGAAGCTCGTGGGCACGTTCGAGGCGGGTGTCGACTGCACGACGGTTGTCGTGGTGACCGAGTGCGTCGTGGTGTTGCCGTTAGACACCGCGAGCGCGATTGCCCCGCCGGCGATTATGCCTCCGATGACCGGAAGCACACGGGTGAGGGTCTTCATGAGTCGGTTTCTCCTAGCAGGGCCTGACGATGTATTCCGTATTCCCAGTACAGCACGCAGCTATGAGAAACCCGTCAGAAATCAATGAGAGACGGGTAAGAGCAGCTGCCGTCAGGCCGTGGGGGCCGGGTACGGAAGCTTGAAGCCGCCACCGGGCGCCGGGACGTTCGGCGGCATCGGAACCTGCTGGTGGAAGCGGAAAGCCCGGTGCCCGAACGGCGGGCCCTTCTGGTTGACCTGCGCCGAGAGGCGTGCCGACCAGCGGCGGAGGATCTTCTGCTCCTGGGCGGAGGTGATCATCTTGCCCGCCACGAGCTTGTCGAGTCTGGCCTTCATCTCGGCGGTCATCGCCTGCTCCAGGCCGCTCACGGTCTTGCCGCGCGAGGCCGCGATCTGCGCCAGCGATTTACCGCTCGCCAGGTCCTGGAAGAGCTGCTGGTCCGAGATGCCGAGGTAGCCGGCCGCACCCTCGAGTCCGCCGGGGCGACCGAGCGGCCCGAGGCCGGGGCCGCCGCCGCGCAGCCACGGACGGGCCACGTGCGGACCGAAGCCGAACGGAACCCCCGGCACCGCGCCCTTCTGCTTGAGGCGCTGCTCGAGCGCGTTGGCCTCGGCCTGGGTCAGCCGGCCACTCCTCACGGCTGCCTGAAGCTGGTCGGAGAACGCGCCGTTCAGCGCGGAGCTCAGCTGCTGCGGGGTGACGTGAAGCCGCTTGGCCACGTCGTTCAGGAATGCCTGGCGCGAGGACGGACCCGAGCTCTGGGTGGCGGCGTACGCGCCGCCGGCACCCCCGGCCACAACCAGGGCGGCTCCACCGATCGCGAGGTTTCGCTTGAGACTGCGCTGCACTCTCTCGAGCTCCTCAGCTGGCCGGGCGCTCCGGGTTCGGCGCGCCCGTGGCCAGGATCCTGGCAGCCGAGTTTGAGAGAACCGTAAGAGTTCGCCGGCGATGGTCGAGGATCGCGTTCAGTCGCCGCGCCTCGTGCTCTGGCTGCTGCTTCATCCGCTCGTCGGTGATGCGCACCGTCAGGTAGCCCGCTGCCAGCAGGTCCGCGTCACGGTTGCGATCGCTCTCGAAGTTGGACTTGAACCGGTGGAAATCCCAGCTGTCGACCTCGACGATCACCCGCTCGGCGACGTACAGCACGTCGATCTCGTAGCCGAGCAGGTAGGTGTTGGTCACCGGCGTCGGCAGGCCATAGCGCCTGGCGAACTCCAGGAAGTCGTCCTCGAGCGGAGAGCGCGTCCGGGGCCGGTTCGCCTCTACGAATACGAGGAGCCGCTTGCGCCCCGGGTGGTGGGGGTTGCGGTTCAGCACATCGGCCAGGTCCGGCACGTGCAGGTAGGGGCTGCGGAGCGCGTCGTTGACCATCCGGCTCAGGCGCTTGCCGATCAGACGCGGCGCGGTGTCGAGAACCGTCCGTGCCGGGCTCGTCACCCGGATGCCGAGCTGTGTGGTGATGTCGCGCCGGGTGAGCGTCCGGCTCCGGTGGACCTTAATCCCCGGTCGGCGGCGGTCCGAGCCGGCGACCGTGACCTCGAAGGGCGTGTCCCAGTGCCTGTCGAACCCCCAGAGGGATGCCGCCGATCGGTGGCTGAGAGCCGCCCGCTCGCCACAGGCCAGGGACGCCGCGGCGGCTCGCGCTGTCGGCATCAGGTTGACGTGCCCGACCGCGTAGACGCCGGCATGGACCCGGATCAGCCAGCCCATTGCCACCCGGTGCTGGATCGCGCGCCGGCCCAGCCCGATCGCGAACAACTGCTCCCGCGTGACGTGGCCATGCTGCCTGCCAGCCAGCCGGGCAATCGCATTGTCAACCGCGTCCACCATCCGGGGCGTTTGCTGAATAAGGCCCCAAATACGGGCCTTTTTCAGCACACCCCTAGGAGCCGCGGGACCCCTGCGATTCACCCCCCAGGGCGATGAAGTAATCCAAAGCGGTTGGGTTGGCGAGGGACTCCCGAGAGGCCGCCTGGTCGGCGGGGGTGCCCATGAGGATCCGCTTGACGGGGACCTCCAGAATCTTGCCGGACAGGGTCCGCGGAACCTCGTCGATCTGGCGGATGTCATCCGGAACGTGGCGGGGAGAGCAGTCCTCCCGGATCCTCCGCTTGATCGCGGACACCAGATCGTCGGAGAGCGACGCCCCCTCGCGCAGAACCACGAACAGCGGCATCCAATCGCTCCCCTCGCGCGGCACGTCGACCACCAGCGCGTCCACTACGTCGTCCACCGCCAGCACCGCGCGGTAGATCTCGCGAAGTCCCCATGCGCACGCCGCCGCGGTTGATCGTCGAATCCGATCGGCCGTAGATCACCGCCGTCTCGCGCGAGGTGATCTCGATCCAGTCGCCGTGGCGCCAGATCCCGGGGTACACGGCGAAGTAGCTGTCCTGATAGCGCTCACCGGAATCGTCGCCCCAGAAGTAGATCGGCATCGAGGGCATCGGCCGGGTGATCACGAGCTCGCCGACCTCCTCGATCCGCGGCCGGCCCTCCGAGTCCCACGCCTCGACCGAAGCGCCCAGCGAGCGGGCCTGCAACTCGCCGAGGTAGACCGGCAAGGTCGGAACGCCGCCGACGAACGCCGTGCACAGGTCGGTCCCGCCCGAGGTGCTGAACAGCCACGTGTCGGAGCCCAGCTGGTCGTAGATCCACTGGAAGCCCTCGGGCGAGAGCGGCGACCCGGTCGAGCCGACCGCTTTCAACGCGCTCAGATCTCGATCCGCCCGCAGTTCCACCCCATCCTTCATGCAGCCGGCGATGAACGCCGCGCTCGTGCCGAAGGTGGTCATCCCGGTGTCGGCGGCGAGGTCCCACAGCCGCCCCATCCCCGGATAGCCGGGGTTGCCGTCGTAGAGCACGATCGACGCCTCGCTGAGCAGCACCCCCACGATGAAGTTCCACATCATCCAGCCGGTGGTGGTGAACCAGAACATCCGGTCCCCCGGCTGGGCATCGAGGTGAAGATGAGCCTTCTTCAACTGCTCGAGCAGGATGCCGCCCTGCCCGTGGACGATCGGCTTGGGCAGGCCGGTCGTCCCGGACGAGTACAGCACCCAGAGCGGGTGGTCGAACGGCAGCGCGGCGAACTCGAGGGTTTCGCCCGACCCCAGGAAACCGTCTTCCCAGCCTGACCCCGACAGGTAGCCGAGCGTGACGACCTTCTCCAGCGAGGGGATCTCGCCGGCGATCCGTTCCACCGTCTCGGAGCGGTCGTAGTCCTTGCCGCCGTAGCGATAGCCGTCCACGGCCAGCAGCACCTTCGGCTCGATCTGCGAGAAGCGGTCGATCACGCTGCGCGCGCCGAACTCCGGCGCCGCCGACGACCACACGGCGCCAATCGAGGCGCAGGCCAGAAACGACGCCACCGTCTCCGGGATGTTCGGCATGTAGCCCGCTACGCGATCCCCGGCGGTGACTCCCAGCGCCCGCAGCCCGGAAGCGATCGCCGCGGTCTGGTCGCGCAGCTCGCCCCAGGTCGTCGAAGCCAGCTCGCGCGACTCGGACGCATGCTGTAACGCCAAAGCTCGAGGATCCTTGCCGGCGAACATGTGCTCGGCGTAGGACAGCCGCGATCCGGGGAACCACGAAGCACCCGGCATGGCTTCGCTCCCGAGCACCTTCTCGCCGCCCTCGGCGAACCGCACCCCGCAGAACTCGACGATCGAGCGCCAGAACCCTTCGAGCTCGAACACCGACCAGCGCCACAGGTCGTGGTAGCCCTCGAACTCCAGGTCGTGCTTCTCCGCCAGCCAGCGCTGGTAGCGCGTCAGCGTGGCACGCTCGATCCGCTCATCGCTCGGCGTCCACAGGACCTTCGGCTCGGCAACCGCCACCCCTTGAGTATCCCGTAGTAGCGTTCGCCGCGCATGGCCGCCACCCGCAAGCCGAGCCCACCGGCGACCGCCGACGCCCTGGCCGAGATCGTCCTCCCCGACCACGAGGGCCATGACGTGCGCCTGGGCGAGCTGTGGAGCGACCGCCCCGCCGCCCTGGTCTGGCTCCGCCACTACGGCTGACTCTATTGCCGCGCACACGCGATGCAGTTGCATCGCGCCCGCGCCGAGTTCGAGCAGGCCGGCGGACGCCTCGTGCTGATCGGCCAGCTCACGCCGCGCCACGCCGCGCAGTTCCGCCGGCGCCAGGGGATCCAGCTGCCGGTGCTGGCCGACAACGACCGGGTCAGCTACGACGCGGCCGGCGCCAAGGTTGGCGGCACGTTCGACCTGTGGCACCCCAAGGTGGTGGCCAAGGGCGCGATCACCGGTGCGCGGGAGCGAACCGTCCAGGGCCGCACTATCGGCGACGCCAACCAGCTCGGTGGCGCGCTCGTGATCAGGCCCGACAACACCGTGACGTGGTCGCACATGTCAAAGGACGCGGGCGACAACGCCTCGCCCGAGGAGATCCTGGCGGCGGTTCGCGCGGCGGTCGCGTAGCGTTCAAACCGTGTCAGAGGACCTGTCCGTGCGGGCGCCGTTCGCCGGCACCGTCGTCGCCGTCTGGCATGATCGCCAGGCTTCGGTGAGCGCGGGCCAGGCGATCATTGTGCTCGAGGCGATGAAGATGGAGCACGAGATCGTGGCCGAGGTCGACGGCGAGGTCCGCAGCGTCGAGGTTGCGGTCGGCGACACGGTCGAGGCCGGCCAGCGACTCGCCGTGGTGGCGCCGGCAATCGTCTCCGGGCAACCGCGCGAGGAACCGGCGCATCCGCCAGACGACGACTCCGAAGCCGAGCTCGAGGCCGTCCGGGGGCGTCACGCGCTCACGCTCGACGCCGCCCGCCCGGACGCCGTGGCCAGGCGCCACGAGCAGGGCCGCCGGACCGCGCGCGAGAACCTGGCCGACCTGATCGACCCGGGCAGCTTGGTCGAGTACGGGCCGCTGATGTTCGCCGCACAGGAACGCCGGCGGTCCAAGGACGAACTGATCGCAAAGACGCCGGCCGACGGCCTCGTGGCCGGCACCGCGACGATCGCCGGCGCCCCGGCGATCGTCATGTCCTACGACTACACGGTCCTGGCCGGCACCCAGGGGATGCGCAACCACCTGAAGAAGGACCGCCTGTTCGAGCTCGCCGAGCGCAAGCGGTTGCCGGTCGTCCTGTTCGCCGAAGGCGGTGGCGGACGTCCGGGCGACGTCGATTGGCCGCACGTCGCCGGCCTCGACGTGCGCGCGTTCCATCTCTTCGCCAAACTCAGCGGCCTCGTCCCGCTGGTCGGGATCGCGCCCGGCTACTGCTTCGCCGGCAACGCCGCGCTCCTCGGCTGCTGTGACGTGGTGATCGCCACCGAAGACTCGAGCATCGGGATGGGTGGTCCGGCGATGATCGAGGGCGGCGGCCTCGGCGTGTACGACCCACAGGACGTCGGGCCGATCGACGTGCAGTACGCGAGCGGCGTGGTGGACCTGCGGGTCGAAGACGACGCGGCGGCCGTGGCCGCGGCCAAGCGCTACCTGTCCTACTTCAACGTTGAAGTGGTCAAGGTCCCGGTGTCGAGCGATCCCGCTGCCCTACGCGACCTCATTCCGGCCAACCGCAAACGGATCTACGACATCCGAACCGTGATCGACGCGCTGCTGGACGACGTGCTCGAGCTGCGCGCCGGCTGGGGTGCCGGGATCGTCACCGCACTCGCCCGCCACGACACGCGGCCCTTCGGCGTGATCGCGAACAACCCGGGGCACCTCGGCGGGGCGATCGACGCGGACGCAGCCGACAAGGCGGCCCGGTTCATGCAGCTGTGCGACGCGTTCGGCCTGCCGATCCTGTTCCTGTGCGACACGCCCGGCTTCATGGTTGGGCCCGAGGCCGAGAGAACCGCCACCGTGCGCCACTTCAGCCGACTGTTCGTGACCGGGTCCAACCTGAGCGTCCCCACCGGCACGATCGTCCTGCGCAAGGGATACGGCCTGGGCGCGCAGGCGATGGCCGCCGGCAGCTTCAAGGCGCCGCTGTTCACGGTGGCGTGGCCGACCGCCGAGTTCGGCGGCATGGGTCTGGAGGGCGCCGTGCGCCTCGGCATGCGCCGCGAGCTCGAGGCGATCGAGGACCCGGCCGAGCGGAAGCGCGCGTACGAAGCTGCGGTCGCCGCCGCCTACGAACGCGGCAAAGGCCTCAACATGGCCGCCTACTTCGAGATCGACGACGTGATCGACCCGGCCGACAGCCGGCGTTGGATCGCCACCCTGTTCGACGCGCCCCGCGAAAACGTGGGCAAGCGCCGGCCCTACGTCGACGCCTGGTAGTGGGTCGAGCCGAGACTAGCTCATTCGCATCGCTCGCAGGCGCCGTGCAGCACCACGTCGTGGTGCTCCACCCGCACCCCGAGCCGCTCGGAGAGGCTGTCGATCGCCTGCTCGAGCTCGGCGTCGTCGAACGCCACCAGGCGCCCGCACCGATCGCACACCAGGTGATGGTGGTGCTCGCCGCTCGGGTGGGTGCGCTCGAACCGGGACAGGCCGGGTCCCACCGACACCCGCTCGACCAGCCCGTGGTCGACCAGCAGGTCCAGCACGCGGTAGATGCTGGCCCGACCCGTGGGCTTGCCCTGCGCGCGCAATGCGTCCTCGATCTCGACCGCGCTCAACGCGCACGCCTCCTGCGCCAGCAGGTCGACGATCCGCTGCCGCGCGCCACCGTGCTTGAGGCCGGCGCGAGCCAGCACGGCGTGGACGTGCTCGCTCCAGGTCACGGATTCGCTCGTCGACATACCGCCCGACAGCTTAGCCGCCGGCGCGGCAAAGCGAGAACAATTCCGAGACTCAATCTTATTTCTGTGGTAGGTTGTGGCAGTGAGGATGAGGCGCCGCAGAACCAGCTTCACGGTGCTGCCGGCGACACTCCTCCCGATCGCCGCCACGGCGCTTCTGGCCGGCTGCGGAGCTAGCTCGAGCGCCAGCACGCACGGCATCAGCGTGGTCGCCGCCGAGAACTTCTGGGGCTCGATCGCCAGCCAGATCGCCGGCAACCGGGCGAGCGTGCAGAGCATCATCACCAACCCGGCGCAGGACCCGCACGACTACGAGCCGACCGCCCAGGATGCGCGGAGCCTGGCCACCTCGCGCCTGGCAATCGTCAACGGCATCGGGTACGACCCGTGGGCGTCCAAGCTGCTGTCCGCCAACCCGGATTCGAGCCGCATCGTCCTGGACGTGGGCAATAAGTTCGGGCTGCACAGCGGGGAGAACCCGCACCAGTGGTATGACCCGGGCGTGGTGGTCGCGGTGGCGGAGACGATCGCGGCCGACCTGGGCAGGCTCGACCCCAAGCACGCTGCCTACTACAAGGGTCAGCTGGCCCTGTTCGTAAGGGTCAGGCAGCAGCCCTATCTCCGACTGCTCGCGGAGATCAAACGGCGGTACCTGGGCGTCCCGGTTGGCGCCTCGGAGAGCCTCTTCGCCCCCCTGGCGCAGCCCCTCGGTCTCACGCTGATCACGCCGGGCGGCTTCATGCGCGCGACCAGCGAGGGAACCGAGGTCAGCGCCGGCGACACGATCACCACCCAGAATCAGATAACCCACCACGAGATCAAGGTGTGGATCTACAACGCGCAGAACGCGACGCCCCAGATCCAGCGACTGAACGCGCTCGCGCGCGCCAACCTCATACCGGTGGTCACCGTCACCGAGACGCTGACGCCGGCCACCGCAACGTTCGAGCAATGGCAAACCGCCCAACTCGAGCGCCTCGAGCGCGCCCTGCACGAGGCGACCGGGCGATGATCGAGCTGGCCGGCGCCACCGTCCGCCTCGGCGGCAAGCGCATCGTCAGCGACGTCGAGCTGCACGTCGGCGCCGGACAGCTGGTGGCCGTGCTCGGTCCCAACGGAGCGGGCAAGTCGACGCTGATGCGCGTGATCCTGGGCCTGGTCAGGCTCGAGGCCGGGTCGGTCACCGTCCTCGGTCGTCCGCCCGCGCAAGCCCGCGGCGCGATCGGCTACCTCCCTCAGCGCAGGGGCTTCGACTCCTCCACCCGCCTTCGCGGAGTGGACCTGGTGCGCCTCGGCCTCGACGGCCATCGATGGGGGCTTCCCGTCGCGCTCACGAAGCCGGCCCGGGCAAGGCGTCACGCCGAGACGGAGCGGATCAACAACGTGATCGCGCTGGTCGGCGCCACCGCGTACGCGCACCGTCCGATCGGTGAGCTCTCGGGCGGCGAGCAGCAGCGCCTGCTGATCGCCCAGGCGCTCGTCCGCGAGCCCCAGCTGCTGATCCTGGATGAGCCACTGGACAGCCTCGACCTACCCAACCAGGCGTCCATCGCCGCGCTCCTGCGGCGCATCTGCACGACGCAACAGGTGTCGGTGCTGCTCGTGGCCCACGACGCCAATCCGCTGCTCGGCTACCTCGACCAGGTCATCTACCTGGCCGGCGGCCGCGCGATGAGCGGCCCGGTCGGGGAGGTGATCACCTCGGCCTCGCTGAGTGCCCTGTACGGCGCGCCTATCGAGGTGCTGCAGACCCACGGCGGCCGTCTGGTCGTGGTCGGTCAGCCGGAGGCGCCGCACCACCACGGGCACCGGCACGAGGTGATCCAGTGAGCCCGAGCCTGTCGCCCAACCCGATCGCGGACCTCGACGCGCTGTTCACCTTCCCGTTCATGGTCAACGCGCTCGAGGCGGGGACGATCGTGGCGGTGCTGGCGGCAGTCGTCGGCTGGTACATGGTGTTGCGGCGCCAAAGCTTCGTCGGCCACACGCTCTCGGTGATGGCCTTCCCGGGCGCGGCGGGCGCCTCGCTGGCGGGGCTGCCAACCGCGCTCGGCTACTACGCGGCCTGTGGCGGGGCGGCGCTGATCATGCGCGGCGGGCGCGGATCCCTCCGCCGCGGCTACGGGATCGAGACCGCGACGGTCGCCACGGTTCAGGTGCTCGGGCTGGCCGCCGGATATCTCTTCCTGTCGCTCGACCATGCTGTGCTCGGCGGGACCGAGAGCCTGCTGTTCGGGACGTTCCTGGGCATCAGCCGCGGCCAGGTCCTCACCCTGCTGATCGTTGCGATCCTCGCGCTCGCGCTGATCGGGATCGCCGCCCGGCCCCTTCTGCTCGAGACGATCGATTCCGAGGCGGCCCGGGCCCGCGGCCTGCCGGTGGCCCTCCTGGACACCGGCTTCCTGCTCGTGCTCGCGGCCGCCGTGGCCGCCACCAGCCAGATCACCGGCGCGCTGCTCGTGTTCGCGCTGCTCGTGGCGCCCCCCGCCGCCGCCCAGCAGCTGACCATCCGCCCGGCCCTCGGCCTGGCGCTCAGCGTCGCATTCGCGCTCGCCATCGTCTGGCTGGGCCTGGCCCTCGCCTACTTCTCTATCTATCCGGTCGGGTTCTACGTCACGAGCATCGCCTTCGCGGTGTTCCTCGCGGCGCATCTGACCCGTTCGGTCAGGAGCTGATGTTCGCTCACGACTTCGTCCGCAACGCGTATCTCGCCGGGACGTTCATCGCGCTCGCCTGCGGTACCGTCGGCTGGTTCGTGGTGCTGCGCGGACAGCTGTTCGCCGGCGACGCCCTTACCCACGTGGCCTTCGTGGGGGCGATCGCGGCCGCTGTGGTCGGGGTCGACGAGCGCGCCGGTCTGTTCGTGCTCACGCTCGCGGTGGCGACCGGCATGGCGGCGCTGGGCCGGAGAGGGGAGGCGGACGATGCGGTGATCGGCACCGTGTTCGCCTGGATCCTCGGCATCGGCGTGTTCTTGCTCGCTTTGCTGGCCACGAGTTCGGCCGGCGGGACCGGCATCGCCGCGGCCAACACGCTGTTCGGCTCGATCTACTCGCTCACGCCGGCCGGGTCCCGCCTCGCCGCCGCGATCGGACTCGCGGTGGCGGTGACGGTCCTGTTGGCGTCGCGGCCCCTGTTGCTGGCCACGCTCGACGCCGAGCTGGCCTCGGTGCGCGGCGTTCCCGTCCGGGCGCTCACGATCGGGTTTCTGATCGTGCTGGCGGTGGTGACCGCGGAAAGCACCCAGGCGGTCGGTGCCCTGCTCCTGCTCGGGCTCCTGGCCGCGCCGGCCGGGGCCGCCCACCGGCTGACCGCGAATCCGTACAAGGGGCTGACCGTCTCAGCCGCGCTCGCCGTGCTCGCCATGTGGGGCGGCCTCGCGCTCAGCTATCACATCGCCTCGCTGCCGCCGAGCAGCGCGATCATCGGGCTGGCCGGCGCGGCCTACGTCGTGACCGCGCTGCTCACGCGCAAGCCACGGTCCGCCTGACGACGACCTGGGACCGGTCGGCGGACCCGAGCGGGAGTCACGACCCGGGTCCGCCGCCGATCCCCAGCTGCGGGAAACGAGGAGTCCGCCCGCAAGGCGACGAGGCGCACGTTCGTCGCACCGGCGAGACTATGCCGCCCGGCGTCAGCTCACCGTAAAGGACACCCCGGTATGTCCGAACCCGTACCGAGCGCGCATGCTCACGCCCCCGACGTCGTGCTCGTCCCACTCCCGGACCCGCTTGGTCGCGCCGGCACCAGCAGGCCCTGGCAGGCGCGGCTGGCCGCCTGGAACTTCTTGTTGGTCCGGATGTTCGCGGGGAAGATCGGCCCCTTGCCGGAAAAGTTCGGGCTGGGCAGGTCGTAGCCGTGCTGGCGCACGCAGGTCACGTACTTGGTGATCGCCGTACGCGAGAGCCGGCCACGGAATCCCTGACCGCGGCCGCGCAAGCCGAACTTCGCGCCGCAGGCCTGGAAGGCTGCCCGCAGCTTCGGATTGTTCGCGAAACCGCCGCCGCCGAAGAACCCCCGGCCCGGCCGGGTGCCGGTCCCGGTCGTCCCCGTCCCCGTCCCCGTCCCGGTGCCCGACCCGCCCGACCCCGGAGACCCGCCGGACCCCGGAGGCCCGCCGCGGGCTCTCGGCGGACGCGCCGGCAGCGTGACGCCGTGCTGCTTCAGGCAGGCAGCCAGCGCGGCGCGCTGGCTGCTGTTCGGGCCGCCGGCGCCGCCGGCGGCGGCCGATGCCGTGGTGCTCGAGCTGCTGGTGGAACTCGCGCCACCCGAGCTGCTGCTCGCACTGCCGCAGCCCGTGATCAGACCGCTCAGCACAAGCACCACGACGGTGAAGACCGCGCCCCGAGGTGCGTTAGCGATGAGTTTCAAACTGCCTGTCCTTTCCTGAATCGATGCCGCTCATCCGCCGCCGAACAACTGGTTGACGGCCGAAGATCCACTGTTGCGAGCAGCTGAGCCGCCCGAGCCGCCGCCTGCGCCGGCCGCGGGGCTGGCGCCCGTGTCGCTGACCGTCGTCGCGCTGACCGTCCCGTTCGAGCCCGTTGCCCCCGACACGGCCACCAGGTCGCCCGGCCGCACGGCGCTCTTCCCCACGGCGACGTTCTTGGTGACCTTGGTCGCGCTCGACAGCGTCACCTTGACCGTGTTGCCGGAGGTCTCCGTGATCACGAGGGAATGTCCGCTGATGCTGCTGACCGTTCCGAACGTCGCGCCGCCGCCGGCTCCGCCAAACGCACCCCGGAATCCACCGGGACCAGCACCGGCCCCGGCACCCCGCGCGAACGTGCCCGCCCCAGTCGCGCCGGCCCGACCCGTTGCGCCGGCCCGACCGGTCGCGCCCGTCCCCGCCGCCGACAACGCGCTGGTCGCGTTCGAATTGGACAGCTGGCCCTTCTCGATGCGCACGCCGGCGTAGAACCCCGCCGCGCACAGGATCAGCGCGAACAGACCGGCACTCCACCAGGTCAGCACCTTGCGACGCGCACGTCCCGGGAGCGCCGCGTCCTGCTCATCCTCGTAGCTGTCCCATTCCTCCTCGGGCCTGTCGTAGGGGATGGCGTTCATCTCAAATCCTCTGGGTTGCCGGTCGGGTTTACTCAAAGCGCAGAGCCTCGATCGGACGGAGCGCCGCGGCGCGTCCGGCCGGATACGTGCCGAAGAACAGCCCGATCAGGACCGCAGCACCGAAGGCCAGCCCGATCGAGTACGGGGCGATCACCGGCTGCACGCCGGCGATCTTGAACTGGCTGCCGACAACGCCGGCGATCACCCCGGCGATGCCGCCGAAGAACGAGACCAGCACCGCCTCGACGAGAAACTGGGTCAGGATGTCGCTCCGTCGCGCGCCCACCGCCTTACGGATCCCGATCTCGCGCGTGCGCTCGGTGACCGAGACCAGCATGATGTTCATCACGCCGATGCCGCCAACGAGCAGGGAGATCGCCGCCACTTCGCCGAGCAGCGTGGTGAACACCTTGCTGCTCGCGGTCGAGGTCTGAATGATCGAGCTCTGGTTGATGACGCTGAAGTTGCTGGTGCCTGCCGAGCCCGGGCTGGGCGGATCGAGCTGGTTCAGGATGTTCGTCACCTCGGTCTGCGCCGCGTTCAGCTGACCACGCGACTTGGCCTGGACGATGATCTGGTCGACGTTCCCGTAGCCGGTCAGGGTGTCCTGCACCGCGGTCAGCGGCGCGATGACGGTGTCGTCCTGGTTGGAGGTCCCGTTCGATCCCTTGGATGCGGTCACGCCGATGATCTGGAAGTTCGTGCCGTTGACCTGCATCGTCTGGCCGACCGGATCCGCGCCACCGAATAGCTCACTGACCACGGTCGGGCCGATCACCAGCACCCGGCTGTGGTTCTGCTCGTCGCTGCTCGTGAACCACGAGCCCTCGGCCATCGTGTAGGTGCGCGCAGCCTCATACGACGGCGTGGTGCCGACGAACGAGGTCGGCGAGTATGTGGTGGTTCCCGAGGTCAGCGTCACCCCGTCGGCGTTGGCCACCGGCGAGGAGCTCTTCACGTCCGGCGCCTGGACGGAGTTCTGCAGCGCGCTGGCGTCCGCCACGGTGAGACTGGCGCCGGCGCTCGCTCCGCCGCCGAGGCGCAACAGCCCGCCGAGCGTGGGTGCCCCGCTGACCAGCAGAACGTTCGAGCCGAGCGCATCGATCTGGTTCTCGACCGCTGCCGATGACCCGGTCCCGACCGCGATCAGCACGATCACCGAGCCCACCCCGATCATCAGCCCGAGGATGGTCAGGCCCGATCGCAGCTTGTTGGCCGTCAGCCCGCCCAGCGCCACGTGGAGGATCTCGATCATCTCACCGCGTCCACGCGCTCGCCCGCGCTCGTCGGCGATGATCATCCCATCGCTGATCCTGACCACGCGCCGGGCGTGCGCGGCGATGGCCTGCTCGTGGGTGATCAGGATGATCGTCCGGCCCTCATCGTTGAGCCGATCGAAGATGCTCAGCACCTCGGCGGAGGACACCGTGTCGAGCGCGCCGGTCGGCTCGTCGGCCAGGATCATCGCCGGGTTGGTGACCAGCGCCCGCGCGATCGCCACCCGCTGCTGCTGACCGCCCGAGAGCTCCGAGGGCATGTGGTGGACGCGGTTGCCGAGGCCGACCTGGCGCAGCGCGGCGACCGCCCGCTCGTGCCGGGCGGCGCGTGGCAGGCCGGCGTAGGCGAGCGGGAGCTCGACGTTGGCCTGCGCGCGCGTGCGCGGGATCAGGTTGAAGCTCTGAAACACGAACCCGATCTCGCGGTTGCGGACGTCGGCCAGCGAGTCCTCGTCGATCCCGCGCACGTCGAGGCCGTTCAGCCGGTAGATCCCGTTGTGTCGGCGTGTCCAGGCAGCCGAGAATGTTCATCAGCGTCGTCTTGCCGCTGCCCGAGGCGCCCACGATCGCGACGTACTCGCCCCGCTCGATGTGCAGACTCACGCCGCGCAGCGCGTGCACCGCGATGTCGCCCACGCTGTAGGTCTTGTGCACGTCATGGAGGTCGATCACCGGCACGCCGGCACGGCTCGAACGCGGGCGCAGCATCAGCCGCCTCCGGCCGCGCGCCGGAAGAACGCCCCGCCACCCGGGATTCCGCCCGCGCCACCCAGCCCGCCGCCGCCCAACGTTCCCGTACCCGACCGGTTGGTCGACGTCGAGTTCAGCGAGGGCAGCGCGATCGTCACCACGAGCTGATCGCCGGCCTCCAGGCCGCTGACGATCTGGGTCCGGGTGTCCCCGCGCAGCCCGACCACCAGCTGCTGAGCCACGGTCTTGCCGTTCTTCAGCATGTTGACCGTGGCCAGTGAGCCGCTGCCGGTCACCGCCGCGTTCGGGACCGTGACGCCCGACGCCTGCCCGGTGATGACCGAGGCCGACGCGCTCATCCCGGGCTTGACGCGCAAATCGTTCTGGTCGAGGGTGAGGGTGGCGTCGTAGGAGACGACGCTCGAGCTGGTCGTCCCGACGAGCGAGATCGAGCTCACGTGGGCGACGAGCTCGACGCCGGACAGCGCCTCGAGGGTCACCGTGGCGGACTGGCCCGACGTGGACCTTGCTGATGTCCGACTCGCTGAACGCGACGGTCATCGTCAGGGTGTTCGTGTTGACGATCTCGGCGAATCCAGTGCTCGACCCGGAGCGAGCCCGAGGAGCCCGAGCCGCCGAGGCTGCCGGCGGTCGTTCCCGTGGCGCTTCCAGAGGACTGCTCGAAGACGAGGCGCCGCTCGAGGACGACGAGCTGCCCGACCCGCCGCCGGACACCGCGTCACCCGGGGTCAGGCTGGACAGCGAGGCGACGTGCCGCTCACCGGGGCGTACAGCTTGGTGTTGTTCAGCGCGGTCTCGGCGTTGTGGACGCCGGCCTGTGCCGAGTAGACCGATGCCTGGGCCGAGGCGATGCTGCCCGGCGAGGGCGTGGGGGTCGTCGTCGTGGTGGGTGTTGCCGCCTTCGCAGGCCGCGTCGTGACTCGGCACCGTCACGGTCACCGTGCGGGTCGGCGCCTGTTTGGTCGTCTTGCCGTCTTCGGCTTCGTCGCCGGCCTCTGCGGCGTCGTGGCCCGGGTGGAACGCCGCGTACTCCACCGTGCCGGCGGGCGCGGAGTAGCTCGCCGTGGACGTGGCGGCGGCCGAGCCAGAACCGCTCGACCCGCAGTCGCTGCTCACACCCTGCAGGCAACTGAGGTTGTCCTCGGCCGCGGTCAGGTTCTGCTCGGCCTGATTGAGCGACAGCTGGGCCGAGGTCGGATCGAGGTCGGCGAGGAGCTGTCCGCCCTTGACGTGCTGGCCGACGTGGACGTAGACGTCCTGCAGCGTCCCGCTGGCGTTGAAGTTCAAGTTGACGTCGGTGCCGGCCGCGATGTTCCCGCTGCCCGTCACCGTCGACTGCACCACGCCCTGCTCGGCCGTCACGATCTGCCGGGACGTGCGAGCGGAGCTGGCGGGCGCGCCGATCTCGGTGATCGCCAGCACCACCACCGCGACCGCCGCGACGGCCAGCGCGTACAGGAACCATGGCCTAGATGGTCGATCGCGGCGAGCCTTCATCCAGACTCGCGTTGTAGCGCCGCCGCCGTCAGCTCTACGTAAGCGCTCTTGCGGCCCTCTTAGAAGTGTTTCCGAGCGCGGGAGCGGCGACAGCCGGCAGCGCTATCCGCACGACCAAGCCGCCCTCGGCGGGGGCGGAGACATCGAGCGTGCCACGGTGTGCGTCGACCACCGAGCGCACGATCGACAGCCCGAGCCCGAAGCCACCCACGCCTCGGTCCAGCCGGCGGAACGGCTCGGTCAACGTGGGCGCCGCAACCGGATCGATCGGGGCTCCCCCGTTGGCCACGGTGAGCCGGATTCGACCCCCTTCGGAGCGCGTGGATACCCGCAACCACCCGTCCGGCTCGTTGTAGCGGATGCCGTTGTCGAGCAGGTTCGCGATCATCCGCTCGAGTAGCGCCGGCTCGCCGCGCGTCCAGGCCGGCTCGAGGTCGTCACGAACGCCCACTTGAGCCTCCTCCGCGCGGGCGCGCAGGTCGGTGATGCAATCGGCGGCGAGCGCGGCCAGGTCCGCCGGCGCGTCGCGCCCGGTGGCCGCCTCGCTGCGGGCCAGCATCAGCAGACCCTCGATCAATCGCTCGCAACGGTCAACCGTCTCCCTCACCGCGTCCCCCATCCGCCGCAGGTCATCGACGCTCGCGTCCGGGTCGGCCAGGGAGACGTCGACCTCGGTGCGCATGATGGCCAGCGGGGTGCGCAGCTCGTGCGACGCGTTGGCCACGAAGTGCCGCTGGCTGGCGAACGCCGCGTCGAGACGGGACAGCATCCCGTCGAACGTGTCGGCGAGCTCCTTGAGCTCGTCGCCGGGACCGTTCAGCCCGATCCGCTCGCCCAGGTTCTCGCCCGATACGCGGCGGGCGGTGGCGGTGATATCGCGCAAGGGGCGCAGCGCGCGCCCCGCCAGCAGCCATCCGGCCACGATCGAAACCATGGTCATCGCCCCCAGCGCCACGATGTACTCGATTAGCAGCCGATGCAGCGCATCGGTGCGCAGCTGCGCGCGGATCGCGTCGGCAATCCGCGCCCCGGTCGAGCCAGGCGCGAAACCCGGCACCGGAGGCGGAACCAATCCGAGGCGCTGCAACTCCTCCCGATAGTGGCCGGGGCCGTTCAGGTTGTGGCGGACCAGTTCGTAGCCGATGGTCAGCAGGAGGGCGCCGGTGACCAGGAACACGAACCCGTAGAGGGCGGTCATGCGCAGCCGGATCGTCGGCGCCGGTACGCGCATCACGTCATTCGATAACCGACGCCGATCACGGTCTCGATCACTGGCGGATCGCCCAGCTTGCGCCGGAGCGTCATGATCGTCATCCGCACCACGTTGGTGAACGGGTCCGTGTGCTCGTCCCACACGCGCTCGAGCAGCTCCTCGGCCGAGATCGTGGCCCCGTCGGCATCCATCAGCACCTCGAGTACGCCGAACTCCTTGCGGGTGAGCTCGAGCGGACTGCCGGCGCGAGTCACCGCGCGCCGCGCCGGGTCGAGCTCGATGTCGCCGCGCCGGAGCACGGGCGGCCGGCTCGGAGAGGAACGGCGAGCCAGGGCCTGGATCCGCGCCACCAGCTCGGCGAAGCGAAACGGCTTGGGCAGGTAGTCGTCGGCCCCGAGCGACAGGCCCTCGACGAGGTCCTCGAGCGCGCCGGCTGCGGTCAGCATGAGAATCCCGGTCTCAGGTCGCTCCCCGCGCACCGCGCGGCACACTTGATCGCCGTGCAGGCCGGGCAGGTCGCGGTCGAGCACCAGCACGTCGTAGCGCACCACGCGTGCCTTGACCAGCGCGGCGGTGCCGTCCGGTGCCAGGTCGACCGCCATCCCTTCGCGGCGCAGCCCGCGCGCGATCGCCTCCCCCAGCCGCTGCTCGTCTTCGGCGATCAAGACCCGCATTGCTCGGTTTCAGCATGACGAGCCGTGTATAAGAACCTCGTAAGTCCTGGCCCCGTGTTGGCGGGTTCAGCTAGAGGGGCGCAGGTCCAGGCGCCAGTCGTTGCAGGTCATGAAGTGCCCCTTCGGGAACTCGAACTCGCACGCCGCGAGCAGCTCGAAGCCGTGCTTGCGACAGATCGCGTTTGACGGGGCGTTGTCGACGTTCGGGAAGGCGTGCACAAAGCGGTGCTTGTCCTCGCCCTTGGCTAGCTCGATCGCCTGCGCGGTCGCGGCCAGCGCGATGCCGCGGCCCTGGAACTCCGGCACCACCATCCAGCCGACCTCGTAGACCTGCTCGCCGCACCACTCCTTGGTCCAGAAACCGACCGAGCCGACGCCGGCGCCGCTCTCCAACTCGACGATCTTGAACATGCGATCGCCGCCCTCGAGGCGCTCGTAGCGGCCCTGTCGCTCGCGCAGCTTGTCCGGGCTTTCGGGGCCACCGAGGTGCTCGGTCATCCGCGGGTCGCCCATCAGGCGCTCGAGCAGCGAAAGGTCGCCGGTGGCCCACGGCTCGAGGGTCACCGTCGCGCTCACCCCGCGCAGCCTACGCTCGCGGTCCGAACGTCCGCACGGCTACATCCGGACGTGGCGGATGGCGCGCCGCTGGTGCAGGCTCTTCGCGGTGAACGGGGCGCTCCAGATCGTCCACGGCTCCGCGTGCCGGTTCGGGAACCCCCACAGGCCGTAATCGGCCTTGCGCGCGCGCCTGCCTGGAGCGCACGCGCGATCTGCTCACCGACGCCGGGATCGAGATCGACTACGACGCGCCCCCGCACTCGCACTCGCAGTCCGCCGCGGCCTCGGAGTTCATCGCGATGGAGTCCGATTGGGAAGCCGCCCGGTTGCTGACGCTGCAGGCCGCCTGGATGGCCGACAACAAGAAGCCCAACTCGCTCCAGGCCTCGATGGCCAAGGCCAAGGCCGGGCGCACCGGGACCGACATCGCGCTGCGCTGCGTGGCACTGGCCGGCGCGGTCGGCTACGGCGAGGGCGAGCTGCTCGAGAAGTGGGCCCGCGACGTCAAGATCCTCGACCTGTTCGAGGGCACCCAGCAGATCCAGCTCCTGATCATCTCGCGCCTGCTGCTGGGTAAAACGTCGGCCGAGTTGAAATAGGGGTGACCGCGAGTTTCCCGCCACTCGGCAGCCCGCGCCGGCCGAGTGGCGCGCAACTCGCGCTATTGCCGAGTGAACGGCCTTGGTGAGAAGCTGGCGGGGCGGCGAGTGGCGAGAAAGTCGCCCTCGGGATCAGACGGCCGGCGCCGTGGTCACCGAGAACGCCGCACCGAACGGGTCGGCGAGCACGGCCTGACGCATCGGACCGGCGTCGTACGGGGGCGACACCACGCTGCCGCCGAGCTCGATCACCCGGCCGGCGAGCGAGTCGGCGTCGCTCACCCAGAAGTCGACGCTCCAGTGCGCCGGCCCCTCAGCCTCCGCCATGACCGCCACCACATCGCGCGCGACCGGCTGGCTCGGCTCGCCACCGAAATAGCCGGGCAGGCGGAACAGGCTGACGCCGGGCGCGAACGGCTCGATCTCCCACCCGAACACGTCCCGATAGAAGTCTCCGGGGTCCGGCGTGTGGAGCATGCTCATCGCGTAGGCGCTCGGCTCGTTGACAAGCTGCGCGCCCTGGCGCTCGGCCGGCTCCCACAGGCCAACGGCCGCGCCGGCAGGATCCTCGATCACCGCCACGCGGCCCGCCGGCAGCGCATCGAACGGCTCCACCCTCACCCGTCCGGCCGATCGGGCCGTGTCCGAGACGCTGGCCACCGAGACGTATGTGTTCCATCCCGCGGCCACGCCCGGCGGCTGGGCGCCCACACCGGCCACGTCGCTCCCGCGCAGCCGGGCCACGTAGTAGTCGCCGGGACCCGGCCCGTCGAACTCCCAGCCGAGAAGCTCGCGATAGAAGCGGAGCGCCGCCTCTACATCCGGCACCAGGTTGTCGACCCAGCAGGGCACTCCGGGCGGGTAGGTCTCTCGCTCGCTCATCGTGCCACCTGCGCGTACTCGTCGTGATAGCGCCACCAGACGTAGGCCGGGCCCTGCGGCCACCCCTCGGGCGAGTCCTCCCACTCTTCCTGGCGGCCGAACGGGGTCAGGTCGAGGAGGTTGAAGTCGAGCCTGAGCCGGTCGACTCCCCGCGCCGTAGTCATATACGACTGATATATCTGTTCGCCGTCGCGAACGAACACGCTGAGCGCGAAGCCTTCGCCATCGCCCGTCGAGACCCCGAAGTCGTAGTTGAAGTCGCTCCCGAACGACGAGTACCACGGGACCGTCCACCCCATGCGCTGCCTGAACGGTTCGATCTCCTCGTACCGAGCCCGCGAGATCAGCGCCAGCGACGTGTCGCGCGCGTGTAGATGCTCGAGCCGGCCGATGTTGTCGGCGAACGACGCGCAGCCGTCGCAGGGCTCGCCGCCCGGGGCGAACATGAAGTGGTACACGACCAACTGCCGGCGCCCCTCGAACAGCGCGCCGAACGGGACCTTGCCGCCGGGCCCCTCGAACTCGTAGTCCTTATCGATCCGCACCACCGGCAGCCGCCGGCGCTCCGCGGCCAGCGCGTCGAGGGCGCGGGTGGCCTCCTTCTCCTTGGCCAGCAGCGCCTGGCGGGCCTCCTCCCATTCGGCCTCACTGACTACGACGGGAAAGCTCATTGCAGTACCTCCTCCGAAGAACCGGACTAGTTGGAAAAACCAACCTTAGAGTTTGAAATACCAACTGTCAAGTGGTACATTCGACGCATGGCCGGCAAGCGCACTTACGGAGACCCCTGCGGCATCGCCCGCGCCCTCGATCTGATCGGGGAACGGTGGGCGCTTCTCGTGGTCCGCGAACTCCTGCTCGGCCCCAAGCGCTTCACCGACCTCCGCGCCGGGCTGCCCCAGGTCGGACCCGACGTCCTCGCTCAGCGGCTGCGCGAGCTGGAACAGGCCGGCATCGTGCGGCGCGGCAAGCTCCCGCCCCCTGCCGGCGCTCGCATCTACGAATTGACCGAGCGGGGCCGCGCGCTCGAGCCGGTCGTGCTGGAGCTGGGCCGGTGGGGAAGCCAGGCGCCGCTCCCGGCCGAGCACGGCGACCTCGGCGTCGACGCGCTCGTGCTCGCGCTGAAGACGCTGTTCGACCCCGCCCGAGCCGACGGCCTGACCGGCCAGACCCTCGAACTGCGGCTGGGGGATGCCGTCTTCGCGCTCCACGCGGGCGAGCGACAGCTGGGCGCCGCGCGCGGCACGGCGGCGGATCCGGTGGCCACGATCACCACCGAGCCCGGAGTCCTGCAAGAAATCCTGTGGCACGGGCGCCCGCTCGGCGCCGGCGGGCTCGAGATCGCCGGCGACCGGCGGGCCGGCGAGCGGTTCCTCGCGTTGTTCCCGCTGTCCCGCTAGAGCCGCGCGGCTTCGCGGACGAGCACCTCCCACGCCTGCCGCACGTCGTCCTCGGTCGTGCTCATCTGCCCGATGGCCAGGCGCAGGACGTAGCGGCCGTTCAGCACGCAGTGCGAGATGAACATATCGCCCGAGGCGTTGACCCGTTCGAGCAGCCGGCGGTTGCGCTCGTCCTCGCCCGCCAGGCGGAAGCACACCACCGAGAAACGGCGGGGCGCGCACAGCTCCCATCCGTCGGCCTCGTTCACCCAGCGCTCGAACTCGGCGGCCAGTTCGACGCCACCCCGGATGTGGCGCTGCAGACCGCTCCGGCCAACGCACCGGAGCACCGCCCACAGCTTGAGCGCCCGGAACCGCCGACCAAGCGCCGGTCCGTACTCGCTCAGGCTGAGCGCATCCTCGGCGTCGGGGGTACGGAGGTACTCGGGGATCAGGCTGTACGCCCGGCGGAAGTCGTCCGGCCGCCGGGTCCAGAGCAGTGAGCAGTCGATCGGGGTGAGCATCCACTTGTGGGCGTTGACGACCAGCGAGTCGGCCCGCTCCACTCCCTCGAACGCCCAGCGGAACTCCGGGCAGACCATCGCCGTCCCGGCGTACGCCGCGTCGACGTGCAGCCACGTCCCGCTCGCCTGGCACGCGTCCGCCAGCCCCCCCACCCCATCGACCGCGGTCGCCGCAGTCGTACCGACTGTAGCCACGACGACGGCGGCCTCGGACAGATCACCCACCGCGTCCGCCTGCATCCGGAACTCCGCGTCGACCGGCACCTTGCGCAGCCGCATCCCCAGCATCCGGGCGGCCTTGTCCACCGAGGAGTGCGCGTGCTCGGAACACACAATCAGGGCGCGGCCGGTCGCCTCCCGTGCCGCCACGATCGCGGTGAACGTCGAGGTGGATGCGCTGTCCTCGATGTGCCCGTGCCACCCGGCGGGCAGCCCGAGCAGGTCCGCCACCCAGTCGAGCACCACACCCTCGAGCTCGGTCGCCGCCGGCGCTGTCCGCCACAGGATCGCGATCGAGTTGAGCGTGGCGGCGAGCAGTTCGGCCAGGATGGCCGGCTCGGACGAGCTGCAGGAGAAGTAGGCGAAGAAGCGCGGGTGCTGCCAGTGGGTGACGCCCGGAAGCAGGATCTCGTCGAGGTCGCGCAGGACGTCGGCGAATGGCTCGGGTTCGTCGGGCGCGGTCCTGGGCAGCCGGGCGCGCACCTCGCCGGGGGCCACCTGCGCGAGCACCGGCAGATCGCCGACCCGCTCGAGGTACCGCGCCGCCCACTCGAGCGCAGCGGCGCCGTCCGCCCGGAAGTCGCTCACACCGGGGCTGCCGCGAACTCGTAGTGGACGCCGGTCAGCTCCTCGGAGATCTCCCACAGCCGGCGCCACGCCTGCTCGTCGTATGCCTTGCCGGCGGCGCCGACCACCTTCGGATACCCGCGCTGTTCGGTGCGGCCGCCCGGACCGACGTACGTGCCGCCCGGCAGGTCCGGAACCGTCGCCGCGTACAGCGTCGGCAGCGCACCCATGTCGGCGCTCTGGGCGATCAGCCGGTTGCCGAGCCACATGTACGCCCTCTCGTAGAAGCGATCGGGCGCGGCGAACTGCAGGTTGGTCGCCGCGTAGCCAGGGTGCGCTGCCATGCTGAGCAGCGCGCTGCCCGCCTCGGTGGCCCGGCGCTGGAGCTCGAAGCAGAACATCAGGTTGGCCAGCTTGGATTGGCTGTAGGCGCCCCAGCGGCTGTATTTGCGCTCGCCGTTCAGGTCGTCGAAGTTCATCTTCCCGCCCCGGTGCATCGTGCTCGACACGGTCACCACGCGCGGCGCCGGCGCCCTGAGCAGCGCCGGCAACAGCAGCCCGGTCAAGGCGAAGTGGCCGAGGTGGTTGGTGCCGAACTGGCTCTCGAAGCCCTGCTTGGTCAGCCCGCGCGGCGCGGCCATGATCCCGGCGTTGTTGATCAGCAGATCGAGCGAGCGGCCGGGAGCCACGAAGCTCTCGGCGAACGCCCGCACCGAACCGAGGTCGCTCAGGTCGAGCATGCCTACCGTGAGATCGGCGCTCGGCACGACGTTGCGGATCGAGTGCATCGCGCCGCTCGCCTTCTCCTCGCTGCGGCACGCCAAGACGACGCCGGCGCTGCCGCGAGCCAACTCGCGCGCGGTGGCCAGACCGAGCCCGCTGTTGGCCCCGGTCACGATGGCGACCCGGCCCGTCTGATCCGGGATGTCGGCCGCCGTCCACCTAGCCGCCATCGAGCACCTCGAACTCGATCCCGGCTGCCTGCAACCGCAACCGCAGCGCGTCGCCCATGGCGACGGCCGGCGTGAGCTGTCCGGCTCGCTGCGGCAGATCGTCGAAGGCCAGGCAGAGCGCCGACTCGGCCAGCATCTTCGACGTCTCGCTGTAGCCGGGATCCCCGCCCGACACCTCGGTCCGCACGACGCGATCGCCGGCGTGCGCCGCGAACCGAACGCTGAACCACGACCTCGCGCGCTTTTCCGCAGACGGGCCGTCGCCCGAGCTCATCGCCTTGAGCAGCAGATCGCGAGCCGGCGGGATCTGCGCCAGCGCGACCGTGACCCCGGCCGCGGCGCCCAGCCCCACGAGCATCGGCAGCGGCCCGACGACCGCGTAGTGGCTGTAGGTGAAATCGGGCCCGTAGCGCTCGAGCGCACGAGCCGAGCGCTTGACCGTCTGCGGATCGATGGTCGGGAACGGAACGACCCAGCCGCCGGCGAATTCACTGCGGTGCGGCTTGCCCGGGATGTCGGCGACGCGCCGGCCGTCGGGCTTGCCCTCGCGCCGGCGCCGCTCCCGCCCCACCTTGGCGCCCGAGCGCAGCCGGCTGAGGATCTCGATCGTCGACTGGTAGGTGCCGCCCGAAATCGACGCGTTCACGCGCATGAAGCCGTCGACCGAGATCGGGACGCCCTCGGGCATCTGCTCGACGGTGAACTGGACGCCCAGGTCGTAGGGGATCGAGTCGAACCCACACGAATGCACAAGCCGGGCGCCGGTCGCCACGGCCTCCTCGTGGTAACCCAGCCACATTCGGTCGACGAACTCGGGCTCCCCGGTCAGATCGACGTAGTCGATCCCGGCGGTGGCGCAGGCCGCCACCAGCGGCTCGCCGTAGCGGATGTAGGGGCCGACCGTGGTGATGAGAACCTTGGCGGCCTCGGCCACGTCGCGCACCGAACCTGCATCGGTGACGTCCGCCCGCAGCAGTGAGAGCGAACCGAACTCCGGGTTGACCTCGGCCAATCGCCGGCGCACTCCCTCGAGCTTCTCCTGGCTGCGCCCCGCCAGTGCCCATCGCGTCCCCGGCGGCGCGTTGCGGGCCAGGTACTCGGCGGTCAGCTCCCCGGTGAACCCGGTGGCGCCGAACAGCACGATGTCGTAGGGGCGGTCAGCCACCGGACCCGTCGAGGTCGCGAGCGACCCTCAGCGCCTCGTCCAGGTCGACGCCGGCGCGGGCGGCCACCCAGCAGGCGGCCGGCGCCGCGACTCGCTCGGAGGTGTGCGCCGCCTCGGCGGCGATGTCGAGAAGCGTCTTGAACTCCTCGGTCGACGGCGGCGCCGTGCCGAGCTTCTCGGCGTAGGCGGCCAGCCACTCGCGAGCGTTCATGCGCCGTGACTCTAGTGGGTCACGGCGGGGGCGGGCTCCGGCTCGGCCGTCGCACCGACGTCAACCCCGGGGGCCGGGCCGGGCGCTAGTACCCGGAGCGCGTCGGGCGGCACGTGCACGGCCACCGGCGTCCCCTGCGCATACGTGGTCGGATCGCCCGTGTTGGTGATCGACGCCTGGATCGTCTCCCCGGTGGCCAGGCGCGTGATCACCTGGAGGTTCGCGCCGACGTACACCGTGCGCTCGACCATCCCCGGAACGCAGTTGTCCCGGGCCGCGCCGTGGGACAGCAGGGCCAGGCGCTCGGGCCGGGCCACGATCTTGACCGGCCCGCGCGCGTGTAGCTCGCCGCACCCCGCGCGCAGCGTGAAGTCGCCGATCCGGACCGCGCCGGCCCCGAGCCCCTCGGCGTCCATCAGGTTCGAGACTCCGAGGAAGTCCGCCACGAACACGGTGGCCGGCTGCTCGTACACGTCGGCCGGCGTCCCGATCTGCTCGATCCGCCCCTCGTTCATGACCGCGATCCGGTCGCTCATGCTGAGCGCCTCCTCCTGGTCGTGGGTCACGAACACGAACGTGATCCCGACCTCCTCCTGCAGCGCCTTGAGCTCGAGTCGCAGCTGCTTGCGGATCTTCGCGTCGAGCGCGCCGAGTGGCTCGTCGAGCAGGAGCACGGCCGGGCGCAACACGAGCGCGCGAGCGAGCGCCACCCGCTGCTGCTGCCCGCCGGAGAGCTGCTGCGGGCGACGGTGCCCGAGCCCGGTCAGCTCGACCAACTCGATCGCCTCGGCCACGCGGCGCTTGGTCTCATCCTTGGCCACCCGCCGGCGGCGCAGCCCGAACGCCACGTTGCCGAACACGTCGAGGTGCGGGAACAGCGCGTAGCTCTGGAACACCGTGTGCACGTTGCGCTCGTGCGGCGGCACCTCGGCCACGTCGACGCCGTCGAGCACGATCTCGCCCGCGGTGGGCTGCTCGAAGCCCGCGATCATCCGCAGCGTGGTGGTCTTGCCGCAGCCCGAAGGGCCGAGCAGCGAGAAGAACTCGCCGGGCTCGATCGAGGCGGCGATGCCGTCCACGGCCACGGCGTCCTCGAAGCGCTTGGTCAGCCCGCGGAGCTCGACGCTGCCGGACGCCATCAGGCGGTCTCCTGGAGCCCGGACAGCTCGCGCAGCGGCGACATCTCGCCGGCCGCGGCTCCCTGCCGGGTCAGCACGGTGTAGAGCAGATAGGCCATGCCCACGCCGACGAGCGTGGTCACGACCAGGATCGAGGCCAGGGCATTGAGGGCCGGCGTCGTAGTCCCCCCGCGTGCGTTGGCGTACAGGAACATCGGGATCGTCGTGGTCGAGGCGTTCGAGGACATGTACTGGGTGACCACGAAGTCGTCAATCGACAGCGCGAACACGATCAGCATGCTGGACAGGATCGCGGGGAGCAGCAAAGGCAGCAGCACCAAGCGCAGGGCGCCGATCGGGGTGGCGCCGAGATCGCGCGCCGCTTCCTCGTACTCGGGTCCGATCGAGGCCAGCCGGCTGCGGACGATCACCACCACGTAGGAGACCGAGAAGGTCACCTGCCCGACCACCTGAGCCCCGGTGCCGAGATGGACCAGGCTGAACGGGACCACGGCGAGCTGGGTGAACACGAGCAGCAGCGACACCGCCATCACGATCTCCGGCGTGACCAGCGGCACGAGCATCAGCCCGTTGGCGGCGCTCGAGCCGCGTCCGCGCCAGCGCGACAGCCCGAGGGCCAGGAGGACGCCGAGCGGGGTGGCGATCAGCATGTCGAGCGCGGCCAACTGGAGGCTGTGCAGTAGCGCGTGGGTGTACATCGAGTCGTGGAAGATCGACTGGCTCGGATCCCCCCACCACCAACGAATCGAGAAGCCCTGCCACACGCTGCGTGAGCGGCCCTGGTTGAACGAGAAGAGCATCGCGACGACCACGGGCGCAAGCGCCCAGGCGAGGTACAGCCACGTCACCAGCACCAGGAAACGCGGCCTGGCCCAGGGGTTGCGCAGCCGCTTGGGCACGCGCACCCTCGCGCGCGGCCTCGCGCCCGCGGCCGGGATCGCCCCGGCGCTCGCGCTCACGCCAGCCTCCGCGCATCGCGCGCCGTGGCGTACACGTAGTAGAGCATCAGCACCGACAGGATCGCCATCAGCACGAGGACGAGAGCTGCCCCCAGGTTCTTCTCCGGGCCGCCCTGCACGAACAGGTTGATCTCGTTGCCGAGCATGTTGGTCCGCGGCGAAGCCGAGATCAGGTCGTTGGTGTAGTAGTCGCCGAACATCGGCAGCACGACGAGCGCCGCGCCGGCCAGGATGCTCGGCCGGCTGAGCGGCAGGGTGACGCGCATGAATGCCTCGCGTGGGGTGGCGCCGAGATCGCGCGCCGCCTCGATCTGCCTGGAGTCGATCCGGTCGATGCCGGCGAACACGGGCAGGATGAAGTACGGGATGTAGCCGTACACGAGCGCGAGGATCACCGAGTAGGCGTTGCCGTTCAACCAGTTCGGCGGATGTGCGATGCCGAGGTCGATCAGCAGTTTGTTGACGTAGCCGTCGCTCGAGAGCAGTCCGATCCAGGCCAGCATCCGCAGCAGGTAGCTGACCCAGAACGGGATCACCAGGAGCACCACGAGCAGTGGCTTCCAGCGCCGCGGAGCGTGCCGTGCCACGTAGTACGCCACCGGGTAACCGATCGCAAAGCAGAGCGTGAGCGACGCCATCACGTAGACCAGCGTGTTGCGCACCGCCGGCCAATACTCCCCGCCGGGCAGCGCCCCCGAGAACGCCTTCGAGACCCAGCCGGGGTTCCACGTCGCGGGGCTCCAGGCCGGAACCGGTTCGAGCAGAAGGTTGACCTTTCCCATCGCCATGGCCAGCACCGCGTAGGCCGGCACCACCACGAACAGGCACAGCCACACCACGCCCGGGAGGGCGAACCCGCGCCAGTAAGAAGAGCGCGTGGTCAGGCCGACTTGACCGCCGCCCACGCGTTCTCCCACAGCACTTCGCCCCGGTTCGACAACGGGCCCTGCACCAGGCCGTTCTTGAACTGCGCCTCGCGGATGATCGTTGTCTTCAGCGTCGGAGGGATCAGGCCCAGCTTGATCAGCGACTCGGGTGTCATCGCGTTGATCGGCTGCTGGTAGTAGGTGTAGGTGAAGTTCTTGAACACCTGTTGTTCGTCGAGCACGTGGTTGAGGAACAGGTGCGCCAGCACGGGGTTCTTGGCGCCGCGCAGGATCGCGAGCGTGTCGTTGTCGATGGGGCCGCGCCCGTCGGCCGGCCACCAGTAGCGGAACACGGAGGCCTTGGTGCCCTGCGGTGCATAGGTGGGTACCGACGCCATGTCACCCGACCACGCCTGGTGAAGCCACAGTGACCCGTCGGCCAGATGCTGATACTCGTTGGTGTCGAACTTCAGGTTGGTGGCGCTGACCAGTTGGAGCAGCGAGTTCTTGGACGCGTTCACCTGCCGGGCGTTCTCGGTGTTGACGTCGGTCACTCCGTTGTGGAGCAGACCCATGGTCAATCCCTCGTGCTGGTCGTCGAGCAGCCCGACCTTGCCCGAGATCTTCGGCCCCTCGCTCCACAGCGCGCTCCACGGGTTGCTCAGCGTCGCCGGATCGAAGCCCGGCAGCTTGTCGGCCCGCCAGCCGATCCCGGTGGTGTAGATCGTGTAGGGCACCGTGTAGCGGCTGCCCACGTCGTACCACGGGTTGGCCAGCGACGGCCACACGTTCTGCTTGAGGTTCGGGATGTAGCTCAGGTTGATCGGCTGGAGCACCTTGCCGGCCACGAGGCGCTCGAGGAAGACCAACTCGGGGACGAAGACGTCGAACTGCACCGCTCCGCTCGAGATCTTCGCCACCGCCTCGTCGATCGTGGTGAACGTGCTGATCTGGACCTTGACGCCGTATTTCTTCTCGAACGCCTTGACCACGTCGGTGTTGATGTACGAGTCCCAGTTGTAGAACTGAAGCGGTCCCTTCTCGGGAGTCAGCCCGGACGCGATCGGCTTGTTGTCGGCGTAGATCGGCAGCGTCAATGGCCGGTCGGGACGGGCCAGGGCGAGTCCGCCCGGCCCGGTGGGCGCCGCGGCGGCCGTCCCGCTCACCTGCGGGGTGGTGCTGCCGCAGGCTTCGAGCACCCCGGGGAAGGCGAGCCCGGCGGCGAGGACCCCGGCGCGCTTCATGAACGTCCTGCGTGTGCTGCCACTCATCTCCTCGCTCCTCTCCTCGCGCTGGCGGCGCCCGGCCGAAGCTCGCACCCCAACTCGGCCGCGGCCATGGCCAGGCAGCGCTCGACCATCCCCTCGGCGGTCACGTCCGGCTGGCCCAGCGTGACCTGCACGCCCAGCCCGTCCATCAGGCCGCTCAGGGCGAGCGCGAAGTCGTCGGGATCGACGCCTCGGTCGAAGTCACCGGACGCCTGTCCGTCGCGCACGATGTCCGCGATCAGCTTGCGCTGCCGGCGGTCGAGCCGGAAGTACGTGCTCCGGACGGCCGGATCGCGGCGCGCCCGCACCCACATCTCCATCCACAACGTCCAGTCGCTGAGACCGCCCGGCCCGAGGCTGGTCTCTTCGATCAGGTGTACGAGCTTCTCGGCGGCGCCGTCGCGCTGCGCCTGCCCCTCGGTCAGGCGCGCGTAGAACTCGCGGTCGGTCTGGTCGACCGCCTCTTCGAGCAGCCGGTCCTTGGACTCGAAGTAGTAGAGGATCGTCGGCGAGCTCGTGCCCGCGCGCTGTGCGATGTCCCCGATCCGCGTGTCGAACAGCCCGCGCTCGTAGAGGACGTCGGCCGCCGCGGAGATGATCTGCGGTTTGCGGAGGTGCTCGACCTTGGGGCGTGGGCTCACGCCTTTCCCTTCTCCTCTTCACCCGGACGGATTCGTTTACTGAATCGCCGTTCAGAAAACTACTGAGCGCCCGCCGGCGTTGTCAAGCCGCGCGAGATGCTGACAGCTGCTCGCCGCCGAGACCCAGCTCGCGCGCCAGCGCGGCCGATACCGAGCGCCGTGCCCGCTCGAGCGGGATCGCCGGGTCGCCGATCAGCGTCCGGATGCCGTAGCCGTCGATCAGCGCCAGCGCCCGATCGGCCACTTCGTCGGGATCGCAGCGCTCGAACTCACCGGCCTTGACGCCGTCGGCGATCTCGCGGGCGAACCAGGCGTGCAGGCGCGCGTACAGCTCCTCGGCCACCGGGCGCAGCTCCGCGTTGCGCGCCGCCCGCAGCCACAACTCCACCCACAGCACCCAGTCCTGCCTGAGCGACACGGTCGCCGGCAGGCACGCCTCGATCATCGTCTGAAGCCGGGCCGCGTGCGTGGTGCGCGGGAGCGTGTCGCCGGTGGCGATGCGCGCCTCGCCGGCGTGCCCGTAGGAGTAGTCGAGCGCCTCGGCGAGCAGCGCGTCCCTGGTCGCGAAGTGATAGTGGACGAGCGCCGGGGAGACCCGCGCTTCCGTGGCGATGCGGGCGATCCGTACCCCGTCGATTCCCTCGCGCGCGATCTGCCCGACCGCTGCGGCCAGGATGCGCTCCCGCGCGCTCGGCCGTGGCTCGGTCACGGCGCTCCGGCGAGGTCGGCTCTGATCCGGTCGGCGAACCACGCCACCGCGTCCTCGCGGCGCGACAGCGGCCCGCAGCGGTAGCCGCGCGTGTGCATGCCCAGCTGAACATTCCTGACGATCTCGATGTCCTCGTACAGGACCAGGTTGTTGACGCGCTGGTTGATCCACTGCACGGCGCGGGTGCGCAGACCGGCGTCGGGCCGGCGATAGCTCCCCGAGAAGTCCCTGGTGCGCTCGACGCCACGGGCCAGGATCTGCCAGGTGTTGACCTGGTCGGGGTACAGATCGATCGTGGTGTTCGGGTAGATGAAGGCGTAGCGCCATATGCGCCGGTCCCCTTCGCCGAGGCCGGCCATCGGCGTGACCAGCTCGGAGTAGGCGCGCTCCAGGTAGTTGCTGCTCGCTTTCTCGCGGAACGGCGCCTCCACCCAGGCCCAGTGGTCGTGCAGCTCAGTGTCGTAATGCTTGTAGTCGAGCATCCGCATCAGCCCGGGATGAGCGATCGGGATGTGGTAGCCCTCGATGTAGTTCTCGACCACCACCTTCCAGTTGGCCGGCTGGCTGCCCTCGACCGAGCCGAATGACTCGAGCTCGGCGATCCGGTAGCGGGCGAGGCGGTCGGCCAGACCTGCGGTCAGCTCGGCCAGCGGCGCCGCGCCCGGGTCGAGGTTGACGAACACCAGCCCGCACAGCTCCTCGACGCGGACCTGATGGAGTCCGAGCGCGGGCTTGTCGAGCCGCTCGCCGAATTGGCGCGCCTCCGGGACGCCGATCAGCGAGCCGTCGAAGCGGTAGGTCCAGCCGTGGTAGCGGCAGCGGATCGCCCCCTTGCACTGGCCCGAGCCAGTGAGCAGGCAGGAGGCGCGGTGGCGGCACACGTTCCGATAGGCGCGAAGATCGCCCGCTTCGTCGCGCACGACGAGCACCGGCTGGTTGCCCGCGAAGCCGGTCGTGTAGCTGCCGGGGCGGGGCAGCGCGGAGACGTGCCCGATCAGCTGCCAGGTCCGCTCGAAGATGCGCTCCTGCTCGACCTCGAGCACGTCCGGGTCGAGGTACAGCCGCGGCTCGAGCGCCTCGCCCGCGACGGGCATCGGGACTTCGGTCGTCACAGCAGCATGCATGGCGGAAACCATCCTGACTTTGTGATCAGTTGCTGTTAGTCTACCGCCGATGGTCAAGCGCGCGACCTGGTTGTCGGTCACCCCCGAGCCCGAGCGCGAGCTCCCGCGGGCCGTTGCCACCCTGGAACGCGGCGGACGCGCCGGCCAGGACGCGGTGGCGCAGGAGACGGCCCGGGTGGAGCGGCTGGTTCTCCACGGCAGCCAGCGGAGCTGGAACCGCTACCTGCACCGGGTCCTCGACCTGATCGAGAGCCGCGCGCGCGACACCGACCCCGAGGTGGCGCGAGCGCGGGCACTTGCCACCGAGGTGATCGCGAACCACCACAACCTGCTGCTGGCCCTACCGGGCCATGGCGCCAAGCAGACCGACGCAGACCGGCAGCGGCTCGCGCAGCTGCTCGCCCCGACCGACGAGGACCGCCCATGAGCACCGCCGTGCACCCCACGACCGGTTCCCCGAGCTCACCTCCGACCAGCTCGAGCTCCAGCAGCGGGCGCGCACGTTCGTGGAGACCGTGCTCATGCCGCTCGAGCTCGAGGCCGAGGAGCGCGGCGGCAAGCTGCCGGAGGCGACGATCGAGGAGATCAAGCGCGAGGCGATGGCCGCCCACCTGAACGGCGGCCGGTTCGCGCCCGAGTACGGCGGCCAGGGATGGTCGATGCTCGAGTGGTTCCTGGTCAACGAGCAGTTCGGGCGAGTCACGGGCGGCCTGCACTGGCACGTCCCGAGCGCCTACAACGTGTTGATGCAGGGCTCGCACGAGCAGATCGAGCGCTACCTGATCCCGGCGCTGCGCGGCGAGGGCGGCGACGCCTACGCGGTCACCGAGGCCGAGGCAGGCTCCGATCCGGGCGGTATCTCCACCACGGCCGCCCCCAGCGACGGAGGATGGCGTGATCAACGGCGAGAAGTGGTTCGTGACCTCGGGCGACGTGGCCCGCGTGCTCATCGTGATGGCGAACGCGGTTGACGGCGCCGACCGGCTCCCCACGCTGTTCCTCGTCGAGCCGGGCAGCCCAGGGGTCGAGTTCGTGGAGAGCCCGAGGTTCACCCACAACTATCCCCACGGCCATCCGACGATCCGCTTCACCGACGTCGAGGTCGGCCCCGCCGCGGTGATCGGCGGAGTCGGAAACGGCGAGGCGCTTCAGCGCGCCTGGTTCACCGAGGAGCGTCTCGGCATCGCCACCCACGGGCTCGGCGCGATGTGGCGGCTGCTCGACGAGACGACCGCGTGGGCGCTGGCCCGGATGCAGGGCGGGCAGCGGATCATGGACTACCAGGGCATCTCGTTCCCGCTGGCCGACTCGGCCGTCGATGCCACGCTCGGCCGGCTGCTGGCGCTGCACGTCGCTGGCATGGTCGACGCCGGCGCCGATCCGAAGCTGATCCACGCCAAGGCCTCGATGGCCAAGCTGTTCGTCTCCGAGGCGGCCGGCCGGTGCGCCGACCGCGCCGTGCAGGCGTTCGGCGGGCGTGGCTACCTGCGCTCGAACGTGGCCGAGCGGTTCAACCGCGAGTTACGGGTCGACCGCATCTGGGAGGGCACCAGCGAGGTGCAGCGACTGATCATCGCCCGCGCGCTCGAGCGCCGCGGAGTCGAGGCAACCATCCACTGATGGATCTCAGCCGTCTGTTGCGCCCGCGCTCCATCGCGGTGCTCGGCGCCACCGACCGCCCGGCCAGCTATGGCGCGCAGGCGCTGCTGAATCTCGACGCGATCGGCTTCCCCGGCCCGGTGTGGGGTGTGAACCCGCGGCGGACCGAGGTGCTGGGGCGCCCGTGCGTGCCGTCGCTGGCCGACCTGCCGGAGCCGGCCGACGCGGTCGTGATCGCCATCCCCGCCGCCGGCGTGCCGGCGGCTCTCGACGAGGCGGGCGCGAGAGGATGCGGCGGCGCGGTGGTGATCGGCGCCGGCTTCGCCGAGGTGGCGCAGGGGATCGAGCTCCAGCGCCAGCTCGTCGCGGCCGCCGAACGACACGGGCTCCCGGTGTGCGGCCCCAATTGCAACGGCATCGTCGCCATGCATGCTCGGGCCACCTTGTGGGGCGACGCGCTCACCCCACGCGAGCCGGGTCCGGTGGCGCTCGTCTCCCAGAGCGGCAACGTGGCGGTCAACGCGCTCGCCACGCGGCGCGGGCTGCGCTTCCACACGGTGATCGCCAGCGGCAACCAGGCCGTCCTCGGCGCGGCCGACTACCTCTTGTTCCTGGCTCGCGAACCGGACGTCCGGGCGATTGCGCTCTATCTGGAGGACGACGGGGGTCCGCGCCTGTGCGACGGGCTGGCCGCCTGCGCCGAGGCCAAGGTCCCGGTCGCCGTGTTGAAGGTGGGGAGCTCGCCGGCGGGCGCGCGGGCGGCCGCCGCTCACAGTGCCGCGCTGGCCGGCGACCAGCGGATCTTCCGAGCGCTGATCGAGGAGGCCGGCGGCGTGTGGGCGGCCGACGTGCACGAACTGCTCGAGGTGGCCAAGGCGCTCGCGGCGCGCCCCCGCGCTCCCCGACCGGCACGCGGTCTGGCGATCATGACCTGTTCGGGGGGCGACTCGGCCCAGAGCGCCGACGAGGCGGCGCGCCTCGGAATCGATCTACCGGCGCTCGCGCCCTCCACGTGCGCGCGGCTGCACTCGCTCTTGCCGAGCGCCGCCACGGTGGCCAACCCGCTCGACTACACCGCGATGATCTGGGGCGAGGGCGCACTGCTCGGCGAGCTCGTCCAGACCCTCGGCGAGGACCCGGCGATCGACCACGTGCTGGTGTTCTACGACCAGTTCCCGGGGCTGACCGGCCCCGTGTCGGACGCCTCGGACGCGGTGCGGGGCGGGATCATCGCGGGGCGCGGCCAGGAGCCCCGCCACGACGATGATCTGCTCGACCCTCCCCGAGCTGCTCGACGACGCCGCGGCGTGGGAATGCGCGCAATCGGGCATTCCGGCGATCGCCGGCCTGCGCACCGGGCTGGCCTGCGTGGCGGCGATGCGCTGCGCGCCCGGCGATCCCGCCCGGTTGCTCCAGATCGCGCGCGCGGCTCACGATCGTCGGCCCGGCGAGGCCGAATGGCTGTCCGAGCACGGCGCCAAGCGGTTGCTGCGCGCCGGCGGCGTCGAGGTGGTCGACGGCCGCCTGGTGGCCGACGGCGGCGACGCCCTCGCGGCGCTCGATGAATGGGGCCCACCCATCGCGCTCAAGCTCAGCTCGGTGGCCGTACAGCACAAGTCCGAGCTGGGCGCGGTGTGGCTTGGGCTGTCCGGCGAAGCGGAGGTGGCGGAGGCGTTCGGGCAGCTCTCGGTGCTGGCACAACGCCTCGGTGGTGCGGTGCTGGCCGAGCGGATGGCCCTCGCCCGGGATCGAGCTGATCGTGGCCGCGCGGGCCGACGCGGTGGTGCCGGCGGTTCTCGTCGGGCTGGGCGGCGTGTGGACGGAGACGCTGGACGACGTGGCCATCGTGCCGCTGCCGGCCGACGCCGAGCGGATCGAGCGCGCCGTGCTCGGGCTGCGCGGGGCACCGCTCCTGACCGGCGGCCGGGGTACGCCCCCGATCGACCTGGCCGCGGTGGCCCGGATGGCGCAGCGGGTCGGCGAGCTCCTGCTCGAGGAGTCGCTCGAGCTGGTCGAGCTCAACCCGGTTCTGGCCGGACCTGGCGGGGCGGTGGCGGTCGACGCCACCGCGTGCCGCCGCGTGGCGGTGGCGGACCGTCTGGGGGCCGCGGCGTGAACGACGTGATCGTAATCGGCGGCGGCTTCGCCGGGGTCACCGCGGCGCGCGAGGCCGCGCTCCGAGGGCGCAGCGTGCTGCTGCTGGAGGCCCGCGACCGTCTGGGTGGGCGTACCTGGCGGGCCGAGTGGCACGGACATCCGGTGGAGTACGGCGGCGCGTGGGTGCACTGGCACCAGCCGCACACCTGGTCGGAGATCACGCGGGCGGGTCTCGAGGTGGCGGTGAGCGACGACGCCGAGCTGGCGAGTTGGTATGTGGGCGAGGAGCGGCGGTCGGGGTCGATCGAGCAGCGAGACGCGATCGCCCGCCGCGGCTGGGACCGCTTCGTGGCCGGCGTGCGGGAGGCTCTGCCGGTGCCCCACGATCCCACGCACGCGATCGGCGCGCTGGCCCGCTTCGATCGGCTGAGCATCGCCGATCGGTTGCATGAGCTTTCGCTCTCCGACGAGGAGCGCGCGGTGCTCACCGCCGAGCTCGAGTCGCTCGCGCATGCCCCGCTGGACCAGGCCGGCGCGGTGTCCGTCCTGCGCTGGCACGCCCTGTCGGGCTACAGCCTGGAGCTGACGCAGTTCACCGGCGGACGGGTGACGATGGTCGGCGGCACTCGCGCCCTGCTCGACGCGATCGCCGGCCAGGCCCGGTTCGATCGGCGGCTGGCGACGCCGGTGGCGGCGGTGCGGCGCTCCGGGGACCGCGTCGAGGTGGAGACACGAGACGGCTCGGTGTTCGGGGGGCATGCCGCAGTCCTCGCCGTACCGCTCAATGCTCTGGGCGCCATCGAGTTCACCCCGGCCCTGCCCGAGGACAAGCGGCGGGCGATCGCGCTGGGGCAGGCCTCGAGGGGCATAAAGATCTTCATCCACGCGCGAGGTGAGGCGCTGCTCCACAACAGCATCCGACCCGGGCACGCGTTCGGCTACCTCGGCACCGACTGGATGAACGGCGACGGCTCCCAGCTGCTGATCGGGTTCGGGGTCGACGCCGAGCGCTGTGACGCCGGCGACCTGCCCGGGGTCCAGCGCCAGCTCGACGCGATCCTGCCCGGCTACGAGGTGATCGACGCCACCGCGCATGATTGGCTGGCCGACGAGCTTTCCCGGGGCACCTGGGCCATTCACCGCCCCGGCTGGTACGAGTACCACCACGCGGCGATGCAGGTCCCGGAGGGGCGCGTCCTGCTCGCCGGCTCGGACATCGCCAGCGGCTGGGCGGGCTTCATCGACGGCGCGATCGAATCGGGCCTGCGGGCGGGCGCGCGAGCCGCGGCACTGGCATGATGGCCAGCGTCGTCTAAGCGAAGAACTGGAGGCGGACCCGAAATGGCAATCCTGGAGGACAAGGTCGCGATCGTGACCGGGTCGGCGCGTGGGATCGGACGCGCCACCGCGGAGCTGCTTGCCGAACACGGCGCCAAGGTCCTGATCAACGACCTCGACGCTGACGTGGCCGAGCAGGCCGCCTCGGAGATCTCCGGCGAGACCGGCGTGTTCGCCGGCGATCTGACCAAGGAGGGCGTCCCCGATCAGCTCGTGCAGAAGGTGATCGACGAGTGGGGCAAGGTCGACATCCTGATCAACAACGCGGGCTACACGCTCGACGCGCCCATCCACAAGATGAGCGACGACTGGTTCCAGCGCATGCTCGACATCCACTCGATCGTCCCCTTCCGGATGTGCCGCGCGGTCGCCCCCCACATGCGCGAGCCGGCCAAGCAGGAGCGCGGCGAGGGTCGCGAGGTGTTCCGCAAGATCGTCAACGTCTCCTCGATCTCCGGCACGATGGGCAATGCCGGCCAGGCCAACTACGCCTCGGGCAAGTCGGCCGTGGTCGGCCTGACCAAGACGCTGGCCAAGGAGTGGGGCCAGTTCAAGATTAACGTCAACGCGGTCGCCTTCGGCTTCATCGAGACCCGGCTCACCGCACCCAAGACCGACGAGAACGTCACCGAGATCGGTGGCCAGAAGGTTCAGCTCGGCATCCCCGAGCAGATGCGGGCGCTGGGATCGGCGCTGATCCCGATGGGCCGCCCGGGCACTCCTCAGGAGGCGGCCGGCGGCGTGTTCCTGCTCTGCACCCCGTGGGCCAACTACATCACCGGCCAGGTGCTGAGCATCACGGGCGGGCAGTTCACCGGGATGACGAGCTGAGCGCGGCGCCGCGCCGGCGTGCCCGCGCGGCTTCCACGAACCAATCGAAGACCTGAGCGAAGCGCGGGTCGACCCGCCATTCCTCCTGGAGCTCCCACTGGACGGCCAGCACGGGCCGGCGCACCCCGACTGCCCCGTAGTCGCCGAAGTCGTGGACGCTCGCGGAGACCCCGATCAATGGCCTGTTTGACACCCTAGACACCGATCATCCACTCAGGTAGAACTGTATTGAACATATTTGTGCAGAGGCGAGAGCGGAGGGTTTGATGGCCGAGAAGACATGGGGTGGCGAGCCCTTCTGGGGGCTGGGCTACGAGTGGGATCCCGAGTGGGTTCTCACCGATCGCCAGCGCGAGCTCCGTGACACGCTGATCGAGCTATGCGAGAAGGAGATGCGGGCCAACGCCAAGATCTCCGACGATGAGCTGAAGTTCCCCCGCCGCAACCTCGAGCTGCTCGGCGAACACGGCTTCCTCGCCCTGACCGTGCCCACCGAGTACGGCGGCCTCGGCGAGGACCACGTCGCCTACGCGATGACCTGCGAGACGATCGCGCGCTACGGCTGCGCGTCCACGGCGATGTGCTACGTGATGCACATCGGGGCGGTGAACGCGATCATGCTGCGCGCCACCGACGCGCTGATCGACAAGTACATCCGACCCCTGAACAGCGGGAAGATCGGGACGCTGTCCTACTCCGACCCGGAGACCGGCTCGCACTTCTGGTACCCGATCTCCTCGGGCGCGGCGCGTTCCAACGGCGGCTACAACGTGCGCAAGAAGGCGTCGTGGACCACCTCGGGCGGGTTCGCCGACTTCTACGTGGTCCAGACCACCAGCCCCGACTTCACCGGCTACGACGACCTCAGCGTGTTTGTCATCGACGGCGAGCACGTGAAGGCGCAGCCCTCGACGTGGGACGCGCTGGGTCTGCGCGGCAATCAGTCGGGCCCCATCGAGGTGCCTGGCGTGGACATCCCGGGCGACCAGATCGTGGGGCCCGAGGGCGACGGCGCCGCCTCCAACGACGAGTCGGTCGACCCCTGGTTCCTGATCGGGTCCTCGAGCGTGTGGAACGGACTGGCCATGGGGGCGATCGACATCGGCAAGCGGCAGACCACCCGCAAGCGCCACGTCGACGTGGGCCTCCGCGTGGCCGACTACCCGACGATCCAGGATTACATCGGCGAGGCGGTCATGGACACCAACGCCTGCGCGGCTGTTCGTCTACTCGGTGGCGCAGGCGATGGACAACGCCACCGAGAAGAACACCGTCCGGCTCCCGCCGGGCGAGTTCGCGCGCGCCAACTACCTGCACTGGGCGTGGCAGATCAAGTTTGGTGCGGCCAAGAACGCCGCCCACGTGGTGGACAAGATGCTCCATGCCTGCGGCGGTACCGGCTACAAGCGCGACATGGAGCTCGAGCGCTACCTGCGCGACGCCAAGGCCGGCTGGGTGATGGGCCCCACCAACGAGGTGCTCCGCCAGTTCGTCGGCAAGGCGGTGCTGCTCGGGTTCGAGAGCCTCGACTACTGGAACCAGCACTACAACCGCCGTGCGGTCGAGAACGAGGTCAAGAAGCTCGACGCGGACGGCAAGCGCCAGCTCGCCGAGCAGCTGCTGGCCGAGGTCGAGAAGGCCTCGGCGCCCGCCGCCTCCTAGGAGGAGGTAGCGGATGGCGGTCCTCATCAACGGGCTGCGGCCCCGGGAAGCGGGCGTCGAGTTCTACCGGGTGGCGCCCGGCGGCGCTACCGCGATCCGGCTCGAGGGCGACGACCGGATCAAGCTGATCGATCGCCACGGCGGCCAGACCGCCGCTCTCACCGCGCGGGGCGGCGAGGGCCTGGCCGCGCTCGGGCTGGCCCGCCAGGAGCGAAACGGCGGCGGGGTCACGCTGTTCGGCCGAGATTCCCAGCCCGGGAGCGAGGTCAGCCTCAGCGCGCAGTCGGCCACGACCCTGATCGTGTCGGCGCCCGCGGGGCGGATCGTGGACGGCGACCCGCCTGCCTCCGAGGTTCTGGTCGAGGTCCGGCGCGCCGCACCCGAGCGCCGGGAGAACGCGGAGCTGCCGCCACCCCTGGCCGAGCCCCGGCTCGATTTCCGCGTCGACGCCGCCACGGCGAGCTCCTACGAGGTCCGCAAAGGCGAGTACATCCAGGTGATCGACGTCCGGGGCCGCCAGTGCTCGGACTTCCTGGCGTTCCATTCCGACAAGTTGCAGAAAGGCCTCGAGCGCGGCCTCGACGCCACGGTCAGCAGAACGCTCATGGGTCAGGCGTACCCGACCCCGGGGCTGAACGGCAAGTTCTACGACCTCGACATGCAGCCGTTGGTCGAGGTCGTGCGTGACACGGTGGGGCGCCACGACACATTCGCGCTGGCCTGCCAGGCCAAGTACTACGAGGACTTCGGCTACCCGGGCCACGTCAACTGCACCGACAACTTCAACGGCGCCCTCGCCCCGTTCGAGATTGCCCCCCGCAAGGGCTGGGAGGCCCTGAACTTCTTCTACAACACCGCGTTCGACTCCAACCTGCAGCTGACCTTCGACGAGCCCTGGTCGCGTCCGGGCGACTACGTCATGCTGCGGGCGATGAGCGACCTGGTGTGCGCGTCGTCGGCTTGTCCCGACGACGTCGACCCCTCGAACGCCTGGGAGGTGACAGATGTCCACGTCCGCGTGTACGGGCCGCAGAACCGCTTCTCCGTCGCCATCGCCCACCGCGTGACCGCCGACGCCCCGCCGGTCCTCTCGCAGGAGACGGCATTCCATCCGCGGACCGGAGCCATGACGAAATCATTTGTCGAATACCGCGGCTACTGGCTTCCGCACTGCTTCAACAACGAGGGTCAGCTCGCCGAGTACTGGGCCTGCCGGGAGAAGGTCGTGGTGATGGACCTGAGCCCGCTGCGCAAGTTCGAGGTCCTCGGGCCGGACGCCGAGGTGTTGATCCAGCGAGCGATCACCCGCGATGCCCGCAAGCTGTCGGTCGGCCAGGTCGTGTACACCGCGGTGTGCAACGAGACCGGCGGCATGATCGACGACGCCACCGTTTTCCGCCTCGCCGACAACAACTTCCGCTTCGTGGGCGGCGACGAGTACGACGGGGTGTGGCTCCGCGAAATCGCCGACAGACACGGGCTGAGAGTCTTCGTCAAACCGTCCACCGACCAGCTCCACAACCTGGCCGTCCAGGGCCCGCACAGCCGGGAGCCCTGAAGCAGATCGTCTGGACGCCACCGAGCCAGCCGAGCCTGGAGGAGCTCAAGTGGTTCCGCTTTTTGATCGGGCGGATCGACACTCACGACGGCATCCCGATCATCGTCTCCCGCACCGGCTACACCGGCGAGCTGGGCTACGAGGTGTGGTGCCATCCGAGCGACGGTCCCGCGGTGTGGGATGCGATCTGGACGGCCGGCGAGGCGTTTGGGATCAAGCCGCTCGGGCTCGAGGCGCTCGACATGCTGCGGATCGAGTCGGGGCTGATCTTCGCCGGCTATGAGTTCGACGATCAGGTCGACCCGTTCGAGGCCGGGATCGGTTTCACGGTGGCCCTCGGCTCCGACGAGGATTTCGTCGGCCGCGAGGCGTTGATCGAGCGCAAGGAGCACCCGCAGCGAAGACTGGTGGGCCTCGAGCTCGACAGCAACGAGGTGGCCGGCCACGGCGACCCGGTGTATGTCGGCCGGCAACGTGTCGGCGTCGTCACCAGCGGGACCCGGAGCCCCACGCTCAAGCGCTCGATCGCGCTCTGCCGGATGGCCGTCCAATACGCGGACCTCGACACCTCGGTCGAGGTGGGCAAGCTGGACGGGCTCCAGAAGCGGATTTCGGCTCGGGTGGTGCGCATCCCGTTCTACGACCCGGACAAGACGCGGCCACGCTCTTGAGCAGGCGGCTATCGTGAGTCCGGTGACCGACCGGGAGGGAATAGCTCGGCTCACACGGGTGGTCAAGCCGGCCGATGGCGCCGGGCTGATGCCGCCACCACGGCCGGGAACCAAGCGCGAGCCGGGGACTTCCGGCAACCCGAATCTGCTCCCCCAGACGGGCGTGGCCAAGCTGACGCCCAAGGCTCGTGCCGCCGAGGAGGCGGCGAAGGCGTTTCGCCAGGTGATGGGGCGCTTCGCCACCGGCGTCACCGTGGTGACCACGGTCGAACGGGAGACCATCCACGGCATGACCGCCAACGGCTTCCTGTCGGTCTCGCTGCGCCCGCCCCTGGTCCTGGTCTCGCTCGGGCGCTGCAAGATGAACGAGATGCTCCCGCGCAGCGGGCGCTACGGGGTGAGCGTCCTGTCACGTGATCAGCAGCACTTCGCCGCCCACTTCGCGGGCCAGAAGCCTTCGGGGGTCGAGCCCGCGTTCTCCTGGCAGAACGGGCTGCCGCTGCTCGAGGGAGCGCTGGCCCATCTCGTGTGCCGGGTCTCCGACGTGCACCGGGCGGGCGACCACGTCCTCTGGATCGGCGAGGTCGAGTATCTCGACCACCGCGACGACGAGCCGCTGCTCTTCTACACCGGCCGCTTCGGCACGATGCAGGAGGTCGCGGAGCGGATCGACGGTCCGGCTTAGGCAGGCAGGTTCAGACCAGCCCGTCGGGGGCGATCCAGAGCAGGCAGTCCGCCTGCCGGCGCAGCCGGCGAGCCGCCAGCCACAGCTGCCAGCGGGGCGTGCGGCCGACGTCGGGGCCAAGCACGAGCAATGCGGCCCGCCGCTCCCCGATCAGCTCGATGAGCGCCGCCAGCGGCCGACGGGTCGAGATGCGGAGCAGCTCGGTCCCTATCCCCAATGCGCCGGCACGGGCGGCGGTGGCACGAACCGCCTCGAGATCCTCCTCGTGCGGCAGCGTGGCGTGCTCGCGGGCCAGCATGATCGTGGCCGGATACGGAGGCAGGGTCATCAGGTTGGCCACGATCAGCGGAGCGCCGACTTCGAGGGCGCTCTCAATGGCCACCCGCTCGGCTCGAGGATCGACCCGCACCGAGAACGTGGCCAGGATGATCGGGCGCCGCCTGGCCTGCGCCGCCGGCGGCTGCTGCTCAACCGGGTTGCCGAGGTTGATGTCGTGCACGGTCCTCCACCGCGAGGCGACGATCATACGCCGGCCCGATTTTGTTGACCACCTTTATACAAACTGGTATAAGAGCGGCGTTCGCGCGGGAGACGCAACGCGGGGACATCGCTATCGGGCACTTGAGTCAGGAGGAGGCAAAGTTGGCCACAGCCACCGTCGAGGAAGTGCAGCTCCTCAAAACGCTCCGATGGTATGACGGGTTCGTCATCGCGCTGTGCAATCCCGGGTTCCTGCTGGGGAGCCTCGGATTCACGCTGGGTGCGTTCGGCGCGGCCGGAGCGATGATCCTGTGGGGCTGCTCGGCGATCATCGGCATGCTCCAGGCCTGGATCTACTCCGAGCCGGCGACGATGTTCGGCAACCGCAGCGGCGGAATCTCGCTGTACGCCCACGAAGGGTGGCGGAAGTACACGACGCATGGTCGGGCCGCTGTCGGCATTCGGTTACTGGATCGGCTGGTCGGTGGTGCTGTCGATCTTCGGCAAGATCATCGGCGACCTGGCCCAGGGGCAGTGGTGGCCGCACTCAACCTGGACGGTGACGATCTTCTCGAACCACCTCGGGCTCCCCCATTTCATCGCGATCGGGACGATCATCGTGGTGTGGCTGTTCAACGTGTTCGGGCTCCGTCCGGCGGTGTGGTTCAGCTACGCATGCGGAATCCTGCTGATGATCCCGCTGGCGCTGTTCATCGTCGTCCCCTACTTCACCGGCGACTGGCATTCCTCCAACGTCCACGCCAGCTTCACCGGACCGTGGGGCGGCTTCAAGATCGTGCTCGTGTACATGTTCCTGCTCTGCTGGTCGGCATACGGCACCGAGGTCGCGGCGACGTTCGCCCCCGAGTACCGAGACACCCAACGCGACACCGCAAGAGCGCTGCGCAGCGCTGCGATGTTCATGCTCCTGGTGTGCGTGCTGGTGCCGCTCGGCCTGGGCGGAGTCACCGGCCCGGTCACCAACGGAGCTGAGGGCCAGTTCTACACCGCGGCCATGCAGCAGATCGTCGGGCATGGCGCCGCCAGTTTCTTCACGATCTGCATCATCGCCAGCTTGCTGCTGTCGATGACCTCCTCCACCGCCGACGCCGGCCGCGCGCTTTACGGCATCTCGCGCGCGGGGATGACGATCAAGCAGCTGGGTGTGCTCAACCGCTTCCATGTACCGGCACGTGCGATGACCGTCGACCTGGTGGTGAACGTGGCCCTGGTCGTATTCATCACCTCGAACCTCGCCATCCTCTATATGAGCAACATCGGCTACGTCCTGTGCCACGTGTTCGCCCTGAGCGCGTTCCTGCTCCTCCGGCGCGATCGGCCGAACTGGCCGCGCCCGATCAGAGTCGGCGCGATCTGGCTGCCGATCGCGGCCGTCCTGTGCGCGCTGAACGCCGTGTTCCTCGTCGTGGGGGCACTCGCCCCCAAGCTGAACGGGTACGGGACCTGGACGGACTTCTGGATCGGCATCGGTGTCCTCGTCGGCTCGCTGATCTTGTTCTTCTATCGCCGGGTCGTGCAGGATAAGGAGGCGATCCACTGGAGCGAACCCACGCCTAGCGTCCCCGATCAGGAGGAGCTCGCCGAGCTGGCGCAGCCCTCCGTGGTCCTGCCCGCGTAAGCGAGGAGAGAACATGAGCACAATCGTTGTCGGCTACGACCAAACACCCGCATCTGAGCGGGCGCTGCAACGCGCCGCGACTCTGGCCAAGGCGCTCGGGTCAAAGCTCGTGGTCACGAGCGTCGCCCCACTGATGGTGAGCATCGGCCGATCCGGAGGGCCGATCGATCCCACCGACCCACCCGAGCGCCATGCCGAGGAACTCGCGGCCGCCCGCGGCTACCTCGAATCACAGGGAATCCAGGCGGACTACCGACCCGCCGTCGGTGAGCCGGCCGACGCGATCGTCCAGCTCGCCGAGGAGGTCGATGCCGACATGATCGTGGTCGGCACGCGAGAGCTGAACCTGATCAAGCGCCTGACCGGCCAGAGCGTCAGCGATTCGGTCTCCCATCACACCCATCGCGACGTACTGATCGTTCACCCGCCCCATTCATAGCCGGGCCGGGTGTAGGCTGGCCCGCGAGGACCGATGACTCGCGCTGCCCTGTGGCCGGCCCGTGCACTGGCGATTGCCGTCGCGGTGATCGGCCTCGGTGTGCTGGCCGTCTCGGCATCGGCACAGAAGCCGGGCTCGAGCGAGCTTCGCTATGTGCTGGGGACGGCGAAGTTCGAGAGTCGTTTGCTCGTGAACTGCGATCTGTTCTTCGTCGGCGGGTCAGGGACCCAGGGCGGCGTTGCGTCCGCGGATGCACAGGCGCGCGGCACGTTCAACCTGGCCCGGCGAAGCGGCGAGGCGTACATCAAGTCCGCCTCGTGGCAGGTGGAGCGGCTCCTGCTGCCGGGCGAGCGGGGGGTCATGCGGTCGACGTCCTTCATCGACCTGGGGATCGCGCTCCAGAAGCACACCGTGTTCGTGACGGGCCGCGTAGCGCCCGGGCCGGTGTTGATCGCCGCGTCCCGGCGCGTGAAGCTGGCGGTTCTCCGCAGAGCGAAGATCAAGACCGGCCCCCTGCTTGACGGGCGCAGCCACGCCGTCCCCGACACGTTCGGTTTATTTGCCAGCGGCAGGCTGACGATGCTCCCCGCGATGAGCCGGGCCCTCGAAGCGCAACGCTGCAAGGGCCCAAGGGTCAGGCTCTCGCGCCGCATCGATCCCGGCTATCCGCTCGGCCAGTTCTCCGTGGGCCTGTTGCCCGGCAGCGCCACCGGCCTGGCCGGCCAGGTCGCGTTGTTGGTCTTCGCTGCGCCGACCAACAGTGGCAGCGACGAGGTCACGGTCGAGGCCACCGGCGGCAACACGCTCACGAGCGCCGGCCACATCGCCGCGCCGGTTGCGGTGGGCGCCGGGGTGCCGCTCACCTGCATCGACGGGCAGTCATGTGCGCCGAGGAGCGGCTTCGCGATCGGCGGCGGGTTCGACCTCGTGTTCTCCGGGCGCCGCACCTCGGTCGCGAACCTGGCCGTGGCAATCGCCGGCAATCAGCAGACGATCACGGGCACGGTCGACGGCGCACCGGTCACGGTGGCGGTCGGATCGCTGGGCACGGAGCCGGACTTCACGAGCCAGTTCGACCAGCTCGCCGGCGCAGCGCTCGGCGTGGACATCGTGGGCGGGATGAACGTCGACGCGAGCTTCACGACGATCGGCCCGGCCGGCTAGGAAGCCGGCGGGGGAATTCGGCCCCGGAAACGCCCCGCGCTACATCACGCTTGCAAGCCGGATTCGCCGAGCAGCGGCTCGAGCGAGAAGACGGTGTCGTCGATTCCGGCGTGCGGGTCCCCGATCCGCGCGAATCGCGCCGGGACGGTGGCGATCGTGCACTCGTGGGGGTCGACGTCGTCGAGCTCGTCCCACGTGATCGGGGTCGACACGGTTCCGTACCGGTTGCCCCGCACCGAGTAGGCGGAGGCGATCGTATGGTCGCGCGCGTTCTGGTTGTAGTCGACGAACACCTTGTCCGGCGGCCGATCCTTGCGCCACCACGTCGTCGTCGCGTCGGCCGGGATCCGGCGCTCCACCTCTCGCGCAAACGCCAGCGCGGCCTCGCGCACCTCGCCGAAGCCCCAGCGCGGCTCGATCCGCACATAGATGTGAAGGCCGTTGCCGCCCGAGGTCTTGGGCCAGCCGACCGCGCCGATCTCGTCGAGCACCTCGTGGGCGACGCGCGCCACGCGGCGGACCTGGTCGAAGCTCGCCTTCGGCATCGGGTCGAGGTCGATCCGCCACTCGTCGGGCTTTTCCACGTCCGCGCCGCGCGAATTCCAAGGATGGAACTCGACCGTCGACATCTGCACCGCCCAGATCACGCTGCCCAGCTCGGTCACGCACAACTCGTCGGCCGTCCGTCCGAAGCGCGGGAAGTAGATCTCCACCGTCTGGATCCAGTCAGGGGCGCCCTTGGGCAGCCGCTTCTGGTGCACCTTCTGGCCGTCGACGCCGTCCGGGAACCGGTGAAGCATGCAGGGTCGCTCGCGCAGCGCGCGGACGATCCCGTCGCCCACGCTCATGTAGTACTTGGCGAGGTCGAGCTTGGTCTCGCCGCGGGCGGAGAAGTAGACGCGGTCCGGGCTCGAGATCCGCACACTCCGCCCGGCCACCTCGAGCTCCACGGCCGGGCTGCTCTGCCTGGTGGTCACGCTCATCGGCAGGTTAGACCGGGCGGGGCGCCGGATCTCATCGCCCGGCGATCTGCAGCAGTTGTTGCGCGGCCCGAACGCCGCTGCGCAGGGCGCCCTCCATCAGGCCGTGCCAGCGCCCTGCGGTGTGCTCGCCGGCGAAGGCGAGCGGCCCGACGCGCCTGGTGAGGGTCTCGGTGTCGATCGCGGACGTCGCGGACTCGGCCGAGTACGCGCCGCGCGCCCACGGATCGCCGTTCCAGGTCGAGAGGAGGAGGGTGCTCGGGTCAAGCGAAAGGTCGGGCCGCAGCCGCTCCAACTCGTCCACCCAGCGCTCGGGCCCCGAGTGCACCTCGAGCCGTTCGAGCGCGCCTGGCGACCCGGCGAAGGCCGCGGCGAACGGCGCCGGCCGGCCGTCCGCGCCCAGCTGGGTGTAGCACCACCAGCGCCCCGGCACCGAAAGCGTGGCGCTCGGTGGCGCCGGCGTGGTCAGCCCGACGAACAGCTTCGCGGCCTGGCCCATACGCACGGCGCGCGTGGCCGCTGCCACCTCGGGTGGGAGTGGCGGCTCGAACGTGATCGAGCCGAGCACGCCGGCGGGAACCGCGATCACCGCAGCGTCGGCCACCGCCACGTGCGTGCCCGCCCGGACCCGAACCTCGCCCTCCCCCCAGGCCAGCCGCCGCACGGGGCTCATCAGCCGGACCCGATCCCCCAGCGCCGCGGCGATCTCCCGCGCGATCCGGTCGTTACCTCCATCGATCGTGTGGCTGTCGAACGCTCCGAACGCGGCCGCGCCCTCCTCGAGCACGGAGGCGTCGAGATCCTCCGCCGGGTGGGCACAGCTGATCTCGATCCTCGCCCGGATCGCCTCGGCCACGGGGGGGTCGAGGTGATAGGTGGCAAGCGCATCGGCGAGTGTCCGAGCATTGCCGGCGCGCACCGGCGCCGCCGCGATCCGTCGGAGCGCCTCGCCCACCTGCTCGCGGGTCACCGGCTCTCCACCGCGCGGGTCTCGGTCGCCGTACTGCGTCCCCTTGCGCACCAGCGACAAGCCCAGGCGCGCCGCCAACTCCCTCAGCGTCTCGTACCCGGGCAAGATGAACTCGGCGCCGCGCTCGATCACCCCGCCGGCGAAGGGCACCGACCACACACGCCCGCCCACCCGCTCGCGCGCCTCGAGCACCGTGACTTCGACGCCCTCGCGGTGAAGCTCGTCCGCGGCCGCCAGGCCCGCGAACCCCGCCCCCACCACGATCGCCTTCACTCGGGCTCGATCTTCCAGGAGGGCAACTTGGCCAACTGCTCGCGGTAGCGCCGCTTGTGAAACGGGTGTCCGAACATGCTCCATGCGGTGAGCGCGAACGCGACCACGATCAAACCTCCGAATGCCTTGCCAAGCAGGATGAACACGACCACGCAGATGAGCGAGAGCACGCTCACCACGATCGGGACTCGCCGGTAGCGCAGCTGGGTGCGTCGAAGCGCAGCGTACTCCTCGAGCGGGATGCTGCGCGTGTTCCAGCGCCGGCCGCACTTCTCGCACGTCCACCGCTCGCCGTAGTGCAGGTAGCGGCGCTCGCCGCACTCACACGTGATCGTGATCGGCGGGCCGCGGCGGATCGATCGCGGAAGGTCCGCCGGTGACTCGCCCTCTCCGCTCATGGGCGTCAGTGCTGCGGAGGCTCCCAGCCTTCGAGCACCGGTGCCGTCCAGTCGGTGCCCACCGTACGCGAGCCCTCCACCCACGGCCCGAGCTCGGGCTGGGGGAACTTGCAGTGGCGCTCCTTCAGGGCGATCCCGTAGGAGTTGCCCGACTGCAGGTGCTTGATCAGCACCTTGCGCGCGATCTCGTCCTCACGTCCCGCCGGGATCGGGAAGTAGATCTTGAGGAACGAGTTCGAGTAGCGGTCGAACACGGCCGGCACGCCGTCCTCCTCGAGCAGCGTGACGTCCTCCAGCCAGTTGATGTCCTTCCCCGGGGTGGCGGCCAGCAGGTCGACGCCCTCGATCAGCGCGATGTCCTCCTGGTAGGGGAACCGGTGACCGGCCAGGTACTCGGCGTCGATCGAGATCTTGTACTCGGTCTGGCTCACGGGCGGTCACCTCCGTTCTCAGCCACGGCCTGCGGCACCCGATCGGCCTCCAGAAAGTCGACAGGGTTCTCGATGTGGCGCTCGAGCAGATGCTCGATCTTCGCGAGCGTGCGCTCCTCCGAAACACCGGGGATGTAGTCGGTTCCGGCCAATGGCACGCGGGCCATCGCCGAGGCCTCGACGGTCAGCGCGCACAGGTCCTCGGGCTCGAGGCTGTGCACGTTCGTCTTCCCGCACGCCCGAGCCAGCATCTGGCACTCGAGCGTCATCGTGTGCAGGAAGTTGTAGACGCGCTGCGCCGCCTCGTCGACGACCAGGCGCTTGCGCAGCTCCGGATCCTGCGTGGTGATCCCGACCGGGCAGCGCCCGGTGTGGCAGTGATAGCACTGCCCCGCGGGCACGCCCACGGTTCCCTCGTAATCGGTGACGCCCGGGATCTCCTTGTTGCAGTTCAGTGCCATCAAAGCCGAGTGGCCGATGGCAATCGCGGTCGCGCCCAGGCTCAGGCACTTGGCCACGTCGGCGCCGTTGCGGATCCCGCCGGCCACGACGAGGTCGATCTCGTCGGCCATGCCCACGTCCTCGAGCGCCCGGCGCGCTTCCGGGATGGCCGCCATCAGCGGGATCCCGGTCTCCTCGGTGGCGATGTGAGGCCCCGCGCCGGTCGAGCCTTCGGCGCCGTCGAGGTAGATGATGTCCGGGCCGCATTTGGCCGCCATCCGGACGTCGTCGTACACCCGCGCGGCGCCGAGCTTGAGCTGGATCGGAACCTCGTAGTTGGTCGCCTCCCGGATCTCCTGGATCTTCAGCGACAGGTCGTCGGGGCCGAGCCAGTCGGGGTGCCGCGCCGGCGAGCGCTGGTCGATCCCCACGGGAAGCGAGCGCATCTCGGCCACCTGCTCGGTCACCTTCTGCCCCATCAGATGCCCGCCCAGCCCGACCTTGCAGCCCTGGCCGATGAAGAACTCGATGCCATCGGCAAGCATCAGGTGATGCGGGTTGAACCCGTAGCGGCTCTGGATGACCTGGTAGTACCACTTGGTCGACAGATCGCGCTCGGGCGGGATCATCCCGCCCTCGCCCGAGCAGGTCGCGGTGCCGGCCATCGAGGCGCCCTTGGCCAACGCCATCTTGGCCTCGAGCGACAGCGCGCCGAAGCTCATGCCCGTGATGTAGATCGGGATGTCGAGCTCGATCGGCTTCTTGGCGAAGCGCGCACCGAGCACGGTCCTGGTCACGCACTTCTCGCGGTAGCCCTCGATCACGAACCGGGTCAGCGTGCCGGGCAGGAACATGAGCTCGTCCCAGTGGGGGATCGGCTTGAACATCGAGAACCCGCGCATCCGGTAGCGCCCGAGCTCGGACTTCACGTGGATGTCGTCGATGACCTCGGGGGTGAAGATCCGGCTGTGGCCCAGCCGGTTGCGGGCCATCGGTGCGTTTTCGTCGGCGCGGGCCATCACAGCACCAACTTTCTCTCAGACGGCTCGAGCGAGTCGTAGTTGTAGAGCTTCTTGCCGCACACGAACTTCTGGAGCTCGGGCGGGTCGCCGAGGCCGTGGATCGAGAACTTCCGCGTCACGAACTCCGTGTCCGCGTCGGTCCACTCGCCGGGTACGCAGTCGATGCCCAACGAGGCGACCTTGCCGCCCACGTAGAGCACGCCGTCGTACATCGAGTCGCCGAGGCCGTGCCCTGCATTGCCGCAGATGATCTGGCGGCCGCGCTGCATCATGAAGCCGGTCATCGAGCCCACGTCGCCCAGGATGATCACCGTGCCGCCCTTCTGGTCGATCCCGGTCCGCGCACCGACCTTGCCCTTGACCACGACGTCCCCGCCGCGCAGTGCCGCCGCCGTGAGCGAGCCGGCGTTGCTGTCGATCACGCACACACCGGACATCATGTTCTCGCAGGACGACCAGCCGACCCGGCCGGTGATGTGCACCTCGGGGCCGTCGATAAGCCCGACCGCGAAGTAGCCGAGGCTCCCCTCGAAGGTGATCGTGCAGCGCGCCAGGATGCCCACCCCGAGCGAGTGCTTGGCGCCCGGATTGGAGACCGTCACCTGGCGTACGCCGAGCTCGTAGATCAGCCGCCGCAGCTCGAGGTTGATCTGGCGCGTGGTCAGATCGCGGGCGTCGAAGGTGGCGGTGTCGCCTTCGATCTCGGCGATGCCGGGAACGCGCTCGTCGAGCTCGACCAACCCACGAGGGTCAAACCGGGCGGGCGGGGCTACCGCGTCCATACCATCACCTCGCTCTCGTACGGGTCATAGGTCTCGATCTCGTGGTCGATCACGGCTCGGATCGCGATCTCCTCAGACGCGAGCACGACCATGTCATCGCCCTCGTAGAGCACGAGCGGCTTGGCCGCCAGCTCGTCCTTGGCCATCCCGAGCGCGTTGTCGGAGACGCAGATGTAGGTGAACACGCCGTCGAGGTCCTCGAGGCTACGGCGCATCGCCTGCTCGAGCGTGCTGCCCTCGGCCATCCTCTGCGCGAGGTACACCGCGATGATCTCGGAGTCGCAATCGGAGGCGAACCGGTGGCCCATGCGCTCCAGGCGCCGGCGCCACTGGTGGTAGTTGGTGAGCTGCCCGTTGTGCACGACGGCCAGGTCGGAGAACGGATATGCCCAGTACGGGTGCGCGTTCGAGATATCGACCTCGGATTCCGTGGCCATCCGCACGTGCCCGATCCCGTGGGTGCCGACGTAGCTGTCGAGCTTGTACGCGGTACCGACGGTCTGTGCGTCGCCCAGGTCCTTGACGATCTCGAGCGCCGCGCCGGCGCTCAGCACCTCGGCTCCGGGGACCGACTCTACGTAGTCGGCCAGGTGCTTGAGGTCGCCGTCGTAGTCGAGCGCGGCGGCGATCGTGTACTCGTTGATCTCGTCGAGCGAGATGACGGTGGCGCCGGCGGAGCGAATGCGCGCCCTGACCTCCTCGCGCCGGCGGCGCAACCGGTCGGCGTATTCGATGTCCCCGTCGGCATTGGCGTCGGCCAGCTTGATCCGCATGACCAGATCGCTGCTCGGCCGACGGTACAGCGCGTAGCCGGTCGAGTCGGGCCCGCGGTGCTTCATCGACTGGAGCATCCGCGTCATGTCGGCGCCCAGACGGTGGGCGCCGTTCCCGTTTCTATAGATGATTCCCGCGATTCCGCACATGGCCGTCTACGGGAGCACTTCGAGGTACTCGTCGCGCTCCCAGTCGGTCACCGCGGCCAGGTAGCGCTCCCACTCGTCGCGCTTGTACCAGTCGAACACCTTGTAGAGACGGCCCGGGATCGCGGCCTGGATCGTCTCGTCCTGCGTGAGGGCGTTCAGCGCGGCGCCGAGGCTCTCGGGTACGCGTTCGATCTCGACGCCCTGCTGGAGCAACTCGTACGTGTTGCCCTGCTGCGGCGGGCCCGGGTCGAGCTTGCGCCGCACGCCGTCCAGCCCGGCCTGGAGCAGCGCGGCCGTGGTCAGGTACGGGTTGCACGAGGAGTCGACGCCCCGGTACTCGAACCGACCGCCGGTGGCCACGCGCACGGTCGTGGTGCGGTTCTGCCAGCCCCAGTTCTTGTAGATCGGGGCCCAGAAGCCGGTGTCCCACATCCGGCAGTACGAGTTCACCGTCGGGTTGCCGATGCACATCAGCGCGCCGAAGTGCTCGAGCATCCCGCCCAGGAAATGGCGCGCGATCTCTGAGAGCTGGGCCGGTCCATCCGGATCGTGGAAGACGTTCACGCCCTGCTCGTCGACCAGCGTGAAGTGGTGGTGATGGCCGTTGGCCGACACGCCGGTGAACGGCTTGGGCATCCAGGTGGGGAGCACGCCGTGCTTGCGGCCGACCGCGGCGCACACCTGGCGGTAGGTCGTGAGGTTGTCGGCCGTGCGGGACGGCCGGTCGAAGCGGAAGTTCAGCTCGAGCTGGCCGGGGGCGTCCTCGTGGTCGCCGTAGCTCATGTCGAGCCCGAGCCGCTGGCCCCAGTCGACCACGTCGAGCAGGACCGGACGGAGCTCTTCGAACTGATGGATGTGGTAGCAGTAGGGCTTGGTGATGCCCTCGGGCAGCTCACCGTCCACCGGCTTCTTCAGCCACATCGTCTCGGGCTCGATCCCGATCAGGAACTGGTAGCCGAGCTCCTGCTCGAACTCGTGTGCGACCCGCTTGAGGTTCTGGCGGCAGTCGGCGTCGAGCAGGTCGCCGGTCTCGGTGTCGTAGCAGTCGCAGAACACGCGGGCGACCCGGGGGTCCCAGGGGAGCTGCGCGAAAGTGTCGAGGTCGGCGATCGCAGCCAGCTCGGATTCCTCGGGCCCGAACCCGATGTAGTTGCCGGCGCGGTCGGTGAACAGGTTGGCGGTGGCTCCGTACACGAGCTGGTAGCCCTTCTCGGCCACCTGACCGAAGAACGTCGACACGACGCCCTTGCCCATCACCCGGCCGGTGACCGAGACCTGCTGGAAGAACACGTACTTGATGCCGAGCGCCTCGATCCGGCGCGTGATCTCCTCGATCCGCTCGCGGCGCCCGGGAGCGTTCCGCGCCTCCTCGAGCGTGGCCGGCGCCGGCGCGATGCGCGGGCTGGCGAGCACCGTCTCGACGGTTCCGCCCAGCGGCACCGATGTGGCACTCGGGTCACCGCCGTCGACTGCTACCGCCATATCCTCTCCTTTCGTCGGCCGCCCACCTCGCGCTCCCGCCCGGGACCCGGCATGCCGACACCCGTTGTACAAATTCGTACACCGCGGTTATACCAGTTGCCGGGAGCGCTGGCAAGAGCGCCCCCGCCCGCGCCTAGGTGAGGCGCAGGCCCCCGGCGGGCGGCGCTGGGTCGGCGTCTGGACCGGGCGGTGGCGCGCGGAGAGATAGCGGCCGGTCACGCCGCCCTGGCCGTCGACCTCGTCTTACGGGTCGCTCCGGTACCGGGTGATCTTCGACATCGGCGCGTTCGACTACGCGTGGGCCGAGTCGGTGGCCAGCGCCATCACGGGCTGACCGCGCAACCGCACCGCCCCCACCGCGAGTTTCCCGCCACTCGCCCGCCCCGCCGGCGGTGAACGGCGGTTCACTCGGGAATAGCGCGAGGAGCACGCCACTCGGCCGATGGCACCGGTCGAATGGCGAGAAACGCGCGCGGGTGTGACTCCTTGCCGCGGGACGCCACCACCGGTATCCTCTCCCTTCCGCGTATCGCGCAATCATATTGCGTATAGCGCAACTCGGCCGAAATGCCCCACCGCCTTCCCCCCTCCACCCCCACCCTGGTCATCGGCGCCGGCGTCCACGGCCTCTCGACCGCCTGGCATCTCGCCCAGCAGGGCCAGGAGGTGCTGGTGCTCGAGAAGGCCGACGTCGCCGCCGGCGCCTCCGGCATCGCCTGCGGGGTGATCCGCAACAACTACTTCCAGCCCGCGATGTCCGAGCTGATGGCGGCGTGCGTCGAGGTGTGGGAGTCCGATCCCGAGGCGCTGCACTACCACGGCACCGGCTACATAGCGCTGGGGCCGCCGGCCCAGGAGAGCGATCTGATCGCGGTGCACGAGCGCCAGCAGCGGATCGGCTACCCGTCCGAGCTGTACGTCGGAGAGGACGAGGTCGCGAAGCACATGCGCTCGCTGTACCCGGACTGGCGGGCGCCCGGCCTCACCGTCTGTCTGCACGAGCGCGCCGGCGGCTTCGCGTTCAACAAGGAGTCGATGCTCGGCGTGGCCGGCAAGGCCGAAAGCGCCGGCGCCCGGATCGAGACGGGCATAACGGTCACCGGGTTCGAGTTCGACACCTCGGGCGCGGTCACCACCGTCCACACCACCGCCGGCGACATCTCGGCTGAGCAGGTGGTGGTCGCCGTCGGCCCGTGGATCCCATCGCTGTGGGCGATGCTCGGCCTCCCGGACCGGATCGACGTCCGGCAGCCCGACGGCAACGTCCAGCCCGGCCTGCCCATGTGGACGTACTGGTATCTCCAGGAGGGTGCGATCGAGTTCGACCCGGCGCAGTTCGCGTCGGCCGTGCTCCACGTCGACTCCGACCAGACCCTGCGCGACGACGATGGCCGGCTGATCACCGCCGAGCCGTGGGGCGTGTACTTCAAGCCGGACCGCCACAGCGTGCAGGGCGGCGCGCAGCCGATCAAGCTCGGCCACGAGATCGACCTCGACCCCTACCCGACCGGCACCGTCGAGCCCGGCTTCCCGGACATGTGGTGCGCCGCGCTGTCGCACTGCCTGGGGCGCTTCGAGGGCATGCGCCCGCGCTACCGCCAGGTCCGCTCGGGCGGCGCCGGCGCGTTCACGGTCGACAACTTCCCGGTGTTCGACTACATGCGCCCGAACGTGTTCGTGGCCGCCGACTCCAACCACGGCTACAAGATGATCGCGGTCGGGCGCGAGATCGCCCGCGTCCTGGCCGGCGAGCACTCCTCGCTGCTGCACCCGTTCCGTTTCGAGCGCTTCGCCACCGGGGACCTGCACCCCGTCTCGCACAGTCCGTACCCCTGGAGTTGATTGGGGCCGCCTTCGCGCGGCGTCCGTGGGGCCGTGCCAGGGCGGGCCATCCGATGCCCGCCCGGGGGATCGCGGCCACGCCCACCGGGCAAGGATGCCCGCGCGGAGACCCGGCCCCAGGGACGCCGGCGAAGCCGCGCCCAGTGATCCGATCCGCGCGCGTCCCCGTATAGGCAGGAGCGAAACGCGATCACCCAGGAGGTGTGCAGTGAGCGAACAAACCAGACGTGCGTTCGTGAGGCGCTCGGCCGGCGCGGCCGTGGGCGCCACGATGATCGGGGCGCTTGTCGTCGACCAGGCGGCCGCGACTCCGTCGGAACCGATCGTGGCCTACGTCCATCACGACAAGGTCTCGATCATGACCGGCGAGCGTGAGGTCACCATGCGCGACCGCAAGCTCGCCGCGCAGATCCTGCGGGCGGGGGGTAAGTAGATGTCATCCCATCGCGAGGCGCCGGCCATCAGCAAGGACCCGGTGGCCGACAACACCGACACCTATGCCTTCGTCTCACCCGACGATCCCAGCACGGTCACGATCATCTCGAACTACCTGCCGCTCGAGGCGCCGTTCGGCGGGCCGAACTTCTTCGAGTTCGGCGACGACGTGCGGTACGAGATCCACATCGACAACGACGCCGATGGCACACCGGAGATCACGTACGAGTTCCGGTTCGAGACCAAGGTCCGCAACGACGAGACGTTCCTGTACAACGTCGGGCCGATCGACTCGATCGACAGCCCGAACTGGAACCGGCGTCAGTTCTACACGGTCACTCGGGTGGAGAACGGACACCGGAAGGTGCTGGGGCGCGGCCTGGCCTGCCCGCCGTGCAACATCGGACCGGGCTCGACGCCGAACTACGCCAAGCTGGCGGCACAGGGCGTCCACAAGCTCGCCGGTGGTCACACCGTGTTCGCCGGGCAGCGCCTGGAAGGGTTCTACGTCGACCTCGGGGCGATCTTCGACCTGGGCGACCTGCGGCCGTTCCAGAACCTGCACCTCGGGCACATGGCCGCGGCCCACGGTGTCAACGCCAGCCACGACTTCAGCGTGCACACGATCGCGCTGAAGATCCCCAAGCACGAGCTGACCCGGGATGGCTCCAAGCCGACCGACCCGATGGCGGCCAAGTCGGTGATCGGCGTGTGGACGGCGGCCAGCCGCCGGCGTGCCGTGGTCCGCCATCCGGGCAGCGGCGCGGTCCACGAGAGCGGCGGCTGGGTCCAGGTCTCGCGCCTGGGCAACCCGCTGTTCAACGAGGTGATCGTGCCGCTGGGCGACAAGGACCGCTGGAACGCTCTGCCGGCGCAGGCCGACGCGCAGTTCCTCCACTACGTCCTGCATCCGGAGCTCGCCGGGCTGCTCCCGGTGCTCTATCCGGGCGTTTTCCCCAACCTGGCCAAGCTGACCGCGCCGCGGGCCGACCTGGCCGCGATCCTGATGACCGGGATCCCGTCCGGGGTCGTGCCGGGCTTCCAGAACTTCACCGGAGGCAACCCGGCCGATCAGCTGCGGCTCAACATGGCCATTGCGCCCACGCGCAAGAACGCCAAGCCGCTCGGGCTGGTCGGTGGAGATCCGGCCGGGTTCCCGAACGGGCGGCGGGTGTTCGACGACGTGGTCACGGTGGAGCTGCGGGCGATCGCCGGCGCCACCTACCCGCTCGTCAACAAGAGCTACACACCGGACGCGGCGGCCGCGCTGGTGACCGATGGGCTGGGGCCGGGCGCTACGAGGTACCTGCCGCACTTCCCGTACCTCGGGACGCCCAAAAGCGGCTACGAGGTCAAACCACTGGCCGCGTAGCCGGGGTGCTGCAAGCCGGGGGGATGCTCGGGCTCCTACGCCACGGGCGCCACGATGATTGGCGCACTTGTTGGCGCGAGCGTCCCCCCGGCGGGCTCCTGGGTGACCATCACCCGGCTGACGCCATCCAGGCTGCCCGGCACGCCGACCGACGCAGCTCCGCGCGAATTCGTGCTGAACAGCGTGCCGGTCGGAGTGGGCGGGGCGTTCCCGCGCTGCACCCACATCTCGTAGATGCGCCCGGCCGGCAGCGCGGGCAGGCGGCGCACGACGAGATCGGCGTGCCCGCCGGAGATCCGGGCTCGGCGCTCCCGACGCTGGCCTGGATGGTTCGCGTGGGGCTTGACCCGCCCGAGCTGAGCGCCACCGCCACGATCACCGCGACCGCAAGCACGGCGAGTCCGCCGGCAAACGCCGTCACCGGACGCCACGAGCGCACCGCCGGGACGCGGGAGGGCGCTCTCGTGACCGCCTTCGGCGTGGCGCGGACCTCGCGCATGACCCGGCGGCGCAGATCCTTGGGCACCTCGTAGCGCGCGCCGGTCGCCGGCGGCAGGGCCTCGGTCACCTGCTCGAACGCCGCCATCTCCTCCCGGCAGGCCGTGCAGTCGACGATATGCCGGCGGAACGCGTCGGCCTCGCCTGGCTCGAGCGCGCCGAGCACGTACGCCGCCACGTCCTCGCCGCACTGGCGTCCGTTGGCGGCGCTCACAGCGCGACCCTCTCTGCCTCGCCCAGGGCGGAGCGCATCTTGGTCAGCCCGAGTCTCATCCTTCCCTTCACAGTACCCGCCGGAAGCTCGAGCACCTCGGCGATTTGGCTGTGGGTGAGCCCGCCGAAGTAGGCCAGCTCGATCACCTGGCGCTGATCGGCCGGAAGCTCGACCAGCGCGCTGCGCACCCGTCGCGCTTCGTCGCGGCGCTCGACCTCGGCATCGGTGGTCTCGGGCGCCTGCAGGCGCTCGGCGATGCCCTCGTCGGACACGTCACGGCCGGCCTTCGCACCGGTCCGGCGCAGCGCGTCGATGGCCCTGTTGTGGACGGCGCTCAGCACCCACGAGCGCACACTGCCCCGTGCCCTGTCGTAGCCCGAGCCGCTGCGCCACAGCGACAGGAAGGCCTCCTGGACGATGTCCTCAGCCAGCGCCCGCCGGCCGCACATCCGGTAGGCGAGCGAGTAGCCGGCGCCGGCGTGCCGGTCGAAGATCACCTCGAACGCCCGCATCTCGCCGGCATCGACGAGCTCCATCAGCTCCTCGTCGGCCAGGCCGCCGAAGTCGGGGGAGCGGAGGCGGAAGGGCATGGCCCATCCTATCCGGGGCCGCCGAGCGATTGGCCAAGCTCCCGCGCCGCTCTCAGCAGAGGTTCTCGGAGGGCGTGGCGGGTGGCGGCGGGCAGACGAGCGGCGGGGCCTTGCAGCCCGAGGATCGCCACCAACTCGTTGCCTCGTCCGAGCACCGGAGCGGCCAGCGCGTTCAGGTCGGGTTCGCGCTCGCCGACCGCCTCCGCGACGCCGGCGCTCCGAACCCGCTCCAGCTCGTCGGCCAGTGCGCGCGGGTCCGTGATCGTCCGCTCGGTGAAGGCAGCCAGCGTCTCGGGATTGATGGCCAGCTGGTCGAACCAGAACGCCAGCATCACCTTGCCGGCGGCGGTGGCGTGCGCCACGCTCGGTCGCCCCAGCCGCGCCAGGCTCGCCACGCTGGACGGCGAGGGCACGAAGTCGACGGTGATCGCCTCCCCCCCGCCGGGCACACTCAGCGTCGCGGTCTCGCCGGTCTCCTGTACGAGCCAGGTCAGCCACGGGCGGGCGCGCTCGCGGACGTCGAGCTGGCCGAGCACTCGGTCGGCCAGCGCCACCAGCTTCAGACCGAGCCGGTACGGACCGCCGGCGCTCCGCTCGACCAGGCCACCATCCTGAAGCGTTGAGAGGAGTCTCGACGCGGTGCTCGGGTTGACCCCGATGCGCCGCGCCAGCTCGCCGACCCGCGCGCCGCCGTCGCTTTCGGCCACCGCGTCGAGCAGCGCGATCGCTCGCGCGACGGACCCGACCGCTGGGCCGTTCACGCCCCGTTGTCCCGGCTGCGACGCGACGTGCGCGCTGCGCGCGCGTTGACGATCGGCGTGGGTCGGGTCGACTCGAGCGAGCGCATCACGGTCACGTCGAGCCCGCCGGGCGCGAACAGGTCACGCGAGTAGGCGACTCGCTCGTCGCGGCCGGCGTAGATCAGCTCCTCGAGCTCGAGCACCGCGGTGGTCCGCTTGACCCCGAGCAGCTTGCCGGCGCGCTCGCGCGGGCTGAGCAGCGCGGGGATAACGCGCGTGCGCGCGTAGGTGACCGGAACGCCCAAGCCGATCAGCACATCGAGCACCATCTGCCCCTGCTCGAGGGTGGCGCGCAGCTTTTCGACGTCGGGCAGCGACACCTTGGGATGCACGACGTCGAACATCACCGCCACCGGCGCCCCATCGGCCTCCAGCGTCCGTGCGATCGATGTCACTTGCGCGATCGGGGCCAGACCGAGCGCCTCCCCGACCTCCGCGCCGACCGCCCGGCGCTCGATGTGCAGATCGGCGCTCGAGAGCGTGAGGCCACGGCGCTCGGCCAAGGACGAGTAGGGCTCCAGGCGCTCGAGGCGCTCGCCGAGCGCTGCCGGCACCGCGCTGCGCCCGACGAATGTCCCGCTCCCCTGCCGGCGCACGATCTCCCCCCGCTCTTCCAGGCGGCGCAGCGCGCTGCGCAGGGTGCCGCGCGAGATGCCGAGCATCGTCGCCACCTCGTTCTCGGGCGGAAGGCGGTCGCCCTGGCGGTAGCGTCCACCGGCCAGCCAGTTGTGCAGCGCCTCCTCGGCGCTGTCGACCAGCGAGGGCCCGCGCTGGTCCGTGGCGCGTCCGTTGCCGCTCGTTGCCAACCGTCGCCATCGAGGGGCGACGTCTTCACGCGCCACCTGTGCCCTCCTCCCCGCAGTCGCTTTGAACATATTGTCTCAAGTGGTGCAAAACGTGGGTGGAATCGTCCTGGTCGGCGGCCGATCCTCGCGGATGGGCACACCGAAGGCAGCGCTCGACTGGCATGGCTCGACCCTCCTGCGCCGGGTGACGGGGATCGTGGTCCGTTCGGTGCGCGGCCCGGTGGTGGTGGTTTGCGCCCCCGGGCAGGACCTGCCAGCGCTGCCGCCCGCCGTGGGGGTGGTGTTCGACGAGCGTCCCGGGCGGGGACCGCTCGAGGGCATGGCCGCCGGTCTCCGTGCGCTCGGTGACCGTGCGGCGATCGCATACGTCTCGTCGGTTGACGTCCCGCTGCTGGAGCCGGCGTTCGTTCGCGCCGTGGTGGCGTCGGTCGACGGCGCGGTCGACATCGCGGCGCCCGACCTCGACGGTCGTGTCCAACCCCTGGCCGCGGCCTACCGCGTGGACGTGCGCGGCGTGGTGGCGGAGTTGCTCGCCGAGGACCGGCTGGCGCTGGGGGCACTGCTCGCGCGCTGCCGGGTCGCGGCGGCTCGTGGGCGGCGAGCTTCCGGCACCCGAGTCGGTGGCGAATCTCAACGACCGGGCGGCGTATGAGCGAGCCTTGGCGGTGCCGGCGCCCGAGGTGCGGGTCAACGGCGCGGTCGCGCACGCGTGGAGGCTTGGCGACGTGCTGCGCGGACGGGGCGTGGTGACGCTGAACGGCGAGGCGGTCGAGCCCGATCCCGAGCTGCCGCTCGTCACCGGCGACGCCGTCTCGTTCTAGGCGCCCAGCGCGCGGTCGCGGGCGGCGTGGGCGCGCCGGGCCTGTTCGGCCGCCTGGTCGACCATCGGGCCGTCGGTCAGGTTGATCGCCACCAGGCGAGCCCCGGCCTGCGCGGCCGCCTCGGCCAGGAGCGCGGCGGTGATCGCGTCCCCGGCCAGGTTGGTGTTCCCGTCGGTCGCGAGCTCGGCGGCCAGATCGGCCACTTCAGCGGCGAGGTGTGCAACCTCGAGCGGAGACTCCGACGCCTGCGTGCGCGCTGCATCTATGCGGGCGGCGCGCTCAGGGTCATCGCGCGGAAGTCTCAGCGCCTCGAGCACCGGCGCATACGCCTCCAGCTCGATCTCGGCCAGCTCGAGCGCGCGCCCGCGCATCTCGCGAGCGCGATGTGCCAGGCCCCAGGCCCCGGTGAACCTGGCCGCCATTTCGACCAGCGCCGCGGCGACGGCGGTTGCCGCGGCCGCAGACGTGCCGCCACCGGGAGCCGGCGTCCGAGCCGCCACCGCGTCGAGCAGCTCCTCGAGTGAGAATTCAGAAAAGGCCGACGGTCCTGCCTTCGTCGTCGATGTCGATGTTGACCGCCGCGGGCTCTTTCCCGAGTCCCGGCATCTGCACGATGTCGCCGCACAGCGGCACGAGCCAGCCGGCGCCGGTGTAGGCGCGGATGTCCCTGACCGGCAGCGTGAAGCCCTCCGGAGCGTTCAGCAGCGTGGGGTCGGCCGACAGCGACAGGTGCGTCTTGGCCATGCAGACCGGATAGTGGCCCATGCCCTCGCGGGTGAACTGACTCAGCTTGGCCTCGGCCTCCGGGTAGTAGTACACGCCCTTGGCGCCGTACACCTGCGTGGCCACCGCCTCGATCTTGTCCTGGATCGGAGCGTCGTCCTCATACAGATAGTGGAAGGTGTTCGGCTGATCGCACGCCGTCACCACCGCCTCGGCCAGGTCGGCCGCGCCGGCGCCGCCCTTGCTGAAGCCTTCGTTGGCCTCGGCGGCGAACGCGCCGGCCTCGAGCGCCAGGCGCTTGACCAACTCGACCTCCTCGTTCGTGTCGCCGGGACGGCGGTTGACCGCCACCACCGCGGGCACGCCGAAGGTGCCGATGATCTCGAGATGACGGCGGACGTTGGCCATGCCGATCTCGATCGCATGCAGGAGGGCCGAGCGCTCGACGCGAGGGTCGTCGGCCACGCCGCCGTGGTGCTTGATCGCGCGGACCGTGGTGACCAGCACGGCCGCCGACGGCGTCAGCTTTCCGAACCGGCAGACGATGTCGAAGAACTTCTCCATGCCCATGTCCGAGCCGAAGCCGGACTCGGTCACCACGTAGTCGCCGAGCTTCATCGCGATCAGGTCGGCGACCAGCGAGTTGTTGCCATGCGCGATGTTGGCGAACGGGCCGCAGTGCATCATCACCGGCTGGCCCTCGAGCGTCTGCACCAGGTTGGGCTTGAGCGCGTCCTTGAGCAGCACGGTCATCGCCCCCGCGGCGCGCAGGTCCTCGGCGGTGATCGGCTTGCCGCCGTCGTAGGAGTAGGCCGCGGTGATCCGGCCCAGGCGCCGCCGGAGGTCCTGCAGGTCGCGCGAGACCGCCATGATCGCCATCACCTCGGAGGCCGCGGTGATGTCGAACCCCGTCTCGCGGGGATAGCCGTTGGCGCGACCGCCGAGGCCGATCGCGATGTCGCGCAGCGCCCGGTCGTTCATGTCGACCGCGCGGCGCCACCCGATTCGCAGCGCGTCGATCTGGTGCGGGTTGCCGTGCAGGATCGAGGCGTCGATCATCGCCGCGAGCAGGTTGTTGGCGGCGCCGATCGCGTGGATATCGCCGGTGAAATGGAGGTTGAGGTCCTCCATCGGTACGACCTGGGTGAGGCCGCCGCCCGCCGCGCCGCCCTTGATTCCGAACACGGGCCCGACGGAAGCCTCACGGAGGCATGCCACGGCGTTCTTGCCGATCACGCCGAGGCCCTGCGTGAGCCCGACCAGCGTGGTGGTCTTGCCCTCGCCGGCGCGCGTCGGCGTCATGCCGGTGACCACGACGAGCTTTCCGTCCTTGACCTCCTTGAGCCTGTCCAGCACCGACAGCGAGACCTTGGCCTTGTAGCGGCCATACGCCTCGAACTCGTCGGGCTCGAGCCCGGCCCGCTCCGCGATCTGCTCGATCGGCTGGAGAACGGCTTCCTGGGCGATCTCGAGGCTGGTCTTCATGGGCGTCTCTCCCCTGCTCGTGCTCGATGTCACTCCGTCTCCCTCTCTTCTTAGTGGCTCACGGCCGCGGCTGCAAGCTCCGATACGAGCTTGTCCTCGTAGAAGCGCTCGAGCGCGAACGGCGCGATCAGGTTCGGGGTCCGGCCGGTGGCGACCAGTTCGGCGAGCGTCTTACCCACGATCGGCGCGGCCTTGAACCCGTAGGTGCCCCATCCTGCGCTGACGTGAAAGTTCTCGACCTCTGTCTGGCCGAGGATCGGGCTGTAGTCCGGGCTGAGGTCGCACAGCCCCGCCCAGCTTCTCAGCAGGCGCGCCCGCTCGAGTTGGGGGAACAGCTCGAGGGTGTGTCTTGTCACCTCCTGCAGGAAGTTCAGGGTGCCCTGCATCCGGTAGGTCGTCCAGGGCTCGATCTCCGCCCCCATCAGGAATTCCCCCCGGTCGGTCTGGCTCACGTACACGTGCATCTGCGAGGAGACGATCACCACGTCGAGCAGAGGCTTGACCGGCTCGGTCACGCAGGCCTGGAGGATGTGGGTGGTGATCGGGAGCGGCACCCCGACCATGTCGCAGATCAACGTGCTCCAGCCGGCGGTGCAGTTGAGGACCTGCCCGGCGCTGATCGTGCCGCGGTTGGTCTTGATCCTCGTCACCCGCCCGTTGGCGCGGGTCATTGCCTGGACCTCGGTGTCCTGGTGGATGTCGACTCCGCCTTTGTCGGCCCCGCGTGCGAACCCCCACACGACCGCATCGTGGCGGATGATCCCGCCCGGCGGGTGATACAGCGCACCCATGATCGGAAAGGTGGCGTGCGGGTTCTCGACCTGCATGGCCGGGGCCAGGCGCTTGATCTCCGTCTGGGTAGATCACGCGCGAGTCGATGCCGTTCAGGCGGTTGACCTCGGCGCGGTTGGCCATGACGAACATGGCCCGGTCGGAGTGGGCCAGCGTCAGGTGACCGCACTGGGAGAAGAGCAGGTTGAAGTTGAGCTCCTTCCGAGGTTTTCGTACAGCTTCACGCTCGCGTCGTAGAACTTGGCGCCCTCGGGCGTCTTGTAGTTCGAGCGCAGGATCGTCGTGTTGCGCCCGGCCGCGCCGGAGCCGATGTAGCGCTTCTCCAGCACCGCGACGCTGCGGATTCCGTGGTCTTTCTGCAGGTAGTACGCCGCGGCGAGGCCGTGCGAGCCGCCGCCGACGATCACCACGTCGTAGGCCGGCTTGAGCTCGCCTTGCCGGCGCCACATGCGGCGGGGGCGCAAGATGTCAAGCATGCTGCGTCAGGGTCTCGACGCCGACCGGACCGCCTCCGAGGCTCGACGCCGCGTCCGCCACGACCGTCCACATGTACTCGCCGAGCGCCCAGCCGAACAGGAGCAGGAACCGGTCGGCGCCGTCGACCAGGATCATCCCGGGCTGGCGGGCGATCGAGCCGGGGCGGAAGCTGTGCGGCGGGGCGATATGCGGCCGGAGGTCGAGCGCGCAGAAGCGGGCGATCGTCTCGCGGGCCTGCGGTCCGAGGATCGTGAGCGCGGCGTAGTTGCAGGTCGCGTCGATCGCGCCCGTCGGCGCCTCGGATTCGCCCAGCACCAAGGCCCGGTCGCTCGTCAGTCCGCACCACCACGCGCCGCCCTCGCGCCTGGCGGTCCGAAGCTCGCCGCCGACACCCTCGCCGCGTACCTCCCATTTGCGCAGGTGCGATACGTCGGCCCAGCTCACGGTCCCGCTGCGCTCGCCGGCGTAATCGACCGCCACATTCCAACCGTCGCGGACCTCGAACCGGGCGCCGGCTGCTGCCGCCATCCGCTCCATCGGGCTGCGCGCGATCGCCTCACCCACCGGGCTCAGGAAGCTCAGCGCGCTCACGAGCGGAGCACCTCGCCGTCGGGGTCGTAGAACGGCCGGGTCTGAATCTGGGCGTAGACCGTCCGGCCCCGGTCGGAGATCGCCACCTGGGCGCCGTCGCGCGCCAGCGGACTCGGGACCCAAGCCATTCCGATCACCCGGTCGAGCACGGGCGAGAAGCGCGCGCTGGTCACCTGGCCGGCGGGGTCACCGACGCCGTCGACGATCACCGCACCCTCGGTCGGCACGTATCCGTTGCCCAGCGTGAACCCGACCAGCCGGGTCGCGGGCTCCTGGAGCGCGTAGTGCTCGAGCGCCCACCGGCCGATGAAGTCCTGCGTCTTGTCGAGCTTGACGATCCAGGGCATGGCGGCCCCGAACGGAGTGGACTCCGAGTCGGTGTCCTGGCCGACCAGGATGTGCATCTTCTGCAGGCGCAGGATGCGCTGGGGCTCCAGGCCGAAAGGCTTGATGCCGTCCTCGCGGCCGGCGTCGAGGATTGCGTCCCAGACGTGCTCGCCGTAGGCGGCAGCGAAATGGATCTCGTAGCCCACCTCCCCCACGAACCCGATGCGGAGGATCAGGCACGGCACGCCGGCTACGCTGGCCCGCTTGGCGTCGAGGTACTTGAACGCCTCGGGCGAGCAGTCGAGGTCGGTGAGCGGCGCCAGGATGTGCCGCGCCTTCGGCCCGGCGAGGTTGACCGCGGCAATGCCCTGGGTGAGGTCGGTGAGCTGGACGTTCATGCGCCAGTCGGCCAGCCACCAGGAGAACCATTCCTCGACCGCGCCCGCCCCGCTCGAGGTGGTCGTCACGTAGTAGGTGGCCTCGTCGACCCGGCAGATCGTGCCGTCGTCGACGATTCGGCCCGCATCGGAACTGATCACGCCGTAGCGGATCCGCCCGGGTTTGAGGTCGGAGAAGCGGTTGGGATAGAGGCGATCGAGGAACTCCCCGGCCTCGGGACCGCGCACCAGCAGCTTCCCGAGCGTGGAGACGTCGATCAGCCCAGCGTTTTCGTGGACGGCGAGGGCCTCTGCTTCCGGATCGCCGTAGTCGTAGGGGCGCCGCCAGTCGCCCGCCCACTTGATGTTGGCGTTCAGCTCTCTGTGGCGGCCGTGCATCGCGGATCGCTTGGCGGGCTGGAACGGCCGGCCCGCGAGCACGCCCATCGGAACGCTCGTGTAGGGCGGACGCGCCGTCGTGGTGCCGACCTCTTCGAGGCTTTGACCGGTCTCCTGCGCCATCAGCCGGATCGACGCGAGCTGGCACATCCGGCCCTGGCACGGGCCCATGGTCACCGTCGTGTAACGCTTGGACAGCTCGATCGAGTCGTAGCCCTCGGCGATACTCAGCTTGATGTCCTTCGCCGTGACGTCCTCGCACAGGCAGGCGAAGCACTTGCCCTTGTCGGTGCCGCTCGCTGCCGGGGGGACGGCTCCGGGTGCGGCGTCGGTTGCCGGGTGGTCTGCCTGGTCCACCGGCGCGCCGGCGGCCTGCCGGCCGGCGCGCTCGCCCGAGCGCGCCGCCGACGCGGCGTCCGGATGGCCCGCCACCTCGCCGGCCGCGTACACGTTCGGCGGTATTGCGGAGAGCACGAAATGGCCACGCGTCTGGTCGTAGGCGGTTTGTGCTCCCGCCTGAGAGTGCAGCGAGGTCGCCGGCGCGAATCCGCCCGAGATAACCACGAGGTCGCACTCGAAGCTCAGCTCCGCGCCTCCCTGTAGCGAGGCCAGCACGGCGTCGCTGACCTGCTTGGTGCCCTTGGCCTCCACGATCGTGTAGCCCTGGAGCACGCTGATACCGCGCGCCTGGAGCGCCTCGGTCGCCGCGGTCGTGCTCGCCTCCGGGCGCAGATCCGCGACCGCGTTGATCGCGATGCCGGCTTCGTGCAGGGTCGCCGCCGCCTCGAGCCCGCGGTCGTTGGTCGTCGCGATCACGGCTCGCGTCCCCGGGCTGACCGCGTAGAGGTCTATGAGACGGAGCGCGCCACCGGACAGCATCACGCCGGGAAGGTCGTTGCCGGCGAACACCAGCGGCTGCTCGATCGCGCCGGTGGCGAACACGTGGTTTGCGGCTCGGACCTGGTGCAGGGTGTCGCCCTGCCACACCGGCACCATGCCGTCGAAGTAGCCCAGCGCGGTCGCGCGGCCGAGCGTCTCGACGCCGGGGATCGGGTCGACCGTGCCTTCGTCGACCAGCACGACGTCGGCGCCGACCTCGGCCGCCGCCTTCGCGGCGCTCCTGCCCGCGATCCCGCCGCCGACCACGAGCACGTCGGCGTGCCGGCGCCGGTACTCGGTCCGCCATTCGCGCTCGGCCTGCTCCTTGCGCAGCACGCCCAGCCCCGCGGCATGGCGCAGCACCTTCTCGTACAGCGGCCACAGGCGGCGCGGCCGGATGAACGTCTTGTAGTAGAAGCCGGGAGGCGTGAACTTCGTCCCGACCAGATCGGTGGCGCGCATCACGTCGAGCTCGAGGCCGGGTGTCGCGTTCAGGTGCTCCACACGCATGCCTTCGGTTACCGGCTCCACACACGCACGGACGCCGGGAGCGCCGTCGACCGCGACGATGCAGTTCGGGCACTGCCCGGCGCAGCAGAAGAGGCCGCGCCGGCGGTGATATTTGAAGCTGCGCGAGAACGTGCGCCGGCCGGCGGCATACAGCGCCGATCCGATCGTGTCGCCCTCGTAGGCCTCGACCGACTTGCCGTCGAACGTGAACCGGATAACGCTGTGACGGTTGATCCGCTCGCCGGGCTGCTTTGACAGCCGGCTCATGCCGCGCCGGCGGGTGGGTTCGAATCTCCCGGGAGCTCGATCCGCAGCACCTCGTTGGTCGTGGTGTCGCGCTCGGCGATGAACCAGGCACGGCAGCCCGAGCGGTGAAACCACCACTCACGCTGCACCCCGGCCCGGTTATGGCGGAAGTAGTTGTATTCGCCGAGCTCTCTGAGGGTGGGGCGAGTGGTCGGCCGCGAAGAGATCTCGCCGCCGTAGCCGAAGTCGGTCACCTCGCGGATCCCGCAGTTGGGGCAGGTGAGCAGGAACGACACTTTCTCTCCGGGGCAAACCTACGCCGCTCGCTGTGATCGTGTCCAATATCTTCTTAAGCTCGATTGAGTCGTCCGCCGAATCAGTTTCGTGGAACTTCGTCAGCTGCGCTATTTCGTCGCCGTCGCGGAGGAGCTGCACTTCCGCCGCGCGGCCGAGCGCCTGCACATCTCCCAGCCGCCGCTGAGCCAGCAGATCCGCGCGCTGGAGGATGAGCTCGGGTTCGTCCTGCTGGTGCGCACGCGCCGACGGGTCGAGCTGACCGCCGCCGGTGCGGCGTTCCTGCGCGACGCCCGTGCGCTGCTGGGTGAGCTGGAAGGGGCGATCGCCACCGCGCGGCGGATCGACGCCGGCCAGACCGGGCGCCTGCGCATCAACTTCGTCGGCTCGGCCCTGCTCTCGATCGTCCCCGGCAGCGTGGAGCGCTTCCGCCGCGCCCGCCCGGGCGTGGAGCTCGAGCTGCACGAGCGCCCCACGGCCGATCAGCTGCGCGCCGTTCGCTCCGGCGTGGCCGACCTCGGTCTGGTGCGCCCCCCGATCGAGGACGACGACGAGCTGCGGGTGCAGACGGTGCTGCGCGAGCGGACGGTGGCGGCGCTACCCGTCGGCCATGCGCTGGCGGCGCTGAGCCGGGTTCCGCTGCGGCGCCTGGCCGCCGAGCCGCTGGTGCTGTTCCCCCGCGAGCAGGCGCCCGGCTTCCACGACCTGTTGATCGATTCGCTGGCGGGGGCCGGCGCTGCCAGGGCGGGTCGGCCGCGAGTCATCCAGTACGCGCCCGAGATGCTCACGATCATCGGGCTGGTCGCCGCCGGCACCGGCGTCTCGCTGGTGCCCGAGTCGGTGCGCCGGCTGGCGCTCGACGGCGTCACCTACCGCCCGGTGAGCGGCGCGCCCCGCTCGGAGCTGGTGGCGATCACCCGCGCCGGCGAGCAGGCCGCGCTGGTGGGCGCGTTCGTGGCCGAGGCCATGGCCGCGCGGCCGCGATGAGGGCTCTCCTCGCGTGCCACACGTGCGAGCGGCCCGGATCACGCGGCGAGCCGGCACGCTCGCGCCCGGTGCCGCGGTGCGCTCGGCTGCGGTCACCGGGCAGCGTGTCTTCACCGACGCCACGCACGGCTTTGCGCTGGCGTCGGTGGGCCAGGCGGACTACGCGGTAGCGACGAGCGACGGGGGCAGGACATGGAAGACCGACGGACCCGCGCTACACGTGCACGCCGCCCAGGCCCCCCTGGCTATGGTCTTCATCGGCGCCGTCAACCCGAAGACGTTGTTCGCCTGGGGCGGCGGCCAGGTGATCGACACGACGAGCAACGGCGGGAAGACGTGGTACAGCGCACTGTTCACGGCCGGCTCCCCGGTCGCGGTGGTGCCGGACCTCGCCGGTCATTTGCTTGCCTTCGTTGGATCGCCCAGCGGCGGCAGCGTCGCCCAGTACGTCTCCCGCGACGGCGGGCGCGCGTGGCGTCAACGTTGACGCTGGAACGCCGCGAGCGCCGCCGGATGATCTGGCGGCACGATCACTGACTTGTCGGCCTTGATCGCCGCGGTGAGCGCCTCGCCGGCGTTCGTTCCGTGCCTGGCGTAGAGAAGCTCGACGCGGCCGTCGTGTGAGCCTCGGCGCGCGACCGGCGCGACCGCCGCGTGGGTGCCGTCATCGAGCGTGACCCAGAGCACGAAGTCGTCGTATCGGACGAAGTCCCCGGCCTTGATGGGGATCGGGTAGTAGTGCTCGCCGGCGGCCTTCGGCAGGGTGCCCTCGTGATCGCCGGGACTCAGGGGCACGCAACTGTTGAACAACGAGTCCGTGTAGCGCCCGACTCCATCGGCATCGGAGATCGTGTCCTCGAGGATCGCTTTCGCATCGGTGTACCCGAGTTCCTCGAGCGCGGGGATCGTCCGCGGGAATGCCTCGACGAGCGCCCTGGCTTCTTGCCGCAGACGGTCGATCTTCGCCGGATCTGCGCAGAACTGCATGCTCCATTCGATCCCAGCACGCGCGAGGTACATACGCCACCCGGCGTCGGTCAGCACCCAGATGCTTCCGCCGTGATGCATCTGCCACGGCTCCGGTCCATAGGGGTAGGTGGATTTGTCCAGCGTCGCGAGGATCTTCTTGACGGCCCGCTTCGACGCGCTGAACCAATGAGACTCCGCGCGACCGGGATGGTCGACGATGTTGATCGTCCACGGGTTGTCCTCGTGCTGTGTGTGGGTGCTGTCAGCCTTGGCACCGGAAGGCACGCTCATGGATCTGTCCCCCTTTGGTTACCCACCAGAAGCACTCGGCAGCGCGCACGCCCGAGCAGATCGGTGTCGACGCTAGCCGCCGGCCACGGCCGGCGGCATCCGGGCAAAACCCTGATCGCAGGATGGTCGCCGGCGACCGGTATCTCGTGGCGGTCACGCTTGCGCGCGCGTGGTACGTCTGACAGCGTCCCCCGCGGTCGGAGCGACGCCGGCTCGCCATGCTCATCGGCTTGCACGCTCACTACCCGATGCACGTGGACCCGGAGAAGTCCGCGTACCACGGACCGCGTCAGTGGCGGCAGGCGCTGTGGCGCGCCCGCCTGGTGCACTTCCTGTCACGCCTCTTCAACTACCAGGGGCCGGACGACGAGCCTGGGGTGAGCATCGATCTGATGGAGGCCGGCAACGTGGGCGTGCTGCTCTCGGTGCTCTACGACCCGTTCGCGGAGATGGACTTCTCGAAGCAGTACGGTGCCCCGCCCGATCCGGCGTATCTCCCCCGGCTTCTCGCCCAACTGCGGAGCGTCGAGAAGAGCGTCGGGTCGGATTCCCGTGTCACGGTCGCGCATTCCTGGGCGGAGGTGGATGCCGCCTTCGACGCTGGCAAGAGGGTCTTGATCCACTGTGTGGAGGGCGGGTTTCATTTGGGCGCCACCGCCGGACGTTCGCGCCGGCGTGCGCGAACTGGCCAACTGTGGGGTGGCGTACATCACGCTCGCCCATCTGTTCTGGCGCGACGTCGCCGCCGACGCTCCGGCGCTCCCGTTCCTGCCCGATCGGGTCTACCGGGTCCTGTTCCCTCAGCGCGGCGAGCCTCTGAGCGAACTCGGCACTGCCGCCGTGGAGGCGATGCTCGAGCACCGCGTCCTGATCGACATCAGCCACATGTCCGCGCGGGCGAGGACGGCCACGCTCGACCTGATGGATGCGCGCGATCCCGCCCGACGGGTCCCGGTGCTCGCCACCCACGAGGCGTGCCGGCACCGACGCCCTTTGCGTCGGCGGGAGTACAACCTGCCCGACGACGTCACCCATTCCTACGATCACATCGGCATCGGCTCCGATCTCGATGGGTGGATAAAGCCGGCGCTGACGGGGCTCGAGCATCTGGGGCACATGGCGCGGCTGCAAGCCGGACTGCAGGAGCGCTACGGCGCGGCCGCGGCGCAGAAGATCTGCTCAGGCAATGCCCGGCGCGTGCTCATGCAGGGGTGGCGATAGCCGCCGGCGCGTCCGTGTCCCAGGCAAGCGCCAGCGCAGCCGCCAGCTGAGTGATCACGACGAGCGGCTGCTCGGCCAGCTGGGTCGCGGTGAAGCGAATGACGCGGTAGCCGGCGGCGACGTGGGCGGCGTCGCGCGCGCGATCGTTCTCGAATGAGTCTCGGTCGCCATGGAACTCGTAGCCGTCGACCTCGACGACGAGCCGGTGCTGGGGCCACAGGGCATCCACCTGATGGCCGTTCAGCACCCGGTTGGTCAGTGGCACCGGCAGTCCAGCCTCGCGGATCAGCGACAGAAGGCGTCGCTCCCCCCACGAGCGCGTCCGACGCGGACCGCCGCGTTGGTTGAGGAGAGTCCGCAGCCGTCGCACGCCCCTTCGGGTGGGACATCGCGCCATCGCCTGGTCGATCTGCCGCTGCTTCAAGACGCCCTTGTCGAATCCGGTCGCGACGATCTCCTCCAGTCGCGGGTGGCGCGCGTTGTCGAGGACGGTCCGCGCCGGCGAGGTGACCCTGACGCCGTGCCGAGTGCAGGTGTCGCTCGGGTCCAACTCGCGCACGCGGTGGCGACGGATACCAGGACGATCGCCTGCGTTGTGCGCCACCACCGTGACCTCGATGTGCCCGAGTTCCTTGGGCAGGAGTCCCCATAGCTCGGCCGCCGAACGATGGCTGAGCACCGCTGTCGGCCCGCATGCCTCGACCGCGGCGGTCAAGAGCGTGATCCGGCTGGCTCGTTCCGGCGGGTCGAGCAGGTAGACGCCGTGGTGCTGGCGGTACAGGCGTCCCGTCGCGACACGGTGGGTGATCACGTTGGTCCCGATGTCGGCAGCGTCGAGCGAGCGTCGGGTCACCACCCGGTTGTTAGCCTCCGCGAGCTTCCGGATCACCCGGTCCACCTCGACCTCGCCCGCCATCAGCCCCTCCCCCACGTGCAAATTCCGCCAATTCCGCCCCGCGGGGACGCGAGTGTCGGATCTTGCCTCTGTGGGAGGCGGAAGCCGTCACAACGGCTGGCGCGTGGCCGAATTGGCGGAAATTGCCCCGGTGGGCAGACCATGGGCGCACAAGATGACGCACCCGCCGCCGAAAGTCCCGGAATTGCGCAGAGTTTTTACAAACCCAGCGAGCGGGCGATGATCTCGCGCTGGATCTCGCTGGCGCCACCGTAGATGGTGGTCACCAGCGTGGCGCGGACATGGCGCTCCATGTCGTACTCGGTGGCGTAGCCGTAGCCGCCCATCATCTGCATGCCCTCGAGCGCGGTGCGCTTGGCCACTTCGGTCGCCTTGAGCTTGGCCATCGAAGCCTCGCGCGGGAACAACCGGCCTGGGTTGGCGTCGACGACCGAAGCCACCCCGTAGACCAGTTCCCGCGTCGCCTCCAGCTCGCACGCCAGATCCGCCAACCGGTGCTTGATCGTCTGGAAACTACCTATCGCCCGCCCGAACTGCCGGCGCTCCTTGACGTACGACAGCACGTCGTCGAACGCCCGCTGCCCCATTCCGAGCGCCTGCGCGGCGATGATCAGCCGCTCGTAGTTCAACCCCGCCATCAGCTGCATCCAGCCCTGATCAACCTGTCCCACCGCTCGATCGGCCGAGACACGGCAGTCCGTGAAGTACATGTCGTTGACCTCGCGCCCGCCCATCGTCCCGATCCCGCGGATCTCGAGGCCCTCGACGCCGGATGGCACCGAGATCATGGTCAGCCCGAAATGCTTGTCGGCGGTGCGAGAGGTTCGGGTCACGACCAGAATCTGGTCGGCCATGTGCGCGCCGGTGATCCAGGTCTTCTGCCCGTGGATCACGAAGTCGCCGTTCGAGGCAACCGCCCGGCACGACAGGTTCCCCACGTCCGAACCGGCTTCCGGCTCGGACATGGCGATCGCGCCCGTCCGCCCCGCGGCAATCCCCCCGAGGATCTCGCGCTTCAGATCCTCAGTGCCGAACAGCTCGACCGGACGGCCGGACATCATCGTCACTGGGAAGAAGGCCATGGGAATCAGCCCGCGGGCGAACTCCTCGCACAGCAGGCAGAGATCAAGCGCGCCACCGCCGGCGCCGCCGTACTCCTCCGGGATCGCCGCGCCCAGCCATCCCAGCGAGGCGATCTGCGCATAGATCGAAGGGTTGTGCGGCTCGACGCCACCTTCGGTCAGAGCGTCGCGCTGCTCGCGCGTGCCGCACTCACGCCGGGCAAAGTCGCGGATCGCCTCGACGAACGCCCGCTGCTCCTCGCTCAGTCGCTGATGGATGCTCATCAGCCCCGAGACTACATTTCGACGGACCAACATGGTCTTCCCCACCGAAGCGGAGCTCGACGAACTGATCCTGGGAGCGGACAGCTCATGCTGATCCGCGACGCCAGCACCGAACGCGACGCCGCCGCCTGCGCCGAGATCTACGCGCCTTACGTCCTCGACACGCCGATCTCGCTAGAGGAGATCCCGCCCACGCCGGTCGAGATCGCCCAGCGCATCGAGACGACAACGCGAACCCACCCCTGGCTGGTCGCTCATGAGGGCGACGCGCTGGTCGGCTACGCCTACGCCACCCGCCACCGCGAGCGCGCCTGCTACCGCTGGGCGACCGACGTCACGGTGTACGTGGCACACCGGCGCCAGCGCGCGGGCGTTGGCCGCGCGCTCTACCAGACTCTCTTCGAACGACTCATCGACCAGGGGTATCGCATCGCCTGCGCCGGCATCACGCTGCCCAACGACGCCAGCGTCGGGCTGCACGAGGCGCTCGGATTCCAGCCGATCGGGGTCTATCGCCGGATCGGTTGGAAGCTGGGCGCCTGGCACGACGTCGGCTGGTGGCAGCTCGCACTCGGCGATCACCGCGGCCCGCCGGCCGCACCCGGTGCACCGATCAGTCTTCGTCGATGAGCAGCGCCAGCGTCGGGCACGCGTCGACGGCGCGGCGAGCCAGGCCGATCAGGTCGGGCGGCACCTCGGACTCGTCGAGGATCGGATAGCCCCAGTCGTCCAGGCGGATCAGCTCGGGCAGCAGCTCGACGCACAGGCCGTGGGCCTCGCAGGCGATCGGGTTGACGCGCAGCGTGGCATGCCTGACCGCGCTCATCGCACGCGCCTGCGATCAGAGGCGCCCGCGAGCTCCGGCACGCGCCGCGATCCGGATGGCGGCTGCACCGCGGACCCGCCCAGGGGCAGTCCCGCGGGAGGCGCACTACACCGCCGCCGGCGGTGCGACTCGATCTCCGGCGCGAACACCCGCAACGCACTCTCGACGAAGCGCACCGCGCCGTCCGGGTGATGGCAGGCGCCGCGCCCGCGGATCTCGCTCGCCCAGCGCAGGACCCGATCGCGTTCCCGGGGCCCGGCCACACCGCCGGCCAGCGCACCCACCGCGTCGGCGATCGAGCGCAGGCCGTACAGGCAGGGACCGCACTGGCCGGCCGATTGCTCGGCCAGGTAGGCGATCACCCGGGCGCTCTCGTGCAGGCCGCAGGCGCTCTCACCGAGCGCGATCAGCACGCCCGAGCCCAGAGAGCAGCCCACCGAGCGCAGATCCTCCCGCGCCAGCCGCAGACCCACCGCATCGGACGCCTCGACCCACGTCCCGAAGTAGCCGCCGACCAGTAGCGCCTGGAGTCGCTCGGACGGCCCGCCGGCGGCGGCGAGCAGATCGCTCATCGGCGTCCCGAACGCGAGCTCGTACACGCCGGGGGCGCGGACCGCCCCGGTGATCGTGACCAGCGCCGAGCCGGGATCGGCCACCGTGCCGAGTTCGCGGTACCAGTGTGAGCCGAAGCGGGCGACGAGCGCAAGCTGAGCCAGCGTCTCGGGGTTCTGGATCAGGGTGGGTCGGCCGCGCACACCCCGCTCGAACGGTCGCGGGGGAACGAACGTCGGCGTGGCCACCTCGGAGTTCAGGTAGTGGACGACCGCGCTCTCTTCACCGGTCACATAGCCCTCGGGACCGCCCACCACCGAGATCGGGACCGAATCGGAAGCGCGTACGGAGATCGCGCCATCCAACGCGCCAACAGCGTCAACCGCACCGAAACCGACCTTGACGATCACCTCCGAGGCGCCGACCGCACCGGCCGCCAGCATCGCGCCGTCCAGGACCAGGTGCGGCAAACGCGCAAGCAGCATCCGGTCCTTGGCGCTGGCCGGCTCGGTCTCCGAGCCGTTCACCACCACCGCGCCGACGCGCCGCCGACCGGCCACCGCCCGGAGCTTGCGGGCGGTCGGGAAGTCGGCACCGCCGCGGCCCCGCAGGCCGCTTCGCTCGACCTCCTCGATCAACTGGTGGGGCGGGATGTGCGGCAGCGGCCCGTGGATGCGGGTGTGGGCGGCCAGCGTCATCGCGCCGCCGCCGGACTCGAGGCCGGCGAGGAGGCGGGGAAGCCCCTGATGGCCGCTGTCGTGCGCGCTCATGACCTCGACGGAGAGCCGGTCAGCGTCCCGGTGACCGCGTTGGTCCGGGTATCGATCTGAAGCTGGACGCGAATATCGACGGCGGTGCCGGCGCCGTTGCGCACCCGGGCGTCGAACACCGTGCCCTGGAGCGAGCCGATCCGCCCCTGAAGGACGGTGGGCTGCCCGGCCAGGGCAAGGTCGACCTGGCTGCCGGTCATCGACAGCCCGCCGCCGCCCTCGATCGGCACGCCGCCGAGCCTGACTCGCAGCCGCCCATGCATACGACCTTCGACGCGCAGGACGAGGTCGACGATCGCGCCGCCGGGCTCCTCGGTTTGACTGACGGTCCCGGCCAGGGTCGAGGTGAACGAGTTGGTGAGCGAGGTGGATCCAGTGGGCCGAGACGACCGAGCGGGCGAACGCGCTGAAGCGGCCCGCGCCCCCGCCGAGGCCGAGGCCGAGGCCGAGGCCGCTCCGCCGAGCAGGGACCGGGGCGTACCGGCCCGCCGCGCCCAGCCATGCTGGAGCGGACCCGCCAGGGTGAAGATGGCCAGCCCGATCGGCGTGATCACGGCCAGCGCGGTGGCGGGAGTGCGCAGGCCGGCATGGTCGGACGAGACGCTCGCGATGCGAGACCACACCGCGACCAGCACCGCCATGATGCACGCCGCGGTCAGGGCCAGCATCCACCACTGCTTGACATCGCTGCCGGTGCCGAGACCGTGCAGCACCGCGACCGGCCAACTGGCATAGGCGAGCCAGTGGATCGCCCGCCACGCGCGATATCCGAGCCGGCGCCGCACCAGGCTGGTGATGACGATGGCCAGGAGCAGGTCGAAGGACAGCGTGCCGAGACCCATCCACAGCGGCCGGTACGGCGTCACGAACGGGATCACGCCGTCGAAGAGACGAATCGGCGCGAAGCCGTCGAGCACGCTGGTGACGATGTGGATGGCCAGCACCACGAGCACGAGCAGCGAGACATCGCGGTGGAGCGCGTCGATGGCAAAGCGGGGCCAGCGTGGCGCGGCGAAGCGCACGGAACCCAAGATCCCGAGCACGACGCTCGTGGTGAGCAACAGGAGCGCCACCGCGCCGGTGCCGCGGGCGAGGTACCAGTACGCGCTGGGACTGAGTGCTGCGGCAACGCTCGGCGTCATGCGAGCGCCACGGAAGACTCGCGACTCGGCAACTCGTCGCCCGCCGCCGGCCAACCGGCGATGTGGCGCGCGGTTCCGTCCACGCCGACCAACCGGCTCGGCAATCCCAGCCCCGTGAGCCACGCGACAGCCGCCGAGCCCCGGATGACCGCCGCCGTGCTCGCGATGTTCGCGTCCAAGCACGATGCTGCGGTGACGCTCACCGTCCGCCACATGCTGTCGACCGACCCTCCGGTCAGCGGATCGATCAGATGGTGAGCAACGCCGGCGAAGGTCTGCCACCGCCGGACGGCGACGCTCGACGTCGCCAGCCCACCCGAGCCAAGCGAGATCCACTGCCCAGGTTCTGAGACGCCGGCGCGGTGATCGTCGGTGACCCGCACCCGCCATCCGCCTGCCGGCGCCGGCCCGGCGATGGCCAGGTCCCCGCCGAAGGACACGAGCACTCCGCAGCCCGCGGCCTGCTGCGCGACGAGCGCCGCCCGATCGGCGGCCAGCGCCTTGGCGGTGGCGCCGAGGTCGAGAACGACGCCGTGCGGCACTCTGATCGTCGCGGCGCCGCGGTCCACCTGAACCGTTCGCCAGCCGGGGATGGTGGCCACCGGACGCTGCGGGGGTCGCGAGATTTCAGCGAAGTCGCGGTCATAGCCGAGCGCGATCAGCGAGCCCCCCACCGTGGGGTCGACGTCTCCATCGGTCAGCCGGGCGGCGCGCAGCGCGGCGTCCACCGCCTCGAGCAGCACAGGGCCGACTCGCACAGCCCGACCCGCCGCCACGTTGACTGCGGTCAACTCCGAATCGGAGCGAAACCGCGAGCATGCCCGGTCGAACTCGTCAACGATCCCCATGACAGCCGTCACCGCGTCGTCGGCCTGCAACGGATCACCCACGCCGACCAGCGCGACGCTGCCGAACGCCTCCAGGCGAATCAGTTTCGGGTCCATGGGCCGGGTCTATGACCCGCCGGATACGACCGGCGGAGCAGGTGCCGGGGCCGGCGCCGGCGTCGGGGCAGGCGCCGGGGCCGACTGAGAGGGATCCGGCTGCGACTGGGACGGGCCGGTCTGGGATGGATCGGGGGACGGCGACGGCGCCTGGTCGGGGCCCTGCAGGCCGAGGTCGCTCGCCTTCGCCGGCGGCGGCATCCGCGGGAGCGAGGACCCCGCGCTCGGAGCCGCTGCGGCGGCAGTCGCGTTCGCGCCTGGACTTTTCGACGTGAGCGTCCGCCCAGGGGCGATCGCGGCCACCAGCGCCGCGAAGCCGGCCGTGAGCGCGGCGGCTGCAGCGATGACCCAGCGCCGCGTGCGGCTCACTCGCGCAAGCGCGGCGTCGCGCACCAGGGCGGCCCGCGACCGATCGCGTCCGCGTGCAGGGGTCCGATAGTTATCTCCCATCTTGGGATCCACTCTCGCGAGAGAGAATCAGCGCTCAGTAAGAGCAGTATGAGAATTCACTACCGGTCCGGACGCTCCTGCTGTAGCGACCCTTCCGCGACCACCGGATCGAGCGCGGGCAAGTCGATCGTGAACGCCGATCCGGATACCTGAACCGTGCCGCCGTGGCGCCGCGCAATCGCCGCCACGATCGAGAGGCCGAGCCCCGAGCCCGGGCGCGCCGACGCCCCCGGCCCCCGCCAGAACCGCTCGAACAGCCGATCCAGGTCGTCCGGATCCGGTCCGGGTCCCTCGTCGCGCACATCCAGCAGAACCCGACCACCAACCGCAACCAGCGAGACCGCCACCTCACCATCGACGGGGCCGTGCACGAGCGCGTTCTCGACCAGGTTCTCGAGGGCTCGCTCCAATTCGCTCCGATCCCCTCGCACCCACGCCTCATCGCTCCGGGCGGCCACGACGCGCCCGTCGTGCGAAGACACGACTTCCCGGACGAGCGCGGCCAGGTCGACCGGCCCGCCTTCCAACGCACTCGGCGCTCCGGCGCGCTCGAGGACGAGCAGGTCGTCGACCAATCGAGCCAGACGCCGGGCATCTCGCACCAGCTCGTCGAGCACCTCGGCGTCGGCGCCGTGACGGGCGGCGAACTCGACGTTGCCGAGTAGCGTGGTCACCGGGGTGCGCAGCTCATGCGAGGCGTCGGCCAGGAAACGCCGCTCGACGGCGCGCGCCGCCTCCAGCGACGCGAGCATGCGATTCAACACCCCGGTCAGCTGCCCGACCTCGTCGTGAACGCCACTGGCCGGGAGCCGCTGAGAGGGATCGGCCGTGCGCTCGATCTCTCCCGCGGCCACCGCGAGCCGCCGCAGCGGACGGAGGCCCCGCCGGGTCAATCCCGCCGCCCCCAGCGCGGCGAGCAGCGCGACCCCAAGCCCGATCAGGACCACCACGAAGCCGAGATGGTCGGTCGTCCGGGCGATGTCAGTGGTGTCGGAGGCCACCAGCACCACACCCCCGCCCGCGGGACCGGTCAACGCGATCGGTGCGGCGTAGAGCCGGAACAGGCGCCCGTCGAGGTCGATGCTCTCAAAGCCGGTGGCGCCGCGGACCCGCGCCGCGCGGGCAAGCCGATCCTGCGGGAGCAAGCGCGCCCCGAGCGTCAGCGACCTGGCCAGGATGCGCCCGCGGGAGTCGATCACCTCGACGACGATCTGGCGCCCCGACACCGGACTCTCCAACGCGCCCGGGGTCGAGAGCACGGCCGGCGCCGAGACGGCCAACTCGGCCACCTGCTCGGCTCGCTGGCGCAGGGCGCTGTCCAGCGAGGAGCGCAGCTCGTGACGGACCACCACGACGGTGGCGATGCCGAACAGCGCGAGCGCGGCCACGATCGAGCCGGCGGCGGCGAGCAACCAGCCTCACCCTGAGCGTCTGGGGGCGGCGCAACCTCATGCCAACAAGGACAACTCCCGCCGGCGCAGACGAAAAAAACGGCTGATTCACAAGTTTCTTGGGTAAGGACCCATAGTTGTATGGTGGGCAGGTTCAAACAAGGATGTGGAGCTATTGCTCGCAGATAGGGGGCTACGGAGGACAGCAACCCGGTTCCCGCCGGACCGATTCGCGTCCTGCTGCTCTCGGGCGAGTACCGCACGGCGCGGCTGATCGACGAGCTGCTGCGCGCCACGTGGAGCAACGTGCAGCTGATCACGTACGCCGTCTACGACGCGGCGGCGGCCGAGGCGCTCCTCGACCATCCCGGCTGCTGCGTCCTGGTCGACCACGCGCCGACCCCCACCGGGGAGGACGCCGACGACGCGATGACGCTGATCGAGTACGTGCGGATGTCGGCGCCCGAGGCCCCGATCGTCCTGCTCTGCGCCGATCACGACGAGCAGCTCACGCGGCAAGCGATGCGGCAGGGCGCGGAGGACTGCCTGGTCAAGTCCGAGCTTGACCCGACCGTCCTCCGGCGCGCGCTCGTTCACGCGATCGAGCGCAAGCGCACCGAGGCTCAGCTTGCCCACCAGGCGCTGCACGATCAGCTGACCGGTCTGGCCAACCGCGCGTTGTTCCTCGACCGCCTCGGCGTCGCGCTCGAGCGATCGCGCCGCTCGGGCGTCCCCCTCGCGGTCCTGTTCCTCGACTTCGACAACTTCAAGGAAATCAACGACACGCGCGGTCATGCCGCAGGTGACCAGGTGCTGGCCACGCTGGGCGCGCGGCTGAGCGGCCTGCTGCGCCCGATGGACACCGTCGCGCGCTTCGGCGGGGACGAGTTCACGCTCCTGTTCGAGGGCATCACCTCCGAGCGTGAGGTGGTACTGATCGCCGAGCGCATCTGTCAGGCGACAAGCGTGCCGATCGAGGTGGACGGCTTCGAGGTGACGGTCACGGTGAGCGTCGGCGATCGCGATGGTCAACGACCCCGCGGTCGCCGCCGAGACGATCATCCGGGAAGCGGACGCCGCGATGTACCGAGCCAAGAACGGCGGCCGGGCACGCTATGAGCTGTTCGACGAGGAGTCGCGGCGGCGGGCGGCCGAGCGGATCGAGCTCGAGGCGGCGATCCGACAGGCGATCGAGCGTGATGAGCTGCGCGTCGCACTACCAGCCCCACCTGGTTCTGCACGGCATGGACGCGATGGCGGGAGTCGAGGCGCTCGTGCGCTGGCAGCATCCAAGCCGCGGACTGCTCGCCGCCCGCGAGTTCATGCCGCTGGCCGACGACCTCGGCCTCGAGCGTCCCGATCGGCCGGTTCGTCCTCGAGCAGGCGCTGGTGCAGCTGTCGCGCGTTGGCGCGCGCGCAAGCCGGAGATGACGATCTCGCTGAACATCTCGATGCGACAGCTGCGCGATCCGGCGCTCCCGGCGCTCCTCACCGAGGCCATTCGGCGCGGCAGCCTCGACCCGGCCGCCATCTACCTCGAGGTCGCCGAGATGGCGCTGGCCGAGGACCCTGACGCCGCGATCCGTGCCCTCGAAGCGGTCAGGCGCAGCGGCGTGCGGATCGTCGATCGACGATTTCGGCGCCGGCGCGTTGTCGCTCTCTCGGCTGATCCAGATGCCGGTCGACGCGATCAAGATCCACGAGAGCTTCGTGGCCGGCCTCGGCGATGGCCCGGAGAATGCCTCGCTCGTCGGCGCGCTCGTCGAGCTCGGCCACGCGCTCGGGGTGAACGTCATCGCCGAGGGCGTCGAGACCGATGCGCAGCTCGAGCACCTGCGCGAGCTCGGATGCGACGCCGCCCAGGGCTACGCGATCGGCCGCCCGGTGAGCGAGGAGCAGTTCGAGGCCCTGTTGCTCGCCGAGGTCGCGTAGCGCAGCTGCGACACGCGTCACGCCCGGAGCGTGAAACCGCTCCCCCGGACCGTCCGGATCAGGGGCGGCGCGCCCAGCTTGCGCCGCAGCCGGGTGACGTAGCGATCCACGACGTTCGGCTCGGCGGCGTCCGTCCCAGATCTCCTCGATGCGCGCGCTCGCGCGTGACCACCCGGCCGGTCTCGCGCAGCAGCAGCTCGAGCAGCGCGGCCTCGCGTCCGGTCAGCTCGATCGCCCGCCCGCCCCGCGTGGCGCGCCGCGCCCCGAAACATCGAGCGTGAGGTCGCCATAGGAGCGCAGCCCGCCGGCGTGTCCGCCGCCCCGCCGGGTCAGCGCCCGCAGCCGCGCGATCAGCTCCTGCACGGCGAACGGCTTGACCAGGTAATCGTCGGCGCCGGCCTCGAGCCCGGCCACCCGGTCGGGCACGGCGTCGCGCGCGGTGAGCATCAGGATCGGCGTCGGCAGGCCCTTGCCGCGCAGCCGACGGGCGACGGTCAGCCCGTCGAGCCCGGGCATCGCGACGTCGAGCACGATCACGTCCGGAGCGGTTCGCTCGGCCTCGGCCAAGGCGCCGCCGCCGTCGGCCGCCACCGTGACCTCGTAACCCTCGGCGGCTCAGCGTACGCGCGAGCATCCGCCGCAGCGGCGGATCGTCGTCGACGACGAGGACCCGGTCAGCCACCGGCGACGTCGCGGCGCAGGAAGACCAGGAACGCCGCGCCGAGCGCCGGGATGCCGTACATCGCGCACACCCACACGGCGCGCACGATCGGCGCCCAGTCGATCGGCTGGCGCAGCAGGCCCTGCCAGGCGTTGAACTGGGTGCTCAGCAGGTACGGGACTGCAGCGCGCCGAGCCCGGGCAGGATGCCGATCAGCTGGAAGAGCAGCGAGATCATCAGCGTGCCCACGACCGCCGCGGCGCTGTTGCGCGTGATCGTCGAGAGCAGCAGCCCGATGCACACCACGGTGGCGATCGGGATCAGGTACACGAGCAGGCTCAGGTACACGAGCTCGAGTCCCTTGGGCGCCGAGACGATCGTCCCGGTCAGCGTCTGCACGGAGTTGAAGCCGGACTCGAGGCAGCCGGCGATCACCGCCACCGTTCCGCTGAGGAAGATCGCCACGACCGCGTACGTCACGGCGGCCAGCGCCTTGCCGGCGAAGATCTGCCAGCGCTCGAGCGAGCGGGTCAGGATCGTTCTTGAGCGTGCCGTTGTGGTCCTCCGAGGCGAAGATGTCGCCGGCCACCAGCGCGGTGATGAGCGGGAACAGCCACACCGCGCCGAACAGCAGCATGACCAGCGGCACGACCAGCCCGCTCTTGGTCAGGTACGACGCGAACGCGAAGTCGCCGCCGCCCGCCGCCGGTCGTGGCGGAAGTGGATCGGCCAGCACGAACAGGATCGGGACGAGCGCGGCCGCGCCGAGCCCCAGGTACGTGCGCTTCTGGTAGCGGAGCTTGAACAGCTCCCAGCGGTAGACGGTGGCGACGCCCGGACGCGAGCGCGCGCTGCCCGCGTCACGCCCGCCGGCCGGCTGGGCAATCGCGCTCATCGCGCGGCCACCGCCGGCGGCTCTGCGCTCACCGCGCCATCGCCCTCGGTGAGCGAGAAGAACAGGTCCTCGAGCGTGACGTGCTCTGGCGCCAGCATGCGGATCAGCGCGCCGGCCTCGATCAGCGCCTGACTCAGCTCGGCGACGGCGGCGTCATCCGCGGTGAAGGCGATGCGCCCGTGCACGACGCGCACGTCCTCGACCCCCGGCTGGGCCCGGCACACCGCGAGCGCGCGCTCGTCGTCGGTGGTCGACAGCCGGTAGGTCGCGCCGGCGCTCCGCTTCGAGATCCGCGATCGCGCCCTCGTAGACGATCTGCCCGGTGCGCACGATCGCCACCCGGTTGCACAGCTCCTCGACCTCGGCCAGCAGGTGGCTCGAGAGCATCACGGTGATGCCCGCGTCGGCCAGGCGGCGGATCAGCAGGCGCATGTCGCGCATGCCGGCGGGATCGAGGCCGGTGGCCGGCTCGTCGAGCAGCAGCAGCTTGGGCTCGCGCAGCAGCGCGGCCGCGATGCCCAGCCGCTGGCGCATCCCGTGCGAGTAGCCGCCGACGCGGTCCTTGGCCCGGCCGGACAGCTCGACGGTCTCGAGCGCCTCATCGATCCGCTCGCCGCGCGTCGCCGCCGTCGAATGCCGCCAGCAGCTCGAGGTTGCGCCGGCCGTTCAGGTACGGATAGAAGGTGGGCGCCTCGACGAACCCGGCCACGCCGTCGAGCGCGTGCACGGACTCGAGCGGATCGCGCCCGAACAGCCTGACCGTCCCCTCGGTCGGGCGGATCAGCCCCAGCATCATCCGCAGGCACGTGGTCTTGCCGGCGCCGTTGGGCCCGAGGTACCCGTACACGTCGCCGGCGTTGACCGTCAGATCGACCCCCGCCACCGCGGTCAGCTCGCCGTAGCGCTTGACGAGGCCCCGGACCTCGACCGGTGGAGGCCCGGGGCTCGCGCGGGTGGTCGATGCGGCCTCGGTCACGTCGTCAGCGGCGCAGCTGCCTGGCGGCGGCCTCGGCGGCGGTGGGCGGAACCGACCCGAGCACGGTGTAGCCAACCGGTCCGCTGCTCACCCGGACGACCGTACCGAGCGCGGTGGCCAGCTCCTGTCCCGAGTGCCCGTTGATCGACACGGTCGGGAGGCTCAGGCCGGCGATGGTCACCTTGCGACTGCTGAGACGGCTGGGCCGCAGCTGCCCTGCTCGATCACCGCGATCCCGCCGAGGCCCTGCCCGTAGGTGACGAGCGCGGCCGGATGACCGTCCCAGTCGAGCAGCTGCACCGACTGGCGCGGCAGGCCGACGAGCGTGGTGGGCGCCGCCAGCGTGAACGGCAGGTGCGACTGGACGGCGGCTGGGCCGGTGACCTCGGCGTGGCGCATGCCTTGCCGCGGCCGCGTGCGATGGCTGCCGCGCCGCGCTCGGCGGCCGGGAGACCTCGACCGTCTTCGCCCCGGCCGGCGCCTTGATCGAGAGGTCGCTCGAGCTGACCCGCCCGTAGGAGATGTGGGTCGCCTTCAGCTCGAGCACCGGCGTGTTCGAGTCGCGCGAGTAGATCGCGATACCCAGCGGGATGCCGTGCGCCGCGTCCCAGGCGAGCTGGACGTCGCCGAGCAGGCCGCCGTCGTGCTTGGGCGAGACCTGCACCTTGTAGGCGGGCTGGCCGGCCACGTTGCGCGGCAGCGGTCCGGCCAGGTTCACGTGCTGCATCAGGCGGCCCAGCTCGCGACTGGATCTGAGCCACGGTCGGGATCGTGGCTCGCTCTTCTGGGTCTTCGCGGGCTGGCTCGGGCAGCGTGCCCTTGTAGAGGGTGTTCGAGGTCGGGTCGTAGATCGAGTACGAGCCGTTGTCGAGCACCACCTGGGCATCGCCGTTCTCGCCCTGGAGTTCGAGGCGCACGCGATGGTCGGTGGTGGACACCCACAAGCGGCCGCTGGCCCCGTTCAGGATCGGGTCGGCGCCCTGGATGTCGGTCGAGTCGATCAGGTTGTTGGTGAACTTGATCCGGGCCGAGATGCCGCTCACCGTGGGGCGCGGTGGCGGCCTGGTGCAGAGCGGTGGCGAGCGATTCGCGCGGCGGGACGGGTCCGCCGCCGAGGCGGCGACGGCGATCGCGGTGCCGCCGGCGACCGCGATGATCAAGCCGGCGAGGATGGCCAGTAGACGCTGGGTGGAGGCGGTGCGGAGAAACTTCATGACGAGGACGATAGGACAGGATTTTGAAATTAGGTTGACAGTGCGCGCGAGGCGGGCGGGATCGCCATCGAGCCGCTGGGCGTGACAAGCGATAGGGTCGCACACCGTGTGCCGCCTGTTCGGCATGAGCGGTGGGCGCGAGCCTGTCCGCGCCACCTTCTGGCTGCTCGAGGCGCCCGACTCCCTGGCCCAGCAGAGCCGGCGGGAGCCCGACGGGACCGGGCTGGGGTGCTTCGAGGAGGACGGAACGCCTGTGGTCTCCAAGCAGCCGCTGGCCGCCTACGAGGATCACGAGTTCGCGTGCGAGGCGCGGGAGGTGTCCTCGCCCACGTTCATCGCGCATGTCCGCTACGCCTCGACCGGCGCCGTGAGCCCGGAGAACACGCACCCGTTCGAGCAGCGCGGGCGCCTGTTCGCGCACAACGGGGTGATCGAGGACCTCGAGCGGCTTGGAGGCTGAGCTGGGCGACGCGACGTCGCTGGTGCGCGGCGAGACCGACTCCGAGCGCTTCTTCGCGCTGATCACCCGCGAGATCGAGCGCGACGGCGACGTGGGCGGCGCGATCGCGCGTGCGGCGGGCTGGATCGCCGAGAACCTGCCGGTGTTCGCGCTCAACCTGGTGCTGATCACCGCCACCGAGCTATGGGCGCTCCGCTACCCGGACGTGCATGAGCTGTTCGTGCTCGAGCGTCTCGCCGGCGGTCCAAGCGGAGCCCGCCACCTCGACCACGCCAGCCGGCGCGGATCCGTGCGGGTCCGCTCGGGCGACCTGGCCAGCCGGCCGGCGGTGGTGGTGGCCAGCGAGCCGATGGACGAGGACACGGGGTGGCACGCGCTTCGGTCCGGCGAGCTCCTGCACGTGGACGGCGATCTCCGCGTGACGATCACCCGTCCGCTCGAGCGACCGCCCCGCCACCCGCTGACGCTGGCCGACCTGGAGGGGAAGGCGGCCGCCTCCCAGGCCGAGCACGTGCCACCATCCCAGTGAAGATGGCCACCCTCGAACGGGCTCCTGCGCCGGTCGCCGACGCCGATCTCGAGCCGCGGCTTCCCCCGGGCCCGCGGCTGCCACGCGTCGTCCAGACGGCGGGCTTCATGTTGGGCTCCTCGCCGTGGTTCATCGACGCCTGCCGGCGCCGGTTCGGCGACGCGGTGAGCTTCCGCACCCTGTTCGACGGCGGATTCGTGATGGTGTTCCATCCGGCGCTGGTCAAGGAGCTCTTCCAGGGCCCCGCCGAGCAACTCCGTGCCGGCGAGGCCAACGCGATGCTCGGCCCGGTGGTGGGCGAGCGCTCGGTGCTGCTGCTCGACGGCTCCGAGCATCTGCGCCACCGCCGGCTGATGCTGCCGCCGTTCCATGGCCGGCGCATGCAGACGTACGCGGACGCGATGCGCCGCGCGGCCGATCTCGAGATCGACGCGCTGGCCGGTCGGCGAGCCGTTCGCGCTGCTTGCGAAGCATGCAGTCGCTGACCCTGCGGGTGATCATGGAGGCGGTGTTCGGCTACGCGCCGGGGCCCGCCGAGGAGGAGCTCCGCCGGCGCGTGCGGGCGATGGTCGAGCCGCTGGCGCGGCCGCGGTCGCTGGCGCTGCTGGCCGCGCTGCCCATGCTGATGGGCCGCTCCGAGGCGGCCGCTGAATGACCGCTTCGCCACTGCGCGGGCGGCCGTCGACGAGTTGCTCTACGCCGAGATCGCGCGCCGGCGGGCCCTCGGTGACGAGGCGCTCGCGGAGCGGGACGACGTGTTCTCCGCCCTGCTGCTGGCGTCGGACGAGGACGGCCGGCGACTGTCTGACCGCGAGGTGCGCGACGAGCTGATGACGCTGCTCCTGGCCGGGCACGAGACGACCGCCACCGGTCTGGCCTGGTGCTTTGACCTGGTGCTGCACGCGCCGGCCGTGCACGCGCGGGCATTGGGTCGCGACGAGCGGTATCTGGACGCCGTGGTCAAGGAGTCGCTGCGGATCCGGCCGGTGATCCCCGGCGTGGGCCGCGTGGTGCGCGGCGCGCCGTTCCGCCTCGGCGAGTACGTGGTGCCGGTCGGCATGGAGATCAACCCGTCGATCCGCGTCATCCACCGCCGCGAGGATCTCTATCCCGACGCCGGCGCGTTCCGGCCCGAGCGCTTCCTGGTCGACGAGCCGCCCGACACGTACACGCTGGATTCCGTTCGGCGGCGGACCCCGCCGCTGCCTGGGGGCCAGCTTTGCGCTGCTCGAGATGCGGGTCGTGCTGGCCCGCGTGCTCGAGCGTGTCGCGCTGCGAGCCGCCGATCGGGCGTTGGCCAAGGTGCAGTTCCGCGCGATCACGCTGGCGCCCCGGGGTGGCGTGCGCGTCGTGCAGGATCGCCCTCCCCATCCTGCATAACACGTCACACGAGCAGGCTCCGGCAAGGCGTGACGCGCCACGGATGCCCCACATGCCCGGCGCGTCACGCCTCGCGTGGGAGGAGTGGCGTGACGTGTTATGCAGGTCCGCCGGTGGCGATGGGGCGTGACGGGTCACCGATCCATTCGGACCAGGACCCGAGATAGAGCGCCGCGGGATAGCCCGCCACCGCCAGCGCCAGTACCTCGTGGGCCGCCGTCACCCCCGACCCGCAGTACGCGCCGACCTCCACCCCGTCGCGCACGCCGGCGCCGGCGAATCGATCGCGCAGCGCACCCGCCGCCAGGAAACGCCCATCCGTGTCGAGGAGCGAGGCGCTCGGCAGGTTCACCGCACCCGGAATATGCCCGGCCACCGGGTCGATCGGCTCGTGCTCGCCGCGGAAGCGCTCGGGCGCCCGCGCGTCCAGCAGCACGCCCGCGCCCGCCACCCGGGCCGCGCCGGCCGCGTCGAGCAGCGGCATCCCACCGGCGCGCGGCACGAAATCGCCGCCTTCGACCGCAACCGCACCCCGCTCGATGGCGTGCCCGCCGGCCGACCAGGCACTGAAACCCCCATTCAAGACAAATACCTGCGGATGCCCGAAGTAGCGAAGGAGCCACCACGCCCGGGCGGCGGCCATCGAGTTGGCGGCGTCGTAGACGAGCACCGGCCGCGCGCCGGAAACCCCCGCGGCGCGCATGGCCGCGCCGAACGCATCGGCGGAAGGCATCGGGTGGCGTCCGCCATCGCCCGGTGGCCCGGACAGCGCGGTCTCCAGATCTACGAACGCCGCCCCCGGGATGTGGCCCTCCAGATACTGAGGCCATCCCGGGGGCCCGCCGAGTTCCCAGCGGACGTCGAGCACGGTGGCGCCGGAGGGAATCTCGGAAACGAGCGTCATCGCTCCCCGACCGCGTAGCGCAGGATCGAAAGGTCGGTCAGCCATTCGACCGGCGCCTTGTCGTCGGTGTAGACCGCGCCACCGCCCAGCGCCGGCGCGATCCGGCGCATCGACCGTCTCCGCCACCGGGCGCAGCGCCGCGGGGACCGCCGGTCAGATGCGACGAGCGGGCGCGGCGCTCGCCACCACCAGCGTGTTGCTCCCGCTGACCACGTCGCGTACCACGACTCCGAACGCCGCGTGCAGGGTGGCGGTGACCACCTTCTCGAGCGCGTCCGAGCCCGGGACGTGCCCCACGTTGACGATCACCATCCCGCCGGGCGTCAGGTGCGCGCGGATCAGCGAGAAGAACTCGCGCGTGACGCAGATAGAACGGGATGTACGGCTGGCGGTAGGCGTCGAGGAAGATCGCCCCGTAGCGCGCCCGGCTCGTCTCGAGCCACGGGCGCGCGTCCGCCGTGTACAGATGCAGGCGAGGACCGCGCAGCCCGAAGTAGCGCCTGCCGATCGTCGTGAGCTCGCCGTCGATCTCGACCGCGTCCACGCGGGTCGAGGGGAAATAGTGGCCGTAGGCGCGCGCCACCGTCCCGGCCGCGTCACCCAGGATGGCGATCCGGGCGCGGCGGCGCCGACCGAAGAGCGAACGGCAGGACCAGGAAGTCGTCCCAGTAGCCGCGGGTCAGGTAGCTCCCCGGCCGGTACAGGGAGTGGATCGCCACCCCCTCGTTGAGCTGGAGCCAGCGCACGCCGCTCGGGAACTGGAGCACGCGCGCGTACTGATAGGGCGTCTCGGTCGCGTAGATCACCCGCGCGCCCGCTACGTCGGCGCCGATCGCGGCGGGCGGGACGGCCAGGAGCGCGGCGATGACCAGCGCGACCACGCCGAACCGCCACGACCACGCGCCGGCCGCCGCGGCGATGGCCAGGAGCAGGGCGAAGACCAGGAATGTCCGGTGGGTCCCGATCAGCGGGATCAGCAGCAGGGCGGCCAGGAACGTGCCCAGCAGCGAGCCCGCCGTCGAGATCGCGTATAGGCGCCCGGTGACCGTCCCGGTGTCCGCCACCCGCGCCACCGCGAGACGATTGGCGTACGGCGCCACCATGCCGAGCAGCAGCACGGGCACCGCCACCAGCACGAGCACCGCGGCCAGCGAGCCGAGGAAGCCGCCGACCGACAATGCCCCGAGGGCCTTGACCGCCTCGTGCAGGAACGGGTCGGAGATGAACGGCACGATGGCCAGCAGCACGGCGGCGCCCAGCACGATCGCGCACAGCCCTTCCAGGTCGGCGCGGCGGTCGGCGAGCCTCCCGCCCACCGCGTAGCCGACCGACAGCGCCACGAGCACGGTGGCGATCGTGTTGGCCCAGATGATCGTCGAGGCGCCGAAGTAGGGAGCCAGCAGCCGGGCGGCGGCGATCTCCGCGCCGAGGCTGGCCGAGCCCACGCAGAAGGCGATCGCCCGCAGCCGCGAGAACGAGACCGGGAGGTGCGGCGAGGGCCGGGGGTCGGGCGCCGCCGACGGGCGGGTCTTCTCGGTGACGCTCACGTCGCAGCGAAGCGTAATCACGGACGGGAGTCAGTATCCGCACGCCAGGGGTTCAGGTTCGGGCGCGAGGCGTCGATTAGGGCTGAAGGGGGTCCGCTGAACGCCATGTCCGAAGTCTTCGTCGCCCGCCAGCCCATCTTCGACCGCCACCTCCGCGTGGCCGGCTACGAGCTGCTCTTCCGCGGAGGCGAGGCGACGAGGGCGCTGGTCGCCGATTCCGAGGGCGCCACCGCCTCGGTCGTACTCAACTCGTTCACCGAGATCGGGCTCGAGCGGCTGGTCGGGCGCAAGCCCGCCTGGGTCAACGTCTCGCGCGAGTTCGTGCTCGAGCGGCCTCGCCAGCACCATGCCCCCGTCGGTGGTCGGCCTCGAGATCCTGGAGGACGAGCTGCTCGACGAGCGCTTCGTGCATGCGCTGATCGAGCTCAAGCGCCAGGGCTACCGTCTCGCGCTGGACGACTTCGCGTACAGCGTGAGCGCCGAGCGCCTGCTAGCGCTGGTCGACGTGGTCAAGCTGGACCTGCTCGCGTTGGGCCGCGAGGGGATAGCCCGCGAGACCGCCCGCCTGAAGCCCTACGGGATGACGCTGCTGGCCGAGAAGGTCGAGTCGCACGAGGAGCACGCCTACTGCGCCGGGCTGGGCTGCGAACTGTTCCAGGGCTTCTTCTTCTGCCGCCCCGAGCTGCTGCACCACCGCGGAATCGTCGCCAACCGGGCGGCGATGCTCCAGGTGGTGGCCGCGCTCCAGGATCCCAAGGTGCAGCTCGGCCAGCTCGAGCGCATGATCAGCCACGACGTCGGACTCAGCTTCCGCCTGCTGCGCTACATCAACTCGGCCTTCTTCGGGCTGCGCTTCGAGATCAGCTCGATCGGCCAGGCGCTCGCTCTGCTGGGCGTGGAGAACCTGAAGCGCTGGGCCACGCTGACCGTGCTGGCCTCGCATCGACGGCAAGCCGCCCGAGCTCACGGTGACCGCTCTCGTCCGGGCCCGCTTCTGCGAGCGCGCCGGCGAGCAGCTGGCCGGGCCGCGCCCGGGCGAGCTGTTCACCCTCGGGCTGTTCTCGGTGATCGATGCGCTGATGGACGCCCCGATCGACGAGGTGGTCGAGATGATCCCCTTCCCCTCCGACATGCGCGAGGCACTCACCGCGCGCAAGGGCGAGAAGGGCAAGCTGCTCGAGTGCGTGACCGCGCTCGAGGCGGGCGACTTCGACCGCGCGCAACGCCTGGTACGCGGCGCCGGCGATCGCTACGTCGAGGCCCTGATGTGGGCCAACCAGGCCGCCGGCCCGCTGTTCGAGCCGGTGCACGCCGCAGCCGCCTGACTCCAAGCCGCTACCCCGCGGTGACGGCCTGAGCGAACCCCTCCAGGATCCCCGGCCATCCGCCCGGTGAGTCGAACGAATCGCGCATCGTCCGAGGCTTGATCGCCGAAGGCGTCGAGCCCGCGGTGCTCGAGCTCAACCCGCGTGCGGTTCTCCCCCTCCGCTACGAATGAGACCTCGACCTCGGTGAGGAGGTTCGCGTCGTAGGCCCACTCGCCACTGATCTGCCACGCCAGCACCAGGCGCGAGGGCGGCTCCCACACCAGCACCCGGCCCCACTCGCATTCGCTTCCGTCGGTGTCGCGCTCGTACCAGCGCCCGCCCTCACGCCCCTCGAGCACCGCTTCGGCCAGCTCCGCCGGTCCGATCTTGTGGGTCCGCGGCCACCACTCGTTGAAGCCCTCGGTGAACATCGTGAAGGCGCGCTCCTGGGGAGCGGCCACGGTGATCGTGGTGCGGACGGCTGTGGCTGTGGTCATGCTTCTCTCCTCGGTTCGGGTGCTTGGCACTCGGCAGCGGCGCGAAAGCTCGCGAGCGCATGGCCCCAGAACGAGTCGAAGTACTCGCGCAGAGCCGCCACCGCCGCCGGGTCGACCTGGTAGACGCGTCGCGTCCCGGCCGCCCGGTCGAATACCAGCCCCGCGTCCTTGAGCACCTTGAGGTGTTGTGAGACCGCGGGACGGCTGATCGGCAGCTCCTCGGCGAGCTCGCCCACCGCCAACGCCGCGGCGGTGAGCCGCTCGAATATCTCGCGTCGCGTGGGATCGCCCAGAGCCTGGAGCGCCTGCTGCTGTTGGTAAGTGTCCACTTACGGTAAGTCTAGACTTACCCGCACCGGTCTGTCAAGCTAACGCGCCCGATGCTGCTCTACAACTCCCAGGTCTCCGGCAACTGTTGGAAGGTCCGGCAGTTGTTCGCCCATCTCGGGATCGAGTATGCGCGCCGCGAGGTCTCGGTGATCGACCGCTCCGGTCGCCACGAACTGCTGGGCGCGCTCAACCCCGCTCTCCGGGTCCCCACGCTGGTGCTCGACGACGGCCGCTCGATGGGGGAGTCCGACGCGATCATGTTCTACTTCGCCGAGGGCACGCCGTACCTGCCCGAGGACCGCTTCGAGCGGGCCCAGGTGCTGCAGTGGCTGTTCTTCGAGCAGTACAGCCACGAGCCGTACATCGCGGTGGCGCGCTTCTGGGCGATCGCGGGGATCACGCCCCCCGAGCACGAGCGCGAGGCCAAGATGCGCGGGGGCGCCGCGGCGCTGAAGGCGATGGAGGGGCACCTGGCCGGCCGCGCGTTCCTGGTCGGCGAGCGCTACACGATCGCCGACATCGGGCTCTTCGCGTACACCCACGTGGCCCCGGAGGGCGGATTCGAACTCGAGCCATATCCGGCCATCCGCGCGTGGCTGGAACGCGTGGCCGCCCAGCCGGGGCACATCGCGATCACCGACTGACCGGCTCGGTCTCCTGCGCGTCGGCGTTCGCGACGATCGCGTCGTGAACGTATGCGGCCAGCCCTTCGGCTTGGCGCTCGTACGTGCGGGCGAAGCGCTCGTCGGCGATGTACATCTCGGCGAGCCCGCGGTGCATCTGCGGCGAGCACGGATCAGCTCGCGCTGACGCTCCAGAGCGACCAGGCGATCGTGGCCGGGGTCGTCGAGCAGGGCGGCGATCTCGCCGAGCGAGAATCCCAGGGCCCGCCAGACCAGGATCTCCCGCAGCCGGGCCAGGTCGTCGTATGAGTACAGGCGATACCCCGCCTCGGACCGGCCGCTGGGCGAGAGCAGCCCCAGCTCGTCGTAGTGGTGCAGCGCGCGCACGGTGACGCCCGCCAACTCCGCGACCTCGCCTACCGTGTTCATGCCCGGGACGCTAGAACCTCACGCCGCGTGAGGGTCAAGCCCGCCGGCCGCGCACCATCCGTCCCGGCAGCGGCACCGGCGAGAACTTCTGGACGACCAGGCCGGCGAACAGCTTCGGATCGGCCTTCGCGATCAGCCGCACGAGCTCGAGCCGTTCACCCGGCATCAGCCTTCCCCGGCGCCCGCCGGCGACCCGCATCAGCGTGACCAGCCGCCGGCGCTCATCCGGCGTGAGCCGATGCCAGTGCTGGCGCGCCAGCAGCACGATCTGGCCGGCGGCCATCAGGCGGGCCAGCGGGACGACACGGGCGGTTTGCAGGAGCTTGCTCGGCATCGGGATCCAGTCTAGGACTACCCTGCGCCGATGCCCCTAACCTTCGCCGAGCGCCCCGCGCGCGCCGAACCGGACGGCCTGCTGGTGCTGCACCACGGGCGCGGGAGCGACGAGCAGGATCTCATCGGGTTGGCCCCGGTACTCGATCCAGAGGAGCGCCTGCATGTGGTGGCGCCGCGCGCCCCGCTCCAGCTCAGAGGATCCCCCGGCTACCACTGGTACCTCGTCCCTCGGGTCGGCTACCCGGATCTCGACAGCTTCCATGCCGCGTACCGCGAGCTGGCCGCGTTCCACGACGCGCTGTGGGAGCGGACCGGGATCGGCCCGAGCCGCACCGTGCTGGGCGGCTTCTCAATGGGAACGGTGATGAGCTACGCCCTGGGGTTGGGAGCCGACCGGCCGGCACCGGCCGGGATCCTCGCCCTATCCGGGTTCATCCCCACCGTCGAGGACTGGCAGCCGTCGCTGCACGATCGAACGGACACGGACATCCTCATCGCGCATGGGCTGAATGACGGCGTGATCCCGGTGACGTTCGCCCGTCGCGCTCGTGACGTGCTCGAGCCGGCGGGGTTCGACGTCGACTACGCGGAGTCGGGCGCGGGCCACAATGTCGACCCGGGCGACATCCCGCGCATTACCGCTTGGCTCGAGCGGACGCTCCCACCCCGCACCGGTTAGAAGCCGGCGCAGCGGCCGGGACCTCACCGGTCCCGGCCGCCCGTGCGCTCTGTCTACTTTCCGCCGCCGTGGTGATGACGATGGCGGGGCTTCGTCGTGGGCTCGCCCGTCGCCGGGTTGAGGATCAACTTCTCCCCCTCCGGGTGCTTGAAGTCGAACATCCCCGCGAGGTCGAACTTGAGGCCCTCCGAGCGGTCCAGAGCTGACAGGACCCGATCGGCCGAGCCCGGGATCCCCGGCAGGTGCCAGTTGTACTCGATCAAGTCGAGGATCGAGGCCTGGTCGGTCAGGGCGTGGTCGACGTGGTTGACCCGCGCGAACGGCGAGATCACCAGCATCGGGAGCCGCGGACCGAACCCGCAGCGGCCCTGCTCGCCGGCCAGCGGCGCGCTGGTCTGCTGGCTCGGGCCGCACTGACCCGACGTCGGCAGGGTGAACGTCGTGTTGGTCAGATTGTCGGCCGGCGACAGCGACGCGTTGGTGACCCCGCTGTACACGTGGTCATACCAGCCGTCCGAGTCGTCGTAGTTGACGATCACGGCCGTGCTCTGCCAGTCGGACGTGCGCATCAGCGAGTTGATCTCCCTGGTCACGAACGCCTGCTCATCCGCGGGATCGGAGTAGCCGGGATGACCGTCCTGGTAGCCCGGGGCCTTGAGGAAGCTCACCGCAGGCAACGCCGACGCCGGCAGCTTGCCGCGGCGGATCGCCGCCACCAGCTGGTCGAAGTCGCTCGTGTCGTACTGATGGTTCGGAGTGTTGAACTGCGGAACCCCACCGACGAAGGACTGGGTGTCGCGGCCGACCGCCTTCAGGCCCGGTCAGCGTGTCCTGGCCGGCGCCGTTCGACCGGCAGGGTGAGGTGATGCGGGTTGGCCGTCGAGGCGTAGTACTGGAACGGCTCGTGATGCGGGAATGTAGTCGTCCTTGAAGCCCCACTGTCCGGTGCCGCCGAGCGCGACGCCGACCGGATGCACCGCGTCGCACAGCCCCTGGTTCGAGGCGTTCGGCGGCAGGGTGAAGCCTTGCTCGCGAACTCGTCGGGGATGAACTGCGACGTCGGCTGTCCGCTGTGACCGGTCGCGGCCGACGCCGCGGCGAACGTCGTCGTCGGGGTGAAGCCGCCCTCGAACCAGCCCCAGGACAGCCCGGCCTTGTTCAACTCGTCGCCGATGTTCGTGCCGGTGAAGGCGACGGCGTCGCGCGTCGAACAATCGTCCCAGTACGGCTGGGCGTCGTTGGTCATCGAGAAGCCGCCCTTGCCGTCGGACGTGATGTCGCCGTTCGGCGCGGTCGTGCTCGACACCGACGGGTTGTTGGCCATATGGGCCGTGTCGATGCCCCCGGTGTTACCCGAGGCGACATTGATCGCGCCCGGCGACGACGGCCCGAACGTGACCCCGAACGAGTTGTCGCTCATCGAAAAGCGCTGGGCGTAATTCCACAGCCCGGTGACGGTGTTGCCGTCAAAGTAGTCCATTACCTGGGAGGCCTGGCATAGGCTGCCGAACGGGCTCTTGGTGCTGCCGTCTACCCCCACGCTCTGGACGAACTGGTCCATCTTCCCGTCGTCGAACGCCTGCTGCTCGTCGCTGTAGTTGTGGTCCTCGTCACAGGTGAGCTGCCCGCCGGCGCCCCCGCTCAAGCCGGTCGCGGTGCTGTCCAGGCGCTGCGGCTGGGCGGCGTTGGGATTGCTGGTCAGCAGGTTGATGCTGTGGCGCAGGTTCGGCGGCAGCGAACGGCCCGTCGCCGGAGGGAGGCCGTCGACCGCCGGTGTCCCCTTGGCCGCCCGGAATCGCCGGCCGTCGGTGTTCGCGGCCCTGGGATAGGTGCCGAAGTAGTGGTCGAAGGACTCGTTCTCCTGGAAGATCACGACGACGTGCTTGATCGGCGTCGCCGTGCGGGAGCCGTGGCCGCCGCCGTGGCGGTGCGATCGGCCGCCGGTAGCCGCCTGCGCCACCGCGACGCTGGCTCCGGCGACGGCGAGTGCCGCCACAAGCAGCAAGAGCGTGCGCTTGCGCGCCATGGACCGTCTCCTTTCCCCGTTTGCATTGCGCCCGGCTGGGACTCGACGCGCCGCGGCCGTCGCTCGTGCAAGCCGCGTCAAGGGTCAGGCGTCGGCGAATTGTGACCGATTTGTTTTCGACTTGTTGCAGCCACCCCACCGCTCGGAAGCGACCGAGCGGGGCGGCCATCCAGCGCCGCCCCGCTCGTCGGGCTACAGGCCGGCTACCAGCGCGTCGGCTCGCCGGTGCTCGGGTCGAGGAACAGCGGCGGAGCGTCGCCGCGGCGGAACGAGAACATGTTGTCCAGCTTCCCCGCGCTGCTGTCCGCGGCGCCGCCTCCGATTCGCTCGCCACCCAGCCAGTTGTCCTCGATGAACTGCGGGACCGAGGACTGGTCGGTGAACGTATCGTCGACGAAGTTGCGCCGTGCGAACGGGGACACGATCAGCAGCGGCTGGCGCGGACCGACGCCGCACCGAGCCTGCTGGCCGCTCGGGACCTGGGCGGGGTTGCTCCCGCACAGCCCGGGGCCGCTCAGCGCGTCCAGCGTGGTCTGCGACTGCGAGATGATCGGCCCCATCTGGTGGTCGTACCAGCCGTCTGAGTCGTCATACATGATGATGACGGCGGTGCTCCGCCAGCTCGAGAGCTTCTCGAGGTGATTGATCGTCGAGGCCAGGAAGGTCTGCTCGTCGAGCGGATCCGAGTAGCCGGCGTGGCCGTCCTGGTACTCCGCCGCCTTCAGATAGGACACCGCGGGCAGGTTGCCGCGATCGGCCGCCGCCCAGAAGTCCTTCAGGTCGTACTGGTGGTTGGCCTGGTCCTGACGGCCGATCGTCGCGATCGAGGTCGGCGGGAGATGCTGCGGGTTAGCCGTCTGCGGGTAGTACTGGAACGGTTCGTGGTGGGGGCTGTAGTCGAGGATCGACGCGCCACCGACGTTGTCGTGCGCGCCGGTGCACACCTTCGAGAGGTCATCCGTGCTCGGGTGACCCGACACGTAATCCGGGCTGGCAAAGCCGCCCTGGAACCAGCCCCAGGTGATGCCGGCCTGGTCGAGCAGGTCGCCGATGTTCTTGCCCCCCATCTCGGCCGTGCCGGCGCCAGTGGCGTGGCCATCCTGCGTCTTGGTGCAGATGTCGAGGTTCGGGTCCGGGTCGCCGGTGATGGTGCCCGTTCCCTGTGCCTGCGGTGATCCGGGCGTCGCCGGCGTCGAACCCGGAACAGCGGTGCACGTGGCTGAGTTGACGTTGCCGCCACAGGTCGCGCCGAAGGTGTTCGCGCCGGTGACGTTGATCGCGCCCGGCGTCGACGGCCCGAACACGGTCGAGTACGAGTTGTCGCTCATCGCGAAGTGCTGCGCGTAGTTCCACAGCCCCGTCACCGTGTTGCCGTCGTAGTAGTCGAGGACGAGGTGCGGCGCGCCCTGATCGGGCGGAGAGCAGCTCTCGACGTCGGTGAACGGGATGAACTTGTCCATCAGCCCGTTGTCGTAGGCCTGCTGCTCCGCGGTGTAGCCGTGGCCCTGGTCGCAGGTGAGCGCCTGGGAGTGGCTGAGCCGCGACGGGTTGGCTCCGTTGGGGTTGTTGGTCAGCAGGTTCGCCGTGAGCCCGTTCACGGTCGGGGTCCGCGGCGAGGCGTAGAACGGCGAACCGTCGCTGTTGGCCGCGTGGGGATAGGTGCCGAAGTAGTGGTCGAACGAGACGTTCTCCTGGAAGATCACCACCAGGTGCTTGATCGGCGTGGCCGTCGCGGAACCGCCGCCCGAGCCGTGGTCGCCGTCGTGCCGGTGCGACCGGCCGTGAGTGGACGCCTGCGCCACCGCGACGCTTGCCCCGGCGGTGAAGAGCGCTGCGAGAAGCAGCGAGAGCACGCGCTTGCGCGCCATGAAGGGTCTCCTTTCCGATTGCGTTCAACCCGGCGCCACCCCCCGGTGCGCCGCCGCCGTCACTCTTTCGCGCCGCGGCCGGCGCGGGGTTGTCGGCTTGTAACCGACTTGTTGGCGAGTTGTGACTGGCGCCGCGGTTCAGGCCCGGGTGATCAGCACGGTCCCGGCGATCACGAGCGCCAGCCCGAGCAGCCGGCCCGCGCTGATGCCGACGTGGGGTACGCCGAACCAACCGAGGCGATCGACGACGATCGAGATCACGAGTTGCGCGCCGACGAGCAGCGCCACCACCCCGCCGGCACCGAGCTTGCGCACCGTGATCAGGCTGACCGTGACCACCGCGGCGCCACCGACGCCCCCGATCAGCTGCTCCGGTGCCACCGAGCCGAGACCCGACAGCCGGCCGGACTGTCCGGCGATCACCAGCACGACCGCGGCGATGGCGAAGGTGATCGCGATGCTGACGAACGCGGCGCCGAAATCGCCGACGTGATCGGACAGCGCCGAGTTGGCCGCAGGCTGGACCCCGACCAGGAGTCCGGCCGCGATCGTGAGCGAGATCGCTTCGCCACGGGTCATGCCGCTCGGTTCCGCGCGCGCCCGCCGGTTCCTGCCTGGGTCATTATGCTCGGCCGGTGACGCTTGCCGCCGAGCTCGCACTGCCGAGCTTCGACCACACGGACGCGTCGCTGCGCGGCGCGCGCTATCGCCGGGCCATGGCGGAGGTGCACGGCCACGACGGCTGGCTCGCGGCCAGTCCGTTCGGATTCATCGTGCTCGATCGGGAGGCCGGAGAATTCTTCCTGCGGACCAAAGCCGCGGTGTTTCCCGGGCTGACCATCGCCGAGTTGTTCGGCATCACCGACGGGGCCCTGCGCGAGGAGATCGTCAAGAACATCATCAACGTCAACGGCGAGGATCACCGGCGGCTGCGCAACCTGGTCAACCCGGCGCTGTCGCCGAGGGCGGTCGACCGGTACCGCCCGGCGATGCGGCGCTTCCTCGAGCAGCTGCTGGCGGACATCCCGTCCGACGGCCGCTGCGAGTTCATCGCGGACTTCGCCAAGCCCTACCCGTCGCTGGTGATCGCCGAGGTGATGGGCGCCCCGCTCGCGGACGCCCCGCGGCTCCATCACTGGTCGAACGTGATCCAGCGCCAGTTCGATCCGACCAGCCTCATGGCCGAGCGAGAGCAGATCGAACAGGCGGTGGCGGAGTTCTACGCCTACGAAGACGAGCTGATCGCGGCCCGCCGGGTGGGCGGGGATCGGGCGGGCGGGGATTCCATCTCCGGCGATGACCTCATCTCGGCGCTGATCAAGGCCGAGGAGGCGGGCGACCGCCTGACCGACGACGAGCTGCGCAACCTCGTGTTGAACATCCTGGTCGGCGGAGTCGACACCAGCCAGAGCCAGCTCGCCCACGCCGTACGGCTGCTCGCCGAGCATCCCGACCAGTGGCAGGTGCTGCGCTCCGATCCCCGCGGGGTGGCCGGCGCCGCGGTCGAGGAGGCGCTCCGCTACGAGCCGATCACGCCGTTCACGGCGCGCATCCTTCTCGACGAGGTCGAGTACGGGGGCGTGAGCTTCCCGGCCGGATCAATCATCCTGGTGTCGGCCTGGCACGCCCACCGCGCCGGCGCCCCGGACACCGACCGCTTCGATCTGACCGCGGACCGGGGGCGCGATCGCCTGCTCACCTTCGGCGCCGGCATCCACTACTGCGTCGGCGCCAACCTGGCCCGCGCCGAGATGCAGGAGGGGCTCGCCTTCCTGGCCGAGCACGTGTCGTCGCTCGAGCTTGACGGCGAGCCGGAGTTCGGCACCCCGTCCGGTATCTACGGCCTGGAGAGACTGCCGCTGAAACTTGTGGTTGAACGAGAGGAGTAACCGAGTTGTCCTACGAGACGATCATCTGGGAGCAGTCGGCCGGCGTCGGGCGCCTGACGCTGAACCGCCCGGACAGCCTCAACGCCTGGACTCCGGAGCTCGGCCTCGAGCTGCGGACGATCATCGAGCGCGACGCCGCCGATCCGGCCGTGCGCGCCGTGCTGATCACCGGGGCCGGCCGCGGCTTCTCCTCCGGGGCGGACCTGAAGGCCGGATTCGACACCGCTGAGGACGGCATGCCCGACGTCTACAAGGAGCTGCACGGCATCTACCACCCGGCGATCGCGGGCGTCCGGCGCCTCGAGAAGCCGGTGGTCGCGGCGGTCAACGGCCCGGCGGTCGGCATCGGCTGCTCGCTGGCGCTGGCCTGCGACCTGATCATGGCCGGCGAGTCGGCCTTCTTCGGGCTGGCCTTCGTCAACATCGGACTGATGCCCGACGGTGGCTCAACCGCGTTCGTGCCGCCCGCGGTGGGACGGGCGCGGGCGTTCCAGATGGCGCTGCTCGGCGAGCGCATCCCGGCCCCGCAGGCGCTCGATTGGGGGCTGGTCAACTGGGTTCACCCCGACGAGCGCCTGATGGATGAGGCGGACGCGCTCGTCCAACGCCTGGCCGCTGGACCCACCCGCTCCTACGCGGCCTCCAAGCGTGCCCTGAACCGGTTCATCTACGGCGACCTCGACGCCCAGCTCGAGCTCGAGGCGGAGCTCCAGCACGCGCTCGGGCGCACGCACGACTTCCTGGAGGGCACGGCCGCGTTCGTCGAGAAGCGGGCGCCGGCGTTCACTGGGGCCTAGATGGCCTGATGGCCGACTGGGCCACGATCGCCGAGGTCGGCACCGCCGGCGGGACGCTCGTGCTCGCCGTGGCCACGTTCGCCTCGGTTCGATCAGCCAACCGCACGGCCCGCATTGCCGAGCAGGCGCTCCAGGAACAGCGGCGGCCGCTGCTGGTTCAGTCGCGGCTCGACGATCCCGAGCAGAAGATCATGTTCGTCGACCAGCACTGGGCCCGCGTCGGGGGTAGCCGCGCCGCGGTCGAGCATGTGGACGGCGTCGTCTACCTGGTGCTGAGCCTGCGCAACGTGGGCGCCGGCATCGGCGTCTGCCAGGGCTGGGACGTCCGCGCCGGTCTCCAGGCGCTCGGCCATCGACCACCTTCGCCGAGGACGAGTTCCGGCCCCAGACGCGCGACCTGTACATCCCGGCCGGCGACGTGGGGCTGTGGCAGGGGGCGCTGCGGGACGCCAACGATCCCCGTCACGGCGAGGTCGCGCGGGCGATCGAGGACCGCCGAGCCGCTCGCGCTCGAGCTCCTCTACACCGACCAGGTGGGTGGCCAGCGGACGATCACTCGGTTCACGCTGACTCCGTCCGACGATCACGACGAGACGGTCGCTGGGTGGGCTACGTCGGCCGCCACTGGTACCTCGACGGTGTAGGCCCGCGCTGACCTGCTCGAGGATCGCGTCGGCGGCGACGACCATCTGGCGCACGATCTCCCCGGCGGGGCGCTCCTGCACCAGCTCATGGGCCTGCCCGGCCCACAGGTTGAACGCGTCGGCATCGCCGCGCTTGCGCGCCGCCGCGCGCAGTGGGCTCGTGACGTGATGAATCTCGGGGTAGGCGAACGGTGCGGTGTCGCTGTGCTCGGACAGGAAGCGGTTGACGATCCCCCGCGCCGGGCCGTCCGCTGAACGCCCGTGTCAGGCGCGTGGGCGCGCGTTCGGCCAACCGCGCGCGCTGGGCGTCGGGCGTCGCCGCCTCGGGCGAGAGCATCAGCGCGGTGCCGACCTGGGCCGCGGTGGCGCCCGCGCAGAGGACGGCGGCGAGCGCCGCGCCGTCGGTGATCCCGCCGGTGGCGATCAACGGCAGCGATGTCGCCCGTGCGGTCAGGCGAAGCAGCGCGAGCAGTCCGATGCCGCCCTCCTCAGAGCCGTCGGACAGGAACCCGCCGCGGTGTCCACCCGCCTCGGTGCCCTGCACGACCAATCCGTCGGCGCCGGCCATCTCGGCCGCCCGCGCCTCCTCCAGGTTGGTGATCGTCACCCACGCCGCGACGCCGGCGTCGTGCAGACGCGCGAACACCTCGGCACCCGGACACCCGAACGCGAACGACACCACCGCCGGCCGCTCCGCGCAGACCAGTTCGAGCTTGGCGTTCCAGTCGTCGTCGTCGAAGCGCGGCTCGCCCAGCTCCACCCCCTGGCGCTCGGCTTCGGGAGCGATCCGTTGCAGGTAGTCGCGGAGCGCGTCGGGGTGCGCGGGCTCCGGGCTCGGGACGAAGACGTTCACTCCGAAGGGAGCGTCCGTGGCCGCGCGAACGGCGGCGATCTCCTCGCGGACCCCGTCGGCCCGCTTATAGCCCGCGGCCAGAAAACCCAGGCCGCCCACGTCGCAGACCGCGATGGCCAGCTCGGGCGTTGAGGGCCCGCCGGCCATCGGCGCCTGGACGATCGGCAGCTCGAGTGTGCTCGGGTCGAACGTGCCCCTGAGCGTAACGAGCGCTCAGCTCACGGCCACGGCCTGGCGAGCGGCGAAGTTCATCGCCTCGCCGGCCGTGGCGGACTGCCACACCGCGTCGTCGCCGAGCGAATGGCGGACCGCCTCTCCCGCGGCAACCAGCTCGAGCAGCGCGGCTTCGGCGGCGGCCCGGTCGGGCCGGTCGTTGCCCTCGGTCATCAGCGCCGCCACCTCCTGGGTCGTCAGCCCGTCGGGAAAGCGCTCGAGCAGCGGAGCCGGCGTCTCGGGCGGCGGCTCGCGGTGCAGGGTCGGGTCGAGGTTGGTGACCAGGATGTCGTAGGCCTCGACCGGCTGGAAGCCGCCGGCGACGAGCCGCGTGCCGTTTGCCTCGAACACCACGGACGGGGCGGTGAAGCGGACGGGGCCGTCGGTGGTGGCCGTCTTGCCCTGCAGCTCGGCGGCCGATCCGGCCGCGCGCCGGGTCTCGTCCTTGTCGCGTCGATAGGCCTCGACCACCTCGGGTGCATCGACCTGCCCCACGACCTGGTCGGCGTCGATGCCAGGCACGATGCGCAGCGCCTCGGCGAGGTTTGCGTCGTCGTCGAGCAGCATCGGTGAGTTGAAGTTCGCCAGCTGAAGCGCGCGGAACACCCGCCACTCGCTGCCCGGGTGCTGCATGCGCGCGGCCACCACCGCGCGGCAGGCGCGCGAGGTGGCGCTCAGGCGCGGCTTGACCTGAGTCGAGAACGGCATCCCGTAGCGCTCGCGGAAGCGCGCCTGCCCGAGAACACCGCGCAGCGGGCTGTAGCCGCGGCGCTCGTACTGAGAAGCCTCCTCGGTCAGCCCGACCAGCACCAGGCGCCAGGCAAGCTGATCGCCGTAGCGCCACTCGATCACCCGCAGCGCCGGGCTCTCCGAATAGGCCCAGGGACAGGCGGGGTCGCTGTAGAGCGTGGTGGGGATCACCTCGTTGATGCCTCAGGAGTATATGCGCAAGACGCGCTCCGGCGTCCCCCGGCCCCTCGATCGCCTCGACCGCCGGGCGGATCTGCGCCGAGGTGAAGCCCGCCGCTCGCAGCGCGGCCTCGGCCTGCGCATGGCGAGAACCCCGCCGCCACCTCGATCACCTGGCTGACCTCGCCCCGATTCGATCGCGCGCTCCAATCGAGCGTCGATGGCGCGGTGGCGCGCCAGCAGGTAGGACTCGAGCGTCGCCGAGCCCAGCGTCCGGCTGGCCAGCATGACCGGCTGCAGCGAATCGAACAGGATCCGCCCCTCCGTCGTGCCGAGCTCCGGATGTGAGAGTCCGTTGCGCGCCCACACGTAACCCGTGTAGTGGGCGGTCGGGCCGATTTTGGGGAATCCGGCTCGACGCAGCACGCCGCTCATATACGCACGCACCGGATTTCCTTAAGGGAATTCGGCCCCGTCACCTGGCGCAGCGCGGACGTGCCGGAGCCGAATTCCCCACGGTCGCCGGCGAAGATCACGCGGCGGTGCTACCCAGCATCTCCACCAGGCGATCCAGCAGCGCCACCTGCCCGGAATTGATCTTCTCGCGGGCGGCGTCGAGCCCGAACCATTCGGCGCGATCGACCTCGGGGATCTCGATCATCTTCCCTGACCGCGGCGGCCACTCGAACGGAAAGGTGTTGCTCACGATGTTCGGTCGCGTCGAGGTCGCCGTCGATCGCCCAGGCCCGGACGCGCTTTCCGCTCTTCTGGCGGATCTCGCCCAAGTCGGCAGGGTCACCGTCGGGAGGTGTGGTCCCGAGCTCCTCCTCGAACTCGCGGCGGGCCGCGGCGAGCGGATCCTCCCCGTCCAGGTACTCGCCCTTGGGGATCGACCATGCCCCGACGTCGCGATGGGCCCAGGCGGGGCCGCCGGGATGTACGAGCAGCACCTCGAGTGCCTTGCCGCGCCCGCGGTGGAGGAGGAGTCCAGCGCTCCGCCGTAAGGCCACCGCTGGTCAGCTCCGGCGGCGCGGTGACCGCGAGGCCCACGCCGAGCGCGATCAGCATCGCGCCGCCGGCGGCGGTCATCGCCTCCAGCCGCCCCGAGGAGCGCCCGAGCCACTGCCGGGCCGTACCCGAGGCGATCGCCCACGCCCCGTCGGACAGGAGCGCGATCCCGATGCAGATCGCGCCGAGCAGGGCCAGCTGAAGCGTGACGTGGCCCTGCGAGCGGTCGATGAACTGGGGCAGGACCGCGGTGAAGATGATCACGCCCTTGGGGTTGGTGGCGCCGACGTAGAACCCCTCGCGGACGATCCGGCGCAGCGGCTTGGCATCGGCCGCGGCGGCCGGCGCGAACAGAGCGGCGAGCGACTTGCGCTCGCGGATGTTCTTGACCCCGAGGAACACCAGGTAGGCGGCGCCGAGCAGCTTGAGCGTGGTGAAGACCGCATCAGACCGGGCAACGATCGACCCGACCCCGATCGACACCAGCACGAGCTGGAGCGCGAACCCGCTCGCGTTGCCGGCGACCGTCGCCAGCGCCGCCCGCCGGCCGAGCGCCACGCCGCGGCTCACCACGAACAGCACGCTCGGTCCCGGGATCAGGATCAGCACGTAGACCGTCAGCAGGAACTCGACCAGGTGACGCGTGGGCAGCATCCGTGAGCGTCATCGTACGGGCCGCGGCCGCCCGGACGGTTCGGGGTGTCGTACACCACCACCGGCCGGCGGCTCACGTCAAGCAGCCAGCGCCTCATGATCACGCTCCTCGGTTCGCGGTAGCCGGATCACTTCGGGATCGGCCGGCTCGCGCAGCAGGAACCCGGCGATCGCCGCGCCGGCCAGCGCGAGCGCCGTACCCACGTGGTATGCGACGCCGAACCCGTTGGTCACGGCGAGTGCGCTGCCCGTCGTGCCGCCGGCCTGACCGGCGGCGATCGTGCTCAGCACGGCCAGGCCGAGGGCGCCGCCGACCAGCCGCGAGGTGTTGAGCAGCCCGGAGGCCACGCCGCTCTGCTCGCGCTCCACGCCCTGCATGGCCACGATCGTGGCCGGCACGAGCGTGAGCCCCATTCCCGAGCGCCGACAGGAGCGACCCGAGCAGCACCGCGTTCACGTACGTGCCGCCCGGCGAGACGCCGCTCAGCAGCATCATTCCGGCCGCCGGCCGTGAGCATGCCGGTGGTGATCACCCGGCGCGGCGCCGAACCGCGCCGACCATCCGGGGGGCCAGCGTCGAGGCCGCGAAGATCGACAGCGTCATCGGCAGGAAGCCGAGCCCCGCCTCGATCGCGTCGTAGTGGAGCACCTGCTGGAGGTACAGGGTCAGGAAGAACCAGCCCGGGAACTGCGAGGCGTACAGCAGCAGGACCACCGAGTTGGCGGCGCGCAGGTGCCCGATCGGAAGATCGAGAGCGGCACCAGGGGCTGCTCGGCCACGCGCGCCTCGACGAACAGGAACGCGGCCAGCAGGGCCAGGCCGCCCAGAAGCGGCACGACCACGCCGGAGTCGCCCCAGCCCGAGCGTGTCGGTGCGGACGATCCCGAAGGTCAGGCTGACCAGGCTTGCCGTGACAAGCACGGCGCCGGCGACATCGAAGTGGCGGGAGCCCTCGCCGCGTCCGGTGACCGGGATCACCCGCAGGCCGAGCGCGACCACGATCGCGCCGAGCGGGACGTTGACCGCGAAGATGGCCGGCCAGCCGAAGCCCTGGGTCAGCACGCCGCCGAGCAGAGCGCCCGAGGAGGCGCCGAGACCGCCCACCGCGCCCCAGGCGGCGAGGCCACGATTGCGCTGGGGGCCTTCCGGCAGCGAGGAGGTGATGATGGAGAGCGTGGCGGGCGAGAGCACGGCGCCGCTCAGGCCCTGAAGGCCGCGGGCACCGATCAGGAGCCCGCGTGAATCGGCCAGGGCGCACAGCAGCGAGGACGCCGCGAACATGGCCGTGCCGACCAGGAACACCCGGCGGCGACCCAGCAGGTCGGCCGAGCGCCCACCCAGCATGAGGAAGCCGGCGAAGGTCAGCGTGTAGGCGTTGACCACCCACTGCAGGCCGGTGGTTGAGAAATGCAGCCCGGTCCGCATCGAGGGCAGCGCGACGTTGACGATCGCCACGTCGAGGATGACCATGAACTGAGCCAGGCAGACGACGAACAGGAGCGCGTTCGGCGAGCTAGGGAGTCTTGGTTTGGGGGCTGTGTTTGCGTTCACGTAGGGCACTGTGCAACAATCCTTATCCAGGTACAAGAGAGGGGTTTATCCTGGTAGTAGAACTCACACCCAGTCCTTCTGAGAACGGCAGACACCGCGACCGCGTGAGGTCTTTCAGCAACGGAGAACGGCGCCGGCACGAGCTTGCGGACTTCCTGCGCACCAAGCGCGCGAGCCTCCAACCCGAGGACGTCGGCCTGCCCGACGGGGGTCGCCGCCGCACGCCGGGGTTGCGCCGCGAGGAGGTGGCGCTGCTCGCCGGTGTGGGCGCCACCTGGTACACGTGGCTCGAGCAGGGCCGCGACGTGCGGGCGTCGCTCGAGGTGCTCGAGGCGGTCTCCCGCGCGCTGCGGTTGACGCCGGCCGAGCGGGCGCACGTGATCCTGCTCGGCCGAGGCGAACAGGCCCCGCCGTGCAAGGCGCCGGCCGAGGAGGTCTCGCCCACGCTGCGCCGGCTGGTGGAGAACCTGGGCCCCGGCCCGGCTTATCTGCTGGGCCGCCGCTGGGACTACCTGGCCTGGAACCAGGCGTTCGAGCGGGTGTTCAGCTGGGAGCCCGGCTCCGAGCCGCTCTCGCGCAACCACGTGTGGCTGTGGTTCATGGATCCGGCCCGCCGCACGCTCTGCTCGGGGGACTGGGCGACCAGCGCGCGCCTGCTCGTGGCCAAGTTCCGCGCCGACAGCGCGAGCAACATCGGCAACCCTGCGTTCGAGGAGCTGATCTCCGCGCTCGGGTCTTCGAGCACCGAGTTCCGCAAGCTGTGGAAGCGCCACGAGGTGGCGGGCAGCGGCGAGGGCCACAAGGAGCTGGTCCATCCGCTCGTCGGGCCGCTCGCCTTCGACCACGCGGTGTTCCGCCATGGAGACACCGGCGAGCAGCGCCTGATCCTCTACACGCCCTCGTGCGAGTACGACACCCGGGCGAAGCTCGACCGGCTGCTCGCGGTAGAGGAGCCGGCGCTCGCTTGATGCGACGCGCGGTCACGTCTGTCACGTCCGCGTCCATACGGTCTTCAATACCTCTTAGGAGGACTTGACGTTGGGCTGCCGGCGCCCTGGTGGGATGACGGCATGACGACCCAAGCGCCCCCCACCCCCACCGAGCAGGCCACCGCACCCCTAGAGACGGGCGCCGCCGAGCCGATCCTCGACTCGCTGGGCCTGCTCGACCACCGCACCCGTCAACGTGCGGTTGGCCGGCGCCTGACTCCGTTCGGCCACTACCTGGCCTTCGCGCAGGACGGCGAGGAGTGGCTGGTGCCGATCGAGACGAACGTGACCCACATCGGTCGCGGGCTGACCGCCGACGTGCGGATCGAGGATCAGCGCGTCTCGCGCAGCCACGCGATCCTGGTCCGCCAGGGGCACCACACCCGCGTGCTCGACAACCGCAGCGCCAACGGCACGTTCGTGAACGACCGGCGGATCATCGCCACCAACATCGTCGACGGCGACGTGGTCCGCGTCGGGCCGGTGGTGATGACGTACGTCCAGGTGACGTAGAGATCCTGAGAGCCCGCACCGCGTCCCGCCACTCGGTTCGGGTGGCGGTGGCGCGGTGCGAGGCGGGGACCGGGGTATCCCGCGAAGGGCTCGTGGTCGTCCCCGTAAGTACGGTCGCGCCGAGAGGTGCCACTGGTGGATGCTGCGCGAGGACGCAGGATCCGATGCGTAGCAGAGCTACGTGAGGATCCGAGGACAAAGCGCAACGCCGCCAGAGGCACCTCGAATGCGAGCGTATTTGCGGGGGCGGCCACTACTGCGGCTGGGACGCGGTCGCGCGCGGACGGGCGTGCCGGGCCGCGTTGCCAGCGCGAGCGGCGCCGCTGCGCACGGCACTCTCGACCGCGGTCAGCGGCTTGGCGATGCCCTCGAGCCGCCGCCGCTCGGCCTTCACGCCGAAGACGATCTCGACCAGGCCGCCCACGATCATCAGCACCGCGCCGATGGCCAGCGCCACGAAGACGTCGGAAGCATTGCCGGTGGGGACCAGGCGGCCGAACAGCTGCGGGCCGATGATCCCGCCGAGGCCGGTGCCGATCGCGTAGAACACGGCGATCGCCAGCGCGCGGGTCTCCATCGGGAAGATCTCGCTCACGGTCAGGTAGGCGGCGCTGACGCCGGCCGACGCGAAGAAGAAGACGACCGACCACGCGATGGTCAGGCTCGTCGCGGTGAGCTGATGCTGCTCGAACAGGTAACCGGTGATCAGGAGCAGAACGCCCGACAGGATGTACGTGCCGGAGATCATCGGCTTGCGCCCGACGCTGTCGAACAGGGGTCCCAGCACGATCGGGCCGAGCAGGTTCCCGGCCGCGAACGCGACCAGGTAATACGGCGCGTCGGCTGTGGCCACGTGGAAGAACGTGCTCAGCAGCGTGGCGTAGCCGAACAGGATCGAGTTGTAGAGGAATGCCTGGCCGATGAACAGCGCGAGTCCCAGCACGAAGCGCTTGGGGTAGTTGCGCACGATCGCGCTCGTGATCTCCCCACAGCCCGATCGACTTGCGCTGCTTGATCGTGATCGTCTCGTCGGGCTCGGCGAGCTCGCGCGCCCGTCGATTCGACCACCTGCTTCTCGATGTCCACCGTGACCGCTTCCGCCTCGTCCGCGCGACCGTGGATGAACATCCAGCGTGGACTCTCGGGGACGTGGCGGCGGACGATGAGGATGGCCATCCCGAGGATGAAGCCGAGTCCGAAGCAGACGCGCCAGCTGAGCAGCGCCGAGAAGGTGTGCAGCGCCGCCACCGACAGCAGCGCGCCCGCGGCGGCACCGGCCCAGTACGTGCCGTTGATGATGATGTCGATGCGGCCGCGGTGCTGGGCCGGGATCAGCTCGTCGATGGCGGAGTTGATCGCGGAGTACTCGCCGCCGATGCCCATGCCGGTCACGAAGCGGCAGGCGAAGAAGAACAGCGGGGTCCACGCGAACGCCGTGGCGATGGTGGCGCCCAGGTACACGCCGAGCGTGATCATGAACAGCTTCTTGCGCCCGAAGATGTCGGTGAGCCGCCCGAACAGCAGCGCCCCGAAGCAGGCGCCCGCCACGTACATCGACGCCGCCCAGCCGGCCACTTCGGCCGAGGAGATGTTGATGCCGCTGCCCTTGGCCGAGATCGCGCCCGCGATCGAGCCGACGATCGTTACCTCGAGCCCGTCGAGGATCCACACCGTCCCCAACCCGACGAGGATCTTCCAATGCCAGCGTGACCACGGCAGCCGGTCCAGGCGGGCCGAGATGTTCGTCTCGATCGTGCCGAGTCGCTCGCTCCGTGCAACGGTCGCCATTTGCAGTCCTCCTCCTCCGGTCTTCTCCAACCCACCGAAGGGCTACCCGCTCGGGCTCGTAGTTCCACCTCCGCGCCTCCCAACAGCACTCGGAGCCCGCCCGGAACCACGCAAAATACACACTGCTTGACACGAGTCAGCAATGGGATATAGGGTCCGCCACTTCGTCCGCGGAAGGAAGGAGAGCTGCCGTGTCCACATCCCCTTGGCGACGGTCGATCCTGGTCGCTTCGGTCTGCTGGCTGCTGGGATGGGTGCTGGCAGCGCCGGCCCTGGCCCATTCGCGACCCCACCAGCCCGTCGCCGTGACGCGTGACGGCGTCGTGCAGGGCTTCTCGACCGGAGGCGTTGACAAGTTCCTCGGCATCCCCTACGCCGCGCCGCCGGTCGGTTCGCTGCGCTGGCGCGCCCCGCAGCCGCCCGCGCCGTGGCACGGCGTGCGCAGTGCGACCACCCTCCCGCCCGCCTGCCCGCAGCTGGCCAACTCGAACGGTCCGCGCTCCGAGAACGAGGACTGTCTGTACCTGAGCGTGTACGTCCCCCAGGGTGACCGGCACGGGCACGGCTCGCGCGACCGCGATCGCGGACATGGCGGGCACGAACGCGGCCTCCCGGTGCTGTTCTGGATCCACGGCGGCGGCCTGACCACCGGCACCGGCAACCAGCACGACGGGACGCTGATGGCGAGCACCAACCACGTCATCGTCGTGTCGATCAACTACCGGCTCGGCATCCTTGGCTTCCTCGCCCTGCCGTCGCTGAGCGCCGAGGCGCCCGACCACGCCTCGGGCGACTACGGCCTGCTCGACCAGATCGCCGCGTTGCGCTGGGCACGCGCGAACATCCCGGCCTTCGGCGGAGATCCGCGGAACGTCACGATCGCCGGCGAATCGGCCGGCGCCTACTCGATCTGTTCGCTGCTCAGCGCCCCGACGGCGCGCGGACTGTTCGCGCGCGCGGTGATGACATGTGGGGTGCGGGACACGCCATGGAGCTCGCCTACATGTGGCCGAGCTTCGACAACGGCACCCCGCTCTACCCGCAGCTGACACCGGCCCAGCTCGAGCTCTCGAACTGGATGGTGCGCTATTGGGGCGCGTTTGCCCGCTTCGGCGCCCCGTTGGTCCGTGGCCAGACGTTCTGGCCTCCGTATCAGAGCGGCAAGATGCTGTCGCTGCGCCAGGGAAGCGGCTCGACCGCGATCTCCGACGCCGAGTTCTCCGCCGAGCACAACTGCTCGTTCTGGGACTCGCTGCCGGCGGGCTAGCGGCAGGGCGCCTAACCGCACGCTCGGTCGAGCGGGATCGCCGAGTGTGCGGTTATGCCCCAAACTGGTGGGAGCATGGTCTCGCCGCCCACGATCGCGTTTGCCGGCACGACCCTCGATCGCGCCGCCCACCTCCGCGACGACGCCGATCGGCTCCGGCAACTGCCGAGCGCCCGCGCAGTGCTCGTCGGGCCCGAGCAGGAGGTCGCGCTCAACGAAACCGGGACGCTGTCGCTGATCCCGCTGACCGCGCTCCCACAGGACGCCGCGCTCACCTTCCTCGGGCTGGATGCCTCGCGCGCCGCCGTGTTCGCGTGCGACGTGCTCACCTACCGCACGCCGCAGGACGGGTTCGTCTCGCTGCGTGCGTTGATGGCGGACTTCAACCCGGCCGACGCGTCACTGGGCGCCTACGCGGTCGGCATGGTTGGGTGGCATCGCGTGCACCGCCACTGCGGGCGCTGCGGGCACACCACCGAGGTCGAGCAAGCCGGACATCGCCGGCGCTGTCCCAACTGCGGCCTGCTCCAGTTCCCGCGCACAGACCCCGCGGTCACGATGCTCGTTCAGAGCCAGGACCGGTGTCTGCTGAGCCGCCGCCACGGCGCCCCGCCGCACCGCTGGTCGGCGCTGGCCGGGTTTCTCGAGCCGGGCGAGACCCCCGAGGAGGCGGTGATCCGGGAGGCGCGCGAGGAGACCGGGGTCGAGATAGCCTCCGTGGAGTACGTCACGTCTCAGCCGTGGCCGTTCCCCGCCGCGCTCATGATCGGCTTCTGGGCCTTCGCCGAGCCGGACCGCGCCGACGCGGGCGCGCTCGAGCCGCAGGCCGGCGAGCTCGTCGACGCCCGCTGGTTCGGGCGGGCGGAGTTGCAAGACGCGCTGGCCGACGGGCGCGTCGTCCTGCCGCCGGCGGGGACGATCGGAAACTTCCTGATCTCGACGTGGCTCGGCGGTTCGGTCAGCGAGCGGCGGCTGCCTCACGAGGCTGCGCGCTGACCGGGAGGCGGATCTCGAACGTGGTTCCCGTGCCGGGCGCGCTCTCGAAAGTCAACGAGCCGCCATGACGCTCGACCACGATCGACCGCGCGATGGCAAGTCCCTGCCCGGTGCCGCGTCCTACTCCCTTGGTGGTGAAGAACGGGTCAAAGACCCGTTCTGCCACCTCGAGTGGGATGCCGGTGCCCGTATCGGCAACGGTGATCGAGACCTGGTCGGTATTGGCTCGCGTACTGATCTGAATCGCGCCTTTAGTCGCTGACTCACCGACGACGTCGGCGATGGCATGCGCGGCGTTGACGATCAGGTTGATGAGAACCTGACCCAGCTCTCCGCCATTGCATTCCACAGCGGGAAGCGGGGCAAGATCGGTGCTGACGTCCGCGACGTACTTGTATTCGTTGCGGGCCACGACCAACGCGTTGCGGATCGCCCCGTTGACATCGACCTTGGTCGTATGGCGCGACGACGGGTGTGCGAAGGCGTGCATCGCCGCGACGATCTCGGATATGTGACGCACCCCGGCAGACGTGCGCCGAAGCGCTTCCGGGACCCGCTCGCGCAGATAGACGATATCGGCGTCGTCATGCGCCTCCTCGATCCTTCGCAACAGACCTGAATCGACCGCGCCGTCGGCCGCCAGTCGCAGCTCGTCGTACGCCGTGAGCACGTCGAGCAGGTCGGAGAACGCCGCGGTGAGGAACCGGCCGGTGTCTGAGACGAACTGGAGCGGCGTATTGATCTCGTGTGCGATGCCCGCAGCGAGCTGGCCGATGCTCTCGAGCTTCTGGGCCAGACGCAAATCGAACTCGAGCTGCTTGCGCTCGGTCACGTCGCGGGTGGTGAGGATGATTCGATCCGTGCCGTTTCCGAGGACCATATGCCCCGCGATCGTCTCGGTGTCCCGCCAGGAGCCGTCTCGCGCCCGGATCCGCACCTCGAGCGGCCGCCGGGGCAGGTCCTCGAGCCGGTGAACCGACAACGTGGCGACGGCCCTTGCGCGATCGTCCGGATGCACGAGATCGAGCAGGCTGGTGCCGGTCAGCTCGCTCTCCGAGTAACCGAGCACCGGCACCACCGACGGGCTCACGTACACGATCGAGCCCTTGGGGGAAACGACGCTGATGATGTCTGAGACGTTTCGGATCAGCGACCGCAGGCGTTGTTCGTTGTCTCGGAAGCTCGAGCGTCTGCTCCGCCACCCGGGCTTCCAGGCCCCGCGTGATGAACTGGTTCTCACGCAGTGCCAGGACCTGCCGTACGACGATGAAGGAGATCATCGCGATGAGGTTCCAGCGGGCGAACTCACCCAGCGCCTGGCCGTCGAGCGCGTAGCGGGCAAGCACGATCAGCGCCAGGATGACGGTTATGTAGGGCAGGAGCGCGCGGTCGCCCGCCCCGGCCCGGGCGGACTTGGTCAGCGTCGGCTTGACCGCCGCCAGGGCGAGAAGGAGATATCCGACGACCCACCCGGTGTCGGCCAGCTGGGCGCTCCCGTAGGAACCCTTCTGGGTCAGCCAGGCAAACGCGCTGTCGGACACCGCGAGCGCGGTCATGCCCACCCCGATCCACAGGAACGGGATCGCTTCTCTCGCCCGGCTTCGGCTGGCGATGATCACCACGGCCGAGAGGATCACCACGTCACCCACCGGGTAGGCCAGGGAGATGACCTGCGCGAACGTGCTGCCGGTCCCCGTCTTGTACGTATCTGCGAGCACCACCAACCAGCTGACCAACAGCGTCGCCGAGCCCACGATCAGTCCATCCAGACTCGCGCGCAGGCGCGAGGTCAGGCCCATCGGCGCCGCGTAGAACGCCAGCATCCCAGCCAGGGCGAGCGGCACCGCCACGAGAAAGCCAGCATCGGCCGGCGACGGAAACGGGACCGGACGTCCGAGCAGGACCTCGTAGTAGGACCAGATGGCCTCGCCGATCCCCCACGACAGCGCCGAGGCGCCGAGCAGGACCCATCCGATGCGAACCCGGCCGGCATTACGGCGCGCCGCGTACCAGCACCCGAGCGCGGCCGCGAGCGGCGGGACCACCGTGCCGAGATCATCGACACCCTCGGTGACGCGCGCGCCGCCGATGCCCAGAAGGAGCCAAACAAAGAACGCCACGCAGAACGCTGCGGCGGCCACAATGGCCGCCGCAAACGTCGGGACCGTAAACGACCGAGCTGGATCCGTGTCCATCCCAGCTGGGGGCGTTTCTTGCAACTTCAAAACCGTCCGTGGTGTCTGTCTGCGCCGCACCGAGCGGCGCCATGACATGGGTCGGCTCAAACGGCCTGCGGGTCATCCTTGGTCCGCCACACACGCGGACCGTACTTGTCCGTACCGAGGTCTAAGAGCCGCCGAGCGACCGGACCACCCGCCGGTGCTCGCGCATGGTTTCCATGCCGTCCTCGCCCGGTTGGCGGCCGAAGCCGCAGTACATCGCGACGCCGAAGTCGCTCAGGTACCGGGAGGCCGTCGCGTGGCGGCGCGCCAGCCCCGAGGCGCCGTCGATCGGCAGCACGATCCCGAGGAACACGCGCGTGTCCCCCACCTCGAGGTCGACGAGCGGGCGAAAGAAGCTCCGGTCCTCGCTGCGCAGGTAGCGCGGGCCGGCCAGATGCACCCAATCGACGCTGCGCCCCGAGTTGGCCACCGCGTAGTTCGCCATGCGGACCAGCAGGCCCATGTCGCGCGCCTCGTACATCGGCCACTCCGGGAACGTGCCGTAGCAGAAGTGGTAGCCGACCATGACGTCCTCGGGGATCTGCGGCGTCAGCCGCACCACCGGCCCGGCGAAGCGCTCCCACGCCCCCTCCGCCGTCCAGGCCAGGACGCCCTCGATGTCCTGCGTCTCGTAGGCCATGTCCCACTGGATCGCCAGCTCGTCCGGCGGCACTGCCGACATCAGCCGCACCAGCTCACGGCCGACCAGCTCCTCGTAGGCGCGCTCGGCCACCGGGTAGTCGCGCGCGAAGTCGGCCTTGAAGCCGTTCAGGGCACTCGAGGGGAACGGCAAGCCGACCTGAAAGCGCAAACCGGGCGGGATCACACCCTCGGATCGGAGCGCGCGGAACGCGGCATAGGACTCGATCGCGGCGTCGATGCGCGGCCACGACCGCCAGTGCAGCTCGCTCACCCCCGCCCGGATCGAGAACACCGGCGTCTCGTAGGCGTGGCGGGGAATGCCGGTCGGCGATTCGGTCTCCTCCACGACCTCGACGTCCGGGTTGGGGCGGACGAGCTGTTCGCGCTCATAACCGACCCAGGCGCGGCGCGCGCCCGTCTCGCCGTCGGGCAAGGCGAACACCATGTCGCCGAACAGCTCGGCGCCGGCCCGCAGCGCGTGCTCGGTCGAGTCGGCCGGCAGGCTGCCGACCAGCAACAGCTCGCTCGACGCCCGCGCGCTCACGACGCGTCCCCGACGGTCTCACCCGTCACGTCACGCGCCACCAGCGCCGCATACGACCTGGCGAGCTCCATCAACTGGTCGTGCGTGCCGCGTTCGACGATCCGCCCCTGGTCGAGCACGACGATCTGATCGGCGTCGCGCACGGTCGAGAGCCGGTGGGCGATGGTGATCGTGGTCCGTCCCTCGGCCAGACGCTCGAGCTCGGCCTGGACGGCCGCCTCGGTCTGGGTGTCGAGCGAGCTGGTGGCCTCGTCGAGGATCAGCACGGGCGGGTTGCGGAGCACCGTGCGGGCGATCGCCATCCGCTGCTTCTCCCCGCCGGAGAAGCGGTAACCGCGCTCGCCGACGACCGTGTCGTAGCCCTCGGGCAGCGAGGCGATCAGGTCGTGGATGCGCGCCGTGCGCGCGGCCTCCTCGATCTCCACATCGGTGGCGTCGGGGCGGGCAAAGCGCAGGTTCTCGCGCACGCTGGCATGGAACAGGTACGTCTCCTGCGAGACCACCCCGACTGTCGCCGCCAGCGAGGCGAGCGATGTGTCCCGTACGTCGACGCCGTCGATCGTCACGCGCCCCTCCTGGGGCTCGTAGAGCCGAGCGGCCAGGTAGCCGAGCGTCGTCTTGCCGGCTCCGGTCTCGCCGACGACCGCGGCCCGGGTTCCCGCCGGCACCACGAGGTCGATGTCGCGCAACGTCCAGCGGCTGTCCTCATCGGCGCCGTAACGGAACGAGACGCCCTCGAACCGCACCTCCCCCAGCAGCTCGTCGGGCCGGAGCGCGACCGGCTCTTCGGCCTCGACGATGTCGATTGGCAGGTCGAGGTACTCGAAGATCCGATCGAACAGCGCCAGCGAGGACTGCACGTCGGTCTGCACGCTGAGCAGCGACTGGATCGGGAACAGCAGGCGGGTCTGCAGCGTGGTGAACGCGACCACGGTGCCGATCGTGATCGTGTTCCCCAGGAAGCTCTGACCGGCCAGCCAGTAGATGATCGCGGGCTGGGCGGCGAAGGCGAACTGGATGGTCGCCATCATCCAGCGGCCGGCCATGCGCGAGCGCACCTCCAGGTCGGCGATGTCCTTCGACTCCGTAGTGAAGCGCCCGGCCAGGTCCTCGCCGCGCCCCATCGTCTTGCCGAGCATGATCCCGGACACCGACAGCGACTCGGCCACCAGCGCGCTCATGTCGGCCAGCCGGCGCTGCTGCTCGGACGTGATCCGCCGGCGGATCTGGCCGACGCGCCGGGTCATCCACACCGACGGCGGGACGAACACGAGCGAGAGCAGCGCGAGGCGCCAGTCGAGCAGGAGCATCGCCGCCAGCGAGGCGATCACGGTCGTCACGTTCGACGCGATCGAGGTGGCAGTCGAGGTGACAACGCTCTCCAGGCCGCCGATGTCGTTGGCGATCCGGGACTGGACCTCCCCCGTGCGCGTGCGCGTGAAAAACGCCAGCGACATCCGCTGGAGATGGCGATACACCGCGGTGCGCAGGTCGTGCATGACCCGCTGGCCGACCGAGTTGGACATGTAGGTCTGCCAGACGCCGGCGGCGTTGGTGAAGACCGCGATGGCCAGCATCCCGAGAACCGCCTCGGTCAGGACTTTGCTGTCGTGCCCGAAGATGCCGACGTCGAGCGCGGTCCGGAGCAGGAACGGGCTGAGCATGGCCACGCCCGCAGAGATGCAAATCAGCACCATGACCGCTGTGAGCCGGGTTCGGTACGGCCTGAACAGGGCCAGGATGCGCCGGCCATCGCGCTTGCGGGTCGGGTCCATGAGCGGCGGCGGCGGGGTGCGATCGCGGCCGCGCAGCGAGCGCATTCCACCCGAGCCCTCCGACGCGCCGTGTCGATGATTTCCGGAGCTCATCCTCCATCCATGATGACAGGGCCGCATGCTTCGGCCGGGAACGAAATGTCGCCGCGCTACGGTATGAGTCATGCACGGCGATGCCGACATCGCAAGCATCGGAGCCCTCGTGGCCGATCGCGGCCGAGCCCGGATCCTGCTCGCGCTGGGCGACGGACGTGCACTGCCTGCGAGCGTGCTGGCCGACGAGGCCGGCGTGGCACCGTCCACTGCGAGCGCTCATCTCTCCCGGCTGGTCAAGGGCGGGATGCTCAGGGTCGAGCGCCACGGCAGGCACCGTTACTTCCGGCTGGCCGGGCCCGAGGTCGGGGAGTTGATCGAGTCGCTGGCCCGGATCTCACCGCCGGCACCGGTGCGCTCGCTCAAGCAGGGGAGCAAGGCGCACGCTGTCCGCTTCGCGCGCACCTGCTACGACCATCTGGCCGGGATGCTCGGCACCAAGCTCATGGAGGCGCTGCTCGAGCGCGACCTGCTCGCCGGCGGCGACGGCGTGTTCGACCCGGCGGCGGCGCAGGAGGATCACCTGGCTGCACCCGGCTACGACCTAGACTACCGCCTCACCACGACGGGCGTCCGCGAGCTGGGGGCGTTCGGGATCGACTTCGACGCGCTGCCGGCCCGCCGGCCGCTCATCCGCTACTGCGTGGACTGGAGCGAGCAGCGCCATCACCTGGCCGGGTCACTCGGTGCGGCGGTCACCGTGCGCATGATCGAACTGGGCTGGGTGCGACGCGCCCAGCACAGTCGGGCGCTCCACGTGAGCGACCGCGGGTTCGACGGGCTGCGCGAGCAGTTCGGCGTCGAGCTCGGCCCTAACGGCACCGACTGACTGACGGCATACTCAGCAGCGTGTCCGGACCAGCGATCGGTCTCGCCGTGTCGGTGTTCCTGGCCTGTGCCGTCGAGGCGGTCGAGGCGTTGACGATCGTGCTCGCGATCGGCATCACCCGCGGCTGGCGCTGGTCACTCGCAGGCCTGGCCGCGGCCGGCGTCACGCTGGCGCTGATCGTGGCCGCACTCGGTCCGGCGCTCAGCGCGCTGCCCTTCGACGCATTGCGCGTGGTGGTGGGGGCGCTGCTGCTGGTGTTCGGGTTGCAGTGGCTGCGCAAGGCGGTGCTGCGCGCGGCAGGGCTGAAGGCGATGCGCGACGAGGCCAAGGCATTTGCCGCCGAGACCGATGCGGCCCGCGCCGCGGCCGCCGCTGGAGCGGGCTTTGACGCCTATGCATTCACGATCTCCTTCAAGGGCGTCCTGCTCGAGGGTCTCGAGGTGGCGTTCATCGTGCTGACCTTCGGCGCCAGCCAGCACCGGATCGGTGTCGCCGCCGCTGCCGCCGCACTCGCCGTCGTCCTGGTCGCCCTGGCCGGCGTTGCCGTTCACGCGCCGCTCGCGCGCGTCCCGGAGAACGCGATGAAGTTCTCGGTCGGCGTGATGCTCACGTCGTTCGGGATCTTCTGGGGCGCGGAGGGCGCCGGCGCGGCGTGGCCCGGCGGCGACGCCGCACTGCTGGCGATCGTCCCGGGCGTGCTGCTCGCCTCACTCGGGCTGGTGCAGTGGTTGCGGCGCGCGGAGGGTGCCCCGGCCATGGGCAGGCCGGCATGAGCTGGCTGATCCGGGGCGCCCGCGCGGTGTGGGAGTTCGTGGTCGGCGACGATCCGGTGACGGCGCTCGGCGTCGCGGTGGCGCTCGGTGCGACGGCCCTGATCGCGGGCGCCGGCGCGCCCGCGTGGTGGGTGATGCCGGTGGCGGCGGTGGCGCTCCTCGCACTGTCGCTGCGCCGCGCAGCACGCTGACGCCGTCGCGACCCGGGCATCCGGACCGCGCCGCGGACGGGCCGGTGAGCTACCGGCCGTCGTGCGTGAAGCCGGGCGGGAGCAGCAGCGACCAGACCCGCGGCGGAGCCGCGGCCGGCGACTAGCGGGGCGCCGGCGGCATCGGCAGGGGCTTGGGTGATGCCGCGTTGGCCGGTGGTGTCACTTGGCGAAATGGGTTCAGCTTCATGCGGGGAGAGAGCAATCCACTACTTGCGGGAGCGTTCCTACCCGCCGGCGTACGCCGGAAACCGCTTGACAACGTCGCCACCGCAGTTCGAAAGCAACCCGCGCCGCCCGCGACACACCTGTGCCCACCGCATTAGCCTCCCTCGGAAATGAGCACCACTCCCGCCCTGCTGGCGGCGGCCGCCGGTGTCGGCTTCGGCCACGCGATCCTGCCCGACCACTGGGTACCGCTCGCCGTGGTCGGCCGCACCCGCCGCTACCCGCTGCGCAAGGTGGCGCGGCTGTCGGGACTGGCCGGCGCGACCCACGTGCTCGTGTCGGTCGTGCTCGGCGCGGTGATCGTCGCGGTCGGTCTCCAGTTGCGCTCGACGGTCGAGCACGCCCAGGACGCGATCGTCGGATCGCTGCTGATCGGGACCGGCGTCCTGTTGCTCGGGCTTGAACTGACCGGCTATGGCCACGGCCACGAGCATCAGCACCACGACCACGACGCCAGGCCTCACGACCACGACCACCACCACGATCACGACCGCTCCTCGCACTCGCTGCTCTCGATCATGGTCCCGTTCGGCGCCGCCGCCTCGCCCGACCTGACCATCCTCCCCGTGTTCCTCGCCGCCACCACGGTCGGCGCGGGCGCCGCGATCGGCTCGGTGATCGTGTTCGGCGTGGTCACCATCGCGACGATCGTCGGCCTCACGCTGTTCGCCACCGCCGGCGGCTACCAGGTGCGCGGCGAGTGGCTCGAGCGCTGGGGCAACGTCCTCACTGCGGGCGTGCTGATCGCGATCGGCGGGCTCGTGCTAGCCGGCCTCATCTAGCTAGGCGTCCCCTTTGTGAAGGCGGCCGTGAGCGATAACGACGGAACTTCATGAGAAACCTCCGAAAGATGTATTTGCTCTGCCCGGCCTGGACGAGGCGTTCCCGTCGCGGTGCATGCTGCGGATAAAGGGCGCTCGGGACATCGGGCGTTTGCGTCGTCTTGTCGGGGAACCGCTTAGAGCGCGCTAAGGCATCGTTTAAAGGGAGGGCCTCACGCTTTGGGGCAACCGTTGGGGCCTTTAGACTGCGGGACCCAGCCGTGTGTCGTGGGGATCGCGCGCGACAGCGAGGTACCGGTACTGATCGAGGAGATGGCAACCCAGACGGGCGAGCAGCGCGAGGGGGCGCTGGGGAATCTGCCCGTCCCGCTCACCCGGCTCGTCGGGCGCGATACCGCCTTGGCCGAGCTTCGGTCACTGGTGTGGCGCACCCGCGTCCTGACGCTGGCCGGCCCGGGCGGCGCGGGCAAGACCCGGCTGGCCATCGCGCTCGCCGAGACGATCCGGCCGGACTTCGTCGGGGGCGCGTGGTTGATCGACCTTTCGACGACGCTGGAGGCGGGCCTGGTTCCGCAGGTGGTCGCCGCGACGATCCTCCAGCGTGACGAGTCCGGGGACCCGGTGCCCGCCGCCCTGGCCGGCCGGCTTCCGGAGGCGACCCTGCTCGTGCTCGACAACTGCGAGCAGGTGGTGGACGGCTGCGCCGAGCTCGTCATCGGCCTGCTCGAGCGCTCGCCGTCCCTGCGGGTGATCGCGACCAGCCGTCAGCCACTGCGAGTGCCGGGCGAGCAGGTGTGGCGGGTCGGGGGTCTCGCCGTCCCAACGCCCGCCGGATCCGACGAAGCCGAGGACAAACGCCCGGTTGCCGACGGTGCGGTGTCGCTGTTCGTGGAGCGGGCCATGGAGGCGTCGAGCCGATTCGACCCCGAGGCCCCAGGCGTACGGGAGACCATCGAGCGGATCTGCCAGTGGCTGGACGGGATGCCGCTGGCCATCGAGCTTGCTGCGGCTCGAGTGCCGATGCTGTCCGTGGCGCAGATCGCCGATCGGCTCGACCGCGATACCAGCGTGCTGAACCACCCTGGCCGGCGCGCCCCCGAACGCCACCGCACGCTCGAGTCGATGCTCGAGTGGAGCCATCGCATGCTCGAGCCCGACGAGCAGCGGCTGTTCCGCCGTCTCGGCGTTTTCCGGGGGACGTTCTCGCTCGCCGCGGCCGAATTCGTCTGCGCCGGCTACATGCTCGACGGCACCCAGGTGCTCGATCTGCTCGCGCTGCTGATCGATCGCTCGCTGGTCCAGGTCGTCGACCATCCGCAGGAGCCGCGCTACCGCCTCCTGGCCATCGTTCGCCAGCACGCGCTGGCCAAGTTGTGGGACGGCCCGGAGGGCCCGACGGTCAGCTGGCGTCACGCGGAGTACTACTCCGCGCTGGCCGCCCGGTCCAAGCCGGGCCTGGTCGGGGGCGATCAACTCAAGTGGCTCGAGCGACTCGAGCTCGAGCACGACAACGTCACCGAGGCGCTCGCCTGGCTCGAGTCGGAGTCGATCGAGGCTGAGGCGCGCCTCGCGTCGCTGATCTGGCCCTTCTGGTACCGGCGTGGCTTCTATCGCGAGGCACGGATGTGCTTCGAGCAGACGCTGGCCCGCGCCGAGGAGCTGTCCGAGGTACAGCGGGCCGACATCCAGCTGAAGGCCGGGTCCGTCGCGTTCCTGCAATGCGACTATCCCGAAGCGGCCGGCCACCTGCAAGCGGCCCTCGAGAACGTCCGCCGCCTGGGGGACCAGCACGCCACAGGCGTCGCCCTGCAGCGGCTTGGTTCGATTGCGCGCGAGCAGGGGCATTACGAAACGGCGCGTGAGCTGCACGAACGCAGCCTGGCCACCTGGCAGGAGCTCGGGCACGCCGAGGGCATCGCCGCCTCGCAGGATTACCTCGGTTTCATGGAATGGCTTCGGGGCAACCCGGAGGCCGCCGAGAGGGAGTCGGCGACCGCGCTGGCCGAGTTCGAGCGGACCGGCAACCTGCAGGGCCGCGTGACCGCGCTGGTGAACCTCGGCGCGAGCGCGCTGTACCGCGGTGATCTCCCGCTTGCCCGCGAGCGCCTCGAGCAGGCACTGGTGAGCGCCCGCGCGGGCGGTTTTCAGGAGGGGATCGCCTGGTCGTTGAACGAGCTGGCCGTCGTGACGCGCCGCATGCGCCGCCCGGCCGGTGAGTACGCGCCGATGCTTCACGAAGCGCTCGTCGTCCACCAGCGCCTGGGCGATCGCTGGCGGGTGGCCAGCGTGCTCGAGGAGATCGCCGGCGCCGTGCTCCTCCGTCACGACCCGGAGCTGGCGGGCGCAGTGCTGGGGGCGGCCGAGGCGTTGCGCGAGCAGCTGGGCACGCCGATCCCACCGGTCGAGGCGCCCGATCGCGACGCCGCGCTGGCGGGGCTCACCCGCAGGCTGACCGCGGCCAAGCTCGAAGGCGCCCGCTCGGCGGGACGCAGCCACACCCTCGACTACGTGATCGACCGGACGCTCGAGGCGATCGACGATCTGGACGGCGCCGCCGGCGGACGCGAGGACCCGGCCGCACCCGAGCTCACCGCACGTGAGCTCGCAGTGCTCGAACTGCTGGCGTCGGGACACACGAATCGCGAGATCGCCGCGGCGCTCTTCATCAGCCCGAGCACCGCCGGCGTGCACGTCTCGAACATCCTGCGCAAGCTGGGAGCCAAGCGACGCGTGGACGCCGCCGGGATCGCCCACAAGCTGGGGCTTCTACCGGCGCGCTGAACCGAGCCTGACCGGCAGCGTCTTCAGCTGGTTGATGAAGGCCGACTCGACCACCATCGGCGTGCCGGCCAGCTCCATGTCCGGATAGCGCGCCACCGTCTCTTCGAACAGCACGCGAAGCTCCAACCGGGCGAGCGCCGCGCCCAGGCAGAAGTGACGGCCACCCGCCCCGAACGCCTGGTGGTCCGGGTTGCGGCGCACGTCGAAGCGGTCGGCATCCTCGTAGACGGAGTCGTCGCGGTTGGAGGAGACATACCACATGACCACCTTGTCGCCGGCTCGGATGGGCTGCCCGCCCAGCTCCGTGTCGCGCGTCGCGGTCCGCCGGAAGTGCGCGAAGGCGGGGAACATCCGCAGCGACTCCTCGACCGCGCTCTGCGTCAGCGCGGGATCCTCTGCGAGCAACCGCCGCTGCTCCAGGTCGCGCATCAACGCGAGCATCCCGCTGCAGTAAGTGGACTTGGTGCTGTCGTTGCCCGCGGCGACGAGCAGGAAGAAGCCCATGACGATCTCGTGCTCCTCGAGCCGATGGCCGTCCACCTCGGCGTGGACCAGGACGCTGGTCAGATCGTCGGTCGGCCGCTCGCGCCGCTCGGCGATCATCCGCCGGCAGCGCTCGAAGATCTCCGGAATGTCGTGCGCGAGCAACGCCTCGATCCCGCCCGGGTTGAGATCCGGGTCTCCGATCCCGAGCGCGGAGTTCATCAGCCCCGCCCACGCCGCGTCGTCCTCGGGTGGGATCCCCATGAAGCTCCCGATCACACGCGATACCGCAGGCTGGGCGACGTCGGTCACAAGGTCGCATTCGCTGCGCCCGTGCAGCCGGTCCAGCACGTCGGCCACTATCGCCCGTACGGCCGGCTCGTGGGCGGCGATGCGCCGCGGCGTGAAGCCGGCCTGGAAGAGCATCTTCAGGCGGTCGTGCTTGGGCGGATCCATCCCGATGAACATCGCGCGGATGAGCTCGAGCGGGAACACGTCGGTGGTGGCGGTCACGCCCCCCAGCTCCGAGGAAAAGGTCCGCCAGTCGCGGCTCACCGTATGGATGTCCGCGGGGCGCGTGACCGACCAGAAGCCTTCCTCGTCCGGGTACTCGGGAAGGTGCGCCGTCCAATGCACCGGGCACTCGGCGCGCAACTGCCGGAACAGCTCGTGCGGCGGACCGTGCTGCCACAACTCGCGTTCGACGACACTGACCTGCTTCAGATCGTCGGGCGTGACGGCCACGCCGCGATCCTACTTGGCTGGCTGGCCAGCCGGAAGGGTTATTTCTGGGCCGGCTCCGCCGGCGTCCGTGGGGCCGTTCCGCCGGGCTCCGTCGGATGTGGCGCGGCAGGCCCCGTCAGCGAGGCACGGACGCCGAGCGGGGCCGTCGCCGCGACCCGGCGGGGCGCCGCGTCCGGCACTGGCGCCGGCGCCGCGTCCGCCGCCGGCGTCCCGGCGTCGACATAGCGCTCCCCGCGCGACCACGACGCCACCGCCGCGACGATGCACGCGACGATCGCGAACGCGAACGCCTCGTGGAGGCCGGTCCGGAACGGATCCGAGATCAGCTGCGGGAAGAACGAGCGCCCGGTCAGGATGGTCTGGGTGTGCGCCGGGAGGTGGGCCAGGACGGAGCCACCGAGCAGGTGCTGGATCGGGTTGTACCCGAGGAAGGCGGCGAACAGGATCGACACGGGTGGCAGGTGGGCGGCGTGCTGCGCTGCGGCGCTCGGGACGCCGTGGGCCTCCAGTCCGGAAGCCATCGCGTGCGGAAGGGTTGCCGCCAGCCCGAGGATCATCAGCGTGAAGAACACGCCGACTGAGAGCACCTGGGCCGAGTTCTGGAAGGTCTGGTTCATGCCGCCGCCGGCGCCGCGGTCGCCCGGCGGGAGGCTGTTCATCACCGCCGCACGGTTGGGCGAGGCGAACATCCCCATCGACACGCCGTTCATGAACAGGATCACCGCGAACACCGGATAGGAGAAGTCGGTGGGCAGCAGCGTCAGCAGGAAGAAGCTGATCGCGGCGCCGAGCATCCCGCCGGTGGCGAACCCGCGCGCCCCGAAGCGGTCCGAGAGATACCCCGAGGTCGGCCCGGCGAGCAGCATGCCGAAGGTCAGCGGCAGCATGTAGATGCCGGCGTACAGCGGTGTCTTGGTGAAGTCGTAGCCGTGCTGGGGCAGCCAGATGCCCTGGAGCCAGATGATCAGCATGAACATCAGCCCGCCGCGCGCCACCGCGGAGAGGAACGTCGAGAGCGTCCCGAACGTGAACGCTCTGATCTTGAACAGCGGCAGGCGGAACATCGGGTCGGGCGTGCGCCGCTCGATCACCGCAAAGGCCAGCAGCGCGCTCACCCCGCAGGCCAGCAGGATCAGGACGCGTGGACTCCCCCATCCGGTCGTCGAACCGCCATACGGGCGGATCCCGTAGGTGATCGAGACCATGATCAGGATCAACCCCACCGCGAAGGCGATGTTGCCTCCCCAGTCGATGCGCGCGCGGCGCGGCGTGGAGATCTCCTGCAGCTTGAGGTACGCCCACACCGTTCCGAACAGCCCGACCGGGACCGAGATCAGGAACACCAGCCGCCAGTTGATCGGGGCGAGGATCCCGCCCAGCACCAGCCCCACGAACATGCCGCTGACGCCCACGATGTTGTTGATCCCCAGCGCCATCCCGCGTTGGTTGGCCGGGAACGCGTCGGTGATGATCGCCGCCGAGTTGGCCAGCAGGCAGGCCGCGCCGATGCCCTGCACGATCCGCCACCCGATCAGGAAGGTCGCCCCGGCGCGCCCGTTCAGCCAATCGATCGTGAGCAGCAGAGACGCCGCGGTGTAGATGACGAAGCCCAGGTTGTAGATCCGGACCCGCCCGAACATGTCCCCCAGCCGGCCCAGGCTGACGATCAGCACGCTGGTGACAATCAGGAAACCGAAGATCATCCACAGCAGGTAGAAGCTGTTACCCGGCACCAGCGGATCGAGATGGATGCCGCGGAAGATGTCGGGCATCGCAATCAGCGTGATCGACGCGTCGAGCGTGGCCAGCAGCACGCCGAGCGTGCAGTTCGACAGCGCGATCCACTTGTAGTTCTCGCCGCGGGGATCGGGACGCCGGCGACCGCTGACCGTGAAGGCGGCCATTCCGACCTACTGTACGCGGCACCGTTCCGGCCGCCGCTGTCCGAAATCGGACCTCGCGCCGCACCGCGCGCGACGACCCGACCGGTTTCCCGGCCGGGTCGTGCCTTAGTGAGCGCGCGTCACAGCGACGTGCCGCTTCCCTGCGATCCGCTGCCCTGCGACCCGCTTCCCTGCGACCCGCTTCCCTGGCCCATGTTCGGGCAGTGATGCGAGCCGGAGCCGGGGCGGCCGGGCGCGGCTTGGCCGCGACCCTGCCCGGGTGGCGTCGTCGGAGTCCGCGCCGGTGTGGTCGTGGACGTGGTCGCGCCGCCGCCAGTCGAGGTGGTCGACGTCGACGAAGCCGCACTGGCGATCGCCGCGCCACCGCCCGCGATCGCCGCCGTGGCCGCGACCGTCACCAGCAGGGGTTTGAACCTGCTCAAATTGCTCACCTCCTTTCGCTTGAACCGAGCCGGACGTTCCTCGCCGGGCGTCGCAGTGCGGTAGGAGGCGCGTAAGAGTTTGCTACGAGTAACGCCGGTCGGGCGAGACCAGGGGCTGCGGAGTGGTGAGCGGCGCGTTCTCGGCCAGCGCGACTTCCAGGACGCTCTCGATCGAGGAGCGCGTCGCCGCCTCGATCGCACGCTGGGCCAGCATCCGCATCGGCAGCAGCGGGGCCACCCAGCGCGGCGCCACCACGCGACGCGATCGGCGCGCGATTCCGCGCTCGATCGCATCGACGCCGGCCTCCACCGGCGCCACGGGTCGCTGGCGCGGGCCGATCTCACTCATCCGCTTGGCCGCCTGAGTGCCGAAGCCCTGCCGCACCATGTCTGTGTCGAGTTCCGCGAAGTAGGCGACGCCGACCCGGGCCCCGCTCGGCGCCAACTCGATCCGCAGCGAGTCGGCCAGCGCTTCCACCCCCGCCTTCGAGGCGCAGTAGGCACCCAGCAGCGGTGGGTGCAGCGCGGCAGCGAGCGAAGAGATGGCCAGCGCGTAGCCCTGACCGTGGGCGATGTGCGGGCCTGCGGCGCGCAGCGTGTAATAGGCCCCGAGGAGGTTGACCTCGATCGTGCGCTCGAACACCTCTGGGTCGCCGCCCACCAGGGGCAGTTGCGCCGCCACCCCGGCATTGGCCACGACGACGTCGAGTCCGTGCAGTTCCTCGACCGCCGCCTCGACGGCCGCCTCCACTTGCTCGCGGTCGCGCACGTCACACACCACCGCGAGCGCGTCGCCACAGTCGGCGGCCGTGCGTGCCAGCATGTCGGGCTCGATTCCGGCCAACACGACTCGGGCACCGCGGGCGTGCAGACGCTTGGCGCTCGCGGCGCCGATCCCGCGCGCAGCGCCGGTGATCAGGATCCGGCGTCCGGACAGCCCGGTGCTCATGGCGCGCGCGTCTCCACCGCAGCAGGAGCGTAGCCCACCGCAGGCGGGCGTGATGCCGGTTGATCTACACGATCTCCTGCGGGCGCTGGAAGACGATCTCCGGCACCAGGCACATCGGCGAGACGCGAAGGAGGAAGCGCAATGCCTCGGCAATATCGCTCGGGCGGAGCATCTCCTCGGGTGGGATCTTGCCCTTCACGTAATCGGTCATGTCGGTGTCGACGAAGCCGGGCGCGAAGGCGACCGACTTCACGCCGTGCTTGGCGAACTCCTTGTTCATCGACACCGTGTAGGCGGCCACCGCGGCCTTCGTCGCCGAGTACACCGACAGCCACGGTTGCGGCGACTTGCCGGCGATCGAGGCCAGGTTGACCACCAGCGCGTTGCGATGCTCCGCCCCGGCCGCGCGCAACAGGTCGGCGCACTCGCGGTAGAACAGGATCGGCGTACGCAGGTTCACGGCCAACTGGAGATCGATGAGCTTTGTCTCATGCTCGTTGGCCAGCGCGCCGATGCCCACGCCGGCGTTGTTGATCAGCACATCGAGCCGTCCAAAGCGCTCGCGGTGGCGCGCGACCACATCTTGCACGCCTTCCTCCTGCGCCAGATTGGCCACCACGTGCTGGACATCGAAGCCGCGTTCGCGCAGCTTCGCCGCCGCCTGCTCGAGCGTGTCCGGCTTGCGCGCGGTGACCGTCAGCGCGTGTCCCTCCTCGCCGAGCGCCTCGGCCAGCGCGAAGCCGATGCCCCGGGAGGCTCCGGTGACGATGGCGGCACGGTCGGGCATGGCGCGGCACGATATCGATTCGGTCTCTCCTAGCCGTGCCGCGTAACCTTGTCGCCGCCGGCGTCCGGATCGGCCGGGCGCCCAGGTAGCGGCGGCGGCGAGAGGAGCGGACATGCGAGTTGATTGGTACGGCCAGGCCGCGTTTCACCTGAGCGGGCGCGACGGCTCGGTGTTCACCGACCCGATCGGCGACACCTCGGGCCTGGCCGGGCGAGGCATCACGCTCGACTACCCGAAGCCGGCCGGCGTCGACGTCGACCTCGTGCTGATCACCCACGAGCACGTCGACCACAACGGGGTCGAGACCATCGGCGGCAATCCGGCCGTGCTGCGCTCGACGGCTGGACGTCTGGAGTCACCCCTCGGCGAAGTCGTCGCGATCCTCCCGGTCGGCGCGGGACCCACGATCGGCCCCGAGCAGGCGGCGGCCATCGTCGAGCGCCTCGCTCCGCGATGGGTGGTGCCGATGCACTACCGCACGCATCGCACGAGCGTCCTGGATCCGCCCGACGCGTTCTTCGAGCGCATGCCGCACGTGCACCGGCTCGACGACACCGGCTTCGACACCGAGTCGCTGAGCGGCGACGAGCGCCCGCTCGTGGTCGTCCCAGCGGTTCCGTAGCGGCGGCGGCGCCCGCGCGCGGGAACTCGGGACTGTCAGCGCCGGGCGCTCTGGGCCAGCGCCTCGCGTCCGACCCGCTGCAGGTCGCGCAGGTAATCGAGATGCGCGGCCCAGGACGGATCGCCGTCGAGTTCGCGCGCCATCCGCATCGTGTCGACGTGAGCGTCGAGCAGCTCGTAGACGAGCTCGGTGGCGTCCCCGCCGGCGATGACCGCACTCTTGTTGGCGTCCCGCACCGTTCGATCCTCCTTGTCCACAGGATGAACGTCCTGTCGGACGTCAGGCTTGTGCCTACGTCCGAATTTCGAACGATTGTGCGCTGACTGATACACCGCGTCAAGCCTAGAGTTGCGCCACGAGACCGGGAATCCAGCTGGTGCCGGCCAGCGGCACGCGCGCCATCGCCGCCGCCTCGATCGTAAGCGCCACCAGATCTTCGGGCTCCAGGTTGTGCAGATGCGACTTCCCGCACGCCCGCGCCAGCGTCTGGGCCTCCAAGGTCAGCGTCCGCAGATAGTTGGCCAGCCGCCGCCCGCCCTCCGTCGGATCGAGCCGGGTGGCCAGCGCGTCGTCCTGGGTGGAGATGCCGGCCGGGTCCAGACCGGCCTGGTAGTCGTCGTAGTAGCCCGCGGCGGATCCGATCTTCCGGTACTCCGAGTCGTGCTCGGGAGCGTTGTCGCCCAGCGCGATCAGCGCCGCGGTGCCGATCGACACCGCGTCTGCCCCGAGCGCCAGCGCCTTGGCCACGTCGGCCCCGGTCCGGATCCCGCCCGAGACGATCAGTTGCACCTCGCGATGCATCCCGAGGTCGACGAGCGACTCGACCGCTTGCGGGATCGCGGCCAGGATCGGGATCCCCACGTGCTCGATGAACACATCCTGGGTGGCTGCCGTCCCGCCCTGCATGCCGTCCAGCACGATGGCGTCAGCCCCGGACTTGACGGCCAGCGCGGCGTCGTAGTACGTGCGCGAGGCGCCGACCTTGACGTAGATGGGGATCCGCCAGTCGGTGATCTCGCGCAACTCCTCGATCTTGATCTCGAGGTCGTCAGGCCCGGTCCAGTCGGGATGGCGACAGGCGCTGCGCTGGTCGATGCCCTTGGGCAGATCGCGCATCTCCGCCACGCGGTCGGAGATCTTGTGGCCGAGCAGCATCCCGCCCCCGCCCGGCTTGGCGCCCTGGCCGACCACCACCTCGATCGCGTCCGCGCGCCGGAGATCGTCCGGGTTCATCCCGTAACGCGAGGGCAGCAACTGGTAGACCAGGACGCGCGAGTGCTCGCGCTCCTCGGGTGTCATGCCCCCGTCGCCGGTCGTGGTGGAGGTCCCCACCTCGGTGGCTCCTCGACCCAGCGCCTCCTTGGCCGGCCCGGACAGCGCACCGAAGCTCATGCCGGCGATCGTTATCGGAATGTCGAGCTTGACCGGCTCGCGGGCGAACCGGGTCCCGATGACGACATCGGTGGCGCACTTCTCCCGATAGCCCTCGAGCGGGTAACGGGAAACCGACGCGCCGAGCAACAGCAGGTCGTCGAAATGGGGGACGTGCCGCTTGGCCCCGAAGCCTCGGATGTCGTAGATGCCCTCGCGCGCGGCGCGCTGGATCTCGGCTATCACCCCGCGGTCGAACGTGGCCGACTCGCGGAGACCGGGATGCCATCCGTCGCCACCCATGTCAATACTCGCCGAGGTTGTCGACGTGGAAGTTGTAAAGCCGCCGCGCCGAGCCGTAACGGCGAAATTGGTGCGGGTCGACGTCGTCGAACCCGCCACGCTCGAGCAACTCGCGCACCTGCGCGAGGTGCTCGGGGCGCATCTCCTTCTCCACGCAGTCCGCCCCCAGTCCGGCCACCGATCCGCGCACGTAGAGCCGCGCCTCGTACAGCGAGTCGCCCAGCGATTCGCCGGCGTCCCCGCACACCACCAGGCATCCCTTCTGGGCCATGAAGGCGCTCATGTGCCCGACCGACCCGCGCACCACGATGTCGGCCCCCTTCAACGAGATCCCGCACCGCGCGGACGCGTCGCCGTGAATGACCAGCAGTCCGCCCCGGGCGCTCGCTCCCGCCGATTGCGAGGCGCTGCCCTCAACCACGACACACCCCGACATCATGTTCTCGGCCACTCCGACGCCGCAGTTTCCCCGCACGCGCACGGTGGCCAGCTTGTTCATGCCGGCGCAGTAGTAGCCGACGTGACCCTCGATCTCGACCTCGTACGGGGCGTCGAGGCCGACCGCCACCGCGTGACGGCCGCCCGGGTTGCGCACGACGACGTGACCGCCGCTCGCATCGGAATGCAGGGCCTGGTTGAGCTCGCGGACCGTGTCGACCGCGAGGTCGAACGACCGGACCGCCTCCTCGGTTACCTCGGGCGTGGCCATCACGTCACGCCACCAGCGACGCGGTGCCCCAGCTGTAAACGTGACCCGGTGCCGGCTCCCATGTCACGGCGTCCTCGGCCCCCGGCAGTACCGCGATCGCCCGGTACTCGGACGCCATCGCCACCCATTCATCGGTCTCGGCCATCACTGCGGGCTTGCACGCGATCGGATCGCGCAGCACGGCGAAGCCGTCGGCCGTCCCGACCGCGAAGGTGTAGAAGCCGTCCAGGTCCTCGAGGCATCCCTCGAGCGCCTGCTCCAACGACGCGCCCTCACGCAGGCGCCAGGTCAGATAGCCCGCCGCCACCTCGCTGTCGCAGTCGGTCCGGAAGTGGATTCCCTCCTTGGCGAGCGCTCGCCGCAGCCGGTTGTGGTTCGAGAGCGACCCGTTGTGCACCAGGCACAGGTCGAGCCCGGTGGAGAACGGGTGCGAGTGCTCGGTGGTGACCCGGCTCTCGGTCGCCATCCGCGTGTGACCCAGCGCGTGGCTCCCGGCGATCTGACCCAACCCGAACCGCTGCACGAACCGCCCGGGGGGACCCGCCTCCTTGTAGATCTCGATCGTGCGCCCGGCGCTCATCAGAGTCAGCTCGGGGTGCCGGTCGAGCAGCCACGCCTGCGCGTCCTCCGCCTCGGTGGCGATCTCGAACACCGCGTGCGTCGCGCGCACGCGCGCGGGCGAGGCGTCGCCGAACTGGGCCGAGAGCTCGGCGCTGAGCGCCTCCCAGTCGGGCGCGGCCGCCGCGGAGTGGAGCGACACCTTGCTCCAGCCGGCCGGGGCCGGATCGCGGTAGAAGGCCACCCCGGCGCTGTCCGGGCCGCGGTCCGAGAGCTGCTCGAGCATGTCCGCGAGGTGCGCGCCGAGGCGCTCACGAAGCGTGGCCGACTTCGTGTAGAGACCGGCAATGCCACACATGGCAAGTCCAGGCTAACCGGTGGGCACGAGCGCTCCAATGGACTGCACGCGCACACTTTTGCCGTCAAATGTGGTTGCCGCCGCTACTTCTTTACGCATCCTTAGCGAGGTTCAGGACGGCGGCGACCAGGCCCCGATCTGCTTCTCGGCGCGCTTCACGACCTGAAGCGCCTCGCGCAGGTCGGTTCGCGCGATCGGAGCCAGCGCATCTGGATCGAGCAGGTTGTCGGGGGTCAGGCCGGCTTGCACCTGGGCGGCGTGGTGCTCGAAGCGGATGCGGTTGATCACCTCGAATGCCTCGCTCAGACCGTCGGCCATCCCGCGGTCGAGCACGCCGACGCTGGCCGCCGCCTCGATCCGGTCCAGTGTGCCCGAGATGGTCACGCCGCTCGCCAGCGCGTGGAAACGCACAAGGTTGACCAGCGGGATGATCGCCCCCCGCTTGACGTCCAACCGCCCCGGCGGGTCGCCCTGCTGGCCGGTGGCCAGATGGCCGCGGAACGAGAGCGCCACCGGATAACCCGTCGCGGTGCGGGCCATCAGGCGCATGAACTGTGGATGGTGGCGGGCGGCGCGCATCCGCTCGGTCAACTCGGGCGCGACGCTCAGGCCGCCGGCGGCGGAGCGAAAGTCGAACGACACGGTGGCCCGGATCAGGTGCGACTCGTCGGGTTCGCGCATGGACTCGTCGAACGTCTTCAGCCAATCGCGCGTGGACATCCGCCACTGGCGGTTACCGGCCAGCACCCCGTTGTTGTCCAGGCCGATGCCGCATCGGACCAGCCCGTCGTTCACGTCGGCGCCCAGCCCGGCAAAGTAGCGATCGACCTCCGAATCGGCGCCCGCCTCCGGATCGGCATAGGCCAGCGCGTTGTCCTGATCGGAGGCCAGCGTGAACTCCCGGCGGGCGGCGCTGCCCAGGTCGAGCCAGCTCCAGGCCGCCGGGGCCGGGCCGCGCCGGGCCATCGAGAAGTCGATCAGCCGGGCCACCACGGTGTCGTGCTGGAGGCTGAGAACGCGGCCCAGATCACGCGGAGGCACGCCAGCCCGCGCCAGCAGCAGGAACAGCTTCGGGATCCGGGCCGCCGCCCGCACCAGCGCATCCTCGTCCGCGGCGCCGAGGAGCACGTGGCGTAGCGCGATCGGGCTGCGGGCGTCCAGGCTCAGCAGATCGGTGGCGGACAGAATCCCGCAGGTCCGATCGCCCTTGACCACCACCAGGTGCTCGGAGCCGGCGGCCAGCATCTCCACCGTGGCCTCGATCGCAAGCTGTTCGGGCGCCGTCGTCGGCACGGGGGTCCGGGCCGCCGCGCGCACCGGCGCGTCGAGGGGCACCCCATCCACCACCGCCGCGCGGACGCCGGCGTCGGTCACGATCCCGAGCCGGTCGTCCGGGAGCGGGACCAGCAACGCCGACACGCCATCGCGCCCCAGGAGCCGGGCCGCGTCGCGCAGCGAGTCGTCCGGATCGCAGAACGTCGCGGGCTGCATGATCGACGCCACGGGAGTCGTGCCCACGTCGTGCAGCCCATGCACGGTGTGGCCGGTGTCGGTGAGCCTTCTGCGCATCGACACCGCGACATATGCCGCTCCCGGCTCGGTCCCGAGCAGGCGGCGCCCTGCCTCCGCGCTGATCAGCGCACAGGTGGATGGCTCACGCGCGCGCACGGTGAAGGTCGGCGCCATACCCGTCAGCAGCGAGGGATGCCCGAAGCACTCGCCGGGCTCGAGCACCTGGATCGGCTCCCCTTCGTGGGTCAGCTTCATCGAGCCGGACAGGAGCACCCAGAGGCCCGCCGCGGGAAGCCCGTCCTCCACCAGCACCGCCTCCCCCGGCTTGAACGAGCGCTCCTGCGCGCCGGCCGTCAGCGCGCGCAGTTCATCGGCGCCGAGGGCATCGAACGGCGAGTGCCGGGAGAGGAATGTGTCCAACTGCTCCATGTGAAGCGTTGCAATTGTGTGCGCATCGCGCCTGGGACGTGCCCCGGACACATGGGAGCCTAATCGCGCGTATTCACAACCGGGGTCCTTTGGAGGGCATACATGACGGACGTGCCATCGGGCGAACACGACGAACTGGTCTACGCGTCGGCAGGACTGCCCAAGACGACGAACTGGTGGGGAGCGTTCGTGATCGGGCTGGCCGGCACCATCCTGGTCACCGGCATCGCGCCGGTGATGGTCACCCAGCTTGGGGCGGCGTCCGTCCCGGTCATCGTCGTGATCACGATCACGGGGTACGTGGTGTGCCTCCTGCTGGCCGAGCTGTCGGCGATGATGCCCGACCGCGCCGGCGGGCTGCCGTCCTATGCCTATCCGGCCTATAAGGACCGCTGGCCGCGGTTCGCCGAGCACATCAACGGCTTCACGGCGTGGGCGTACTGGCTGGGGTGGTTCCCCGTGGCCCCGCTCAACATGATCCTGGCCGCGCTCTACATCGAGGACCGCTTCAACCTGACGAGCGGGTCGATCACGCCGATCGATACGCCGATCACCTGGTGGACGTTGGGGATCTCGATCGTCGGCCTGATCCTGCTGTCGATCCCGGCCGTGCGCGGGCTGCGCTTCGGCACCGCGTTCGCCACCACGCTGGCCATCCTCTCGATGGTGCCACTGACCTTCCTGGCGATCTCGTGGATCTTCAACCCGTCCGCGGTCGACTTCGGCCAGCTTTGGCACTTCCGCCACACCGACGGCAGCGGTTTCTTCTCACCGCTGTTCGGGCACGGTTGGCTCACGCTCTATATCTCGTTCTCCTTCCTGCTCACGTGGAACGTGATCGCGATGGAGGCCGCGGCGTGCTACATCGGCGAAACGCGCAACCCGGATCGCGACGCGAAGATCGCGATGAACCTGGAGGGCCTGTACGGCCTGTTCATCTACACGATGATCCCGGTCGCGTTCATCATCGTGATCGGGCTGAGCGCGCTGGGGAGCGCCTCGACCGATCCCAAGACGATGTTCGTGACGTTCGCCTCGAAGGTGTTCGGCACCGGGACGGGTAGCAGCATCCTCGAGTGGCTGATCGCGATCATGCTGATCCTCGCGCTGATCCTGTCGGCCCTGAACGCGATCACCGGCACCGCCCGCTCGCTCCACCAGATGTCGACCGACGGGCAGTTCCCCCGTTTCTTCCAGCACGTCAACCACCACGGCGTCCCCGACCGGGCGATGATCTTCAACGTCGTCTGCTCGATCCTGGTCGTGTTCGCGGGCGGCGCCGTCGAGATCTACACGTTCTCGAACGTGGGTTACCTGGCCTCGTTCCTGCCTGTGCTGGTCGGCTACTTCCTGCTCCGTAAGCACCGTCCGAACGTGCGTCGCCCGTTCAAGCTGCCCGAATGGATGAAGTACGTCGCGCTCGCCATCGCGGCGCTGTACGCGGTCATCTACTTCTACGGCGGCCCGGTCTACGCCTCGTGCAAGTGCTCGCTGGCGGGCAAGTCGACGCTGCCGTACTACTTCATCGGATGGGCCGTGCTGCTTTCCTACCTCGGCTTCTACTGGTACCGCAAGCGCGTCGAGGACAAGCGGCATCCCGCCCCCGGGGAGCTCGATCGGCCCGACGCCGGCGCCGATCGCGGGCGCGTCTGATCCATGAGCCTGACGGCGCCTCGGGTGCGTCGCAAGCAACCGCCACCCACCGAAGTACCGCCGCGGTTCGAGCGGATCCTCCTCGCCTCGGAGGGCCGGCCGATACCGGACGCCGCCATCGACCGCGTGGTCGATCTGACCCAGCCGGACGGCAGCGTCCGGGTGTTCTCGATCGCGCGCGTGCACGGCACCTCGTTCGGGATGCAGAGCCCTGGTCTGCTCCCGACCAAGCGCGAATGGGCCGAGCAGCGCGAGATCGTGGACTCGCGCGGTCAAGCGCCTCGAACGCAAGGGGCTCGACGCCGACGGGCACGTGGTGGGCACGCGCAAGTCGACCAAGCGCATCCTCCAAGAGGCCGAGTTCGCCGGCTGCGGCGCGATCGTGATGGCGGCCGATCCCGATCGGGGCCGCATCGCCGGCGACATGCTCTGGTCCCAGGAACCCCAGCGCGTGCGCCGCCGCGCCAAGATCCCCGTCTTCCTGGTCCTCACCCAGGAGTAGACCCACGGTGCAAATTCCGCCACTCGGGACCCGCCGCGGGGTTCGTGACGGATCCTGCCTCCCACAGAGGCAGGATCCGTCACGGCGCGTCCGGCTGTATCCCGAGTGGCGGAAATTGCACGCAGGCGGGTCTCGGGGCGGGTGGCTAGGGCATGTGGTGGCGGGACGCGGCTTGGGCGGGTCGGCCGTGCAACCGCGCCAGCTTGATGGCCAGCTCGAGCGAGAGCAGGTCGTCCTCGTCGAGGTTGAGCCCGGTCAGCTCCTCAATCCGGCCGAGGCGCTGGCGCAGGGTGTTCGGATGGATGAACAGCTCGCGCGCTGACTCGATCACGCTGCGCCGCTCGGCGAGGTAGCGCTCGAGCGTGTCAAGCAGCGACGTGCGCCGCCTGGCGTCGTACTCGATCAGGCGGTCCACGGCGGCCCGCATGCGGTCGTGCGGCGCGTTCTCGGCCGCGATGTGCACGAGGTAGCGGTAGGCGCCCACTTCGGCGTAGCCGATCGCGCCGCCGTCGCCCAGCAACGCCCGGCCGATCATCGCGGCGTCGAGCGCCTGGCGGAAGGCCCGCGCTCCGCCGGCCGGCGAGTCGTGCAGCTCGCTCAGGCCGACCGCCGCGCCGTGTCGGCGCCCCAGCTCGCGGCAGCTGCGCACGATCTCCTCGAGCCGCTCGGGCGTGCGGGTGCTCAGCGCCAGCACCGCCCGGACCGGCCCGGGACCTGCCTCCACCGCGGCGCGCGGGGCCAGCTCGGCCAGGTCGCGGCCGAGCAGCTCGGCCGAGGCGCGCCACTCGCCCGAGCCCTGCTCGCGGCCGGTGGCGGGCTCGGCGCACAGCATGAGGTACGGCCGGGCCAGGTCGCAGCGCACCTCGGCCGCCTTGGTCGCGGCGAACGTCGTGTCGCCCGCGGCGAGGGCCTCGAACAGATCCTTGACGATGTTGGCGTTGGTCAGACCCTCGATCAGCTCCGCCCGCTTGATCGCGATCGCGGCCAGATGCGCCACCGCGCGCGCCATCTCGGTCTCCTCGCCGGTGAACGGCCGCCGCTGCGGAGCGCCGGCGCACAACAGCCCCAGACGCTCGCCGCCCGAGATAAGCGGCGTGACGAGCAGATCGGACACGTCCAGCCCCGGCCACAACGCACCCGCGCGCGGCCTCGAAGCGCCGTTCTCAAACGCCGCCAGCAGCAGCGCGGTCGCCGACACCGCCTCGGGTGCCGCCGTGGTGCCGGGGGCGGAGGACAGCAGGCCGAGCGAGCCGCCCTCGCGATCGAGTCGGTAGAGCTGGCACACCTCGGCGCCGAGCAGCCTGCGCATCCCGCGCGTGACCGCGTGGCCGATCGCAGCGGCGTCGGCGGCCGTGGCCACCTCCTGGGCCAGTCCCGACAGGCTCGTCAGCGCATCAACCCGCCGGCGCTGCTGGTCGTACAGCTGCGCGTTCTCGATCGCGCCCGAGACCAACGACGCGATGTGCACCAGCAGCTTGAGGGTGTCCTCGGTGAACTCGCGCGGCGCTTCGGTGTGGAGCACGATCACCCCGATCGTCTCGCCACCGCGGGAGACGATCGGGACCGCAACCATCGACTGGAAGCGCTCTTCCTCGAGTTCCGGGAAGAACTTCATGCGGGAATCGGCCATCGCGCCCTCGCGGATGAACTCGGGGGTGCGGTGACGTGCCACCCACCCCGTCAAGCCCTCGTCGACGCGCATCTGGACCACCCCGACCGCGCCGGCATAGATCGGCGAGGCGGCCCGGATGGTCAGCATTCCGTCCTCGAGCAGGTAGATGAAGCAGGCGTGGCAATCGGTCGCCTCGGTGGCCAGGTCCACTATCCCGTGCAGCATCGGCCCGAGCTCGATCGACGAGGCGACGAGGTTGATCACCCGGTAGAGGGTGCGGTTCTCTTCTCGTAGCCCGCGGGCGTCCGTGATTGCCGTCAGTGCTGCCTCCCGATCCTAGGAGCGTATGTGCGAAGCGCACATCCTAGCCCTCGCTAAGCGGTACACCCGGCCATTGCCCACCCCCCGGCCGGGCGGATATACCTCCCACATGGCTATCGATATCGAGCATCTCGACTGGGCGGCGCCCGAGGTCACGAGCGCCGAGGACGTCAAGCGGATCGTCCGCGAGCGCCGCATCGAGTTCCTGTTCGCTCAGTTCGTCGACATGCACGGCAAGCCGAGCGCCAAGCTCGTGCCGGCGCACCACATCGACGACCTGCTGACCGAGGGCGCCGGCTTCGCCGGCTTCGCCGCGGGCGACATCGGCCAGGGGCCGCACGACCCGGACCTGATCGCTGTCCCGGACCCGAAGACCCTGACCATCCTCCCGTGGCAGCCCAACGTGGCGCGCTTCGCCTGCGACGTGACGGTCGAAGGCGAGCCGTGGCCCTACTGCCCGCGCACGATCCTGCGCAACATGCTGGCGCGGGCCTCGGAGCTCGGGTTCGAGCTGAAGATGGGCGCCGAGCTCGAATACTTCCTGGTCCGCCGGCGGGAGGACGGCTCCATCGAGGTGGCCGACCAGCTCGACACGCTCGATCTGCCCTGCTACGACATGCGGGCGCTCACCCGCAACCTCGACTTCGTCTCGCAGGTCTCCAAGGCGATGACCGGCCTCGGGTGGGACAACTACGCGACCGATCACGAGGACGCCAACGGCCAGTTCGAGCAGAACTTCCAGTTCGCCGACGCGCTGACCACTTGCGATCGAGCCGTGTTCTACCGCTACATGGTCGAGTCGCTGGCCCAGCAGCGAGGGCTGATCGCCACGTTCATGCCCAAGCCGTTCGCGAACCTGACCGGCAACGGCTGCCACTTCCACGTCAGCCTCTGGTCGGGTGGCGAGAACGTTTTCGAGCGCGACGCCTCCGAGGATCCGCGCGGCCTCGGCCTATCCGAGCTGGCCTACCAGTTCGTCGGCGGGCTGAAGGCCAACGCGAAGGCGTACATCGCGGTGACCGCGCCGACCGTCAACTCATACAAGCGTCTCGTCGTGGGGGCGCCAACCAGCGGCGCCACCTGGGCGCCGGCCTACGTGAGCTACGGGTACAACAACCGCACCCAGATGCTCCGCATCCCGGCGGCCGGACGGATCGAGGACCGAACCGTCGACGGGTCCTGCAATCCGTATCTGGCGGCGACCGCCATGCTCGCAGCCGGCCTCGACGGGATCGAGCGGGGGCTCGAGGCCGGTGAGCCGAACTCGTCGAACCTGTACGAGATGCATCCCGAGGAGCGCGACCGCGCCGGGATCGAGCTGCTGCCGGCCAACCTGCTGGACGCGGTGCGCGAGCTCGAGCGCAACGACGTCCTGCGGCGCGCGCTCGGCAAGACTCCAGACGGGGACTACGTCGACTACTACGCCAAGGTCAAGCGCAAGGAGTGGCAGGCCGCGCACGAGCAGATCACGCAGTGGGAGCTGGATCGCTACCTGCAGCTGTTCTGATCAGGAAGCGCTGAACTAGGCAGCCAGATCCCGGTTTTCGGGCACGAACTGGCTCGCGATGAACGTCGCGCCCTGCGGGTCGGCGATCACCGCCATCCGGACCCAGGGGGCGTCGAACGGCCCCGCCATCACCTGACCACCCAGTTCGCCGGCCTTCCGCGCGGTCTCGTCGGCATCGGCGACCCCGAACGTCACGCTCCAGTGCGCCGGCACGTCCGACTCCTCAGCCGGGAGCGGGGCCAGGGTGGCCACCACGTCCTCGAAGCCCGCCGGCGCGCCCATCGACGCCATCCGTTCGAGGGTTCCCGGGTTGAGAAGCTCGAGGTGGTCGCCATATCCGGGCAACCGCCACGCTTCGGCGCCGCCGGCCATGGGGATCGTCCCCCACCCGAAGACCGCGCCATAGAACGACTTGGCGCCCTCGGCGTCGCGAACATTGAGGTTGTTGAAGTTCAGCGAACCGGGCTCGTTGACGACCTGCGCGCCGCGGTGCTGCTTGGGCTCCCAGACGCAGAACACGGCGCCCTCGGGGTCGCTGAACACGGCGGTGCGGCCCGCGTCCATGACATCCATCGGCTCCATCACGACGGCGCCGTCCGCAGCGCGGACCTTCGCCGCGGTGTCGTCGGCGCTCGCGACCCATACGTACGTGTCCCACCGCGCGTTGCCCGGGGCTCCATCGGGGACCGGCCCGATTCCCGCGACGTCGCCGCCTCGTAGCCGTGCCATGAAGTACGGGCGCTCGGATCCCGGCGGCATCGCGTCCTCGATCTCCCAACCGAACAGGTCTCGATAGAACGCGACGGCCGCCTGCGGATCCGGTTGGTTGGTATCGATCCAGCACGGCACGCCCGGGATGTAGCGGTCTAGCTCAGGCATAAACGCTCCCTTCAGTTGCACGCTGTTCCCGAGACGGTATCCGCGCACCAGGTCAGGATCGGTCCTCTTCTCAGAACAAGCGTCGAGAGCGGCGCGCCGGCGTTCACGCCCATGCTGATCGCGCCGATGCAGCCCTCGTGAGCGCTTCGCTGCCTCCCCCCGGTTTCGTCCCGCCTCCGAGCGGAGGTGCACCAATGCCGGTCCACGAGCCCGCACGGCCGGAACGTGGCCGGGTCCGGCGGCCGTCCTGGCGAAGCCTGGTCGCCGCGGGCGTTGCCTTGGCGGCCGCCGTGGTCGCTGTATTCGTCCTGTTCGGCTCGTCGAGCAACCCGAGCGTCAGTCCGATCGCCCAGGCCGCCACCGTCTCCTCACGTGCGCCGGGATACCGCATGCACATGAGCCTCAGCATGACCTCCTCGGCATTCAATGGAGCGATCACCGGTTACGGCGACGCGGTCATCGATCCGCGCGATCACACCGCTTCAATGGCGTTCGCCATCGACTTCTCGTCGCTTCCCCAGGCCGCGCAGGCGTTCGGGAGCGGCACCATGCGCGTGGAAACGATCGTGGACGGCCAGGACACGTACGTCCGGATGCCGCAGGCTCTCCTGAGCGCGATCCCGAGCCTCGGCGCCAAGCCCTGGATCAAGGTGAACCTGGCGAAGGCCGCCGGGATCCCCGGCCTCTCGTCGCTGGGCAACGACCCCACGACGAGCGATCCCAGTCAGATGCTCCAGTACCTGCGCGCGGCGTCGAACGGCGTCACCAACCAGGGCCAGCAGCGCGTCGACGGCGTTCAGACCACGCACTACCACGCCGAACTCAGCCTCGATCGTCTCACCGCTGACGTGCCGTCAGCCGACCAGGCGGCGGTTCAGCAGGCCCTCTCCAAGCTCCGGCAGGCGATCGGCGGCGCCGAGGTCCCGATCGACGTTTGGATCGACGCGCACCAACTGGTCCGGCGCACCGCCATGTCGCTGTCGCTCCACGTCACGAACGGCCCGAGCCTCCAGGAGACCGTCGTCGCCGACCTGACCGATTACGGCCGCCAGCCCCGCCCGACGCTCCCCGCAGCCGACCAGGTTCAGGACGCGACCAGCCTGCTGTCCGCCGCGGGCGTCTCCGGCTGAATCACCCGGGCCCGAAACGCCGCGCGGCCGCCGAGCGGTCCACGTCGGCCGCGACCAGCGAGCCCACCGTCTGGGGCGCCACCGAGTCCAGCAGGCTGGCCAGCGCCATGAACAGCTTGGCTGTGGTGAGCGCGTCCGCGAGCGCGTGATGGGGTGTCTCGGCCGGCTGACCGAGCGCGCCGGACAACCGCCCCAGCGAGAGGCCAGGCGCGGGTGCCGACCCGTCGCGCTGAGCCAGCCATCTGCGCCCCAGCACCTCGGTATCGGCCGCCGTGGGCAGCCGCACGCGCCGGCGAGCGAAGTGCCGCTCGAGGAACGCAGCCTCGATCGCCGCGGTGTGGAACACCGGCACGCGGCCGGCCAGGGCGCGGAGCAGGAGGTCGATCCCCTGATCGAGCGACGGTGCGTCAACCACATCGGCCAGCCGCAGCTTGTGCACCAGCACGGCGCCCACCGCGGAGCGCTTGGTGGCACGCACCAGCGTGTACAGGCCGCCTCCAAGCTGGATCCGGCCGCCGTCGATGGGCATCGCGCCGATCGCCACGATCTCGTCGCTGCGGGGATCGAGCCCGGTCATCTCGAGGTCGACCGCACACCAACCGACCTCGCGCCACGGCGTCTCGTCGGCAGGACGACCCGCGCCCGCGAACGCCGCCGCAGCACCCTCGACTGCCCGGCGCAGCCTCATGCGGTCAGCCTGCGCTGCACCGTCGTAACGGCTCGGAAGACATCGCGCAGATGGTCGCGCAGCAGCGGGCTGATGCCGGCGCAGTCGAGCTGGTCGTCCGGTGTCCGGCCCTCCCCGAGCCGATCCATGTGATGGCCGATCCGCAGCTCGAGGCCCAGTTCGAACGCGTCGGCCAGCGTCCGGGCGTCCTCGTCCCGGAGCGCACCGCCGGCGGCCGCCGCCCGCAGCCGCTCGGGCGTCGATCCCTCGACCACGCCCGCTGCCGCCGAGGCCCAGCGCGCCAGCTCCACGATCGGCGCGATCGCGGCGCGCCGGATGTCGAGCCGGGTGCTGCGCGTGCCGTCCGCCTCGAGCACCGCATTCCCTTCGAACCCGGTGGGCGGCGCGGTGGCGATGGCCCGCCGGGCCAGCGACGCCACGATCGCGGCACGGCCGGCGTCCTCCACCACCGGCAGGGGATCGATCGGAGTTCCCCACAGGGCGCGGCGCTCGACCAGGACCGAGAGCTCCAGCTCATCCGAGCCGTCGGTGGACGCCCAGTCCGCCGGGCTCCGGGCGACCACGTCGCCCGGCAAGCCGCAGGTGGACAGCACCGAGCCGGCCGATTGCACCCACTCCGCCGGCACGGGGCCGCTCGAGACGATGGCGCCGCGCGGGGTCGAGGCCGGCGTGAGCTCCCGCCGGGCCTGGCTGCCGACCGCGACCCACACCAATCCTTCGGAGGGCGCCGGGCCGGCGAGCGCGAGCGCGCGTGCGGTGAGCGCGTCCATCAGAGCCGAGAGGACGCGCACCACCTCGAGTGCTCGCAGCCGCGAGGCATGCAGCTCGCGCACGACCTCGGGCAGCCGTCCCGCCACCGCGGCCAGGTCCTCCGGGCTGCGCGCGCGGGCGATCGAGCGGCGAGTTCCAAACCACGAGCGCGTTGGCGCGGCGAGCAGGTCAGCGTCCTCGATCACGCCGATGAGCTGTCCACCCTCGCTCACCACGGGGGCGTGGCGGATCCCACGTTCGAGCAGGTCGAAGAGCACCTCATCGGCGAGCCGCTCGGGCGGGACCGTGAACACCGGCGTGGTCATGACCGTCGACACCGGCGCGCTCAGCGGCAATCCGGCCGCCACGATCCGGGTCCGAATGTCGCGGTCGGTGACGATCCCAAAGCCGTGCGCGCGCAGGTCGACGATCGCGGACGTGGCGCCGGCCTGCGTCATGCGACGTGCGGCCTCGCGGATGCTCTCCATCGGCTCGCACAGCACGGTGGGGGCACGGATCAGCCGGCCCACCGCCTGGTGCGCGGGGCCGGCCGCGCCGACCTCGAGCGCGCGCTGGCGCACCCGGTCGAGCAGCGGGCGCGCCACGCTGACCGGGATCCGGTAGCAGAGGGTGTCCTCGGCGGCGCGGGCCTCGAAGCCGGGAGGCAGCCCGGAAAGCATCGCGGCATGCCCGAACGTATCCCCGGTGCCGAGCAGGTCGAGCAGGCGGCCATCGTGGATGATGTCGACCGCCCCGCTGTGGATCACGCGCAGGAAGGTGACCGGGCCGCCGTCCTCGGTCAGGATCGCCGCGCCGGCCAGGTGGAACTCGATCTCGGTCTGCCCGGCCAGCTCGCCGAGTTCCTCGGGCCCGAGCGCGTCGAACGGCGCCCGCGCCGCGAGGAAGCGCGCGATCTCGCTCAGCGCCGCGTCCAGCGAAAACCCCTAGATGTTGATTCCACGGTGGTTGCCGTGGAGGGAGTGGTTTTCGAGGATTTCTGAGCAGCAGGGTCGAAGTCGGCGGTGCCTATAGACGCCGTCGACCCAGGAGGGCCACGATGCTCGCCGACCTCGACCTGCTGCTCATAGCGGTGTTCTGCACCGCTGACGATCTCCTGCCCGAATCGGTCAGGAACGCACGGCGTAGCGTGACGGATGCGGAGGTCGTCACGCTCGCGGTTGCGCAGGAGATGCTGGGGATCGATCACTGACGCGGAGTTCCTCGCGCTCGCGCGACGACTCCTCGGCCATCTATTCCCGAAGCTGCCGATGCAGCCCGGCTACTGGAAGCGCCGGCAACGACTGTCGGACACGATCGAGTGGCTGATCGGCGTCTTCGCGGCCGAGAGCCCCGGCTTCCGCGACAACGTGGTGCTGCCTGGACTCCACCCCGGTGGAGTCCGGCCGGTCGGTCGAGACCGCCAGGGCCGCGCCGCCGCCTGCGCCTCGGGCACCGCTGTCTCCGCGCTCCGTTCGCGCCACGCGCCGCGCACCTCGGCGGCGCCGCTGCAGGGCAGCCGCGTCCTTGCTCCGCCTCGCGCTCGGCCTTGGCCTTGCCGCCGGCCGTCACCATGCCGAGCCAAGTAGTGGCGAAGCTCGCGCTCGAGCAGCCCGGCGCGGACCTGCTCGCGCGCACCGTCGACGACGCACCGCCGCGCGCAGCGCGTCGGCGATCCGCTCGACGATCTTCGGGCTGAGCTCGTGGGCCTCGCTCCTCAGCAGCCCACGATGCCGCCATGGCCAGCGTGTCGACCGCGGCTCGCCGCCAGCGACCGCGCGCCGCAGTGACTCGGCGTCGCCGCGCCCGGCCAGCACGTCGTCCTGCGCTGCGAAGCAGCGCGTCGACATGTCCCGCTTCAGAGACTAACGGCCACGCTCTCTCATAAGCTGCCCGTGTGAGCCCGTACGACGACGACGACGATTGGGTCGGCACCCCGCCCGAGGGCCGCTACACACGCGATCGCGCCAAGCCTGAGTTCTGGTGGCGCCAGCGGCCCGTCAGCGTGGCCGCGGCCGGGATCGTCGTGGTGGTCATCGTCCTGATCATCATCGCGCTCGCCCACTAGTCAAGCTCGCGCACGGCACGCTCGGCTGCTTGCAGCTGCGCCTCGGTCCTCGCGCGCTCGCGCTCGGCCTCCTCGAGTACCGACTGCGCCGCCTCGAGCGCCGCCGCGGCCTGTTCGCGCCGCTCCTCGGCCAGAGTCACGGCCCGGGCGGCGCGCTCCATCTGACGGCGGGCCTCGCGCTCGGCTGCCCGTGCTTCGGCCCGGGCCTTGGCCCGTTGCGCGGCGGCGGCTCGGTCGGCTTCCCTGGCCTGCTTCGACTCAGGCTCGCCCGCCCGCGGTTTGCCGGCCCGCCTGCGCGTAGGCGGTGCGGCCGGAGCCGACGGCGCCATGCCGAGACCGACATGGCGAAGCTCGCGCTCGAGCCGGCCGTCGCGGACCTCAGCCCGCGCGTCATCGTCGAGCGCCGCGGCATTCAGCGTGTCGGCCACCCGGTCGACGATCGTCGAGCTGAGCTCATGGCCGTCGCGTGCTCAGCAGCCCGCGCGCCGCATGCGCCAGGGCGTCGACCGCGGCGCGCTCGCGCGCCACCGCGGCGCGCAACGATCCGGCGTCGCCCCGCCCGGCCAGGACCTGGTCGTGCGCCTCGCGCAGCGCGTCACCCGCCTCGAGCAACTCGTCGACCGCCCGGCGCTGCGTGCGGACCAACTGGTTCACCGCCCAGGCCGCCACCGACGGCTTGCGCAGCGCCGCCACCTCGCCCGCCTCCTCGCGCCGGCCGGCGTTGCGCAGCTCACGGGCCAGCGCGGTGCGCTCAGGGACGAAGCGATCGAGCGGGAGGCCGTACAGGTCGTCTACGTCCACAACGCTTCGGTCACCGCCGGGAGATCGCCAGCAGCGCCAGCAGGTCGAACGCCACGGCAGCGGCATTCAGCGCGGTGATCTGCCCGGGCGAGTCATACGCCGGCGCGACCTCGACCACGTCGAAGCCGGTGAACGAGATGCCGGCCAGCGCCCGCAGGAAACCCAGCGCCTCCCGCGGGTGAAGGCCCGCCACCTCCGGCGTGCCGGTGCCCGGCGCCGACGCGGGGTCGAGCACGTCGATGTCGAACGACAGGTAGACCGGCCCGTCGCCCAGACGCGCACGCACGCGCTGCGCCGTACTCCTGCGGGCGTCAGCGTGACCAGCTCGTCGCCCGGGATCACCTCGAACCCGAGCTCGCCGCGGCACACCGAGGTCGGCCGGCTCGTACAGCGGGCCGCGCATGCCGGCCAGCAACGAGCGCGACGGGTCGACCAGCCCCTCCTCCACGGCGCGGCGAAACGGCGTGCCGTGGAAGATAGCGCTCGCCGTAGTACTGATCCCAGGTGTCGGCGTGGGCGTCGAGCAGCACCAGCGCCACCGGGCCGTGCACGGCGTGCTGGGCGCGCAGCTCGCCGAGCACGATCGAGTGATCGCCGCCCAGCACGCAGCGGCACGATCCCGGCTTGCAGAACCGGACGCAGCGCGGCGTCGATCTGCTCGGTCGTGCGCAGCGCGTTCGCCGGGCGTGACGGCCAGGTCGCCGCCGTCGACCACGGCCAGGGTGCCGAACACGTCGACGTCCAGCACCGGGTGGTAAGGCCGCAGCAGCGTCGAGCCCGCCCGGATCGCCTCGGGTCCGAACCGCGCGCCGCTGCGGAAGCTGGTCGCCGTGTCGAACGGCACGCCCGATCACCGCGGCGTCGACGCCGTCGTGCGGGACCTCGACGTGCGGCAGCCGCGCGAAGGTGCGCACGCCGGTGTAGCGGGGCGCCACCATGGGTCGGGCGGCTCGAACCGAGTCACGTCATCAGCACTGAGTCGTGCTCCTCGAAGATCTGCGCGCAATCGTCGCGCTCGCCCGAGTGCAGCGCCTGGATCAGCGCGTGGATCCGCGGCGTCATCACCAGCAGGTAATGCGTCGGCTCCGCCACCGCGTTCCAGTATGAGTGGGGCGTGCCGCGCTGCACCAGGATCGACTCGCCCGCGCCGACCTCGCGGTCCTCGCGCGACCTGGAAGCCGAGGCGGCCGGACAGCACGTACCACGCCTCGTCGTCGGAGCGATGCAGGTGCAGTCCGGCGACCGGGCGTTCACGGCTCGTCACGCCCGGGTCGGTCCAGTCGGCGATCACGAACGAGTCGCAGACGATCACGGGGGCGAACCCTATGCGGGGTCGCCGACAAAGTCCACACGTCGATTCGTTGACATATTCCCATATAGGAATATAATCTCGGATATGGCACGTGCGGCAACCACAGCCGACGCCTTCAACGCGGTGGCCGAGCCCCGCCGCAGAGCGATCCTCGACGTCCTCGCGGGCGGCGAGCGGCCGGTCAACGATCTTGTCCAGCGTCTCGGCATCCCCCAGCCGCAAGTGTCCAAGCACCTGCGCGTGCTGCGCGAAGTGGGTGCGGTCGGCGTCCGGGACGAAGGCCGGCAGCGGCTCTACCGGCTGAACGGCCAGGCGCTCAAGCCGATCCACGACTGGGTCAGCCACTACGAGCGCCTGTGGTCGGATCGGTTCGACGCAGCTCGATCTCGTATTGGAAGACCTCAAGCAAAAGGAGCAAGGAGATGGCAGTGACGAGTAATCGCCGGGCGACGCTCACCCTCCCGACGGACGAGCAGATTCTGATCGAGCGCGAGTTCGACGCACCCCGGCATCTGGTGTTCGCGGCGTGGACCTCGCCGGAACTCGTCGCCCGCTGGTGGCACGCCAATCGCGGCGAGGTGACCCTCGTCGAGATCGACCTGCGGGTCGGCGGAAAGTGGCGTTACGTGATGACCGCGTGCGGCGGGCCCGAGGTCGGCTTCCACGGTGAATACCTCGAGATCGTGCCCGACGAGCGCATCGTCTCGACCGAGTTCTACGAGGGCGTCCCGGACGCGGTGTCCGAAGAGGACGCGACCACCGTCAACACCCTCACCCTTTCCGAGGCGGACGGGCAGACGATGCTGAGCCTCCTCATCCAGGCGAAGAGCAAGGTCACGCGCGATGCGATCATCGAGTCGGGGATGGAGCACGGCCTCCAGGACGCGCTCGTGCTCCTCGAGCAGGTGGCCGCCGGCCTTCGCTGATCGCGCCTCGCTACGAGGCGGGGCGCCTCATCTGGAAGATCCTCTCGACCACGGTGTAGTCGGCGGGCCCGCCGCAGCGTGCGATCGCGCGCAGCCCGGCGGTGTCGATCCCCGACCCCGAGATCGCGCGCTCGTCCAGGTGGATGCCCACCACCTGGCCGATCACCAGGTGCTGGTCGAACGGGTTGCCGTCCAGATCGCGCAGCTCCAGATGATGGACCACCTTGCACTCCATCGCGCACGGGCTGGCCGCCACCCGCGGGGGCGCCACCAGCCGCGAGGGCGCCATCTCGAGCCCTGCCCGCTCGAACTCGCTCGAACCCCGCGGCAGCGGCGCCGAAGTCTCGTTCATCTGCTCGCGCAGCTCCCAGATGACCAGGTTCCACACGAACTCGCGCAGTTCGCCGGCGAACGTCGAGGAGTCCTTGGCCCCGTGGCTCGAGAACGCGAGCATGTACGGCCCCTCGCCCACCGCATTGAAGAAGCTGTACGGGGCAAGGTTCACGCGCCCCGCCGTGTCCATGGTCGAGATCCAGCCGATCGGGCGCGGCACGACCAGCGACTTGAACGGGTCGTGCGGCAGCACGCTGCGGTCGCGCTTGTCGGGCTCGTAGAAGATCACGGCGCCGGCAAGACTAAGGGCTACAGCTGTCTAGGCCAGCAGCCCGAGACGCTGCGCGCGCTGAACCGCCTCGGTGCGGTTGCGGACCTCGAGCTTGCGGTACACCGCGCTCGTGTGCTCCTTGACCGTGTGCTTGGACAGGTGGAGCGCTTCGGCGATCTCCGGATTGGTCGCGCCCGAGGCCATCAGATTCAAGCACGTCCCGCTCGCGTTCGGAGAGCCCGAGCGCGGCGCGGCTGGCGTGTGGGCGTCGAACACCGTCTTGCCCATCCCGACCAGCCGCACGGCGCCGGCGATCTTGCGCGCCGGCCAGTCCTTGTAGGCGAAGCCCGACGCGCCGGCGGCCCGCGCCGCCGGCGCGCGAGATCTCGCCCGCCCCCGAGAACAGCAGCACGCGGGTCAGCGGCTCGGCCTCCCGCAGCTGCTCGCAGACCTCGGCGCCGGACTCCTCGCCGATGAACAGGTCGACCAGCGCCACGTGCGGCCGGTAGCGCACGGCAAGCTCGATCGCCTCGCCGCCCGAGTGCGCGCTCAGACAGCGGTCGACCCAGGGCTGCTGGGTCAGCATCAGGCGAATCCCCCAGTGCACGACGTCGTGGTCGTCGACGACCAGGACGCTCAGCCGCTCGGGGCTGCGCGAGCGAGACCGTCAGGGTTCAACCGGCACCACCAGCCGGACCTGCCAGCTTCCCGGCTCGCGCTCGCCGAACTCGACCACGCCGCCGCTCTGGAGCGCCTCGAGCGCGGCCAGCCGCAGGCCCATCCCGGCTCGGTGCCGGGGCGCGGTCACCCCGTCGTTGGCCACCTCGAGCACGAACGCGCCGTCGCTGCGGCCGACCCGGACGCTCACCTGGTGCGGGTTGGCGTGCTTGTGGGCGTTGCGGACCGCCTCGGCGAGGACCGACTGGGCCAGCGGCTCGAGCGCGGGCGGGACGTCGCCCTCGCCGCCGGCCTCGAGCGTCACCCCCAGGTCGGGGTGCGTCTGGGAGAGCCGCTCGACCTCGGCCAGGAACGTGGTCTGGGTAGCGCGCGGGGCGCGGCCCGAGCGGGCGCTGGATCGCCGTGCGCAGATCCGACAGCGCCTCCTGGATCTCGGTGGCGCAGCGCGTCGCGCGCCGCGGCGGGCAGGTCGCCCTCGCCGTCGAGCGCCATCGAGATCCCGAACAGGCGCTGGATCACGCCCTCGTGGATCTCGCGGGCCAGGTCGATCCGCTGCTCGAGCTGGTGCGCCTTCTCGGCCTGGGTGGCCACGAGCCGCGCCACCGAGGCCAGCGCCGCCGCCTTGCCGAGCGTCCACAGCAGGTGCTGCTCGGCGTCGTCCAGCGGCGGCTCGGTGATCAGCCGGTCGGCGAAGATCACCCCCAGGTCGCGCCCGGCCGCGGCCATCGGCGCGCAGACCAGCCGCACGGGCTCGGGGAACAGGCTGGCGTACTCCGCGGGGACCTGGCCGCTCATGTCGCCGGCCACCTCGATCACGCGATCCTCGCGCAGCGACTGGGCGGCGATCGGCGCCGACTCGACGGTCACGTGCGCGTCCGGCGAACGGCTCGAGGCTCAGCCCGTGCGCGCCCGCCGCCCGCACCAGGCGGCGCGCCGAGTCGTAGCGGAAGATCAGCGCCCGGCGCATGTGCGCCAGCCGGCACACCGCCTCGCACAGCCGGTCGTAGAACACGTCGCCGCGTGGCGCTCCTCGGACTGCGAGAGCACCTCGACGAACAGCTCGAGCGCGTCGACGCCGACCTCGGACCGCGCCGGCCGCGGTCATGTCGCCGCGTTACCGGTGGCGGATCAGGCGCGGCGTCCATCAGCGCGAGCCGCAGCGCCTGCTGCGGCTCCAGGTACACCCGCCAGGACTCCTCGCACCGTGGGCACCGGCATTCGACCGACGGATCGTATCCGTCCAGCGCCGCGTGCCACTCGAGATCGTCGCTGCGCAGGCAGATCGGGCAGGCGAGCGAGGCGCGCACCAGCGCGTCGGGGTCGTCCGTCCGAAACCGAGCCGTGTCGGCGAGCAGGGCCACGTTTCGAGGATGCTCGCGCTCGCACCGGGGTGCAACGCGCCGATCGGGACAACCCCCCGGGTGGGGGACGATCGCTTCGGCAGCCCGCCCGTCCGTGAGCCCGCCCGGCCCCACGGATGCCGCCGCACGCGGCCCCTAGCCGGCCGCCAGCGCCTCCGCCCGGCCGATCGGGCGCTTCCCCCAGCGCGCGCGGGTGGCGAAGTCGAGCAGGCGGCCCAGGTAGTCGCGCAGCGGCGACGCGCTGATCCCCGCCGGCTCGAGCCGGACGCGCGTGAACGCATCGTCGAACGTCGCCGCCACCGAGAAGTACGGGAAGTACACGCTGCCCTCCTCGAGCATCGGTCCTCGCGATCGCCGCCTGCCATCGACGGCGAACTCGCCCGGCGAGAGCAGCCCGGGCCGCGGCCGGTGGAAGTAGCCGCTCGCGATGCTCGGCGATCTCCCCGATCGTGCTCGCGTGCGAGCCGGCGGTCAGGTGGTAGGTCTGCGCCGGCGTCGCGCCGGCGCCCTCGCACAGCTCGTAGATCGCGTCGGCGACGTAGTCGATCGAGACGACGTCGACCGGCGCCGACGCCGTCGCCGGGACGGCCGGGAACATCCCGCGCGCGAACGCGCGCAGCGGCCAGTACAGGACGTTGAACGCGGCGGTCCAGCCGCTGTGGCGATCGCCCACCACGATGCTCGGGACGCAGGATCGTGAAGGGCAGGTCGTCCCACGAGCGCACGAGTTGCTCGGCCTCGAACTTCGACTGCTCGTAGGAGTTGTTGAACCCCTGCCCGACGTCGAGGTCGCGCTCGGAGAAGCGCCCGGCGTGGGTGCCCGCCACGTACGCGGTCGAGATGTGGGCGTAGCGCTCGAGCCCGCCGGTGCTCGCGGGCGCGGCGCGGCGAGCTCGAGCATGTGGCGGGTCCCCTCGACGTTGATCGCGCGCGCCTCCTCGAGCGAGAGCGCGAACGACACCGAAGCGGCCCCGTGGACGATCGTGTTGACCTCCGCGGCCAAGCCGCTCCCACCGCGCCACGTCCAGGCCGAGCCGCGGGCGCGGTCAGCTCGCCGGCCAGCACGGACACCCGCTTCGAGTGGCGCTCGGCGCGGGGGCCGAACAGGTTGGCCAGCACCGCGTCGATGCGGGCCCGCGCGGCCTCGTCGCGACGGCGCGCGAATCAGCGTGATCACCGGGCGCTCGGTCCGCTCGAGGTAGCGCGCGAGCAGCTCCATCCCCACGAAGCCGGTGGCGCCGGTGAGCAGAACCGCCCCGTCCGCCTGTCTCATCGCTCCGGCTCCAGCGAACGGAACGCCCACGCCAGGCGCGAGCGGGTCTCGCCCGGGGCGATCAGCTCGTCGATGTGGCCGGCCTCGGCCGCCATCCGCGGGCAGCAGCTGCGTCTCGGCGTATTGGTCGGCCAGCCGATCGCGGGCGGCGTCGGGATCGTCGGCGGCGGCCAGCTCGCGGCGGTGGATGATCCCGACCGCCGGACCGGGCGGCCATCACGCCGATCTGGGCGCTCGGCCAGGCGAACACGTAGTCGGCGCCGAGGTCCTTGGAGTTCATCGTGATGTAGGCGCCGCCGAACGCCTTGCGCAGGATCAGCGTCACGCGCGGCACCTCGGCCTCGGCGAACGCGTGGACGAATCCGGCGCCGAAGCGGATCACGCCGGCGGACTCCTGCGTCGTGCCGGGCATGTAGCCGGGCGTGTCGACCAGCACGAGCAGCGGGATCCCGAACGCGTTGCACTTGGACGACGAAGCGCGCGCCCTTCTGCGAGCGCGTCGGCGTCGAGCACCCCGCCCAGGTAGCGCGGCTGGTTGGCGACCACGCCGACGGTGCGGCCGTCGATCCGGGCAAAGCCGGTGACGAGGTTGCGCGCCCACCCGGCGGCCACCTCGAGCAGCTCGCCGCCGTCGACGAGGGCGCGGATCACGTCGCGCACGTCGTAGACGCGGCGCGGCTCGGCGGGGACAGCGGCCGGAGGGGTCGTAGCCCGAGCGGGGGCTCGCGGCGGTGTACGCGGCGCCGGCGGCGTCGCGGTGGCGGGGGAGATAGCCGAGCAGCTCGCGCGCCAGGTAGGCGGCATCGCGTCGGTGGGCGCGACGAAGTGGCAGACGCCGTTTCGCTCGTGCACCCGGGTGCCGCCGAGCTCGTCGCGCGCTCACGTCCTCGCCCAGCGCCTCGCGCACCACCGCGGGGCCGGTCAGGAACATGCTCGACTCCTCGGTCATCACGACCCAGTCGGTCAGCGCCGGCGAGTACGCGCCGCCGCCGGCGGACAGGCCGGTGACGATCGAGACCTGCGGGACGCGACCCGAGAGCTTCACGATGCGGTGGAAGATCCGGCCGTAGCCGCCCAGCGCGGCAACGCCCTCCTGCATCCGCGCCCCGCCGGAGGACACGAACCCGACGACCGGCGCCTTGCGCCCGGTCGGCCAGCTCGAGCACGCGCACGATCGTGTTCGCGTGCTGCTCGCCGAGCGAGCCGCCGGCGTAGCGTCGGGTCCTGGGCGTAGCAGAACACCGGGACGGCCGTCGACCGTGCCGGCGCCGCCGAGGACGCCGTCGCCCGGCCGGGCCTTCTCGCCCATCGGCGCCGAGATGCACCTCGGAGCGGATCAGCTCGAGCGAGCCGGGGTCGCACAGGGTCTCCAGGCGCCCGAGCGCGTCGAGGCTCCGGGAGTCGGTTCTCGGGTGCGCGTCGAGGACGGCGCTCACTGGCGCAGCTCCCAGGCACACCACGGCGTTGTGGCCGCCGAAGCCGAATGAGTTCGAGATCGCGACGAGTCGGGCGTGGCCGTTCCCGCTGCCGGCAGCGCCGCGCGGGCCGTCGGCGACGTAGTCGAGGTCCAGGTCCGGGTCGGGCTCCTCGTAGTTCGAGCGTCGGCGGCGCCACGCGCTCGTGCAGCGCGAGCATCGTGGCGATCGCCTCGACCGCGCCGGCCGCGCCGAGCAGGTGCCCGATCGCCGACTTGGTCGAGGACACCGGGATGTCGTAGGCGCGCTCGCCGAGCGCGAGCTTGATGCGCCTCGGTCTCCGAGCGATCGTTCGAGCGGCGTCGAGGTGCCGTGGGCGTTGACGTAGTCGATGTCCTCGGGTGTGAGCGCCGGCGTCCTTCAGCGCGCGCGTGATCGCGGTCGCGGCCGGACGCGCCGGTCGGCTCGGGCGCGGTCAGGTGATGGGCGTCGGCCGTCGCGGCGTAGCCGAGCACCTCGCCGAGCACGCGCGCGCCGCGCTCGGCGGCGAGCTCCTCGGACTCGAGCACGAGCACGCCGGCGCCCTCGCCCATCACGAAGCCGTCGCGCCGGGCGTCGAACGGCCGCGAGATGCCGGTCGGCGAGGTGGCCTCCATCGCGGCGAAGGCGGCCTTCGCGAGCGGAGTGAGCGTCGCCTCGGCGCCGCCCGCGATGACCGCCTGTGCCTCTCCAGATCTGATCATCCGCGCCGCCTCGCCGATCGCGTGCGTGCCGGAGGCGCAGGCCGACATCACGCCGAACACCGGCCCGCGCAGCCCGTGGCGCATCGCGACGCAGGCCGGCCGCCGCATTGCCCATGATCAGCGGGATGGCCAGCGGCGAGACCGCGCTCGGGCCCGCGCTCGCGCAGCGACCTCGCACTGCGTCTCGAACGTGGCCATGCCGCCGATGCCCGAGCCGATCACGCAACCGACGTCGGCCGGATCGCACGGGGGCCTCGTCGCGTCCCATCCGGCGTCCGCGACGGCCTGCTGGGCGGCGGCGATCGCGAGCTGCGCGAACCGATCGCTGCGACGCGCCTCCTTGGTGGTCATGAACTCGGTCGGGTCGAACGTCGGTGCAGGCGCCGAGCGCCGTCCTCGATGCCGGACCGGCCGGCCAGCCAGCCCTCGTGCAGCTCATGCGGCGCCGTTGCCGAGCGGCGTGACCGCGCCGACGCCGGTGATCAGGACGCGCGTGGCGCTCATGCCGTACCCCACTCGACGACTGTCGCGCCCCACGTGAAGCCGGCGCCGAACGCGCCGAGCAGCACGCGGTCGCCCGGTCTGCAGCCGGCCCTCGCGCTGCGCGTAGCGCCAGCGCCAGCGGAAGCGTCGCGGCCGACGTGTTGCCGTACTCGGCGATGCAGTCGACGACCCGGTCGACCGGGCAGGCTCGAGCCGCTCGCCGACCGCGCTCAGGATCCGCCCGTTGGCCTGGTGGTAGACGAACAGGTCGATGTCCTCGAGCCGGGTGCCGGCGGCGCGCACGGCCTGCACGGTGGCGAGCGACGAGCCGCGCCACCGCCTCGCGGAACGTCTCGTGCCCGCGCATCCGGATCAGCGCCCTCGGCGCGCGGGACGATGATGTGGTCCGCGCCGGCGCCGTCGGCGCCGAGCACGATCGGGCCGATGCGGCTGTCCTGCGCGGTCGCCTGAAGGACCACCGCGCCGGCGCCGTCGGCGAACACCGCGGCGGTCGAGCGGTCATCGGGATCGGTGATCCGCGACATGAAGTCCGCCCCGATCACGCACCGCGCTCTGCGACCGTCCGGCCTCGATCTGAGCCGCAGCCGACCGCCAGCGCCGACAGGAAGCCGGTGCAGGCCGCGCCGATGTCGAACGCGCCGGCGCGGGTCGGCGCCGAGCTCGTGGGCGACCAGCGGCGCGGCGTTCGGCATCACCTCGTCGGCCGTGGTGGTCGCCACCAGCACGAGGTCGACCTGCTCGGCGGCGACGCTCGGCCCGCTTCAGCGCATGCCGCCGCCGCGCTGCGTGGCGTGGCGTGGCCAGGCGCTCCTCGGGGCGGCGACGCGCCGCGTCCGGATCCCGGTCCGCCGGACGATCCACTCGTCGGTCGACGCCGATCCGGGGAGCGATCTGCGCGTTGGGGACGACCGTCTCGGGAAGGCTGATGCCGACCGACGCGATCGCGGCGCCGAGGGGGAGGATCGGCCGCGACCGACTCGGTGCACTCGGGCACGGTCACGCTCATGCAGGCTACGCTCGCCGCTGGCGGCGCGGTTGCCAACGGCCGCGCGGCCGAAACCCGACACGCGGGGGGTCGGCTCGGAACTTACGGCGCATGCGGCCCGGTCATCGGCCGACCCCCCGGGGCGATCTACAGGCGTCTGCGCCGCGCGAGTCTGCTCGCGGCTGGTCGCCTGCGGACCGGTGCGATCCCACACCGGCCGCACCTCGACCGAGCCGGACGCCGACGTTCGGCATGCGCGAGGCATGCCCGAGCGCGGTGTCGAGGTCGGGGCAGTCGACCAGGTAGTAGCCGGCCAGGAACTCCTTCGTCTCCGCGAACGGGCCGTCGGTGAACTGCGTCTGGCCGTCGCGCTCACGCACGGTGGTGGCCACGTCGGCCCGCTCGAGCGCGTCGCCGGCGACGAACGCGCCCGCGTCCATCAGGCTCTGCGTGTAGGCGTCCCAGCGCGGACCCATCTCGGCCATCTGCTCCGGGGTCGCTGGGCTCGGTCGGCGGGTTGTAGATCAACAGCATGTACTGCGGCATCACGCCTCCTTGAGGGGTTGGTTGGCCGCTCGCTTGTGGTGGCGGCTTCAACCCTATGACGGGCGAGCATGCCGCGTTTCGACACGCCCGCCCGTCAAATTGTCTTGCCGCTCCGCTCAGCGGTCGCCGTGACCCTGACCGATGCCCGGGAGAGCCTGGGTGCCCTCGATCCGCACCGCCTTCAGCGCATCCGGGTCGAGCCCGAGCAGGCGCAGGATGGTCGGCGCGACCTGGGTCGTCTCGACCCAGTGCTGTGAGGTTCGCCGCGCACGGTGCCGGGGGCGTACACCAGGATCGGCACGTCGCGGTCGCCCGGATTGGAGCCGCCGTGCTCGGCGATCTTCGTGCCGCCGGTGTAGATGGTTCCGACCTGGAACGACCCGAACACGTCGGGATGGCGCGGATCGGACACCGGCACGCCGAAGAAGCGCGCCGCCTCGCTCGCCGGCGTAGATCTTCGCCAGTCCGGAGTGGGGCACGGTGATCGTGTTGCCGCTGTAGGTGACGGCGGGCGCGTCGTGGTTCCACAGGTAGTTCTTGACGAAGTCCGCCGCCTGCTGGGTCTTCACCGACAGGTAGCTCTGCCACAGGTCGTCGTCGGTGCCGGCGACGATCAGGTTGCCGGAGCCGGGATGGCGCGCCGTCCACGCCGCGTTGATCGCGTCGATGATCGGGCCGTCCTTGATCCGCTTGATCTGGCTCGAGTCCAGCGGCGACTGGCCGTGCTTGGCCGTGATGATGATCGCGGTCGAGTGCGCGGGTGCCGCGGTTGGCCTGGATCGCGGCGTCGATCGCCTGGATCTGCCGCGTCGACGTAGTCGAGCGCGTTGCTCAGCAGCGGACCCGGGACGCCGGGCGAGCTGGTACCCGCCGAGCAGCACGGGGCCGCCGATCACGGCCTCCGAGGAGAACAGCTTCTGCGGCGGTCGAGACCGTCTGGAAGTTCATCCCGAATATCGCCGGCGTGCCGACCTTGTTCATGCCGCTGTGGTCGTAGCCGCGTATCTCGTTCATGATCGCCTGCACCTTGTAGCCGTCGTACTGCCGGGTGGCGGCGTTGTCGCCGGTCCAGCTGACGGCGCCCGGGTATGGCGTCCCGTCCGGCTCGATCGCGTTCGAGTCGATCTCGGGCGCGAAGAAGTCGTCGATACCCTTCCCCGACGGGCCGTTGAACGACTCGTACACCGGGTGCTTGTCCGACCAGGCGGTCCGCCGGCCGGCCGCCTTGGCGACCTCGAAGATCGTGTTGACCTTCAGGTAGGAATGCGGGTAGATCGGCTGGCAGGTCGCCGGGTCGACCGGGAACGTCGCCGGATTCAGCAGCGTCTGCGGCGTGCCGGTCATCTGCATGATCAGGGCGGGGTTCTGATCGAGGCCCGGGATGCCCTGGCCGGCGTCGAGCTGGGTGGAGTCCTTGTCGTCGGGCGAGTCGTAGATGACGTCGCCGCCGGTCGGGCCGCTGCAGTTCGTCGTGCCGGCCTCGTAGGTGCTGTGGTTGTACTCCACGTCGTAGTACACGCCGGTGGCGCGTGGGTCGCCGCCGGTCATCAGCGCCGTCCCGCCGGGGTCGGAGTCCGACGGCACCACGGTGTGCGCATTCGAGTACTCGAGGCCACCGTTCGTGAGCTTGGCCAGTTCGGAGTCGGGATGGTTCGCTACGTACCACTCGAGGTCGGACTGATGCAGCCCGTCGACCGAGATCAGCAGCACGTGCTGGATAGCGGCTCGCTGGTGGCGGTGGCCCGGGTGGGCCGAGACCCGCGGCCACCGAGCCTCCGACCGCGGCCGCCGCGACAATGGAGGCCGCGACGGCCAGCCTCGTGACTCTACGCATGGGCTTTTGGCTCCTTCGCGTTGCTCATTGGATGCGAGCCACTTCTATGGACGCCGTCGGCCCCGGTTGTTGCACGGCGGTGTCCCCGACGTATGCGTCTGCTTAGAGCGAGACGAGTGAGTGAACTCTTGGGACCGGCTGCGGGATATGAACGTGCAGATGGCAGCACGCACCGATTGCCGGCGAGGCGCAGCGACAGCGAGGCGATCGCAGCCTCGCTGCGCGAGCCCGCCCGTTTTGCCGTGGTGTTCGATCGCCACTACGAGGAGATCTGGTCGTACCTCAGCCGGCGGGCCGGTCGTGTCGCTCGCCGAGGAGTTGGCCAGCGAGACGTTCCTGCGCGCGTTTGCCGCGCGGCGGGCTACGACCTCGCCTATCCGGATGCGCGACCGTGGCTGTACGGGATCGCCACCAACCTGCTGCGCAGGTACGCCCGCACCGAGGAGCGGCGCCGGCGTGCCTACGCCCGGGTGATCGAGCGGGACGAAGTCTCCGGCGTCGCTCGACGCCGTGGACGGCCGTATTGACGCGGCCACGGACGCCCGGGCCGTGGCCGATGTGCTGTCGCGGTCCGACGCCGGCCGATCGCGACACGCTGCTGCTGTTCGCCTTGACGGATCTCGACTACGAGGGGATCGCGCTCGTCACCGGCGTGCCGGTGGGCACGGTCAGGTCTCGCCTCTACCGAGTCCGGCGCCACCTGCAAGCCGCATTGCTCGCGCTCGGTGGAGGTTGACGCGATCGACGAGAGGAGCCGTACATGAGCACCGACCTGGACCTGGTCGTCGTGCGCGAGCTGCACCCAGTGGCCGCTCGCGGTGAGGACGATCATGGGCGCGAGCGAGCGCGGGCCGCCTTGCTGGCTGAGATCGACTGTGCCGACCACGCGCGTGTCGGATCGCCGGCGCCGCCGCGCCGCGCGTCCGTGGCTGCGCCCGCGTCGGCTGGCTCCGCTCGGCCTGGTCGGCGCCCTGGCGGCGATCGCCGGCGGCGGGGATCGTCGCTGTCCACGTCAGCTCCGCGGCGGCGCCGCCAACCCGCCGTCGGCGGCGGCGGTCGTCCTCCAGCGCGCGGCCCGTGTGGCCGAGGCCGCAGGCGGGCCGCGGCCGCTGCGACCCGGCGAATACTGGTACGTGAAGAGCGTCTGGACGACAACCGGCGCCCAGTTCGCCGATCCCGGCACGCGCGGGGGGCTCGGCACCATCGTCAACGCCCTGTCGACCTACGAGCGCCAGGCCTGGATCGGCCTCGACCGGCCAGGGCGGGTGACAAGCCGAGTCGTCGGGCCGATCACGTTCCTTTCGGCAGCGGCCCGTCAGAGGTGGATCCGCGCCGGGCGCCCTCGGGAGCTGCCCGGGTACCACGGATCGCTGCCGCCGAACGCGTTCATCCAGCCTTATCGACAGCTGCTGGCGCTCCCGACCAACGTGCACGCCCTGTGGCAGCGGCTCTATCGCGAGGCCGGCAGGGGATCGGCCGCATGGAAGCGCCACGAGATGTTCACCGAGATCGGGGATCTCCTGCGCGAGGATCCGATCCCGGCCAAGGTTCGAGCCGCGCTGTACCTGGTGGCGGCGCGGATCCCGGGGATTCAGCTGCTGGGCAGGACCAATGACGGGATCGGGCGGCCGGCGCTGGCGGTCTCGCTCAACGACACGCTCTACGGCGAGCGCTCAGAGCTGCTGTTCGATCCGAAAACCTCGGCCTTGCTCGGCGAGCGCACTCTGGTGGTCAAGCCGCCGCCGGCCGATCACGTGCGGTCGGGCACGATCGAATCCGCGGCCACATACATCAGCGCGGGAATCGTTAAGCGGATCGGGCAGGTGCCGAGTCGCTCTACGACTCCGTGAGCGGCGGCGACGGCTGATCCTCGGGACCGGCCGCGAGCTCGTCGATCAGGACGGCCAGCCGGAGCAGCAGGTCAGGGGCGAGGTCCTGCTCGGCGGGCGGGAGTGAGGCGTAGAACGCGCGCTGGCGCCCTCGCAGCCAGTCCTGTTCCGCGTGAAGCAACTCCCGGCCGAGCGCGGTGAGGCTCACCGACACCGCCCGGCGGTCCCGGCTCGACCGCACCCGCCGGACGATCCCGCGCCGCTCGAGCGCGTCCAGGATGCGCGTGGCCGTGGAGGCGCTGATCCCGGCGGCCGCAGCAAGCTCCTGGACCCGCGCTGCCCGCCGGCTGGCCAAGCCTTCTAGCAGTCCGTACTGAGACAGCGTGAGGCCTCCGTCCGCGCCGTTGCCACCCCGCGCCCGCCGCACTGCCTGCGCCAGCGCATCGAACCCGGCCAAGAAATCCTCGGTCCCCGAACGTTTCATCGGCGATTGCCATTATACCGCTGTCATGCTAATGTTTGGCATGCCAAGCTTTCTGGAGCGCAGCTATGTTCCGAAACATCCTCGTCAGCGTCGACGGCTCGCCGCACGCCCAGCGCGCGCTCGACGAAGCGGTCGACATCGCCCGCGCCGGCCGAGGCCGTCTCACCATCCTGACCGCGGTGTGCCAGCCGCCCGCCTGGGCCGCCTCCTCGATCGCCGCCGGTGCCGCCGCGCTCTCTGCGCTCGACCTCGAGCGTGAGGCCGTACAGGTCATGCGCGAGGCGGTCAACCGGGTCCCCGACGACGTGCCGGTCACCACGCTGATCAGCCGCCGGCCCATCCGGTCGGCCTTGATGAAGGCGGCACGGTGCGGGAACTACGACCTGCTGGTGATGGGCTCGCGCGGCCGGCGCGCGCTCGCCGCGTCACTGCTGGGCAGCGTCAGCCACTACGCGCTCAACCACAGCCCCATCCCGGTCCTGATCGTCCACTCCGACCCGCAGGAGGCGCCGCAGTCGCAGGCCATGGTCGAGCGTTCCTCGCAGGATCCGCCGGTGGAGCCGAGCGGGCCGGCGATCGTGCCCGCCTGAACGCCGGCCGAAGGGCATCCGAGGCGGCGCGCGCGCACCGCCGCCGAGCCGCTCCGGCGGCAGGGCGGCCCCCAGCCCGGCCGCGCCCGCGGCCCATCTACGCGAGCGCGTGGCCCAACGAGCCCAACTTCGGCGGTGCGCTTGGTTCTAGCGTCAACCGGGCACGACCAGGATCATAGATCCGCGTCGTCTCCCGGTCCATCGTGCCGCGCCGCCAGCGGCGAGTCTTGCGATCCGGGCCGCAGCAGCTCCTCGGTGGCGCGGATGAGCTCCTCGAGCGTGGGCAGCTCGGCCACCTCGGCCGGCATCTGCCGCTGTGCGGCGCGGGTGTAGCAGGCGCCCACGAACAGCATCGCCACCGCGCATGGATCGACGCCTTCCCGGATGCGCCCAGTCGCCTGCTCTCCGGCCAGATACTCCCCGAGGGCGCCCACTCCGCGATGCGGACCGAGGTTCTGCTCGGTCATGTAGGCGGCCATCGCGTCGCGCAGCGCGGTGTCGGACTGCGCGGCGGCCACCACCGGGAGCGCCTGCTCGAGGAACCGATCGAGGGTGTGCGCATAGCGGGTCAGCACGTCGTGCAGGTCCACCCCGATGAGCCTGCCGCCCGAAGCCAACGCCTGCAACGGCTCCAGACCCTGCTCGAACACCGCCTGCAGCAGCCCGGCCCGGTCCTTGTAGTGGTAGAAGACGCTCGCCTCGGACACGCCGGCCAGCGTCGCCACCTCGCGCGAGGTGACCCGGGCGATCCCGCGCTCACGCAACAGCTGCAGAGCGGCGGCGAGGATCGCCTCCCGCCCGCCGGCAGAGGGCCGCCCGCGGCGTCGGGGAGCGTGATCCGCCATCGGGGCGGGAAGCGTAGTCACGAACGGGCACGACCTGGAGATCGAAATTACTGAGCATGAACTCAGTATATCTGTTATCGTGGTCATCCGCCCCGACAGGAGGTAGCCCCGATGGCTCGCAAGTGGTGGACCCTGTTTGCCGTCTGCACCGGCGTATTCATGCTGTTGCTGGACATCACGATCGTCAACGTGGCGCTCCCGTATATCCAGCAGGCCTTCCACGCTTCACTGGCCGATCTGCAGTGGGTGATCGACGCCTATGCGCTCACGCTTGCGGCGTTCCTATTGACCGCCGGCTCGATCGGTGACCTGGCCGGACGCAGGCTGGTGTTCGCGGTCGGCATCGTGGTGTTCACGATCGGATCGGCGCTGTGCGGCTTCGCTCCCGACGCGACCTTCCTGGCCGTATCCCGCGCCTTCCAGGGCGTCGGCGGCGCGATCATGTTCGCCACGTCGCTGGCCCTGCTCGCCGCCGCATTCCCGCCCAAGGAGCGGGGGGTCGCCTTCGGAGTGTTCGGCGCGGTCACGGGCGTGGCGGTCGCGGTCGGTCCCGTGCTCGGCGGCGCGCTCACCAGCGGCCTGTCCTGGCGGTGGATCTTCTTCGTGAACCTGCCGATCGGGATTCTCGCCCTGCTGGTCACCCTGAGAGAGGTGGACGAGTCCAAGGCGCCCGTGGCGCCCCGGCCGGACTGGCCAGGGTTCGTGACGTTCACGCTCGGCCTGACCGCGCTCGTGTTTGGGCTGATCCGCAGCCATCCGGATGGGTGGGGTTCGACCACGGTCACCGGTTCGCTGATCGCCGCCGCCGTCCTGCTCGCCCTGTTCTTCCTGGTCGAACTGCGCTCGCGCGCGCCGATGCTCGACCTCCACCTCCTCCGCGTCCCCACGTTCAACGGCGGCCTGATCGCCGCGTGGGCGATCTCTGCCTCGCTGTTCTCATTGATCACCTACGTGGTGCTGTACCTGCAGAACGTGCTCGGCTCCTCCGCCATCGACACCGGCATCCGGCTGCTCCCGATGACCGGCGCGATCTTCTTCACCGCCGGGCTGGCCGGACGGCTCACCGGACACGTGCCCACGCGCTGGCTGATCGGCCCGGGCTTTGCCCTGATCGGGATCGGCCTGCTGCTGATGCGGGGCATCGCCCCGAGCGATGACTGGACGCATCTGTTGCCGGGGATGATCGTGGCCGGCATCGGCGCCGGGTTCGTCAATGTCCCGCTTGCCTCAACCGCCGTCGGTGTGGTCGAGCCGGCCCGGGCCGGGATGGCGTCGGGCATCAACTCGACGGCCCGCCAGGTCGGTATCGCCACCGGCGTGGCGGCGCTGGGCAGCATCCTGGCCAGCCAGGCCGAGAGTTCGGTGGTCACCCACCTAAGTCACGGTCCGCTATCCGGCGGCGCCCACAAACTCGCTCAGGCGGTCGGCAACGGCAGCGTCCTCCAGGCCATCCAAACGGTCCCGCCCCACCTGCGCGGACTCGCCGGAGGCGCGGCCCGGGTCGGCTTCATCGACGGACTGAACGAGGTTCTGCTCATCGGTGCGATGGTTGCGCTGGCCGCCGCCGTCCTGACGGCGCTCCTGATCCGCCAGCGCGACTTCGTGGAGGCGCACGGGCCGGAGGCGGGTGCAGCGACGCCGCCGGCGCCGCCGTCACGGGAGACCGTGCCCGCAAGCTGAGACCGGCACCGGCACCGGCCGGCCGCCGAGGGCGGCGGAACGCGCCTGCGCGGCCGGCACCAGCACCCGCCGGCTCGCCTCGATCTACGACCGGATCGAGGACATGAGCACCCCGCCCGGCAATCTGTGGTGCGGAGACGAGGAGGCACGTTCTTCTACCGGATGGCGCCGCCCGACCGGTTCTGGACGGGCTTCGCGCGGGATCACCGCCGAGAGGCTGCGTGCCTTTCTAACATCGGACGAGTGCGCCTTTCCGTCCTCGACCAGTCTCCGATACCCGAAGGCCTCGCCGGACCCGATGCGCTGCGCAACACGATCGACCTGGCGCAGCTGGCCGACGAGCTCGGGTATCACCGCTACTGGGTTGCCGAGCACCACGGCGGGCCGATGCTCGCCAGCACCAGCCCGGAGGCACTGATCGGGCCGATCGCCGCGGCCACCAGCGCGATCCGCGTGGGCAGCGGCGGGGTCATGCTCCCGCACTACAGCCCGTTCAAGGTCGCCGAAACGTTCACGATGCTCGCCGCGCTGTTCCCGGGGCGGATCGACCTCGGCCTCGGCCGGGCCTCCGGCACCGACCCGTTGACCACGTTCGCCCTCCAGCGCGACCGCCGCCAGGCCGCGCCGGACGACTTCCCCCAGCAACTGGCGGAGCTGCTGGCCTACTTCGACAACAGCCTTCCGGCCGACCATCCGTTCCACCGCCTGGCCGACGTGCTCCCGGGCCGTCCCGAGCTCCCCGTCCCGTGGCTGCTCGGCTCCTCGGCCCAGAGCGCGATCTGGGCCGGCCAGCTGGGCCTCCCCTACGCGTTCGCGGACTTCATCAACGGCGAGGGCGCCGGGATCGCGGAGCTCTACCGCGAGCGGTTCGAGCCCAGCCGAGACCTCCAAGTGCAGAAGACGGCGGTGGCGGTGTGGGTGCTGTGCGCCCCGACCGACGAGGAGGCGGTGTTCCTATCCACCAGCAGCCGCATGGCGTTCACCCTGCTGCGGCGCGGCGAGCTCATCCCGGTGCCGCCGCCCGAGAAGGCGATCGAGTTCCTGAACCGCGAGGGTAAGCCGCTGACCGGTGGCCGACCGGGCCGGCGCTCGATCGTGGGCTCGCCGCAGAAGGTACGGGCCGATGTCGAGGCAGTGGCCTCCGAATACGGCGCCGAGGAGGTGATCGTGGTCACGATCACTCACGACCACCAGGCCCGCCGGCGCTCCTACGAACTGCTGGCCGAGGCGTTCGACCTCGCGCCGCGCGGACTCACGAGCCGAGCCTTCGCGTCGCCGCGCTGACCAGCCCCTGGGCCATCGAGTCGCCGACTCCGCCCAGAGGCAGGAAGCGCGGAAGATCGAGGTTCGCCGCCAGGTCGAGCTGGATGCGGCTGCTGTTCCCGCCCTCCACCCGCCACGTCACGTCGAAGCGCTCCCTATCGGTCGGCTCGTGGGGGATTCGGCTCAGCTTGATCGTCCCCGAGGGGTCGACCGTGACCGCCATGACCAGGTTGAAATCGTGGGTCAACGGCCCGCGCTCGACGTGCAGCTTCGTGCGCGCTCGGGTTGGATGACCGTCCCCGTCCCGCTCGAGCACCTCGGCCTCCTTGACCACGTCGGGATGCCACTCGTGGTAGCGGTCGATGTCCTCGAGCAGCGCCATGGCCTCGGCCAGCGAGGCCGTGGTGCCGGCAGACGCGCTCCCAGTCAGCTCTTTCACGTCACTCGGCCGTGGCCGTCTCCAGTGAGCGGCCCGTGGCCTTGATGCCGAACAGCATCAGTCCGCCGGCGACGATGCCGCTGATCGCCATGACCAGGAACGAGGCGGAGAAGCCCCACGCCGAGTTCGCGCCGAGCACGATGAGCGGCGCGAGCGCGCCCCCGATGTGGCCGAGTCCATCGGTCAGCGCGACTCCGGTCGCGCGCGCGTTGGTCGTGAAGTGCTCGGCGGTGTAGGTGTAGAGCATCGGAACGAGCAGGCCGATCGTAGCCGACGCGATGAAGCCGAACACGACGATGATCGTGGGCGAGCCGGGCGGTGACATCGTCCCTGCCACGCCGACCCCCGGGTTTCGAAGGTGCGCTCCGTCCACCGTGAGGGGCTACGTGTGACCTGGTTCAACCTTTCTTTCCACGACGGCTTACCCTCGAGCGGAGCGCCGAAAACTGGCCCGGTGCGAGGGCGGTCAGTCCGGGAGTGGAACCGCGCGGGGCTACTAGTAGGCGTCAGAGGATGACTCGCCGGCGGCGAGCAGTTCCTCGGGTGCGTCGACGACGGTCAGCAGGTCGCGCACACCAGTCAGCGTGAGCACCCGCTCGACCTGGTCGGCACCCCGCACCAGGGCGAAGCGGCGGCCGGTTTCCTGGGCCCGCTGATGCGCGCCCAGCAGCACGCGCAAGCCGGTCGAGTCCATGAACTCGATCTGGCGCAGATCGAGGATCACCAGCTCGGCGCCGGCCATCCACACCCGGTCGAGCGCCTCCTCGAGCTCGGGGCTGGTCCGCAGGTCGAGCTCGCCGGTGGCGGCGAGTACCCAGGCTGACCCCTCGTTTCGTTCTTCTACGCTGAATTCGCTGTTCACAGCTGGATTCGCCACCCCGCACTACCCGGCCGACGGCAACGACCCGGAACGCTACCACCCCGTAGGCGCAGCGAGGTGGCCTCACGCGGGTGCGCTCCACTCGCTGCCGACGATCCGCTGTCCGCTGCGGTCGCTCACCGCCAGGTGCAGGGCTCCTGGCACGACGATCTCGGGCGACAGCAGCTCCGCCCGTTGCCGCATCTCGTCGGGGACCATGCCGGTCGCGGTGGCGCCGCCGGGCAACAGCAGGTTGATCACCACCCCGGTGCCCTCGAGCTCCTGCGCCCAGACCTGGGTCATCGCCTCGAGCGCCGCCTTGGACGGGCCGTACGGAGAAAAGCCGCGTCGCACCATGGTCTGCTGGTTGACCGTGACGTTGATGATGCTCCCGCGCCGCGCTGCCAGCATGTGCGGTGCCACCGCGCGCGTCATCAGAAACACGCCGACGACGTTGGTTTCGATCACCGTCCTCCACGCCGCGGGATCTGCCTCCCAGAACGGCCGCGGCTCGGTCATGAACCGCTCGTTGACGAACCGCATCCCGCGCGCTGCGTTGTTGACCAGCACGTCGATCCGGCCATTGACGGCCAGCGCCCGTTCCACCAGGCCGTCCACGTCCACATCAACCGTGACGTCGGCCTGTACGGCCTCCACGCGTCCCGGCAACGCCGCGCTGTCGGACGCCACCGCCTCGGCCTCCGCGGGATTGCGCGCCGCGGTGATCACGACGTGGGCGCCGGCTCGCGCATAGGCGAGCGCGATCGAGCGCCCGATCCCGCGACCGCCACCGGTCACGATCGCCACCCGGTCGCGCAGGTCGGCCGGCACTCAGTTACACAGGACGCAATGCCCGGCGGCGCAGGAGCATGCCGGCAGTTCGGCCTGCACCTGCTCGGGACGCCACCGACGCAGCCAGTCGAGCGCGGCGCGCTCGGTGCGGTCCTCGGGACCGCCGGGCCAGCACGCTCCCAGGATCAACGCAGTGAGCCGCCGTGATTCGGTGCTCCGGCGCGGGGCGGCTGAATCGATGTGTTGACGCAGCTCGTCGCGGGTCATGGCGTGGGGATACCCGCATTTGCGTGAGTGCTCACAAACTGGGCTCATGCGGGCGCGACCGCCATCGCGATCACGTCCGACAGGGCCGGCCCCACCCGCGACCACTTCTCGCCCGCGTCGTCGCCGAGCAGCAGCGTGCCGCCACGCAGCCCGGCCAGCAGCCGGCCGGGCTGACCGGGCAGCGCCGCCAGTGCGTAGGGCATCCGTCGCAGCTCCGGCGCCTCGCCCCAGCCGCCGATCGCCGCGAAGCCGTTGCCGCGTGAGCGCATCAGCCGCGCCTGCCCGTCACCGCCGCCGTGCGCGGCGAACGGGGAGCGGCTCACCGAGGCGTACCAGAGGTCCGGGTCGGCCGGATCGACCGCGGCCGCCCACGCGTAATGTCGGTCGAGGCCGGAGTCGATCCGGCGCCAGCTGTGGCCGCGATCCGGCGAAAGCGCGATTCCCTGTCCCGCGACCTCGTACACCCGATCGGGCGCGAGCGGATGGGTGAGGAGCTGGTGGGCGTCGCTGTGCGCCTGCGGGTTGTGGTCGACCCAGGTGCGGCCGCCGTCCGACGAACGCATCACGCCTCCGAGTTCGATGCCGACGAGCAGGGACTCCGGGTCGGACGGGTGCAGGGCGATCGTGCTCACGTGGTGGGTCCACGGCCGCGGCGGAAACGACCAGCGTGGCTCGCTGGGCAGACGCCGCAGCTCGGGCAGCAGCTGCCAGGTCGTTCCCGCGTCCTCTGACCGATACAGGTTGCTCGGCTCGGTCCCGGCGTAGACCACGGAAACGCCGTCCTGAACATGTGAGGGCGACACGCTCACCGCCGGCACGCGACGGTCGGCCACGCCGTGCCATGCCTCGCGCCAGGTCTGGCCGGCGTCATCGGTTGCGTACAGCCCGTCGTCGAACGTGCCGACGTACACACGGTTCGGGTCGCGCGGATCGACGGCAACGCACTGCAGCCCGGGGACGGTGAGCACGCCCTCGACGTCGTGCGCGCGGCTGCCCGTGAGCGTGAGGCGCACGACCTCATCCCCGGTGAGAACGAAGATTCGGGCCTGATCAGGCACGTGCGGCTCGCCGGGCGCTCTGCGCGCGCTCGTAGGCCATGCGGAACAGCTCCACGGCGCGATCCGCCTCCTCGGTGCAACCGATCGACACCGTGATCCAGCCCGAGTGCGGCAGCACGTGATGCGGGCGGGCGCGGCCGTCGGCGATCAGCTGGTCGCGCACGCGACGGGGAAACGGCAGATCGGCGATTCGATCGCCATGGAGATGCCCGAGCTCGCGTCGCCCGACGCGGAACTCGATGCCGCCGAAGCGATGCGGCGTGGACTCCACGCCGGGCCACGACTGGACGGTTGCCGCGATCTGCTCACCTGTGCTCATAGTCATCCAGGCTAGGCCGCCACCGCGCAGATCACCAGAGGCAATTGGTCCTAGTACGTTGGTCCGATGCCCGAGCGGCGCAGCTTCGATGCCGTAGTCGTCGGCGGCGGCCACAACGCGCTGGTCGCGGCCACCCTGCTCGCCCGCGCGGGCCGCTCCGTGCTGGTGCTCGAGCGCCGCGCCGAGCTCGGCGGGGCGGCCGCGTCCGCGCAGGTGTTTCCCGGCTTCGACGCACACGTTTCGCGCTACTCGTACCTGGTCAGCCTGTTCCCGCCGGCGCTGGCTCGCGAGCTCGGACTCCGGGTCGAGCTGCGCGTTCGGCGGGTCGCGGCCTACCCGGCGGCTGGGTGGCACCCCGCGTGGGACTCGATGATGGTCCGGGTCGCCGAGCGCGTATTCGGGACGCTCACCGAGCCGCTTCGCTCCCGTGAGGAGATGCGCCGTCTCATCGGCGACGATCAGATCTGGGAGGCGCTGTTCGAGACGCCGCTGTCAGAGGTGCTCGAGCGGACCTTCGACGACGACGTCGAGCGGGGGACGGTCCTGACCGATGGCCTGATCGGTACCTTCGCCTCCGCGCTCGACCCGGCCCTGCGCCAGAACCGCTGCTTCCTCTATCACGTGGTCGGCGGCAGCTGGAATGTGCCGGTGGGCGGCATGGGTGCGGTCTCGAGTGCGCTGTCCGGCGCCGCCCGAGCGGCGGGCGCGGAGCTCGTCACCGCAGCCGAGGTCGTCGCGATCGAGACCGACGGCAGAGCGGCCGAGGTCAGGACGGCCGACGGCCGAATCTACGCCGCCCGCCACGTGCTCTCCGGCGTCGCGCCGGCCATCTTGAGCGACCTGCTGGGCGAGACCGCGGAACGCCCCGAGGGCGCCCAGCTCAAGATCAACATGCTCCTGAAGCGCCTGCCGCGCGTGCCGGGGGTCGGCTCCGAGGACGCCTTCACCGGGACCTTCCACGTCAACGAAGGCTACGCGCAGCTCGAGGCGGCCTACCGGGAGGCGGCCGCCGGCCAGATCCCGTCGCTTCCCCCGTGTGAGGTCTATTGCCACTCGCTGACCGATCCCGAGCATCCTCTCCGCCGACCTGAGAGCCCGGGGCGTCGAGACGCTTACCCTGTTCGGGCTGCACATGCCGGCGCGCCTGTTCACGACCCCAGACGCCAAGGAGCGCGCCGTGAGGGCCACGCTCCGCTCGCTGAACAGCGTGCTGGCCGAACCGATCGAGGACTGTCTGCTGGGGCTCGAGGCGCTCACGCCACCCGAGCTCGAGGCCGAGCTCGGCATGCCGGGCGGCCACATCTTCCACCGCGACCTGGCCTGGCCGTTTGCCGAGTCAGACGAGGAGATCGGGCGGTGGGGCGTCGAGACCGAGCATCCGAACGTGTGGGTGTGTGGAGCGGGCGCCCGGCGGGGCGGTGGCGTGAGCGGGATCCCCGGGCACAACGCGGCTCGCGCCGTCCTTGGGGAATTCGGCCTCAAAGCCTGACTCAAGGACGAGCCGCTCCGAAGCCGAATTCGGGGAATTCGGCACCAGAGCCTCACTTAAAGACGAACCGCTCCGAAGCCGAATTCGGGGAATTCGGCACCAGAGCCTCACTTAAAGACGAACCGCTCCGAAGCCGAATTCCCTTAAGAAAATCCGGCCCAACCCGCCACGAGCCCCCTACGCCGTCTAACCGGATTTCCCAAACACGATCACGGCTCGTCCGCGCAGGCCGCCGGCGTCCATCAAGCGGTGAGCCTCGCCCGCCTGCTCGGGCGGATACTCAGCGGCCACTCGCAGCTTGAGCCGGCCGGCAGAGGCGAGCGCCCGCAATTTCTCGAGCCACTCGGTCCGCTCGAGCACCCGGGCCACCATCACCGGATGCACCCGCACCCCGCGGTCCTCCACCTCGTTGCCGTCCCAGCCGCGCACGCACACGATCTGGCCGCCGTCGCGGACGGCTCCGAACGCGTCGCGGTACAGCAGCGCGGTGTCGTACACCGCGTCAACGCCATCGGGCGCCACCGCCCGAACCGCGCCGGCGAAGTCATCGCTGCGGGGCACCACGACATCGGCGCCGAAGCCCTTTACCGCCTCCTCGTCCTCGGGTTTCGCATCGGCGATCACCCGTAGACCCTGCTCCTTGGCCAGCGCGATCACGTACGAGCCGAGCAGCCCGGCGCCGCCGCCCACGGCCAGCGTCTCGCCGTCGCTCAAGCCCAGCATCTCGAGCCCCCGCAGAGCGGTGAGCCCGTTCATGGGCAGCGTCGCCGCCTCAGGCAGCGAGGCGCCGTCGGGGATCGGCACGACCGAGGCGGCCGGCACGACCAGCAGCTCCTGCTGGGCTCCGCCCTCGGGCCGGCGCGGGCTGACCGCGGCCATGACCTCATCGCCGACGTGCAGCCGGTCGACGCCCGGCCCGACCGACTCGACCACGCCGGCCGCATCCATTCCCGGGACCCACGGCGCGGGCGGGTCATCACCGCCCCCGCGCTGACGAAGCCCGATGTCGGTTGGGTTCACGGCCGCTGCCTTGACCGTGATACGGACCTCTCCGTAGCCCGGCTCGCGGGCGGGACGATCGGCCACGTCGAGGACATCCACATCGCCCGGCTTGGTGATCACGACGGCACGCAAAGTTCAGACCTCCTGTGACGGTGAGAATTGGCGAGGAGCAATGAGGCGTGGGTCTCGCCGTCCGAGCTGGTGATCCACCGGCGGGCGGCGTGGCGGAGCACGAGCTTTTCGCCGGCCTGCGACGGGGAGCGATACTCGATCTCGACGTCGATCGACTCGAGCTCGTCGCCCTCGAGCAGCTCCTCCTCGAGTGGTTGGAGATAGGCGGCGTTGTTGATGTGGTCGGCGAGGTCGCACTCGGTGCGACGAAAGCGCCAGGGAAAGCTGTCATCCGGATCCTTCGGCATGGGGTGTCGGAGTCGCGCGGTGACCTTTCGGCCGCTGGCCGACTCGCCCCACGCCGCGATCTCCTCCTGGGTCAGCGGCGTCGGGCGTCCGGTTGCCGCGTCCAGATGCACCCACAGCGAGACCAGTTCGACTTCGCCGGAGACATCGCCCGAGATGCTCGTGCGGCGCTCGGCCCACATTCGGCCGATCCCGCTGCAGAACGTGGCGAGCTCCAGGTGCTCGCCGAAGCGGGGAAAGCGGTTCACCCGGATGCGCGTGCGCCGGACCACCCACGTTGCCGTCTGAGCCAGCCCCACGTCGTCGGCGTCCGCGTACGCGATGTCCTGCGCGAACCGTGCCAGCGCATCCAGGCGAATCCGCCCGCTTGGCGCGCAGTCGGCCAGGCCCGGCCGCACCTGTTCTGTGAACACGCGCCCGCGGCCGGGCGGAGCGACGAGTTCCTGCACTAGGCAAACAGTCTGGGGTCGGCGGTGACTATCCCATGTACGCCCAGCCGCTGAAGCGACGCGATCGCGGGCCGGTCGTTGACCGTCCAGGCATACAGCCGGCCGCCGCGCTCGGCCACGTCGCCCAGCAGCGCATCGTCGACCAGCCGGTGCTGGGCCATCAGCGCATCCCAGCGTCCCGCGTGCAGGCCGGCCAGGGCGCCGGCCCGCCAGTCGCGCCAACGGCGGCTCATCCGGGCCAGACGGCCGCCGATCGAGATTCCCACGCGGGCGTGCGGCTCGAGCGCGCGCACTCGGTCGAGCACGTCCGGGACCTGCGAGGAGATCAGCGTGCGATCGAGCAACGAGGCCGCGCGCAGCCGCTCCAGCACCGCTGATTCGCACCCCACATGCTTGACGTCGACGTTCAGCTCGACGTCCCGGAAGCGCCGGCCGGCCAGGTGCGCGAGGGCGTCGCCCAAGCGCACGTTGCCGTCGCGGCGCGCGTGCAACACGGTGTGGGCGAGGACCAGCTCGCCGTCCCAGGCCCGCACATCGAACTCGACCATGTCGATGCCGATCTCGCGGGCGGCGTCGAACGACGCGAGGGTGTTGGCCGGCGCCAGGGCGCTGGCGCCTCCGTGACCGATCCGCTGGCACATGCCGATTAGCGTACCTGCGCGAGCCAGCGGCCCACCGCATCCCGCACCGCGTCGAGATCGCCGGAAAGGCTGTGGTTGCCGGCCACAGTGACCACGGTTCGGTTCTGGCCCGGTGGCGGCATCCCGAACGGATCGCTCTGCCCCTGCACGACGAGCACCGGCGCCGTGACCGCGTCGAGTTCGTCGAGGCGGCTCTTCTCGGGACGCCCAGGCGGGTGAAGCGGGAAGGCCAGGCAGAGCACGCCGGCCGCACCGGTCTCCGCGGCCGTCCGGCACGCCACCCGGGCGCCGGAGGAGCGACCGCCGCAGATCAACTCGAGCCGCCGAAACGCCCCGGTCCGCAACGCCGCCACCACCGCGATCCATGCCGCGTCGAGCTGGCCGGCCGGAGCCGGCGAGCGCCGGCCGGCCACCCGGTAGGGCTGCTCGACCAGCGCCACGCTGAAGCGCTCGGCGGCCGCCGCATCCGCCGCCGCCTTCAGGTCACGCGCGCCCACCCCGCCGCCCGCGCCGTGGCCGAGGACGAGTCCGCCGGCGGCGCCGCGGACGTTGGTTAGCTGCGCCCGCGCCGGCCCAACCGGAGTGTCGATGTCGATCGTGGTCATCGCCGTAAAGGTCCGCGCCCGGAGCCTGGTCGAAAAAACGAACTATTTGGACGCTTTTTCGACCAGGCCCGGTTGACCCGCGATTGTCCCGAGGACAGCGCCATCATGAAGTCTGGAAATGCTCACCCTGTTCGGCGCCACCGCCGTCACCTTCATGATGGCCATGTACGCGCTCGAGCACCGGCACCGCGGCTTCGTGCTGGCGTTCGCCTGCGGCTGCGCGCTGTCCAGCGCATATGGCTTCCTGGCCGGCACGTGGCCGTTCGGCGTGGTCGAGGCGATCTGGGCAGGGATCGCCCTGCACCGGTATCGCCAAACCAAGCCATGACCGCGGTCCTCTACCTCGACCAGAACTACCTGAGCGGCATCGCCAAGGACAAGCCGGCCTTCCGCGAGCTGGCGCCGACGCTCCGCAACGCGGTCGCGTCCGGCACGATCGAGGTCGTCGAGTCGGCCGTCCACGAGCGCGAGTCGAGGCCCCGCCCCGATCTCAACCTCATGCAGATCCTTCGCGAGCTCTCCCAGGGCCGCAAGCTCCCCGCGAAGCTCGACCGCGCCGGCAGGGCGACCCGCCGGCGCCTCACCTGGGTGATCGAGCACGAGCTGCCCGAACGCCACGCCCGCCCGAGCGACCCGGCCGACCTCGATGCGCTGGCCCAGGCGCTCGTCCACTGCAATCTGGTCACCACCGACGCGTTCATGGCCGACGTGATCAGGCGCGCGCGCCTGGACCTCCGCCACCGCTGCGTGATCTTCAGCGGCCGCCGCCGGGACGTCGGACGCCTAAACGATCTCCTCCTGACCCTCGTCGCGGGCGATAATCAAATCGGAGCGCACGAGACCCGGAGGTAAATCACCATGGCCGACTACACCGAGCTGCACCGGACCGCCAAAGCCCTGGTCGCCGAGGGCAAGGGGATCCTCGCCGCGGACGAGAGCGACGGGACGATCAAGAAGCGCTTCGACTCGATCGACCTCGAATCGACCGAGGATCGCCGGCGGGCGTATCGCGAGATGCTGTTCACCACCCCGGGCGCGGAGGACTACATCAGCGGCGTGATCCTGTTCGACGAGACGATCCGCCAGTCGTCTCAGGACGGCACGCCGTTCCCGCAGCTCCTCGAGAGCAAGGGCATCATCCCCGGCATCAAGGTCGACAAGGGCGCCAAGCCGCTCGCTCTCGCGGACCACGAGACCGTGACCGAGGGGCTCGACGGGCTCAGAGCAAGACTCACCGAGTACCGCGAACTGGGCGCCCGCTTCGCCAAGTGGCGCGCCACCTACTCGATCACTGACGAGCTTCCGAGCAACTACTGCATCTGGACCAACGCCCACGCGCTGGCGCGCTACGCCGCCCTGTGCCAGGAGGCGGGACTGGTTCCCGATCGTCGAACCCGAGGTGCTCCAGGACGGGACGCACACGATCGAGCGCAGTCACCACGCCACCGCGCTCGTGCTCGACGCGGTCTACCGCGAGCTGTTCGACCAGAGGGTCGACGTCTACGGGACCCTGCTCAAGCCGAACATGGTGCTGTCGGGGTACGACGCAAGCGACCGGGCCGACCACGATGAGATCGCCGAATGGACACTCAGATGCCTGTACAAGCACGTGCCGGCCGGGGTGCCCGGCATCGTGTTCCTGTCCGGCGGCCAGACCGACGAGGACGCCACCGCCAACCTCAACGCGATGAACGCCAGGGGGCCGCACCCGTGGCAGCTCTCGTTCTCCTACGGGCGTGCTCTACAGGCGCCGGCGCTCAAGGCATGGGGCGGCAAGGACCAGAACGCCGAGGCGGGTCAACGCGCCTACTATCACCGGGCCAAGATGAACGCGGCCGCCCGCACCGGCTCCTACGCACCTGACATGGAGCGCGAGGCCGTAGCGGCCTAGAACGACCATGGCGAACATCACCGGTAGCTCAACCGCAGAGATCAACGCGCCCCTCGACACGGTGTGGGCGCTCGTCGCGGACGTGGAGAGCGCGCCCGACTGGCAGGGCGGCCTGAAGGGCATGCACGCGCTCGAGCGCGACGGCGACGGCCGCGCGATCCGATGCGAGACCGAGTCCGACGCGAAGGTGAGGACGATCAAATCGACCGTCCGCTTCACCTACGGCGCGCCAAGCACGCTGAGCTGGACCCAGGAGAAGGGAGAAGCTCAAGTCGGTCGACGGCCGCTGGGAGCTCGAGGATCTGGGCGGCAAGCGGACCCGCGCCACCTACAAGCTCGACGTGGAATTCGGGCGGATGCTCGGCATGGTGATTCGCGGCCCGCTGATCGACCTGCTGCGCGACATGCTGGTCAGCGCGCGCGCCGGCGAGCTCAAGAAGGCGATCGAGTCGGGCTGAGTCACATCGGCGCCCGAGGACGCTCCGTCGCGCTGCGATACGGCATGATTGCCGGGTGCTCGCCGTGTTCGCCGCCAGCCAGGACCGCGAGAGCCCGCTCACCGGTCTGCGCATCGACGACCAGCCGGATCCGAAACCGCCCGATGGCTGGACGACGGTCACGGTCAAGGCCGCCTCGCTCAACCACCACGACCTGTGGTCACTGCGCGGCGTCGGGCTGCCCGAGGATCGCCTGCCGATGATCCTCGGCTGCGACGCCGCAGGCGTCGACGAGGACGGCAACGAGGTGATCGTCCACTCGGTGATCAACGACCCGTCCTGGCACGGCGACGAGACGCTCGATCCCCGCCGCTCGCTGCTTTCCGAGCGTCACCCGGGCACGTTCGCCGAGCGGGTTGCCGCCCCGCGGTGGAACCTGCTCCCCAAGCCGCCGGAGCTGTCCTTCGAGGAGGCGGCGTGCCTCCCCACGGCCTGGCTGACCGCGTATCGCATGCTGTTCACCCGGGGTCGCGTAAGCCCCGGCGCGACCGTGCTGGTTCAGGGCGCCAGCGGCGGCGTGTCGACCGCACTGACCGTGCTGGGCAGCGCCGCCGGCATCCGGATCTGGGTAACCGGACGCTCCGAGGAGAAACGCTCCCACGCGCTCGAGCTGGGTGCCGATCAGGCCTTCGAGCCGGGCGCGCGCCTGCCGGAGCGGGTCGACGCGGTGATGGAGACCACCGGCCAGGCCACCTGGGCGCACTCGGTGCGGTCGCTCAAGCCCGGTGGCACGATCGTCATCTCGGGCGCCACGACGGGCGACGCTCCGCCCGCCGAGCTGACCCGCATCTTCTTCCTCCAGCTCTCGGTCGTCGGCTCGACGATGGGCACGCGCGAGGAGCTCGAGCGGCTGATCCGCCTGTGCGTCGACAAGGGCGTGCGGCCGGTCATCCACAGCACGCTGGCGCTGACCGATGCGCGACAGGGCTTCGAGACCATGCTCAAGGGCGAGACGGCCGGGAAGGTCGTGTTCACGCCGGACGGCGATTCATAAGCTGCGCTTATCGCCTCTCGCGCGTCTTCGTCTTGGACAACTAGGTCGCGCACCGTCATCATGGTCCGACCCTCCTCCCTCGAGCGCGCCCCTGCGGCCGGCCCCGTTCATTCGCCGGCGCTTCGGGGCGCGACTCAGCTTAACGGGAAAGAACCACGCCGGCCGACGCGCAGGTGGCCAGCGCCAGCGGCAGGTCCTGCGCATCGACACCGCTCAGATCCGGATGCTCGAGGTCGATCTCCACCGTCCGCGGCTCCCCGTCCAGCCCGAGGCTCCGGTATCCGTTCCGGCACAACGCCGCCCACAGGTCACCCACGCTCGCCAGCAGCCCGGTCCGCAGCTGGCGTTCGCGGCGTGAGCCGGTCTCGAGCTCCCGCGCCTCCTCGAACGGGTCGATGCGCACCTGCGAGTCGCTGCCGATGGCCAGCGGGACGCCGGCCTCCGCGTAGGCCATCGCCGGCAGGTAGCCGTCGCCCAGGTTCCCCTCGGTGGTCGGGCAGGACACGATCGTCGTCCCGGACTGCGCCACCAGCGCGACATCCTCCGTCGTCACGTGGATCCCGTGGATCACGCTGGCCCGCTCGCCCAGGAACCCGGTCCGTTCGAGCAACTCGATCGGGGAGCAGCCATGCTCGGCGCTGGCACTCATCGAGCTCGCGCCGCTGCTCGTGCGCGTGGATGTGACGCACCACGCCGTGCCGCTCCGAGTACGACGCGATCGCCTCGAGCCAGCGGCTCGGAACCGCGCGCACACTATGGGCGGCGATGCCCACCTCGACCCCCGGCACCGACTGCGCCCACACGCGCAGCGCCTCCACCCGGGTCAGGAAGGTCTCCACGTCGGGGTCGCAGAAGCGCCGTTGACCAGGAGCCGGCGGCAGGTCTGCGCCGTCGGCCCACCCGCCGCGGTGGTAGGCGGCGGGGAGCAGCACGATGGCCAGCCCGGCCTCGACCGCCGCCTCGGCCACGGCCAGCGCCATCTCGTTGGGCTCTGTATATGGGGTCCCGTCCGGCTGGTGGTGGACGTAGTGGAACTCGCCGACCACCCCGTAGCCGGCCCCGCGCATCTCGGCGAACGCCTCGAACGCCACCTGCCGCATCGTGGTCGGGTCGAGTGCGTCCGCCAGCCGGAACATCTCCGCACGCCACGTCCAGAAGTCGTCGTCGCGATCCGGACTCACCCGCTCGCCGCGGCCCCGCAGCGCGCGCTGGAAGGCGTGCGAGTGCGCGTTGGGCATGGCCGGGATGACGGCCCGCGCACTCACGCCAGCGACTCCAGGGCGCGGGCCACCACCTGCGCGGCGATCGCCGCGTCTCCGAGCTCCACCGCCTCCTCCGGCGAGTGGCTGACGCCGGTGGGGTTGCGCACGAACAGCATCGCGGCCGGCACGTGCTCGGCCACCACGCCGGCATCGTGGCCGGCAAAGCAGACAAGCTCGGGCGGAGCGTGACCCAGCACGTCCTCGGCGGCGCGGCTGAGCGAATCGCGAAGCGCAGGGGCGAACTCCCGGGCATCGGTGCGCGAGGCGACGGCCAGCTCGATCCCGACCCCCGAGCGCCGCTCGAGCTCCGCGGCCAGTTCGTCGAGCGCGCGCGCGCCAGGCGTCGATCGCCGCGAAGCCGGGGGCGCGAGCGTCGATCCAGAGCCGCACCTCGGCGGCGATCGTGGTCGGTGCGTTGGGTTTTGTGATGATTCTTGATGCAGTGATCGTGAGCGGACCGGGCTCGCCATCGAGCGTGCTGTCCGCGCCGGCCTCCTCTTCGGCGCCGACGATCAGCCGGGCCGCCGCCGACAGCGCGTCGCGCCGCTCGGAGCGCGGCGTGGTGCCCGCGTGATCGGCTCGCCCGCGCAGGGTCACCTCCAGCCGGGTTCGCGCGGCCAGCGAGCTGACCACCCCGACGGGCTCGCCCGCGCGAGCCAGCTCGGTCGTCTGGTCGATGTGGATCTCGATGAAGGCGGCCATGCGGTCCACCCATCCCCGCGCGCTCCCGACCCCGCCCGGATCGACTCCGGCCGCCTGCATGGCGTCGCGCAGCGACACGCCGTCGTCGTCGCGCCGCTCCAGCACGGCAGGCAGATCGAGCCGGCCGGCCAGCGCCTTGCTCCCGAACGTCGGCGTGTTGAAGCGCGCGCCCTCTTCGTCGGCGAACGACAGCACCGCGATCGGCCGCGCGCTCTGAGCGGCGATCTCGAAGCCGCACGCCACGCCTAGCGGCCCGTCGAAGCGCCCGCCCCCGCGCACGCTGTCCATGTGCGAGCCGACCGCCGACCACGGCGGCTCGGTGTCCGGGCACGCCCACAGGTTGCCCGCCGGGTCGCGCTCCACCCGCAGGCCGGCATCGGCGGCCTGGCGCTCGAACCAGTCGCGCGTGGCCGCGTCCTCGTCCGTCCACGCCAGCCGGTGGACGCCAACCGGCCCGACGCCGACGTCGCCCAGCGCGTCGAACCGCGCCGCCAGACTCTCCGCGGTGATCATGCCGTCATCATGCCGGACATGGCGATCGAGAGCCGGAGCCGTCCCGCTTTCCTGTTCGACCTCGACGGGACGCTGATCGACAGTGTCTATCAGCACGTTCTCGGCTGGCGCGAGGCGCTCGACCAGGTGGGGATCAACCTCTCGGTGTGGAAGATCCACCGGCGGATCGGCATGAGCGGCGGTCTGTTCGTGAACGCGCTGGTCCGCGAACTCGCGACCGACCTCGATCCGGACACGCTGCGCGCCCTGCCAAGGCTGCACGAGGAGGCGTTCATCCGCCACTACGACAGCGTCCACCCGCTGCCGGGCGCTCGGGAACTGCTCTCCACGCTGACCGAGCACGGCGTCCCGTGGGCGATCGCGACCAGCGGCGTGGCCCGCTATGCGGATCTCGCGCGCGACATGCTCGAGCTTGCGCCCGACACCCCATTCATCACGCGCGATCAGGTCAAGTACGCAAAGCCCGACCCCGACCTGTTCCTCACGGCAGCCAAGCGCATCGGCGTCGACATCCGCGACAGCATCGTGGTGGGCGACAGCGTGTGGGATCTGCTGGCGGCGCGACGGGCCCGGGCGCTCGGGGTCGGCGTGCTGTCCGGCGGCTACGGCCGGGAGGAGCTCGATCTACTCAGGGGCATATCGGGTCTATGAGGACCCCCACGATCTGCTCGCGCATATCGACGAGGTCGGGGTGCGGCGGCCGCTGTAGAGCGCTCCTGGTGCAGGACAAGCGCAGCGACGACCAGCGAGACGCCGACGAGCTGGCGGGCGCTCGGGGTCTGTCCCAGTACGACGAGCCCGACGACGGTGGCGGTGGCGGGCAGCAGCGACACCATCAGTGAGTAGGTCTCGCGCGCCAGGCGCGCCATCGCAAGCTGGTCGCAAACGTAGGGGATGACCGATGAGGTGACGCCGACCCCGATCCCGGCGCCGAGCGCGACCGGATCGGTGACGTGAGATCCGGCCTGCCAGCCGCCCAGCGCAGTGACCGCCGGCACGGCGAGAAGCATCGCCGCGGCAAGCCCGTCGATGCCGCCGAGGCCCGGCTGGCGGGACACCCGATGCGCCAGCACGATGTAGAGCGCGAACAGCCCGGCGTTGGCGAAGGCCAGGCCGAAGCCGAGCATGCCTCCTCTCAGCTTGATGTCCATCAGCACGTACACGCCTCCCACGGCGAGGGCGAGCGCGCCGGCGTTACGGCGCGACCGCGCCCCCAGCGCGGCCAGCGCGATCACCGGGAGGAACTCGATCGCCGCCACGGTCCCGAGCGGCAGGCGGGCGATCGCCTCGTAGAAGCAGCTGTTCATGGCCGCCAGCACGGCGCCGAGCGCCACCACCAGGCGGACGGTGGCGGGGTCGGCGCGCCGCAGCGCGCGCCACGGCCGGCGCCACGCGGCGAACACCAGCGCCGCGCTGGCGATCCGCAGCCAGGCGACGCCGAGCGGCGCCACCCGTGCGAACAGCAGAACGGCAAACGCCGGACCGAGGTAGTGGAAGATCGCACTCCCCGCGAAGTACGCCTGGGGCGGGAACTCGCCTCATGAAACGATTGTGCTCCGACCGGCCGGCTCCGCACATAGGCAATCGAAGGCGTTACGATGGCTCGGCCTATGAATAATCTGCCACTGGACGCCGTAGACCGGCAAATCCTCGGTGAACTGGCCCGGGACGGGCGGATCTCGTTCGCCGAGCTGGGCCGGCGCGTGAGCATGTCCTCCCCCGCGGTGACCGAGCGCGTGCGGCGCCTCGAGCAGGCCGGGGTGATCACCGGCTACCGGGCCGAGATCGACCCGCGGGCCCTCGGGTACTCGCTGACCGCGATCGTCCGGGTCAAGCCGGCCGTGCGCCAGCTGTCGAAGATCGCCGATCTCGCCGCGGAGATCCCGCAGATCGAGGAGTGCCTGCGAATCACTGGCGAGGACTGCTTCTACATGAAGCTCCACCTGCGGCTCGATCGAGGAGCTGCCCACGGTGCTGGACCGCTTCCTGCTCTACGGTGAGACGACCACATCGATCGTCAACGCCACTCCGGTGCGCCGGCGCGACCCGCCGGCTACCGAGCGGGCGTGACGGGGACCGCGCCGCCGTCGGCGGCCGAGATCAGCACCCGGGCGCCGAGCGGCTTGGTCAAATGCAGCGCCACGGTTCGGATCGCCGCGAGGGCCGGGCACGCCTGCCCGGGCGGGACCGGCGCGGCAATCGTGGTGATCGTGAAGGCAACCGCGCGCCGGCTGGCTACCGCGCCGGCTCGGTAGTTGGCCTCGCACGGCCCGGTCCCCGGCGGGGCACCGGCGAACGACAGCTTGATCGTCGTGCCCGAGGGCGACTCGGTGGCGGAGTCCGCGATCGAGCTGCCCGGCCCGGGTGGGTCGAACCGGTGCAGGGCCGGCGGCCTGAACACCTCCGCCGGCGCCAGGGCGAGTACCGAAGCAGGCGCATCCACGCCGCGCAAGGAGAACTCCCAGGCCGCCAGCCGCGCCTTCCCGCGGTCGGTCAGGAACGTCGCGGCGCCAAGGCGCACGCCGGTGATGAGCAGCGGTGGGACCTGGTCGCGCCCGGGCGCTCCGGTAGCAGTCAGCCGCCGGAAGGCGGTGAGTGAGCCGGGGGGCAGCGCCGTGCCCAGTACGAAGCGCCCTTCGGTGAAGGCCAGCTTCTGGTCCTCGGTCCGGAAGCCTGTCGCCGGGGCGAGCACCATCCCCTCCCCGAGCGGGACGATCGGCCTCGGGTTGGCGTGCACCGGGAACGACCGCCACAGCGCCAGCGCTCCGCCGGCACGCTTGCCCGGCGGGCTCTCAGCCACGCGCCGGCTCCCGGCGCAGATCGACGTCGAGAACGGCTGCCGGCCCGAGTCGGTGTAGATCTTCCACCGCTCCCCGGGCCGGGCCATGATTCCGTCCTCGCCCACCGCGACGCCGTGAGGGTCGATGCTCACCGCGGTGTCCACCCTCACCGTCGACGGCCCGTGCCCCTTCAGATAGCGCTCGACCCGCATCCGGGCCGGCGAGCCCAGCACCCCGCCGGGCTTGATCGTGGGGCCCTTGAGCATCCGGCCCACGAACACCAGGCGCGCACTGGCGAACTGCTGCTCCGGCGACACCGCCGCGCAACTCGCCGCCACCCCCGTCCGCGCCGGAGGCGCCGCCGCGACCTGCGCACTCCCGCACCCGGCGAGGATCAGACCGAGCGCCATCGATGAGTATCTGCGCATCACACACAACCTACGCGCCGGCGGCCGTGGCGTCACAATCGCCGCCGGATGCGAGAGCTCGCCCCGGGGGAATGGCAGCTGGCGGGCTTTCCCCCCAACCACATAGCGCGCGGTGGCGCGCCTCGCGGCAGCCGGCCGCCAACCGACCAGTTTCCGGGTCGTAGGACCAATGTCTCGTTGAGAACCGGCCTCGGTCGGCGGCACCATGCACGGCAGGCGGAGCGGTCCGCCCCTGGGTGTACGTTGAAGGTTGAGGTGCAGTTGGAGATCATCGTGACGGTCGCGACGGGATTGTGGATTGCCGTGGTGCTCATCGCAGTGTCACTGTGCCGTGCCGCAAAGCTCGGCGACGACGCGATGCACGCGGCCGTCGCTCACGCGCCCTCCACCGACGTCGAGGCTTAGGCCGCGCCAACCGGCGGGTAGTCATGGAGCAATGGCGGGAGACCTCACGACGGTCGCGCGCGGAACGACCGCGGCGTACCTGCGCATGCTGGCCGCGATCGGAGGGGACCTGGCCGCCTCGATCGTGCCCGGCGGGGAGCGCGATCCGTTCCTGAAGCGGGATCCCGGCTACATCGAGCGCACGCTGCCGGCTCTGCGCGTGAGCTCGAAGCTGTATTTCCGGGCCGACGTGCGAGGCCTCACCTCGACCATGCAGCGAACGCTGACCCGCCTCTCGAACGCCCGCTCGCTGCCCATCCTGGGGTGAGAACGCCCTGGCTACTGCGGTTCGTCGTCCTGGCGATCGCCTGGGGCTCGACGTTCCTGTTCATCAAGATCGGCGACGAGGCACTGGCGCCGCTGCAGGTGTCGTTCGGGCGGATGCTGGTCGGCACCGTCGCGTTGCTGACGATCCTGATCGCGCGAGGTGACCGTCTTCCGAAGGGCGGGCGTCTCTGGGCTCAGCTCGCGATCGCCGCGCTCCTCCTGAACGTCGCGCCGTTCACGCTGTTCGCCTACGGCGAGCAGCATGTCTCGAGCGTGCTGGCCGGGATCTGGAATGCCACCGTCCCGCTGTTCACGCTTCCAGTGGCGCTCGTGATGCTGACCGATGAGCGCGCAACTCCACGGCGCCTGCTCGGGCTCGCCGTCGGGTTCACCGGCGTGCTCATCGTGCTCGGCGTGTGGCGCGGGTTGGGGGCGACTTCTGTGTCGGGCAACCTCCTGTGCCTGGGGGCAGCCGCGTCATACGGGCTCGGCTTCCCCTACGCGCGGCGCTACCTCGCGGGCCGCCCCGAGGGGCCGATTGCACTCGTTACCGCGCAGCTCATCTGCGGCACGGTCATCCTGGCCATCGTCACAGCGCCCCTCACCTCGGCACCGCACGGAGTCGCCGCCAAGCACGTGCTCGCCGTGCTGGCGCTCGGCGTCTTCGGCACGGGGCTCACGTTCATGCTCAACTACTCGCTGATTCGCGACGTGGGAGCGACCGTCACCGCGACGGTCGCGTACGTGATGCCGATCGTCTCGACGGTGCTGGGCGTTGTCCTGCTCGGCGAGCCGGCGCGCTGGTATGAGCCGGTGGGCGCGGCGATCATCATCTGCGGCGCCGCGCTCGCCCAGGCGCGACCCTTGCCGAGAGGCTTCAGCGTTCCACGAAGTACGCGCCGCTCCCCTGTCCGCTCGAGAACCACCGGCTCGTGACGGTCTTCTTGCGCGTGTAGAAGTCGACCGCATCGGTGCCGTGGGCGTGCACGTCGCCGAGGAACGAGTCCTTCCAGCCGGTGAACGGGAAGAACGCCACCGGCGCGGCCACGCCGATGTTCACGCCGATCATGCCGGCCTGGACCTCGTGGCGGTAGCGCCGGACCGACGACCCCGACTCGGTGAAGATCGAGGTGCCGTTGCCGAACCGGCTCGAGTTGACGATGCTGATCGCCTCGTCGAGGGTGGGCGCGCTGATCACGCACAGGACCGGACCGAACACCTCCTCCCGGGCGATCTCCATCTCCGGCGTCACCTCGTCGAGGATGGTCGGCCCCACGTAGGAGCCGTTCGCATCGCCCCCCTCGGCCGCGCGGCCATCGAGCGCGAGCTTCGCTCCATCCGCCACCCCCCGCTCGACCGAGTCGCGGATGCGGTCGCGCGCCGCACACGAGATGACCGGTCCGACGTCCGAGTCCTCTTCGAGCCCGTCGCCCACTCGCAGCGCCCGCGACGCCTCGACCAACGAGGGCATCAACTGCTCGTGCGCGTCGCCCACCGTCACCACCACCGACCCGGCCATGCACCGCTGACCGGCCGCGCCGAAGGCCGACCCGATGATCCCCTCCACGGTCTTGTCGATCACCGCGTCGGGCATCACCACCATGTGGTTCTTGGCTCCGCCGAGCGCCTGGACCCGCTTTCCGGCCTTGGCCGCGCGCTCGTAGACGATCCGCGCCACCGGCGCCGAGCCGACGAACGACACCGCGTCGATCCCGGGATGGTCGAGGATCCCCTCCACCACCTCGCGGCCGCCGTTCACCAGGTTCACGACCCCCGGAGGCAGCCCCAGAGAATGCAACTCCTCGAAGGCGATCTGCTGGGTGAGCGGAACCTGCTCGGACGGCTTCAGGACGAACGTGTTGCCGCAGGCGATCGCGAACGGCAGGAACCAGAACGGGACCATGGCCGGGAAGTTGAACGGGACGATCGCCGCGCACACCCCGACCGGTTGGCGGATCGTCTCGGCGTCGATGTTGCGCGAGACGTCCTCGAGGATCCGGCCCTGCATGGTGGTGGGAATGGCGGTCGCGGCCTCGACCATCTCGATCATCCGCGCCACCTCGGCCCGCGCGTCGACCAGCGTCTTGCCCATCTCCGTGGTGACCGAGCGGGCCATCTCCTCGCTCCGCGCCACCAACCGCTCACGCAGTTCGAACAGCTTACGCGCCCGCGCGATCGTCGACACCGCGCGCCACTCGGGCAGGGCGGTCCGGGCCGCCTGCACGGCGACGTCGAGATCTTCGGCGCCCGACAGCGGCACGCGCGCGAGCACCTCGCCGGTTGCGGGCCTGATCACGTCGAGCACATCGGTCGCGGCGCGCGCCGGCGTCCACTCGCCGTCGATGTAGTTGTCAAGAAGTCGGGTTGCGGTGAGCGCCATCAAGGGTCCATTCGTGGTCGGGGTCGTTGGCCACAGCCCACAGTCGAACGGGGCCGGCCATCACGTTCAGGTAATACACCTCGTAGCCCGGCGGCGCCGACACCGTGTGGTATCCGCGCGGGACCAGCACACAGTCCCGGTCGCGGAAGGTCAGCGTCTCGTCCAATGCTGTGTCATAAGCGTAGACGCGCTGGAGCCCAAATCCGCACGATGGCCTGATCCGGTGGTAGTAGGTCTCCTCCAGCCGCGATTGGCGCGGCGGATCGTCGTGGTCGTGCTTGTGGGGCGGGTAGCTCGACCAGTGCCCCGCCGGCGTGAGCACCTCGACCACGAGCAGCGACTCCGCTCCCTGGTCCTCCATCAGGATCGGCCGGATGGAGCGCTCGTGGTTGCCGTGCCCGCGCGTCTCGGTCGTGATCGCCCCGCCCGGGAGGATGCGCGGCTCTGCGCCGCCGTTCGGGGCGGGCGCCCAGCACAGTGCGACCTCGGCGCCGTCATCGGCCGCACGCAGCCCGACGTGGGAGTGCGGCGGCAGGTACGCGGCGTCGGGCAGCCCCGACCATGGGTCGGCGCGCCCACCGAGATCGAACCACTCGCCGTGCTCGGAGGCCACGTGCACAACCCCCTCGATCACGACCGCGCACAGTTCGCGCCGCCCGCACACGCGCTCCGCCGTCCCGCCGGGCGGTAGGCGGAGCACCTCGAAGCCGACGTGCTCCCACCCCGCCGATTCGGGGGTCACGTCCAGGATGGTGCCGTCGGAGCCGGGGCTGCTTGCCCCCGGGACAAGGAGCGCGCTCACGGAGCCGACCGTAGATACTGGCGCTGGCGTTCGTGGGCCTCCTCGTAGGCGTGACGTGCCGCGCGCACGGTCTCCTGCTCGGAGATCTCGGCCACCGGCACGTCCCACCAGCTCTCGTAACTCGGTACGCCGCGGTAGCGATCGGCTTCGATATGGATCACCACGGGGCCGTCCGCGCCGCGCGCCGCGGCGAGCGCGTCGCGCAGCTCGGGGATCGTCTTCGCTCGGATCACTCGCGCGCCGAGGCTCTCCGCATTCGCCGCCAGATCGATCGGGAGCGCGTCGGTCGACGCCGGATCGAGCGGCACCGAGCCGTTGTCCGAGTACCGGTAAAGCGTCCCGAAGCCGGATGAGCCGATCGAACGCGATAGTGCCCCGATCGACGCGTAGCCGTGGTTGTCGACCAGCACGATCACGAGCGCAACGAGCTCGGCAACCGCGGTGACCAGCTCGCCGGGCAGCATCAGATACGACCCGTCGCCGACCAGCACGTACACCTCGCGCTCGGGCGCGGCCAGCTTGACGCCCACGCCGCCGGGGATCTCATAGCCCATGCACGAGTAGCCATACTCGACGTGATAGCCCTTGCCGGCCGGATCGCGCGCGCGCCACAGCTTGTGCAGGTCGCCGGGCGCCGAGCCGGCCGCGTTCACGACGACGCCCGTCTCGCCGGCCGCGTCGTTGATCGCGCCGATGATCTCGGCCTGCGTGGGCGGCAGGTGCTCTTCGTGGGGCGCCAGCAGCCGCTGGATCTCGCTTGCCCAGCCGGCGGCCTCATCACGGGCGCGCCGCTCCCATTCGTGCTCCACGCGCCACCCCTCCAACGCTGCTCGCAGCTGCTCGAGGGCCACCCTCGCGTCGCCCACCACCGGCACCCCGCTGTGCTTGCCGGCGTCGAACGCGCCCACGTTGACGTTGACGAAGCGCACGCCCGGATCCTGGAAGGCCGACTTCGACGCGGTCGTGAAGTCGCTCCAGCGCGTGCCGACGCCGATGACGAGGTCGGCTTCCCGCGCCAGGCGGTTTGCCGCGGTCCCGCCGGTGGCGCCGATCGCCCCCAGGCTCAGCGGGTGATCCGATGTCAGAGCGCCGCGCCCGGCCATCGTTTCGCCCACCGGGATGCCGGTGGCGTCCACGAACTCGCGCAGGGCGGCCGTCGCCTCGCTGTAGATCACGCCGCCACCGGCCACGATCAGGGGTCGTCTGGCCTGTCTGATCTGCTCGGCGGCCTTCGCCAGGGCCTCGGGCGCCGGCGGCTGGCGGTACACGGTCCATACGCGCGGTTCCAGGAACTGGTCCGGGACCTCGAACGCCTCGGCCTGCACGTCCTCGGGCAGGGCGAGCGTGACCGCGCCGGTATCGGCCGGATCGGTCAGCACCCGCATCGCCTCGAGCGCGGCGGGGACCAGCTGTTCCGCGCGCTCGATGCGCTCGTAATAGCGCGAGACGGGCCGGAAGCAGTCGTTGACCGACACCGTCGCGTCGTGCGGAACCTCGAGCATCTGCAGGACGGGATGGGGCGTGCGGGTCGCGAATGTGTCCCCGGGCAGCAGCAGCACCGGCACGCGGTTGATCGTGGCGAGCGCGGCGCCGGTCACCATGTTGGTCGCCCCGGGACCCACCGAGGTGGTACAGGCGAGCGTGCTGAGCCGGTTCTGCTGCCGCGCATAGCCGGCGGCGATGTGGACCATGCCCTGCTCGTTGCGCGCCGGATGGAACGGGAGCAGCTCGTGGTACTGCTGCAGGGCCTGACCGAGTCCGGCCACGTTGCCGTGGCCGAAGATCCCGTAGCAGCCGCCGATCAGGCGCCGGCGCCGGCCGTCGCGCTCGGTCTCCTGGACGGCCAGGAAGCGCACCAGCGCCTGCGCCACCGTGAGCCTCATCATGCCGATACCTCCTCGATCGACGCGCTCGGGTCGCCGTTCGGCAACTCGTCCATCTCGCGCCGGAGCTTGGTCAGCATCGAGGCCAGGCCTGGCAGCTCCATGCCGAGCGCATGCGCGGTGGCCGCGGCGTCCAAGCGGGTGTCCCGGGGGACCGGCTCGACACCGAGGCTGTGCGACGGCGGGGGCGTCACGTTCAGCAGATCGCCGTCCAGTTCGAATACTGCGATGGCACGTCGCGCCAGCCCGACGCGGTCGGTGTGCTCGGCGCCGCAGCAGTGAATCGTTCCCGTCACGACGTTCTCGAGCGCGCGCCAGATCATCCGGGCCGCGTCGCTGGCGAGCGTCGGCGTGGCCAGGCGATTCAAGCCGGGGCCGTCCCACAGCGTGAAGCGCCTCTTGGCTCGGAGCGAAGCCACGAGCGACGCGACCAGGTAGCCGAAGCCCGCGTCCTGGGCCCTCGGCGTCTCAGGACGGGCGCGGTGCACGCCCTGTACGCCCGCGATCCGGGCGATGGTTCCGCGCGCGGCGGCCTCCCGGACGATCAGCTCCGAGCTCGCCTTGAGGAACCCGTAGGTGTTGATCGGGTTCGGCGGCTCGGTCTCGTTGGCCGGTCCCTGGGTTCCGTCGAACACCCAGTCGGTCGAGATCAGGACGAAGTGGGCGTCGACCGCGTTGGCCGCCCGGACGGCGTTGCGGGTCGCGCCGACGTAGCTGTCCCAGGCTCGCCGGCGATCCGCGCGCAGTCCGGCCGGGTCGTTCCAGATCGCGGCGTGCACGACGGCGTCGGGCTTGGTCGCCCGCACGGAGCGACGCACCATCACCTCGTCGGTGAGATCGACGTCGACGCGCGTCGGCGCCACGACCTCGGCGCCGCGCTCGCGCGCGAACACGTGCGCGAGATTCGAGCCGACAAACCCGCCGGCTCCGGTCAGGTAGATCCTCATGCTGGCTGCACCTCTTCGAGTCGCACGGGACGCCCCTCGCGCAATGACCGTAGCGCAGCGAGCCCGATGACCAGCGGCGGGCGCGCGTCGCCGCTCGACACCGGGGGCGTGCTGCCGATCTTCACCGCCTGGACGAACGCCTGCCACTCCCGTACGTAGCTGGGCAGGTAGCGCTCGAGGAAGAAGTACGGGTTCGGCGGGCGGCGCTCGCCTTCGGCGGTGATCACCGCGCCCGTGTGCGCGTGCGGGTTGTGCGAGGCCGCCATCCCGGCCGAGCCGAACACCTCCAGGCGCTGGTCGTAGCCGTAGGCCGCCCGGCGTGAGTTGTCGATCGCGGTCAGGCAGCCGTCGGCGTGCACCAGCGTGACCAGCGCGGTGTCGATGTCGCCCGCCTGCGCGAACGACGGCTCCACGCGCACCGCCCCCCGGGCGAATACCTCCACCACCTCGCTGCCGGTGAGGAAACGGGCCATGTCGAAGTCGTGAATCGTCATGTCGAGAAACAGGCCGCCCGACGCCTTGACGTACTCGAGCGGGGGTGGCGCCGGGTCGCGGCTGGAGATCCGGACCAGGTGCGGCTCGCCAATCGCGCCCGATCGAACCGCCTCCGCAACCGAGGCATGGGCCGGGTCGAAGCGGCGGTTGAAGCCGATCTGGAACGGGACGCCGGCGTCCTGCACCGCGTCGAGCGCCCGGTCGAGCTCGCTCAGGTCGAGCGATACGGGCTTCTCGCAGAACACCGCCTTGCCCGCCTCGGCGGCGGCGATGAGCAGATCGACGTGGGTGTCCGAGCTCGAGCAGATCGCCACCGCATCGAGGTCGGAGTCGAAGATGTCCTGCGCTCGGGACACCGCGCGGACGCCCAGGTCGGCCGCCGCGCCGCGGGCCGACGGCTCGTGCGGGTCATAGACGGCACCGAGGGCTGCGCCGGGAACCTGCCGCGCGATCAACTCGGCGTGCATCCGCCCGATCCGCCCCACCCCGATCACCCCGATGCGCAGCGGGGTCACCGCGGTGGTCGCGCTCACGAACGCACCTCCTCCCAGCACCCGCTCTGGACCGAGCGCAGCAGCGCGTCCTGCACCGCCGCCCAGGCGAGCGCCTGCTCGAACCCCGGTTCGTACGGGCGGCCTTCGGTCAGCGCCGAGCAGAACTCGTGGTCCTCGATCGCGACCAGGTCCTCGAACCCGATCGGGTTGCCCGCGCCGGGCACGAACACGCCGTGGTGCTTGAACCGGTCGCCGCCGAGCACCGTCGTGTAGCCCGAGCCGCGGTCCTCGGTGGCGCGGTACAGCCTCAGCTCGTTGATCCGCTCGAGGTTCCACCCCACCGCGCCGCGCGTTCCGTAGGCGTCGAAGGCCATCTGACTTTCCGGCCCGACAATCGCGCGGCTCGCCTCGAAGGTGCCCCGCGCGCCGCAGGCGAACTCGCACAGCATGCTCGCGTAGTCCTCGTTGGTCACGGCTTGGCGTGGGTCCTCGGCGCGCCCGCGGCCGTAGTGGCTCGCGCCTTCCGCCGGCGCGGGGCGCTCTTTGATGAACGTCTCGATCGTGCCGGTGACGCGCGTGATCGGGCCGAGCATCATGTGCGCGAGGTCGACGGCGTGGCTGAGCAGGTCGCTGGTGGCGCCGTATCCGCCCTGGTCCAGTTGGAAGCGCCAAGAGTTGACGCCGAGTGGGTCGGCGCCGTACATCGAGAAGAACCGCCCCCGGTAGTTGGTGATCTCGCCCAGCTCGCCCGCCGCGATCAGCTCGCGCGCGTACTGGACGAGCGGCGCCCAGCGGTAGTTGTAGCCGACGCCGCTGGTCACTTTCGCCTCGCGCGCCGCGCGGGCCGCCAGCGTGACGTGCTGCGGCGTGCCGCCGACCGGTTTCTCACAGAACACCGCCTTGCCGGCCTGCGCCGCCGCCTCGACCAGCTCGACGTGCAGCATGTTCGGCGCGGCGATGAACACCGCCTCCACGTCGGGATCGTCGATCACGCTTCGCCAGTCGACGCTGGCTCGTCTGAAGGCGAACGAGGTGGTGGCCTGCTCCACCCGAGCGGGCAGCGCGTCGCTGCAGGCGACCAGCACCGGGTCGTACGTGCGGTGCTCGAACAGCGTGGGGATCCGCAGCAGCGAGCGGCTGTGGGCCTGGCCGAGCCAACCAAACCCGATCACCCCGACGCCGATCCTGCGCCGGTGCGCGCTCCTCGCCCCCGGGACTTTCGAATTCGGTGCCGCGGTCGCGCTCACGCCGGCGTCCCCTCGAGCAGCTCGACCACCTCCTGCGCGTACGGCATGGCCTGCGAGCAGTCGCGAAGCTCGTTCCTGGCCACCTCACCGAACGGATCGGCGCCCACCTTGGTGTAAACCGCGGCGCGGTGGCCGAGGCGGGCAGCGGCGATCGCCACATTCGTGGGGCTGCCGCCCACCGCCTTGCCGAAGCTCCGCGCCGCGTTCCAGTCGGCTCCGACCTGATCGCAGTACAGGTCGATGCTTATCCGGCCGACCGTGAGCAGCTCGAGCTCGCTCGCCATCGTCTCTACGCCGATGTCGGAGCCTCGGCGGCCAGCTCCTTGGCGACCTCCTTGACGGCGGGGTCGGCGGCCCGCTGGAGCTCGTGGCTGAGCTGCTCGAGCTCCGCGCCGCCGGCCATCAGCGAGGTGAGCTCCTCGATCGAGGTCTGGGACTTGGCGTAGGAGCCCAGCATCCGCCCGCGCTTGAGCAGCACGAACCGGTCGCCCACCGGGTAGGCGTGGTGGGGGTTGTGGGTGATGAAGATCACCGCCCGCCCCATCGACCGGGCCTGGACGACGTACTTGAGCACGATGCCCGACTGCCGCACGCCGAGGGCGGACGTCGGCTCGTCGAGGATCAGGACCTTCGCGCCGAAGTAGACCGCGCGGGCGATCGCCATCGCCTGGCGCTCCCCACCCGAGAGCGTCCCCACCGTCTGGTCGGGGTCGCGGACGTCGATTCCCATCTTGGCCATCTCCTCGCGCATGATCCGCTGAGCGCCCTTGATGTCCATTCGCTGGAGTAGGCCCCTGCCGCGGGTGGGCTCGTTGCCGAGGAAGAAGTTGCGCCACACCGACATGAGCGGCACCGTGGCCAGGTCCTGGAATACGGTGGCGATTCCGCGCGCTCGCGCGTCACGAGGGCCGGCGAAGCTCACCGGCTCGCCCTCGAACAGCACCTCGCCCTTGTCCGGCGTGTGCACGCCCGAGAGGATCTTGATCAGCGTCGACTTGCCGGCGCCGTTGTCGCCCAAGACGCAGGTGACCTGCCCGGCGTGCACGGTGAGACTGATGTCCTCGAGCGCGTTGACGCTCCCGAAGTACTTGGAGATCGACCGCACCTCGAGTGCCGGCGCCGCCGTTGTCACTCATCTTCGAGGCTCCTTCGCTCATCGCCGCGCCTTCAGGGCCCGCCGGTAGATCAGGGTGTTCACGACCACGGCCAGGAACAGGATCACCCCGAGGAACGCGAAGTTCCACGAGCTGTCCCAGCCCGCGTAGATCACGCCTTCGAACGCCATCCCGATGATGCAGGCGCCGAGCGCGGCGCCGATCGCCGAGCCATAGCCGCCGGTGAGCAGGCAGCCGCCGACCACTGCGGCGATGATGTAGAAGAACTCGTAGCCGACGCCCTGCTCGGATACGGCCGACGAGGCCTGGGTGAACGAGATGATCCCGACCAGCGCGGCCGCGAGCGCGGTGGCCACGAACAGCAGGACCTTCGTCCGGTTGACCGGCACGCCGACGTTCCGGGCCGCGTTCTGCTCCCCGCCCGAGGCGAAGATCCAGTTGCCGAAGGTGGTCCGGCTGAGCACCCACGTCCCGACGATGGTCACCGCAATGAACCACAGGATCGCGGTCGAGTAGCCGCTCGGCAGCGCCCCGCTCGAGAAGAACGAGGAGCCGAAGATCGACTTGGCGCTGCTCAGCCCGCCCGGGTGCGCGGTGGTCACCGAGATCTGGGTGCTCCCGCTGTTGAGCAGCAGCACGCCGCCGGTGCTCGCGCCGCGCAGGACGAAGAACGTGGCCAGCGTGACGATGAAGCTGGGCAGCTTCGTCAGGACCACCGTGAAGCCGTTGATCAATCCCACGGCGCCGGCGAAGACAAGCGTGATCGGGATGGCCAGCCACGTGTCCACGTGCCACTTGCCGACCAGCAGCGCCATCACGATCGCGGTGACGCCGGTCATCACGCCGGCCGACAGATCGAACTCGCCCCCGATCATCAGCAGCCCGACCGGCACCGCGACGATTCCGAAGAACGCCGCCTGCTGCGTCCAGGCGGCCAGGCCGGTCTGCTTGAGCCACAGATGCTGGGCGCTCGAGTCGGTGATCGCGAACAGGATGAACACGAACACAGCGCCCATCAGCGCGCCCAGTTCGGGACGTCTCAGCGCGCGGGTCAGCCGGCTGATCGGGACCAGCCGTTCGTCGTCCGCCGTGGGGGCGCCGGGCGGCGCGGCTGCCGGTTCTGAGGTGGCACTCATGAGTCGGGTGGTTGGAATCGCCTGCCTACGTGTGTCGCCACCGGACGGGGCGGATCTCCCCGCCCGGTGAGGTGAGTTGTGGCTTTACTGGCTCCTGCCTCGGTCGGTGTCCTCCCGCTCGGCTGCCCCCGTCAGTCCTGTCCCGCCGCGATCGCGGCCGAGACCTTGCCGATGTTCGCACTGGTGACGACCAGCGGGCCGCTGGCCACCGTGGTCCCACCGCCGACGCTCTGGCCGTTCTTGCGGTTGTACAGGTCGAGGAACACGATCGGCAGGTAACCCTGGAGGTACTGCTGCTGGTCGATCGCAAAGGCCAGCGAGTTGTTCTTGATGTCCTGCTCGACGCCCGAGTTGAGGTCGAACGTGGCGATCTTCGGGTTGCCGGCCGGATGGACTGGTGACCAGCGCCGTCGCGATCGCGTTGTTGAGCGTCATCACCGCCTTGATCCCGGGATGCGCCTGCAGGTAGGACGTGACCTGACCGATCGCCTGCTGCGGGTTCGACGCCGCATTCGGAGTGGACAGCGTCAACTCCGTGCACGCCGTGCCCGATGAGGGCGCGTTGCCCTGCTTGCACTGCTGGCCGACTCCCAGCGCCTGCGCGATCCCGTTGCAGCGGTCGAGCAGGTTCTGACCCGACTGGTGGATGACGCACAGGACGTTGGTGGCGCCGAGCTTCTTGAACGCCGCGCCGGACGCCTGGCCCGCCAGCTGCTCGGGCTGCCCGACGCACGTGATGGCGCCGCTCGCCGCGATGTCCTGATCGTCGCAGCCCGCGTTCAGCAGTACGACCGGGATCCCGGCCGCCGCTGCCTTGGCCAGCGTCGGGTTCATCAGCGCCGGGTCGTGGTTGGAGACCGCGATCCCGTTGACGTGAGCGTTGATCGCGTTCTGGATCTGCGCGTTCTCGGCGTTGTCGTCGGGCTCGGCCTGCCCCTGCTGCTGGGAGCCGTAGACCTCGGTGAGCGTGCAGCCCAGGTCGGACGCGGCGTCTTTCGCGCCCTTGTAGACCACGCTCCAGAAGCTGCCGTTGTCACCGTGGGTGATCAGCGCGAACTTGTAGGAGCACGACTTGTTTCCGGTACCCGCGGCGATGTTCACCGCGCTGGTCGTCGAACCTCCGCTGGAGCTCTTGCTCGAGCTGCTTCCGCACGCCGCCACCAGCAGGGCCGCAGCACCCACGGCGACGACGATGCCGATACTGCGGTGAAGTCGTCTCATCGATTGATCTCCTCCGTCGTCCGAGCCGAGTGGTGAAGGAAGGCGATGCTCTCCCGAGCGTCGCGCATCGGCCCGCCGGCCACCGTCGGCTCATCTCCGGTGATGGCGGTGTCCTGCTCGAGCACGAGCCACCCGTCGTAGCCGTGGCCCTGCAGGGCGTTCAAGACCTCGGCGATCCGGGCGTCGCCCTTGCCCAGTGCCGTGAACAGTCCGTGTCTGGTTGCGTCCAGCAGCGAGCGGGTCCCCGCTCTGACCTCGGCCGCGAGCGCGGCATTCGACATCCTTGAGATGCACGTGGGTGACGCGATCTCCGTGGTCGCGCGCGAACCGCACCGGGTCGGTTCCCCCGATAGTCAGGTGCCCGGTGTCCAGGCACCAGCCGACCTCGACGACCTCCAGGGCGCGCGCCACCTGATCGGCGGTCTCGATCAGCGTGCCGACGTGCGGGTGCAGTGCCACGTCCATGTGGAACTCGTCCGCCGCCAGCGACTCGATCGTGCTCAGGTGCTCGGCCAGACGTGCCCATCCCTCCTCGTCCAGCGGCCGCGGCGCGCTCCAATCGACATCCTGCACCGCGGCCAGGACCAGCATCCGCCCGCCCGCGCCGCTCATCAGGCGCGCCGCCCGGCGGGTCTCCTCGATCGCCTGATCGAGCTCGCGCTCGTGCAGCACGAGCGGAACGAAGCCCCCGACCAGCGTCAGGCCGAACCGGCGTCAGCGTCTGCCGCCAGCGCCTTCGGGTCCTCGGGCAGGAACCCGGGCGGCCCGAGCTCCGTGCCGCGCATGCCCAGCTCCGCCATCTCGCCCAGCACGGTGTCGGGCGAGGGCATCACACCCCAGCCCGGCACCTCGCACGCTCCCCACGAGATCGGCGCGCCGGCCAGCCGCTCGGCGAGCGGAAGCGTGGCACGGGTCGCCCGTGCGGGCGTCGCTTGCATGCTCGGTCGATCCTCTCCTCGGTGTTTAGATCGCTCTAAGCCCAGCGGCCGTTAGAGCGCTCTAACGACTGCGCCGGGCGACTATATCCAGTGGCTTCCGGCGAAGTCAAGGGGGGCCCCTTCGGCCGGCGCCACCGTCTCCGTGCCGCGAGTCCGCCACCGTGCGCGGTCCGCCACCGTCCGCGAGTCCTGGTCCGCCACCGTCCGCAAGTCCGCCACCAACCCGCGCCACCGGTCCCACCCAGCGCCCACATCCACCCCCTTAGAGCGCGCTAACACAATTGCAATGTTGTCGCGCTCTAAGTAAGGTCCGCCCGCGATGTCCGCCTCAGCCGCGCCGCTCCGCCGCTCGGCCTGTCGCGGCCGATCCCGCTCTCCCGGCGCGCCCCGACCATGGAGGACGTCGCGCGCGAGGCCGGCGTGTCCCGCGCGCTCGTCTCACTGGTGATGCGCGAGCGCCCGAACGTCAGCGAGGAGCGCCGGCGACGCGTGCTTGGACGCCGCCGCGCGGCTCGGCTACCGCCCCAACGCGATGGCCCGGAGCCTGGCCAGCCGCCGGACGAAGACGGTCGGGGTGATCCTCGACGACCTGCGCAACCCGTTCTTCGCCGAGATCGCCGGCGGCGTCGAGGAGCTCGCCTCCGAGGTCGGCTACCAGCTGCTGCTCGCCGCCGGCGGCCGGCAGGCGCGCCGCGAGCGGGCCGCGCTGGCCGCGCTGCTCGAGCACCGGGTGAGCGGGATCATCCTGGTCAGCCCGCGCATGCCGGCCGGCGAGATCGCCGCCGCCGCCGCCGAGGCGCCGCTGGTGATCGTCGGGCGCGCCGTGCGCGGCGTCGACGCCGACAGCGTGCTGATCAACGAGGCGCACGGCACCGGGCTGGTCCTCGACCACCTGGTCGGCCTCGGGCACGAGCGGATCGCGCACGTCGACGGCGGCAGCGGCGCCGGCGGTCCCCAGCGCCGCTCGGCCTACCTGCGCGGCATGCGCGCGCGCCGCCTCGGCCGCCACGCGCTCGTCGATCCCGGGCGACTTCACCGAGGAGGCGGGCGTCAGCGCCGCCGCCGAGCTGCTCGCGCCGGCCCGAGCTCCCCACCGCGATCTTCGCGGCCAACGACATGGTCGCGGCCGGCCTGCTCGGCGGCCTCGACCGCGCCGGCGTCGAGGTCCCGCGCGACGTCTCGATCGTCGGCTACGACAACATCTCGATCGCCCACCTGGCCCACGTGTCGCTGACCACGGTCGATCAGCCGCGCACCGAGATGGGCCGGCTCGCCCTCGAGCTGCTGCTCGACCGGATCGACAACCGGCGCGCCAACGAGGTGCGCCTGATCGAGCCCTCGCTGGTGGTCCGCTCCACGACGGCGCCGCCGCGCCAGGTGCCGGCGCCGGCGGTGGCCGCCCTGGCTAGACCCGGCGAAATCGGACGCATTTCGAGCGCCCCCGCGACACTTGCGGCGTCACGTTCACGACCGCTGTGGCCGACATCGCCCGATGAGCTGATCGAGGCGCAGAGCGCGATCGCCGGCGCACGCCCCGAGCCGTGGCGCCCCGCGGGCGCTGCCCGGCGATCGGCGCCTGTGCGGTCGTCTTTCCGCGCGGGCTCAGCGGCCGCGGCGCGCGCGGCGACCGGGCGTGGGCCGCGGCGGCCGTATTGCTACGACGCAGGTCGTAGCGGAGGCGACCGTCGACCGGCGAGGCCGCCGGTCGCCGTACCTCCCGGGGCTGCTCGCGCTGCGCGAAGGCCCGTGCCTCGAGGCCGCGGTACGCGCGCTGCCCGCTCGCTCCCGACGTGCTGCTCGTCGACGCCACCGGGCGCGACCATCCTCGTCGCGCCGGCCTTGCCCTGCACCTCGGCGCCGTAACCGGATCTCCCCACCGTCGGCGTCACCCACCGGCCGTTGCTGGCCGATGGCGCCTGGCCCGAGGCAGTACGGGGCGCCTGCGCGCCGCTGTCACGCGACGGCAGCGTCGTCGGCGCCTGGCTGCGGACGAGGACCGGAGCGCGGCCGCTTGCAGTTCATCCCGGCTGGCGCACCACGCTCGAGGTCGCCATCGACGTCGTCCTGCCGGCGTCGCACGGTCATCGCACGCCCGAGCCGTTGCGATATGCGCGTCACCTCGCGCGCATTGCGCGCGCAAATGGGTAACTTGTGTACTTGCGCTCACATGAGCGCGGATCCCAACACTCACCGGGACACGAGCGTGCAGGCACGATGCCAACGTTGGCGAGCATGGCCTTCGACAAGTAGGGTGCGCCGGTCCATTACAGAAGGAGGAAGGAATGCCCCAGGCCAAGAGCAGCGGATCGAGCTCGGGTGGCTCGTCAGGCGGCAGCCGGTCCAAGCGCTCGAGCAGCAGCCCGTCGACTGGCAGCCGCTCGAGTGGCAGCCGGGCAAGCGGCACGCGTCGCACTGGCGGCACCACAGAGCCGAGCTCGGCTCGACGGGTTCTTCCAGCGCGCGCACGACGCGCTCGACCGGGGCACGCGCGGCCAAGTCCGCGAGTGCGGGCGCGTCGCAGGCGGCGAGCGCGGCCGATGCGCGGGTCGAGGCGGTGGCGCAGCGTGTGCGCAAATTGAACGAGCGCATCATCGAGGAGAGCAAGTCGGCCGGCGAAGCGACGCTCACCGCCTACGAGAAGGCGCTCAAGGCGATCGCCAGTTCGCTTGAGCGCGGCCCGGGCAAGAGCGACGTCGAGTGGATCTCCTCGCTGGCCACTACGCAGGCCAAGTGGATCCGCGACGTCACTTCGGCGTGGACATCGGCCGCGCGCGGGATGCTCAAGTAACCAGTTCTCGCCTCATCATGTAGCCGCGTTCCCGGCGCGTGGCCGCGAGCCGGCGCCGGCACGCGGACGCGCACGCCCGAGCAAGGCAACCGGCGCGGTCAACAGTACGGCCCCGGCCGCCGCAAACAACGCACCGGTCGGGTCGGCGACGCGAGCGGCGAGGCCGACCGCAGGTCCGCCGAGTCCGACCCCCGCGTCGAAGTAGGCAAAAGAACGCACCGGCGGTGCGGCCGTGCCGGCTGGGCGGAACCGCCTCGAGCGCGATCAAGCCGAGGCTCGGCACGGCCAGCCCCTGCCCCACCGCCATCACCACCAGGGCGACCAGCGCCAACGGCGCGGTGCTCGCGGCTGCGAGTCCGGCCAGACCGACCGCCTCGAGCACCACCGCACCCGACAGCGTGCGCGCCGCACCGAAACGGTCCGGTATGCCGGCCAGCACGGTGCGGCTGGCGATCACGCCGATGCCGAAGCCCGGAATGACGAGCCCGTGGCGATCGGCCAGACGTCCACCGAGCGGTCGCCCGGCCGCGCCGGTGAGCGCCGGCGCACCCACCGCAAGTCCCACCAGCACCGCGCCGCCACCGAGCGACTGCACGTAGTTGGGCAGGATCCCGAGCACCGCGCCGAGTGCGGCGTAGCAGAGCACCGCGGTGGCGAGAACGAGCGCGTAGCGGCCGGTGGCCGTGCGCGGCTCGGCCGTAGCTGTGCGATCGCGGATGGCCGTCATCGGTCGACGTGTGCGAGTTGCCTCGAGCAACGAGGGCATGTGTCGATGATGCCCCGCGAACGCTTCGCCGTAGACCGAAATGTCATGTGCCACACTGCACACAACTCGGCGGTCGTGATCGGGCGGTCGGTTAGTTATGCGACGTCGACGACCGCGGCGCCGGGAATCGCCGCGATCAGCGATCCGGTGTCCGCTTCGAACACCGCGTGCGGTGTGCCCGCGGCGCACCACACCGTGGCGAACCGCCGCAGCGACTCGTCGATCAGCGTCTGGAGCGGACGATCGTGGCCGAGCGGCGGGATCCCGCCGATGGCAAAGCCGGTGCCGGCGCGCGCCTCATCGGCCGTGGCCGCGCGCAGCCCGAGGCGCTCGGCCGCGACGCGACGGTCGCCGGCGCACAGAACCATCACCGGCTCCTCGCCGCGCATGAACACGAGCGATTTGACGATCTGCCCGACCTCGCAGCCGACCGCCGCAGCCGCCTCGCCGGCGGTGCGCGTTGAATCCGGCAACGTCTGAACCGAGACGTCGAGGCCGAGCGCGTGCAATCGCTCCTGGAATCGAGCCGCCGTGGGGTGCAGCGCGTCTATGACCGCAGCTCGCCCGGGTCGAGGTCTGGCGGCATCGGGAGCTCCTGGGGCGACAGCGGGCTCTCGTCGTCCCAGCCCGCGAACGCCTCGCCGTCGCGGCCGTGGTGCTCGGCGGCGCCACCGAGCGCCAGCAGGACCAGCCGGTCCGGCCCGCGGTTGACCAACTGGCGCCGGATCCGCGGCGCCACCCGGATCAGCTCCCCCTCGCCCAGGTCGCTTTCCTCGCCTTCGATCAGCAGAGTGAGGGTCCCCTCGAGCACGAGGTACACCTCCTCCTGACCGCGATGCCGGTGGATCCGCCCCCGTTGGCCTGCCTGGAGCACGATCTGGTTCATCCCGAACGAGCTCACCCCGAGCTCGCGCCGCAGCGCCAAAAAGCGCTCGCCTGTCTCGGGATCCAGCCGGGCTCTGCTCGTGCCGTCCTCCATCGTGGGGATCTTCTCATGAGGGACCACCATCCTGGCCCGCGAATATTCTCGCCGTGGTGCCCGTGTCCGACCCTCGTCACGCGAAGCGTCTGCAGCGGCGAGCGGCAGCCAAGCGAGCGCGCGTGCGCCGCAGACGGCGAGTCGCGGTCGCGGTGGTGCTCGCTTTGCTCATGGTGGTCGCGATCGCCGCCACGGCCGGCGGCTCGAGCGACGACAAGCCCGCGCACGCGGCCCGGACGGCGAACGCCACCGGTCACACCCACGAGCCGCTTCCGATCATCCCCGGCGGCCCGATCGCCCCGGCCCGCTACGGAGGTCTCGCCGCGCTTTGGGCGCCGGACAACGTCGTGGGCGACGAGCCGGCGACCGCCGCGGCCTATGAGCGCGCATCACGATTGGACGGACTGCCCGGCTACCTGCTGATCGCCGACCGTGGCAATAACCGGATCCTGATCGTCAACCCCCGGCGCCACCTGGTCTTCCAGTACCCGAGCCCGGGCGACCTCGCATCTGGCCGCCATCTCTTCTACAACGACGACACGTTCGTGGAGCCCGGCGGCCGGGCGCTGATCGCCAACGAGGAGGACAACCACGCGATCGTCGAGATCGGAATCGCCGACCACTCGCAGACGCTCCTGTTCGGCCATCCCGGGCAGCTGGGCACCGACTCCACCCACCTCGATACGCCCGACGACGCCTACCAACTGCCCGATGGATCGTTCACGGTGGCCGACGCGTACAACTGCCGCATCCTGTTCGTCCGGGCCGGCGCCATCGTCCGCCAGTACGGGAATTCCGGCGACTGCCGCCACGATCCACCGGCTGCATTCGGCCCGGTGAACGGCGCCACGCCGGAGCCGGACGGCGGGGTCCTGGTCAGCGAGATCCCCGGCAGCTGGATTGACAGCATCAGCCCGAGCGGGACCCTCCAGTTCGCCTTCCAGGCGCCGATCGCCTACCCATCCGATCCCCAACCGCTTCCCGGCGGCCGGATCCTCCTGGCCGACTACTCGAGCCCCGGACATGTGCTGATCGTCGACCACCACGGCAACGTCCTGTGGCGCTACGGACCGGCGAGCGGAAACGGCCGGATGGACCACCCGTCGCTGGCGATGGCGTTGCCCAACGGCGACATCGCGGTCAACGACGACTTCCGCGATCGAGTGATCGTGATCGACCCGAGGACCGACCGGATCGTGTGGCAGTACGGGCACACAGACGTCCACGGCACGGCACCGGGCTTCCTCCACATCCCCGACGGGATGGACTTCATCCCGGCCGCCCCAGACGGAGCGCCGGACTACGCCGCGGTCGTCCACCCCTAGGCAGCGCGCGCACCGCCACAAACCGGCGCGGGTCAGGCGGTCAGGCCCGCACGGCCACCGGCGCCGTCGACTCGCGCACCACGAGCTTGGTCCCGAGTTCCACGTGCAGCGCCTCGATGCGCTGGTTCTGCAGCAGGCGGACCAGCAGGTTGACGGCCATCCGCCCCATCTCGGCCAGGGGCTGGCGCACGGTGGTGAGCGCCGGCGTGACGATTGACGCCTCGAACGTGTCGTCGAAGCCGACGATCGAGACGTCCTCCGGTACGCGGATCCCCCAGGCGCGGGCGGCGCTCATGGCGCCGATGGCGAGCATGTCGTTGAAGGCGAAAATCGCCGTCGGCGGGTCGGGCAGGTCGAACAGCGTGCCGGCGGCGCGGCCGCCGCCCTTGGCAAGGAAGTCGGACTCGATCTCGAGCTCCGGGTCGGGCATCACCCCGGCGGCGGCGAGCGCGCCGCGGTAGCCCCGCAGACGCTCCTCGGTGGCGATCCATCCCCGGGGACCGGTGATCGCGGCGATCCGGCGGTGCCCGAGCGACAGCAGGTGCTCCACCGCCTCGCTGGCGCCCGAGGAGTGGGCGGCCGAGACCGTCGGGACGTGGGTGTCCCCACGCATGCGCGGGTCGACGATCACGAACCGGTAGCCGTGGTCGAGCAGCCCGGCCAGTTCGTCGCTGGACTCCTCGGGCAGGATCAGCAGCGCGCCGTCTGTCGTGCCGCCCATCAAGCGCTCGAGCAGCGTGACCTCGCGGTCGTGCTCGTGATGGGTCGGGCAAAGCACCATGCGCATGTCGTGCTCGTACAGCGCCTCACCGGCGCCGTCGAGGATCACCGCGAAGTACGAGTGGTGGACGACCGGGGTGGTCACCCCGACGAGCCCGGTCCTCCCCGCCGACAGACCCCGCGCGTTGCGGTTGGTGCTGTAGCCGTGCTCGCGCACCACCCGCATGACCGTTTCCCGGGCCCGGTCGGACACCTCTGCGCGACCGTTGATGACGCGCGAGACGGTCGCCGTGGAGACGCCGGCGAGCTGGGCCACCTCGCGAATGGTCAGGCGCGACTGCTGGGTCTGATCAAGCGAGGCGGCTTCCATTGGAGACATATTGAATCACGCTGCTGAAACGTTACGGCAAAATTGTTTCGATCGAAGGCCGGAAGCCTACACCCACCCGGGACGAAAAGCCCGCAGAATCGACATCTTGGCGGGATATCCCCCATTAGATGTGCGGGATAACCCCGACGCAAGAAAGGACTTGACCCGTGGAAACTGTACCGGTAGCGTTTTCACCGCCAAGCGTGCCTAGGGGCACCCGGAAGCGAAAACGGGATGTCCCTGAAGTGCTCGCGGAGCCCACCGAGCCACCAAGCAACCGGGACACAGGAGAGAACGATGTGGTTCATCGCCCGCCGCCTGACGTTCTACGTCGTGGCGGCGTGGGCCGCGATCACCGTGAACTTCGCGATCCCCCGCGTGATGCCGGGCAACGCGGTGAACACGATGCTGGCGAAGTTCCCGCAGCTACCGCCGTCGTCGCTCAAGGCGCTCGAGGCAGAATTCGGGACGCACACCCACGGCAGCCTGCTCAGCCAGTACTTCATCTACCTCGGCAACGTGCTGCACGGGAACCTCGGGCTGTCGATCAACCAGTATCCGTCGAAGGTCACGACGGTGCTCGCCCAGACCCTGCCCTGGACGATGATCCTGGTCGGCACCGCGACCATCATCAGCTTCGTGCTGGGCACGCTGCTGGGGATCCTGGCGGCGTGGCGGCGCGGCGGCCTGCTCGACCGCATCATGCCCGGCTTCACGTTCCTGCAGGCGACGCCGTACTTCTTCCTGGCCCTGGTCGTGATTCAGGTGTTCGCCGTGAGCTGGGGCCTGTTCCCGTTCGGACAGGGCTACAGCCTGGGGCTCTCGCCCGCCTGGGACTGGTCGTTCATATCCAGCGCCGCCTATCACTCGGTCCTGCCTGCGTTCACGATCGTGATCACGTCGATGGCCGGCTGGATGCTGCAGATGCGAAACGTGATGATCACGACGATCGCCGAGGACTACGTGCTGGTCGCCCAGGCGAAGGGGTTGCCCCAGCGCCGGGTGATGATGACCTATGCCGCGCGCAACGCGATTCTGCCCAATCTCGCCGGCTTCGCGCTGTCCCTCGGTTTCGTGGTGGCCGGCGCGCTGGTCATGGAGATCGTCTTCTCCTACCCGGGCGTCGGCCTGACGCTCTACAACGCGGTGACCTCGGACGACTTCCCGATGCTCCAGGGCATCTTCCTGGTCATCTCGCTCGCGGTGCTGCTCGCGTGCCTGCTGGCTGACATCGTGTACTTCATCGCCGACCCGCGCACGCGGGGCCGGGGGAGCCACTGATGTCCGCGCTGGCCGCCCCGGCCGATCCGCTCAGTGGCGGCGCCGAACAGGCGGCGGTCGCGTCGTGGCAAAGCGCGGCGGCGTGCTGCGACGGCTGCCGGGCAAGGCGAAGATCGGCGCGGCGATCCTCGCGCTGTTCATCCTGGTGGCGATCATCGGTCCATGGATCGCGCCCTACGATCCATCCGCCACGATCTCGACGCAGGCGCTTCCAAAACCGCCCAGCGCGGCGCACCTGCTTGGGACCACCGCCACCGGTCAGGACGTGCTCTCGCAGCTGCTGAGCGGCACGCGCTCCACCGTCGTCCTCGGCCTGCTGACCGGGCTGATCGCCACCACGCTGTCGGTGGTGATCGGGATGTCGGCCGGCTTCCTTGGGGGGATGGCCGACGAGGGTCTGTCGCTGCTCGCCAACGTCTTCCTGGTGCTCCCCGCTCTTCCGCTGCTCGTGGTGATCCTTGGGTATCTGCCCCACACGGGCGAGCTGCCGACGGCGATCGTACTGAGCGCGCTCGGCTGGCCGTGGGGGGCGCGAGTGATCCGCGCGCAGACTTTGTCGCTGCGCGGGCGGGATTACATCGCAGCGGCGCGAGAAAGCGGCGAGACCGCCTGGCGGATCATCTTCTTCGAGATCTTTCCCAACGAGATCGGGCTGATCGCGGCCAGCTTCGTGGGCACCGTCCTCTACGCGATCCTCACTTCGGTCGCGCTCGCCTTCCTCGGCGTGTCCGACCTCTCGAGCTGGAGCTACGGAACGATGGTGTACTGGGCCCAGAGCGCCAACGCCGTCCAGCTGGGCGCGTGGTGGTGGTACGGGCCGCCGGGCGTGTGCGCGGCGCTGCTCGGCATGAGCCTCGTCCTGCTCAACTTCGGCTTGGACGAGCTCGGCAATCCGCGCTTGCGGACAGCGGGGCCGCGACGGACCAGGCGCCATTCATGGCGACCGGCCGATCCCACGCCGGTGATCCGCGACGCGGGACACAGCGGCAGCGATCGAGCGAAGGGGACGGCGGCATGACCGCGAGCGCCGAGTTCGATCTGCGGCAAACGGTCGTTCCATCCGGCCGGGCGGCCGCGTCCGCGGCTCCCGCCCGCGAGCCGGTGCTCGATATCCGGAACCTGTCGATCTCCTACGCGTCGGACGCCGGAGACGTCAAGGCCGTACGTAACGTCGATCTGACCCTGCACCGCGGCGAGGTGATCGGGCTCGCCGGCGAGAGTGGCTGCGGCAAGTCCACGCTCGCCTATGGAGCGATCAGGCTGCTTCGCCCGCCGGCGATGATCACCAGCGGCGACGTGACGTACCACGGGCGCCGCGCCGGCACCAGCGACGTGGACGTGCTCACGGCCGGTGCCGAGCAGCTGCGCGCGATTCGCTGGCGTGAGATCGCGATCGTCTTCCAGAGCGCGATGAACGGCCTGAACCCGGTGCTGCGCGTGCGCGACCAGCTGCTCGACGCGCTCGCTGCCCATTCGCTGTTCACCGCCGCCGAGCGCCAGGACCGGATCGTGCACCTGATCGAGATGGTCGGCATCCCCCGCGCCCGCCTGGCCAGCTACCCGCACGAACTCTCGGGCGGCATGCGCCAGCGGGTCATGATCGCGATGGCGCTGGCCGCCGAGCCCGAGGTGGTGATCATGGACGAGCCGACGACCGCGCTCGACGTGGTCGTGCAGCGCGAGATCCTGGCCGAGATCTTCGAGCTCAAAGAGCGGCTCGGATTCTCGGTCCTGTTCATCACGCACGACCTGTCGCTGTTGCTCGAGATCGCCGACCGGATTGTGATCATGTATGCCGGGCAGCTCATCGAGTCCGGCACGCGTGAGGAGATCCGGACCCACGCGGCGCACCCCTACACCCAGGGCCTGCTCACCTCCTTCCCTCGCCTGCGGGGGCCGCGGCGCAAGCTGTCGGGCATCCCCGGCTCCCCGCCCGACCTGCGCGGAGCTCTCGTCGGTTGTCCGTTCGCCCCGCGGTGTCGCTTCGCGACCGAGAGCTGTGACGGCGTGGACATGGGCCTGTTGCCGGTCGGCTCCGCCGAGACCGCCCATGTCACCGCGTGCCCGTTCGTCACCGCCGACCGAATCGATCCCGGGCACGCCGCCGTCGCGGCCGAGCGTGGCGAGCCGGCGCTCGGCGAAACCGTCGGCGCCGAGCGATCGACGGACGGCACGATCACTTCCGGAGCGGGAGCGGTGGCGCTCGAGGCGGCCGGCCTCGAGAAGCAATACCGCCTCGGCCGCGGCCGTGGCGCGGCCGTGATCTCGGCTGCCCACGACGTGTCGTTCGCGCTCCGGCGCGGCGCGATCACCGCCCTGGTGGGTGAGAGCGGCTCGGGTAAGACGACAGTGGCTCGCATGCTGGCCGGCCAGGAGCGGCGCACGGGCGGTCTGATCACGCTCGACGGAAAAGCCATCGATCCAGCCGCACGGCACGGCTTCCGCGCCTACAAGAGCGAGGTTCAGATGGTCTTCCAGGACCCGTTCGCCTCGCTGAACCCGCGCACACGGTGCGCTACCACCTCGAACGGGCGCTCCGCCTGCACCGCAAGCGCACGGGCTTCGAGGCCAGCCAGATCACCACCGAGCTCGACAAGCTCCTGGTTCAGGTCCGCCTCGCACCCCCCGAGCAGTACCGCGACTCCTACCCGCACGAGCTCTCGGGAGGGCAGCGGCAGCGCGTGGCCATCGCGCGGGCGCTCGCGGCGTCACCGCGTGTGCTCCTGGCCGACGAGCCGGTCTCGATGCTCGACGTGTCGATCCGGCTGGAGGTCCTGGACCTGATCGACGAGCTGCGGCGCCGGCTCCATCTGGCCGTGCTCTACATCACCCACGACATCGCGTCCGCGCGCTACTTCGCGGACGAGATCCTCGTCATGTACGCGGGCGAGATCGTGGAGCGCGGGCCGGCCGAGCAGGTGACCCAGACCCCGCAGCACCCCTACACCCAGCTGCTGGTCGCATCGGCGCCTGATCCGGACGCGTTTGGGCGTCAGCTTCAGGCAGAGACCCCGCCGCAGCGCTCGGGGAGCGCGCGGACCGAGCTGCCGGCCGGTCAGGGATGCCGGTTCGCGCCGCGCTGCCCGCACGCGCACGCGCGCTGCGAATCGCAGCCGCCGCTGATAGAGACCGGCCCCCGACGCGGCGCCGCCTGCTGGCTGCTCGACGGCGCGGCGCCAGGGACCGGAGCAGACGCTCCCGAGGGGGGAGCCGGCGATGAGGCGTGAAGGGAGGAGCGTGCGGATGAAGTGATCCGGAACGCCGAGCGCGAGGCAAGCTCGGCATGGGTTTTAAAGCCCGCGCCCCCGGCCTCACCGGGGGCACGGAACCGTCTCATACGCGACACGGCCCTGGCCAGAACCAGGGGCACGTGGTTCTCCACATACTTGACAAGGCTCTTTTAGCAGAGAGGGAGGTGATCCTCGATGAAACGATGGATCTACCAACGACGGTGGCTGGCGGGATGCGCGGCGATTCTCGTCGCCGCGCTCATCGCGGGCTGCGGCGGGAGCAGCACCAGCAGCAGCTCGAAGGCTGGCGGCGGAAAATCGTCGAGCAGCTCGGCGGTCCTGACCGTCGAGTCGAGCCAGCAGAACTCGATCACCAAGAATTTCAACCCCTACGTGCCCTCGTCGGCGGCGACGTTGCTCGGCGCGACGTCGCTCGTGTACGAACCCTTGCTCCAGTTCAACGCGATCAAGCCGGGCCAGCAGTACAACTGGCTGGCCACGGCATACAAGTGGTCCAACGGCGGCAAGTCGATCACGTTCACGATCCGTCCCGGGGTGAAGTGGTCGAACGGCAGTCCGCTCACCGCGGCTGACGTCGCCTTCACCTACAACCTGATCAAGAAGTACCCGGCCGCGAACATCACCGGACTGGCGACTCAGAGCGTCAGCTCATCAGGCAACCAGGTGACGCTGACGTTCGCCGCGCCGCAGTACTCGAACCTCCAGAACATCACCAGCGTGTACATCGTTCCGCAGGCCACCTACGGCAAGGTGGGTGACCCCGGCAAGTACGTCGACGCGAACCCGATCGGGTCCGGGCCGTACACGGTGGCGAACTTCACCTCGCAGGGCATCACGCTCAAGGCCAACCCCAGCTACTGGGGCGGGAAGCCGGCGGTGCCGACGGTGGAGTACCCGGTCTACGCGTCGGCCAACACGGCGCTCTCCGCGCTGCAGACCGACCAGCTCCATTGGGCCGGTAACTTCATCCCGGGCGTCCAGCAGGTGTTCGTCTCCGGCCATCCCACCCACAAGGTGTGGTTCGTGCCGGTTCAGACCAACAGCCTGATTCCGAACCTGGAGAAGTTCCCGACCAACCAGTTGGCGGTTCGTAAGGCGATCAGCCTGGCCATCGACCGGACCGCGATCAGCCAGCAAGCACACGGCGGGATCGCGCCGCCGGCGAGCAACGCCAGCGGGCTGACCCTCCCGGTGTTCCAGCAGTTCCTGGCGCCGTCGGTGTCGAACGCGGCGCTGAACCCGCATTCGGACATCGCGGGAGCCAAGAAGGTGCTCCAGGACGCCGGATACGTGATGGGCAGCGACGGCCTGTTCCGGACCAAGTCCGGGCAGACCCTGAAGATCGACATCACGAATCCCTCGTCCTTCAGCGACTACGCCGCGGGCGATGCAATGATCGCGCGCTGGCTGCGTCAGGCCGGGATCGACGCCACGTTCGTCGGCCAGTCGGTTACCGCGTGGTCGACCGATATCGCCACCGGGAACTTCCAGATGACCCAGCACTGGGCACAGACCAGCGTTGCGCCGTACCAGCTGTACAGCACATGGCTGAACAGCGCGCTGGTCACCCACAATGCCGCTGGGAACTTCGAGCGGCTGAAGGACCCGAAGGTCGACGCGATGCTGGCGACGCTGGCCGCCGCGCCGACCACTGCGGATCAGCAGGCGGCGGTTGCGCCGATCGAGGAGTACGTGGCGGCGAACCTGCCGATCATCCCGACCACGTTCGGCGTGGCGTTCGATGAGTACAACACGAGCAAGTTCACCGGTTGGCCGTCGGAGAGCAACCCGTACGAGTCGGGTAGCCCGAACACGCCCACCAACGAGGTCGTGATCCTGCACCTGCTGCCCACGAGCTGACCGGCTCCTGCGTGCGTTTCGCTCCCGGGCCTGCGGCCCGGGAGCGGACGCGCCTGCCGGTTTCAGCACGCACACTCTTGACAAGGAGGAACACCATGACTGGGATCGCGGGCGACGGCTCGCCACCCGTCCGCCGGTTTCCACCCGGCTTCATGTGGGGCGCCTCGACCTCGGCCTATCAAATCGAGGGAGCGGCGCACGAGGATGGATGTGGCCAGTCGATCTGGGACACCTTCAGCCACACTCCCGGCAAGGTCCGGGGCGGGGACACGGGCGATATCGCCTGCGACTCCTATCACCGTCTAGACGAGGACCTGACCCTGCTGAGCGATCTCGGCGTCACCGCCTACCGCTTTTCGGTCGCGTGGCCCCGGGTGCAGCCCAGCGGGCGTGGCCCGGTCAATCAGCCGGGGCTCGACTACTACCGCGCCTTGGTGACCGGGCTACGCGACCGGGGCATCGTGCCGGTGGCCACCGTCTATCACTGGGAGCTTCCCCAGGAGCTCGAGGATGACGGCGGATGGCCCAGCCGGGAAACCGCGGGACGCTTCGCGCAGTACGCCGCGCTCGTGGCGAGCGCACTGGGCGACCAGGTCGGGATGTGGATCACCATCAACGAGCCCCTGCAGGCGGCCAACCAGGGCTACCGGGTGGGCACGCACGCGCCTGGAAAGACCGACTTCGGGCTTGCCGCGGCGGCGACCCACCACCTCCTGCTCGGGCACGGCCTGGCGATGCAGGCGATGCGAGCCGTGCTCCCGACGCGGGTTCCGATCGGCATCTCGCTCGACCTCCACCCCGTGCGCCCCGCGAGCGAGGACGCGCTGGATGCCGCCGTGGTTCTCGACGCCGAGCACAACCGGATCTTCCTCGAACCCGTCCTGCACGGCACGTATCCGGACGCGGCGAGAGCCGAGCTCTTGCCGCCCGTCGAGCTGATCGAGCCCGGCGATATGAGCACGATCTGCTCGCCGGTCGACTTCCTCGGCGTCAACTACTACTCGCCGTACTATGTCCGCTTCGGCGACTGGGACGATCTGCGCCTCGGCGAAAGCCCGCTGCCCGGCCATCCCGGAGTGGTCAACTTCGCCCCGCCCGAGCTTCCGAGGACGAACATGGGCTGGCTCGTCGAGCCGAATGGCTTGTACGACATCCTCCTGGCGCTGGACCGGGAGGCCCCGCGGTTGCCGCTGTACATCACCGAGAACGGCTGCGCGGCCGACGACTACGTCACGCCTGAGGGCGAGGTGAACGACCTCGAGCGGGTCGAATACCTCCAGGGCCACTTCGACGCCGCCTGGCGTGCCATCCAGGACGGAGTCAACCTGAGCGGCTATCTCGTGTGGTCGCTGATGGACAACTTCGAGTGGGCCCGCGGATACCAGCGCCGGTTCGGCCTCTATTTCGTGGACTTCGCGACCCAGCGCCGCCTGCCCAAGCGGAGCGCCGCGTACTACGCGGACGTGGCACGGATGAACGCGTTGCCGTCTGGCGACGGCCTGCGCGAGCAGCATGTGGTCGCGGCCGCCCGGATCGGTGCATCATGATCAGCCAAGATGAGCGCACCCCCGGACAACTCGCGTCCCCGGCGAGGCCTGTTCCTCGCCCCGTTCGACGAGCTGGCCGACCCGCTCGTCCTGATTGACCTCGCGCTGCGTTCGGAGTCGGGCGGCTGGGACGGCGTGTTCCTGTGGGACCACATCGTCTACCGGCCGCCCGTGCGCGCGGTGGCCGACCCGTGGGTGGCGCTCAGCGCGATCGCCGCGCGCACCGAGCACCTGCGCCTCGGCCCGATGGTCACGCCGCTGTCGCGCCGGCGCGTGCAGAAGTTGGCTCGCGAGACGATCACGCTCGACCACCTCAGTCGGGGTCGGCTGATCCTCGGAGTCGGCGTGGGCAGCAGCAATCCGGCCGAGCTCGAACCGTACGGCGAGGTCGCCGATCCGCGCGAGCGCGCGCGCCTGCTCGACTCTGGATTGGCCCGGCTGGCCGCCTTCTGGGCGGGCGACTTCGAGCCCCGTCCGGTGCAACGGCCACGGATCCCGGTGTGGGTCGCCTGCCGCTGGCCGAACCGGCGTCCGGTCCGGCGGGCGCTGGCCTGGGACGGCCTGTTCCCGATCGAGCTTCCCGGTCCGGAGGCGCTCGCCGAACTGGCCGGCGAGATCGGCGCGCAGCGACCGGCCGGGGCAGGGCCGTTCGACCTCGTGGTCGAGATCGAGCCGGGTCAGCAGGTCGCCCCGTGGGCCGAGGCGGGAGCGACGTGGGTGCTCACCGGCTTCGGGCCCCAGCCCACGGTCGCCGGCGTGCAGGAGGCGATCGACGCCGGTCCGTAGGCGAACGCACACCGAGGGGGGGGCAAATTCCGCCATTACGACCCACCCGCCCGCCTTCATGACGGATCCTGCCTCTCCCAGAGGCACTATCCGTCGCGGCACGCGATCCACCGCTCCAATGGCGGAATTTGCCCCCGCCGCCTCGGGGGCCGCCCGCCCTCCGGGGACCGCGGCACAGGTCAGTCGGTGGCGTCGGACTCGGCGATGGCCGCCTGGGCGGCGGCGATCCGGGCGATCGGCACCCGGAACGGTGAGCAGGACACATAGTCCAGGCCGGCGAGGTGGAAGAAGGCGATCGAGTCGGGGTCGCCACCGTGCTCGCCGCAGATCCCCAGCTTCAGCGCCGGATGCTCCTCGCGGCCGACCCAGGCCGCCAGACGGACGAGCCAGCCCACCCCCGGGGCGTCGATCGTCTCGAACGGGGAGCGATCGAGGATCTTGCGGTCGATGTAGGTGGGGATGAACTTCGACTCGACGTCGTCCCGAGAGAAGCCGAGCGCGGTCTGGGTCAGGTCGTTGGTGCCGAACGAGAAGAAGTCGGCGTGGCGGGCGATCAGGTTGGCGGTGAAGCAGGCCCGCGGCAGCTCGATCATCGTCCCCACCGTGTAGTCCTTCCCCGCTTCCAACCCGTACTCGATCCCGACGGCCACGACCAACTCGCGGGCGATCTCGAGCTCGTGCTCGTAGGCCACCAGCGGGATCATGATCTCCGGATGGGGCGGCTCGTCGATCCGCTTCGCCGCGCGCATGATCGCGTGGACCTGCATCTCGTAGATCTCGGGGTAGAGGATGCCGAGGCGCACGCCGCGGGTGCCGAGCATCGGGTTCCCCTCGTGGATCTCCTCCACACGGGTCAGCAGCTTCTCGAGCTCGTCGAGGTCGTCGGTCACCTCGATCCGGGCGCGCTCGACCTGGGCGCGCAACTCGGGCAGGTTGGGCAGGAACTCGTGCAGCGGCGGGTCGAGCAGGCGGATCGTGACGGGCAGGCCCCTCATCGCCTGGAACAGTCCGACGAAGTCCTCCTCCTGGAGCGGCAGCAGCTCGCGCAAAGCATCGCGCCGGCCGGAACGGTCGTCGGCCATGATCATCGCCCGCATCTTGGGCTGGCGGTCCTCGGCCATGAACATGTGCTCGGTCCGGCACAGGCCGATCCCCTCCGCGCCCAGCTCGCGCGCGCGAACCGCATCCTTCGGGGTGTCGGCGTTGACCCGCACGCCCAGGCGCCGCAAATCGTCTGCCCATTCCAGCACCGTGTCGAAGCGCTCGTCGAGCTCGGGCTCGATCAGCTTGGCCCCCGGCTCGACCACCGTTCCCTCGGAGCCATCGATCGCGATTTCGTCGCCTACCTTGAACACGCGCCCTTCGATCGTCAATGAACGCGCATCCAGATCGATCGCCACGTGCGCGCCGGTCACCGCCGGAACCCCCATCCCGCGCGCGACCAGCGCGGCGTGCGAGGCCTTGCCGCCCTCGGAGGTCAGGATCCCGCGCGCGGCGTGAAAGCCCGCCACGTCATCGGCCTCGGTGAACGGCCGGACCAGGATCACCGCCTTGCCGTCCGCCGCCTCGGACACCGCGTCGGCCGCGGTGAACACGATCTGACCAACCGCCGCGCCGGGCGAGGCCGCGACCCCCTGAGCCAGCACCTCGTAGCCGTCGCTGCGATCGAACGTGGGATGCAGCAGCGCGTCGAGCCCGTAGGCGTCGATCGTGCGTAGCGCCTCCTCCCGGGTCAGCAAACCCTCCTCGACGGCGTCGACCGCGAAGCGCACCGCGGCCTGAGCCGGGCGCTTGGCGCTTCGCGTCTGGAGCATGTACAACTGCCCCTCTTCGATCGTGAACTCGACGTCCTGCATGTCCTTGTACTCGGACTCGAGCGTGCGCATGATCTCCATCAGCTGCTCGTGCGCCTCGGGCATGATCTCGCGCAGTTCCGAGATGTCCCGGGGCGTCCGCACGCCCGACACCACATCCTCTCCCTGGGCGTTGACCAGGAAGTCGCCCGACGGCTCCGGCGCTCCGGTGACCTCGTCGCGGCTGAACGCCACCCCGGTGGCTGACCCCTCCCCCGTGTTGCCGAACACCATCTGCTGGATGTTGACCGCGGTCCCCCAGTCGTCGGGGATGCGGTTGATGCGGCGGTAGCTCACGGCCCGCTCCCCTGTCCAGGAGTCGAAGACCGCGCCGATCGCCTGGCGCAGCTGCTCCTGGGGATCCTCGGGGAACTCGTAGAGGCCCTTGAACTCCTCCACGAGCTTGCGCAGCGCGTCGACCGAAAGCTCGGAGTCGGTCTGAACGCCGGCGTCGCCCTTGGCCTTGGCAAGGGCGTCCTCGAACCGCGACCCGGAAACGCCGTGGACGACGTTGCCGAACATCTGGACGAGGCGCCGGTAGGAGTCCCAGGCGAACCGCTCGTTCTCGGTGGCGCGAGTCAACCCGGCCACCGACGTGTCGTTCAAACCCACGTTGAGGATCGTGTCGAGCATCCCCGGCATCGACTCGCGCGCGCCGCTGCGCACCGACACGAGCAGCGGGTCCTCGTCGTCGCCGAACTTCTTGCCCGCCGTCTCCTCGAGCCGGCGCATGGCGTCGGCCACCTGCTCGCCGAGCCCGTCGGGCTCGGACCCCGAACGCATGTACTCGACGCACGCCTCGGTGGTGATCGTGAATCCGGCCGGTACCCGCTCGGCGCCCAGCACCCGGGTCATCTCGGCCACGTTCGCCCCCTTGCCGCCGAGCAGCTCCCGCATCTCCCTCGAGCCCTCGGCGAAGCCATACACCCACTTGTGGTCTGACATCGCCAGTAGACGCACCACCCTATCGCGCGCGCGGCCATCGTGCCACGGCCAACCGCCTTGATAGGTTGAGGGAATGGCCGTCACGCACACATCGGCGATCGGTGTTTCCACCCCCCGTCGCGACTCCGAGCCCAAGGTTCGCGGCGCCACCAAGTACGCCGGCGATCTACCCATACCCGGGCTGCTGCACGCCCGGCTGCTGCTCTCCCACGAGGCCCACGCGCTGATCAAGTCGATCGACACGGCGGCGGCGAAGTCCGCTCCCGGCGTCGTGGCCGTGCTCACGGCCGACGATCTGCCGATCGTGGCCACCGGCACCCAGCGCTCACGCGAGCCCCTCGCCCGTGAGGAGGTCGTGTACGCCGGCCAGCCGATTGCGATCGCCGTCGCCGAGTCGGAGGCGCTCGCCGCCGACGCGCTCGAGCTGATCGAGGTCGAGCTCGAGCACCTCGAGCCGGTCCTCGACCTTGAGGCGGCGACTCGGCCCGGCGCGCCACGCGCGCGCGTGACCGTCTCTGGCGAGGAGGGCGGCTCGGATGTGGCCGACGCCCACGCGTCGGTGTCGGCTGATGACTCCTCCGGCGACGACGAGGAGCTGTCCGACAACGTGCTCGGCAAGATGCGCGTCGCGAACGGGGACGTCGGCGCCGCGCTCGCCGCGAGCGACACCGTGGTGCACGGCCGCTTCCACACGCCATGGGTCTACCAGGGCTACCTCGAGCCGCAGACCGCGACCGCCTGGTTCGACCCCGACGGCAACCTGGTGATCAGCACCTCGACCCAGGGCGCCTTCAACACCCGCGACGAGATCATCGAGCTGTTCGGGCTCGCAGCCGACCGGGTGCGGGTCCGCGCCGCGCCGCTGGGCGGCGGGTTCGGCGGCAAGCTGCTGATCCCCGACCCGCTGGCGGCCGCGGCGGCAATCGCGCTGCACCGGCCGGTGCGCCTGGCCATGACCCGCACCGAGGACTTCGCCGCCGCCAACCCGGCCGGCGCCGAGGTGCTCGACATCGAGCTGGGGGCCGACCGCGACGGGCGCCTGACCGGGATCCGCGCGCGCGTGCTGGCCGATCGCGGATCCACCCGGGACTTCGGCGTCGAGGGGATCGCCGCCATGCTCAGCGCGGGCCCTTACCGCTGGCAGGCCCATGAGCTCACGGGCTACGGCGTGGCCACCAACCGGGTCACCTTCGGTGCGTACCGCGCGCCAGGCGCGCCCCAGGCCGCCTTCGCGGTCGAGTCCCTGCTTGACGAGCTGGCCCAGCGCCTCGGGCTCGACCCGCTCGAGCTGCGACTGCGCAATGTCCTCGTCGCCGGCGACCGTACGGTGGCCGGACAGGAGCTCACCGTGTTCGGCGCACGCGAGTGCCTGGAGCGCGTGCGCGATCATGCATTGTGGGCGCGTCGATCAGGGCTGCCCGCCGGCGAGGGCATCGGCGTATCCATCGGCTGGTGGCCGGGCGGCTACGAGCCGGCCTCGGCCGCCTGCCGCCTCGACTCCGACGGCCGGCTGACGATTGTCACCGGCGCGGCCGACATGACCGGCGTCGAAACGAGCTTCGCCGCGATCGCGGCCGAGACGTTCGGCGTGTCGCTCGACCGCGTTCGGGTCGTGTACGCCGACACCGCGAGCGCCCCGTACGCCGGCATGAGCGGCGGGAGCAAGATCACCTACACGGTGGGCCGCGCGGTCGAGAAGGCCGCCCGCGAGGCTCGTGAGCGGCTGCTCGACGTCGCCGCCGAGGAGCTCGAGATCGCCCCCGAGGACCTGGAGATCGTGGACGGCGCGGTGCAGCCCGCCGGCGTCCCGGCCAAGGCGATGCCGCTCGAGCAGCTCGCTTCGAAGGTTCTGACGTTCGGCAGCCCCTACCCGCCGGTCGAGGGCCTCGGGCGGGTCTCGCTGCCCGCCGCACCGCAGTGCGCCGCGCATCTGTCGCACGTGCGGGTGGACGGCGACACCGGCGCGGTGACCGTGCTCGCGCACGTGATCGCCCAGGACGTCGGACGCGCGCTGAATCCGGCGCTGGTCACCGGCCAGATGCAGGGCGGCGTGGCGCAGGGGGTCGGATGGGCCCTGCTCGAGGAGCTGGCCTACGACGAACACGGGCAGCCCGCCACCGGATCCTTCGTCGAGTACGCCATGCCCACCGCCGGTGGGGTTCCCTCGATCGACACCGAGATCGTCGAGGTGCCCGCGCCCGAGGGCCCGTTTGGAGCCAAGGGGGTCGGCGAGGCGCCGGTCGTCGGCGTGGCCGCCGCGGTGGCCAACGCGATCGCGGCCGCCACCGACGGCGTTCGCATGCGCCGGCTGCCGATGAGCCCCGAGCGGGTGTGGCGGGCTCTGGCCGAGTCCAACGGCCGCGCCGGCTGAGCGGACACCGCGACCACCTCCGGAGTCAGCGGGCAGCCCGCGCTGCGCGTCGCCTCCCGCGCGGGGGGCGGATCGCCGTCCCACACGAGCTCTAGCTCGATCGACTCCGACAGACCAGCCGCGCGCACATGTACGTGCCGCAGTTCGCGGTCGAGCGCGGCCGGCTCCGGATCGCGTACCCAGCACAGGTAGTCCTCGGCGGTGATCCCGTCCAGTTGCAGCGTCAGCCGCTGGCACATGCTCATCAAGCATCGCCACGATGGTCCCGTCGGCGGCCTGCGAGGGCGACCCGACGTCACCCGCGCGATCCGTGCCGCGATCACGCGGATAAGCCAGGCCGAACCCTGAGCGGGCGGAACGCTCGACCGCGACGTACGGACCGGGTGCTTCTGCGCCCACGAGCCGACGCCATCGAGTCCGGTCCGCTGGACAGCGGCGCGGTAGCCGGCGGTGGATCGAGATTAACGGGCGACCTGGGCGAGCTGTGCGCTCCACTTGGCCAGCTGGGCGCGCTGGCACGCGGGGCACGTGCCGACATGGGCCGCGTGGCCACACGCCTTCGCCGACTGACCAAGGTGTCCGCGCACGGTGACCGCGCTGGCGGCAGGAACAGGGGTGCGTAGCATGTTGAATCCCGGTCTCGTTGGGCTCGAGAACTGCTCTTGAGCCCGTTATCGGCCGCTCACACGTTGGGTGTAGCGCCGCGTTCGACTTTCTATCCTTAAGACGCAAGAACTAGGCGTTACCTTGCGGGCGAATTTCGCCTCGCCGGAGCGTGGCCGCCGTCCTGTAGCGTTACGCCGAGACGGAGATGAGCGGCCAACCCACCATCGAAACGGCCGACGAGCCGCGAGGGCCGAGGGTGCAGCAATCGCCCGCCGAGCTCAAGGACGTCATCGCCGCCGAGCGGACCGGCCGCCCGTTCTTGGTGTGGCGAACCGAGGAGGGCGAGCAGCGAATGCTGCTGCTCGACCAGCAGCGCTGGCGGGTGATGATCGGTCGCGACGCGGCCGCCGACGTCTCGCTGCCCTGGGACGCCGAGGTCTCGCGCACCCACGCACTGCTCGAGCAGGTCGGACGCGGCTGGACGCTGGTTGACGACGGCCTCTCGCGCAACGGATCGTTTGTGAACGGGGCGCGGGTGATCGGACGCCGGCGCTTGCGCGACAAGGACCGGCTGGTGTTCGGCGCCACCCCGGTGACCTACCGGGAGACCACGGGCGGCATCACGCAGACCGCGTCGGCCATCGATGCGCCGTCGGCCATCCCTCTCACTCCGATGCAGCGCAAGGTGCTGATCGCGCTCTGCCGGCCGGTGCACGAGTCGGCGTCGGCCACCCCCGCGACCAACCGACAGATCGCCGAAGAGGTGTACCTGACCGTGGACGCGGTCAAGGCCCATCTCCGCGTCCTGTTCGAGCGCCACGGGCTGAGCCAGTTGCCCCAGAACGAAAAGCGCGCCCGCCTGGTCGCAGCGGTGCTCGACGCCGGCGCACTCGCTCCGCGCGACTTCTGACCCGCTCCCGCCCGACGTGCGAGGAGGTGTGACGGAACCACCCTAGGGGTGGCTGTAATCGCGTCCGCGTGGCCTTACCTTTCACCCATGACGAAGAGCCACTCGCGGACACAGGCGGAGGTCGAGTCATCGCGGCTCGGGGGCAACCTCCGTATGACAGGGTCCGGCCGAGGGGCGACATGGGCTGGGGGCCGAGAACGAATCATGGGGGCTACACGGGGCCGGGAACAGATCACGGGGGCCACATACGGGGGCCGTGGTGAAGCGGTCGATGCCCTTCCGGAACGGGGATACACGGTTCACGTCGTGTCTCTCCCAGAGCTTCGGGGGTTGCTCTAACCGGAAGGGCACCGTCCCGCCGGGCACGGACGCTCATTGCCGCAGGCCGATCATGTGTGCTGTGATGCAGCCGCATGATCGGCGTGCGGCGCCAGACCCAGATCTACCTCGACGGGGTGAGCGGCCGCCGGCCGCCGATCCCGCTCGACGCCGACCGGCTCGAGGCCGCCGCCCGACGTCGGATGCGCCGCGAGGCGTTCGCCTACGTCGTCGCCGGCGCCGGCAACGAGCGCACTGTGGCGGCCAATCGCGCGGCATTTGACCGCTGGCGGATCGTGCCGCGGATGCTGCGTGACGTGGAGCGGCGCGACACGAGCGTCGAGCTGTTCGGCGAGCGGTTGCCCAGTCCGTTCCTGCTTGCACCGGTCGATCCGGTGTTCAGGCGGCTGATCGCCGAGGAGCCGGTCGACGGTCCCGAGCAACAACCCCGGGTGAACCTGGCTGCCCTGCGCACGCTGATCGCGCTCGCCCGCGCGTATCCCGCCAGCTTCTGGCCAACCCTCGTTTCCGGCCGTGGCCGAGCGGCGGTTCAGCGCTTCACGCAGATCTACTCCCGTCCGTCCCTGACCTGGGAGACGCTGGCCTTCCTGCGCGAGCGCACCGAGCTTCCGATCCTGCTGAAGGGGATCCTTCACGCCGACGACGCCGCCCGCGCGGTGGACGAGGGCATGAACGGGGTGATCGTCTCCAACCACGGCGGCCGGCAGGTCGACGGGGCGCTCGCCACCCTCGACGCCCTACCGGCGGTGGTCGAGGCGGTGGACGGCCGCATCCCGGTCCTCCTCGATTCAGGCGTGCGCGGTGGCGCCGACGTGTTCAAGGCGCTTGCGCTGGGGGCGCGCGCAGTGCTGATCGGGCGGCCCTATGTCTACGCCCTGGCGATCGCGGGCCGCCGCGGCGTGCGGGACTTCCCTCTGAACCTGGCCGCCGATTTCGACCTCACGATGGGGTTGGCCGGGTGTCGCTCGGTGGCGGAGATCAGGCCGGACGCGGTCGTGCCCGCGCCCGGCCTGGAACCTGCCGAGCGGTCAGTCCCTCAGTGAACGCTGATCGGGGTCACGCCCGGACCGAACACGTTGTGGGCGATCGTGGTGCTGGCCAGATCGACCCCGAGCGTGAAGATCCCGATGCCGTCGTCGAAGATGCGGTTGCCGCGGATCACGGTGTTCTTGATCGAGCCTGGCAGCAGGAACGGCGGAAGAGCGGGCCCCGGCGGCGAGCCGGATTCGATCAGGATCCCGGTCGGCTGGGGATCGAATACGGCGGCGAAATCGAAGTCGGGGTCGAGGTTGTCGTGGATGAACGTGTTGCGCTCGATCACGTTTCCGTTCAGGTCCCCCACCAGGTGCTGGTGGATCGTCACGCCCGCCAGACCGTTACCCCGCGTGAGGTTGTCCCGGATCACGTTGCCGTACAGGGCCTCGAACGGAGCGCCGCCGCCCAGCAGGATGCCGGCGCCCTGGCCGTCCACGCCGTTGCCGGTCGCGACGTTGCGCTCGATCAGGTTGTCGAACACGCCGGCCGCGCCGGTCGGCTGGCCGGTGCTGGGGTCGACCGCGGTGCCGTTGTGGCCCGCCAGCGTGATTCCGCAGTCGTGGGTGTTGTTGGCCGAGACGTTGCCCCGCAGGACGTTGCCCGACGTCGGCCCGAACTCGTCGGTGAGCAGGATCCCGCCCGCGTTGTCCGCCACGTAGTTGCCGGCGATGACCGAGTTGGTCACCGACACGAGGTGGATCCCCTCGCCGCAGTCGCCGGGCGCCTGGGGCGTCGAGAAGCACTGCCCGGCGGTCCCACCGAAGCCGGCGTCGTTGTGGACGATGACGTTGTGCTCGATCCGCACGTCGCTGACGGGCTGGCCGGTGCCGACCGGCGTGCCATCGCTGGTCGACGGGGCGACCGGCGCAGTCCCGATCAGGATCGCTTCGAACTCCGCGTTCTCGATCTTGAAGCCTTCGACGGTGGTCCCCGACCCACCCGGGCCGACGATCTGCACGCCATTGCCGTTCGGCGATGAGGTGGCGTCGATCACCGCACCGAACCCACTCAGCGAGACTCGCTTGTCCACCACGACGCCACCGTGGTAGACGCCGGGCAGCGCGATCACGCGGCTGCCGTCCACCGCGCTCGATAGCGCGCCCGGAAGGCTGCACGGCGCGAACCGGGTGCACGCCCCGGCCCCTCCGAACGGTGACGCCCACAGGGTCCCGTGTGCTCGACCGTGCGCCGACGCCGCGGACGCCGCGACGAGAAGGACTCCGAGCGCAGCCAGCCCGGAGGTGACGGCGAACCTCTTCACCATGATCGCTCCTGTCTTGGGATTTCGGGCGCCGGCATCCGGTTCCACGCTCGCCACGCCCGCCCACGATCACATGCGAGAGCGCGCCGGCACGCGCCCAACTCGGCGGCGACCCTAACCGGATCTGGCCTTCGAATGCAAGGGCAGTGGTCGGCCCAGTAGGTGCGAGCGCATTTGCGGGGTGGCCACTCAGTGAATACTGAGACCGGAAAACGTCGCGGTCGTTGTCCACGTCGGCAGGCCCGAAGCGTGGAACACGCCCACGTCCTGGTTGCCGGTCGATGCATTTGGCGCCACCGTGACCGTGTCCACGACCGACCAGGTCTCGCCCCCATTGGTCGAGTAGTAACCGGTGTAGGTGCTCCCGTTGCGCACGAGTCGGAGCGTGACGGGCACGTGCACGATCACGTTCTGAACGCCCAAGCGCGAGTCGACGTCGCGGCCACCGATCGCGTTCCAGGACATGAGGATGGTTCCGCTGCCGCTCACGAACAGCACGACGCCGGCGGGCGACCCGGCCGGCGCGCTCATGGCGTCGCGCATGATCAGGCCCGCGCCGCCCGAATTTCCGCCGGCCGGATCGGACGTCACGGTCACCTGCACGGTCGAGAGCGTGGCAGCCCGCCGGGCCTCGTAGATCGCCGCGTACGACCCGCTGGGCGGTGCGTTCAGCGGCTGAAACACGCCGGTTCCCCGGGCACTGATCGCGAACTCTCCGTCCCGTGCCCCGAACGCCGCCGGCTGTCTGCTGACATCGGCGGCGGCGAACGGCGGCGGTACCGGCGCGAACACCCTTTCGCCCAGAACCGCCGAGCGTGCCTGCCGGCCCTCGGGCGGGTCATACGACACCCGTGCGGCGAGCCCGGCCAGGATGAACGGAGGACCGGCGGCCGGCGCGGTGACACGGAACGTGACAGTGAAGTGCCGCCCTGGCGCGAGGCGCGCCGGACGGGCTCGACCCACGCGCTTGATCCGCCAGCCGGAACCGGCCCGGAAGCTCAGCTTGATGCGCTTGACCGGCCGCAGCCCGTCGTTGGCGAACGTCGCGCGCACGATCGTCGCCTGCCCCGACTCGAGCTGGTCCGCCGCGGGCGCGAGCGAGAGGACCGTGTGCGGCGCGAGGGCACGCGCGCTCCGGCCGTCGATCGCGCTAACCCGGTACATGGTCACGCCGTGCCCCGGGACGAACGCGCTGATCCGGCCGGTGGTCTCGGTAACCGCCTTCGTCCACAGGTCCTGGAGACGGTACGCCCGCGCAGCCGGCAGACCCGCGGCGCCGGCGGTGGTGGCGATCGGAGCCGCGGTGTTGGTCGAGTTGAACAGCACGACGGCGCGGTCGCCGTTCTCGAGGGGCTTGGTCATGACCCACAGTCCGTCGGCGCGCGTGACGGGGACGCCCTGGGCGCCCAAGGGGTCCTGGTCCACCGCGATCACGTCGCGGTTCTCGTAGATGGCCAGGGCGGCGGGTGACAGCCCGGCGATGTTGGTGCTGGCGATGAGCGGCGCGGCCATCTCGGCCCACAGGCTGATCTCCGACCGGTACTCGGTGAGGCTTGAGCCGCCGTTGCCGATCTGGAGCAGATCGGGATCGTTCCACGCTCCCGGGTGTGCATCGGCGAACTTGTCGACCGTGCCCGCGAAGCTGACCAGCAGCGAGCCGAAGTTGTCCTGGATGTCCGTGGTGGTGCGCCACAGGTTGGCAATTGGGCCGCCCCATTCCCAGGGGTCGTCGCCGGCATCTGGGTTGCACATCGAGAACAAGATCGGGCGCCCGCTCGCTGCGAGCGCGCTGCTCATGCGCGCGTACAGGGTCTGCTGGACCTGCTGCTGTGATTCGCCCGGGAAGTCCCCGAACGGGATGTTGCAGCGGTCGTACTTGACGTAGTCGACGCCCCAGGCGGCAAACGCGTCCGCATCCTGCGCCTCGTGGCCGTAGCTCCCGGGCAGGTGTGCACACGTCGTTGTGCCGGCGTCCTCGTAGATGCCGAGATTCAGCCCGAGGCCGTGCACGAAATCGGCGACCGGCTTGATGCCGCCGGGAAACCGGCTCGGGTCCGCCACGAGGTTGCCGGCGCTGTCCCGGCTCGGGGCCATCCAGCAGTCGTCGATGTTCACGTAGTCGTAGCCGGCCGCCTGCAGCCCATCGTCTGCCATGGCCTGAGCGGTCTGTTCGACAAGCTGGGCATTGACCCCGCAGAAGGCCGAGTACCAGTCGTTCCATCCCATCGGCGGGGTCAGGGCCAGCCCGTTGGTCTCGGCCGCGGCGGTGGGCGCGAGCCCCGCGAGGCAGGCCACGAGCATAGCGGCGGTCAGCAACCGGGCGCGACGGCGTCGCATGCGCATACGATGCCGCGCCGGGCGGACCCATTCCCGTATGGCCGGATCAGTGAGCTCGGTTATGCCACGCCTCCGGATTCAGGCAGCTGGCGGGGACCCGGCCGGCGAGGAGCTCGCGCAGATTGGCCAGCACCGCCTCCGCCGTCCTGTCCATCCCGAGCTCGGTGTACGAGCTGACGTGTCCGCTCACGATCGTGTTGGGCGCCCGGAGAATCGGGTCGTCGGGCGAGACCGGCTCGCGCTCGAACACGTCAAGGCCGGCGGCGGCGATCTCGCCGGTCTCGAGGGCGTGCAGGAGCGCGGCCTGATCGATCAGCTCGCCCCGCCCGGTGTTGACGACGACCGCGTGCTTCGGGAGCGCTCTCAGCTGTTCTTCACCGATCAGCCGGCGTGAGGTTGGGTTGGCGGGCGCGTGGAGGGTGAGCACGTCAAGCTGCGGAAGCATCGCGGGCAGGTCGGTCAGCTCGACCTGGTATCGGGTGCAGAAGGCCTGGTCCGGGTTCGGCTCGAGCGCCAGCACGCGACAGCCGAAGGCGCGCAACCGCCGGGTGACTGCGCGCCCGATCGCGCCGAGGCCGATCACTCCCACGGTGGCGCCGGCCAGGTCGCGGGTCGGCCCCTCGGTCCTCCACCTGCCGGTCCGGACGGCCTGGTCCAGATCCGGTAGGCGGCGGATGCAGCCCAGCATCAGCGCGAGCGCCATGTCCGCCACGGCCTCGGCGTTGACTCCGGGTGTGGTGACCACGGCCACGCCGGCGTCGGTGGCCGCCGCGATGTCGATCGCGTCCGACCCGGTGCCCCAGCGGAGGATCGTCTTCAGTTCCGGGCGCGCCGCGAACAGCGTCGCCGTGTACGGCTCGCTGCCGGCGATCGTCGCCCAGGCTCCGTCCAGGCCCTCCGCCAGCACTTGTGCATCGCAGGCCCGCGCGAGGTCGTAGCGGGCGACCACGTCGAGGTCCGCGATCCGTTCCAGTTCCGGACGGATGCGATCAGCGGCCGCGATGGTCAGGACTAGCTTGCGCACGAGGACCAACCGCACCGGGCCAACCCAACGGTCGACCCCCGGCTCAGAGCCAGTCCTGCACCGTGATCGACCACCGGGCGGCGTCCAACCCGGCCTTGATCGCGATCTGGTACTCGCCTGGTCCTGCGTCGAAGGCCCGCGTCTCTGAATCGCCTTCGTTCAATCCGAACGACATGTCAGTCGAGTTCGCGCCCACCCCGAGCACCTGCGCGGTCGGGCCGTCGCAGAACAGCACGAAGTCGCACGTCCCGTCGTAGGACATGCTGTACACGATCCGCCATTGCGAGCCGCGGATGTGGAATGGGATCGAGTGCGTGCCGCCGGTCCCCGAGAACGAAGTGACGCTCTTCCAGGTCGGCGTCTCGGCCACCGATAGGGTGACGGTCGAATGCACGCTCAGGTGGTGGCCGGCCGCGGTCGATTGCCCCGTGACCACGCCGGGGTCACTCCCGGGGCGGGGACTGACCGGAGCGCGACCTTCAGGTCGATCCGGTGCAGCTTCGCGACAGCGGCCCCCGAACTCTCGCCGATCAGCTTCGGGACGGCCACCGGCGGCGGTCCCTTGCTCAAGACGACCTGGATCACCGAATCCTGCTTGACGCGCGGTGCCGGCGGCGGGCGTCTGCCCCACCGCGGTGTGCACCTCGGCCCGGGCGAAGCGAGAGACGAACTCCGCCTGGAGATGCAGATGATGCAGCTTCGCGCCCGACCGCCTTCTGCGTGAGCCCGCCGAGTCTCGGAACGCCCACCGTGGGGCCTGCCGACAGCGCGATCGCCCCGGCCACCATCGCGCCGAGCAGGACCAGCGCAGCCACGAGCGCCGCGATGCTGCGCCGGCGTGCCGCCGGATTCACGTTTCGGCGTGGGCTGTAGCGCGGTGACGACCCGGGTCGGGTCGCCGCGTCCGCGGGCGCGCGCTGGGCTCGGAGTCAGGCCGGCGTGCCTGCGCCCGCGGGTCGTGCGCGCTGGCGAGCTCATCGGCCATCGTTGCGGCGCTCTGGTACCGATCGGCGGCCTCCTTGGCGAGCGCCCGCGCCACGATCTGCTCCAGCGACTGCGGCGTCCCCGGCGGTAACGGTGGCACGGGCTCCTGCACGTGCCGCAGCGCGATCTCGACTGCCGAGTCGCCGCCAAACGGCGGATGGCCAGCCAGCATCTCGTACAGGACGATGCCGGCGCTGTACACGTCGGTGGCGGGGCTGACCGGAAGCCCGCTGGCCTGCTCGGGCGCCATGTAGCGCGGCGTGCCGACGATCGTGGCGGTGCCGCCCTCCGGCGTCCCCTCGGCCAGACGCGCGATGCCGAGGTCGCCGACCTTGACCCGGCCGCTGCGTCGAGATCAGCACGTTGGCCGGCTTGATGTCGCGGTGCACGATCTGCTCGGCATGGGCGTGCTCGAGTGCGCGGCAGAGCTGTTCGGCGATCTCGCACGCGCTCCACGGCGCGAGCCGCCCGGCACGCCGGAGCCGCCCGGCGAGGCTCTCACCCTCGACCAGTTCGGTCACGTAGTAGAGCCCCTCCTCGGCCTGCCCCACGTCGTAGATCTGAACGATGCCGGGGTCGCTGACCCGGGCCAGCAGCTGAGCCTCGCGCTCGAAGCTCTCCGCCCAATCAGGATCCTCGGCCCACCACGGCTTGATCACCTTGATCGCCACGTCGCGGGCAAGGCGGCGGTCGTAGCCGCGGTACACGCGACCGAAGGTGCCCTCGCCGATCAGCTCGTGCAGCTCGTAGCGGCCATCGAGCGCACAGCCGACCAGGTCGGGTGCCTGGGGCATCGGCTAGTTCCCCCGGGCCGCGGTGAGCTCGCGGCGGATCGTCGCCTTGAACAGGCTCGTATCGACGCCGACCGTGATCAGCCGGAAGCCCTGTTTGGCGTAGTGCTCAGCCACCGCCCCGGCGCCGCAATGTATTCCGGCGATCAGGCCGTTGGCCTCGCTCACCTGCCTGACCCGTTCGATTGCGTCGGCCAGGGGCCGGCGGTCATCGCCGAGTTCGCCGGTCAGGGGGGCCGGCGGCAGCCCGAGCGCGATCGCCAGGTCTGACGGCCCGATGTAGAGCCCGTCCAGCCCCGGCGTGGCGGCGATCTCCTCCAGATTCTCGAGCCCCTCGCGGGTCTCGATCATCGCGAAGCACAGCGCGCCGGCACCCAGGTCATCGAGCGAAGCGGACCCGACCACCATCTCGGCCCGGACCGGCCCGTACGAGCGCTTGCCGTGCGGCGGGTAGCGGCACGACTCCACCGCGCGGCGCGCCTCGGCGGCGTTGTCGATCAGCGGCAGGATCACCCCGACGGCGCCCAGATCGAGCGCGCGCATGATCAGCCAGGGCTCGTTCCAGGCCAGCCGCGCGAGCGGCGCGGCGCCGGCCGCCTGGGTGGCCTGGAACATCGAGATCATCGTCGCCTCGTCGCTCAGGCCGTGCTGGAGATCGACGCACACGTAGTCGTAGCCGGCGGCGGCCGCGAGCTCGGCGGTGAGCGAGCTGGGGATGCCGCCCCACAGACCGAACGCGGGCTCTCCCGCCTCCCACTTGGCACGCAGGTGCCGGCCCGCCGAGTTGGTCGTCCCCATTGTGGTCAATGGTATGCGCTAGGGGATCTCGATGGCCGGCGCCTGGCCCAGCCGCCACGTCCCGCGCGGCATCGCCTCGGTCGAGAACGGCGTCGTCACATTGCCGTGCGTGTCAACCGCGATCAGTCCGCCTTCCCCGCCGCGTGCCGCCACCTCGTCCAGCACGGCTTGCGCGGCGTCGCCCAGCCCCGCCCCCTGCGCCACCAGCGCGCCCAGCAACCGCGCCGCGCCGGCGCGTACGAATGCCTCGCCCTGCCCGGTGCACGACACCGCGACGCACCGGTCAGCCCAGGTGCCGGCGCCGATCAGCGGCGAGTCGCCCACGCGTCCGGGCCGCTGCCCCTGCAACCCACCCGTCGAGGTCGCGGCGGCCAGCAGGCCGTCCGCATCCAGGCACACCGCGCCCACCGTGCCGGCGTCTGAAGCCAGGCGCTCGGCCAGACGGCGGCGCTGGCGTTCGGTCACGAACGCTGACGGGTCGCGCTGCTCGAGCCCGCGGGCGGCAGCGAACGCGTCGGCCGGTTCGCCCGCGATCAGCACCTCGGGCTCGTCGAGCATGGCCGTGGCCGCCGCCACGGGATGCCATGTGCGCCGCACGACGGCGACTCCGCCGGCTGCACGATCGCGCCCGCGCATCGCCGACGCGCTTAGCTCGACCGATCCGTCCTGGCACAGGACCGCGCCGTGCCCGGCGTTGAAGAGCGGGCACGCCTCCATGGACATCACCGCGTCGCGGACGGCTTCGACCGCGCCGCCACCCCGCTCGAGTGCGTGGGCGCCGTCGGCCAGGGCCGCGGCAAGCGCCTCGCGATGATCGGCGGCCCGCTCACGCAGCTCGGACGTAAACCCGCCGGCGCCGCCGTGCACGACGATGACCGGCTCGGTCATGGCACGGGGACCGGGTCGACCAGTTCGGCAAACAGATCGTCGAGGGTCGCCTGAGGATCGGACGTGAGCCCGGTGTGCACCTCGGAGGGCTGGATGATCGTGCTCGAGGGCGCCACCAACCAGCCGAAGCGCTCCGACGGCGGCAGCTTGGCCAGCGCCCCGCCCTCCGGCGCCCCAGCCGCTATCCGTCCGAGCGCCTCCAGGTGTGCCCACACCTCTTCGGCCGAGACGTCGGGAGCGAGCGCGGCGAGCCGGCGCTTGTCCAGGCCCACCCTGACCGCGAGGAAATCGCGCTGGCGGCAGAACACCACGACGCCCGCGTTGAAGCGCTCCCCGCGGTCGACCCGCGGCACCACGCGCAACACGGCGTAGGAGAACGGGCTAGGCGCCGGCTCTGGCATGCTCAGCCTCGTCGGCGAATCCGGCGTGCTGCACCCGGCGCAGCAGATAATCCACGTACGTGTTCGCGTCGTCGCCGGCGAACCAGTCCGGGGGGACGAGAGCGACCACCTGTTCAAGCGTCCCGCGGTCCACCGCCGGCGCCAGTCGCGCGTGCGCGTCGAGGATGGACCCGGCACACGGCAGCAGCACGTGGTCGGCGATCAGCGGGAACGGCCGGTTGTAATGCTGCGACGCGTCCAAGCCCGCGTGCTGGAGATAGAGCGCCGCGCCGTGGTCGATCAGCCACAGCCGGTCGTGCCAGAGCAGCAGGTTGGGGTTGCGCGGGGTGCGGTCGACGTTGGTGGCGAGGGCGTCGAGCCACACGATGTCGGCCGCCAGGCGCTCGTCGGGCGACCCCGGGCAACCCGGCGTGTACGGCAGCGCGCCGGGGAGGAAGTCCACGCCGAGGTTCGAGCCGGCGCTGCCGGTGATCAGATCCTGGATCTCGGGGTCGGGCTCGGCTGCTCCGAGCACGGGATCCAGCTCCACTTCGACCAGTTCGGGCACCAGCAGTTCGAGGCGCCGGGCCAGCTCACCCACGATCACCTCGGCCACGAGCGCCCGCAGCCCCTGGCCGGCGCCCCGGAACTTCACCACGTACAAACCGTCGTCGCCGGCCTCGACCAGGCCCGGCAGAGACCCGCCCTCGCGCAAGGGCGTGACGTAGCGGATCGCGGCGACCGACCGCAGGCCGGTGGAGACGGACACATCGCGCAAGGTACGGGTTCGGGCGGTCAGCCGAGCGCCGCGTAGGCGGCCGCCCGGATGTCGCGGTGCACCTTGGGCAGTTGAGGACTGTCCCACAGCCGCTGGGTCAGCACGATCACGGTCAGGTCATGGGTCGGGTCGACCAGCCACGAGCTTCCGAACCCGCCGTCCCATCCAAATGCTCCCGTGTCGTACACGGCCTGGCAGAAGCCCCACGACATGTGATCGAAGTACCCGGGGCCGAGACCGCCCGGCGCCTTCTGGGCCTCGGTGAGCTGATCGGTGATCATCGCGTGCACCGCATCGGCACTCAGCACCGGCGCCCCGCCTCGCAGCAGCATCCGGGCGAACGCGAGCAGATCGTCGACGGTCGAGACCAGACCGCCCGCGCCGTCGCCGAAGGCGGGCGCGTGGCTCCAGCGTCCGTTCGGCTCATCCCACAGCTCCAGTCCCTCGTCGGTCGGTACGTAGCCGGTCGCGAGCCGGTCGGTGTCCGAGGTCCAGAACGCGGTGTCGCGCATTCCGAGCGGTTCGAAGATGCGGGTCCGGAGTACCTCCCCGAAAGACTCGTTGCCGGCACGGGCGATCAGGACGCCGAGTGCCGAAGCGCCCGTGTTGTAGAGCCAGCGCTCGCCGGGCTGGGCGATCAGCGGAAGCGAGCCGAGGTTCGCGATCCAGGTATCGGGATCGGGTTGCACTGCGGGATTCGGCGCACCGAGCGTGGCCAGGCCGAGCTCCTGGCTCGCCGTGACGACCGGCCACGGCTCGGGTGCGGTGAACATCTCGAACGCCATCCCAAAGCCGAACGTGAACGTGAGCAGGTCAAAGACCGTGATCGGCCGCGTCGCCGGCACCGTGTCCTCGAGCGGCCCGTCGGGCCGCATGAGCACACGCCGGTCGGCCAGCTCGGGCAACAGCCGATCGACCGCCTCGTCGAGTCCGAGCAACCCCTCCTCGATCAGCGCCAGCGTGGCGGCGCCGGTGATCGGCTTGGTCGTCGAGGCGATCCGCCACAGCGAGTCCCGCTGCACCGGCGGCCCGCCGACGGACAGCTTCCCCAGCGCCTCGACGTGCACCTCCTCGGCGCGGGCGACGAGGGCGACGAGGCCCGGCACCTTCTCGTCGCCGACGTGGGGCGCGGCAGCGGCGCGTATGCGGTCGCCCAGACGCTCCATCAGAGGTTGACCGCGGCCATCCCGGCTTCGTCGTAGCGCTCGCCCGCGACTGCCGGCAGCTCGGCCTCGATACGCCGGATGTCGTCGTCGGTCAGCTCCACGTCGGCCGCGGCCGCGTTCTGTTCGAGGTATGTGCGCCGCTTGGTGCCGGGAATCGGAACGACGTCGTCACCCTGCGCCAGCACCCACGCGAGCGCCAGCTGAGCCGGCGTGACGCCCTTCTCCTCGGCGATCTCGGCCACCTTCTCCGCCAGCTTCAGATTGGCGTTCAGGTTCTCGCCGGTGAAGCGCGGGCCGTGCCGGCGGAAGTCGCTCGCGTCAAGCTCCTCCGGTGACTTGAAGCGACCGGACAGGAAGCCGCGGCCGAGCGGAGAGTAGGCGACGAACCCGATGCCCAGCTCCCGGCACGTGTCGAGCAGGCCGGTCTCCGACGGATCTCGCGTCCACAGCGAGTACTCGGTCTGCACGGCGGTGATCGGATGCACGGCATGTGCGCGTCTGATCGTGTCGGGGGCCGCCTCGCTCAGGCCAATGTGGCGCACCTTGCCCTGCTCCACGAGCTCAGCCATCGCGCCCACGGTCTCCTCGATCTCGATTTGAGGATCCACGCGGTGCTGGTAGAAGAGGTCGACGTGGTCGCTGCCCAGCCGCTTCAGCGAGCCGTCGATCGACCTGCGGACATGGTCGGCGGACCCGTCCAGCGAGCCAACCGTCGACATGTCGCCCGGGGTCGCGCCGTCCATCCGGCGGGCGAACTTGGTCGCGATCACGTACTCGTCGCGACGCCCTTTGACCGCCCGGCCGACCAGCTCCTCGTTGGTCAGAGGGCCGTACAGCTGGGCGGTGTCGAGGAAGTTGATGCCGAGTTCGAGCGCGCGGTGGATGGTCGCGATCGCCTCGTCCTCGTCGGTTGAGCCGTAGAAGGCCGACATGCCCATGCATCCGAGCCCGAGTGCGGAGACCTCGAGCGGTCCAAGCTTGCGCGTGTTCATAGCTGCTCCAGTCGTCGCGGGTGGTGGGCAGTCACGATAGGGACTCCCGGCTGAGCGGTTCGACCGCGGACAGCGGCGGTTTGCGTCCTGCGCATGCGGGCAACACGAGCGCGCGTGGAAGGAGAGGTCAAGCGGCAGTCGGCGCCGCCGACGGCGGTTCGGTCGGCGCACCGCTGGTACTGGCTGCTGATTCCGGCGTAGCTCGCCTCAGCGCCCGCGCACGGCGAACCGCAATCCCCCCTTGGGGCCGAGCGTCGGCGTGGTCACGATCCGGGGAGGCTCGACGTCGCACGGCTCGAAGCGCAGGCGGGTGAGCAGCACCGCGGCGAGCGCCCGCAGTTCGTACTCGCCGAAGCGCTTGCCGAGGCACATCCGCGAGCCGCCCCCGAACGGAATGTAGGCACCCCGCGGCAGCGCCGCCTCGCGCTCGGGCAGGAAGCGGTCGGGGTCGAAGCGGAACGGATCCGGATACAGCTCGGGCAGATGATGGGTGGCCCACGAGGAGTACTGCACGGCGATCTCGGCCGGCACCCTGATCCCCCCGAGCGTCACGTCGCGAGTCGTGCGCCGCGGGCCCACCCAGGCGGCCGGATAGCAGCGGAGTGTCTCCTTGAGCGACCGCTCGAGGACGGGCAGGGCCTGGCCGTCGAGCACGGCGGCTTGCGGAGCCTGCTTGCCCACCACCTGGTCGAGTTCGTCCTCCAGCGCGCTTCGAATCGACGGGTTGCGCCCGAGCTCGTGGATCAGGAACGTGAACGTGGTGGTCGTCGTGTCGTGCCCGGCGAACAGCAGCGTCACCGCCTGGTCGCGAACGACGGCGGCCGGCAGCGGCGACCCCCCGTCGTCGGTGGCGCAGAGCAGCAGCCCGAGCACGCCGCGTCCCGGATCCCCGCGGCGCCGGCGTTCCTCGACCTCGGCGCGCACGAGGGCGTCCAGAGCCTCGGCGGGCGGCGATGGCCCGCGCCAGCGGCGATCTCGGCAGCGGTAGCAACTGGAGCGGGATGGGCTCGCCGTGGATCGCCAGCGACGCCTCGAACGCGCGGGCGAGCGGACGCTCACGTCCGCCGGTGACGTCGAGCCCCAGTAGCGCGCGCAGCGCGATTCGCAGCGCGAGCTCGCGCACCCAGTGGTAGATCTCGACCACCTGCCCCTCCTGCAGGCGCTCGGCGGCCGTCATCGCCTCCTCGATCATCGTCTCGGACACGGCGGCGATGTAGTCGCGATGGAAGGCCGGCAGCATCAGCATCCGGAAGTCGCGGTGGTAGGCGCCATCGACGTTGAGCAGCCCGTCGCCGAGCAGCGGCCACAGGTCCGAGAAGCGACCCTCGCGCCACTGGAACGCGTCGAAGTCGCTGACCAGGATCTGGTGGTTGACCTCGGCGCCGATCGCCCACACGATCGGCTCATGGAGCAGACGGATGCTGAACACCGGCCCGAACCGGCGCTCGTGCTCGAGCAGGAGGCTGAGCGGATCGGCGATGATCCGTCTGGTGTTCTCCCAACTCGGGGCGAGGCTTCCCGGTGGGAGCCCGGCCCGGCCGCGCACGCGCCGCTCGCGGCGGATGTCGTCGGCGATCCGGTGCAGCAGCCGCTGCTCCATGGGTTTAGGCTGCGGGGCGCCGATCCTTCGGCTTGGCGTGAGGGTCTGCGTCGCGGCCATCGCTTCTATGTATCAGCCTCGCACCAGCCGGTACCAGGTGCGTGGCACGTTGCGCAGCGGCCCAGAGATCTCGCCCTCGGCGTCGGGCTGGGCGCTCACGAGCCGCCAGCCCGCGAAACGCGCGAGGATCTCGGTCTCCTCGATCCCGGCGGGCGCCGCCGGGATCCGGCTGGGAGCGAAGGCCATCATGAGCAGGGTCGCCCCGGGTGCCGCCAGATGGGTCACCGCGTGCGCGCAGGCACCACGCTTCGACTCATCCAGGCCGTGGAAGCAGCCCCTGTCGAAGACCAGCGTGTACCCAGGTTCGAGCTCGAGCCTGCCCAGACGTGACGCGTCAGCGAGGATCCAGTCCACGGTCACCCCCGCCGCCTCGCTGCGGGCCCGCGCCCGGGTCAGCGGCCGCGGCACGGCGTCGATCGCGGTGACCTGCCAGTCGTGCTGCGCCAGGTACACCGCCTGGGTCCCGGTCCCGCAGCCGATGTCGAGCGCCCGGCCGCGCGGTAGCGCGTGCGGGCCTTCCACGATCGAGGCCAGTTCCGGCGGGACCTGCTCGGTGTCCCACGGCGTGAATCCGACCCGGTACATGATCCGGTAGGCAAGCGACATCCCGGCGAGATTAATTAACGCGCGCGGAAGAGCGCGCCTGCGGTGTCGTTGCTAGAGCGGACCGGCGGGCGCTACGACATCGACTCGGCTAAGGAAGGCCATGGCGACCGACACCGATGCCGTGCTCGAGCCCTCCGCGACGGGGGGCCTGGCACGCCTGCTCGTCCACGGCGACGTGGCGGCCGCGATCCTGCCCCGTCGCCTCTTGCAACCGGTGGGGCGGATCCCGCTGCCCATGGTGGACCGAATCGTCCTGCCCGGGCGAGGTCTCGATTTCACTTCCAGCGACCTCGGACGGGGACCGGCAATCACCGGCGAGTCAGATCCCCGGTAGAACTGGAAGATCGAGAGACATCGCCAGCTGCGCCCGCGCCAGCGAGCTCGGATGCCATCTCTACAAGTTCGGCCCTCGGGAGGAGTGACTCCCCCCGAGGGCCGGGGTGGCGAGCGCGAGACGCTCACAGCCAGGGGCGCGGCTGCGGGACGTGCTGGCCGGACTGGCGCGCGCGCCGCTCTTCCGCCTGGAGGCGCACCATCACCTCGGCCTGTTCCAGCCGGAGACGGCGATGCTCTTCTCGAACCTGCTTCAGCCACGTCGCCCAGCGCCGAGCAGGCGCGCCCGAGCGCACGCGCAGACTCGCTGCCTGCGGGTTACCTCGCATGAGGTCCTCCCATTTGATTCTGTTGGTGAGTGAAATTCGGTGGCGGTCAGCCACACGCCGGCGTCACCTGCGAGTCACTGCAGGCAACAAAAAAGGCGACCCATTGGGTCGCCCTCGCGATCGGTCGATATGCGCGCCTGAATTCAGCGCGTCGGCCTCCCAGCGAGGGCCATGTCGTCGTGGGTACGTCCACGCATCGGGGACGCGGCGAGCACCAGTCGCGTCTCGACGACGGAGGGGCAATATGTCGGGATGGAGGTGAACATAGACGGTCTCCTTGCTGCGTGATCAGGGTAACTCACCATTCGGCGGAATGCAAGGGCACGCGGGGAAATTAATGTCACTCGGCCAGGGCAACGGAATGGCGCGACGGGCACCAGAGGGGGACGCTAGGCTCGGTGGTCGCGCCGGCACCCAGAGAGGAGATCGAGATGGCCGATCGGGTCGAGCGGGTCGTGGTCATGGTCCAGGAGAACCACACCACCGACAACTACTTCCGCGGCCTGGCGCCCTTCGGCGCCGCCGTGGCCGGCGACTGGCCGCTTGCGGCCAATCCCCCGGCCAAGGACCAGCCACACGATCGCCATGCCTATTTCGAGTGGCTGACCGGCGCGATCACCGGCGAGCGCGTCCAGTTCGACACGCGCGCGGTGCTGCCGTACTACCTCCATCTCGCGCTCACGGGCGCCTTCCTGGAGAACCACTGCGCCGGGTTCGGCACCAACTCCACGCCAAACCATCTTCTGATCGTCGGTGGGCAGTCACCGACGCTGAAGAACCCATCGGCTCGGCAGACACCGCTCGTTTGGGACATGCCGTCACTCCCGGGTCTGGCCGAGGCTCACGGGATCGCCTGGCGTGCCTATGCCGCGTCGAACGACTATCCGGTGGGCTTCTACGCCCAGCTGAAGGGCTCGCCCAACGTCGTGTCGTCCTCACGGTTCGTGACCGACGCACAGGCCGGAAAGCTCCCTGCCTTGGTGTTTCTCTGGCACAACAGCCCTCACGACGAGCACCCGCCCGAGAACGTCACCGCGGGAATGGACCTGATCTGGCAATCGGTCGACGCCGTGGTTCGGAGCGGCGGATGGGACACGACGGTGTTCATGCTGACCTGGGACGACTGGGGCGGCTACGACGATCACGTCGCGACGCCGGCGACCGAGTACACGCCGGACAACGTCCAGCTCGCCCTCGGGCCGCGGGTCCCGCTGCTCATGTTCGGTGGCGCGGTCAAGCCCGGCATCGACAGTCGGTGGTGTTCGCACGTGAGCATCCCAAAGACCGCGATCGACCTGCTGGGGCTGCCCGCACTCGGAGTGCCGCGGGTCGACGACGATCCGGGCCTGTCCGACCTGGTCGATCCGTCGCGGAGGCCAAATCCACCCCCCACCGCGTACGGCAGCGAGCTCGTCCTGCCACCCGATCCCAGCCCGCCGGTCGCTCCCAAGCCCGCGCCACCGCGGCCGGCCGGGGCCCCGGTTGCAGTTGCACCGGTCATCCTGCGCGACGGCTCGACGCTCCCGCCACCCAACGACGCGCCGCTGCCGCACCAGCCGAACCCGCCCGACTAGTCCTCGCAAGATCCAACCCGCCGGGAAATTTCCGTCACTCGCCGCCCGCCGGTGTCGGCGTGACGGATAACTCGCGTGGGGCGGGAACAATCCGGCAATTCGGCCGAGGGAGGGTGCGTATTGACGGAAATTCCCGGCCCGGACCGACTCCCAGGCACGGACCGACTCCCCGGCACGGACCGACTCCCCGGCCCGCAGCGACTTCCGACCCGGAGCGCCGGCCAGCTAGCGCCGGCTGACCCCGCCGGCCGGCGCCACCGCCGGCGCCATGTCGGCCAGGGCGATCGCGGTGGCCACCGCCGCGTTCAGGCTCTCCACGCCCTCGCGCCCTCCGGGTATGCGCACCAGCGCGTCGCACTTGGTCCGCGTGCGCTGGCGCAGGCCCTGTCCCTCGGCGCCGACCACGAGCACCGACTGCGGGTCGAACTGGGTCTCGCGGACGGTACCCTCTCCGCGCTCGTCGAGCCCGTACACCCAGTAGCCGAGACCCCGCAGCGTATCCAGGCTGCGCGCGAGGTTGATCACGCGGAACACGTCGACGAACTCGGCGCCACCCACCGCGATGCGCGCCACCTTGGGCGTGAGCTCGGCGGAGCGGTTCTTCAACAACAGCACCGCATCCACGCCGAAGAAGGCGGCCGACCGGAGCACCGCGCCGAGGTTCTGCGGATCGGAGATCTGATCGAGCGCGATGACGAGGCGTCGGTCGGCCAGGCGGTCCAGCTCGTGCTCGGCGAACACGCGCCGTGGCTTGGCGAATACGCAGACGCCCTGGTGCTTGTCATCGTCGGTGAGGCCGGTCAGGCGGCGGAACTCCGGCCAGGCCACGAACTCGGCCTCGACTCCGGCCCGTCGCGCCGCCGCCACCGTGTCCGAGTGATACGACGGCTTCCCGCCCAGGATCAGCCGCGTGACGTCTCCCGGGCGAACCAGGAAGACCGCACGAACCGAGTGCTTGCCGTAGACGATCTCCACACGCCTACGCGCGGGACAGGTACCTGCCGTCGCGCGTATCGACCCGGATGGTTTCGCCCTCGGAGATGAACAGCGGCACCTGGACCACGACCCCCGTCTCGAGCGTGGCGGGCTTCGTGCCGCCTCCCGAGGCGGTGTCGCCACGCAGGCCAGGCTCGGTCTCGGTCACCGCGAGGTCGACCGACCCCGGCACCTGGACGTCGCTCGGCCGGTCATCGAGGAACAGGACGTCGACCTGGTCGCCGGCCTTGAGCCACTTGAGCGCATCCTTCAGCGCGTCCGTGGGCAGGGCGATCTGGTCGTAGGTCTCGGTATTCATGAAATGGGCGCCGTCGCCGTCGGCGTACAGGAACTGCATGTTCCGGCCCTCGCTGCGCACGGAGCGCAGCTTCTCGCCGGCGCGGAAGGTCTTGTCGATGACCGCCCCGTCGCTGGCCCGGCGCAGCTTCGTCCTCACGAACGCCGCGCCCTTGCCCGGGTTGACGTGCTGGAACTCGACCACCTTGTAGATGGTGCCGTCCACTTCGACGTGATTGCCGCTCTTGAGCTGGTTTGTGCTTATCGACATGGCGCGGACCGAGGATAGCGGCGGGTCGGGGGTTGACAGCACCGCTACCGGTCGGGGAGGCTGCGGCGCAACAGCCTGCCGGCGAGCAGAGCGAGGGAGCGTGGATCGTGTCAGGGCGTACGGATGGGTTCTGGCGGTTCTGGTGATCGGCGCCTTCCCAGCCGTGGCCAGCGCCGGCGTGGCGCCGGGCCCCATCGGCGGGATCGACTGCAACGGCCTCAGCCCGATCCAGGCCCCGGCCCACCGGATGGCCGTGTGCGCAGACCCGCGCGGCGCGGCGGCGGCCGGAAACCGGGCCGAGGACAACGACCACTACATCGGCCACGACGAGCCGGCGGTGCGCTTCATCTCGGACGCGCCCGGCTCGGGTAACGACGTCACGTTCGTCGAGCGCCTGGGCACCGATCCGCGACGGCTGCCGACGGTCAGTGATCCCGGCAACGACGTGACCCACTACTTCGAGCTGCGACAACAGCCACTGGTGCTCGGCGCTGAACATCGACAGCCTCGAGTGCAGCCCCGACGGCTCCACCTGCAACGACAACTGCTTCGAGCCGGTCAACTTCGCCTTCATCCAGCGCGACGGCATCCCGACCGGGCCACCCAGTCCGCAGCTTTCCAACCTCGCCACAGACACGCCGAACTCCCGCACGCTGCTGATGAACCCGGGCGACACGATCGTCGTGCACATGTTCGACGCCCCCCTGCGCGGAGGCGGGCATGCCTTAGAGGCCGGCGAGAGGGACCTCACGACCGGCCAATCGGGCTTCATGATCGCTTCGGCGGCGAACGGGTTCATGAACACGGACCCCGTCACCTGCGAAGGCACGGCGTTCAACTTCGAGCCCGAGTACTCGACCGCCGCGGCCGACAACATCCTCCCGTGGGGCGCCGGGCCGTACATGCTCGACAACCAGTTCGAGATCGGCCACTTCGAGCCGTGCACCCGGGTCACCGGCAAGCAGACGCTCACCATCGAAACCTTCACCGACACGTTCTGGACCAACTGCCACGGCCCGTACGACAGGGGCCGGGAGGACCCCAGCCTCGAGCCCGACGATTCTCCCTGCTACCCGTTCGGGGACACCCACGGGGGCAGGGCGCCGCCGAATCTGGTCACGGGCTGCCCGGTGTTCTTCGACGCCATCGGCGATCTCGACTACGACGGAACGTCGTACTACGCCGACTGGCCGACGTCGAGCGACCCGAGCCGGTTCCCGGGCACGTTCGCCCAGGCCCAGCCGACCACCAACGGACGGCCGTACCCGCAGATCCAGTTCGAGACCGATCTGGCGGATACGGAGAGCACGTGCGATCTGTCCACCGGTGCCGGCTGCACGGTGCCCCCGCCGGGGCCAGGCCACTTCTACCCGTACTGGACGCTGGCGCGCGATCGCGAGCTGGGCTGCACCTGGCAGTTCGGCAACGCCGGGCGAACCGGTCAGTCGTTCGGCGGCGATGCGCAGTACGGCCCGATCACATTCGCCCCGCCGGGTGCGTTCACCAGCCGAATCCAGCGTAACCCAAGCTGCTCCGAGCGCGGATAGCTACGGCTAGTCGTAGAACTCCTCGCGCCTGAGCTCGGCCAGCACGTCGGCGTCGTGGCCGAACACGAGCCGCGCGCCGGTGCGCTCGGCGAGCAGCTTGACCTTCCGGAAGCTCCGCCACCAGGCCGCATAGTCGCGCAGCAGCCACCCGAGCGGCTGCGGCCCCTCGTAGTTGTCGCGCAGGTGGAACTGGTCGCTGGTGAGGATGAACGTCCCGGCGTTCGCCAGATCGAGCCGCAACCCCTGAAGCGCCGGCGTGTGACCAGGCAGGCGGTGCAACCAGAATCCGTCGAACAGCTCGATGTGCTCGCCGTCGAGCGGCTGCCAGTTGAACGAGAAGTCGAGGTAGTGCGGCAGGTAGGCGCCGAAGTCCTCGCCGGTGGCCACGTTGTAGAACGCGTTGCGCAACTCGTCGGCCTGCACATAGATCGGAATGTCACGTCCCCGGAAGAACTCCAGGCCACCGGCGTGGTCGAGGTGCAGGTGCGAGAGCACGATCGCCTTGATGTCCTCGAGGCCGAAGCCGGCCGCCTGGAGCGCCGCATCGAGATGGTGCTCGGGCTCGTAGCGGGTGATCGCGAACAGCTCCTGGACGATCGGCGGCCACAGCTCCTCGTACGCGGGCGGCGCGCCGGTGTCGAACAGCACCGGGCCCACCTTCGGGTGCTCGATCAGCGAGGCGATGACCGCCACGGTCCGGCGCGCCACCGGGGGGCTCGGCTCGGACGCCGTGCTCACGCCTGCGCCGGCGAGTGGGAAGCCCTCGTCGTACTCGAGCCGACCCAGGTCCAGCAAGCGAAGCTTCATCTCTCTCTCTCTCCCTCCTCAAGGGTGTGCGAACCTCAGTCACTACGACGGCCGAATACTCAACTTACTTCCGACCGCAAGGCCTGGCCGGGATCGAGGCGCTGCACGCCCGCTTCGTCCGACACGCCTACCGGCCCCACTCGCACCCGACGTGGACGGTGGCGGTGGTCGAGCGCGGGGCGGCACGCTTCGATCTGGACGCCACCAAGCCGTCCGACAGCATCGCCGTCGAGGAGGCCGTGCTCGGCGCGGTGGCGGCGCTGCGTCCTCATCTGCGGCCTGGACCGCCGGCGCGCGGGCGCGACCGGGCCGAGCACCCGGCGGTGCGGCGGGCGCGGCGCGCATTTGCGCGAGTGCTGGGATCATCGGGTGACCCTGGCGGAGTTGGCGTCGATGGCGGGTCTCAGCCGATTCGAGCTCGGTCTCGCCGGTTCCGGGAGCAGACCGGCGTCACCCCGCACGCCTTCCAAACCAATCTGCGCGTCGAGGCGGCGCGCCGGATGCTGGCCGCGGGAGTCCCGCCGGCCGAGGTGGCCGCGGGATGCGGGTTTGCCGACCAGCCGCATCTGACCCGGGTGTTCAAGCGGGCGGTCGGCGTCAGCCCCGGCCGGTACGCGCGGGCGCAATAACGTTCAAGACGCGCGCGCGAGGATTCGTGTGATGGGAGTAGGCCAGTTCGACACCAAGACCGCCGTGGTCGTGCGGGACGACCTGGCGACCTGGCAGCGCCTGAACGTCACCGCCTTCCTGATGAGCGGCGTCACCGCGCACGCGGGAGCAGCCGCCATCGGACACGACTACGAAGATGCCGACGGGCGGCGTTACCTGCCATTGCTCGTGCAGCCGGTGCTGGTCTTTGAAGCCGGCGCAGTCAAGCTGACCACGGTTCGCGACCGGGCCGAGCGCCGTGGCGTCAGCATCGCCATATACACGCGCGCCATGTTCGCCACCGGCAACGACGAGGACAATCGGGCCGCGGTCCGCGCGGCTCGGACCGAGGAACTGGATCTGGTGGGGATTGGCCTGCGCGCGCCTCATCGCGACGCCGACGCGATCCTGCGCGGGCTCTCACGACACCCGTAGGATCGGGAGCCTGCCTTCGCCGTGGCCGCAGACTCCCCCGACTCACGCGCACCGCGCCGCATACGCGGACGCGGCGCCGCGGTCGTTCTGGCTCGACACCGTTCGCGCGCGCGCGGCCCATCCGCCGCTCGAGGAGACCCTCGAGGCCGACCTGTGCATCGTCGGCGGGGGCTACACGGGACTGTGGGCGGCGCTGTACGCCAAGTCGCTCGACCCCGCCCGGGAGGTCGTGCTGCTCGAGGCGACCCGCTGCGGGACCGGGGCCAGCGGTCGCAACGGCGGCTTCCTCCAGTCCTCGCTGACGCACGGCATCCGTAACGGCCTGACCCGGTTTCCCGACGAGATCGACCGCCTCGAGCGGCTCGGCAGAGAGAACTTCGACGCCCTCTCCAGCGATCTACGCGACCTGAACATCGACGCGGAGTTCGAGGCGAGTGGCGATCTGGTGGTCGCGCTCGAGCCGCGCGAGATCCCCGATCTGGCCGACGAGGCCGAGCTTGATGCGGCGCTTCGGTCATCAGGTCGAGTTGCTCGATGGCGACCAGGTCCGCGCCGAGATCACTTCGAAAAAATTCAAAGGCGCAATGTGGACGCACACCGGGTCCGCACTCGTCAATCCGGCACGGTTGGCCGACGGGCTGCGCGCGGCGGCCGTTCGCGCGGGAGTGAGGATCCACGAACACAGCCCGGCTCGAGCGGTTCGCAAGCCGGCGTCGGTCATCACCGATGGCGGGATGGTCAACGCGCGCGGCCTGCTGCTGGCCACGAGCGCCTACCCGCCCCTGGTACCGGCCATCCGGCGCTACGTCGCGCCCATCTACGACTACGCGCTGGTCACCGAGCCGGTCGATCTGAGCGCGCTCGGCTGGCGTCGGCGCCAGGGCATCTCGGACATGGGCAACCAGTTCCACTATTACCGGCTGACCGCGGAGAACCGGATCCTGTGGGGCGGCTATGACGCCGTCTACCGCTACGGCGGACCCGTCGGCCCCCGGCTCGACGACCACGAGCCCACCTTCGCGAAGCTCTCCCAGCACTTCTTCACCGTCTTTCCGCAGCTCGAGGGGGTGCGGTTCAGCCACCGCTGGGGCGGCGCGATCGACACCTGCAGCCGCTTCTCGGTGTTCTTCGGCCGGGCACTCGGCGGCCGCGTCGTCTACGCGCTCGGCTACACCGGGCTGGGCGTGGCGGCCAGCCGCTTCGGCGGCCGCGTCGCTCTCGACCTGCTCGACGGCCGCACCGGCGAAGCGACCGAGCTGGCCATGGTGCGCCGTCGGCCGGTCCCGTTCCCGCCCGAGCCGCTGCGCAGCGCGGTCATCCAGCTGACCCGCAACCGGCTCGCGGCGGCCGACCGCCGCGAGGGCCGGCGCGGGCTGTGGCTGACCGCGCTCGAACGCCTTGGCCTCGGGTTCGACAGCTGAAAGATTCGCGGCGCCCGCGCGTCTACGGCTGCAGCGAACAAGGGGTCCAGAGAATGCAGAAGCTCAGAACAGATAGTCGCGGCGACGTTCGTCGAGCCGCGGGGCATGATCCGAACGCTGGTCGCCGAGACGGCCGGGCGCCAGGTACTCGGCGCGCTCGGCGCGCTCAGCGCGTCCCAGGCGGCGTCATCGAGCACGGCCGGCGCTTCGCCGCTGAAGAAGGGCGACATCGCGTACCTGTCGGTCTCCCGCGAACAGCTCCTCCTGTGCAAAGCCAAGCGCGGCGCCTTCAAGCCCAAATCCACCGACGAGGTGATCGCGTCCGCACCGCGCGGGGCGGTGCGGACGGCGACGGTGGACAAAGGGAAGATCGCCGGAGTGCTCGAGGTGAGCTTCGAGGACGGCTCGACCTGGGCGTTCGACGTTCCCAAGGTGCATCTGAAGGGCGCGCAGGAGATCACGGCCGCGCTGGCCGCGGCGCGTTAGTTGCGACCCGGCAGGAGCCGGGTCAGCGCGGCGACGCCCACCAGCAGGGCCGCCAGCTCGCCCGCTGCGAGCTCGAACGCCGGCGCGTAGCCCGAGTGCAGAGCACCGAAGAAGATCACCCCGGTGACCGCGACGCCGATTGCGTTGCCGACGTTCTGCATCGTGGTGAGCATCCCCGAGGCGGCCCCGGCTCGCTCGGGCTCGAGCGACTGCATGATCGTCGACGCGAGCGGTGCGAGCACCAGGCCCATGCCGGCGCCGACCAGCACGAGGCCGGGCACGAGCGTGGCAAGCGAGCCGCTCACGCCGATGTCGGACACCGCGGCGAGCAGCAGCCCGTGGCCCGCGGCAAGCACGAGCGCGCCGGTGGCGATCACGCCGCGACCGTACCGGGCGCTCAGCGCCGGCGCCCGCATCGAGGCGGCCACGTACGCCGCGGCCAGGATCGTGAACACCAGGCCGGCTGGCAGCGGGTGCAGGCCGCGGCCATTCTGGAGATACAGGGCGAGGACCACGAAGAACGACGCCTGCCCGGCCCAGAAGCAGAGCTGGGTGACCAGGCCGGCGCTGAACGAGCGATGGCTGAACAGCGCGATGTCGAGGAGCGGGGTGCCGCCGCGCCGGGACAGGCGACGCTGATGGGTCACGAAGCAGGCGAGCAGAACCGGGGCCGCCGCCAGTGACAGCCACGTCCACACAGGCCAGCCGTGCTGGCGGCCTTCCAGGAGCGGCAGCACCACGGCGGTGAGCGCGGCGGTGGCGAGCGCGGTGCCGGTCTTGTCGAGTCCCAGCGCACCCGACTGGCGAGACTCCGCGATCACGCGGGGCGCCAGGGCGAGCGCGGCCAGCCCGATCGGCAGGTTGATCAAAAAGCAACTCCGCCAGCCCAGACCGGCCGGGTCGAGGCTCATCAGCACGCCGCCGATCAACTGGCCGCCTACGGCGGCCAGGCCCATCACCGTGCCGTACACACTCAGCGCCCGCATGCGATCGGGCCCGGCGTAGAGGACGCCGATCAGCGACAGCACGTTGGGGGTCAGGAGCGCGGCGCCCACTCCCTGCACCAGTCGGGCGACTACGAGCGCCGTTGGGGTCGCGGCCAAGCCGCACGCGGCCGAGGCCAGGGTGAACAGCGCGAGCCCGAGCGAGAACACGCGTCGGCGGCCGAACCGGTCGCCGAGACGTCCGGCGGTGATCACGAAGATCGCCGAGGTCAGGGCATATCCGGCGACGACCCACTCGATCGCGGTGTCGCTCGCGCCGAGGTCCGACTGCATCGCGGGGAGCGCGACGTTGACGATGAAGAAGTCCAGCACGACCATGAACGTGCCGGCGAGAACCACCGGGAGCGGCAGCCACCGGCTGGCCGGCCGCACGCTCACCTCCGAGTAACTGAGTTCGTGTGTAGTCATGCGGCTGAAGATCTCAGCCGCCGCCGCATGCGTCGATTACCTAGGAGGTAAGGACGTTGCGAGGAACCGTGATAGTGATGTTCGCGCGCTTCGCCGCCGCGCTGGCACCTACGCGGTCAGCCCAGGCCGCCGGCGAGCGCATCCAGTCGGGCAGTCCCGCCGGCACGTCGAACTCGGGGATCTCGACCCGCTCACCAGGCCGGAAGGCGTCCCCGTACGGAACGAGCGGACCCGGAACGTCGGCGTGCTGGATCAGCGGGTGCAGCACCGCCAGGGCCTGATTCCAGTTGTGGAGCATCGCGGCGATCCCGGCCTTCAGCTTCTCCGGATCGCCGCCCGCGCTCGACTCGGGGGCAGTCGGATGGGTGACGTGCTGGTAGCCGGGTGTGTAGCCCTGCCCCACCGGCGTCTGGCGCCACTTCTGCCACGCGTCGTCGGCCAGCGACCCCAGCGCCAGCACCGCCTCGATCTGGTTCGAGCCGAAGATCGCGCGCAGCCAGTCGTTGCGGTAATCAACGATGCCTGGGTCATCCTTGTGCTGCTCTCCACCGGTCTGCCCGTACACGGAGTAGAGGAAGGTGTTGACCATCACGTAGCTGCGATCGAACCCGAGCTTGGCCATCAGTCCCTGCGTCCGGTGCCCGGCCTCGCCGACCAGGATCCGCCGCACGATGGCCTCGGACTGCGCCGGGTCCTGCCCGATCACCAGCAGCCGAGCGCCACCGTCGAGGCGGCCGCGGTGGAAGATCGGGCCCCACTCGACGCGGAAGGCCTTCGGCGGATACACATCCGGCCCCGGGTAGACGCTGATCAGCGAAGCGTATGGCTCGCCGACCGGCCCAGGGTCGTATGCGTGGGTCATGGCTCGGTTCCCGCGCGGAGTGTACGGTAGGCGTAATGGCGAACCAAGCCGCGTGTGGCGGAGGTTCCGCGCCCGGGCCGGTCGATCCCAACTCCGGCCCGAAGTGGGCGCTCGCCGGGCGCGTCGTCACCATGGATGCGCGCTCGCGCGTGGTGAGCGACGGGGCGGTGTGGATCGCCGACGCCGCGATCGCCGCCATCACCGAGCGCGGCGACCCTCCCCCGCCCGGCTTTGACGGCATCACGCCCCTGGAGACAGGCGGGACGGCGCTGCCGGGACTGATCGAGTTGCACAACCACATCGCCTACAACGCGCTGCCGCTCTGGCACGTGCCCCAGCGCTACACCAACCGCGATACATGGGGAAATTCGGCCGAGTACCACCGGCTGGTCACCGCGCCGATGAAGACGATCGGCGAGGCGACCGACCTGCTGCCCGCGCTCGTCCGCTACGTCGAGTGCAAGGCGCTGGTCGGCGGAGTGACCACCACGCAGGGCATCGCGCTGTTCAGCGCGCCCGGCGTGCGGCGCTACTACCGCGGGATCGTGCGCAACGTCGAGGAGACCGGCGATCCCCAACTGCCCGAGGCGGGCAGCCGCATCGCCGATGTCGACGCGAGCGATCCGCAGGGCTTTCTCGCCCAGCTCGAGCGGAAGAAGTGCCTGCTGCTGCACCTGAGCGAAGGCACCGACGATGCGGCCCACAAGCATTTCGAGGCGCTGGCGCTCCCGGGTAACAACTGGGCGATCGCACCGTCTCTTACCGGCATCCACTGCGTGGCGCTCACGCCGGCCGATTTCGAGATCATGGCCTCGCACGGCGCCTCGATGGTGTGGTCGCCGCTCTCGAACCTGCTGCTCTACGGGCAGACCGCGAACGTCGCTGCGGCCCTCGCCGCCGGCGCAGGCGGCGCCCCGTTCAAGATCGGGTTCGGGGCCGACTGGTCCCCGAGCGGCTCGAAGAGCCTGTTCGGTGAGCTCAAGGTGGCGCGCGTCTACAGCCAGAACAACGGCAACCCGTTCAGCGACGAGCAACTGGTTCGCCTGGCCACGCTCCAGGGCGCCGAGATCCTCGGTTGGGATCACCAGCTGGGCTCGCTCGAGCCGGGGAAGCGCGCCGACCTGATCGTCGTGGCCGGGCAGGACGACCAGAACCCGGTCATGCCGCTGTTCCAGGGTGACGAGCGCACCGTCCAACTCGTGGCGATCAATGGCACTCCGCGCTACGGCACGCCGGCGCTCATGGTCACCGACGGCCCTGGGCTGGAGACGATCACGGTCGGCGGCGAGCAACGCGTGCTGTTCCTCACGCAAGTCACCGAGGACCCGGACGTGGCCGCCCTCAGCTACGGCGAGGCGAACAAGAAGTTGGCTGACGCGCTACAGAACATCAAGGAGATCCGGCTCCAGCAGGAGGCAGCTCAGCCAACCCGCGCTGGGCTCGAAGCACTCGCCGCCGCACCGGTGGTGCGCAGCGGTCATCCTCGCCTGGCGCTCGACGAGTTCGAGCACACCGAGGTCACCCAGCGCCCCCACCTGCCCCTCGGCGGAAACGTGACCGGCCCGCTGGACCACGCGACGGGCGGTACGCCCGGCGCCCCCCTGTCGTTACTGCTCTCGCCGATCGAACTCGACGCTCTCACGGTGGCCGACGACACCGGCTGGCTCGACCGCGTCGCCGCCGAGACCAACCTTCCGGTGTATCTCGCGCCGGGCCTGCGCACGCTGTACACCTGACCTCGGCGAGGTGTTCACATTGGCGCTTAGTTAGGGAAATCGGCGGAGTTGACCGTGCGCGCACACCCTCTATTCCACCCGTGTAGGACGCCCCGGAACGCCGCACAAGATCGTTGACAATCGTGTTAACATCCGCGCCGCGCTGCCCCGATTGACGCCGCATTCTGGCTCATGGCAGCGTCGGCGAAATAGGCTGCACGAGGAGGAGGAGCCCGGGATGAGCGACGCCATCCGTTGGAGCAGGCTTGCAGCTTTTGCAGCCTGTCTGTTTGTGATTGCCGCACTCGTGAGCGCGTGCGGAAGTTCCAATTCCAATTCGAATTCGTCGGGATCGTCCGCGGGCTCGAGCTCGTCGACCGCAGCGGCCACCGGAACGCCCAAGCCGGGAGGTTCGCTGACGGTGCTCGAGCTCGGCGGGTACGCCGGCGCCTGGCCGGCTGGCCTGGACCCGGCGACGAACACGAACGGCGCCGCCGACCAGGATCAGATGAATTCGATCTTCGGGCAGCTCTTCCAGCTCTCGGAGGGTGGAAAGCTGGTCCCCGACCTGGCCAATTCCGCCACGCCGTCCGATGGCGGCAAGACGTGGACGATCGCGCTGCATCCCGGCCTGAAGTTCTCCGACGGCACGCCCTTGGACGCTGCAGCCGTCGTGGCCAACTGGAAGCGCGACCTGGCAACGCCGTGCACGTGCAAGCCGATCCTCCCGCCGGTCAAATCGATCACCGCGCCGGACTCGGCGACGGTGAAGTTCAGCATGGCCGCCCCTGACGGCGCGTTCCAGAATCAGCTGCTGGTCGCCAACCTGAACTGGATCGCGTCGCCGACCGCCCTGAAGAAGAAGGGCGAGCAGGCGTTCAAGATCGAGCCGGTCGGCGCCGGCCCGTTCATGGTCGAACCCGGCGGGGACACGCTCAGCAACACGCTCAAGCTGAGGAAGAACCCGAACTACTGGCAGAGCGGACGCCCCTACCTGGACAAGCTCACGTTCAAGGCGACGGCCGACGACGAGGCTGCGCTCGAGGCGCTCCAGTCGGGCGCGGCGCAGGCCTACGACGGGATGGCGACGCCTTCCCTGGTGAGTCAGTACAAGTCCCACTTCACGACGACCGAGCAGCCGGCGACGTCACCGTATGACATCCAGCTCAACACCGCGGCGCCGCCGTTCAACAACATCAAGGCGCGGCAGGCCATCTACTACGCAACCGACGCCGCCATCATCGATCAGAAGCTGTTCGGCAACCAGTTCAAGGTGGTTCAGGGCTTCACCGCTCCCGGCGGCCTGTTCTATTACCCGAACGTGCCGGGATACCCGACGTATGACCTGAACAAGGCGAAGTCGCTGGTGAAGGAGATCGGCGGTTTGAACGTCAACTTCTTCACGTTGGCATCGCCGGTCAACCAGAACTTCATGGAGGCCCTGCAGCAGTTGTGGAAGCAGGCCGGAATCAATACGTCGATTCACCTCTACAGCCTGGCTGGGCTGATCCAGCAGTTCGACACCAAGAAGTGGCAGGCGGCGCTGCAGACGGCGGGCGCCTGGGATCCGGCGGCGGGAGTCGGCCTCGGGTTCCGCTTCCTGTCCCAGTCGCCGTTCAGCGGCGTGCACGATCCCAAGCTCGACGCGCTTATCCTGGGCGGCCAGGGTGTCGTCGATCCGTCCGGCCGCAACAAGCTGTATCAGCAGGCCGCGCAGTACATCGCCAAGAACGCCTACGGGCCGTTCCTGTTCCCGCTGGCCAGCTGGAACGTCGCGGTGCACGGCGTGCAGGGTCCGGGGCTCACCACGGTGATCCCGTCGGTGGTGGTCAACACGCCGCCGTTGTGGCAGGACGTTTCATTCACGCAGTGAGAAGGCAGGCGCAGGGGATAGTGAGAAATGAGTAGTACGTCCGCGCCGCTCAGCGCTCCGCTGGCGGCGCGGGCCGGCTGGACGGCCCGGCTCGCCGCCTCGCCGACGCTGCGCTTCATCATCCGGCGGCTCCTGGCGGCGATCCCGGTGCTGTGGGGCGTCACGTTCCTCAGCTTCGTGGTGATGAACTCACTGCCGGGCGACGCGGCGCAGGAGCTGCTGGGCGCCAGCGCGACGCCCGCCGAGATCCACAAACTGCGGGCCGAGCTCGGCCTCGACCAGCCGTTCCTGACCCGTTACTGGGACTGGCTGCACCACGCGGTCATCGGGCAGTTCGGCCACTCGCTGTCGAGCGGTCAGAGCGTGGCCTCGATCCTTGGCTCGGACCTGCCGGTGACGTTCGAGCTGGTCGCGTTCGCGTTCCTTTTCTCGCTAGTGCTCGCCGTGCCCATCGGGCTCATGTGCGCACGCAAGCCGAACGGGGTCGCGGACCGGCTGAGCATGATGTTCAGCATGGCCGGCCTCTCGATCGCGCCGTACGTGCTGGCGCTGCTACTGGTCTACGTGTTCGCGGTCAAGCTGAACGCGCTGCCCGCGATCGGATGGATTCCCCCGGGAGAGTCCGTGGGTCAGAACATCCGCCATCTGATTCTCCCGGCGGTGTCGATCGGACTCGGCCTGCTCTGCTTCTACACGCGCCTGCTCAGGGCGGACCTGCTCGAGCAGATGCAGGGAGAGGATTACGTCGTCACGGCGCGGGCAAAGGGGGTAAAGCCGTGGCGGGTGCTCACTCGTCACGCCCTACGCAACTCCCTATTCGGACTGATCACCGTGGTGGCCTTGAACCTCGGCACGCTGCTGGGGTTCACCGTGGTCATCGAGGACATCTTCGGCATTCCTGGGATCGGCCACGAACTGCTCCAGGCCATCGACAACCGCGACGTCCCGGTCATCGAGGGCATCGTGTTCGTGTTCGCGGTGATCGTCGTGCTGGCCAACCTCGCCGCCGACGTTCTGTACTCGATTCTCGATCCTCGGATCCGCTATGGCAGACCTACCGAGTGATCTCGTCGTAGCGGGCGTCGCGCCCTCGGCCGACGAGGCCGCCGCGGCCCGGGTGGGCGCGCGATGGCGCGGCTCGCTCGGCGTGATCATTCCGGGGGTGATGGTGGCCGTCATCTTCGGGCTGTGCTTCATCTGGCCCTTGATCGGGCCCGTGCCCAAGCCGACCGGCGGCACCATCCTCGACTCCAATCTGCCGCTGTTCTCGTCCGGTCACGTGCTCGGCACCGATCCCGTCGGCAACGATGAGTGGTCACGCCTTCTCTACGGCGGTCGGGCATCGCTGGAGATAGCGCTCGCGGTGCAGGCGATCGGCATCGTGCTGGGCGGACTGATCGGCGCCGTCGCGGCTTACCTGGGCGGGCTGCGCGATGCCACGATAATGCGGGTCCTCGACGTGGTGATCGCCTTCCCGGGCCTGGTGCTGGCTGTAGCGATCGCGCAGGGTCTCGGTCCGAGCAAGCTTCACACAATCTGGGCGCTCTGCTTCTTCAGCGTCCCGGCGACCGCGCGGATCTCGCGGGCGGCGACGCTGCGGGTACGCGAGCAGACGTTCATGGTCGCCGCGCGCCTGTCGGGGACAAGCACTCCGCGCATGCTGCTGGGTCACATCGCGCCGAACATCCTGCCCCAGCTGCTGACCTACGCCTTGCTGGGTATGGGGATCATCATGATCCTGGAGGGCGCGCTCAGCTTCGTCGGCCTGGGCGTCCCGCCGCCCGCGCCGAGCTGGGGCAACATGATCGCCCAGGGTCAGAGCACGCTCTCCGCCCAGCCGCGCTACGTGTTCCTACCGAGCGCCGCCCTGTTCATCACCGTCGTCTCGCTCAATCTGTTGGGCGAGGGGCTCCGCGCCCGCTGGAGCGGCCAGTGAACGAGGCGCTCCTGGAGGTCTGCGACCTGCGGGTCGACTTCCACCACGGCGGACAGCTTGTCCGGGCGGTGGATGGGTTGACCTATTCGGTGAGCCGCGGGCAGACGGCGGCGGTGATCGGTGAGTCCGGGTCGGGCAAGACGGTCAGCTCGCGGGCGATCATGGGCCTGCTCCCGCCAAGCGCGCGGGTGACTGGGTCGATCCGGTTCGATGGCGTGGAGATGGTCGGGCTGGCCGAGAAGACCATGCGGGAGCACCGCGGGCGCGGCGTGGCGATGGTGTTCCAGGATCCCACCCGATCGCTGAACCCGACCATGCGGATCGGGGCGCAGATCCGCGAGGCGATCCGGACGCACCAGAAGGTCTCCCGCGCGAGCGCCCAGGACCGTGCGCTCGAACTGCTCGAACTGGTGCGGCTGCCGGCCGCGCGGGAACGACTCGAGCAGTATCCGCACCAGCTGTCGGGCGGTATGCGCCAGCGCGTGATGATTGCGATCTCCCTGGCCGCGGAGCCCAAGCTGCTGATCGCCGATGAAGCCACCACGGCGCTCGACGTGACCACCCAGGCCCAGATCATGGAGCTCCTGCGCGACCTTCAACAGCGACTGGGGATGGCGCTGATCATGATCAGCCACGATCTGGGCCTGGCCGCGAGCTTCGCCGACGAGGTGGTCGTGATGTACGCCGGGCGGGCGGTCGAACGCGCTCCCACCCGGAGGCTGTTCGCGCACGTCCGGATGCCGTACACGCGCGCGCTGTTGGACGCCATCCCGCGTCTGGAGAACGCCTCCCATACGCGGCTGGCCGCCGTGCCGGGCCAACCGCCGAATCTGGCGCTCCGCGAGCCCGGTTGCCCGTTCACGCCACGCTGCCCGAACGCGACCGACCATTGCCGCGAGCATTCGCCCGCCTTCGAGGAACACGAGCCGGGTCACTTGTGGGCGTGTTGGCATCCGTGTGCCGACGAGGTGCACGCGTGAGTGCAGCCGGCCCTCTGCTCGACGTGCGCCACCTGGTGCAGGAGTTCGAGGTCAGGGCTCAGGGTGGCGTGGGCAGCGGCGTGGTTCAGGCGGTGTCAGACGTCTCGTTAACGCTCCAGAAGGGAGAGACTCTCGGGCTGGTGGGCGAGACCGGTTCGGGAAAATCCACCCTGGCCCGGGCGATCCTGCAGGCGCCCAGGCCCAAGGCGGGCGAGGTCTTGTTCGAGGGCGTGGATCTCGTGAAGCTGCATGGACGAGACCTGCTGCGGGCGCGACGCCAGCTGCAGATGGTGTTTCAGGATCCCTTCGGATCTCTCGATCCGAAGTGGTCGGTGGTGCGGATCGTCGAGGAACCGCTCATCGCGTTCCGGACCGGGTCGCGAGAGGAGCGCCGGCGCCGCGTGACCGAAGTGCTCGAGCTGGTCGGTCTCGATCCCGCGCGCTACGGCGACCGCCGGCCCCGCTCGCTGTCCGGCGGCCAGGCCCAACGGGTGGCGATCGCGCGGGCACTCGCACTGGATCCGGCGCTGATCATCTACGACGAGGCGGTCTCCTCGCTGGACGTGCTGATCCGAGCGCAGGTCCTGAACCTGCTCGAGCGCCTGCGCTCCGAGCTCTCGCTCACCTATCTGTTCATCGCGCACGACCTGGCGCTGGTCAAGCAGGTCTCCGACCGGGTCGCCGTGATGTACCTCGGGAAGATGGTGGAGATCGGTCCGGCCGAGTCTCTGTATCGAGAACCCCTTCATCCGTACACGGTGGCGTTGCTGGCCTCGATCCCGAACCCCGATCCCACAGCACCGCGCGCGCAGGTCACGGACACGATCCGCGGCGAGCCGCCGTCGCCGATCGATCCTCCGAGCGGCTGCCGGTTCAGGACCCGCTGCCCTCGGGCGCAGGACGTGTGCGCCGCCGTGGAACCGCCGTTGCGCAGGCTCGCCGACGGGCACTTCGCGGCGTGCCACTTCCCGGTTTCCCGTGACGCTCCGGCGCCCGAGGCGGTACCAAGCAGCGGCCTGGTAAGCGAGAGGTAGGAGGACTTCGAGATGGCCATCCAGTCAGCCCCCGAAACGCTGGACGTACAGTCGCTGTTCGCCGACGGCACCCAACCGATCGGCGGCGACTGGGTCCCGGCCCGCGGCGGCGAGACGATCCCGGTCGAGAACCCGGCGACCGGCGAGGTGCTGGCCCACGTCCCGCGCTCAGGTGAGGCCGATGTCGCCGACGCGGTGGCGGCGGCTGCGGACGCGTTCCCGGCGTGGCGCGATCTGAACCCGAGCCGACGCGGACAGCTGCTGCTCGACTGGGCGGCAGTGTGTCGCTCGCATGCGGAGGAGATCGACCTCCTCGAGCGACTCGAGGTCGGGCGGCCCAAGTGGGGTCCATCCGGGCCGATGGCCGGGATCCTCACCTTTACGGCCGGTCTCGCCGACAAGGTCACCGGTCAGACGCTGCCGAGCGCGTTCCCCGACGTGATCGGGATGACGCTGCGCGAGCCGTACGGCGTGTGCGGCAGCATCATCCCCTGGAACGCGCCCGGCCCGAACACGGTCAATGACGCGGGCCCGGCGATCGCGATGGGCAACACGATCGTGATCAAGCCGGCCGAGGACGCGCCGTTGACCTGTCTCCTGCTGGTCCGGTTGGCGCACGAAGCCGGGATCCCGGCGGGGGTCATCAACGTCGTCACGGGCTATGGGGCCGAGGCGGGCGAGCCGCTCGCGCGCCATCCGTCGGTGCGGCGCATGAGCTTCACAGGATCGCCGGAGACCGGCCGGCGTGTGATGGAGGCATGCGCCGTCGCACCTGATCCCTCTTCATTTGGAGCTGGGCGGCAAGTCGCCCCAGGTCGTTTTGCGCGACGCGCCGCTGGACAAGGCCATCCCGACCATCGCCCGCAGCATCACGCTGAACACCGGGCAGATCTGCGCCGCGGGTTCGCGGGTGGTCGTCGACTCGTCGATCCGCGACGAGGTGGTGTCGGAATTGGCGGACCAGTTCAAGCGGGTCCGGGTCGGCCCCTGGTACGAGGAAGTTGACATGGGCCCGTTGATCAGCGCCAAGCAGGAGCAGCGCGTGCTCGGCTACCTGGAAAGCGGTCGCTCCGAGGGAGCACGAGTCGTGGTGGGTGGCGGCAAGCCCTCGGGCGAGTCGTTCGACCGGGGGTACTTCGTCGAGCCGACGATCTTCGACGGGGTCACGCCCGAGATGCGGATAGCCCAGGAGGAGATCTTCGGGCCCGTGCTGTCGGTGCTCAGCTCCGAGGACGAGGAGGAGGCGCTTTCGATCGCCAACGACACCCGGTATGGGCTCGTGGCGTCTGTATGGACTCGTGATGTGGGTCGCGCCGTGCGCCTCGCGCGCCGGATCGAGGCCGGGCAGGTGTCGATCAACACGCTGTGGTCGGGTGGGGTGATCGGGGCGCCGTTCGGCGGCTACAAGTCGAGCGGGTTCGGGCGCACGGTGAGCGCCGAATCGATCATCGACTACACCCAGGTCAAAAGCGTGATCATCGACGGGCGCGCGTAGCGTGGAGGTCTCGCTCGAAGGGAAGGTCGCGCTGGTCACCGGCGCGGGACCCAACATCGGCAGTGGCATCGCGCTGGCCCTGGCCCGCTACGGCGCGCGGGTGGCGTGCAACGACGTCTCCTCCGAGGCGGCGTCGGCCTCGGCGCGCCGGATCGCGCGCCACGGCGGCGAGGCTCTGTCCGTCGTCGGCGACGTGAGCGACGAGGACGACGTCAAGCGCTACGTGGGCGAGGTGCTCGACGCGTGGGGGCGGATCGACATCCTGATCAACAACGCCGCGCTGCTCGGCGGGCGCGGCGTGCTCGATGGAGAGCCTCGAGTTCTGGAACCGCGCGATCGCCGTGGCCGGCGCCGGCACGTTCCTGAACACCAAGCACGTGGCGATCGCGATGATCGAGCGGGACATCCGGGGCAGCATGGTGAACATCCTGTCCTCGAACGCCTGGCAGGGCTGCGCCGGGGTGATCGCCTACGCGTTCCACAAGGGCGGGCTGGCCAACTTCACGCGCGCCGCCGCGATGGACCTTGCGCCGTACGGGATCCGCGTCAACTCCTACTCGCCCACCGCGCCGCGGCCGGACAACCCGGAGTTGTTGGCCGAACTGAGCGAGAGCGGCGGCCTGCGCCGGCACTTCCAGCCGCCCGCCCGAGCGACCGGCCTGGTGGCGTGACGTCGGCAAGATAGACGTGCGGTCGAACATGCCGATGCAACCGTCCACGCCGACCGACATCGGCCATTGCGTAGCGTGGCTGTGCTCCGATTACGCGCGGCTGATCACCGGGTGCGACTTCGTGATCGACGGCGGCGCGCGGGCCAAGTATTGGGGGTACACGCCACCAGTGGAGAAGGCGGAGCCGTTGCCCCTGATTCCTCTGTACGAGGACGAGACGATGCCGGGAGGCTTTTGAATGGTTCGAGGTGCTGTCCAGACCGGACCGATGGCGTACCAGATCCAGGAGTTCCCGCGGCCTGCGATCGGCCCGGACGAGGGGCTGCTGCGCGTGGAGGCGTGTGGTGTGTGCGGGTCAGACGTCGAGCAGTACCGCGGGCACCTGGTCCGACCCGGCATGTTCCCGCTGATCCCGGGGCACGAGCCGCTCGGGGTCATCGAGGAGATTGGCGAGCGCGCAGCCGAGCGATGGGGCGTTTCCGTGGGCGACCGGGTGGCGGTCGAGATCCTCCGGCCGTGCCGCGCGTGTGACTACTGCCTGACCGGGCGCTATATGTCCTGCCCGAACCGCGACGGCGCCTACGGGATGACGCCTTTGTCGCGCGAGCCGGCCCTGTGGGGCGGCTTTGCCGACTACCTGTACCTGCATCCGTGGGCGATCCTGCACAAGGTCTCGAAGGACCTCCCGCCGGAGATCGCGGTGATGTTCAACCCGCTCGGCGCCGGGGTGCGCTGGGCCGCCATGCTGGGCGAGGTCGGGTTGGGTGACACCGTGCTGATTCTGGGGCCGGGGCAGCGCGGACTCACGAGTGTCATCGCTGCGCGGGCGCGGGGAGCGGGCACGATCATCGTCACGGGATTGGCCAAGGACGACGCCAAGCTGGCCCTGGCTCGCGAGTTCGGCGCCGATCACACGATCAACGTCGAATCCGAGGATGTGGTGGAGCGGGTGCGCGAGATCACCGACGGCGCGATGGCCGACGTGGTGCTCGAGCTCACGCCGATCGCCTCGCAGCCCGTCCTCGACGCGATCGAGGCGGTGCGCCACAGCGGCCGGATCGTGCTCGCAGGATTGAAGGGCGGTAAGGGCATCGAGCTCGTGACCGATCGGCTGATCAACAAGGGCCTGACCGTGCGGGGCGCGTTCGGGGTCAACGCCGACGCGTACATCGAGGCGATCCGGATCATCGAGTCGGGCCGCTTCCCGCTCGAGAAGATGCACAGCGGCAAGTACGAGCTGGCCGATACCGAGGCGGCGATCCAGGCGCTGGCCGACGGCGACGCGATTCATGTGTGCGTGTGTCCCGACCCGGAATCCGCGCTCGCCGGTGTCGCCGCAACGCGAGAGGAGGCATCGAATGCTGGTTGACATGCACGCCCACGTGATCCCGGGTTCGCTGGAGGCGGTCGGCGCTTCCGAGGACCACCGCGGACCTCGCATCGGGCCCTGCGACGACCCACACGCCCGGCTGCTCGAGAACGACCGGGGGATGCAGTTCAAGGCGATCGACGCCTTCTACTCGGCCGAGCGCCGGCTCGAGGAGCTCGAGCGCAGCGGGGTCGACGCCGAGGTCGTCTCGCCGATGCCGCCCCTGCTCGACTACGCGCTGTCCGGCCCCGAGGGGCTCGAGCTCTCGCGGCGCGTGAACGAGTTCGTCGTGTCCCTGTGCGACGCCGACCCGCGCCGCCTGCGCGGAATGGGGATGGTCCCGATGCAGGCGCCCGACCTGGCCACTGCCGAACTGTCCCGCGTGCGGGATCTTGGGCTGGTGGCGGTGGAGATCGCCTCGAACGTGCTCGGGCGCGCGCTGCACGGCCCCGAGTACGAGGAGTTCTGGTCCGAGGCCGAGCGGCTCGACATGCCGATCTTCATCCACGCCATGCCGGCCGACTTCGGCGGCCGGCTCCCGGCCGGCCTGATCCCGATCGCGGCGTTCGCGGTCGGCGCCGATGCGCTGCTGGCGTGCGCCGGGATCATCACCAGCGGTCTGGCCGAGCGTCACCCGCGCCTTCGCCTGGCCTTCAGCCACGGCGCCGGCGGCTTTCCGATGATGCTCCCGCGAGCGCACTACTTCTGGGGCAAGACGTGGAACGAGGAGCCTTCCGATTCGGGCGAGGGTGCCTCACCGATCGAGCTGGCGCGGCGGTTCTATTACGACGGGCTGGTGTTCGACCGCCGGACCCTGCGGATGCTGATCGAGCTGATCGGTCACCGCCAGGTGCTGGTCGGCTCGGACTTCCCGGCGATGCCACGCGAGGACCCGTGCGCGCGCACGTTGCGTTCGCTGGACCTCGCGCCGAACGTGCTGGAGGACATCACCTGGCACAACACGTTCCGCTTCCTCGGCATCGAGGCGCCGACGTTCCTGGGCGCCGTGAGTTCGACCACAGGAGAGACACCGTGAAGACACTCGCCGCAGTCGTGCGGGGGCCCGGTCAGCGCTGGGAGGTGACCGAGCTCGAGCTCGACGAACCCAAGGAGCACGAGGTCCTCGTCCGGGTCATGGCCTGCGGGCTGTGTCACTCCGACGAGCACGTCCGCGAGGGCGGGCCCTACCGGTACCCGATGATCGGCGGCCACGAGGGCGCCGGCGTGGTCGAGAAGGTGGGCCCGAACGTTTCCCGCGTGCGCGAGGGCGACCACATCTGCACCTCCTGGATACCTGTGTGCGGTCACTGCCGCTACTGCTCGACCGGGCATCAGAACATGTGCAACGACGGCCTGAACGCGGCCACCGGGATGTTCCGCGATGGCACGTTCCGCTTCCACGAGAACGGCGAGGACGTCGGCGGGATGTGCGTGCTCGGAACGTTCTCGCAGTGGATCGTGATCTCCGAGAACTCGTGCGTGCCGATCGATCACGACCTGCCGTTCGAGGTCGCCGCGCTGGTGGCGTGCGGAGTGACCACCGGGTGGGGATCGTCCGTGTACGCGGCCGGCACCCGCGCCGGCGAGACCGTGGTGATCTTCGGCACCGGCGGGGTCGGCATGAACGCTGTGCAGGGCGCGGCCTACGCCGGCGCCAAGCACGTGATCGCGGTCGACCCGAATCCGTTCAAGCAGGAGATGGCGGGCAAGTTCGGCGCCACGTTCACCACCGGCGATCCCGAGGAGGCGCTCGAGTACGTGCGCGACAAGACCCGCGGCGAGATGGCCGACCATGCCGTGATCACCGTGGGCGTGATGCACGCCGAGGTGCTCCGGCGCGCGGTCGACATGATCGGCAAGGGCGGGAGCGTGGTGGTCACGGCGGTCGGCGGCGAGGGCGACACGATCGCGATCCACGGCTCGCCGGTCACCGGCTGGCACAAGAACATCCAGGGCTCGCTGTTCGGTGGCGCCAACCCGCTGTACGACATGCCCCGCCTGCTCGGCCTCTACCGCAACGGCGACCTCAAGCTCGACGAACTGATCACCCGGCGCTACACGCTGGATGAGATCAACCAGGGCTACGAGGACATGCTGACCGGACGCAACATCCGCGGCGTCCTGATCCACGACCACTGATGCCCTTGACCCGTCCCCGCCCCTACGACCGTAAGGAGGACTGAACCGTGACACCGAGCGCCATCCTTGACCCCACTGGCCTGACGACACGCGAGCCGACACCGGCGTTCACGCCCGCGTCCCGCCCGTCGAACCTGGCCGGCGTGAAGATCGGCCTGCTCGAGAACGGCAAGCAGAACGCCCGCCGGTTCCTGGAGGACGTTGCCGATGTGCTGCGCGAGCGCCGCGGCGCCGACGCAGCGATCCTTCGCCGCAAGGAGATCTTCTCCCAGCCGGCGCCACCCGAGCTGGTCGGCCAGCTGAGCGCCGAGTCCGACGTGGTGGTGATCGGGATTGGCGATTGAGGCTCGTGCAGCGCGTCGGCGGTCGCCGACGGAATCCTCTTCGAGCGTCACGGTAGGCCGGCGGCGGTGATCTGCTCCGACGCGTTCCGGGCCACCGCCGATGCCATGGCCGACGTGCAGGGAGCGCCCGGCTACCGATATCTGACCACGCCGCACCCGGTGGCGGGATTGACGCCCGAGCAGGTGCGCGAGCGCGCGGAGGCGGTAGCCGACGAGGTGGCGAGGCTGCTGGCCCAATGACGCGTGAACCCGACCCCGACGCCGCCCGGGAGGCCATCGAGTACTGCTACGAGAAAGGCTGGACCGACGGCCTACCGGTCGTCCCCGCCACCGAGTCGCTGCTCGAGCAGTTCCTGGCCCACACGACCCGCGCCCCCGACGAGGTTCTGTGGCGCATGGATCACCTCGGCCGCGAGTGCACCGTCCACACCGCGGCGATCAACGCGGCGATGGCCGGCTGCCTCCCTGAGTATTTCCCGATCGTGCTCGCCGCCTGGGACGCGGTGATGCGCGACCGGGCGGCCAAGGGGGGCGGCTGGCAGTCGACCAGTGGACCGGCGCCGCTGATCGTGATCAACGGGCCGATCCGCTCTGAGCTTCAGATCAACTGCACGGGCGGGATCTTCGCCGCCGGATTCCGGCCCAATGCGACGATCCCGCGCGCGCTGGGGCTGATGCTGCGCAATGCCTTCGGCGTCGTCCCCCACGTGTTCGATCAGACGACCCAGGGGATCCCGGGGCGCTGGGCGATCTGCTTCGGCGAGAACGAGGAGGAGAGCCCGTGGGAGCCGCTGGCCACCGAAACCGGGCTGGAGCCAGGCGCGAACGCGGTCTCCGCGACCCTCACCCGCACCTACGAGTTCGTCGACAACCGCCACACCCAGGATCCCGAGCAACTCCTGCACGACTTCGCCGAGACGCTCGGGAGGACCGGATCGCTGATCTTCCGCGGCCAGTCGGCCGGCGTGGTCTTGTGCCCCGAGCACGCCCAGATGCTGGCGAGTGCCGGCTACTCGAAGGCCGACGTCAAGGACTGGTTCATCGAGCATGTCGGCCGGAGCGAGGCCGATCTGCGCCGCGCCGGCAAGGATGGTGTGTCCGAGGGTGGCCCGGGGGCGCGGTCGGCCAGCGACGCCGAGCGGGCATCGGCCGACACATTCACGCCGTATTTCTCGGCGCGCAAGGACGTTCCGATCATCGTGGCCGGCGCGCGCAACGCGGCGATCTCGATGGTGTTCCGCGTGTTCGGGGAGTGGTCGAACACGTCGGTCGAGATCGAGCCGGCGCCCGTCACAGCCATGAAGGGAGGTTGATCCGATGTTCAGCGAGCAGGGACTGAAGGACATGCAGGAGATGCTGGCGGCCGACGGCTACGCCCTCGACGCCCAGGAGGAGGGCGAGCAGGTGGTCGTCCGGATCGAGGCCACGCCCGAGGCATGCGAGGACTGCCTGGCGCCGCCCGAGGTGATGCGGGCCATCCTGGGCAAGACCCTGGCGATCCCGGCCGAGGCGATCGATCTGCACTATCCCGAATGAGGGTCGACGTCGACGCTCCGCTGAGCGCACAGTGGATGGACGAGCGCAAGGCGCTCGTCACCGGCGGCGGCGGCCGCGACGGCGGCCCGGGCACCGTCGGCTGGGCTGTCTCACGATTGCTGGCGCGGCACGGCGCCGCGGTGGCCGTACTCGACCGGGACCCGGTGGCGGCCGGCCGCACGGTCGAGCAGATCTCCCAGACCGGCGGCCACGCCATCGCGGTGATCGCGGACATCTTCAACGATGAAGAATGCGCGGGCGCGGTGGCCGCAGCGAAAGATGAACTAGGCGGGCTGGACACGCTGGTCAACAACGTGGCCGCCTGGAGCCCGGCCGAGTTGTTCGACGTCGACCCGGCCCAGTTCGACGACCTGCTCACGGCGAACCTCAAGACGGCCTGGCAGATGACGCGCCACGCCATCGAGGTCATGCCGGCCGGTGGCGCGATCGTCAACGTCACCTCGGTGGCCGCACGCCGCGCCGGCACGATGTACGGCCTGGCCAAGGCGGCGCTCGAATCGATGACCGGCGGCGCCGCCTACCTGCTCGGCGAGCGGGGAATCCGGATCAACGCGGTCGAACTCGGGGCGCTGTGGACGACCGGCGTGGCCGAGAACCTCTCGCCGGAGGCACGCGAGCCTCGGCGCAAGATGGCGGCTCTCCAAACCGAGGGCGACTGCTGGGATGCCGCGGCCGCGGTGCTGTTCCTGGCCTCCGCCCAGGCCCGCTGGATATCGGGGCAGGTGCTGGTGGTCGACGGTGGGGGGCCGGCGCGCCAGCCGTACCCGGGCGTCAGGAGACCGGAGAAGGTTTCATGAGCCCTCGCGTCGCACTCATCACCGGCTGCGGCAAGCCCGACGGCAGCGGGCAGGCGATCGCCCGCGCGCTGGCCGCCGACGGCGCTGCGGTGGTGGTGACCGATCGAAGGCCGTCCGGCGTGCCCAACCGCCGGCAGGAGATCGTGGGCAGTGAACACCCGCCGGAAGGGCACGGGGTCGACAGCCTCGTCGCGGAGATCGAACAAGCCGGCGGGACGGCGACCGCAGCGCTCGGCGACATCGGCGATCCCGGCGACGCCCAGGCCCTGGTCGATGCGGCGCTCGAGCGCTTCGACCGGCTCGACATCCTGGTCAACAACGCGGCCGCGCCGCAGGGGCTCGATCGTGACGTGATCGACGACATCCCGGTCGAGGTGTTCGACGAGGTGATCCGCATCAACCTGCGCGGCGCCTGGCTGATGTGCCGCGCCGCGGTACCGGCGATGCGTCGCCGCCGCTGGGGGCGGATCATCAACATCTCCTCGATGGCCGGCGTGATCGCCGCCCCGCGTTCGACTCCGTACTCGGCGTCGAAGGCGGGGATCCTCGGGCTCACGCGCTCGCTGGCCATGGACGTGGCGGCATTCGGCATCACGGTCAACGCGATCGCGCCCGGGGCACTGGACACCAGCCGCTCGGTGCTGAGCCTCGACCCGGACCTCGACGTGCGCGCCGAGATGGAGCAGCGGGGGCGCCGGCTGCCGGTTGGACGCGTCGGCCGCCCCGAGGACGTCGCCGCCGCCGTGCGCTACCTGGCCGGAGACGGCGCCGAGTTCTTGACCGGCCAGGTGCTGCCCCTCGACGGCGGGGGGCCGGCGCCGTTCCCACTGCCCCGACCCGAGGAGGAACCAGCATGAAAGTTCGCGTCCTCATGGAACCCCGCCACGGCGCCACGTATGACCGCATCGTGGCGATGGCCAAGGCGACCGAGGAGGCGGGCTTCGACGCCTTCTTCCGTAATGACCACTACCTCGGTATCGACTCCACCGATCCGGAGTACCGGCCGACGGACTCGTGGACGTCGCTCGCCGGCGTCGCCCGGGAGACCAGCCGGATCAGGCTCGGGACGCTGATGACCGCGGGCACGTTCCGCCACCCGGGCGTCCTGGCCAACGCCGTGGCCACCGTCGACCAGATGAGCGGCGGCCGGGTCATCCTGGGCATCGGCACCGGTTGGTATGAGCGCGAGCACAAGGCGTTCGGCATCCCCTTCCCCCCGATCGGGGAGCGCTTCGACCGGTTGGACGAGGTGATGCAGATTCTGGGCGGTCTGTGGACGACCCCGCAGGGCGAGCCGTTCAGCTTCGACGGCCGCTTCTGGCAACTCGAGGAGGCCCGCAACTTCCCGGTGCTCGTGCAGAAGCCGCGGCCCCCGATCGCCATCGGGGGGACCGGGCCGCGACGGACCCCGCTGATGGCAGCCAGATACGCGGACGAGTTCAACAGCGGCGGCGGTGCCGGGACGGCGGATCGGTTCGCGAACGTCCGGCGGGTTTGCGAAGAGATCGGGCGGGACCCCTCGACGCTGCGCATGTCCGTGACGACGCAGGTCATCTGTGGATCGACTCAGGCCGAGGCGGAGGCCCGCCTGGAACGACTCGGCGACCCGGGGCGGCGGATGCTCTCGATGGGAACGCTCGGCGACGTTCCGACCGTGGTGGGCGCTCTGCAGGACCTCAAGGCGGCCGGCGCCGAGATCGCCTACCTGCACGTCTTCGACATCGACGACCTCGACCACCTGCGGCTGATCGGCGCCGAGGTGATTCCACAACTCGCCTGAACGATCGACCGCGAGGAGACACATATATGGCGAACATGACGACGCGAGCGGCGGTGCTGCACACGCCCGGCACCGATTGGGAGATCACCGAGCTCGACCTCGACCCACCCAAGCAGTACGAGGTCTTGATCCGATACAAGGCGGCGGGCCTGTGCCACTCGGACGAGCACATCCGACGCGAGGGCGGGACCCACATCCGCTTTCCGCTGGTCGGCGGACATGAGGGCGCCGGCATCGTCGAGGCGGTCGGTGACGGGGTCACGCGCGTCCAGCCGGGCGACCACGTCGTGACCTCCTACATCCCCGCGTGCGGAAAGTGCCGCTACTGCTCGACGGGGCACCAGAACCTGTGCGACCGGGGGCTGTACGCCGGCGTGGGCTGCCTGCAGGACGAGACGTTCCGCTTTCACAAGAACGGCGAGGACTTCGGCGGGTTCTGCGCGCTCGGGACCTTCTCGGACCACACCGTGGTGTCCGAGTACTCGTGCGTGAAGATCGACAAGGACATCCCGTTCGAGGTGGCCTGCCTGGTCGGCTGCGGTGTGACCACCGGGTGGTGCTCAGCCGTGCGGGCCGGCGAGACCCGGGCCGGCGAGACCGTGGTCGTGATGGGGGTTGGCGGCGTCGGCATCAACGCCGTGCAGGGCGCCCGATACGCCGGCGCCACGCGCGTGATCGCGATCGACCCCAACCCGTTCAAGCTCGAGATGGCGAGTCGCCTCGGCGCAACCCACACGTTCACCAGCGTCGACGAGGCACGCGAGCGAATGGTCGACCTGACGCGCGGACAGATGGCCGACCTCACCGTGGTGACCGTCGGCGTGCTGGGCTCGGACATCACGGCCGATGCGGTGAGCCTGATCGGCAAGGCGGGCCGCGTGGTGCTGACCTCGGTCAGCCGCGCCGACGAGCACTCGATCAGCCTGACCGGCTCGCCGATGGTCGGCTGGCACAAGCGGATCCAGGGCTCACTGGCCGGCGGCTCGAACCCGATCTTCGAGATGGCCAACCTGCTCGGCCTCTACAAGTCCGGGCATCTCAAGCTCGACGAGATCATCACCCAGCGCTACTCGCTCGAGCAGGTCAACGAGGGCTACCAGGACCTGCTGGCCGGCAAGAACGTCCGCGGAGTCGTCATCCACGAGAGCTGACCGCGGGCTCGGCCGCCCCGAGCACTCGCGTGAACCCCGGCGGGACCAACACGTCGTCCGGGGTCAGTTCGCTTGTGCTAGCGCGACCCAGGCCGAGCAGGGTCGAGTCGATCCCGGCGCGCATGATGTCGAGCACGTTCTCGACCCCGGCCTGGCCGGCCGCGGCCAGGCCCCACAGGTACGCGCGCCCGATCATCACCGCTCGCGCGCCCAGCGCCAGCGCCTTGACCACGTCACCCCCGCGCCGGATCCCCCCGTCCAGCAGCACCTCGACCCGATCGCCGACCGCGTCCGCGATCCCCGGCAACGCCCGGATCGACGCCGGCGTGCCATCAAGATTGTTACCCCCATGATTAGACACCGAAATCGCGCTGAACCCCGCATCCACCGCGCGCCGCGCGTCATCAACGCGCATCACACCCTTCAGCATGAACGGACCTTCCCACTGCTCGCGTCAACCACCGCAGATCCTCCCAACTCGGCGGCGCCGTCATCATCCACTCCCCGTACGCGCCAAAGAACGTCGGCGCCGGCACGCCCGGACTGGCCATGTTCGGCACAGTCAAATCAGGCGGACCGCCGGCCAGCGTCCACTCCATAAACCACTCCGGCCGAGTGAGCGCCTCAGGCAACAACCTGATCGCGGTGAGCAGATCCAACCGCTCCGGGATCTTCGGGCTCCCCCAATCCCGGCTGTGCGAGAACGACCAGTCCAGCGTGACGATCAACCCACGCGCCCCCGCCGCCCGCGCCCGATCGATCCGCGAGACGATCTGCTCCCGGCCACCCGCCCAATAGAGCTGAAAAAACGTCTGCGCATTGGCCGCGACCACCTCACCCTCGGGCTCGACCGACTGAACGCCCGTAGGCGAGATCAACACCGGCAACGAGACCTCCTGCCCCATCACCACCGTGCTCATATCGCGCCGGGCCGGCGCCCCACCCACACGCGGAGCGAACCCAAGCTCCCCAAACGCAACCAGATTGTCACTCACCGTAACCCCCGCCTCAGACCCCGCCACCAGCGCCGCATACACCGACCTCGGCAGATGACGCCTCGCCCGACGCTGCGCCACCGCAACCGACTCAAACCACAGGTTGCGCCGAAACCTCATCGCGCCGAGACGACCGCGAGCGGGCTCTCGTCGCAGGCCTTCGCCGGCACCCGCCTCGACATATCCACCGAGGGCTTGGGGATCGGGGCTGCGCCGCGTGCGGCCAGCAGGCGCTCGCCATGTCCGAGCACGCACTCTGGATCGGGGCCGGCCAGCGGCAGTCCGGTGAAGAACTTGGCCGCCATGCAGCCGCCCCGGCACTTGTCGAACAGGCCGCAGCTCGCGCACGCGCCGGCGCTCTGGGGACGACGCAGGTCGGCGAACAGCTCCGAGCTCCTCCAAACGCGGGCGAACCCGCCGGGATCGCGCACGTTGCCGGCGCGGAACTCGTCGTGAATGACGAACGGGCAGGCGTACACGTCGCCGATCGGGTCGATCAAGCACACCACTCGCCCCGCGCCGCACAGGTTCAGGCCCGGCAATGAGGTGCCGTACCCGCTCAGGTGGAAGAACGAGTCGCCGGTCAGGACCTCGTCTCCGTGAGTGACCAGCCACTCGTACAGCTCTCGCTGCTGCCGCGCCGTCGGGTGCAGACGATCCCATACGTCGGCGCCACGGCCGGACGGACGCAGTCGCGTCAGTCGCAGCTGCGCGCCGTAGCGATCTGCCAGCGCCTTGAACTCGTCGAGCTGAGACGCGTTCTCGCGCGTGACCACCACCGACAGCTTGAATCCCTCGAACCCGGCGTGCGCGAGCCGCTCCATCGCGGTGATCGCGGTCGTGTAGGAGCCAGGCCCGCGGACCACGTCGTTGACCTCCGCGGTGGCGCCGTCGAGCGACACCTGCACGTCGACGTAGTCGGACCGCGCGAGCATCTCCGCGCGATCCGCACTGATGCGCGAGCCGTTGGTGGAGAACTTCACGCCGACGTGGTGCGCCACCGCGTAGTCGACCAGCTCCCAGAAGTCGCGCCGCACGGTAGGCTCGCCGCCGCCGATGTTGACGTAGAACACCTGCATGCGCTCGAGCTCGTCGACGACCGCCATGCACTCTGCGGTGCTCAGCTCGCGCGGATCGCGGCGGCCGGAGCTCGACAGGCAGTGCACACACGCGAGGTTGCACGCGTAGGTCAGCTCCCAGGTGAGGCAGATCGGAGCGTCCAGCCCGCTCTCGAGCTGATCGACGAGCTTCATGACCGCACCACCGGAAGGATCATGCCGGCGTCGGCCAGCGCGCTCAGCGCCTGCTCGTAGCGCCGGCGCTCGCTCATCGGCACGCCCGCTGCGTCACACGCCGCTCGTGCCGTGGCGTGCTCGCCGAGTGAGTTCACTACATCGAGGAGCAGCCGGCTTTTCAGGAAGGTCAGGCGGCGGGTCCCGAAGTGATAGACGAGCGCGCCGAACGGCTCGGGTCGGAGGGACACCTGCGGCGCGACCCGCCAGCCTCGATCGAGCAGGTCAGTAGACGCCGCACATGCCATCGATCGAGACGTCCTCGACCAGCAGGTCCTCGACCACGAGCTCCTCGGTTTCGGGCGGCGTCTCCTCGGGCTCCCGTTCGACGGCTGTCTCCTCGAGCTGCTCAGGGATGCTGCTCATGGGTGCTCCTCTCCTCGCTGGCGGTCTGGTCACGCGCTCCTCCTCCTACCCCGTGATCAGGCGCGATAATTTAGCACTCTGTGACAAATCTCCCGGACGCCTGCTGGACCGAGGTTGATCGCGCCCCCCGCCGGGTTCTCGTGGTGCCGCTGGGCGCGCTCGAGCAGCATGGCCCTCATCTGCCACTCGACACCGACACGCGGATCGCGCTCGCCGTCGCCCTGGGGGCGGCGAGTCGCCGGGAGGACGTGTGGGTCGCGCCGGCCGTCGCGCTCGGCTCAAGCGGCGAGCACGCCGGGTTTCCCGGCACGCTGTCGATCGGCACGCCCGCGCTCACCAAGCTGCTGATCGAGCTTGGCCGGGACGCCGCGCGCGACTGGGACGCCATGCTGCTGGTCAACGCGCACGGCGGCAACCGGGACGCCGTCGATGCCGCGCTCGCGCAGCTGCGGGCCGAAGGCCGGCGGTGTGCCGCCTACCCGGTAACGTCACGCTCGGGTGACGCGCACGCCGGCCGCACCGAGACAGCGCTGCTCTTGCATTTGTGTCCGAGCGCCGTCCGCCTCGAGCTCGCCGAGCCTGGCGAGGTTGCGCCTGTGGGCGAGCTGATCAACCGGCTGCGCCGCGACGGCGTGCGCGACGTGAGTTCGAACGGAGTGCTCGGCGATCCGCGCGGCGCCACAGCCTCAGAAGGCGAACGGCTGCTCGCCGAGCTCATCGCGGGATGCACGGCGGCGCTGGACACGCTGCTCGTCTGAGAGCGGGTCCATGCCTGAGCTCGCGGTGATCACCGGCGCCGCGCGAGGGATCGGAGCCGCGGTCGCGGGACAGCTCGCCGAGTGAGGATGGTCGCTCGTGCTCGCCGATGCCTGCTCGACCCAACCGGGCGTCGATTATCCGATGCCGTCTCCCGCCGACCTCGACGCGGTCGCCGAGCGCTGCGGCGCGGACGTGCTGTGCGCCGACGTCGCCGCGCCGGACTTCGCCGCGCAGCTTGCCGACGTCCTCGCCGGCCGCCGCGCCGATGCCGCAGTGGCCGCCGCGGGAGTCATCGCCGGCGGACTCGCCTGGGCCACCGACGAAACCGTGTGGAGCACGCTGATCGACGTAAACCTCCACGGCACCCGCCGGCTGGCCGAGGCGACCGTACCGGGCATGGTTGCCGCCGGCGGCGGCCGGTTCGTGGCCATCGCCTCGGCCGCCGCGCTGCGCGCGATGCCCCGGCTTGCCGCGTACTCGGCGGCCAAGGCGGCGATCGTCGGCTACGTCCGCGCGCTGGCCGCCGACCTAGCCGGCACCGGCGTCCTGGCCAACGTGATCTGCCCGGGCTCGACCCGCGGAGCGATGCTGGCCGCCAGCGCCGATGTGTACGACCTCGCAGGGCCGGAGGAATTCGCCGGCCAGCAGCTGGTCAGGCGGTTGCTCGAGCCCGAAGAGGTGGCGGCGGCGGTCGTGTGGCTGTGCGGCCCGGATGCGTCCGCCTTGACCGGTTCGGTGCTTCCGGTCGACGGCGGGCTGGCGGCATAGTCCCGGGATGCCGGCACCCGTGCCTGCCGGCTGGCGCCTGCATCCGGCCGCCGGGCTGCAGATCGCCCGCGACGGCGCGGTTCTCGTGGGTGGGTCGCCGCTCCGCGTCCTGACGCTCTCCTTACGAGGCGCCCACCTCGTCAGTGGCTGGCTGGCTGGCCAGCCAGTAAGCGATGATGCTGAGGAACGCGCGCTGGCACGGCGCCTGCTCGACGCCGGCCTGGCCCAACCCGAGCCACCGCCCCGGGCGTCCGAGGCCGTCCGCGACCTCACAGTCGTGGTGCCCGTGTACGCCGACGCCAAGCGGCTGCGCGCCTGCCTGACGCCGCTGGCCGGAGGACCACGCGTGATCGTGGTCGACGACGGCTCGCCCGACCCGGGGTCGATTGCCGCGGTCGCCGCGTTGCACGGCGCGCAGTACGTGCGCCACCCCGACAACCGCGGCCCCGCCGCGGCGCGCAACACCGGGCTGCGGATGGCCACCACCCGGCTCGTCGCCTTCCTCGACGCCGATTGCGTGCCGCCGCCGGACTTTCCGGGCCGGCTGCTCGATCACCTCGCCGACGCGGCGGTGGCCCTTGCCGCCCCGCGGATCATCTCGTCGGTCCGCGAGCGAGGTTCGATCGCCGCCTACGAGCGCACCCGCTCCGCACTGGACATGGGTCCCCGCCCGTCGCTCGTGCGTCCGTACAGCACGGTCTGGTATGTGCCGAGCGCGGCCATGGTGGCGCGCCGCGATGCTCTCGGCGCCGGATTCGACGAGGGGCTGGCGCTGGGAGAGGATGTCGATCTGGTGTGGCGCCTGCACGATGCCGGGTGGCAGGTCCGCTACGACCCGGAGGTCGTGGTCGGCCACGACGATCGTGTCCGGCCGGTGGCGTGGTATCGCCGCCGGGTCGCCTACAACGAGTCGGTCGCGCCGCTGCTGATCCGCCACCCCGAGCGGGTTCCGGTGCTGTTCCTGTCGCGGCGCGCCGCGCTGGCGTGGGCCGCCCTCCTGGCCGGCTCGCCGGCGCCGATGCTCATCCTGGCGAGCACCCGCGCTGTTCGCTTCCGTCGCGCGCTCGCCAGTTACCTGCCGCGGGCCGGCGCCCGAGCGGCGCGGATCAGCGCCGAGATCACGTTGCGGGAAGGACGGGACCTGGCCCGGGCGGTGGCGGGACCATGGGCGCCGCTCGCGCTGGTGACGCTCGCCGTGGCCGGCCGGCGCCGGTGCGGCCTGGCCATGCGGCTCGGGGCGCTCGTGGCCGCGATGACGCTCGGCGATTGGGCGACTGATCGTCCGGAACTCGACCCGCTGACAAGCTGTTGCGAATCCTTAGCCCGGCCCGGAGGTTAAAGCCCCGAGGTGGCATCCGTTCAGCATCTCCCCCGCCTTAGATCGGCCTGGACACTGGCCGCGCTGTCGACGGCTGTGCTGGTCACCGCGGTCTTCCCGACCGGCCGGGCCCTGGCGGCCGCCCCGCAGGTTGCGGCGTTCCCGATTCCGGGCAGCAGACTCGCCACCCCGGGCACGCAGATCACTTTCCGCGGGGTGCCCGCCGGCCAGCTTGGCGCGATCAGCGTTGCCGGTTCGACCAGCGGCGCGCACCCGGGCGTGATCTACGCGGACTCCGACGGTGGCGGCGCCAGCTTCGCTCCCACGACCCCGTTCGTCACGGGGGAGGTGGTCACGGTCAGCACCCGCCTGAACATCCTTAATGCCAAGAACGGCGTCTTCACCTTCAGCATCGCCCAGCCCGCCGGCGGAATCGGGCCGCCGGTCAGCCGCGTCGTGCCGCCGCGGGTCACGGGTGATGTGAGGACCTACCGCTCTCGCCCCGATCTGGTTCCCGCCGCGGTCAGGATCGACCAAGGCCGCCCGATCGGTAACGACATCTTCCTCACGCCGATGCGCGGACCGATTCAGTGGGGCCCGATGATCGTCGACCCGGCGGGCAGGCTCGTGTGGTTCCAGCCCCTGGCGGGGAGTACGGTGCAGGCCGCAAACCTTCGGGTGCAGGAACTGCACGGCGCGCCGGTGCTCACCTGGTGGCAGGGATTTCAGAACGCCGGCCTCGGCCAGGGTGTGGACGTGGTCTACGACGACCACTACCGCCTCATTGCCACGATCAATGCCGGCAACGGCCTGAGCGCGGACCTGCACGAGTTCACCATCACGCCGCAGGGCACGGCTCTCATCACGGCGTACCGGCTGGTGCGATGGGGGGTCGGGGCCGGCAAGGTGGCCGCGGTGCAGGACTGCGTCGTGCAGGAGATCGACATCCCGACCGGGTTGGTGTTGTTTCAGTGGGACAGCCTCGACCACGTACCGGTCAGCGACTCGCACCGCCCCGTCCGCGCCGGGCCGCATCCCTATGACTACTTCCACATCAACTCGGTCCAGCAGCTCGCCGACAGCAGCCTGCTCGTGTCGGCGCGGAACACGTGGGCCGTGTACGACATCGATCACCGGACCGGCGCCGTCCGGTGGACGCTGGGCGGTAAGCATTCCGACTTCAAGATGGGGCCCGGCACCAGCACCGCCTACCAGCACCACGCGGAGAGCTGGCCCGGCGGCCTGTTCACGGTCTTCGACAACGGCGATGCGCCCCAGGCGCATCCGCAATCACGCGGGGTCATCGAGCGGGTGGATCCCATCAAGCGGACGGCAACTCTGGTGCGGGCGCTCGATCACTCGCCGAAGCTCGTCTCCCCCTACGAGGGCTCGGTCCAGCCGCTGGCCCACGGCAACACGTTCGTCGGCTGGGGCGCGCTTCCCTTTTTCACCCAGTTCGGCGCGAACGGCAAGCAGATCTACGACGGTCGGTTCGTCGATGAGAACTCCAGCTATCGCGCCTTCCGCTTTGTCTGGCACGCCCAGCCCGATGCCCCACCGGCGCTGGCCGTGTCAGCGAGCGGCTCTGGCGCCGTACAGGCGTACGCCAGCTGGAACGGCGCGACCGACGTCACCGGCTGGCGCGTGCTTGCCGGGCCCCAGCCAGCGGCGTTGATCCCGGTGGCGGGGGCTTCGCGCAAAGGATTCGAGACCCAGATCGCCGTGGGCAGCGGCGAGCCGTACTTCGCTGTGCAGGCACTGGCGGGGCGCAACACGTTGTCCACCTCGCCGGTGCAGTCCCTTCCGGCACACCTCGCGATCCTCGGCCGCAGCGCGTTCGTCTCCGCCGGCTGGGTCGGCGCGCTGCCGGTCTTCTGCTACGCGTCGCAGCCATGCCAGGTCGCGACCACCGTTCAGGCGGGCCGCACCACGGTCGCCAGGACCGCTCCGATCACCATCGGCCCCGGCAGCTACACCCTCGTGCATTTCAAGCTGAGCGGCGCTGGGCACGCGATGCTGGTGCGCGCCCACAACCGTCGCCTGCAGGTGCGCGTGACCGCCAGCGATTCCTCAGGGATCAGCGCTTCGACCTCGCTCGCCTTGATCCCCTTCTTCACCCATGGGCATGGCCCGCAGCGCACCGTCTCCCAGGCCGCCACGCTTCAGGTCGTAGGTCTGACCGACTTCGTGTTCCGAGGCCAGACCGGAGGAATCCTGGCCGGCTGCCTGGCCGACGCCACCTGCGCGGTGCAAACCAGCCTCTCGGTCGGCGCGACCACGATCGCCAGGACCAAGCCGGAGCTGATCGGTGCCAAGCAGCTTGGCTACCTGAGCTTCTCGCTCTCTCCGGCCGGCCGCCGGCTGCTGGCCCGGGCACCCGGGAACCAACTCGGCGCCAGGCTCGCCATCAGCGACGGACACAACACGGCCAGCGGTCAGATCGCGCTCGTGCGCTACCGGTAGAGGGCGGGCCCGAAGCCTAAACTGCTCCGCCGCTCGGGCCGATTACCTCCGTAGTGAGGTAGGGACAGTCGTCGCTTGTCGGCTTCATGACAGCGTCGGCGCCCGCGTTTGACCCTCGGGCATTTCGGCGACGAGCTTTGCGAACGATGAACATGCTGTGGAAGATCCGGTGGCTGGCGCCTGTGCTCGCCGTGCTCGCGCTCGCGGGCCTGTCGGACGCGCCGCGCGGTCACGTCCGCCTCGCCTCCGCCAGGATCCAGAGCCCGCACAGCGCGACCGACCCTGGTCCGTCGCGGCCGAACATCGTCTTCGTCCTCACCGACGATCTCTCGATGGACCTGCTGCCGTACATGCCCCACGTGCAGGCAATGGAGCAGCATGGGCTCACGTTCTCGAACTATTTCGTATCCGATTCGCTCTGCTGCCCGTCGCGTTCCTCGATCTTCACCGGCAACTTCCCGCACGACACCGGGGTGTTCAGCAACACCGGCGCCGACGGCGGCTTTCAGAAGTTCCATGATCGCGGTGAGGAGCAGCGAACGTTCGCGGTGGCGCTGCAGGCGGCGGGCTATCGGACCGCGCTGATGGGCAAGTACCTCAACAACTACATGCAGGTGCCGCCGTCAAGCGGGATTCCGGATACCTACGTGCCGCCCGGCTGGTCGGAGTGGGACGTCGCAGGCTGGGGCTACAACGAGTACGACTACAACCTCAACGAGAACGGCACCATCCACCACTATGGCCGCCAGCCGTCGGACTACCTGACCGACGTTCTGGCCGACAAGGCCGACAGCTTCATCGACAGCTCGACCAGCGCGAATACGCCCTTCTTCCTCGAGACCGCGACGTTCGCTCCGCACTTCCCGTACACGCCGGCACCCGAAGACGTGGGACGGTTTCGTGACCTTCAGGCGCCGGAGCCGCCGAACTTCGATCGACTTCCGGCCAACCCGCCCCGCTGGCTCGCCGCGCACGGCCCGCTGAAGGAAGCGGAGCTCGGCGAGATCAACCGGGTCTTCCGCCGGAGGGCGGAGTCCGTCCAAGCGGTCGACCGCCTGATCGGGCAAATCGAGAGCACTCTGGCCGCCGACGGGGTGGCCGACAACACCTACCTGGTGTTCAGCTCCGACAACGGTCTGCACGACGGCGAATACCGCCTCATGCCCGGGAAGCTGACCGCTTTCGACACCGACATTCGCGTCCCCTTGGTCGTCGTCGGACCGGGCGTCTCCGCGGGAGCCACGACCCCGGCGATATCGGAGAACATCGATCTGGCGAAGACGTTCGCATCGATCGGCGGCACCGATCTGGCAGGAGACGGCCACAGCCTGCTGCCGCTGTTCTCCGGTTACACGCCACTCGAGTGGCGAAACGCGGCGCTGATCGAGCACCACGGTCCCGACTTCCGAGGATCCGATCCGGATTTCCAGCAGCCCGCCAGCGGCAATCCGCGGACGTACGAGGCGATGCGCACCAGCCAGTTCCTCTACGTCGAGTATGCCGACGGCGAGCGCGAGTTCTACGACCTGCGAACCGATCCGTTCGAGCTGGACAACGAGGCCGGACGCCTGGACGCCGCGACGCTGGCCCAGCTGCACCTGGCGCTCGCGGCGATCGAGAACTGCCACGACGAGGCATCGTGCTGGCCTGCGATGGGAGGCGACCAGTCACTCAGCGTCGCCATCCAGATCGGGAGACTTCGGCACAACCGGGCGATGGCCAGCGAGCCGTTACGCAGGCGGGTGCGACGACGGCATCGCAGGCACGTGACCCAGCCGCGACGAACACCAGGGTCTTCAGGGTCCGTCTAGAGCTTGATGACCGCGCTGTGCTTGAGCCGCCTACGGCTACCGTCGAGCGCCGTGACCGACGCGTAGCGGTGGTGCGGCTCGACCGGGATGACGGTCTCAAACCCGCGGCGGGCTGCCACCCCAAGCGGCCGCAGCCGGTCGTGCCGTGACCCGCCTCGCACCTCCCAGCCGGTGATTTCGGTGGCGCCGTTCCAGCTGGCGTACAAGGTGGTCGTGTCGCGCCGCCGGTCGCGACTGGCGGCGATCTCGGGTCGATGATGGGGAACGGCCGTCCACGGCAGCCACAGTCCCCGGTAGGAGTAAAGGCCGCCGGGAAGCGCGAACTCGGACAGGACGGTGCCGTCGGCCGCGAACTCTGTGGTGTACGAAGTCACGCCCCACCCGACGATGACGCGGCCTGAAGCGAGGGTCTGGAGCGAACCCATCGCACCCGCCACCAACGGGTGCCGGCTCGTGTAGGCCTGGCGAAGCGTGACCTCCCGGCGCGACTCATCCACGTCGAGCACCATCCCGCGCGACTGACGCTCGGTCTTGATCGGACCGTCGGTTCCGTTGTCGAACAGCGTCAGCACGCGATCTGAGAGCTGGCGGGCGTCGTGCTGCCAGGAAAACTCCGTGTCCTGCCCCATCCGAAACTGGCTTCGCTTCCCACCCAGCGTCCAGATGACGCTGCCCGTGCCGCGGTCCACCTTGTAGAGGGCCCACGTGTGGCGCCCGGATATGAGCAGGTTCCCGTCCGGCAGTTGCTGGATCGAGTTGACATGCAGGTAGTCGTAGGGGTCTGCCAGCGGCTGGTGTGAATCGCGCACCGCGATGTGCTGGAGGCTCCGCCACTCGAACACCACGCGGCCGCTGGCGATGTCGACCTCCTGGATGATCGACTCGCGAACGCGCCCGTTGCGCGGACCTCCGATCGAGGACAGATCCGCCGGCACGATTTCGGGATAGCAGCTGAACAGTGCCGTCCCCCGGGGCGTGACGGTCAGAGCGTGCAGGTCGATCGAGCGAGAACCCGCGGCACGCACGCGAGCGATCTCGCGGTAGGCGCGGTCGACGACGACCACTTCGCCCTGCCCGTAGCCGGTGGGCATGATCTTCCCCTCCCACCAGGCGAGCACCGGCTCGCCCCGGTAGAGCCAGCGGGCGAAGTTCGTCACCTGCCGCCCTGGCGCCAGCGGCCTGAACCAGACCGGGGCACCGGCCCGGTCGACGATCAGCGGTCCGAACTGCTGAGATCCTTTCAAGGACACCGGTCCCGGGCCCAGGAACAGGAACCCGGGTGCCTCGCCGGCCAGTGGCTGGCCGCTGACCCTCACCGTCGGAGGCCGCAGGTCCGGCCGGGAACGAAACGCTCGCACTCGCCCCGCCGGCCGTGGCGCGGAGGAGTCGATATCCGGCAGCGAGTCAGCCCGGCCGATGACGCCGAAAACGGCGCCGCCTGCCAGCCCGGCAGCCACGGCGCCGCCCGCTCCCCGCATCACTTGACGTCTGGTCAGGCCCCCACGGCGCGCCTGATCAGTCAAAGCCACAATCGAGTACCCGCGGGATGACCACGTAACCCATTCCTACCGTCAAGCACGTCAATCCGCCGTAAAGCCGATCCAAGCACATCGGGGAAGGTTAGGAGCACGTGGCGTCGGCCACGGCCGGGCGACCGTCATCACGAATCGCTGATAGGCGTCGAGCTCGGCGACGCTCGCCCTGCCCTCCAGGATCGAGATCGTCCTAGAAGGGTGGCGAACAGCCCGAACGCTAGCCCGATCCCGGCCAGACGTGCATGGACGATCGTCCCTTTGTCCGCTCCGCGCCGGCCCGCTTTCGCCAGCGCGCGGCGAACCCGATCGGTCCGTCATGGAAACCAGAGACGATGCCGAGGTCGTCCGCGTCCTGGCGGGAGCGCTGATCCGCCGGATGTCCGACGATCAGATCAACCGCGTTATCGGCGAGCTCGAATACGTGGCCGAGGAGCGTGGCGACCGGACCGGCGAGAGCGCTCATGCGCAAGCCGCGCTACACCTGATCGCCGCCCTGGAGAGCCGACGGGAGCGGCGGGGCGGCCAGAGCGTGCCGCCGCCCTCTCTAAACGGCGCGGCTGGACCGGTTCACGAGGGGTAACAGCGCAGCTGGCGGCCGAGCCGCTCGAGCGAGCTGCGCAGTGCGCCTGCTGCGAGCAGCGCCTCCGTCGCGCTCGCCAGCACCCGGCCGAACAGCCCGCGACCCTCGACCGACACCGACGCCTGAACATCGCTGCCGCCTGGCACTGGACGCACGACGTACTGCACGTCGATCGAGATCGGACCGTCGGCCGCCAGGGCGAGCCGGTCACCCGAGGCTTCGAACACGGTGACCTCGAACTCGACCGCGCGACCCGCGAGTCGACCCGCCACGCGCGCCCGGGTGCCCGTGTAGAGGCGGCGCCCGGTGAGCGAGACGATCTCGAACGGCACGGGTGCCCACTCCGCGATCGCCTCGGGCTCGGTCAGGAGCTCGAGCACCGCCGACGGCGAGGCGGGGACCGTGGTCTGCGTCTCCCAGGTGCGCATTTGCCGTACAGACCCCATCGCGGCTCGAATGTCATCGCAACGGCGCGGCCGGCGCAACCCCACCTTGGGTGACGCCGCCACACTCGTCGCGTCATGGCCCGTCGACCGGCTCGATGCCGTGTCCCGTGTCGCGGAGGACCTCCAGACCGCGGTCGCGGGCGGCGGCGATCGCGTCGTCCGGATAGTCCGTGATCGCGGGGATGACCATCGACGCCTTCACATTCTTGACATCCGGATGCTGCTGCTCGAACAACCGCATGACGCCAAACACCGCATCGACGGTCTCTCCCGACGGGCTGGGGCCGGGGAGTCTGATGAGCACCGTCTGCGAGTCCTTCGAGGCGGTCATATCGACGTCGTTCGTATCGACGTTCCATTTGACCGACCAGCCGAGTGACTGGAAGTAGCTGATCGTTCGGTCCTGCAGCTCGAAGTGCTGGGTGAGCTGCTCGGAGTCCTCGAACGGCGGTTGCGTGTCGAGCATCTCGTACAGCTTCGCCTTGAGGCCCGGACGCTTCTCCAGCAGCGGGCTGAGCACGGGGTCTATCAACGCCACGTCGACCAGGCGCTGCCGTTCCTGGCTCTGCGTCTCCCGGACCGCGCGCAGCAAGTGCTTCGAGGCCGCCGTCAGATCGCCGGCGCGGGTGTAAAAGCACGCGAGGTTGAACTGAGTCTCCGGCGGGCGGTGCGGGTCGTGGTCGACATACGCGATCAGCTGCCACGGGTCAACCCGGTCCGCCGCGAGTGAGGCACGGACGTCCCCGCGCGTCGGGCGCTCGTCCGAGAACCCTTCCGGACGTGGTGGAAGCGGCGAGACCGTGCCCGCCAACAGCGTCAGCAGCGAAGGCTCAATCGTTCCCTTGAGGAATGGGCGGAGCGTGCTCCTCAGGTAAGAGCGCGGCGCGGTCCCCCGGCCGCCCCGGGGGTTCTTCAGGCCGTCGATGGCCGCGAGCGTGGTGATCGCCAACTCCTTCGCCTCGGTGGCAGCACGTTCGGCCCGCCTTTCCTTGTGCAATCCCGGCGCGCTGTCCGCCGCCCAGTTCGTGTACAGGGCAGCCAGCTGATACTTGATCCGGTACCAGTCCGGGTTGTCGACCGGCCGCAGATGCGGGGCCATCGTCGTAACCTCGGTCGGCACGAGCGCGCGATGCAGATAGTCCTCCGCGTCGGCGTACTGGCCCCCGCGCCGGCAGAGGATCCCGAGGTTCGCGAGTGCGCCGACATTCTTGCCGTCTGAAGCAAGGGCCTGTTCGTAGAGCGTCCGGGCGCGTTTGCGGTCTCCCAGCCGCTGAGCGTCCATCCCGCTGCGGAAGAAAGCCCAGCTGTGCGGATCGCCGGTCAGAAGCCCGCCGCCGCCGAGCGACTTGGTCATCCAGATGTCGACCCAGGCGGCGCAGGCCACCGCCAGGTGCTGGTAGGCGGTCGCGTTCGAGGCGCCGGTGGAGCCGTAGGACGCCGCCCAGAACGACTGCAGCGCCACGGCATCGCCGTTCTGGCTGAGTTCGAGGCTGATGCCCACTCCCTCCTCACCGGCCGGCTGGAGTTGCCCCGTCAACTGGAACTTCCGGCGCGGAAGCAGCGCGGTGAGAGCGGCAAGTACCGCCACCGCGGCCTGGGCCTCCCCCGACACCTCCCCCAGCCCGCTGAAGGCAGACGCCACGCCGGCCTGTCCACTGACCAGGTTCAGGCCGAATCGGTCGGTTCGCCAGGTCACACGGCCGCGGACCAGACCCGCCACCGCCGAGCCGAGCGGATCGGTTCCGGTGTCGGTCAGCGGCTCGACCGCGAACACCGGCCGTCGAATCCCTCTCGCCGGCCATCGGTCACGAAGCCACGGGGTGCGCGTCAGAACCTGGAGCACGAGCAGGATGGCGACACCGAGCAGGAGCAGGCCGAGCACAATGGCGCCGATGGCCTTGGCGGCGCTCTCCGCGATGCTGCCTGCGCTCGACCAGACCGACGACCCGCTCGGTGCAATCGTCTCCCGGGCGCCTCGCAGCGCGCACGGAGTGTCGGGAGCCTTTGCGAGCACCGCCAGGTACGCCTCGTGAGCCGCCTGCCGCTCGCCTACTTGCTGGAGATCCGACGCGTAGGCGCAGAGGTTTGCCGATGCGCCCGCGCCCATCGCCGGCCCGGGGAGTGCCACGAGCGCCGCCGCGACCGTGACCAATGATACGAACCTACGAAGTGAGATTTTCACGCTTGCCCCCAAACGTGAGCAGGACGACCCCTGAATTCCGTGGATATATCACCACACTTTGTTCACGCCGTGTGACTTTGTGCCGCAGCGTTGATAAGGGTTGTGCAGCTTTTATGAGTTATTGCTGCAGGCCGGACCCAGAGCCCAGCTCGCGGAGCCCGAGGCCGAGCAATCGGTACGCGTCCTCCAGGTTCGCCACCAGGTCGCTGGACGGCTCGTCCACCCACACCAGGAAGGCGGCCATCGACGTGCCGAGCGCCGCATGCGCCACCGTCTGCGGAATCAGGTCGCCGGCATCACATTCCAGCCGTTCGGCGACCCACGCGGCAATCACCTCCCGCCACTCGCCATAGCGCAGCGCGGAGTGGGCCTGGAGCGCCGGCACACCGGTGATCAGCCGCATGCGGATCCGTAACTCGGGCAACTGCTCGTCCTCATAACGGTTCGATTCGACCACCGCCCGCCCCAACGCCTCATGCAGCGGCTGCTGGGGCCCGGTGGCGTCGAGGCAGTGACGCAGACGCGCGAGCACCCAATCGAAGTCACCCCACACCATGTCGTTCTTGGAGGCGAAGTAGCGAAACAGCGTTCGGCGGCTCACCCCGAGCGCGTCGGCGATGTCGTCGACGGTGGTCTCCTCGAACCCACGCTCGGCGAACATCTCGAGCGCGGTTCGGGTCACGGCGCCGCGCGAGGTTCCGGGCGGGCGTCCGGGGCGCTGAGAAACGCTCACGACGTCAGTCCCGCATGGCGCTCGCCGCGGGACGGTCGGATGGCCGTGCCCGGCCATCCGACCGCAGCGCTTCGGCCACCTCGAGCAGGCGTTCGCCGGGCAGCAGCTCGCCGTCAACGATCGCCGCGCGAAGCTCCTCGTAACCATCGGCGCTGATCGACAAGTCTCCCTCTTGAGTCCGAGCGACGCTCACCTTACCGGAGCCTCTCGCGGAGCCCCGAGGCCCGCGCCACCGGCCGCTCGACCGCGCGCCGCACGGCGTCCTCGGTGCCGACCAGGATCAGCTCCCGACGCGCGCGCGTGACCGCGGTGTAGAGCAGCTCGCGCGTGAGGATGCGCGAGCTCTCCGACGGCAGTAGGACGGCGGCGGCATCGAACTGCGAGCCCTGGCTCTTGTGCACGGTCATTGCGTACACGGTCTCGACCGGGCCGAGCCGCAGCGGGCTGAAGTGCAGGAGGTCGCCCCCGCGCTCGAAAGCAGCGGTTGCGGAGTCGCCCGACGCCACGATCACGCCGGTGTCGCCGTTGTAGAGACCCAGCTCGTAATCGTTCTCGGTCACCAGCAGCGGGCGTCCGACGTAGTCGCGCTGCTCGACGTCGAGATCCTCGACCTCGGCGGCGAGCCAGCCGAGCAGGCGCGTGCTCCAGTCGCTCACCCCGTAGGGGCCGCGACGGTGCGCGCACAGCAGACGGAAGCAGCCCAGCGCCTCGAGAGCATCGCGGGGCGCGCCGGCGCGCGCGGCGGCCACCACGGCGGCTCCGGCGGCCACCGCCCGCCGGCGCACCACCTCGAGCGCGCCTTCGGCATCGCCGCCGTGCGCGTCGACCGGCAACCACCTCACCTCCCCCGGCGCATCGCACAGCGCCCGCACCACCCCGTCGCCGTCGCCTCGCCGCACCGCCTCCGCCACCCGCGCGATTCCGCCGCCATAGCGGTGCACCCGATCGAGCACCACGACTCCCGGCCCGATCCCACCGTCCTCAGCGGCGGCGACGATGTCCGCGAGCACAACCCCGGCCTCGATCGACGTGAGCTGGCCGGGGTCGCCGACCAGCACCAGGCGCGCCTCGGGACGGACCGCCTCCACCACGCGCGCCATCAGCGACAGCGAGACCATCGAGGTCTCATCCACGATCACCACGTCGTGCGGGAGCCGATTGCCGCGGTCGTGCGCAAACCGGCTGTGAGAACCCGGCCGCCAGCCGAGCAGCCGGTGAAGCGTCGTCGCGCGCAAACCCATGAGCAGCTCGCGGACGGGATCGCCCACCGGCATGCGCGCGGTCTCCTCGTGGACCGCCTCCTGTAGCCGAGCCGCCGCCTTGCCGGTCGGCGCGGCGAGCGCCACCAGCGGCGGCCGCCAGCCATGAGCTGACGCCTGCTCGGCCAGCAGCGCGACGATTCGCGCCACCGTCGTCGTCTTGCCGGTGCCGGGGCCGCCCGCCACCACCGCGAAGCGCCGGCGCACGGCCGCAGCGGCCGCCTCGCGCTGGCGATCGTCCGCGTCGCCCGTGAACAGCCTCCGGATGCCGTCCTGGAGCGCCGGTTCATCCACCGCCGCCGCCCGGGCCGCCGCCGCCAACTGGTTCAGGTCGGCCGCAACCGCGCACTCCTCCCGCCAGTAGCGGTCGAGATAGAGGCGGGTGCCGAGCAGCCGCAGCGGCATTGCCTCGGCGGGTGCACCGCCGTCATCTTCCCCGAGTGCGACGAGGGCGCTGGCCCGCACGGCGTCCAGCCAATCGCCGGCCGCAGGCCAGGGAAGCAGGGACAGATCGACCGGCTCGTCGGACTCGACGCTCGCCGTGTCGCGGATCGTGGCGAGATCCACGAACACGTGCCCGAGCCGCGCGCCGCGGACCGCCAGGGCCACGGCCAGCCTGACCGTGTCGTCTGCTCTCCTCGCCCAGTGCGCCGAGTCGCGTGGCGACGTGCACGTCCGCGGCCGACAGCAGGCCGACGTCGTTGAACGCGCGGAGCAGCCCGGTGGCGCTGAGCGCGCGGGACGCCTCCCGGACATCAGCCGACGGGCTCACACGGTCCTTCCGTCGAGGACGTCACTGAGGGAGTCGAGGAGCGGGCCGGGTGGCCGCCACGCGAACACTCCCGCGCCGGGCTCGCCGGCCATTCCCCGGACGAACAGGTAGACCACGCCCGCCAGGTGACGGTCAGGCTCGTAGGCGGGCAACCGCCAACGCAGGTAGCGGTGCAGCGCCACCGTGTAGAGCAGTGCCTGCAGCCCGTAGTGCGCGCGGCTCATCTCGGCGGTGAGCGCGACCGGCTGGTAGTGCGCAAGGGTCAGCGGCTCATCGACGGGCCCAAGCCAGTTGGTCTTGTAGTCGGCGATCGCGAAGCGCGGCCCGTCGAGCCGGATGACCAGGTCGATGCTCCCGGTGAGAAAGCCTCGAGCGCGCCCGACGAAGCGCCGGATCCTCGAGCCGCGACGCGTACGCCGCCATCGGATCCTCGGCCGGCAGCCTCGCCCGCAGCACGTCCGCGATGGCCGACAGCGTGAGGCGCCCACTGGGCTCGTCGCCGCCCGCCAGCGGAGCTCGAACTCGAGCTCGTCCAGGCGGTCGCGCCGCGAGATGTCGCGCAGCCGCTTGCCATCCACGAGCGGGCCGAGCGGCGTCTCGATGGCCGCCCTCAAGCCCGCGACGAGCGCGGACGGATCCCCCAGGTCGACCACGCGGCGCGTGGCGGACATCGCGACATGCGCGGCCAGTTCGGCGTCGAGGTCGGGCACGGCGAAGTCCGTCGCCTCGAGCACCGAGTGCACGAAGGTCCCGAACTCGGTGCCGACCGGCATCTCCGCCATCGGCGATTCGCGCGCGAGAGCCGGCGGCGTCACCCCTTCGCGGGCCTCGCTCGATGCGGTCACCGGCGTCGGCGACGAGGGCTCGTCGGTCAGGACCGGGCGCTCCGGCTCGCTCATCACGACGGGGTCGTGGGCGTCCGAGGTGATGTCGGTGTAGGAGGTCCGGCGCCACCACAGGTCGAGCTGCCGATCGAAGCGCGCCGCTGCCAGCTCGATCGGCGCCTCCGCGGGCGGGCTCCAGGTCGTCGGCATCCCGAGCGTCGAACGCTCGGCGCTGATCGCACCCGGCGCCTGCGCAGCGAGCTCGGCGAACCGCTGGTCGGCGACCTCGTCACTCGGTGTGGACCGGCCCTCGGGGGCGATCGTGCCGTCCGTGCCCTTGGCGAACAGCAGCCGCCCCAGCGGCGAGTGGCGACTGTCGTAGGACCCCGCCCACCACATCACCGCCTGGTGCTTGGCCCGGGTCAGCGCCACGTACGCCAGCCGCAGATCCTCGCCCCGCTGCTCGTCGCGATGCCGGCGCACGTGCGCGTCCCAAGCCCGCCCGTCGAGCCCCACGTCGATCGTCCGCCGGAATCCCGCGCCCGGGTCGTGGAAGAACACCGGCTCGGGATCGCGCGGGATGTAGCTCGGCTCCCACAGGAACGGGCAATACACGACGGGAAACTCGAGTCCTTTGCTTCGGTGGATGGTCAGCACCTGCACCGCCTCGGCGTCGGACTCGAGTCGGCGCGTCCGCTCGTCCTCGGGGTCCTCGCGCCCGGCGTCGGCGATCCGCTCGGCGAGCCAGCCCCGGAGCGCGGTCACCCCCAGGCGCTCGGCGCTGGCCGCGCGGTGCAGAAGCTGCGCCAGGTGCCCGAGATCGGTCAGCTGCCGCTCGCCCGCGGTGTAGGCGAGCAAGCGCGCGGCCAGATCCTCGCTCACCGTGATGGACTCCATGAGCGCGGCGACGCCGCTGTCGCGGAGGATCCGGCTCCAGCGGTGCAGGCGCCGATGGACTTCCTCCCAGTCGGCCTCGCCGGCAGTGGCGATCCGCTCGCCGCTCCAGCCGAGAAACGGCGTCGCCGCGGCCGTCCGCGCGCGCACCGTGGACGCCGGCCGCTCGAGCGCCTCCAGCAGGCGCAGCCAGGCGCGGGCTGTGGTGGTGGCGAACACGTTGCCGCCGCCGTTGATGACTGCCGGCACCCGCGCCGCCGTGAGCTGGACGCGGACCAGCTCGGCATTCGCGTGCGTGCGCACCAGGACCGCGACGTGCCGGGGGCAGATCACCTCCTCGCCGATCGGCTCGCCGTCCGGCGAGCGGTGCTCGAGCGTCGCGCCCGAGTCGAGCAGCCGGACGACATCCGCAGCGAGGTCGCGGGCGACGTGCTGGCGGGCGGAGGGAGCCCTGGCGTATCCGTAGTTGGTCTGCTCGATGGTCGGATCGCTGCGGTGCACGACCCGGATGCGGAGCGCGGCGCCCTCAGGCGCAGCGCGCAGCCGCGAGGTCTGATGCGCGGGAGCCGCTCTGAGCTGGCGGTAGACGATGCCTTCATGGCCGAGCCGTGCGTCGGCGAACAGCGCGTCGAACGCGTCGAGCAGGGGCTGGTCGCTGCGCCGGTTGACGGCCAGCGTGGCGTGGTCGTGCGCCTGGGCAGCGGCCACCAGGTACGCGTATACCTCCGCACCGCGAAATGCGTAGATGGCCTGCTTGGGGTCGGCGACCAGCACAAGCGTCACGCCTGCGCTCGCGAACGCCCGGGACAGGATCTGCCACTGAATCGGATCGGTGTCCTGGAACTCGTCGACCAGGACCACGCCGTACCGTGCGCGCAGACGCTCTTTGGCCGCGGCGGCATTGGGGCCGCCGAGGATGTCCCGAAGCCGTGTGAGCAGATCGTCGTATGTCATGATCGCGAGCGACCGCTTTCGCTGTTCGAGGTCCCTGCGCACGCGGAAGGCCAGGCGGTAGCGCATCGCCGCCGTACTGTCGTCGGGTTCGCCCGAGGGCTCGAGCTGAGCCGTCGGGTTGAACACCGCGGCCCGGGCGATCTGGAGCGCCTCGGCCCGAGTGAACCTCGCCGTGCCGGCGGTTCGCGGTCCGAAGCGGCGGACGTACAGGTCGTCGAGCGTCTCCTCGAGCAGATCGGAGACGTCCTCGACGAATTCGGTCTCCCGGTCGAGATCGCCGATCGTGCCGAGCTCGGCCAGCACCTCCTGGCAGAAGCCGTGCGTGGTGGCGATCGTGGCGGCGTCGAAGTCGGCCACCGCCCGCGCCAGCCGATCGCGGCGACGGGCCACCTCTTCACGCGGCCCGCCGGCCAGCAGCGTTACCACGGGGTCGGGGTGGGTGGGTACCAGATCCGGCGCGCCGGCGAGGATGGTCGTGAGCTGCTGCTCGCACCACACCAGCCGCTCGCGGACCCGGTCGCGCAGCTCACCGGTGGCGATCCGCGTGAACGTGATCAGCAACAGCCGATCGAGCGGCGTGCCCTCGGCCACGTAGCGGGCGGTCAGCGCCGCGATCGCGTACGTCTTGCCGGTGCCCGCGCTTGCCTCGAGCACGGTCACGCCCGACGGCAGCGGGCCGCAGAGGTCGAATTCGGTGTAGGCCTGGGTGACGCTCATCGGTCGCTCAGCTCCTCGCAGCGACAGCAGGCCGCGCCACAAGCGCACCGCGTAGCGCCCGAATCTGGTCGTCTCGTCCTCGTCCCATCCGGGACCGCGCTCGTCGTCCCGTGGCGCCTCGGCCAGCAGCGCGGCCAGCGGGACCGCGTCGCCGTGCACCAGCAAGTGCTCGGGCTGGCGATCCTCCTTCTCGTAGCGGAAGACGGTCTCCCACGCGCCGCGGGCGGCGGACTCGGCGTGTCCCCCCGCCGCAACCGCCTCCGCGTAGGCGGCCGAGGTCTCACAGGCCAGCGGCAGCGGCTCGCGCATCCCGCGGTCGTAGAGATCGAGGAGGACCCCGAGATGCTCGAGCGCGGCCTGGCGCCGCGCCGGCGGGTCGGCGCCGAGCGCCGGAATCCGCGCCACGGTCACGCCCGCCCCCCGCACGCCGGCCCGCGCCCGGCCGATCACCACCGACTCGGACCGCCGATCGGGATACGCAGCGCTGAGGGCCAGCAGCCGCACCCATCCGCGCAGCCGGTCGCGCGGCCGGACCCGCGAATAGGAGATCGCGCGCACGGCGTCCCCACACACACCGGTGACCGTTCCGGCGAGCGTACGCCCATCGGGGAGCGCCACCGTCACGTCGAGCGAGCCGGGGGTTCCGTCGGTGAGGGTCCGCGCGGCATCGGCGAGCTGCCCGACGACGGCGCCGATACGCGCGAGCGGCGGACGCGCGAGCTCGCCAGGCGGAAGCGCGCCACGTGCGATCTCGGCCTGCATGCACGCCCTGAGCTCGGCCCCGGCCAGCACTCCCTCGAGCAGCCGCTGCCCGACGCCCCACTCCTCGAGCGCCTCGAGCTCGACCGGCATCGCATCCTGCACCTCATCGAAGTACTCGCTGACGCTGATCCCGAGCCGATCGCGCACGAGCGCCCGGACCGGGTGCTCGACGAACCGGGTGAGGCTGTTCAGCTCAACGATGGCCTCGCGGCGGGGCGGGAGCGGTGCCGGCAGGAACCGCCCGACGCGGCGCGCGATCGCCGCACAGCGCGCGGGCGCCCGCCAGTGCCTGCGGGTCGAATCCCCAGGGACGCGCGGGGAGGAGTTCCCCGGGCGTGAAGTTCCGCGGGTCGAACGGCTGGAGCGGGTGCTGGACCACGACCTGCTCGCGTGCCGGGCCGGCCTCGCACCGCATCGTGCGCTCGACGATGTCGAGCAACTCGCCGACCGGCACCGCCGGCGGGCGGCGCACGTTGGTTCGCTCGTCGTTGCCCGTGTAGGTGATGATGATCTGCGCGGTCGCGGCCAACAGCGCGTCGAGGAGCATCTGGCGGTCCTCCGCCCGCGCGTCGCGGTCTCCGACGTGCGGCTCGGCCAGCATCAGGTCGTCGCCGTCGCGGCGGGCGCGGCGTGGATACTCACCGTCGTCGAGCCCCAGGATGCACACGACCCGATGCGGCACCGAGCGCATCGGCACGAGCGTGCAGACGGTCAGGTGGCCGGTTCGGAAGTTGGCGCGCGTGGGGCGTCCGCGCAGCCGGTCGGCCAGCAGCACGCGTACATCGGCGAGTGCGAGCGTCGACTGCCGGGCGCCGCCGTTCTCGTCCGACTCGGCGGCGACATCGTCGAGCAGCCGCTGGAGCTCGCGCCGCTGCCAGGACTCGCCGGTCGCGGGTGGTTGTGAGCGCGTCGGCGGCGCCGGCGATGGCCTCGGTCCAGTCGCGAATCGGCTGGGGGTCCGAGAGCGCGTCGACGGCGGCGTGTACGCGATCGACGAACTCGGCGAACCGGCCGGCCAGATCGATCGCCCCGCTCTCGACGTCATCGAGCGGGAGCACGCCGCTGAGGAGCCGTCGCTCCTCCTCGGTCATCGCGACTCCGACCAGCACCCGGTCGAGGCCGCGGCGCCACGTGTTCGCGTTCACCGAGCCCAGCTGGTAGGGCTCACGATGCGCGCCGTCGAAGCCCCAGCGAATCCCGCTCGCGGCGACCCAATCCTGCATCCGCGAGAGGTCGTCGTCGTCGAAGCCGAAGCGCCGGCGCACCGGCTCGCGCGCGGCGAGGTCGAGCAGCTGCGACGCGGTCGCCCGCTGGTCGGCCAGCGCGAGCAGCTGGCTGACCACCCCCAGCACCGGGTTGGTTTGCCGGAGCGAACGGTCCGCCAGCCTGACCCGGAGGTCAGGGAGCCCATCGCCCGCGCCGTCCTCTGAATCGGCTGGGGCGCCGAACGTGGCCTGGATCAGGGGCGCGAACGTCTCGATGTCCGGACACATCACGATCACGTCGCGCGGCTCGAGCGTCGGGTCGGCCTCGAGCAGGTGCAGCACCGCGTCGCGCAGGACCTCCACCTGGCGCGCGCGGCCGTGGCACGCGTGGACCTGGATGCTGCGGTCGTCCGGATGAAGGGTGGCCCGCCGGTCAGGCTGTCCCGGGAGCGGCGGCCCGGCCGGCTGACGGTCATGACGGATGTCTGCCTGGATCGCGGCCAGCAGGGTCGAGCCCCCGTCCGGCGGTCCGGCTCGTGGTGGTGATCGATGCGCTCGCCCGTGTGCGCGAGAACGAGCTGGAGCTCGCGGGCGTCGCGGCCCCAGGAGGCCAGCAGCCGGTTGACCGGCAACGCGACGGTGCGGTCCTCGCGCCGCTCTGTGATCATCGAGCCGGTCGCGATCTCTCGTGCCACCCGGCCCCACAGCGACGGCGAGGGATGAAGCACGAACACGTGCACCTCGCGTCCGGTGGCGATGGCCGCGAGGACGTCGAGGTAGGACCGGGGCATCCGGGTGAGCCCGAACAACGACAGCCGCGGCGGGAGATCGAGAACGGACGGGTCGCGGCGGATCCGTTCGCAGGCGCCGCCCAGCCGCTCCGCCGGGCTGGGACGATCGATCCGCTGGCGCAGCCGGCGCCACAGTTCGGCCTGCCAGCCGTCCGGGTCTGCGCTGTCATGGCCGGCCGCCCAGGCGCGGACCATGTCGGGCCGGTGGACGCCGTAGCGGTCGAACAGGTCGGCCAGGTGACGCACGACCCCAAAGCGTCGAGCCGGTTCCTCGGGTCCCCCCCGCGCCCCCGTGAGGTGCCGTTCGAGGGTGGCCAGCCATGGCTCGCTCAGGCGCTCGTCGACCACCTCGAGCAGCGGCCAGACGGACCGTTCCGCCAGCCATGGGTCTTCGTCCGGGTCGATGCCGGTCGCGGCCGCCAGCGCCGCCAGGATCAACCGCCCGGGAAACGGGAACTCGACGTTTGCGCACACGCCGTCGCCTCCGTGCGTCGTCCCCAGCCGGGTCGAGAGCCGCTGGGTGAGCCAGCGCTCGATCCCGCGCGTGGGCACGGCCACGACGTCCGGCGTGAACGGGTCCGCGAGCGGCGCCAGCAGCGTCTCGGCCAGGCCGTCGGCGAGACGGTCGGCCCGTTCGGCTCGGTGGATGTGAAGCATGCTCTGGGAACGTAGCGGGGGGTGATTTCCGGGCCGCCTGCGACTCTATGAGTCAGTGATGACGACTTCTGCTGCGACCTTCGCCGCCCTCGCCCTCGATCGCCTGCGGATCCTGACCGGCGATCCGGAGGCGGAGCTGCGTCCGGGCCAGCTCGAGGCCATCCATGACGTCGTCGTCGACCGGGCCCGGGTGCTGTGCGTGCAGCGGACCGGCTGGGGCAAGTCGGCCGTGTACTTCATCGCCACCGCGCTCCTGCGCCAGGCCGGTGCGGGACCGACGCTTGATCGTCAGCCCGCTGCTGGCCTTGATGCGCAACCAGATCGCCGCGGCCGAGCGGCTCGGCCTGCGCGCCCACACGATCAACAGCACCAATCGCGAGGACTGGGACGAGGTGCGCGACTGGCTGGCACGGGACGCCGCCGACCTGCTGCTGATCAGCCCGGAGCGACTGAACAACCCGCAGTTCCGCGACGAGATGCTGCCCGCTGTTCGCCGCCTCGGTTGGCCTGCTCGTGATCGACGAGGCGCACTGCATCTCGGACTGGGGGCACGACTTCCGTCCGGATTACCGGCGCGTCGAGGACATGCTCGAGCAGTTGCCCGGGGCGTGGCCGTGCTCGGGACGACCGCAACCGCCAACGACCGCGTCGTCGCCGACGTGTGCGCGCAGCTCGCCGCCGGATCCGAGATCGCTGCGTTCCTACCGTGGGCCGCTGGCCCGGGACAGCCTGCGCCTCGAGGTGGTCGATCTGCCCCAGCCCGCCCAGCGCCTCGCCTGGCTGGCCACGAACCTTCCCGCAACTGCCGGGGTCGGGGATCGTCTACACGCTGACCAAGCGCGACGCCGAGCAGGTCGCGGCGTTCCTTCGCTCTCGCGGGATCGCCGCGGCCGCCTACAGCGGCGAGCACGAAACCGAGGCGCGGGTCGGCGTCGAGGACCGCCTGCTGCGCAACGACATCAAGGCGGTCGTGGCGACGAGCGCGCTCGGGATGGGCTACGACAAGCCCGATCTGAGCTTCGTCGTGCACTATCAGGCGCCCGGGCTCGGTGATCTCCTACTACCAGCAGATCGGGCGCGCCGGGCCGCGCCGTCGAGCACGCCGACATCGTCCTGCTGCGCGGCGGCGAGGACCGCTCGATCCAGGACTTCTTCATCGAGCAGGCGTTTCCGGCCCGTGAGCACGTGATGGCGGTGCTGGACGACCTGGATGCGGCCGCGAGAGGACGGCCGCACGACGCGTGAGCTGATGGCGGTCGTCAACCTCGGCATGGGCCGGATCGAGGCGATGCTGAAGATCCTCGACGTGGAGGGCGCCGTGTCGCGGGCCGGCACGCGCTGGAGGCTCGTGCCCGCACGCGGATTGGACGTACGACGCCGATCGCTACGCGCAGGTGACAGCGCTCCGCCGCGCCGAGCAGCGGGCCATGGCCGCGTTCGGCTCCGACGGGCGCTGCCTCGATGCGCGTCCTCCAGGAGGAGCTCGACGATCCCGCGCCGGCCGACTGCGGGCGATGCGCCGTGTGCGCCGGACCGCGCTTCGCCGCCCGCTCGATCCGCGCCTCGTCGAGGCGGCCGGACGTCACCTGCGCTCGACGCCGATCGAGCTCGAGGTCAAGAAGATGGCTCCGGACGCGGGCGGAGCCATGCGGAAGATCCCCGAGGATGTGCGCCTCGAGCCGGGCCGGGCGCTCGCGCGGTTCGGCGACGGCGGCTGGTGGCCCGCGATCGAGCGCGGTCTGCGGTGCCGGCGAGTTCGAGGATGACGTCGTGGCCGCGCTGGCCGATCTCCTGCGTGCCAGCCGGAGTGCGACTGGCTGACCTCCGTGCCCTCGGTCCGGCTCGGCGGCGTGCTCGAGCGGCTGGCGAGCAGCGTGCGGAGGACCTCGGCGTCGCCTTCGTGTCCCTGATCGAGCGCGTCGCCGACCGGCCGTCCGCAGCGCGAGATGGCCAACGCGGCACAGCAGGTCGCCAACGTGCGCGGCGCGTTCCGCGTGCGCTGGGCACTCCACCGCCCGGAACCGGCGCGCTGCTCGACGACCGGCGCATGTCCGGATGGACGCTGGCGATGGTCGGCGGACAGCTGCGACGCGCCGGTGCGCCGCGGGTGGTGCCGGTGGCGCTGGCGACGCTCCAGTGACACGCGCCCGGTACTCTGTCGCGCGGGTACGCGAACCGGGCGACAAACCAGGTCGCCCACGCCGGGTCAAAGGAGGAACCGTGCGCCGCTTGATCGTTCTCGTTTCCGTTGCGACCATGCTGTCGGCCGTCGCCGTCGGCCCCGCCGCGGCGCAGCCGAGGGGGCGCACGCCGCCTCCGCGGTGTTCCATCATCGTCATCCGGTCCAAGAGTCCGGCGGCGTGCTGGCCGGCGCGAAGGTGACCATCCACGGCACGCCTTCGCGTTCCTCGATCGACACCGGGGCGAGCATGACGCTGCTCAACCCGACGATCGCCCGACGGCTTCACCTGAAGACGCATCGGGAAGCCGCACCGGTTCTGCGGGGTCACTGGCTGCTCGACCAGGCTCGCCGCGTGCGGCTCGTCGGACTGGAGCATCGGCGGCCAGCCGCTCCCTTCCGTCGTCGTTTCGACCTCCCCGATCACCGGGCGACGGCTTTGGCTTCGGCCTGCTCGGCTCGGACGTGCTGTCGAAGTTCGGCGCGGTGACGATCGATTACCGCAACAAGGTTTTGACGCTCGGCTGACGCGGCTGGGCGGGTGTTTCGGCGACGGCGCGGCCGTCAGCCGGCGTGCTGCCTGGCCTGCGGCGAGGCCTCCCAGAAGTCGTCCAGCTTGGTCGAGTCGTGCCGGTCCAGCTGGCGCGAGATCGCCCACATCTCGACCGGCTCATCGCCCTCGTTGCGGTGCGAGCGTCGTGTGGTCGGCGCGACGCGCACGGCGGCCGGCGCGGTCACGCTGCGGATCTCCTCGCCGAAGCGCATGGTGAGCGTCCCGCTGGTCACCAGATAGATCTCCTCGATCTCGTCGTGGAAGTGACCGGTGCCCTGCTCGAAGTCGGAGTGGGCGGGGATCCGGATGAGGGTCGCGGCCAGCTGGCCGCAGCCGAGCGCGCTGGTCAGGCCGCGGAACTCGCCGGGTACGTCGGTGCCGGCGTAGGCGTCCTCGGCGTCGTCGGGGTTGACGATCGCGAACTCGCTGGTGGTTTCGGTGGTGGTGGTCATACGGCTCCTCTACCCGCGTTTCATTGCGCGGTGAACCCGCCATCGACCGGCAGCGCCACGCCGGTGATGAACGATGCGCCCCCGGACGCGAGGAAGAGCGCCGCCGCCGCGCATTCCTCGGGCCGCGCGAGGCGCCCGAGCGGCTGTGCCGTGGCAAACTCCTTCCGCGCCCCGGCGGAGTCGGGCAGTTGGTGACGGAGATGTAGTCGACCCGCGAGAGATGCTGCACGTACTCGCACAGACCGACGCCGCCCGCGTGCGGGCACACCGGCATGTCGAAGTGCGCCGCCAGCAGCAGCACGGCGACCACCTCGTTGACGCCGCCCAGGCGGCAGGCGTCGAGCTGGCAGAAGCCGAGGGCGCCGGCCTGCAGCAGCTGCTTGAACATCATGCGGTTGTGGCAGTGCTCGCCGGTGGCGACGCCGATGCCGGGGCAACGGCTCGCGCGCGATCGGCGGCGTGGCCGAGGATGTCGTCGGGGCTGGTCGGCTCCTCCATCCACCAGCGGATCGACTCGGCCAGGCGATTGCATGCCGGCGACCGCCTCGCTCGACGTCCCAGACCTGGTTCGCGTCGACCATCAGGCTAGCGCTCCGAGCCGATCTCTTCGCGGACCAGGCGTGGCGCGGCGCACGTCGTCGGCGGGGTCGACGCCGACCTTGATCTTGAAGTGCGTCCAGCCCTCCGCGAGGGCGTCGCGGCAGCAGCGCGGGCACCTTCTCGTCCGGATAGCCGAGCCACCCTACCGAGGTGGTGTAGGCGGGGTAGCCGTCGTGGCGCATCTCGGCTTCGCGCTCGGCCTTGCGGCTGGCGCCTGCGCTCAGCAGTGCGAGCGCCTGCTCCGGTGTGAGCGCGTCGGTGATGTAGCGCAAGTCGACGCACCCGACCAGTTGCTCGGGCCCAGGTCGGCCACGAGCTGCCAGAGTGGCTTTCCCTCGCGCCTCGCCCACAGGTCCCAGACGGCGTTGACCAATGCGGCGGTGGCGAGATGGATGACGCCCTTTTCGGGGCCGATCCAGCGCAGCTGGATGTCGCCGGTGAGGCGGCGCCAGAACGCCGGCGGTCGCCGGCGATGTCGTCCAGGCGGCGGCTCGACGACCAGCGGCGCCAGCGCGTGGACGCGGCGCACCACGACCTCGGTGCCGCGCCCGATGGTGAACGTCATCCCGTGGCCGCGCAGTCCGCCATCGGTCTCCAGGATCACGTAGGCGGCCGAGTAGTCGGGATCGCCGGTTCATGGCGTCAGAGCCGGCCAGCGTGCGCGAGGTCGCAAAGCGCACGTCGCGTACTTCGACTCCGGTGATCCGGCAGTCCTCCGCTCTTCTTTCCCCTACCCACAACCGGCGTTTTTTGAATCTGGCCTACGGGTACGCCGCCGAGGTGGAGGGGCCACGACTCGCAGACGGTTTGACCGCGGGAACGCACATCGACGCGCTCGCGCACATCACCTGCGGCGAGAGGCACGAATGGTTTCGGGGGGCGGCAACTCCGAGGAGCATTTGGGCGACTTCGGTCCTGCCTCCCGCTGGCCATTCGCGGCGCCACGGGCTCGGTGGCGCTCGTCTGACCCGCGAGGCCCGGCCGAAGCGAGGCTGGTCGAAAAAGCGAACCATACGGACGCTCTTTCGACCAGGCTCAGTCGGTGAGTGTGACCTCCAGTTCGTCCGCCAGCGCGGTCAGCTCGTCCATGGTGGCCTGCGCGATCGGCACCCCCTCGCGGCGCCGGCGGTCGGCGCTGCGACGCTCCGGCTCGCCCGGGAGCAGCACCTGCTCGACGCCCGGCGCGGTCGGGGCTCCCTCCAGCGCCGCCGCCATCTCCTCCACCTGGCGCGTGTACTGCTCGACCGAGACGAACGCCTCGACCTCGAGCGCCATGACGAACATGCCGTTGCCGTCACCATAGGCCGGCGTCATCGCCGGGCCCATTCCCGACAGGATCCCGCCGAGCGCCTCGATCGCCACCGCCAGCCCGTAGCCCTTGTGACCCTCGGCGGGGAGCAGCGCGCCGCCGGCGTAGTAGTCCTCGGGATCTTCGCTCGGCCGGCCGTCGCGATCGATCAGCGTGCCGGGCGGAACCTTCCGCCCCGCGGCGCGCGCCACCCGGACCTTGCCCTCCGCCCGCACCGAGGTGGCGAAGTCGACCACGATCGGCGGCCGTCCCTCGAGGCGCGGGATCGCGAAGGCGATGGGATCGGTGCCCAGGCGCCGGTCGCGTCCGCCGAACGGCGCCACGTTGGGCCTCGCGTTGGTGACGGTCATGCCCAGGTGCCCGTCGGCTGCGATCAGCTCGACGTAGTCGGCCATGCGCCCGACGTGCGGGGAGTCCTGCAGGACCACCGCCCCGACGCCGTGCTCGACGGCAATCTCGGCCGCCGTCTGCGCGGCCAGCCGCGCCGCGGGCTGGCCCCATCCGTGCCCCGCCGAGACGCACGCGGTTGCGCCCCGCCGGCGCACCACGTCGGCCCGTGCCGCGGGCTGGATCTTGCCGTCGCGAGCGTCCCGCAGGTAGGCGGGCAATCGGACCAGCCCGTGCGAGTCGTGCCCGGCCAGGTTCGCGTCGCGCAGCGCCCCGCCCACCACCTCGGCCAGGTCATCCGGAGTGCCCACGGCGCGCAGCAGCTCGAGGCAGACACGGTGCAGCCCCTCCCCGCTCAGCGTCACCTCTGTCACACGATGAGTACAGCACCTCGGGATCGACGCGGTTGCGCAGATCCTCTCCACGCAGGTAGCACCGAGCCCGAGCCGGAACCCAAGCGCGACGTCGTTCGGGGTTCAGCGGCGGCGCAAAGATCAGCAGGGGCGACCCGTCCCCGTTCGCTGAACCGTTCGAACATCAGCTTCAACTCGCCGGAGAGCTGCACGCCTGACCCGTCTAGTTCACCTGAACGCGCTGGGACAAACGCGTCGCTAGCCTCGGGCTGTGGTCGCCGATAGGTCAGGACGGGAAGCTCGCGCAGCTCTCCGCTCGGCGGCCCGATGCGCGCCGGCGCGCTCGCACTTTCGCGCTATGGGGATCGACCCGGAACGGCTCGACGGGCCGATCGTCGGCATCGCCTCGACCTGGAGCGCCGCGCTGCCGTGCAACATGAACCTGCGCCGGCTGGGCGAGCGTGCGGCGGGCGCAGTGCTGTTGGCCGGAGGCGCAGAGCCGGTCACCGTCGATGCCTGAGCTCCCCGAAGCCGAGCGCGCCCGCCAGACGCTGGAGTCGGCACTTGGCCGGACGATCGTCGCCGTCGACGATCGCGACTCCTATGTCTGCCGCCCGTTCGCGCCCGGCGAGATCGCCGCCGCCCTCACCGGCCACGCCCTGGCCACCGCGCATCGGAGGGGCAAGTTCATGTGGCTCGAGACCGAGGACGGGCCGGCGCTCGGACTGCACCTCGGCATGGCCGGCCGGATCGTCGTCGACCCCGAGGACACCACGCGCTGGGATCGCTTCACTTTGACATTCGAGGACGGCGGCCGGCTTGTGCTCCGCGACAAGCGCCGACTCGGCCGCGCCGTTCTCAACCCAGACTTCTCGCACGTCGGACCCGACGCCGCCGAGGTCGACCGGGTCGAGTTCCGCCGGCGGATCGGCGCCGGACGCGCTCCGATCAAGGCGCGACTCCTCGATCAGCAGGCGGTCTCGGGGATCGGCAACCTGCTCGCCGACCAGATCCTCTGGCAGGCGCGGCTCTCGCCTGAACGCCGCACCGGCGAGCTCTCGATGGAGGAGCTCGATCGGCTGCGTCGCGAGACGCGCGCCGCGGTCCGCTCGGCCATTCGCAAGGGCGGCGCTCACACCGGCGCCTTCATCGGAGCGCGGCAGCGCAGCGGGGTCTGCCCGCGCGACGGACACGCGCTGGCGCGCGACCGGATCGGCGGCAGGACAACGTACTGGTGCCCGGCCTGCCAGACATGACCGTCGAGCCGCCGCTGCCGGAGGGCTTCCGGGTCGGGCATTGGACGGATGCCCACGCGCTGACCGGCTGCACGGTCGTGCTCCCACCGCCCGGCACCCGCGGCAGCGTCGACGTCCGCGGCGGCGGGACCGGTACCCGCGAGCTCGAAGGACTCTCGCCAATGGCCAACGCCGAAGGACCCACCGCGGTGCTGCTCACCGGCGGGAGCGCGTTTGGCCTGGCAGCGGCCGGCGGCGTCGTCCGCTGGCTCGAGGAGCGCGGACAGGGACGCCCCACCCAGGTGGGTGTGATCCCGCTCGTGCCCACCGCCGTCGTGTTCGACCTGGCCGCTGGGGACCCGACCCGCCGCCCCGGGCCGGACGAGGGGTACGCGGCCTGCGACGCGGCGAGCGCCGATGCCTGGGACCGAGGGCCAGTCGGCGCCGGCACCGGCACCGCGGTGGGCAAGCTGCTGGGCCGCGAGCACGCCACCCGCGGCGGGGTGGGATACGCGGCTCGGCGCCTCGATGACGGCACGATCGTCGCCGCCATCGCGGTGGCGAATGCGTTTGGCGATGTGATCGATGAGCATGGAGAGCTGCTGGGGGCTCCACGCGGCGAGGACGGCGAGTTGGTCCGCACGGCGGAGCTTCTGGCCCGGATCCCCGAACTGCCCGACTTCCGCGACGTCCCCGCGCACGACACCGGCAACACGACGCTGGTCTGCGTGTGCACCGACGCCTCGGTCGACAAGCGCACCTGCGCGATCGTCGCCCGCATGGCCAGCGCGGGAATCGCGCGTGCCGTCGATCCGACCTTCACGCCGTTGGACGGCGACGTGGTGTTCTGCCTGGCCTCGGGCTCGGAGCCTCCACCCCCACCGGGACTCGGCGCCTCGTGGACGATCACCGTTCTCGGCGCGGTCGCCGCCGGCGTCACCGCCGACGCGATCCGGTCGGCGGTGCGTCACCGCTCAGCCTAAGGCTCGCGCCAGCGCTTGCTCCACCGGGTCCTCGCCACCGCTTACATACAGGATGCGGTGGTTGGCCCGCGGTTCGTGAAGCACCGCGTCGAGCACCTCGGCCACATCGTCGCGCGCGACCTCGCTGCGGAACGGGTGGTGTCGATCCGGACCCGGCCGGCGCCGGGCGCGTCGGTTAGTGGACCGGGTCTGACGATCGTCCAGTCGCGGTGGGTTGCCTGCACGGCGGCGTCCGCCTCCGCCTTCGCCCGCAGGTAGACGCTGAACACGTCGTCGTCGCCCGCGGGCGGCGGGTTCTCGGCGCCGACCGAGCTCACGATGACGTACGGAACCGCACGCTCCGCCGTAGCCTCGAGCAGCTTGATCGCGGCGTCCCGGTCCATCGTCAGCTTGCGCCTCGCGCCGCTGCCGGGTCCGGCCCCGGCGGCGAACACCACCGCGTCGGCAGCCTGGACGGCGGCGGCGATCTCCTGGACCGTCGCCTGCTCCAGATCGCACACCACCGCCCCCGCCCCGGTCGCTCGCACGTCGGCGGCGTGATCTGGATTGCGAATCAACCCGATGACGGTGTCGCCGCGGGCCACCAGCCGCGCGGCGAGCCGCATCGCGATCTTCCCGTGCGCTCCGGCGATGGCGATCAGCATCTGAGCACCTCCTGTTCAGAGCCGCTGGCTCTGGGACGAATCATTCACCGAACCTGCACATGTTCTGCGATTCTGAGCACTGCTGCGAGGAGGGGATAGCGTCCGGCCGAGGGCATCTGAAGAAGGACGGGGTTGTGGAGAGCAGCATACGACGTGGTGGTCGTCGGCTCCGGCTTCGGCGGCGGGGTGACCGCCTGCCGGCTGGCTGAGCACGGACTGCGCGTCTGCGTGCTCGAACGTGGGCGGCGCTTCGGCCCGGGCGACTTCCCCGACCGGCCCGAGCAGGCCCCGCTCGCCTTCTGGCACCCGGTGCTCAATCCCGGCGGGATGCTCGACCTGCGGCTGATGAAGGACCTGTCAGTGATCACCGCCGCCGGGGTCGGCGGCGGCTCGCTCGTCTACGCCAACGTGCAACTGCGGGCGCCGGATGACGTGTTCGACGAGCCGGGCTGGCCGGCCGCGATCACCGGCGCCGAACTGCGGCCGCTACTATGACCGCACCGAGGAGGCGCTCGATCCGCATCAGACGCCCAGCCGCACCCGATCTTCCCAAGATCCGCGCCTTCGATGCGATGGCCGAGCGCGCCGGACGCACCGCCGAGCGCCTCCCCCTTGCCGTGCACTTCGGGAGACCCGACAGCATCCGTTCAGCGGTGTGCGCCAACAGGGCTGTCAGAACCTCGGGCGCTGCGATCTGGGCTGTCCGGTGCTGGCCAAGAACACGGTCGACATCACGTACCTGGCACGGGCCGAGGCGCACGGCGCCGAGGTCTTCCCTCTGCGCGAGGTATTGCGCGTCGAGGCGCCGGGCGGCGCCGGCGGGCGCTGGCGGGTGGGCTTTCGCGATCTCCAGTACCGGGTCGACGGCGCGGTGGAGGCGCCGGTGCTCGTGCTGGCCGCCGGCACCCTCGGCACGAGCCGTCTGCTCCTGAAGAACCGCGGCCGGCTCGGCCGGCTCTCGCCGGCGCTCGGCAGCCGCTTCTCCGGTAACGGCGACGCGCTCGCGCTGGCGCTGAATCCCGCCGCGCCCGGGGTGACAGGCGCTCGCACCGAGTATGGCCCGAGCATGACCAGCCGGATCGACTACACATCAGAGCGGGGTTTCATGGTGGCCGACGGCGGGCTGCCCGGGAACTTCGGCGGCATCCTCGCCGCCGTGCGCGAGGTCAACGCGCTCACCGGATGGGGGCGCGTGGCGTTGCAGGTCAAGAACGCGGCGACCAAGCTCGGGCTCACCGACCGCCATGTGACCCATCGCAACGTGAAGCTGAAGCGCCAGGAGCCGATCGGCGACTCGCTCGTGTTCCTCATGATCGGCCGCGACGCCGCCGATGGCCAGATGCGGCTCACCCCGGTGTTTGGCTGCTTCGACATCCGCTGGAGCAGGTCGGACAGCGCCGGGCTGTTCGCCGGGATGCGCGAGATCGCCGGCCAGTTGGCCGATGCTGCCCAGGCCAAGTCGTTCTTCGCGCTGGACGCCGGTCCACTCGGCAAGTTCATCACGGTCCATCCCCTCGGCGGCTGCCCGATGTCCGACGATCCCGCGCGCGGCGTCACCGATGACCGGGGCCGCGTGCACGGCTACGAGGGGCTCTACGTGCTCGACGGATCGATGGTTCCCACCGCGCTCGGTGTCAACCCGTCCAAGACGATCGCGGCGCTGGCCGAGCGAGGCGTCGAGCACCTGCTGGCCGACCGGGGGCCGTGATGGCCGGCTTCGAGGTCCGCCACACCTGGAAGAACCACCTCGGTAACCAGCAGATCGATCCGTTGCGGATCTACTCGCCGGCAAGCGTCGACGAGGTGAGCGCGATCGTGCGCGCGGCCGAGACGTCCAAGGTCACGGTACGAGCGGTCGGATCGGGGCATTCGTGGTCGGACGTCGCGCTCACCCGCGGTTTTCTGTTGAAGCCCGAGGCCATGTCGGGCGCGGTTTCCCGCGAGCCCGACTTCCTGCGGGGCGAGTGGGCGGAGCGCAAGCTCGTGCGGACCGAGGCCGGCATCCGGATCAAGGAGCTGAACGCCTACCTCGACGGCCGTGGGCTCGCCCTCTCGAACATGGGCGGCTACGACCATCAGACGATCGCCGGGGTCATCTCGACCTCGACGCACGGCTCTGGGATCAACTTCGGTCCGCTGAACGACTTCGTGCGCTCGCTGGACATCGTCGCGGCGGGCGGTGCGGTGTATCGCGTTGAGCCCTCCGACGGACCAACTGATCGAGCCGCGTACGAGGCGCATCACGGTGACCGGCGGACGCTTGTCCAGGACGACCACTGGTTCCGCGCGGTGGCCGTCGGCATGGGGTGCGTGGGGGTGATCTGCACGGTCATGCTCGAGGTGGAGACGAAGTACTACCTGCGAGAGGTGCGTGAGTTTCACACCTGGGAAAAGGTCAGAGCCGACCTCATCGACGGCCAGGTGCTGCGCGCCAACCGTCACTACGAGGTGCTGTTCAGCCCGTACGTGCGCCACCACGCGTATCCGTGCCTGGTTACGACGCGTAACTACACGGCCAATCCGTCACATAAGCCACTGGACAAGCGTTCGCGTAACTGGCTCGTAGAAGCGGCTTCGGCGTTTCCGCTCACCCCGCACGCGATCAACCTGATCGTCGACGTGAAGCCGAGCCTGTCGCCGATGATGATGGAGAACGCGATCCGTGCCCTGGTCAAGAAGGAGTACGACGAGGTCTCCTACAAGGTGCTCAACATCGGCGCGGCCAACCTGTTGCCGGCGTATTCCGGGGAGATCGGCGTACCGATGGACGGGCGCCACATCGAGGCGGCCGACGCGCTCATCCGGGTGGCGGCGGAGGCTTGCGAGCTCGGTGACGTGTACCAGAGCTCGCCGATCTCGTTCCGCTTCGTGAAGGCCTCGCCCGCGTACATGTCGATGATGCAGGGGCGCGACACGATGATGATCGAGTTGATCGAGCTGACCCGCTCCGACGGCGGCTACGAGTTGATCGCCGCATACGAGCAGGAGCTGAGCAAGCTGGGCGGGCGTCCGCACTGGGGGCAGGTGAACACGCTGGCCGCCGGCGACGCAATGCTCGAGAGCATGTATCCGCACTACTCGGACTGGCTGCAGGTCCACAATCAGCTGAACTCGAGCGGCGTATTCGACAGCCCGTTCACCGAGCGAGTGGGGATCTCCACGCCACGCTTCACGCCATGACAGACGGCGCCGCCGATACCGCCCGACGGGCCGATTGGCTCGAGGTGGTGGAGGTCCTGCTCGTCCTCGCGGCGGCGCTCGCCTACATCTACGTCATCGGCTGGGTGATCAGTTGGGTGCGGCTGAGCGCGGCGCGCGTCCCGGTCGATGCGTCGCTGCCGATGCTCGACAACCAGGTCGTGTTCCTGGCCGGCCTCCGGCTCGTCGTGGTCATGGCCATCGTGTTCGGGGCCATGTGCATGGTCGCCTACGCGGTTCACACCGGGACCTGGCAACGGACGGGCGCCGAGTGGCACAGCGTGATCAAGCATGGCCGCCCAGCGGCGGCCGAGCGACACCGCGATCGCCCGGCCAGGAACTTCGACGCGCCGGTCGGAGATCGTTACGTGCGCGTGATCGCGGGCTTCGACGTGGGTGTCGTCGCCGCCACGTTCGCGCTTGCGCTGGCGCGCGTGGCGAAGACGTTCATCGACCAGGCATTCCCGCCCGGTCCCTGGTGGGATCTGCTCCTCCCGTGGGCGCTCCTGACCGCCGCGTTCGCCTTCGGTCTCTCGCGGCTCGGCCCGCTGTGGGGCAGCCGGCTCTTCCACGCCGGCCTATGGGTCGTGGTGATCGTGGTGGCGCTGGTCTCCTCGGCGCCGATCGGGCTGCTCCTTCTCACCTGGGCGGCCATCGCCTCACTCGGGCGGACGCTGGGCAAGGTGCGCAGCCGGCAGGACCGCGGTTTGATCGGGACGGGCCGCCCGCGGCCGCTCGCTTTCGTGCTCTCCCCGCTGCCGTGGCTGCTGCTCACCGTCTACGCGCTGGTGGGCGTCGCCTACTACGGGCTGCCGCCCGTCACCTTCTCGCAGACCACGGTCACGACGCCGGCCGGGGCACAGATCGTCGGGGGTTATCTCGCCCGGAACGGGACCGGTGTTTACTTGGTGCGCTGCACCCCGCTCGCCGACGCCACGTCCAGGGACGAGCGGGTGTCGCTCATCCCGTCCGCCGACGTGAAGGCCATGACGACCTCGACGACGCCGTTCGTCGTCGACTCCGGGTTGCGCCCGTCGCTGCCGACCGTCCTCCTGCACACGTTCGGCATCCAGACCAGCACGCCGGCGTGGATCAGGCCGGAAGTCCGGACGGTGCGTCCCACCTGCTCGGGGGAACCGCTTCCGGTGTCCAGCGTGGGCTCGCTCGCGCCGGATCTGGGTGCCGGCGTGATCGCAGGTCCGGCGCTCGCCGGCACCCGAGCCGTCGACGGAGAGGCGCCGATCGAGCAGACCAGCCCGGCCATCGCCGCACTGGCCCGCCGCTTTCAGCCGACCGTGCTGGTGACCGTCGCCGACTCGTTCTGGCCGGTGTCGGTGGGGGCGCTGCTCTCCGACCAGGGACCGAACGGCGAGGTGACGTGCCTGCAGCACCTGCCGGCCATGACCTGCCCGGCCAAGACGGCGCGGCCGGCGCCGACCATGGCCGACCTGGGGCAGGCCGGAAGCCACCCGGACGACTTCCTCGAGTACCCCGTCGCGCCCGCCCTGACCACCGGACCGGGTCCGCAGCTGGCCGCGTTCCTGCGCGGACAGCAAGCGCAGCCGGGACCGGTGCCGACCCTGCGCCAGCGGCTGGCCGACCCCGGCCTGGTCGATCCGTGGCGGACGGCCCAGGTGTACTTCTACGACGCGCGGAACGTCGATCCCGCCACCTGGCCCGCCCCCGACGAGGCGATCACCGGCAAGCTGATCGCGCTCCAGTACTGGTTCTTCTACGCCTACAACTACTACCCCACGGTGTTCGACGCCGGGCAGTTGAACGACGCGCCCGTGGCCGGCGATCTGGTCAACACCGATCTGCACCAGGGCGACTGGGAGCACGTCACCGTGCTGCTCGATGCCGACACCAAGCAGCCGCTGTGGCTGTACACCGCCCGGCACTCGAGTGAGGGCCAGTACTACGCCTGGAACAGCCCGCTGCTCACCTTCGACCACGGACACCCGGTGGTCCAGGCCGCGCTCGGCGGCCACCCGACATATGACGCGCACTGCCGCGAGAGCCTGCGCTTCAACCCAGCCCTCGGGGTGATCCGGGGCCGGGTGGCGGACTGGGTGGTGTGCGGCTCGGGCCGGTACGCCTTCCGGGCGCAGAGCACGCCGCTGGTCGACATCGCCAAGACCCCGTGGGCCTGCTGGCGGGGGCACTTCGGCGTGGCCACCCGCACCGAGATCGGCAACGCTAGGAAGACCGAGAGCTCGATCCAGCGCACGCTCGACGAGAACTATCAGGTGGCCGGCCCCCGATCGCCGCTCTGGCAGGCCGAGAACGGCCGCCTGGCCGCCGACCAGACGCCGAAGCCCGGGCGTCCGCCGCCCGTGGACTCCGGTGTATGCGCCGGCGGCCGAGATCCGGCCGCGCCGGAAGTGGCGGCGATCAAGAGCGGGCTCTGAAGCGAGCCCGTTCTCTCGCGCCGCTCCGAGTCTCAGGCGACCGGGACGGGGGCTTCGATCGGGATCCGGTCGACGTTCTGCTCGAGCCAGCGCTCGTAACTGGTCAGGCCCGGGTGCAGGCGGCGGCTCGTGCCCAGGTCACGGTCGCCGCGGAAGGTCGCCTCGTACCCGTTGTAGCGGACCTCCTCGCCGAGGGCGGCGGTGAGGCCGGCCGCGAGCTCCTCGCCGCTCAGGTGACCGCCGGCCACGCCGACGCTCTGGCCGACCCAGCGCTCGCCCTCCCGGAAGATCCCGTAAGCGCAGCCGCCGATGTCGCCCGCGGCGATGCTCGGCAGCTTGGCATCGGCCAGCGGCAGCGTGATAGCGAGCCTTCCGTCCTCGTCACGCGCCGGGCCCATCCCGAACGAGATCATGTTGTCCCAGTAGAACGAGGTGTGCAGATAGGTCGTGGGCACGCCGGCCTGGCGGAACAGCGCGTTGGCCTCGCCCTTGGCGTCCATGTGAGGCACCTTGTAGCCGCCGGCAAGGGTGGGGATCCGCTCGTCGCCCACCGGCACGTAGTCGCGGACGTCCTCGAGCGTCGACCAGATCGCGTGCTTCACGCCCGCCGCGCTGGCCGCCCGGGCCAGGTTGGCGGCCTGGGCCAGCTCCCGCTCCGGTGAGAAGTGCTCCCAGAAGTTGGTCACGCAGAAGACTCCGTGCGCGCCGGCGAAGGCGCGGCGCAGGCTGGCCTCATCGTCGAGGTCGGCCTGCACCACCTCCGCGCCCTGCCCCCGTAGCGCGTTGGCCGCGTCGGAGTCAGGGTTGCGCGTGATCGCCCGGACGGAGAACCATCCGTGGGGATCGGCCAGAATCGCGCGGACGAGGCCTCCGCCCTGGGCGCCGGTGGCGCCGGTGACGGCAATGATCTTGTCTGACATATGAACCTGCTTTCTCGGTTTGTGGTTGGTCGGTCTTCAGGAGACGGGGTGTGAGGCGACGAGCAGCCGCTCGGGGTCGACCGCGCGGCGGATCGCCGCCAGCCGCTCCAGCGCCGCCGCCGGGACGGAGGTCTCCAGCGAGCTGCGCCGCTCGGCGAAGCTCGTGAAGCGGGTGCCGGTCGCCCAGGGCGCCAGCGCTCCCAGGCAGCGGTCCAGGTGCGCCTCGAGCTCGCGAGCCGGCGCCGGCGCGCCCGGGATCCCTACTCCGAGCAGGAGGAAGTTGCCCTCCAGGTGACCCCGCGCCCCGGCGCCCGCCGGAGGACTGGTCAACGCACCGCCGAGGTGCCGCAGCTCGGCCGCCAGCAGGGGCGAGCCCTCGCCCGCTACCCGAAGGAACGCGTCGATCGCCAGGTCGTCGAGCTTCTCGAGGAGCATCCCATCGCCGATGGCCGCGACCGGTTCCTCGGGGTCGCCGTGCAGGCGGGCCACCGCGGCGCTCGGCATCTGGCCAAAGCCGCCCAGGATCGGCGAGGAGACGTAGCGCAGCCGGGCTTCGAGCTCAGCGGCGGCGCCCGGATCGAGCGACACCCCGTCGACGAGCACCGTCAGGGGTGACGACCTCGAACGCCCGGACGTGGTTGACGGCAAGCCCGTGGGCGCGGGCATAGAAGGACAGCCCTCCGCCCAGCAGGTAGCCGATCACGCCAACTGAAGGCGAGGAACCGTGCATGACGGCCAGGTCCTGCGGCGACACGGCGTGCACGACGTCGCCCCAGCGAGCGCCGGCCTTGATGCGCGCGACCCGCGCCGTCGGATCGACCTCGACCTCTCCGTCGTGCAGCTCGAGCCGGAGCAGGAGCGTGTCGTGGAGGTCGGGGAGGGTCTGGGCCAGGTGCCCGGTCGTCTGGGCGGCGACCCGCAAGCCGTGGTCGCCGGCATACGCGACGGCGGCCTGCACGTGCTCGACGCAGGTTGCAACGCAGACCGCGGCGGGCCGCAGGTCGGCGGCCAGGTTCCATGCGCGGCGGGCGGTGTCGTAGTGAGGTGAGTCTGGGAGGACCACCGGGGCCAGCGGCGCCGGCGGGGTGAGGTTGTGAATGGCTGTGGTTGACATGGCCGGGCATGCTCCCGAGCGGTCGCCCAGCTGCCTATCCCGCGCCGGGGGGTTCCTCCGCGGCGCCCCGTCCCGCGTCTGCGGGCTCCCCCGTCCGGCCCATACCCCTCAAATGAGGGGGTGGACAACGCGTTAGGCGATCGATTACCGTCCCCGGCGAATGGGGGCTCTGCTGACTACCAAGGGGGTCGCCGCGCTCGAGGCGATCGAGCGCCTGGCCTCCGAGGATCTCTCGACCCAAGACGTCATCGAGGAGATCGTGCAGCGGATCGTGAGCGTGGTCGAGACCGATGCGTTCTTCGCCGGCGCGACCGATCCCGACACCGGACTCTGCCTCGGCGCCGGCATGGCCTACAACCTGGCCGAGGGTGTCTGCCACCCGTTCTGGGAGCACGAGTTCCTCATTCCGGACTTCAACAAGTTCGCCGACCTCACGCCGGCGGACCCCGTCGGCGACCTGCGTCAGGCGACCGGCGGTCGGCTCACCCGTAGCGCCCGGTACCGGACGCTCAATGCGATCTCGGACCTGGAGGACGAGCTGCGGGCCACCCTGCATGCGGGCGGGCGATCGTGGGGCAACCTCCAGCTCAACCGCTACTCGGGCGGGAGCCCCTTCACCGAGGCTGATCGCGCCTTCCTGCGGGCCGCCGCGCCGCTGGCCGGAGCAGCGCTCCGGCGCGCTCTGCTCGAGGAGCCGGCGCACACCGACCCCGGCCGCGGCCCGGGCGTGATCATCCTCGATGAGAGCGGAAGCGTGATCAGCGCCACCGCCGAGGCCGACGCCTGGCTGGAGGAGCTGGCCGAGGGCTGGCGCCGCTACCACATGAACATCAACATCCACCCCGAACTGCTCACCCTGTCCGTGAGCACGCTCACCGAACCGGGCACGCCGACGCGGCGTGTGCGGTTGCGCACCCTCAACGGCACCTGGCTCGTGGCCCACGCCTCGCCCCTTGCCGGATCCGGGCAGGTGGCGCTGGTGCTCGAGCCGGCCAAGGCTTCCGAGATTGCGCCGATCGTGATCGAGGCCTATGGCCCGACGCCGCGCGAGGTGGAGGTCACCCGCCTCATCGCCCGTGGCCTGAGCACCGACGAGATCGCTTCGGCGCTGTTCCTCTCGCGCCACACGATCCGCGACCATCTGAAGGCGATCTTCGAGAAGGTGGGTGTGTCCTCGCGCGGAGAGCTCACCTCGAAGCTGTTCGCCGAGCACTACCACGGCCCGCTGAACGACGCCATCCACGCCACGATGGACCGGGTGGCCGACCGCGTCAGCACGGGAGCCGCCGGCTGAGGCAACCCGGCGCGGCGTCCGTCACGATGCGGGCGTGGACGCCAAGGGCCTGAGACAGCGGTGCCTCGGCTTCCCCGGCACTGAGGAGACCTTCCCGTTCGGACCCGCGACCTCGGTCTTCAAGGTGGCCGGGAAGATGTTCGCCCTTTCCCGCCTGGACGGCGATCCGCTGAGCGTCAGCCTCAAGTGCGAGCCGCCTCTCGCCGAGGAGCTCCGGGCCGCCTACCCCGCCGTCACTCCGGGCTACCATCTGAACAAGCGCCACTGGAACACCGTGCTGATCGACGGATCGCTGCCCGACCGGATGATCGGCGACATGATCGAGGACTCCTACGACCTCGTGGTCAGCCGGCTTCCCCGCGCGGCGCGCCGGGCGCTTGGCGTGGCCGACCGCCGCACCGGGTAGGCCGAACCGATGGCCGACAACGGTGAGTGGACTTCTCGGCGGAGCGTCGAACGCTCCCAGCGGACGGCGCACGCCAGCCGGCGCACCGTGCTCGTCGCGCTGGCCGCGAACGCGCTCGTGACGGTGGCCAAGCTGGCCGGCGGGCTCCTCAGCGGCTCGGCCGCGATGCTTGCCGAGACCGCCCATTCCCTGGCCGATACGAGCAATCAGGTCTTCCTGCTCGTGTCGATCGGGCTCGCCTCGCGGGAGCCGACGCCCGAGCAGCCGTTCGGCTACGGCCGGATGCGCTTCCTGTGGACGTTCATCGCGGCGATCGCGATGTTCCTCGCCGGAGCCATCTTCGCCATCGGCTACGGCATGTACGAGTTGTTCTCCGGGGAGCCGTCGACCGGTTACCTGGCCGCCTACGCCACCCTGGCCATCTCGGCGGTCGCGGAGGGGACCTCGTGGGTTCGCGCGGTCCGGCAGACCCGAGCGGAGGCGGCCGCCGCGCAGCTGTCGCTCCTGGAGTACGTGCGTGAGAGCCGGGATCCCAACGTGAAGATGGTCCTGTTCGAAGACACCGCCGCGCTGGCCGGCCTGGTTATCGCGTTCGTGGGGATCGCCGCCGACCAGCTGACCGGCGCCAGCGCGTTCGACGCCGCCGCCTCGATCGGAGTGGGACTGCTGTTGATCGGGGTCGCCGGGTGGATGGCCCGCGACACCTCGGAGCTCCTGATCGGCGCGGCGGCGCGGCCGGCCGAGCGCGCCGCGCTCGAGCGAGTCCTCGACGAGTCCGACGAGATCGACGACGTGATCGAGGTGCTCACGATGGTCCTTGGCCCGAACTCGCTGCTGGTGGCGGCCCGAGTCGGCTTCGCGGACGGACTCCAGGACGAGCACGTCGAGCGCGCGTCCGACGACATCGAGCGCCGGATGCGCGACGTGGTGCCCGACGTCACCGAGGTGTTCCTCGATGCCACCACGACGCCGGCCGGCGAGGAGCGCGCGGCTTGACCTGAGCCCGGGGTCGGTGCGGTGGCGCGCGGCTTGACCTGAGCCCGGGGTCGGTGCGGTGGCGCGGAGGCTTGACGCGCGGCGTGGCCGGTGCGTAGGCTCCCAGGTCATTGGTCCAACTGAGGGGCCCGCGGGGCGGAGCCGCTCGAAACCGGGGGAAGGGGCATATGGCCGACGCATTCCAGTCCGCAGGCTTGACGGCGCGAAAGATCCATCGCTACGGCTGGAAGCCGTCGCTACCCGATCTGCGCGACCACGTCGCAGACGCTTCAGAACTGAGCATCCTCGACGAGGTCGATCCGCGCCCGGACCTGTCCGCGGTGTTCGATCAGGGCCATCTCGGGAGTTGCACCGCGAACGCGGTGGCGGCCGCCGTGGAGTACGACGCGAAGCTGAACGGCGCCGATCCCGGGACGCTGTCGCGGCTGTGGATCTACTACTACGAGCGAAAGGTCGAGGGGGCTCCCGCCGATCAGGACACCGGCGCTTACGGCCGCGACGGCTTCAAGGTCTGCCACAAGCTCGGCGTGCCGCTGGAGCAGGACTGGCCCTACGACATCACGAAGTTCGGCGATGAGCCGCCCTCCAGCCTCGACGACGAGGCGAGCCAGCACCGTATTTCGAACTACCGGGTCGTGCCACGCAACCTCGACTCGATGAAGGCGGTTCTGTCGAACCGCCAGACGATCGCCTTCGGGTTCTCGGTCTACGAGTCGTTCGAGTCACCCGACGTCGCCAAGACCGGCATCGTCCCGCTGCCCAGCCGCGGCGAGAAGCAACTGGGCGGCCACGAGGTCCTGCTCGTCGGCTACCTCAAGGACGAGTCCAACTACGGCCTGGTCCGCAACTCGTGGGGGCCGGACTGGGGGCTGGGGGGTTACTTCCTGATGCCCTGGGCCTACCTGCTGGACGCCCATCTGGCCAGCGACTTCCGGACGATCCGCCGAGCGACCGGGAAGTGAGCGTTCGGGCCGGCTGGTGGCGGGTCGAACCCGCCCGGGTCGCCCTCGGACCTGGATAGCACGACACTCGGCGTGCTCTCTCAGAACCGTGACGGGCTATGCATGTGGGGCATGCGTAGCCCGTCACGCCTCGCCGAGAATCGCGCCGCGTGACGTGTTACGCAGGTCGTGAGCCGACCCGACGCCGGCGGGCCGGGTCCCGCTCTACCGGTGCCCCGCCTCGGCCAGCACCCGGGCCAGCCGCTCGCCCGGCAGGGCGTGGGCGACGATGCCGTCGCGGCCCTCCGATCGTGCTCGCCCCCAGTACGGCGTTGACGATCGCCTCCTCGGTGGCCTCCACAACCGCGTCGAACAGGCCGGTTATGTAGACGTCGGCGAGCATGGTGAGCGGGAAGGTATGCGGTGCGCGCTCGTCCAGGCCACCCGCCGTCATGCCGCGATTGCCGGTGGCGAAGCACAGGAACAGATCGCCGCTGGTGTGCTCGCCCACTCCGCCGACGCGGGCCACGCCCAGTCCGGCCCGCTGGGCCAGCCGCGTGCACTGATGCGGCAGCAGCGGCGCGTCGGTGGCGACGATGACGATGATCGACCCGGCGCCGGCGGCCCGGGAATCAGGTGCGCCGGGAACCGGGATGTCATCCAGCGCCCGCCCCAACGGCACACCGTTGACCGCGAAACGCTCCCGCCGCCCGTGGTTGGCCTGAACGAGTACACCCACGGTGTGGCCGCCCTCGGCCTCGGGCAGGACCCGCGACGCCGTGCCGATCCCGCCCTTGAAGCCGTGGCAGATCATCCCGGTGCCGCTCCCCACCGCCCCTTCCTCGACGTCGCCGTCACCCGCGGCGGCAAACGCGTCGTGCACATGCTCCGGCCGGACGTGAAAGCCGTTGAGGTCGTTGAGCAGGCCGTCCCACGTCTCGGCCACCACCGGCAGCGACCATTCCGAGCCTCGGCCCGGGTCGGTCGCGAGCATCTCCGCCAACAGTGCGTCGCGCACCACGCCGACGCTGTGCGTGTTGGTGAGCGCCACCGGCGTGGTCAGCATCCCGGACTCGCGCACCCACTCCAGCCCGGTCATCTCGCCGTTGCCGTTCAGGCGGTGCGCGCCGGCGAACACGGGCTGCTCCCACACGCGGCCCGGCGGGATGATCAGGGTCACGCCGGTGCGGATCGGGCCGCGCCCCACCACAAGCGGACCCGATCCCTCGATCAGGGTGCAGTGCCCGACGCGCACGCCGGCCACATCGGTGATCGCGTTTGCGGGCCCGGGCGTGCCCGTCTCCGATCGTGATGCCGTGGTCGCGCGCGCGCATCGCCAGAACGATCCGATCAGGCGATGGCGTGCTCGGCCATGGCCCGTTCGATGGTCTCTCGGGCGCGCAGTGTGAGCGGCCCGGGCGCCGCCGGAAGGATCACCTCGCCGATCGCGGCAATCGGCTGTGCCAGCCGCGCGGTGGAGGCCAGGAACGCCTCCTCGGCGCCGGCGGCCAACTCGAGCGGGAAGGTTCCCTCCTCGGCCGCCATGCTCTCGAGGATCACCCGGCGGCTGATCGAGGCGAGGATGCCCGTCTCGAGCGCCGGTGTCTGCAGGCGCCCATCCCGCACCCAGAAGATCGAGCAGGTTGGCCCCTCGAGCGCGATGAAGCCGCCGATCAGGTAGGCCCACAACGAGCCGGTTCCGGCCGTGGCGATCATCGCGGTGGCCACGACCAGCAAGGACGCGGTCGGGGTGATGTCCGACAGCGTCATCGGCAGGTTGCCGAGGATGTTCAGCCTGCGCTGCAGCTGGGGCTTGTATCCCATGTCCTCCAGCAGCAGCTCACTCTCGACGTCAACGTGCTCGTGGTGGTAACGGTGAGGGACTGAGTGGCTCAACTCGATGCTCATTACTCGGCGAAGATCGAAAGCGGCATGGTGAATCCGACGTTCCACATACCGGCGTCGACGACCTCGAGGATCTTGAGGTCGCCGGCCAGGCTGCACAGCATGTACGCGTCCTGTCTCGTGAGTCCATGCTCGGCGACGATCCACTCGATCATCGCCAGCACGGACTTACGGGTCCCTTCCATCAGGTCAGGCGCAATGCCCATCGCGCCGTGGTGGCCACCCGCGTCGACCTTTGAGGTCAGCGCGCCGGCGGTGCGGAAGTACGGCGCCGGGATCGAGCGTTGCTCGACCGAGAAGCGCAGGCTGGCGCGCATGTCGCACTCCATCGCGGCCACACACACTTCACCGTCACCTTGCATGGCGTGCGGGTCCCCGCAGGAGAACAGCCCTCCCTCGCACCACACCGGCAGCCAGAGCGTCGAGCCGACGGTCAGGTGGCGGGTGTCGATGTTCCCGGCGCCCTTGTGGGGCGGAAAGGCCGACGCGGTGGCCGGCTCATCCGGGTGATTCCCCATCGTGCCCAGAAACGGCGCGAACGGGATCCGGATGCCGGGCCCGAAGTCGACGTGGGTGCCGCTGCGCAGGTCGAACGTGCGCAGGTAGGGCTCGGGGAAGTGGTCGGGCAGTGTCCCGAGCTCGGGCAGCTGCACGCACCACCCCCACTCGCCGGGTGTCAGATCGAGGATCTCGATCCGGAGCGTGTCACCGGGACGAGCGCCGTCGACGTACAGCGGCCCGAGCAGGTTGTAGAGAGTCTCGAAGTCGAAGTTGGTCTGCTCGAACGTGTCGCTCTCCTGGACCTGACCATGTCCCGCCATCAGGATGTCGTAGTGCACGAAGTCGCCGGACGCCACGCGCAGGGTCGGGTCGAGCGCGTTGTCCCAGTTGTGGTGGATGCGCTGGGCGTCTATCCGATGTTCCACGCCGGCCTCCTGTCTGCGTCGATCTCTCTCCATCCGCGGGTGGCCACCGGCCACACGTCGACGATCGCGCCTCGGTCGACCACGAGCATCGCGGAGTGGAGGTTGGCCGCGGCGCACGCGTGGTTGGGAACGACGCGGAGCCGGGCGCCCACCGGGATGTCGCACGCCTCGTCGCTGTGGACGATCGCCTGCTCCTCGTAGAGGCGCTCGATCCTGAGCTTGGGGTACCCCTCGACGAAACCGAAGCCGGGGGTGAGGGTCGTGAGGCGCTCGGCCGCGAGGGCCTTCGATCCCGAGTCGAGGATCAGGCGGTCCGGCGCCGGCCGTGAGGTCACCGTGGCCAGCACCGACAGTGCGCACCGCTCGGGCGGGACGACCCCGATCGCAACCTGCGTGGCGTCGTAGAACACATAGTTGCCGGGGCGGATTTCGGTAATGCCTTCGGCGGACTGCATGGCATGCGACGTGGGCGTGCTGCCGACGCTCCGTACGGCGGCCTCGATGCCACGATCGGCCAGCGCTCCGATCGTCCCGGCAATCGCCTCGTACTCGTCGCGCGCCGCAGCCGCGATCGCGTCCCGGCTCGTCGCGGCGTACGCGTGTCCGCCGAATGTCAGCAGCCCGTCGAACGAGGCATGTCTGGCGCGCTCGACGGCCGTCGCGATGAGCTCAGCCGTCGCCACCCCGGGCGGCGTGCCGAACCGGCCCACGCCGCAATCGACCTCCCACAGGTAGCCGACCTCGACGCCGCCACGCCGGCAGGCGTCGTCGAGGAAGGCGAGCGCGTCCGGCCCGTCGATGGCCACGCGGATCCGGGCGCGCCGCGCCAGCGCGACCAGGCGCTCGAGGCGCCAATCGCCGACCGGCGGCGCCGTGAGCACGAGGTCGTCGACACCCTGGCCGGCGAAGCCCTCGGCTTCGGTGAGCGTCGCGACGGTCAACCCGGTGGCGCCATGCTCGCGCTGGAGCGCGGCAATGGCCGGCGACTTGTGCGTCTTGGCGTGCGGTCTGAGCGCGACGCCAAGCGACTCCGCGCGCGCTGCCATCTCGACGATGTTCCTGACCAGCCGGGCCCGATCGACGACCAGCGCCGGCGTGACGACGTCGTCCAGCCCGGGCAGCGCTACCACGGTGGGGTCGCCGCTCCGATGACGGCCGCCACGCCCATCCTCGAGGCGTTGCGGAAGGCGTGCGGGCGATCGGCCCGGAACCGGATCAGATCGCCCTGGCCGAGCGCGTGGCACTCGCTCTCGATCAGCAACTCGACCTGACCGTGCAGCACGTAGGCGATCTCCTCGCCGGGATGGCCGATCATGTCGCGGTCGTAGCCACCGCCCGGGTCGAACGACAGCAGATAGGGCTGGATGGTGTGATCGCGCCCGCTGCCCAGAAGCTGGTAGAGGACCCCGTTTCCCCGCCGGACCCCCGGCACGCTGGCCGCGCAGCTGCGAATGATCTCCACGCCGTCGAAACGTGACGCCGGCGCAGGCTCCCCGAGCAGCTCGGTGATGTGCAGTCCGAAGTGCTCGGCGACGAGGTGCAGGCGTTTCAGCGACACGCCGCCCTGTGCGTTCTCGAGCGCCGACAGCGACGAGGGGGCGATCCCGATCTCGCGCGCCTGAGCGGGGAGGGTCTTTCCGGCCTGGGTGCGCAACCGGCGGATCCTCTGCCCGGTGACGCTCGCGGGCTCGGGGTGTCCGTTCGCAGCAGGCGTTCGGGTACCACGCACGTTCCGCATAGTTGTTCGCGTCCGCCGAACGCTATTGCGTGGATACGGTGCGGTGCAAGGGTCAGTGTGCTGAGGGCGCACGCTCTCCTGGGGATCCGGCACCCGCCGAACAAGTACAAGCCCGGGCGGCACCACCAGACGCCTCCCGAGCAGGCCCGGGCGGCACCACCAGAGGGATGCCCTGCTCGGCGAGCCAGCCGAGGGTCTGACGCGAGTCGGCGATGAACCGCTCGACCAGATCCGGGTCGGCCCGGCCCTCGGTCAGGCGGCGCATATCCGCGCGGAAATCGTCGGCTTCGTACGGCTCGAGGACCGTGACTTCGAGGCGCGGGCGCTCGATGGGCTCGACCAGCGAGAGGACGTCTCCGAGTCCGCCGTGGACGGTGCGAATTGCGCCGGCGGTGAAGTAGGAGTTGCCGCCGAGCCACTCCTCGGGCGCCTTCTCCAGCATGAGCACCCGCACGCCGCGCTCGGCGGCGGCCAGCGCGGCACAGAAGCCGGCGTTCCCGGCGCCGACCACGATCACATCGGCGTCGCGGGTCGAGGGCATAGCGGCTCGATCGACAGCTCGGTACTCGGTTAGCTACCCGAGCGCCCCGAGGCCAATCGGACCCATGTGCCGAAGAGCCCGCGCGTCGCGTCAGCCGGCGCGCCCGAGCAACCGCTCGGTGGCGTCGTCCGGCGTGCCACCGAAGTACGCGTCGAGAACCTCCTGGAAGACTGCGTTCGCGTGGTCAGCCCGCGCGAACAGTGTCGTCGAGGAGCGGAGCTTCATGGCGTCGATGCCGCCGAAGATCTCTTCGGCGCTGCGTCCCTGGAGGTCGCGCAGGATCTTGGCGCACTCGATCAGCCGGGGTCCGAGGACCGGATGCTCGAGATACGCCTCCGCCTCAGCCAGCGAGGAGATCGCATAGCGCCGGGAGATTGGACTCTGCCCGAGCCCGGCGATCTGCGGAAAGATGAACCACATCCAGTGGCTGCGCTTGCGGCCGGCGCGCAGTTCCGCCAGCGCGGCGTCATACGTCCCGCCCTGGTCCTGGGCGTCCAGGAAGCGTTCAAGCTCGAAGGGGTCGTTCATAGCCGGCGCCGGCAGTGACGACGCATGGGTTGAACGTATCGCAGGAGCGCGCGCTCGAAGCGAGCGGCCTCTCAGTCCTTGTACGGGTCGTGCACGTCTCGTCCGGCCATGGCCACGCCGAGCGGTCGGAGCGTGTGCTTGACCCGAATCGAGCCGGCGTGGGCGCCGAGGACCTCCGGCAGGCGCTTGTAGACCTCGGGCGCCTCGTCGGCGCCGCCGCCCACCAGGACGATGCCCTGCTCGCGCAGGCGCGCCTGAACGGCGGGCCAGTCGACCAGCCCCGGCTTGACCTGCTCCTCGACCCACGTCTTCAGCATGCGCGAGGTCGGATGCTCCGGGCAGCTCGCGTCAGCTGACTCGAACAGCCGGTCGCAGTCGCGGTTGCTGCACATCCAGCGCTTGCGGCGCCGGACGCGGCCGGCGGCCTGGGTGCGGCTCATGGTCCGCCCGGCGCCGTGCACGGTCGAGAACAGCGACTGCACCGCCTCGCCCGACTCGATGCCCTCCAGGATCACGGACTCATCCCCCATGGAGCCGCCGACGAAGCCCTCCTGACCCGGTCGGGCCGGCGTGCAGCCCTTCCGGATAACCCAGTAGCGTGCGGCCGAGATGCTCCTCCCGCCACGCGAAGTTGTGGTGGTTGTGCACCTCGTGCACCGGCTCCGCCGACAGGATCTCCAGCACCTTGCCCACCACCACGTCGCGACCCGCGTAGGCGTACTCGCCGGCAACCTCCATCGCGGCGATGTAGGCGTCGCCGAGGTCGGTGCCGACCTCGAGCAGCACCGGCGGCGAGTCCATCTCTCCCTCGCTCGCGCGAGCGTCGAACGCCAGACCCTGGGCCAGGGCCAGGAATCCCGACGCGGTCTTGTGACCGAACCCGCGCGAGCCGAAGTGCACACCGACCCACACCCGGCCCTGCTCGTCCTCCATCAGGTTGACGTAGTGGTTGCCGGAGCCCACCGTCCCCAACTGCGACTCGGCCACGCCGGCGAGCTTGCGCTGCGGCGCGAACTCCGCGGTGCGGATCTTTTCCAGCACCGGGTGATCGAACGCGCTCTCGCGCGCGGGTACGCCCATGCCGAAGGAGACCCGGCGCGTGACCTCCCGCATGATCCGCTCGACGCCGCCCAGCGCGTCTAGATCGGACCGCGTCAGGTCGGTGCAGGCGGCCTTGTTGCCGCAGCCGATGTCGTAGCCGACCCCGGACGGCGACACGTAGCCCTCGTAGGCGACCGCGCCGCCGATCGGCTGGCTGTAGCCGGGGTGATGGTCGGCGCACAGGACGCCGTACTCGGCGTCGCCGGCCTGCATGCAGCGTTCGAGCTGCTTGAGGCTGCGCTCGTCGACCGGGCCGAACGTCTTGATCTTCATCTTCGTTCCTGGTTGTTAGCAGAGGTGGCCGAGAGCCCCCGAGAGGAGTCGAACCTCTGCGCGCGCGTGCGTGGCCCGCTGCTCTTCCTCTGAGCTACGGAGGCGGGTGAAACATGCCCCGGAGCGCGCCGCCTGGACGGCTCGGCGGCGGCGCGTGGCGGGCGAAATCGGCGATCAGCTGCGCGTCGATGCCGAACGCGCGCGTCCTGCGTGGAGGGGCTCTGGAGCCCGGCGCTCACATGCATGACACATATCAAGGCATGCGCTGCACGCCCCGTGTGTCACGGGCGTTGTCACAACCGACATGCGAGGGCCTTCTCCTCAGGCGGGGCCTCAATTCGTTACTAACTTCATTCAAGCTGAGCATCACCCTTCAACGCAGTCGGTCAGGCACAAAAAAAGGCGACCCACTCGGGTCGCCCTCGCTTGGTTTGATATGTGCGCTTCCTCAGCGCACGCACCACCCCGCGAGGGCATGGCCATAGCCGCGCGGGCTGCCCTGAGCCCGACACGGCAGTGCCAACGCGATGTTCATCGTTTTGGCTTCGAATGAGTGGCGGTTGACGGGGAAAAGCATGAGTTCTCCTGACAGCGCGACTGAGAGTAACTCATATTGTGAGCGATTTCAAGACAAAAGGTGACAACTTGCGCCTGGCGCGCTAACTTTCGTGTTCGTCATGCAGCCCGGACTAAAGCAACACCCAATCAGCGGATCGTCGATGGACGTCCGCCTCGTGCTGCCGAGCTTCTGAGCTGACCGCGGCGCGCGAGGCTCGCCCGCCGGCGTGTATCACGCCCTCGCCGCACAGCCGGCCGCCACTTGCGCCCGGCTGCGGGCACGCGCGGAGGTTCGACTCCTCCGGAGAGCCTGTCATGGACACGACCATGAACATCACCCATCCCGCTGCGCGGCCATTCGCCAAGGCGCGCTCGGCGCATCCGGTACACCCGGATGCGCTTCCGCGTGCTTTGTTCGTCGCCGAGTTGCTGGCACGCCGACTCGCCTACGCTGTGCGCGACAGCTTCCGGGGCGACGCGGCGCCGGCCAGGCTGTCGAAGCTCGGGGCCCCGGTGCTCCTGCGCTCAGATGCGGCCGGCGACGAAGTGGAGGCGTTCGTCCACATGGAGAGTGGAGTTATCGCTCTGATCGACGCGGGGCATGGTCACGTCCGGATCGAGGCGGCCGCGGCGACGGACGACGCGGCCAGGACGGCGGTCAAGACGCTCCGGCGGGCGCTCGAGAGCGCTCCGCCCGTGCCCGAGCGTGTCGATCGCGTTCTGGATGCGCGGCCAATGGGGCGGCGACGTACGCCACCGGGAGATCGAGGGGGAGAGCTTCGGCGCGATCGCAGACAGCTACTCGGCGCCCGTACGGACGGCGCTCGAGCATCTGATCGGAACCCGCGCGCCGGATCATGCCCGGCTCATCCTCTGGCGCGGGGATCCGGGAACCGGCAAGTCTCATGCGCTGCGCGCGCTCGCGCGCGCCTGGGCGCCTTGGTGCTCGGCCCATTTCATCCTCGATCCTGACGAGTCTCCTGGGGCACGGGGGCGCCTACATGCTGGACGTGCTCGCGTGGGACGAGGGCGAGGATGAGCGCTGGCGTCTGCTCATCCTCGAGGATGCCGGCGAGCTGATCGCCGGCATCCTCGCGCGGGCACGCCCGCCGCGTGAGCCGACCCACGTCACTCGCTGAGCTGGTCGCCCGCGCCGACCACGGACCAGTAACCACGGATGACGCCGCGGCGCCGGCTTTCGGCTTCGCCCGGGCGTTCAGCGACCCACCGTATGCTGGAAACGGTGAGTCTCGCGAGCGCGATACTCGCGCGGCGGATACGTCTGCCCCGCGCGCATACGCGCGACGTGACGTCCGAACGTGACCTCCGTGTGGGCATGGACGACGGAGTTGTGCTCTTGGCCGATCGCTGGGTGGCGCGGGCGGCGGACGGCCGTGCGCAGCCGACGGTGCTCGTCCGCTCGCCCTACGGGCGCCGGCAGGCGGTCGGCTTGCTTTTCGGACGCCTGCTCGCGGAGCGCGGCCTCCAGGTGGTAATCCAGAGCGTCCGCGGCACGTTCGGATCGGAGGGAACGTTCAGCCCGTTCGACGAACGCGACGACGGCCTGGCCACTCTCCGGTGGATCCGCCGGCAACCGTGGCACACCGGCCCGACCGGGATGATCGGCCCGAGCTACCTCGGGCTCGTGCAGTGGGCGGTCGGGGCGGACGCCGGAGCCGAACTCGGTGGCCTCGCCATCCAGGTGAGCGCCTCCCAGTTTCACGCCCAGACCTACGCCGGCGGGAGCCTCTCGCTCGAGACCGCGGCCTCCTGGCTCGTGATTGTGGCCGAACAGGAGCGACGGGCCGCACCGATCGCCATCGCCCGCGCCCTCAAACGCCTCCCGACGTTGTTCTCCGAACTGCCGCTCACGGACCTCGACGAGTTGGCGACCGGCGGCGAGGTCACTTGGTATCGGGAAGCGATGGCTCATCCAAAGCGCGACGACGCCTATTGGGTCGTGCGCGATTACGCCGCCGGCGTGACGAAGGTTGCGGCGCCCGTCCAACTCGTGGGCGGGTGGTACGACATCTTCTTGCCTTGGATGCTCGAGGACTTCTGCGCCCTGCAGGCCGCCGGCCACGAGGTGCAGCTGATCGTCGGGCCGTGGACGCACACCGCGCCGGGCGGCACGGCGACCGGCATCCGCGAAGGCCTCGCCTGGCTCCGGGCCCATCTGCTCGGCGATGACCGGCTCATTCGACCCTCACCGGTCCGTCTGCTCCTCACCGGGGAGGGATCGCAAACCCGTTGGCGCGAGCTGCCAACCTGGCCCCCGCCGGGCACCGGTGAGCACCGGCTGTGGCTGGCCGACGCCGAGCGGCTCGAGGCGCACCCGCCGGGAGATCCAGCCGGCCCCGGCGATCACTACCGGTACGACCCGAGCAATCCCACACCGTCGATCGGCGGTCCCGTGCTGCTGGCGCGCGACCCGGTCGTCGACAACCGCCCGCTGGAAGGACGCGCCGACGTCCTCACTCACACGACGACGCCGCTCGGCACCTCACACGAGGCGATCGGTCCGGTGCGCGTGGAGCTGTACGCACGCGCCACCGCACCGTACTTCGACCTGTTCGCGCGGGTTTGTGACGTTGACCAGCAGGGCGCATCGTGGAACGTGTGCGACGCGCTGGCGCGGGTGAGCCCGAGTGCATTCGAACATCTCGACGACGGCAGCTGCCACGTCGCCTTCGATCTCTGGCCGATCGGCCATCGCTTCGCCGCGGGACACCGCATCCGCCTCCAGATCTCCTCGGGCGCCCACCCGCGCTACGCCCGCAACCCGGGCACCGGCGAGGACCCCATGACCGCGACCGTCCTGACACCCGTCGACGTCGAGCTGCTACGTGACGAGCGGCATCCGTCGCACCTGGTCCTTCCCCGAGCGATCAGCTGACGCCGGCGCCGAATGCCATCGCCGGCTCGGGCGGATGGAGCACCACCACCAGCCGGCCGCCGATCTTGGCGATCGAGTCGATCAGCATGTGGTCTCGAAAGCCGAAGCCGCGGTGCCGCCCGCATGCCTGCGAGCGGCTCCACGGCCTCATGGCGGTTGGACTCAGTTCGCGAGCTTGAACTCGGCGACGAGCAGGTTGAGCGCCTCGGCGTTGGCCGACAACTCCTGGGCGGAGGCAGCGATCTCCTCACTCGATGCTGAGGACTCCTCGGTGGCCGCCGACACTTCCTGGGTCGCCGCGGACGATTCCTCAGCGACCGCAGCCACCTCGGTGATGTTCTCCTGCATGGTCTGCGCACTCGCGGCGACCTGCTGCGTGGCCGCGGCGATCTGCTCGATCCGGCCCGTCATGTCCGCGACCGCCCTGCCGATCCGCTCGAACGCCTCACGGGTCTGCTCGACGACCGCCGCACCATCCAGGGTGCGGGCAGCGCCGTTTTCGACCACCTCGACCGCAGGTCCGGTCTCGGTCTGGATGGCGCCGATCAGCCCCGAGATCTCCTGCGCGGCATGCTGGGACTCCTCGGCCAGCTTGCGGACCTCCTCGGCCACGACCGCGAAGCCGCGTCCCTGCTCGCCGGCGCGGGCGGCCTCGATCGCCGCATTCAGCGCCAGCAGGTTGGTCTGCTCGGCGATGCCGGTGATTGTCTGGACGATCTGCCCGATCTGCTCGGACTTGGCCGCGAGTTCCGCGATCGCCTCGCTGACCGCGGTGGAGGACTCGCGCACCGAGCGCATCGCCTCGTTGGCCTGCTCGGCCGCCCCGACGCCCTGATGGGCGACCTCGCGCGCCTCGTGCGCGACCTCGGCGGTCTGCTGCGCGGCCTCGGCCGCCTCGGTCACCGCCCGGCCGACCTCCTCCGCGGCGCGCCGGGCCTCCTCGACGGCCTGCACCTGGCGCTCGGCGCCGTGTGCAATGCCGCCGACCGCATTGGCGATCTCGCCGGTGGCGCGGCCCGACTCGTCCGAGGTGGCCGCCATCTGCTCCGAAGCGGCGGACACGATGAACGCGATCGCGAGGCCGACGGCAACGGCAATCAACAGCAGGACGATCCCGAGCGTGCGCGCGGTGTGGTACGTCGAGGCGTTGCTGTTCAGCTTCTCGTTGGCCCACTTGATGTTCTCCGCACGCCACTTGTCGATCGCACTGCTCAGCGCGTCAAACGACGGCTGGCTGTTGCGCACCGCCGCCAGTGAGGCCGCGTTGACGCCGTTTGCGCCTACGGTCTGGATGTTCGCGGTCTTGGCCTTGTAAGCCTCCCACCCGCTCTTGACCGACGCCCACTCCTGCCGGTCGGTCGCGTTCGTAAAAGACTTCTGATACTCGCTGAGAGCCTTCTCGATCTTCGCGTCCGCGGCTTTCCAGCCCGCCACGGCCGTCTGCATCTGTGCCTTGTCGGGCTCGAGCACGTAGCGCAACTGATCTCGGCGATAGTCGCCGGCGCTCGCGTCGATGATCCCGATCCCTTCGACGCTCGGCAACGCGTTGGTCCCCAGGTAGACGCCGCCGGCGTTGACCGTGCCGATCTGCGTGATCAGCACGACACCCGTCGCGACGGCCACCAACAGCACGACACCGAAGCCGCCGAACAGCTTCGCCCTTACGGAGAGGTTTCTGAAGAATTGCACTGCTTGCTCCCAGACTCGTGGATTCGATATCGGTCCTCCCCCGGATATCGCCGACCGTCCCGAGCGTTCGAGAGTGGGTCGCCCCCGAGCAATTCCGTGGCCACCACGAACGCCTCAGGGGATACCCGCAACCAAGGTGAGCGGGCTCACATGAAGGGCTCGCCGGGCAGGCCCGGCGCGTCCCGATCGGCCACCCAGCGCAGGACGCTCGCCCCCACGTCGGCCAGGAGCCCGTCGTGCCGGCGCCCGTCACAGCCGGTGTACACGGCCAGCAGCGGCGCGTACTCGCGCGTGTGATCAGTATGTGGCGCGATTGGGTCGACCCCGTGGTCGGCGGTCAGGATCAGGAGATCGTCGTCGCGCAGCATCTCGAGCCACTCGGCCACCGCGGTATCGATTTCGATCAAGGCACGATGAAAGCCGGCAACGTCGTGCCGGTGGCCGTACACCTGATCGGTCTCGACCAGGTTCACGAAGATCAGACCGGATTCAAGCTCGCGCAGGAGCGTGGAAGTAGCGGCCACTCCGGCCGCATTGGTCGCACCGGCGTGCTTGACGTCGACCCCGACCCCTGCGAACAGGTCGTGGATCTTGCCCACGCCATGTACCTGTGCGCCGGCATCCTGAAGCTCCTCCAGATACGAGCGGCCGGGTGGCTTGACCGCGTAGTCACGCCGCCCCTCGCGCCGGCGGAACGCCCCGGGCGCTCCTTCGAACGGCCGCGCGATCACCCGGCCGACGGCATGCTCGCCCGTCATCACCTGCCGCGCGGCCAGACAGCCCGCGTACAGCTCAGGCTCCGAGATCACGTCGATGTGCGCCGCGATCTGGAGCACGGAGTCGGCCGAGGTGTAGAGGATCGCCTCGCCGGTGCGCAGATGCTCGGGACCGAACGCCTCGATCACCTCCGTGCCGGAGTACGCCCGGTTGCAGCAGAAACGCCAGCCGGTGGCCTGCCCCAGCGCCCGCATGACGTCGGCTGGGAACCCCTGCGGATAGGTCGGCAATGGATGGGATGGCACCACGCCCATCAGCTCCCAATGCCCGGTGGTGGATTCCTTACCCGGCCCGAGCGGGCGCAGCCGACCGTGCACAGCAGGCCGGGCCGCTGGCGGCACGCCCAACAGAGGCACGATCGATCCCAGCCCGAGACGCTCGAGTGTGGGCAGCGTCAATCCGCCCGCCTGCTCGGCCAGGTGCCCGAGCGTGTTCGAACCGGCATCGCCGTAGGCGGCCGCGTCCGGGAGCTTCTCCCACCCCGCAGGCATCCAGCACAACAACCGTCGCGCGCCGCATTCAGCCGACGATCCTCCCCGCCACCCGCACCTCGGCGATCGACTCCTCCCGGGCCAGCGTGAACAGCGCCCCGAGCGCGTCCTCCGTCGACTCACACCGCTCGAGAACCGCCGCCAGCGAACTGCCCGCCGCCGCGCGCAGAAGCACGAAGTCGGCGCTCTTGCCCGGGCGCAGATCGCCGATCTCGTCGTGCAGACCAAGCGCGGCGGCGCCTGCGGCGGTGGCCAGCCACAACAGGTGAGCCGGACCCAGCCGCACCCCGTCGGGGCCCAGGAGCATCTGCCCGTGGTAGGCCATGAGGCCCTCCTTGAGCATGCTCAGTCCGGTGCCGGCGCCGACGTCGGTTCCCAGCGCCACCCGCACCCCGGCGTCGACATGACGGCGGAGCGGGAAAAGCCCGCTCCCCAGGAACGCGTTGCTCGACGGGCAGTGCGCCACGGTGGCCCCCGCCGCACTCAGCCGGCGCAGCTCATCCTCGGTCACGTGCACATCGTGGGCGAAAATCGATCCAGTGCGCACCAACCCGTAACGCTCGTACGTCTCGAGGTAGTCGCGGGCCCAGTCGAACAGACCGGTCACGAGCTCGATCTCGCTCGGTGTCTCGTTCAGGTGGCTCGTGATCAGCAATCCCTCATTCGCCTGCGCCAGCTCCCCGCACGCCGAGAGCAGTTCGTCCGAGCACGAGACCGAGAAGCGCGGCGTGACCGCGTAGCGGATGAGACCCCGGCCGTGCCAGCGCTCGGCCAGATCCCGGCTCAACTCGAGCGCGCGGTCAGCCGGAACGTCGAGCGCCGGCAGCAGGCCACGATCCGACACCACCAACCCGCTGGCCATGCGCAGCCCGACCTGCTCGGCGGCGGAGAACAGCGTCTCCTGCGCCCCGGCGAAATGCGAACCGAACACGAGCGCGGTCGTCGTCCCGTTGGCGGCCAGAGCCCGGACGAACTGCTCGGCCACGGAACGCGCGAAAGCCGGGTCGGCCAACCGCGCTTCCTCCGGCAGCGCGCGCAGACGCAGCCAATCGAGCAGCTCGAGACCCATCGCCCCGATCACGCGGATCTGGGGATAGTGCACGTGGCAGTCGACGAATCCCGGCAGCAGGACGGCGTCGCGGGCGTCCAGCATCTCGGCCTCGGGCCACGCCGCACGGAGCTCGCGATACTCCCCACAACCGACGACGCGCCCATCGGCAAACGCCACCGCGCCATCGGTGAATGACTCGAGCGCGTCGTCGTGCTCGAACGGATTGCGTGGGGTGTGGGCCACCTGGGCTCGGACGACCGTGGTCATCGGTAAAGAGCACGTTAGGCCACTTCCCCACCATCCCGCGCAGGGGTTATGGTTGCCCATTCGGTTCTGTAGGAAAGGAGATCTACGTGACGGGGAGGATCAGGCCGGTCGGCCTCCTTGCTCTTGCCACCGCGCTGCTGGTCCTGGGGCTGGCCGCGTGCGGTAGCAGCAACAGCAGTTCCAGCAGCTCCAGCGGCGGCGGCAGCGCGGCGGCGTCGACCAGCACTTCGAGCTCGGGCTCGAGCTCGAGCTCGTCCAGCGCCAGCAAGTTCAAGGTCGGCGTGGTGACCGACATCGGTGGGCTCAACGACCACGGCTTCAACCACCTGGCCTACACGGGCCTGCTCCGCGCCGAGAAGGAGCTGGGGATCCAGGGACGCGTGCTGACCTCGAGCACGGGCGCGGATTACCTGCCGAACCTGACCACGCTGGCCCACGGCGGCTACAACCTGATCATCCCGGTCGGGTTCCTCATGGCCCAGGCCACCGATCAGGTCGCCAAGGGCTTCCCGAGCGCGAAGTTCGCGATGGTCGACTCGGATGCCACCGCCGAGGCGGGAAAGCCGAAGAACATCGAAGGGCTGCTGTTCGAGGAGCAGCAGGCGGGCTACCTGGCCGGCTACCTGGCCGGCCTGTACTCAAAGTCCAAGGGCTACAAGACCATCTCGAGCGTGGGCGGACAGAAGATCCCGCCCGTCGATCACTACATCGCCGGCTACCAGGCCGGAGCCAAGGCGGCCGATCCGGGCATCAGCGTCCTGAATGGCTACTCGCAGAGCTTCACCGACCAGGGGAAGTGCAAGGAGGTCGCGCTCAACCAGATCCAGCAGGGATCCAAGGTCGTCTTCCAGGTGGCCGGCGGGTGTGGCCTGGGGGCGCTGAGCGCGGCTCAGCAGCAAGGCGTCCAGGGCATCGGTGTCGACGCCGACCAGGCCTATCTCGGGTCCTACGTCCTTACCTCGGCCGAGAAGAAGGTCGACGTGGCGGTGTTCAACGCGATCAAGGCCACCATGAACGGTCAGTTCACTCCGGCGGGCAACGTCACCAACAACGTCGCCAACGGCGGCATCGGGTACGGGAAGATCGGGCCGGCCGGGCTGAAATACGCGCCCCAGATCGCCAAGATCTTCGACCAAATCAAGTCGGGACAGATCTCGAACATCCCCAACACAGTCAAGTAGCACCGCCTGAATGGCAGACAGCACCCGCCCCGCTCTCGAGCTGAGGGGCATCACGAAGAAGTTCGGCTCGGTCCTCGCCAACGACCGAGTCGACTTCGACGTCTACCCGGGAGAGGTGCACGCGCTGCTCGGCGAGAACGGCGCCGGTAAGTCGACGCTGGTCTCGGTCCTCTACGGCCTGTACAAGCCGACCGAGGGCGAGATCATCGTCGACGGCGAAGCCGTCGAGATCGACTCCCCGGCCACCGCCATCCGGCTCGGGATCGGCATGGTGCATCAGCACTTCATGCTGGTGCCCGTGATGACGGTGGCCGAGAACATCGTGCTCGGCCAGGAGCCGACCCAGCCCGGGGGAATCCTCGATCTGAAGGCAGCGCGCGAGCGCGTGAGGGAACTCTCCGATCGCTACGGGCTGACCGTCGATCCCGACGCCACGATCGAGGACGTCACGGTCGGCACCCAGCAGCGGGCCGAGATCCTGCGCGCGCTCTACCGGGGGGCGCGCATCCTCGTGCTGGACGAGCCCACGGCGGTGCTCACCGCCCAGGAGGTGCAGGAGCTGATGGGCGTGCTGGGGCGGCTCAAGGAGGACGGCACCGGGATCGTGTTCATCAGCCACAAGCTGGGCGAAGTGCTTCAGGTGGCCGATCGGATCACGGTGCTGCGCCGGGGAAAGAAGGTCGGCACGGTGCGCCGGGAGGGCGCCACCGAGCAGAGTCTGGCTCGGCTCGTGGTGGGACGCGACGTCCTGCTGTCGGTCGAGAAAGGTCCTGCGCACCCGACGGGGCCGATGCTCGAGGTCGAGGACCTCCACGTCCGCGACGACCGTGACCTCGAGGCCGTCAGAGGCTTGTCGCTGTCGGCACGGGCAGGCGAGATCGTGGCCATCGCCGGCGTGGATGGCAACGGGCAGCAGGAGTTGGTCGAGGCGATCACGGGGTTGCGTGCCCCAACCGAAGGCCGGGTCGTGGTCGGGGGTCGGGATATCACGGGAAAGGGCGTCGGAGCCGCGACCGACGCCGGAGTGGCCCACATCCCGGAGGACCGGCACCGCCGCGGGCTGGTGCTGCCGTTCACGCTGGCCGAGAACCTGGCGCTCAGGGAGTACCGCCGCCCGTACTTCAGCAAGGGCGGATGGTGGCGGGTCGGTCACATCCGCGAGCGCGCCTTCAAGCTGCTGCGTGAGTACGACGTGCGCGGCGGCGACTGCGACACCTTCGCGTCGTCGCTGTCTGGGGGCAACCAGCAGAAGGTGGCTATCGCCCGGGAGATCGGCTGCGACCCCAGGCTGCTCGTCGCCCACCAGCCGACACGCGGTCTCGACGTCGGCGCGATCGAGTTCGTCCATCGCCGGCTGATCGAGGAGCGCGACAAGGGCAGGGCAGTGCTGCTGGTCTCGTTGGAGTACGACGAGGTGCGTTCGCTGGCCGACCGGATCCTGGTCATCTACGAAGGGCAGATCGCGGGCGAGTTCGCACCGGACGCGAGCGAGGAAGAGCTCGGGATCGCGATGACCGGCGGCCAGAAGGCGCCCGCGGAAGCGTCGGCGTGAGCACGCTGGAAGACGAGACCACAGGCGAGGTACTCGCCGAAGAGGAGGGCGCCGCCGCGGCGTTGACCACACCCGCCCGGCTCGGGGCCTACGTCCGCCGGGGCGGGGTGCTCGTGCCGCTCCTGACCACGCTGATCGCGTTCATCGCCGGCGGTCTCGTCGTGCTGCTGACCGGCCACGACCCGTTCTCCACCTATAAGGCGATCTTCGAGGGGACCGGGCTGCAGTGGCTGTTCCCGTGGGTCAGCGGGAGCGCACGAAGCACCGCCGCGTTCAACCTCCAGCAGACGCTGATCGCCACCACGCCGTTGATCCTCGTCGGCCTTGCCGTGGCCTTCGCGTTCCGCGCCGGCCTGTTCAACATCGGCGGCCAGGGTCAGTACACGGTCGGTGGAATCGCCGCCGTCTGGATCGGGTCGTCGTTCGGGGGCATGACGCCGGTGCTGCACATCGTGCTGGCGATCCTCGGCGCGGCCCTGGCCGGAGCTGCGTGGGCGGGAATCGCGGGCATCCTGAAGGCGACACTCGGGGTCAACGAGGTGATCTCGACGATCATGCTCAACTGGATCGCGATCTGGGGCGGCGTCTGGCTGTTCGGCCTGAACGGCCCGCTGCAGGACCCCCACCAGCCATCCGTGCCGACTTCGAGCCCGGTCACCGGGTCGGCCAAGCTGCCGGTGTTCTGGGGCAACGCTCAGTTGCAGGGCCTGCACATCGGCCTGTTCATCGCGCTCGGGGCCGCGGTGGTGTTCTGGGTGCTGCTGAACCGCACGCGGCTCGGCTTCGAGGTGCGCGCGGTCGGTCTGAACCCCGACGCCGCGAGCTACGCCGGCATCAGCGTGGCCGCCAGCTACTTTCGCGCGATGGCGATCTGCGGCGCGTTCGCCGGCATCGCGGCGGCCATGGACATCCTCGGCTGGAAGTTCAGCCTGTTCACCAACGACATCCAGGCCTCATCGGTCGGCTTCCTCGGCATCGCGGTGGCGCTGCTAGGACGGAACACGGCGATCGGCACGGTGTTCGCCGCATTGCTGTTCGGGGCGCTCGCGACCGGGACGTCGGATCGCTACCTCGATCCGGCCGTGTTCGACCCCAACCTGGCCTCGAATCTCACCTGGATGATCCAGGGCCTGATCGTGCTGCTGGTCTCCACCGACCTGATCGCGCTGAAGGTGCTCTCGTCCGGGCGGGGGATCAGCGTGGCCTTCAAACGGCGGGCCAAGCGTGAGGAGGCCGGCGCGTGAGCGCGGGAACGCTGGCGGTCACGCCGGCTCGCGCCGCCTCGCCGAAGCCCGTCGGAATCGCGGGGCTCGTGCTAGCCGTCGTCGCGTGGGTGATCACCCTGCCGCCGTTCCTGGTCCGCACCCCGGTTCCCTCGATCATCGTCGCTCTCCTCGCCATGCTCGCCGGATCGATCGCGTTCGTGGGCGGCGAGCGGCGACTCGGGTTCGGCGCCTTTGCCCTCGCCCTGCTCGCCATCGCCGGCGCGCTCGGGAACACGAACTCCGGCGTCGCGCATCTGAAGTCGGTGTTCACCTGGTCGGTCCTGGTCGCGGCGATGCTCCGCTACGCCACCCCCCTGCTGTTCGCGGCCCTCGGCGGAATCGTCTGCGAGCGCAGCGGCGTGATCAACATCGGGCTCGAGGGCATGATGTTGATGGGCGCCTACTTCGGCATCTGGGGGGCCGACGTCCTCCACTCCTGGCTGCTCGGATGCCTGGTGGCGATCGTCTCTGGCGCGCTCCTGGCCCTCGCCCACGCCGTGTTCTCGATCCACCTGCGGGCCAACCAGGTGGTCAGCGGCACCGGAATCAACTTCCTCGCGCTCGGGATCACCGGGTACTTCTTCATAGCTCACTACGGCGACAACGGAACTCCCTCGGACGTCTCCCAGGTGCCGAACGTGAAGCTCCCGCTGATCCAGCACGTCGGCTTCTTCGGAACCGCGATCGGCAACGCCAACCTGATGACCTGGACTGCGCTGCTCCTCGTCCCCGCTCTGAGCGTGTTCCTGTTCCGGACCCGGTGGGGACTTCGCCTGCGCGCGGTGGGAGAGAAGCCGCGAGCCGCCGACACGGTGGGGCTTTCGGTCATCCGGACCCGGTACGTCGCAGTGCTCACGTCGGGGGCGCTGGCGGCGCTGGGCGGCGCGTATCTGTCGGTTGCCTTCGTGGGCTCGTTCGACCAGAACATGACCCAGGGGCGCGGCTTCATCGCGCTGGCCGCCGTGATCTTCGGGAAATGGCGTCCGGCCGGCGCGCTCATGGCGACACTGCTGTTCGGCTTCGCCAGCGCGCTCGGGGACCGCCTGCCGACCTTTTCGCAGAGCTTGGGGGTGTTGTTCCAGGCGCTCCCGTACGTGCTCACGCTGGTCGCCGTCGCCGGCGTCGTCGGCCGCTCGCGCCCGCCCGCCTCGATCGGCATCCCGTACGTTAAGGAGTAACGCATGGCAGTTGCCCGGTTAGCCCTGACCAGCTTCGCGGACGGGGAGGTCCGTCTCAGCGACGAGGTCGAGCTCTACCAGCGCACGTACACCACTCTGCTTCGCTCCAGTGGTGAGACGCAGCTGCGCGTGCTCGAGCCCTCGCACATGGCGATGGGCTCGAGCCTGCATCCGCTGGCCGCCAGCGAGGAGCTCGACCTCGGCGCCTTTCTCTACGCGGTCCGCCGCCTGCCCGACGGCATCGTCGGCGCCGAGCTTGTGGTCATGGGACAGGACGTCGAGCAGCTCGCCGCCAGCGGCATCGCGGTCGAGTCCTGGCAGGAGGCCGAAGCCCCGGCGCGCCGGCGCCGGTGGTACGACAGCGGGGCAGGTACGCTCGCCGTGCTGCTGGCCAGCTCCTCGGACGTGGACGACCTGGTTCCCACGCTGGTCGCCTTCCAGATCGAGTGGAACAAGATCCGGGTGCGGCAGCGCGCCTCCGGCTGGCCGAGCGCGGGATCGCCGGATGTCCCGCCCGAGGAGTGCGCAAGGGAGCTGGGCAGCAGCCCGGAGGACTGGGCGCGCCTGCGCGAGACGTGGGGCGAGCGATTCGGCGAGCGGATCCGCCTGATCGGCGAGCGGCGCCTGGCGCTGCGGGTGCGGATGCTGGGCGGCACGCACACCGGCTATGGGCGCCTCACCCGGCGTTGGTGGACCCCGGTGAGCGCGGAACTGGCCGTCGAGGGCCTGACCGAGCGCCCTCTCTACTTCGTCAGCTCGAACTCGCACAGCCTGGTCAACATCGTGACCGGGATTGCCCGCGAGCGGGAGCCTGAGCTCGTGCAGTTCGTCGAGCAGGAACTCCCCGAGGACGACATCCTGCGTCACGAGCTGACCGCCTTCCGCGAGGGCCACAGCGAGGGGTCCTGGGAGAACTTCCTGTACTTCGTCGCGCGCCTCTACTTCGGCGCGCGCGGTCGCGAGGCGGCGGCCGAGCGCCGGGCCGCCGAGCGGCAGAAGGGCGTCACGCACCTGCGAAGCCGGACCGCGCTCCGGGTGCCGGCCCAGGTCATCTCGCTCGCCGCGCTCGATCCGCGCGCGCTCGACCCACGCGTGGGCGAGGTCGACGCCGCCGCCCTGGCCGCCAGCGGCGCGGTGATCGTCAACATCGACTATCCGCTCGGCGTCGCCGCGTACAACATCCTGCGCGAGGTGGCGGTCGACCGGGCGGCCCTGCGCGGCGTCTACATCCTTGGCAAGGCCGCCACGCTGAATGCCGACGTAGGCGACGTGATGATCTCGAACGTCGTCCACGACGAGCACTCGGGCTCGACCTACTGGCTCGACAACGCGTTCAGCGTCAACGATCTGGCCCCGGACCTCCGGTTCGGGACCGGCCTCGACAACCAGCGGACGGTCACGGTCAAGAGCACTTTCCTGCAGAACCGCTCCTACCTCGACTTCTACTACCGCGAGGCGTTCACGGTGGTCGAGATGGAGACCGGCCCGTACTGCAACGCGGTGTACGAGATCGCCGACGCCGATCGCCACCCGGTACACGAGGCGGTCAACTTCTCGAAGCTACCGATCGACCTCGGGATCATCCATTACGCCTCAGACACGCCGTACACGCAGGCCCGCACGCTCGGCGCCCGCGGGCTCAGCTACTACGGGATGGACTCGACCTACGCCTCCTCGCTGGCCATCCTCCGGCGGGTGTTTCGTCTGGAAGGGGCACTGGGCGAGGTCCCGGGGCGCGACCTGACCCGGCCGTGGATGCCCGCGCTTCCCCGGAACACCTAGGCACGTCAGGGACCCGCCAGCCACATATGGGTCATATCTGCGATCTCGTCGGCGGCGGGTCCTCGAGTGCGCAGATATGCCCTCCCGCTACGCGCCCCGCCCCCCCGCTACGCGCCGACCCCCCCGCTACGCGCCGACCGGGTGCCAGGCGGTCTTCAGCTCGATGACCGCCTCGAGGCGCTCGAGCGCGTCGCCCGTCGCGTCCTCGTAGCTCTTCGTCGCGGTGCCGTGGCGCACGCGCTTGATCGTCTCGGCGGCCAGGCGGTCGACCTCGGCCGACAGCTCCGCGTCGCCCGCGGCATCGACGATCGCGTTCACATCTCGGTGGGCGGCCAGGGCGGTGGCGAGTTCCGAGCGCCGTCCCGAAAGGAGATTGACGACGCCGGCCGGCACGTCCGAGACGCCAAGCGCCTCCGCCAGATCCAGGCCCGGGAGGGGTTGAGTCTGAGACAGAATCGCCACCGCGACGTTGCCGGCGGCAAGCACCGGCGCGAGCTCCGCGACCAGGCCGAGCAACCCCGGTGCGTCCGGCGCGACGATCCCGACCACTCCGGTCGGCTCGGGCAGCGAGAACGAGAGGAACGGCGCGGCCACCGGGTTGACGCCGCCGAGCACGGCGTGGAGCTTGTCGGTCCAACCGGCGTAGTGCAGCAGCACGTCGACGGCGGCGTCGACCTCACCGCGCGGGATGCCCATTGCGTCCGCGCGCGACTCCAGTGCCTCGGCGGCGCGGTAGAGGATCTGCCCCCGGTTGTAGGCCGTGCGAGCCGCCCACGGGCCGGCCGCCTTGCGCGCCGCGGCGACCGCGTCGCGGACGTCCTTTCGTGAGGCACGGGGGAAGTTGAAGCCCTCGGTCTCGTCGTAGCGGCCGGACTCCGAACGGACGAACGCGCCGCCGATCCAGAGCTTGTACGTCTTGCGGACGGTCAAGCGGTTCGTGCTCACCGCACCACCCGCAGGTACGGGCGCAGGCCGGCGGGGCCGCCCTCGCGCCCGAAGCCGGACTCCTTATAGCCGCCGAACGCGGCCGTCGGGTCGAAGTGGTTGTAGGTGTTCTGCCACACGACGCCGGCCTTCAGCGCGCTCGCCACCTCGAACGCCTTGGCTCCCTTGTCGGTCCAGATCCCGGCGGCCAGGCCGTAGCGCGAGTTGTTGGCCTTCTCGATCGCTTCGGCCTGCGTGCGGAACGTGAGCACGGACACCACCGGGCCGAAGATCTCCTCGACCGCGATCCGGTGAGCGGGCGAGACGTCGGTGAACAGCGTGGGGGCGAACCAGTATCCGCGCTCGGGCAACTCGCACTCGATCGTGCGACGCGCGGCGCCCTCCTGCACCCCCGCGGCCACCAGTGCCTCGATCCGCGACAGCTGCTCGGCCGAGTTGATCGCGCCGACGTCGGTGTTCTTGTCCAGCGGGTCACCGATCCGCAGCCGGCGCATCCGCTGCCAGAGCTTGGCGATCACCTCGTCGTGCACGCTCTCCTGAACCAGCAGCCGCGATCCCGCGCAGCACACGTGGCCCTGGTTGAAGAAGATGCCGTTGACGATCCCTTCCACGGCCTGATCGAGCGCCGCGTCCTCGAACACGATGTTGGCCGACTTGCCGCCCAGCTCCAGGGTCAGGCCCACCGGCCTGCCCGCCAGCGCCGCCTGGATGTCGCGTCCCACCGCGGTCGATCCGGTGAAGGCGATCTTGTCTATCCCGGGCGCCCGCACGAGGGCCGCGCCGGTGGCGCCGTCACCGGGCAGAACGGTTACCACGCCCGGCGGCAGCTCCGCCTCCTGGCAGATCTCGGCCAGGAGCAGCGCGGTCAGCGGCGTGGTCTCGGCCGGCTTGAGGATCGCGGTGTTCCCGCAGGCCAGCGCCGGGGCGAGCTTCCAGGCCGCCATTAGCAGCGGGAAGTTCCACGGCACGATCTGCCCGACCACGCCCAGCGGTTCGACCTCCCGACCCCCGACGCCGTAGCGCAGCTTGTCGGCCCACCCCGCGTAATGGAAGAAGTGTGCGGCGGCCAGCGGGACGTCCACGTCCCGCGACTCCCGCAAAGGCTTGCCGCCGTCCAGGCTCTCCACCACAGCCAGCTCGCGCGAGCGCTCCTGGATCAGCCGGGCGATCCGGAACAGGTACTTGGCGCGTTCCAGCTCGGGCAGCGCGGTCCACTTGGGATGAGCGGCGCGCGCGCTCTCCACGGCTGCGGTCACGTCGTCCGGGTCCCCGTAGGCAACCTCCGCCAGCGGTTCCTCCGTGGCGGGGTTAATCGTCGATACGTACCGCCCTCCGGCGGGATCGCGGAACTCGCCGTCCACGAAGACCCCATAGCGGTCCTGCAGCCGGACGTGCTCGGTCGACTCGGGCGCCGGCGCGTAGTCCCAGACGATGCTGGTGCGCGTCTCGATGCTCATTCGGTGGAGAAGTCCTCCGACCGCCCGTAGCGGCCGGTCTCGGTCTTGGCGTATTGCATAAGGAGATCATTGAGCACGGACGACGCGCCGATGCGGATCCGGTCGGGAGTGAGCCACTCGTCGCCCAGCGTCTCCTTGACCAGCACGAGGCGATGCAGCGCGGCCTTGCTGGTCGAGACGCCGCCGGCCGCCTTGAAGCCGACGACTCGCCCGGTCCGCTCCGCGTAGTCGCGGATCGCCTCGAGCATGACCAGGCACACGCCCGGGGTGGCGCCGGCCGAAGCCTTGCCCGTCGAGGTCTTGATGAAGTCGGCGCCCGCTTCCATGGCGATCATCGACGCGTGGCGAACGTGGTCGTAGGAGCCGAGCTCGGCCGTCTCCAGGATCACCTTGAGATGCGCGTCGCCGCAGTGCTCCTTGACCGCGACGATCTCATGCTGCACGCGGGTGTCGTCGCCGGCCAGGAACGCCTCGCGTGAGATCACCATGTCGATCTCGTCGGCCCCGGCCGCCACCGCGTCCTCGGTGTCGCGGAGCTTGGCCTCGAGGGAGACCTGGCCGGCCGGAAAGCCGGTCGCCACGGCGGCCGTCTTGACCCCCGTCCCGTGCAACGCTCCGTGGGCGACCCCCACCAGCGACGAATACACGCACACCGCGGCGACGCTCGGAATCTCGGGCATCGTGGGCGCCGGGCACACCGCCTTCGCGCACAGGTGGCGGACCTTGCCCGCCGTGTCCGCACCCTCGAGCGTGGTCAGGTCGAGCATCGACACCGCCAGGCGGATGCCCTGCTGCTTGGCGGTCGTCTTGATCGAGCGCTTACCGAGCCCGGCGGCGCGCTCCTCGATGCCGACTCGGTCCACATGGGGCAGGCGGCGGATCACGATTCGAGGCTACTACGCCACAACCGCTAAGCGGGTTTGTGTACGCGCGCGCGGTTCACCGCCATCCAGTGCGGGCTGCGCGTGATCGGCGCCGCGCGTGGGTATCTGCGGGCATCATCGCCCGGCTCCGTTCGACCGAGGAGTCGCAGCCCCCGGCCCTGCGAGTCACTGACCTGGCCGGTTCCTACGGCCACGTCGCGGACGTGCACAGCGTCAGCTTCACCATCGGGGAGGGTGAATGCGTCGCCCTCGTGGGTCCGAACGGTAACGGGAAGAGCAGCATCGTCATGGGCGTCGCTGGGCTGGTCGCACGCGGTGGCCGCGTAGAGATATTCGGCCGTTCCGCTCCGCCGGCGAATGTCATGTTCATGGCGCAGCACGGACTGACACTCGTGCCTGAGCGCCGGCAGCTGTATCCGCAATTGTCGGTCGCCGACAACATGCAGCACATCTACGTCCTCGGATCGATGCAGAACTGGCTCCAGAACGCCGAGCAGGGTTCTTCTTCGGTGGACAAGGCGACCGCGGCCGGCCTCCAGCAGTACTTCGCGGGAATGAAGCTGGCCGGCTTTACGAGCGAGAACCAGATCGACAACAGTCAGGAGGGCTGGGACGCCGGGCTCGAGGTCAACTGGGCTGTGACCAGGGCCGGCAAGCTCGACGAGACCTCGATCAAGAACCAACTCCAGCACCTCAATATCAACACGCTCGGCATCGTGTGGAACCGCAACCCACAGAACTACGAGAACATCTCGCAGGTCGACGCGGCGATGGAGATCATCAATCCCGACGGGACTCCGGCGCTGTTCAAGCCCCCGGGATCGTGAGCGACACGTGGGCGGACAGCCGGCCTCGCCCGCAGCGAGGCCGGCGTCCGCCTACTACGCTCTCTGATCGTGAAACGGGTCCTGGTGTTCTGCGGCTCGAGCCCGGGCCTGCGCCCCGAGTACGCCGCGTGCGCCACCCAGCTCGGCCGGACGCTCGCCGCTCGCGATCTCGAGCTGGTGTACGGCGGGGCGCGGGTGGGGCTGATGGGCGCGCTGGCCGACTCCGCGCTGGCCGCCGGCGGCACGGTGATCGGCGTGATCCCCACCCGACTGGTCGAGCACGAGATCGCGCACGCCGGCGTGACCAAGCTGCATGTGGTCGAGACCATGCACGAACGCAAGGCGCTGATGGCCGAGCTGTCCGACGCGGTGATCGCCCTTCCCGGCGGCAGCGGCACGCTCGATGAGCTGTTCGAGCTGTTCACCTGGAAGCAGCTCGGCCTGCACCGCAAGCCGATCGGGCTGCTCGACGTGGAGAGCTACTGGCAGCCATTGCTGGGGTTACTGGAGCACGCGATCAACGAGCGCTTCCTGCGCGCCGAGTACGTGGAGTCGCTGCTGGTCGAGCGCAGCCCGGACGCCCTGCTCGATCGCCTGGCCTCAGATGAGCACCGCGGCTACGACAAGTGGATCGACCGGCCGGGCGCCGATCAGGCCGTGCCGAACACCCGGTCGCCGGCGTCGCCCAACCCGGGCCGGATGTAGGCGTTCTCGTCGAGCTCGCGATCGATCGCCGCAGTCCAGATCCGGACGCCGGGATGCGCGGCCTCAACCGCCGCGATCCCCTCGGGCGCAGCCACCAGGCAAACCAGCTCGAGCTTGCTTGGCCCCGGCTCGCTTGAGGTGGTTGAGCGCGTGCACCGCGCTTCCGCCGGTGGCCAGCATCGGGTCGAGCACGTACACGTGGGCCTCCGGAAGCCGCGGCGGCAAGCGCTCGTAGTAGTCGATCGGGACGTGCTCCTCCTCGTCGCGGTAGATGCCGACGTGACCGACTCGGGCATCGGGGAGCAGGCGCAGAAACCCTTCGACCATTCCGAGTCCAGCGCGCAGCACCGGGACAACCGCCACCTCCTCCTGAAGACGGGTACCGCGGGTGCGCTCGAGCGGCGTCTCGATCTCGACCTCCTTGACGGGCAGGTCCCGCGCGACCGCCACGGCCATGATCGCCGCTGCCTCGAACAGCGCCTGGCGGAAGTCGCCGTGGGTGGTCTCGCGGTCACGCATGACCGAGAGGCGATCGGCGAGGACGGGATGCTCGACGAGAGTGAGCGTCTCAGGCACGGCTGCGATGCTATCCCTCATGGCGCAAGTCAACGTCGAGCTCAAGGCGCGCGATCCCGACCCGGAGGCCACCGCTGCGCGCTGTTTGTCCCTTGGCGCCGTCGACTACGGCAGGATCGAGCAGCGCGACACCTACTTTGCCGCCCGTCGCGGACGGCTCAAGCTCCGAGAAGATGACGGCGGGACCGAGCTGATCGCCTACCGGCGGCCCGACACGACCGAGGCCAGCGAAAGCACCTACATCCGGCTGCCGCGCGCCCGAATCGGTGATCGAGGCGCTCGACAGCGCCCTCGGCACGGTGGTCGCGGTCTCGAAGCGCCGTCAGGTTGTTCGTCTGGGAGGGCGTGCGGATCCACCTCGATGAGGTCGAGGGGCTGGGAAGCTTCGTCGAGTTCGAGGCGGTGTTGCCGGACGCCGGCGATCTCGAGACCGCGCAGACGAAGGTGGCCCGCCTGCGCTCACGAGCTGGGCGATCGAGGACGACGCGCTGGTCGCCGGTCGGCTACTCGGACCTGCTGCTCGACGGCCCGCAGGCCCTGCTGCGCGCGGCCGACGTCGCCATGCGCAACGCCTACGCGCCGTATTCGCAGTTCAAGGTGGGCGCCGCGGTGCGGGCGCCGCAGCGGCGCGATCTACGCCGGCGCCAACGTCGAGAACGCTGCCTACCCGCAGGGCCAATGCGCCGAGGCGTCCGCGCTCGGGGCACTCGTCGCCGCCGGCGAGACCGCGATCACCGGGTGGCGGTGGTCGCCGAACGCCTCGGACGTCTGCCCGCCGTGCGGGGGTTGCCGGCAGCGGCTGTCCGAGTTCGGGGACGCCGCGACGCCGGTGTACCTGGGGCCGACGACAACCGACCCTGGGCGAGCTCTTGCCCGGCGCGTTCGACCGCGGGGCGCTTAAGGCGTGAACCTCGGCTCGCCCCGCGTCGGCGTCGTGCTGGGCTCGGGCCTGGGCGCGGTGGCCGACGCCGTGGAGGATGCCGTCGTGGTCGAGCTACGAAGACCTGCCGGGCTTTCCCCGCCCGACCGTGGCGGGACACGCCGGGCGCGCCGTGCTGGGTCGCATCGGCGGCGTCCCGGTCGCGGTGCTTCAGGGCCGCGCGCACCTGTACGAGGGCGGCGACCCCGAGCCGTTGCGGGTGCCGGTCCGGGCGCTTGCGAGCCGCGGGGGCCTCGACTCTCGTGCTCACCAACGCGGCAGGATCGCTGCATCCCGCGGTCGGGCCGGGCTCGCTCATGGCGATCATCGACCACATCAACCTGACCGGCGCGAACCTCCTGATGGGACCGAACGACGACGCGATCGGACCGCGGTTTCCCTCCGCTGCGCGACGCCTATGACCCCGCCCTGCTCGACCTGCTCCGGGCGTCGGCGCCGAGAGGTCGGCATCGATCTCGCCGAGGGCGTGTACCTGGCCGTCAGCGGCCCGAGCTTCGAGACGCCGGCGGAGATCCGCGCCTTCCGGTGCTCGGGGCCGACGCCGTGGGCATGTCGACGGTCCAGGAGACGATCCTCGCGCGCCACTGCGGCCTGCGGGTCGCCGCGGTGTCGGTCGATCACCAACCTGGCCGAGGGGATGAGCGATGAGCCGCTCAGCCACGAGCAGACGCTGCGGGCCGCCCAGGCCGGCGCCGGCGACCTGGCCCGCCTGCTGCTGGAATTCATCTCGCCGATGCTGACCGCCGAGCTCATCCGGCGAAAGCGCGATGGGGCTGAGCTCTCGCCGAGGAGATCTCGGAGCTGGTGTTCGGGATCGCCGACGGGACGCGTGACCGACGCCCAGGTCGGCGCGCTGGCCATGGCGATCGTCTGGCGAGGGATGACGCCGGCCGAGCGGGTGGCCCTGACCGGCGCGATGACCCGCTCCGGCGACGTGCTGGATTGGAGCGACGCCGGCTTGTCCGGCCCCGTGCTCGACAAGCACTCGACCGGCGGGGTGGGCGACAAGGTGAGCCTGCTGCTCGGCGCCGATCCTGGCCGCCTGCGGCGCGTTCGTGCCGATGATCTCCGGTCGCGGCCTCGGGCACACGGGCGGCACCCTCGACAAGCTCGAGGCGATCCCGGGCTACGACGTGACCCCGTCCAACGACCGCCTGCGCGCGGTCGTGGCGCGGCGTGGGCTGCGCGATCGTCGGCCAGACCGCGCGCCTGGCGCCCGGCCGACCGCCGGCTGTACGCGATCCGCGACGCCACCGGCGACCGTCGAGTCGATCCCGCTGATCGTCGGCTCGATCCTGTCCAAGAAGCTCGCCGCCGGGCTCGACGCGCTGGTCATGGACGTGAAGGCGGGCTCGGGCGCGATGCTGCCGGAACTGGATCGCGCGCGCGAGCTGCGCGCAGGCGATCGTCGAGGTGGCGGTAGGCAACGGGCTGCCAACGGTGGCGCTGCTGACCGACATGAACCAGGTTCTCGGCCGGAGCGCCGGCAACGGGGTCGAGGTGCGGGAGTCGATCGACCACCTGACCGGCGCCGTTCGCGATGAGCGCCTGCTCGAGGTGACGCTGGCGCTGTGCGCCGAGCTGCTGGTGCTCGGTGAGCTTCACCCCGACGTCGACGCCGCCCGCGCGGCGGCCGCTCGACGCACTCGAGAGCGGCGCCGCCGCCGAGCGCTTCGACGCGATGGTCGCCGAGCTGGGTGGCCCGGCCGGTCTGATCGACGCGCCGTCGCGGCATCTGCCGAGCGCGCCGGTCGTCCGTGAGGTCGAGCCGGCGACGCCGGGGGTGGTCTCGGCCGTCGACGTGCGCGCGGTCGGCATCGCGATCGTCAACCTGGGCGGCGGCCGGGCGCGCGAGGACGACGTCGTCGACCACAGCGTCGGCCTCACCGAGGTGGCGGCGCTCGGCGAGCGCGTGGACCCCGGCGGGCGGCCGCTCGCGCTCGTGCACGCGCGCGACGAGGAGAGCGCGCGGGCGCGCGGCGGACGCCGTGCGCTCGGCTTACCGCGTGGGCGACGCGCCGCCCGGCAGTCCGCGCCGGGTGATCGAGCGGCTCAGCAGCGATGACGGCCGTGCCTAAGGCCGAGCTGCACGTCCACCTGGAGGGCACGGCTCCTCCGGAGCTGGTCAGCCACATCGCCGCGCGCAACGGCGTCGATTTCCCGGAGCGGCTGCTCAGGACCGACGGGCGCTTCCGCTACACGGACTTCCTCGATTTCCTGCGCACCTACGACCTGGCCGCGAGCGTGATCCGCACCGGCGAGGACTACCGCGACATCACCTACGCGTATCTCTGCTCGTGTGCCCGGGAGGGCGCCTCTACGTCGAGCTGACCGCTTCCCCGATCACGCCGCGCTCGTGGGCTGAGCGACGAGGAGCACTGGGACGGGATCGCGCAGGGGATCGACGACGCCCGCCGCGATACCGGCATCGAGGGACGCATCCTGATCTCGGCCGTGCGCAACTTCGGCGTCGAGCAGGCGCTGCGCGTCGCCCGCCACGCCGCCGAGTACCCCCACCCGTACGTGGTCGGCTTCTCGATGGCCGGCGACGAGGCCGAGCTTCCCCGCCGCACGATTTCGTCGAGGTGTTCGAGATCGCCGCCGGCGCCGGCCTCGGTTGCACGATCCACGCCGGCGAGTGGGCCGGCCCCGAGTCGGTGCGCGCAGCGCTCGAGCTCCCGATCTCGCGCATCTCCCACGGTGTCCGATCGATCGAGGATCCATCGCTCGTGTCCGAGTTGGCGGAGCGCGGCATCGTGCTCGAGTGCTGTCCGACCAGCAACGTCGTCCTCGGCGTGTACCCCTCCTATGAAGAGCATCCTCTGCCGGAGTTGCGGGCCGCCGGCGTCATGGTCACGCTCGGCTCCGACGATCCTCCCTACTTCGGCGCCACAATCGCCGGCGAGTACGAGGTGTGCGCCGAGCGCTTCGGGTTCGGCGACCGGGAGCTGCGCGACATCACCGCCACCGCGGTCGACGCCGCCTTCTGCGACGAGAATCTGAAGGCCACGCTGCGCGCTCGGCTCTAAGTCCCGGGCAACGTCGCCTCTGTCGCCACGGCGAGAATGTCCTCGCCACCAGCTACCAAGGAGACGACCATGCCTGTCGGCAAGGCCAAAGCAGCCACCCGCCGAGGGCGCCGGCGACGAGTTCCCGTTCGTGGCGCCCTGCTTCACTCAGATCGACGAAGCGCGCATCCGTGACCACCTGCAGCGCGATCACTTCTTCTGGCTGGATCTCACTGCCCCGAGCCACGACGACCTCGCCAAGCTGCACGACCTCTTCGGCTTTCATCCGCTCGCGCTCGAGGACACCGACGGACTTCGGGCAGCGCCCCAAGCTCGACGACTACGGCGATTACGTCTTTCTCGTCTTCTACGGCGCCTGGCGCCACCACGCCGAGGACTCGCGAGCCGCTACGCGAGGTGCATCTGTTCATCTCTGGCAACTACCTCGTCACCATCCATCGCGATCCCGCTCCCCCCGCTCGACCAGCAGCGCGAGCAGCTCGACGGCCGCGTGCCTGCACAGCGAGCAATTCCTGCTCTACCGGATCCTCGACTCGCTCACCGACAGCTTCTTCCCGCTGCTCGCCGACATGGACGACGAGATCGACGAGCTCGAAGACGCCGTGCTCGCTCATCCCACCGAACGCCAGCTCCAGCGGCTGTTCGCGCTCAAACGCGAGCTCGTCGCGATGCGCAAGGTCATCACCCCCCAGCGCGACCTGTTCGCCCGCTCGGTCGACCAGATCGCCGAGCTTCCCGGGCTCGAGCTCGACGAGCGCGACTACTTCCGCGACATCTATGACCACCTGATCCGCATCAGCGACCTGATCGACTCCTACCGCGACCTGCTCTCCGGCGCCACCGACCTGTATCTGTCGACGGTCAGCAACCGGCAGAACGACGTGATGAAGCAGCTCACGGTGATCGCCACGATCTTCCTGCCGCTGTCGTTCATCACCGGCTTCTTCGGCCAGAACTTCGGCTACCTCGTCGCCACGCTCATCAGGCCCGAGTGGACGTTCTGGGTCATCGGCGTCGGCAGCATGGTCGCCACCTGCGTCGCGCTGCTGGTGTACTTCCGCCGCAAGGGCTGGGTCTAGAGACACGCGCCCGGCCGTAGCGGACCTGCGGGACGGCGCGGGGGCTCCTGCTCTCCGGTGAATTGCGAGACTGGGGCTGCGTGCAAGACGCCACCCGCCCGCTTGACCCCGAATCGCTCGCCTCCCACACCGCGCGGCTCTATCGCGCTGCCTATGGCCTGTGCGGCTCGCGGCAGGATGCCGAGGATCTGGTCCAGGACACCTTCGAGCGTGTGCTCAAGCGACCGCGGTTCCTGCGTCGCGACGAGGATCTCGTCTACCTCCTCCGAGTCCTCCGCAACACTTGGATAAGCTCGCGGCGGGGCAAGCGCGAGGTGGCCACCTCGCCGGCCGGCGAGGAGATCGAGCAGATCGAGTCCCCCCATGACCCGATTGCCCAGGCGATCGAGGGTGCGGCCGTCTATGAGGCGCTGCAGGAGCTGACCCAGCCGCTCCGCGAGGCACTAGTGGCGGTGGACGTGCTGGGTCTTTCCTACCGCGAGGCCGCGCGTGCCCTGGGCACGCGGGAGGGGACGATCATGAGCCGCCTGCATCGCGGGCGGGGGCAGATCGCCGATCGGCTCGATGTGAAGGGCTGACGCTCGGCCGTCACGCCCTGCGCTGGGCGAGCACGGGCGCGGCGGCAAGCGCGAGGACGGTGTTCGGCGTGGTCTTCGCAGCGAGTACGCACGTGCGTCCGAACCGCACCAGAGTGACCACGGACAGGCCGGAGGTGGTCGAGAGCTTCTCGCAGCGGCACGCCCTTGAACACGACGTTCCTCACGTTGGACGGCAACGGAACGGCCTTGCCGGAGAACACCGTGTAGCTCAGCGGGGTTCCGTCCGGCAGTCGGTAGTAGACGGTCAGCGCGGGACGGCCCCCGATGCGATCGGTTCGCTCGCCGGTCGGCGGGACCGAGAACTTCGCGTAGTTCGGGAAGGTGACGCCGCCGTAGGACACATCGAGGAGCCTCGCGCTCTTGACGGTCGGCGCCGGGCCTGTCGAGCGCTCGAAGGCGAGTGCAGCCGCGGCGGGAATGCTCGGGCCGCCGCTACCGCCGACCCCGACCACCGCGACGACGACCGCGGCGCACACGGCGGCCAGCCCCCCGAGGGCGATCGCCGGGCGCCAGCGAGATCCGACCGCGAGAAGGCGCCCCGGGCGCGGCGCGCCTTCACCGTAGGCGTCGCGCACCTTCGCATCGATGCTGTGCACCAGCCGATCCGGGACCGCTGGACCGCCCCGTCGGAGCTGATCCGCGACGTGCCGCTGCGCCGCGACCTGACGGCGGATCTCAGGCCGGTCGGCCCATCCGCCACCCTGCACCGGCTGGGCGCCGGTCGCCGGCGCATCCACCAGCCGGGTGATCGCCTGTTCTTCGTTTTGCTCGGGTGGCTGGCGGAACCGCATCTCTCGCTTCGATCATAGGAGGTCCTGGATGTACTGACCGCGGGGCGGGGCGACTCATTCCATCGCCTTGGCCGACCTGGCCACGGACGCACCCTACGTGTCTTTAAGACGCAACCGGCGGAGGCCCTATTCCATCTCTTTTGGCGAGAGTTTTCTATCGAATGCGGATGGAATGCGCCAGTCGGGCGCTGCGTCTTACTGGGATGTCGGCACCTCGTGGGGGCCGGAAGGAGAACTGGTCAGTGACTCCTCCGCCGCCGGGTGTGTGACGTCTGCCCATCTCGAGTAAGGAGAACCATGCTCACGCATGCCATCAGGCACGCGCGCTCGCGCCGTGCCGCCAGTTGGGCCCGCCTGGCTCTTGCCGCGGCCGTTCCGGTCATCGGAGCCGGCGCGCTCGCAAGCCCAGCGCTGGGGACCATTCAGAGCGCCGGGGCCAACTACCACTTCCGGACGATCGACAACCCCGCCGATCCGACCTTCAATCAGCTGCTCGGCATCAATCAGAATGGAGTGATCGCCGGCTATTTCGGCTCGGGTGAGGCAGGACATCCGAACAAGGGCTACCTGCTGGCAATGCGCCACGGTCAGCAACGGTATGTCAACAAGAATTGGCCCGTGTCCGCACAGACCCAGGTCACCGGGCTGAACAACCGCGGCACCACGGTCGGGTTCTGGTCGAGCACCAACGCCACGAATGCCGACATGAACGACAACCGTGCGTTCGTTTCCTACCACGGCTACTTCATCGACGGCGACTTCCCCACCGATGGCCCCGCGAATCCACCCGTCGACCAGCTGCTGGGGGTTAACGACGACAACGTCGCGGTCGGGTTCTACAACGACGGCAACGGTAACACCCACGCCTACACGTTCGACATCCGCCACCGCCGGTACAACGAGGTCACGCCGTCGGGGATCACCGACCCGACCGGCGCCGCGATCAACAACCGAGGTGACATCGCCGGCTTTGGAACCGACTCATCGGGCGACGTGTCCGACGGTCTCCTCGTTGCATACCTGCTGCGGCGCCACGGCCACGTGACCATCCTGTCGGTCCCCGGGTCGAGCATGACTCAGGCCCTCGGGGTCAACGACCGCGACGAGGTCGTGGGCGTCTATGAGACCGGCACCGGCGACAGCGCCATGACGCACGGCTTCACCTGGACGCCGTCCGGCGGCTTCCAGACTGTGGATGATCCGGACGGTACAGGCGCCACCACGATCAACGGCGTCAACGACAGCGGCCAGCTGGTCGGCTTCTTCACCGACGCGGCGGGCAACACCGACGGGTTCCTCGCCACCCGGCTCGGGCACCACCGCGACTGATCGACGCCAGTCGACTGGTTGAGACCGGGCCGCGCGGACGCGGCCCGGTCTCGTCGCGCGGCTACGATCTGAGTAGTGGGCGCGCACGAGATACAGCACCTGGTGCAGGAGTACGGATGCCTGCTCGTGTTCCTCGTCGTGGGGTTGCAGGCGTTGGGCCTGCCGCTGCCCGGAACGACGGCCCTCATCGCCGCGGCGGTCTATGCGGCCACGGCTCACGGCCTCCCGATCGCGGGAGTCATCGCCGCCGGAGCGCTCGGCGCTCTCGCCGGCAGCACCGCGGGGTTCGCGGTCGGCCGGTGGGGCGGCGAACGGCTGTTGCTGCGTGTCGGCGCACGCCTGCGGCAGAGCCCGGAGCGCGTCCAGTTGCTGCGCCACGGCTTCGCCACGCACGGAGCCGTGTGGCTCTTCATCGGCCGGTTCGTGAGCGGACTGCGCAACCTGACCGGTCTGCTCTCCGGGGCAAGCGGGATGCCACTCCGGCGCTTCCTGCCGATCAGCATCGCCGCCGCTACGGCCTGGGCGACCATTCACTCCCTGGAGTACTACTTCTTCGGGCACGCGCTTCTGGGCGCGAGCACGTTCGCGCGGGTCGTCATGGTGTGCGCCGGCCTGGTCGGGGGGGTCGTCGCGCTCAGCGTGTTCCGCCGCCGCATGCTGCGCCGGCTTGACGACGCGGCCGCGGCGGCCGAGACGACCTGAGGGGGTGTACTTCTATGAGCGAGGTCCATCACTATCGCTGCCGGTTGGACTGGTCGGGCTCCACGGCCGAGGGCTACGACGCCTATGACCGGGAGCATCGCGTGACGTGTCCGCCGGCGGATTCCGAGCTGCGGCTCTCCAGCGACCCGGCCTTTCTCGGCAGCCCGGACCTCCTGAACCCAGAGCAGCTGCTTCTCGCCGCCGCCAGCTCCTGCCAGATGCTCTCGTTCCTGGCCTACGCCGCTCGGGCCAGGATCGACGTCGTGTCCTACGTCGACGAGGCCGAGGGCATCATGCCGGAGGACGACAAGCCGATGCGCATCACCGAGATCGTGCTCCGGCCTCGGATCGTGATCGCCGGCGACGCCGACGAGGAGCGTGTCCGGCGCTTCGTCGAGCGTGCCCACGAGGCGTGCTTCATCGCCAACAGCCTCAGGAGCGACATAACGATCGAACCCCAGATCGAGTTGGCGCCCGGCCGGTCATAAGTACGCACTCGACGCCACCGCGTGCTCGAGCGCCGACTTATGACCCGTATATGGCGCTGAATCGGCGTTCACCACGGGCGCGTCGCCGAGTGCGTGGTTATGACCCATCGGCCGCCGTGAGCCCGCCCCCCCGAGAGCAGGGGACCTGACCGCTCTCCGGCAACCGTTACGAGCGGCGCTCTGGAGCGTCCTGCTCGGCTGGCCGCGCCTGGCTGTAGGCAGGCGACGATGCGGAGGCCGACGTCAATGCCGGCTGCTCGGTCTCGTCCTCGTCATGAGATCCGCCCGTGACGGTGTCCTTGAACTCGCGCAGACCCTGCCCCAATGCGGGCAGGCGCTTGGGCCCGAAGAACAGCAGCACGATGACGAGCACAACGATGGCGTCGACAAGAGGATTTCGGAACATAGTCCTGCTTCCGTGGTTGGACCGGTAGGGCCGGACGCCCCAGCGGCAAGCTTAGCGGGGATTTGGCCGCTCGGCCAGCGCTGAGGACCGCCGCACGCTGAGGTGCCACAGACTGGTGAGCGACGCCACCCCGGCCACGAATGCCCCGACAACGGCAACCGCGGTCGATAGGCCGTAGGCGTCGGCGAGCAGGCCGGCGCCCACGGCGGTGATCGCGACCCCGCCATAGAGGCATGCGATGAACGCTGCCGTGACCTCCCCCCGGCGCTCGCCCGGCGCCAGCAGGTTGATCTCGGTCTGGGCGCCGAACAGCGCCGTGCCGATACCGAGCCCGGCGAGGACCGCGGCGGCGAGTACGGCGACCAGCGAGCCGAGCGGAAACGCAACTATGAGCAGGGCGACGCCCGCCACCACCATGATCAACCCGGCCGGCTGTGCCACATGCGGTGCGACATTCCGGGGCAGGAGGACGAGCTGGGCCACGCACGATGTGCCCAGGGTCAGGGCGGCGATCGCGCCCAGGAGCGCCAGGTCGTCGGTGTTCAGCAACTCCGCGGCGTACGACGGGATCACCGAGAGGAACAGCCCACCGACCGCCCACACGCTCGCGCCGGTCAGCGAAGCACGCGTAAAGCGGGCTCTGAGGGGACGGGGTACCGACGGCCGCTGCGGGCGCCACCGGCCTCCGGCGGCAACCGGATCCCGGATCGACAGGACGCCGAGCAGAGCGAAGCCGAGGCACGCGATTCCGGTCAGGTAGCAGAGCACCAGAGGATCAGGCGCCCACTGGGCGAGCATCCCGGCCACCAGCGGCCCCGCCGCCGACCCGCCGTTGTTGCCGAGGACCGTGGCCACCGCCGCGCGGTCGTGATGGCCGCCCGGTTCGAGCTCCACGAGCGCCGCCGCGGCGGCCGCGGTCATGAGCCCGGTCCCGAGGCCCTGGACTGCGCGAGCTGCGAACAGCCACGGCGTGCTCTGGGCCGAGGCGAACATGGCCAGGCTGATCGCACCGCCGGCGAGGCCCAGCGCGATCACCGGGCGGCGGCCGAAGCGGTCAGACAGCTGACCGAACAACAGCAACGAGGGCACCAGGACGGTGGCGTACGTCGCGAAGATCAGGGTCAGCTCGACGGCGGAGAACCCGTACTGCCGGCGGTACACCGCGTAAAGGGGAGTCGCCATGTTCGAGCCCATCAACATCACGAACAGCGCCGCCGCCACGATCAGGAACGGCCGCCGAGCGCCAGCCGGCCCGCGTCGCAGTCCAAACCGGCGCACGGAATAATCCGTCGATGCCATCAACGCGGCATGATGACCATGCCCCGCACCATGAGCATGGCTCGGAGCTCTCCGACACGCAGGTGAGGGTGCGCGCACTGGAAAGCGTGCTGATCGAGAAGGGGTACGTGGACCCCGCCGGCCTCGATCGCCTGGTGGAGACCTACGAGACGAGGATCGGTCCCCACATCGGCGCCGGGGTCGTGGCCCGGGCATGGGCCGACCAGGAGTTCGCCGCCCGGCTGTTCGAGGACACGCCGGCCGCGCTGGCCTTGCTGGGAATCGCGGGCGGTCAGGGCGAGAACATGGTGGCGCTCGAGAACACTCCCGCGGTGCACAACATGGTCGTCTGCACCCTGTGCTCGTGTTATCCATGGGCGCTGCTCGGGCTCCCGCCGGTCTGGTACAAGTCCGCGCCGTACCGCGCGAGGGCGGTGGCCGACCCGCGCGGCGTGTTGCGCGACTTCGGCGTCGAGCTGGCGTCCGAGGTCGAGATCCACGTATGGGACTCGACGTCGGAGATCCGCTACCTGGTGGTGCCGATGCGCCCCGAGCACACCGACGGGTGGAGCGAAGCCGACCTGGCCGCGCTCGTGACCCGCGACTCGATGATCGGCACCGGGCTCCCGCGGCAACCGGTCGACACCGCCACACGGTGAACGGCGCCCACGACATGGGCGGGACGCACGGCTTCGGCCCGGTCACGCCAGCGTCCGAGGAGCCGGTCTTCCATTCCGATTGGGAGCGTCGCGTTTTCGCGCTGGACCTCGCCATGAGAGGGACCGGCGAATGGGGCGTGGATGCGGCGCGGTCTGCCCGCGAGCGCGAGCCGCCCGCGGCGTACCTGGCCAAGCGCTACTACGAGCGGTGGCTGGCCGGGCTCGAGCGGCTGCTGCTCGAGCGTGGCCTGCTCAGCGAGGAGGAGCTCCAAGCCGGCCGGTCCCTGACCCCGGGGCAACGTCTGGCGCACAGGCTCAGCAGCGAGGACGTGGCCGCCCAGCAGGGCCGCGGCGCGAGCAGCCGCAGACACGCCGAGCGCCCAGCCCGGTTCGCCGTGGGGGACCGCGTGCGGGCGAGGAACATGCACCCGCGCGGCCACACTCGCCTGCCGCGCTACGTGCGCGGGCACGTCGGCACGGTGGCGCGCGTGCACGGCTGCCATGTGTTCCCGGACGCGAGCGCCCACGACCACGGCGAGGACCCGCAGTGGCTCTACGTCGTCGTGTTCGACGGCGCGGAGCTGTGGGGACCCGACGCCGAGGCCGGCACCGCCGTGTCCGTCGACGCATTCGAGCCGTACCTGGAGCCGGCGGCGTGACCGAGGAACCGGTCTTCCGGGAGCCGTGGGAGGCACAAGCGTTCGCGTTGACCGTGGCGCTGCACGAGCACGGCGCGTTCGACTGGGCGGAGTGGAGCGCCGCGCTGGCCGAAGAGATCGACACGGCGCAGCGGGCCGGGGACCCGGACACCGGCGATTCCTACTACCACCACTGGCTGCGCGCGCTCGAGCGCCTGGTGGCCGAGCGGCGGCTGACCGATGCTGCGACGCTCGAGCGATACCGCCACGCCTGGAAGCACGCGGCCGAGCGAACGCCGCACGGCACCCCGATTGAACTCGCGCCGGTCGACTTCGCCGCGGACGACTAGCCGTCATCCTTGCGCGCGCGAATATGATCGCCCGCGTGTCCGCAACCGCTCAGGGCCGTGCCATGACCGAGCAGGAGATCAAACAGGCCGCCGCAGAGCTGTGGCGGGCGTGGTCCTCGGGCCGCGCGCTCGATGCCCTGGCGCCGAATCTGCGCCCGGGCAACCTCGACGAGGGCTACGCCGTCCAGCGCGCCCTCGACGAGATGGCCGGGCCGCCCGCCGGCTGGAAGATCGCCGCCACCAGCAAGGCCGGGCAGGAGCACCTCGGGGCGAGCGGACCGATGGTGGGCCGGCTGTACCAGGCCCAGCGTCGCGCGCCCGGCAGCGCGCTTTCGGTGAGCGGGATGCGGATGCGCTCCGCCGAGCCGGAGTTCGCGTTCGTGCTGGCCGAAGACGTGCCGCGTGGCCGCGAGCGCCCCAGCCTCGACGAGGTCCTCGCCGCCGTCGGGGCGTTGGTGCTGGCGATCGAGGTGCCGGATTCGAGGTTCTCCGACTTCACCCAGGTCGGCGTCCCCTCGCTCGTCGCCGACGCGATGTGCGGGGGCTACTTCATCACCGGCCCAGCGGTCGCCGAGTGGCGCTCGCTCGATCTCCCCACCCAGCCCGCCCGGCTGCGGTGCGCCGGACGCGAGGTGTCGGCCGGATCCGGCGCCAACGTCCTTGGTGATCCTCGTGAGGCCCTGACCTGGATGGCAGGGGAGGTCCTGAGCCGCGGCTGGTCCCTGCGCGCCGGGGACATCGTCCTCACGGGCGCGAGCGCCGCGCCCGTCGCGGTGCACGCCGGCGACGCCCTGGAGGCCGTGTTCGACGGCCTCGGGTCGGTCGAGGTGGAGTTCGTCGCATGACCGAGATCGGCTGGATCGGCACGGGCGTGATGGGAGCACCGATGGCCGGTCACCTGCTCGAGGCCGGCCACCAACTGCACGTGTTCAACCGGACGCGGGCCCGCGCGGAGGGATTGCTCGAGAAAGGCGCCCGCTGGTGCGAGTCACCCGCTGAGGTGGGATCCGCGGCCGAGGTCGTCTGCCTGATGCTCGGCTATCCGGACGACGTGCGCGAGACGGTTCTGGGTGACGGCGGCCTGCTCGAGGCGATGCGCGCCGGCTCACTGCTGATCGACATGACCACGAGCGAGCCGACGCTGGCGGTCGAGATCGCCGACGCCGCGGCCGAGCGCGACGTGGCGGCGCTCGACGCGCCGGTCTCGGGCGGGGACGTCGGCGCCCGCAACGCAGCGCTCGTGATCATGGTAGGCGGCGCCGAGGACGCCTTCGAGCGCGCGCGGCCGCTGTTCGAAGTGCTCGGCCGGCTCGCCACCCTCCAGGGTCCTCCGGGATCCGGGCAGCACACGAAGATGATGAACCAGATCGCGATCGCCTCGGGGATGATCGGGGTGTGCGAGGCGCTCCTGTATGCGCACCGCGCGGGCCTCGACGTCGAGCAGGCGCTCGAGACGATCAAGGACGGAGCGGCGGGCTCCTGGTCATTGTCGAACTACGGGCCGCGGCTGCTGCGCGGCGATCTGGAGCCTGGCTTCAGGATCGAGCACTTCCTCAAGGACCTGGGCATCGCGCTCTCCGAGGCCCGCCGGATGAACCTCGCGCTGCCGGGCACGGCCCTGGCCGAGCAGCTGTACGTTTCTGCGGCCAGCCACGGCCTCGCCACGAAGGGGACGCAGGCGTTGGCGGTGGCGCTGTCCGAGCTGTCTGCGGACCGCTGGCCGGCCACGGACTCGGAGTGACCGGCGTGCCGGGCGAGGTCCGCGTCGGCATCTTCCTGTCCGGACAGCATCTGCCGAACGCGGACGCCGCCGCCGCGGTACGCGAGCACCTCGAGCAGGTCGCGCTCGCCCGTGAGCTCGGTCTGTCCTCGGTGTGGGCCGGCCAGCACTTCCTCGCGCATCCGTTCCAGATGTTCCAGAGCGTTCCGCTCCTGGCCCGGATGGCCGCCGAGGCGGAGGGAATGACCGTCGGTACGGCGATCGTCCTTTTGACCCTGCTGAACCCGGTCGAGGTGGCCGAGAATGCGGCGACGCTTTCCGCGATCGCCGACGGGAACTTCGTGCTCGGCGTCGGCTTCGGCTATCGGGCGGTCGAGAACGACGCCTTTGGCCTCTCGCGCGTGCCGCGCGGCGAGCGAGCGCCGCTGTTCGAACGAAAGCTCGAGGTCGTCAGACGGTTGCTGGCCGGGGAGACGGTCACGGCCGCAGGGCACGGGTTCGAGCTCGCCGACGCGCGGCTCGCGCTGGTGCCGAATCAGCAGCCTCCGGTGTGGATGGCGGCCAACGGCGACAAGGCGGTCCGGCGAGCCGCCCGGCTGGCCGACGCCTGGTTCGTCAACCCGCACACCCGCCTCGACGAGCTCGAGCGCCAGATGCGTCTCTTCCACGAGGAGCGTGCCGCGCACGGGCTCGGTGAGCCGATGGCCGGTCCGGTGCTGAAGGAAGTCTGCGTTGCCGCCACCGACGAGAAGGCGCTCGAGATCGCGCGGCCCCACCTCAAGGGCAAGTACGACGCGTACGTGGAGTGGGGCCAGAGCGACGTGCTCCCTCCCACTGACACGTTGCGGCGCGAGTTCGCGGAGCTGACCGCGGGCGGACGCTTCGTGCTCGGGGCGCCGGACACGTGCGTGGAGATCCTCGCCGACCACGTCGAGCGGCTCGGAGCCGATCACTTCGTGTGCCGGCTTCAGTGGCCGGGCATGCCGCAGCGCGATGTGCTCAGCTCGATGCGGCTGCTCGCCCAGGAGGTTCTGCCGGCGCTGCGAGCCCGTTATGCGCCGGCGAAATCGGGCACCGGAAAGGCTTGACCCGGCGCACCTTTCAGCCGGTATAGTCGCCCGCATACGCTTGCATACCGAGCCTTGGACCCGGGGGCGGGAGAGAGGAAGAGCATTGACACTGAAGCTTGGGGTTGACGTGGGCGGCACCTTCACGGACGTGCTGCTGCTGGCGCAGGACACCGGCGAGCTGACGATCGCGAAGGTCCTCTCCACGCCGGAGGACCAGTCGGCGGGGGTGATCGCGGGCGTGCAGCAGGCCTGCCGGACCCGAGGCGTGTCTCCCGGCGAGCTCGCGCTGATCCTCCACGGCAGCACGGTCGTGACCAACATGATCCTCGAGGAGAAGGGAGCCCAGGGCGGACTGCTCACGACCGCCGGCCACGAGCAGATCCTGCACCTCGCTCGGGCCTGGACCCCGGGGCCGCTGTACGCCTGGATGGGCATGGTCAAGCCCGACCCGCTCGTGCCCCTGTGGCGCACGTACGGCATCACCGAGCGGATGGGAGCCGACGGCGAGGTGGTCGAGCCACTCGACGAGGACAGCGTACGGGCGGCGGTCCGGGCGCTCATCGACGACGGAATCGAGTCGCTCACGATCGCCTTCCTCAACGCGTACGTAAATTCGGCCCACGAGCGCCGGGCGCGTGAGATCGCGCTGGAGCTCCGTCCCACACTGCCGGTCTCGATCTCCTCGGATCTGGTGTCCGAGTACCGGGAGTACGAGCGCGCCCTGACCGCGGTGCTCAACTCTTACGTGCAGCCACAGGTCCTCAAGTACGTCGACCACCTCGAGTCCGAGCTTCGCGAGGAAGGGTTCAGGGGGCGCTTCAACATCGTGCGCTCCGATGGGGGCACGATGAGCGCCAAGGCGACCAAGGAGCGACCGGTCGATATCGCGTTCTCAGGTCCGTCCGGCGGGGTGGTGGGCGCGGCCTACCTGGCCCGCCAGGCCGGGGTCCCGAACGTCCTCACGCTCGACATGGGCGGCACCTCGACCGACGTGTCGCTGTGCATCGACGGCGCGGTGACGGTGAAGCGCGAGGCGCAGCTCGGCTACTACCAGTTCCAGGCCCGCGGCGCCGACATCCACAGCGTGGGCGCCGGAGGCGGTTCGATCGCGTACCTCAACCTGGCCGGCGCGCTCCGGGTCGGTCCGGTGAGTGCGGGCGCCGATCCCGGTCCCGCCTGTTACGGCAAGGGCGGCGAGGCGCCGACCGTGACCGACGCGAACGTGGTGCTGGGGCGGATCCCGGCGGCATCACGCCTCGGCGGATCGCTCGAGCTCGACGTGGACGCCGCCCACCGCGCGGTCGAGAAGGTCGGCCAGGGCCTGGGGATCGACACGGTTGCCGCCGCGCAGGCGATCATCGACATCGCCAACGAGAACATGCACGCCGCCCTGCGGGTGGTGAGCGTGGAGCGCGGCTACGACCCGCGGGACTTCGGCTTCGTCGCGTTCGGCGGAGCCGGACCGGTGCACGCCAACGCGCTGGCCAAGCTGATCAGGTCCTGGCCGCTGATCATCCCGTCGGCGCCTGGCGTGCTCAGCGCGTACGGCTTCATCGCCGCCGACGTGCAGAGCGAGTTCGCCCGCACGTATCTGCGAACGACCGAGGCAACGACGGCGGCCGACGTGCGAGACGCGGTCGACGTGCTCGTCGCCGAGGCCCGTGAATGGCTGACCGCCGAGGAGGTCGAGGCGGCCGATCAGCAGTTTGAGCTCTACGCCGACTGCCGCTACTACCGCCAGGACATCCAGATTCCCTGCCCACTCGATTCCGAGGCCCTGAACAACGGGTATGGCCAGGCGCTGCGGGCCGCCTTCGAGGGCGAGCATCGCCGGCGCTATGGGTTCGACCTGGACGCGCCAATCGAGATCGCCACCCTGCGCGTGGTCGGCCGCGGCGTGACGCCCGACTTGCCGCGGGCGCCTGGTCACGCGGACGAGGTGGCGCTGAGCGACGCCATCGATCGCCACGAGAGCGCCGTGTTCGACGGCCAGTCGAAGGACACGCCGATCTACGACCGCGAGCGACTGCGCAACGGACACGTGATCGACGGTCCGGCCATCGTCGTTCAGGACGACAGCACGGTGGTGATCGAACCCGGCTACACCGGCCGCGTCGACGAGTACGCCAACATCATCATCACCGCAAGCGAGGCCCGATGAGCGTCACCGAAAAGCCAGCCGCCGAGGTTCCCGACTTCGTCCGGGACCACTACGACGTCGATCACGTCACGCTCGACATCATCGAGAACACGCTGGGGAACACGCGCTACGAGATGGACCGGGTGGTCGAGACGACCGCGGTGAGCCCGGTGATCCGCGAGCAGTCAGACCAGTTCCCGCTGATGGCCGACCGCAAGGCCCGCATGGTCATGGGACAGTTCGGTTGCGCGATCAAGACGATCATCGACCACTCCCCCTACGAGGTCGAGGATCTGCGCGACGGGGACGTCATCGCCATGAACGATCCGTATCTGTGCGAGGGCTCGATCTCGCACACTCCGGACTTCATGATTCTGCGCCCGGTGTTCTTCGAGGGTGACCTCGTCGGGTACACGTCGCAGTGGGGCAACCTGATCGACGTCGGCGGCACCGCAGCCGGCAGCATTCCGATCAGCGCCCGGAGCATCTATCACGAGGGCATCCGGATGCCGCCGATCAAGCTCTACGACCAGGGCAAGCTCAACGAGGAAGCGCTGCGCATGTTCTGCCACAACACGCGCGTGCCGGCGCACGTCGAGGCCGACATCAAGGCGATCGCGGCGGGTACCGCGGCCGGCGCCGCCCGCATCATCGAGTTGTGCGAACGATTCGGCAAGGACACCTACCTCGAGGCGTGTGACGCGATCCTGAACCGGACGCGCTCCGCGGTTATCGAACTGATCCGGACGCACCTGCCCGACGGCGAGCGGTTCAGCTTCGAGGACCTGGCCGACGACGACGGGCTCGGCACGGGCCCGATCAAGCTGCGCATGACGATGTGGCGCGACGGCGACACGCTGAACGTCGACTGGGCGGGATCGGACCCCCAGGTCCCGGGGTCGGTGAACTTCTACCTGAACCCCGAGATGTTCAAGATGTTCTGCGGCGTCTTCTTGATCATGGCGTTCGCGCCCGACGTCGCGTTCAACGACGGTTACAACGACATCATCAACGTCAACCTCCCGGAGGGCTCGGTGCTCAGGCCGCGCTTCCCGGCGCCGCTCGGCAACCGGCTGACGCTGATGGCACGCCACTTCGACGTGGTCGGGGCGGTCTTCTCGAAGGCGCTCTCGCAGTTCTCGGTGTCCGGCAGCTACGGCACGAGCCCCAACTTCATCTACTCGGGGGTCGATTCGCACGGCGAGGACTACCAGATCCTCGAGATCCTCTACGGCGGCATCCCGGCCCGCCCCGTCGGCGACGGCCTGGACGGCCATTCGTGGTGGCCGCTGTTCAAGGCCGTCCCCACGGAGTACCTGGAGAAGTACTACCCCCTGCGTGTCGACGCATACCGGGTGCGCACGGACTCGGGCGGCGCGGGCTATCACCGCGGCGGACACGGAGTGGAGAAGATCTACACGTTCCTCGAGGACGGCCAGATCAGCTTTCAGGACGACCGCGCGCACACGTTCCCGTGGGGCGTGGCGGGCGGACGCTACGGCGCCAGTTCGTTCAAGCGCCTGATCCGCTCCGACGGGAGCGCGCAGGATCTGCCCTCCAAGGTCGAGAACCTGCCGGTCCAGCGGGGGGACAAGCTGGTCTTCTCGACCGCCGGCGCCGGCGGCCTCGGGTCGCCGTTCGATCGCGAGCCCAAGCGCGTGGCCAAGGACGTGCGCGCCGGCCTGGTCAGTCGCGAGGCAGCCGCCGAGCAGTACGGCGTGGTGCTGGGAAACGACGGCGAGCCCGACGTGGCGGCCACCGAGGCGCGGCGGGCGGAGCTTCGCCCCGGCGCGAGCGGCGAGCAGTTCGACTTCGGGCCGCTGCCGGCGCTCGACGATCTGCGAACGCAGATCTCGCGCGAGCGGCGCGAGTTCGACGAGGAGATGGCCGCGCGCGAGGAAGTCGGGCGCTAGCTAGACGCTATGGCCGCGCCCAATTGCACAACGAGCTGACCTGAAGACTCACCGGCCGCGCGCGTTCCTGCGCCCTCGCCACGTTCTTGTGGTGTGAATGCGGTGGCGCAAGTGAGCCCGTTCCTGGGGATGCGAGGACCACCGGACGTCACAGTGGTCATACCGACGCGCAATCGTTGCCGCTGGCTGAGGCGGAGCGTGCGCTCGGCGCTGGCCCAGGCGGGGGTCGCCGTCGAGGTCGTCGTCGTTGACGATGGGTCGACCGATGCGACTGCCGCGATGTTGAGCGCGTGGCAGGACCCCCGGCTGTGCATCGTCGCCCATTCCCAGCCGTTGGGTGTGGCAGCCGCTCGGAATGCGGCCGTACGACACGCGCGGGCAGACTGGATCGCGCTGCTCGATGATGACGACCTGTGGGCGCCCGACAAGCTGCGCGTGCAGCTTGCGGCGGTGCGCGGTCGCGAGGCCGACTTCGCGTACTGCGCTGCCGCCCATGTCCGCCCGGACCTCGCAATGATCCGGCTCGAGGCGGCGCCCGATCCGGGATCGCTGCCCGATCTGATGATGACGTACAACGCCATTCCCGCCGGCTCGTCGAACGTCCTCGTGCGGCGTGAGCGCCTCGATGAGCTCGGCGGATTCGACGAGGAGCTGTGTCACCTCGCCGACTGGGACCTGTGGCTCCGGCTGACTCGGCACTCGCGAGGCGTCGCGTGCCCGGATGCACTTGTGGCGTATGTGAAGCACTCGAACAACATGCTCGGCCTGAACGGGCGAGGTTTCTTTCGCGAGTTCGCCCTGTTCGCGGTCCGACACGACGAGACGATCCGCGCCTCCGGCCACCTGCTCGACAAGGTCGCCGTCGCCCGGTGGGTCGCGGCCACTCACCGCCGCGCGGGACGCCGGTCCGACGCCGCGCAGGCATACCTGCACGCGGCGCGTTTCGGAGGTGGCCGACGCAGCATCGGCAGCGCGTTGCGGGTGCTCAGCGAGCGCCGGCCAGACGTCGGGCGCCGGACGACGCCGGACGTCGCACCGCAATGGCTTGAGTCCTACCAGAACTGCGAGCAAGCGTGTCGGGGCTGACCCGCCGTGTGGGCGCCGTGCTGCGCCGCCTGCGCGCGAGCTGCGCCGCTGTGGAACTCCTGTTCGTTGCTCATGCGCTGCGCATGACCGGGCGCCCCGTCGGAGTCGCGCTCGTCTATCACCGCGTCGATGAGGTGGCCGGGGACCCTCGCCGCGAACTCGTGCCCGCTCTGGCCGGCCGAGTCTTCTGCCGACAGCTTCGGCTGCTCAGGATGGGGTTCGAGCTCGTCGAGGCCTCGCGCCTCGCCGGGCGCGTCCGGGATCGCACGCGCGGACGCCGGATACCACTGGCTATCACGTTCGACGACGATCTTGAGTGCCACGAACGGGTGACCGCGCGCCTGATGGGAGAGCGGGGGGTGCCGGCAACGTTCTTTCTGTGCGGCGCGAATCTGGTCGGCGGCCACGTGTATTGGTGGGACGCTCTGCAGTCGGCCGCGAACGGGGCTGAGTTGGGACGCGCGCTGCGCTCGTCCGCGGTGCCGGCGTCGGTCGCAAGCCGGTGGACGGCCTCCTGCCCCGAGAGCATTCACGCGGTGGCCGCCGCGATCCTGGCGCTGAGCGCGGCAGAACGCGAAGCGCTGAGCGAGCATTTCGCCGACACGCTGTCCTCGGCCGACGATCATGAACGGCCGCTGACCGTCGCAGCCATCCGTTCGCTCGCGCAGGCCGGTTTTGAGATCGGCTTCCACACATTGCGCCACGACTACCTGCCGTCGCTCGATGACCAGGGGGTGATGCGCGCGCTCACTGACGGTCGCGAGCAGCTGTCGGATGCCTTGGGGCGGCCCCTGCGTGTGATCGCGTACCCACATGGAGCGGCCGGCGATCGGATTGCGGGAATCGCGCGGTCGGCCGGCTACACCGCCGGGTTCACGACGTCAGGGGCCGCCGTCGTTTCCGGGGAGGACGAGCTGCTTCTCGGCCGCGTCGAGTGCTCGTACCGTTCGGCCACGGACCTCGCGGGTCGTTTGCTTGGCGTGCTGCGCCAGGGCGCGGGACAGTACGCCCGCACAGACGATCAGCGGCTGAACGCCGCGAGCCAGGCCGGAGCGGCATAGACCGGCGCCTTTCTTGGGCCCCGCCTGAGCAGCGCCCGGGGGGCACGAAGGCCGTCGAATGGGCTCCGCGTGGCCAGTGCGGTCCGGAGCCACAGCCGCGCTGCGGCTCCCCGGCAGCCGGCGTCGCCCGCCCCCACGGCCAGCCATCGGGTGAACACGTCGTCACGGTGGATCTTGACGCTCCCGCTTCGCACATTGACCAGGTTCTTGAAGCGGTGGAATTCCGTCAATACCCCGAACGGATCCCGCACGTGCATGTTGCCAGGGTGGACCGTGTAAGCGGTGAGGAGCTCGGGGACCGGCACCGCCGGGGCGATGTCGAGCGCCCGCAGCCAGACATCCCAGTCCGCCAGTGCCGACAGCCGCTCGTCAAAGCCACCGGCTGCGGCGAGAACGTCGGCGCGAACGATCACGGCGGACGGGCCGCCCAGCGCATTCTGCCAACTCAGTATTCGACGGACGTCGTCGGGGTGCTCGGCCAGCATCGCGCCGGTGACTCGGCGCCGTGCATCGATGAGCCAGCGGCTCCCGTACACCGTCCCTGCTCCGCTTGCGCGCCCGATCGACAACGCGCATCGCAACCATGTCGGCTCCCACAGATCGTCGTCGTCGAGGAAAGCCAGCCATTCGCCTTCGGCCTCGGCCGCCGCTCGATTCCGGGCGGCGGCCACGCCGCACGGACGCTCGCAGCGAATGACCTTGACACGACGGTCGCGACACCTGGCAAGCATCTCCGGCGTCTCGTCCGTCGACCCATCATCGACCACGCGTACCTCGTATGAGATGTCGACCTGCGACAGGGCTGAGCGAAGCGCGTCGCCGAGAAATGAGGCGCGATTGCGCGTGGTGATGATGACCGAGGCGTCGTGGGTCCAGCCGCCCATTCGGCTATCCACCCGCTCTGGTCGCCCGAACGCCGATCAGCACCTCGTAGTCGGGATCGCGCAGGTCCAGTTCGGCGAGCGACAGTTCGTGTGCCGCGTAGCCGTGGAGGAAGAACGTGGCCGCCTGCAGGTTCCCGTAGGCCTCGACTTCCACCTCCCCGCCGGAGAATGCCTCAGCGGTGAGGCGGCGGGCCGAGGCCGTGGTGAAGCGCCAGAAGTCGCCCCAGTGATCACGATCAGGCACGAGCGAGCGGGTGATTCCGGGAACCGTCAGCAGGAGAACGCCGCCCGGGCGCAGAGCGCGGTGCAGGTTCGCGAGTACGGCTCGGGTGTCCCAGATCACCGGGAGCACCTGTGTGCAGATGATGCAGTCGAACGTGTCCGAGGGCAGCGTTCCCGGGGAAGCAAGATCTCCGAAGATGGTCCCGGCCGGGTTGATCTCGCTTTCGTGGAGGACGTCGACTTCGTGCACGACCCCGGGAGCGGGAGGATCACCGGGCACGCCGAACCGGTCGACGTACTCGCGTCCGCCGACCTCGAGGACATGCCCACGGATCAGTCCCGACGCATAGCCGGGCCGGCTCGCGTATCGGGCCAGGAACGTAGCGATGTAGTGACGATCGATCGGGACTCCTCGGTCGAAGCCGAATTCGCGGCTCGCCGGCAATCGGCGGACGGCCATTCGCGAGCGTGTGTAGTGCCGGCGGGCCGAGCCGAGAACGCGCGCGTGGAGGCGACGGCTGCCGCCGAGCTTTCTGCTCATTGCGTCCTCCGACCGTCGACGGTCCAACTGGTCGCCGGGCTGGCGGCCCTCGGGCGCCGGGCCATCTCGCTCGGATCGCCGAGCCGAGGGCACACGTGGAAGCGCAGGAGATCCTCGTCTGAGATCGTGCCCTGGCGCGAGCCGATCCAGACTCCCAGCGTGAATTCGCCGGCCGGAAGCGCCGGCGCGATCGCCAACTCCACGTCGTGTACGCCGGGCCGATCGAGGCACCCGGCGAGCCCGTCCTGGTCGAACAGCGCCTCGTCGACGATGCGAAAGCCGTCCCCGTTGACAATCCAGACCGCGACCTCGAGCCCGGCCTGGGGCTCGCGAACCTCGAGGCCGAGGCGCACGTGGAGCGGCTCTCCTCGTCGGGGAGCGGTCACCTCGGCACCCGACGCGTCGGTCATCACGATCCGGCGGAGGTTCACCGGGCCGCGGCTGTCGCTGGATGTCTCAGCGAATCCGCGGCTGGCCGCGAACGGCACGGCGTCGGAGTAGTAGCGCGCCAGGACGTGAGCGGTTGGGCCATCGTCCCTGATCGAACCGGCGTCCAGCCACAGTGTCCGGCTGCACAGCCGTCCGATCGCACCGAGGTCGTGCGATACGAAGATGACCGTGCGACCCTCGCTTCCGAGTTCTGACATCTTGCCGAGGCACCGGCGCTGGAACTCGGCGTCGCCGACCGCGAGCACCTCGTCGACGACGACGATCTCTGGCTCGAAGTGCGCGGCGACCGCGAATGCGAGCCGGAGGTACATCCCAGACGAGTAGCGCTTGAGTGGCGTGTCGATGAACGAGCCGACACCGGCGAACTCGACGATGTCATCGAACCGGCGGCGGATCTCGCGCTGGCTCATGCCGAGCAGTCCGCCGTTGATGATGACGTTCTCACGGCCGGTCAGCTCGAGATGGAACGCGGTCCCGACCTCGAGCAGAGCACCGACGCGGCCGAGGGTACGGGCCCAGCCCGCGCTCGGATCCGTGATGCGAGCGAGGATCTTGAGCAGTGTGCTCTTGCCCGCGCCGTTGCGGCCGACGATCCCCACGACCTCCCCTTCGTGAATCTCAAAGCTGACATCTCTGAGCGCCCAGCAGTAGTCCTCGGCCGGTTTGCGCCGCCGGGCCCACATCGCGCTGAGCGCATCGCCGAGCGTGCTCGACACGGGTTCGCCGAGGCGGTAGCGCTTGCTGAGGCCGCTCGCTTCGACGGTCAGCGTCATACAAGATCCGCGAAGCGTCGCTCGACGCGCTGGAAATACAGCAGACTCCCGATGGCCAGGACGGCGGCCGAGAGGAATCCCAGCGCATCCACGGCCGGCGGGGCGGGCCCCCCGAGCAGCGAGAGTCGCAGTCCATCGACGAGCCCCGTGACCGGGTTGACCGCGAGAGCGACACGAGCCGCTCCGTGCACCGACGAACTCGCGAACACGATCGGGCTCGTGAACATCCAGAGCTGGAGGATGAACACGACGACCTGTCCGACGTCGCGGTACTGAACGTTCAGCGCCGCCAAGAGCATCCCCGCGCTCAGCGCCACGATGACCGCGCCGACGATCCACACCGGGGTCAGCACGATCGCAATCGTCAGCGGCACCGAGTAGACGCCGACCAGGACGAGCGCGATGGCCAAGCCGATGGCCAGATCGACGAGCGGAACGAGGACAGAGGCTACGGGCGCGAGAATACGCGGGAAGAAGATCTTGGTGACGAGCTCTCGATCGTCGACGAGGCGCTGGGTCGCCGCCTGGACCGAGGCGGATACGTAGCTCCACAGCACCAAACCACTGACGAGGAAGACGGGATACGGATGTCCGTCGCTCGACAGCCCGGCTACACGGCCAAAGATCACCGAGAACACCACCACGGTCACGAGCGGCTGGATAACCGCCCACGCAACGCCGAGCGCCGCCTGCTTGTAGCGAGCCTTCATCTGGCGGCGGGACAGAATCACCGCGACCTGGCGGAATGTCCAGACCTCGCGGGGGTCGAGGCCTCGCAGAAGACCAGTCGCCGGGCGGATCTCCGTCCACCGTCCTTTGGCCGCGTCGAACTCGGCGGCGTGTGAGGTTCCCATCACGTCCCCGCCGGGAGATCCTCTGGGCGATGCGTGGCGGACAAGCATCGGGTGCGAACCCCAGCGTCGATGAGCTGACGCTGGAACCGCATGGGGAGAGACAGGACCGCCGCCCAAACCAGTTCGCGCAGGGCGACGCGATGGCGGAGGGCGCCGAGGTATTCGGTCCGAGCCAGGCGACAGTCGTTGTGCACGAGCAGGCGGCCGACCCGGGCGCAGTCTTCCGCGAGGACCCGCTGAACGAGGCGCGAGTCATCAATGATCGGTGCGTGGCGGACGTGAACCGAGCGAACCGCGCGAGCCATGGCGAGATGATCGTTGCTGACGTTGCCCCAATGCCGTCGGTAGCGCACCACGACCGTGGGGTCGTAGTAGAACACCGCCCCGGCGCGGGCGGCCCGCAGCCAGAACTCATAGTCCTCGCAGGCCAGCCGATCCGCAAACGGCCCGATCCGCTCGAACAGGCTCCGCCGGATCAGCGTCGAGGAGGCGCAGAGGCCATTCGATCGGAACAGCTGATCCACGAACGCACGGCGCTCGAGCACGCCGTCACCGGCCGGCTGGGCGAACATGCGCGCCTCGCGGCCGAAGATCCAGGCCGCACCGGCAGCGATGTCAATCTGCGGATGCTCGCGCAGCGCAGCCCACTGGCGCTCGAGCTTGTCCGGCTCCCACACGTCGTCGGCGTCACACCGGGCCACGTAGTCGCCCCGCGCGAGGGCAAAGCCGGTGTTGTACGCGGCCGGATGGCCGCGACGCGACTGCCGCACGAAGCGAATCCGCCGGCGGAACGGAGCGAGCGCGGCCGCCGTGCCATCGGTCGAGCCGTCGTCGACCACGATCACCTCGTCAGGAGGATAGCTCTGCGAAAGGATCGCCGAAAGAGCCTCCGAGACAAACCTCTCGCTGTTGTGGACTGGGACCACGACGGTAATCGAGGGTCCTGTCATCGCTCCTCCCCCTGGAGCCCGTTCATCGGCAGCCGGTCCACGCTCCCGACCAAAACCGGACATATACGACAACACAACGGACGGCGAAGCCGAGATTGTTCACGCCCCACCATTTCGGGCGGGGCGGTCAGGCGAAGCCGATGAATCAGGCGGTGGTCATCGCGCCGTCGATCGGGAGGACCGCACCGGTCAGATACGGCGGCGCGTCGGCCAGCAGCCAGACCGCGAACTGGGCGATCTCGTTCGGATAGCCGTAGCGGCCCATCGGGATCCGCTCGGTGAACGACCCGGGATCACCGCCACCGGCGCTCACGGCCTCCTCGATCCGCTCCATCATGCGCGTGCTCGTCGGTCCGGGGGCGAGCGCGTTGATGCGAATCCACGGCGCCTCCTCGAGGGCGGCGGCGCGGGTCAGGCCGACCACCGCGTGCTTGCTGGCGCAGTAGGCCGAGAGGTTGGCGACACCGCGCAGCCCGGCCTGCGACGCGGTGTTGACGATCGACCCGCCGCCCCCGGCGCGCATCGCCGGAATGACGTGCTGGAGACCGAGGAACACGCCACGCACGTTCACGGCGAACGTCCGCTCGAACTCCTCGAGCGGATACTCGCTGATCTCCGCCACTCGGCCCTCGTAGCCGGCGTTGTTGAAGAACGCCGCGGGCGGACCGTAGCGATCCTGGCAGATCCGGACGTAGCCGACGGCCACCGCGGGGTCGCTCACGTCGCCGGCCACCGCGGTCGCCTCGCCGCCCGCACTGGAGATCGCCGTGGCCGCCTGCACCGCCCGGTCGCCATCGAGATCGACGACCACGACCGCGAAGCCACGCTCGGCCAGCCGCCGCGCCGTCGCCTCCCCGATGCCGGCGCCCCCGCCGGTGACGATCGCCGCCGGGGCGCGGCTCACGCCGCCACGGGCGCGAACGCGCCGGCCTTGTAGGTCTGGCCCGGCAACTCCTTGCCCATCGCCTCGGCCAGCCATGCCGCGGTGGCGAGCAACTGTCCCAGGTCGACGCCCGTCTGGTAGCCCATCCCGTGCAGCAGGTAGACGAGGTCCTCGGTGGCGATGTTCCCGGTCGCCCGCGGGGCGAACGGGCAGCCGCCGATGCCGCCGCACGACGCATCGAGCAGGCGAACCCCCGACTCGACCGCGGCCACCGCGTTGGCGTAGCCGGTGTTCCGCGTGTTGTGCAGATGGCAGCCAACGGTGGCGCCGAGCGCGGCCACGCCGGCCACGAGCTCGCGCACCTGCGAGGGGACGCCCACGCCGATGGTGTCCGCGAGCACGATCTCGTTCGGTCGGTGCGCCTGCACTCCCTCGGCCAGCTCGAACACGCGCTCCGGCGGCACGGCACCCTCGAACGGGCAACCGAACGACGCCCCGATGGTGACCGTGACCCGCAGGCCGTCCTCGTGCGCGCGATCGACCAGCCGTCCGGCCAAGGTCGAGGCGGCGGCCAACGTCATGCCCTGGTTGCGCTCGCAGAAAGTGTCGGTGGCGGGGAACGCGTAATGCACCTCGTCGACGCCCGCGGCCACCGCCCGGTCGTAGCCGCGCTCGTTGACGATCAGCCCCGCGAAGATCGTCTCGGCGCTGCGGTCGAGGCCGTCGATGACCTCCTCGGCGCCCGCCATCTGCGGCACTCGCGCCGGGTTGACGAAGCTCACCGTCTCCACCCGCGCCAGTCCGGCGCGGGCCAGCCGGTTGCACAACTCGGCGCGCATCGGCGGTTCCAGCGAGCGCGACTCGTTCTGCAAGCCGTCGCGTGGGCCGACGTCGCAGATCGCGATCCGCTCACCCATCAGAACCGCGGGTTTGTATGCGACTGCACACGGTGAACCGTAGTATGCCGGTGGAGCGAACTCAACCGGAGGGCGTGATCGGCGCGACGGACACCATCACCGAAGAGGAGCTCCGCGACGGGGTCCGCGAGCTGTGCGCCCGCTTCCCCGACGAGTACTGGCGCCGGATCGATCGCGACGAGGCCTACCCGCAGGACTTCGTCGACGCGCTGACCGAGGCGGGGTGGCTGGCCGCGCTGATCCCGGCCGAGTACGGCGGCGCCGGCCTGGGTGTCTCGCAGGCGGCCCTGATCCTGGAGGAGATCAACCGCTCGGGTGCCAGCAGCGGCGCCTGCCATGCCCAGATGTACATCATGGGCACGCTGCTCAGACATGGCTCCGAGGAGCAGAAGCGCGACTGGCTGCCCGGCATCGCCTCGGGTGACCTGCGCCTCCAGGCGTTCGGCGTCACCGAGCCCGACGCGGGCCTCGACACCCTGGGCATCCGCACCCGCGCGCGACGCCAGGGCGAGGGCTACGTGGTCAACGGCCAGAAGATCTGGACCTCGCGCGCGCTCCAGAGCGATCTCATGCTGCTGCTCGCGCGCACCAACGATCCGGACGACGAGCATCCTCGCTGGTGGGGGCTCTCGACGTTTCTCGTCGACCTCCGCGCGGCCTCCGACGAGCAGGTCCGGATCCAGCCGATCGAGACGATGCTCAACCACAACACCACCGAGGTTTTCATCGACGACCTCGAGATCCCGGCGCAGAACCGGATCGGCGAGGAGGGCATGGGCTTCCGCTACATCCTCGACGGGATGAACGCCGAGCGGATCCTCATCGCGGCCGAGTGCGTCGGCGACGGGCGCTGGTTCGTCGGGCGCGCGGCCAAGCACGCCAAGGAGCGCGTCGTGTTCGGCCGCCCGATCGGGCAGAACCAGGGCGTGGCCTTCCCGATCGCGTGGGCGCACGCCCGCGTCGAGGCCGCGGATCTGATGCGCCGGCGGGCGGCCGACCTGTACGACCAGGGTCAGAGCTGCGGCGCGGAGGCGAACATGGCCAAGCTGCTGGCCGCCGACGCGTCGTGGCAGGCGGCGAACGTCTGCCTGGACACCCACGGCGGCTTCGGCTTCGCCCGCGAGTTCGACGTCGAGCGCAAGTTCCGCGAGACGCGGCTCTACCAGGTCGCGCCCGTGACGGCGAACATGATCCTGTCGTTCCTGGCCCAGAACGTCCTGGGCCTGCCGCGCTCCTACTGAGATGCCGCCATCGCCCCCGCGGGAAATTTCCGTCTTTCACGTTCCGCGCTGCCGGCCGTGACGGATGTTTCCCGTCCTGCGGGAGTTTTCCGGTAACACGCCGCGGCCGGGCCGCGAGTGACGGAAATTTCACGAGCACGGTGCGAACGAGGAGGTGGCGGCGAGCGAACGGACAGCGCCGGCCAGGGCGCTCGCGCCGCGCTCAGGCGCCCCTCCTAGCGCCACATACTCGTGTAGGTCCGGCTCAGGAAGTCGAGGTGACGGTCCATCTCGGCGGCCGCCGCGTCGCCGTCGCCACGCTCGATCGCGGCCAGGATCGTGCGATGGTCGTGCTCCACGTGCTCGCCGAAGCTGGGGCTGAGCGCGTCGCGGCGGAGGTTGGTCTGGAGCACCGAGAAGATCGGCTGCGCGGCGATCCGCAGCAGCGTGTTGCCCGCGCCGTCGAGCAGCACGCTGTGGAACTCCTTGTTGTAGTGAAACTGCTCCTCGGCCGACAGCTCCCCCGCCTGCACCATCGTCGCGCGCAGACGCTTCAGGTCGGCCTCGGTGTGGCGCAGGGCACACCGGCGCGCGGCGAATCCCTCGAGCAGGCGGCGCGCCTCGAGGAACTCCTCGAGCGTGACGTCGTTGGTCTCCGAGAGCAGCCCGATGTTCGCCTGAAGGAAGGCCGAGATGTGGTCGACGGTCGGCAGCGTGACGAACGTTCCGCCGCTCGCTCCCTTGGACGTCCGCACCAGGTTGTGCGCGGCCAGGGCGCGGAGCGCCTCGCGCACGGTCCCCCGGCTCACGCCGAATTGACGGGCCAGGACGATCTCGCCGGGCAGGCGCTCGCCCCGGGCCAGCTCGCCACGGATGATCAGATCGCGCAGCTGGTCGTACACCTGCTCGTAGGCCTTGCGCACCCGCGTCACGCGTGGGCTGGGCTCGACGGCCACCGCTACCGTGCCCCGGTCTCGTAGCGCTCGAAGATGCGCCGGGCGATCAGGAGCTGCTGTATCTCGTTCGCCCGCTCGCCGCTGTCCTTGCGGCGCTCGGCGTCTTCGACGGTCAGCTCCGCCGTCGCGCTCATGTGACGGGGATGCTCTCGCGGCGCACCGCGCGAGCGAGCAGCTCGAACGCGCGCAGATCGTCGCTGCGCTCGAGCGTCATGACTGCGCCCTCGAGTGCCTCCACCTCGGCGGCGGACAGCGCCAGTCCCGCGTTGGTCCGGAACTTCTCCTGGACCTGCTCGGCGCTCATCGGGTTCTCCGGCCCGCCGCGCTGGTAGGGCAGCTCGGCCTCGAGCGTGCGCCCGTCGCGCGTGTGGATGCGGACGCCGCCGGGCAGCGCGCGCGGGAAGGTCTCGTAGTCCTTGACCTCGTAGCGGACCTTGGCGGCCAGAGCCAATACGTCCGGATCGGTGATCGCCTCGTCGGTGTACGTCGAGACGTCCACGTGGCCGCGCACCAGCAGCGACGCGATCGAGTAGGGCAGGCTGAATTTCGCCTCGTACTCACTCCGCGGCCGGTGCTTGTCGGCCAGCGGCTCGAGCACCAGCGACACGCCGGCCTCGGTGGTCAGCGCGACGATCTCCTCGATGTCCTCGGTCCGCACCGGCGTCTCGGCGAGCGCCTGCGCGGCCGCGTCGAGCGAGGCGTGCACGTAGTGGCACGCCGGGTAGGGCTTGAAGGCGATCCGGGGGGTCTCCCACCGCTCGCCGAGCTCTCCGGTGAGCGCCTCGACGTCGATGTCGTCGCGGTCCACGAACGCCCGGTAGAGCCCGAAGCGTCCCTCGAACACCGAAGCCGGACCGGTCGCTCCGTGGGCGGCCAGGCGCGAGGCGATGATCGCCCCGTGCGCGGCCCAGCCCGGGTGCAGACGCTTGGTCGACGAGCCGTCGGCCAGGAACTCGAGCAGCCCGGATGCCATGCTCCCCGCGATGCCCAGCGCGTTCGTCGTCGTGGCCGCGTCGAGCGAGTGCAGGCGGCAGGCCGCCGCGGCGGCGCCGAACACGCCGCACACCGCGGTGGGATGGAAGCCGCGGGCGTGGAAGGCCGAGCCGACCGCCATCCCCAGTCGCGCGACGATCTCGTTGCCGGCGACGATCGCGGCGAGCAGATCGGCGCCCGCCGCGCCCTCGGCCTGGGCGGCGGCCAGCGCGGCGGGAACGACCGCGACGCTGACATGGGCGACTGCGCCGGTATGGGTGTCGTCGTAGTCCAGCGCGTGGCAGGTGACGCCGTTGACCAGCGCCGCATCCGCTCCGGGCAGTCCGTGGGACACGCCGATCGCGGTGGCGGGGCCGCGCGAGCCCGTCTCGGTCATCGCCTCGCGCGCCGCCGGGGCAGTGTCCAGCGCGTGGGCGGCGAGGCCGCAGCCGAGCGCATCCAGGATGTGCAGCTTCGCGCTTTCCAGCACGGGGTCCGGGATCTGCTCGACGGTGAGCGACGAACTGAAGGCGGCGAAGCGTTGTGCGGCGGTATCCATGGTGTCCTCTCAGACTGTCCAGTCGGTGTCGGTGCCCGGGAAGGTGCCAGTCACCTCGGCGGCGTCTCGCTTGTAGACCATGAACGTGCGCTGGAACTCGATCACCACCTCGCGGCGTTGGTTGATGCCCCGGCACCGGACGCCCACGATGCCGACGCTCGGGCGCGAGCGCGATTCGCGCTTGGAGACCACCTCGGTCTCCGTCCACAGCGTGTCTCCCACGTACACGGGGTTCGGCAGCTTGATGTCGGTCCACGAAAGGTTCGCGCTCGCGTTCTCGCTCGTGTCGGGGACGCTCATCCCGGTCACCAGCGCCAGCGTGAACGTGCTGTTGACCAGCGGTTTGCCGAACTCGGTGCCGGCGGCGAACTCGTGGTTGAAATGGACCTGGTTCGTGTTCAGGGTCAGGCAGGTGAACCAGACGTTGTCGGTCTCGGTGATCGTGCGTCCGAGCCGACTCTGGAACACGTCGCCGACGTCGAAGTCGTCGAAGAAGCGACCTCGCCAAACCTTGGGCGCGGGTTCGCCCTGTGCGGACATCGTGGCTCCTGTCTGATGGCGGTGCGCCGCCGCGCCGTTATATGTCAGACATCAACCGATGTCAACATTCCTCGGGCCAGAGCGCCAAATCAGCACGGCTTCGAAGGCTTGACATGGGTGATGTCCGGCATAAGAATGCGGCGCCTGCGCCTGTTCGCCGAAGCGTGCAACGCGGGCACCCGAGGGCTAGAGAAAGGACTAAGCGCGTGCAGGCTGTGCGGATCCACGAGTTCGGCGGTCGGGATGTGCTGAGGTTGGAGGAGGTCGCGGACCCCGAGCCCGGCGCCGGGGAGGTGCGCATCAAGGTCGAGGTGTGCGCGCTCAACCACGTCGACGTCGACCTCCGGGAGGGCATCTCCCGCTTCGACGTCTCATTCCCGCACATCCTCGGTCTCGAGCCGGTCGGCCGCATCGACCAGCTCGGGCGGGGGGTTGACACCCTCCAGGTCGGCGACCGCGTGATGCCCTACCTGCTCGGCGGCGACGTGTTCATCGGGGTCGGTGGACCCGGCGCGTTCGCCGAGTACGTGCTCGCCCCGACCAAGCAGCTGATCCGGGTCCCCGAGTCGATCCCGGACGAGCAGGCGGGCGCGCTGCAGATCGCGTTCGGGACGGCGTGGCACATGCTGTTCGGCCGCGGGGGCCTGCGCATCGGCGAGAGCGTCCTGATCAACTCGGTCTCGAGTGGCATCGGCTCGGCCGCGGTCCAGCTGGCCCGGCTCGCAGGCGCGTTCGTGATCGGCACCTCGAGCTCGCAGGAGAAGCTCGAGCAGGCCAGGGCGAACGGGATGGACGTTGGCATCGACTACACCTCTGAGGACGTCCCGGCCCGCGTCATGGAGGTGACGAACGGCCGCGGGGTCGACCTGGTGTTCGAGCACGTCGGCGGCGAGCTGTTCCAGAAGGCGATCGAGTCGCTGGCTCAGGGAGGACGCCTGGTCACCTGCGGCGCCCACGGCGGCGAGGTGGTCCCGTTCGACATCATCCCGTTCTTCCGCTCCCAGCACACGATCATCGGCTCGTTCGTGTTCGACCGCGAGGAGCTCGACAAGGTGCTCGACTTCGCCGGGCGCGGCCTGCTGAAGCCGCTCGTGGCGCGGACGTTCCCGCTGGCGGAGGTCCGTGACGCATTCGCGCTGCTCGAGAGCCGCGACTTCTACGGAAAGATCCTCGTTCGCCCCTAGTGGTCTCCTCCGCCCAACAGCACGGGAGCACGACCCTGACCACCACCCGATCCTGGAGAGAACCATGAAACGCCTCGGAGTAGACGTCGGCGGCACGTTCACCGACCTGATCTACGTCGACGACGAGGCCGGGACCATCCTCGATCCACAAGATCGCCTACCACGCCCGACGACCCGTCGCGGGGCACGGTCGAGGGGATCCAGGAGCTGACCGCAGCAGGCCGAGGTCACGCCGGCGGACCTTGACCAGGTCTTCCACGGCACGACGATCGCCACGAACATCGTCATCGAGCACAACGGCGCGCGCGTCGGCATGATCACCACCGAGGGCTACCGCGACATCCTGCACATCGCGCGGCACAAGAAGCCGCTGAACTTCTCCAACTACCAGGACCTCCCCTGGCAGCGCTACCCGCTCGTCCGCCGGCGCTACCGCCTGACCGTCCCGGAGCGGATCACGGCGGAGGGCGAGGTGCTCGTCCCGCTCGACGAGGAGCGAGCGCGCGAGCAGGTCCGCCGCCTCAAGGAGACCGGCGTCGAGGCGGTCGCGGTCTGCTTCCTGTTCTCGTTCCTGAACGGTGAGCACGAGCGGCGCGTGGCCGAGATCGTGCGCGAGGAGTTCCCGGAGGCGTTCCTCTCGGTTTCCTCGGAGGTGCTCCCGCAGTACCGCGAGTACGAGCGCTTCTCGACCGTCGCGCTCAACGCGTACGTCGGCCCGAAGGTGGCGCGCTACGTGCGCCGCCTGGAGGACGAGTTGCGCGCGCCTCGGCGTGCGCACCGGGCTTCACCTGATGACCTCGGCCAGCGGCGTGGTCACCGCGCAGGGCGCGGTCGAGCGCCCGGTCAACCTGCTCATGTCCGGGCCGGTGGCCGGCGTGGTCGGGCGGCATCTGGGCCGGCCGCCAGGCCGGCTTCGAGAACGTGATCACGCTCGACGTCGGCGGCACCTCGGCCGACATCGGGCTGGCCCAGCGGCGGCAAGCTGCGCATGAAGCACCTGCTCGACACGCGCGTCGGCCCCTACCAGGCGATGATCCCGATGGTCGACGTCGACACGATCGGAGCCGGCGGCGGCTCGATCGCCTACGTCGACAGCGGCGGCATCTTCCGCTCCGGCCCGCGCTCGGCGGGCGCCGTGCCCGGGCCCGGCCGCCTACGGCCGCGGCGGCACCGAGCCGACCTCCACCGACGCGATGGTCAACCTCGGCTGGCTGCTGCCCGAGGAGTTCCTGGGCGGCGGCCATGGAGCTGCGCCCCGACCTGGCGCGGCGCGCGTTCGAGCCGTGGCCGAGGCGCTCGGGATGTCCGTCGAGGAGGCGTCGATGGGGGCGATCCAGATCGCCAGCCACTCGATGGTCCAGTCGATCGAGGAGAACTCGGTCCGCAAGGGCTTCGACCCGCGCGACTTCGCGCTCGTCGCCGAGGGCGGGGCCGGCCCGATGTTCGCCGCGAACATCGCGGCTCGAGGTCGGCACGCCGGCGGTGATCGTGCCGCCGTATCCCGGCGTCACCGCCGCGCTCGGCCTGCTGGCCACCGACTCGGTCTACGAGTACGTGGCCACGACCTACCAGCGGATGTCGACAGCTCGAACGCCGCAGGAGCTGCAGGAGCGCTTCGCCGAGCTGGAGGAGCAGGCGCGCGCGCAGCTCGAGCAGCGACGGGATCCCGCGCGAGCGGTGGGTCATCCAGCGCGATCGTCGACTGCCGCTACCTGGGCCAGGGCTACGAGCTGCGCGTCGACGCCGGCTCGGGCGAAGTCGACGACGCGCTGGGTCGGCCGATCTGGCGGCCGAGTTCCACGACGCCCACGAGCGCGAGTACTCGCGTCGCTTCGAGGAGCTCCGACATCGAGATCCCGAACATCCGGGTGCGCGGCATCGGGCTCATCGCCGCCGCTCCAGATGCCTGAGGTCGACCGCGCGCCGGCGAGTCGCCCGCGCGCCGCGCTGCGCCACGAGCGCGAGGCGTGGTTCCGCGTCGACGGCGACCTGCGGGAGCTGCCGACCGGTTCTACGCGCGCGAGCTCGCTCCTCGCCGGCAACCGCGTCGACGGGCCCGGCGATGATCAACCAGTACGACTCGACCACGGTCATCCCGCCGGGGTGATCGGCCGAGATCGATCGCTTCGGCAACATCGTCATCTGGATCGACAAGGCGCACGCAGCCGCCGTCATCGGCGCCGCCGACGCGGCCGCCGCCTGACCGGATCGCGAGCGGAGAAAGCGAGGAATGACTCATGTCGATCGTGACCTATGAGGTGGGACGCGCCCCGGGACCGCCCGACCGCGCCCGTGTCGAGGTCGACCCGATCACGCTGCGCGTCCTCGGCGGCGCCTTCCACGCGATCGCCAAGGAGATGGCCGGCGTGCTGTTCCGCATGTCCTACAGCTCGATCATCCGCGAGTCCGAGGACCTCGGCGCCGGGCTCTTCGACGCCCTGGGACGCGAGCTCTGCGAGTCGGACTCCACGCCGATGCACATCGGCTCGCTGCCGTGGTACATCCGCGGCTTCCTCGACCGCCTGGAGGGCGAGATCGAGGACGGCGACGTGATCGTCCACAACCATCCCTACCTCGGCGCGTCCCACACCCCCGACGTCGCGGTCGCCGTGCCGATCTTCCACGACGGCGAGCTGCTCGGCTTCGCCGCCGTCACCGCCCACGTGCTCGACGTCGGCGGCTCGTTCCCCGGCATCAACGCCGACGCGTTCGACGTCTACGCCGAGGCGAAGCTCTACAACGCGCTGCGCTGGTACCGCCGGGGCGAGCTGCAACGTCGACATCGACCGCATGATCTTCGACAACGTGCGGACCGAGACGATGAACCGCGGCGACATGAACGCGATGATCGCCGCCTGCGTGCTCGGCCGCGACCGCTTCCTGCGGCTGATCGAGCGCTACGGGACGGAGACCGTGATGAGCGCCGCCTACGGCTGGATGGACTACTCCGAGCAGATGCTGCGCGAGCAGATCGCGAAGATCCCGGACGGCGAGTACGTGGCCCCCACCGCCTGGCTCGACGACGACGCGCGCAACCGCGGCGTGCCGCCTGCGGGTCGAGACGAAGGTGATGGTCGAGGGCGACAGCATCACGATCGACCTGACCGGCTCCGAGGCCGAGGTCCCCACGGGCTACAACGTCCCGTTCGAGGGCTCGCTGCTGGTCGGCGCGTACTACGCGGTGCGCACGATCCTGCTCGACGAGGTCGACCTTCCCCGAGCACGTGCCGCAGAACGACGGGATCTTCCGGCCGGTGAAGGTGATCGCGCCGAAGGGGACGATCTTCAACCCGAACTTCCCGCGCGCGTGCTTCTCGCGCTTCTGCCAGGTGCAGCGCGTGGTCGACAACACGATCCTGGCCCTGGCCGACCAGCTGCCCCGAGCAGGTCACGGCCGGCAACTCGGCCGGGATCCACTTCTGCGCCTACTCGGGCTTCCAGCCGGAGAGCGGCGAGTACTGGATCTACCTCGAGGTCAACGAGGGCTCCTACGGCGGGCGCTTCGGCAAGGACGCGATGGACTCGGTCGACAACCTGATGGCCAACACGCGCAACAACCCGATCGAGGAGCTCGACCTGCGCTTCCCGATGCGCTGCGATCAGTACGAGCTGCGCCCGGAGCCGGCCGCGCCCGGGCGCTGGCGCGGCGGCATCGGGATCATCCGGCGCAACCGCTTCCTCGTCGACGGCACGCTACTCCTGCGAGGGCGACCGCCAGACCGATCCGCCGCGCGGCATCTTCGGCGGCTGGGACGGGCTCACCGCATCGTGCCGCAAGAACCCGGACACGCCGCGGGAGGAGTACCTGGAGGCGAAGGTCACCGGTGTGCCGTTCGCGGCCGGCGAGTACATCGAGTTCCGCGAGCCCAACGGCGGCGGCTACGGCGATCCGCTCGAGCGCGACCCCGCGCTCGTGCGCGAGGACGTGCTCGACGACTTCACCACGATCGAGCTGGCCCGCGACGCCTACGGGGTGATCTTCCGCGACGAGAAGACGCTCGAGATAGACGCCGAAGCGACGGAACGCCGGAGGGCGGAGATTCGTGCCGCGCGCGACGTTCGCGGCTCGCTGAACAACCTGTTCTCGCGCGAGGCGGGCCGGTTGATCCCGTCACGGAGCCCGACCTCTGAGGCCGGCAACAAAGCGTTCGGCCTGGTCTAGATGGGCGGTGGCACGGCCGGCCTGGAGCGCCGGTCATGACCACACCCGGCCGCCCCGAGGAGGCAATTTCCGCCATTCGAGCCCGCCGTCGCGGCTGGTGACGGATCTTGCCCCTGGGAGAGGCAGAATCCTTCATTTCGAACGAGCGGGTCGAGTAATGGCGGAAATTGCCCCCCTCTCGCGGGCAGTCGCGGGGACGTTGGGTCCGTGAACGACCTGGTGGCGGGACTGTCGATCGCCCAGGCCCGGGCGCGCATCGCGGCGGGTCGGCTCTCGCCGGTCGCGCTGGTGCAGACGGCGCTGGACCGGGTAGCGCGGGATGACCGCGAGCTGAACGTGTTCCGGAACGTGGCCGCCGAACGCGCGCTCGAGGACGCCCGCGCGATCGAGGACGCGGCGCGCCGGGGCGATCCGCTGGGTCCGCTGGCCGGTATCCCGGTCGCGCTCAAGGACAACATCGAGGTCGCGGGGATGCCCTTGACGGCCGGCACACGCCTCTACGACGGTGGCGTCCCCGAGCGCGACGCGCCGGTGTGGGAGCGGATGCGCGCGGCGGGTGCTGTGCTCATCGGCAAACTCCACATGTCGGAATGGGCGATCGGCGGCACGGGGCAGAACATGCACTTCGGCCCGTGCCGGAACCCCTGGGACCCCGAGCGCGTGTGCGGCGGATCCTCGAGCGGCTCCGGCGCCGCGCTCGCCGCGGGCATGGCGATGGCCGCACTCGGAACCGACACGGGGGGCTCGGCGCGGATCCCCGCCGCGCTGTGTGGCGTCTCCGGGCTGCGGCCCTCCGCGGGGCGGGTCAGCAATCGGGGCAGCGTGCCCGTGGCCTTCACCTTCGATGCGATCTGTCCGATGGCGCGGCGGGCCGAGGATGTGGCGCTCCTGCTGAGCGTGATCGCCGGATACGACCGAGACGAGCCCACGTCCGTCGATGTCGCGAGCGAGGACTACACGGCGGCCCTGTCCCGCGGCGCGGAAGGCGTGCGCATCGGAATGCTCGGCGGCGACTGGCTCGAAGACACCTGCGCGCCGGTCCTCGGCGCGGTGCGGGAGGCGGCGGCGACGCTCGCCCGGGCCGGGGCGATCGTCGAGGAGGCCGACCTGCCGGGCCGAGCCGAGGCGTTCGAGATCACCGGCGAGCTGTTGCTGGCCGAGGCCGCGTTCGTGCACCGCGAGCGGCTGGCCCGCACGCCCGAGATGTTCGCTCCCGACGTGCTGACACGGTTGCGCCGCGGCGCGGCAGTGACCGGCCCGCGGTACGCCCGGGGCCGCCAGTGGCAGCGCTCCTGGCGCCGGCGCGTGCTCGAGGCGCTCGCCGGGCGCGACCTGCTGCTGGCGCCGGCCTGCCCTATCACGGCGCCGCGGATCGCCGACTCAGACCCGCTCGAGATGACCGCGCGCCTCACCCGGACGATCTCGATGTGGGTGCTCGCGCGCGTGCCGGTGATCGCGGTTCCGGCCGGGTTCAGCGACGGGTTACCGATCGGCGTTCAGCTGGTCGGCAAGCCGTTCGCCGAGGCCACGGTGCTCGCCGCCGCCCACGCCTACCAGCAGGCCACCGACTGGCACCTGCAGCGGCCGCCTCAGCGCTCGGCGGCGGCCTGAGCCGTGATCGCTGCGAATGTGCCCGCGGCCCGGAGGCCGGCGATCCGGTCGGCCGAGTAGCCGCACACCTCGCGTAGCACCTCGTCGGTGTGCTCGCCGCGGAACGGCGCCCGGGTGACCGGGTTCGCCTGGCCGGTGATGCGCAACGGCGAGGCCACCTGTCGTACGGTGCCGAGCGTTGGATGCTCGACCTCGACCACGTCGCCCCTGGCCTGGGCCTGGCGATCCTCGAGCGCCTCGGCGACTTCGTACACCGGGCCGTGCGGCACCCCCGCCTGTGCGAGCACGGTCAGCCAGTGCTCGGTGGGGTGCCGGCGGAAGTCCTCGCGCAGGATCGGGACAAGCTCCTCGCGGTTGCGATTGCGCGCCGCGAAGTCGGCGAAGCGGGGATCTCCAGCCAGCTCGGCTCGGCCCAGCGCCTGGCAGAGGAGCTCCCAGAACTTCTGCTTGGCGCACGCGACCGTGATCCAGCCGTCGGACGTCTCGAACGCCTGGAAGGGCACGATCGAAGGGTGCGCGGACTCCGGCATGCGCCGCGGCTCGTAGCCCGCGCTGGCCGCCCACGTTCCCACGTACATCAGCTCGTGCAGTGCGGTCTCGTATAGGGAGATGTCGCAGTCGCAGCCGACGCCGTCGCGCCGCGCCTGCCACAGCCCGCTGAGCAGCGCGATCGCCGCCACGTACCCGCCCGACAGGTCGACGAGCGACAGTCCGCTCTTGGTCGGCGGCCCGTCCGGGTCGCCGGTGAAGCTCATCCAGCCCGCCATCGCCTGCATGATGTAGTCGTAGCCGGCTTCGGCGGCGCGCGGGCCGCTCATGCCGAAGCCCGAAAGCGAGCAGCAGACGATCCGGGGATTGGCCTCGCGCAGGTGCTCGTAGGTGAGGCGCAGCTTGGCCGGCTGGTCCCCGCGGAGGTTCGAGTACACGGCATCGGATCCGGCCACCAGGTCTTCGAACACCTCTCGCCCGTGCGGCGAACGCAGGTCCAGCGAGACGCTCTTCTTGTTGCGGTTGAACGTCTCGAAGAACAGCGAGTCCTCACCCTCCTGGTAAGGCGGCACGTAGCGCCCGACGTCGCCTCCGGACTGCGGGTCCTCGATCTTGATCACCTCGGCGCCGAGGTCGGCCAGCTGAAGCGTTCCCCACGGACCGGCGCCGTACTGCTCGACCGCGATGATGCGGACGTCCGCGAGCGGGAGGCTCACGTTCCAACACGAAGGTCGGACATTCGCGCTTTGTATCTCCTGTGTAGGGGACTGTCAAACACTCGCCCTTCCGCCGAGATGTCTGACATATACTGCGGCCCGGTTTTGGTCAGGCAGACAGGAGAGAGGCATGGCTGGCGATTTGATCGAGGTGAACGGGGCGCGGCTGTGGCATGAGATCACCGGCGAGGGCGAGCCGGTTCTCCAGATTCATGGTGCGGGCTTTGGGCACTTCAACTTCGGGCCGGTGACGCCGCTGCTGTGCGGCGAGTTCCGCTGCATCGACTACGACATGCGAGGCTACGGGCAATCCGACAAGCCCGAGCAGCAATACGACCTCGAAGTGTGGGCCGACGACGCCGTCGGCCTCCTCGACGCCCTCGGGATCGGCAAGGCGCATGTGCACGGAACCTCGATGGGCGGCATGGTTGCCACCGTCATGGCCGGGAAATACCCGGACCGCATCCAGTCAGTGGTGATCAACTGCGCGGCGGCCAAGCTCGGGTTCTCCGGTCGGCTGGTGTTCAAGAACTGGATCGACCTGATCCGCCTCGAGGGAGTGGGCAGCCGGATCCTGGCCGAGTTGATCGCCTGGCAGTGCCTGTCCAAGGCGTACATGGAGACGCCCGAGGGACAGGCGGGGGTCGACGCGATCCAGCAGATTCTGCGCGACTCCAACGAGCCCCGGGTGATGATCGCCGCCTGCGAGGCGATGAACGCCATGGACAACCGCGAGTGGGTCAAGAAGATCACCGCTCCGGCGCTCGTCGTCGGCGGCGACGAGGACCTCATGACCCCGTGGGATCAGGGACCGAACGGCGCCGGCCAGCAGTGGATTGCCGACAACCTGCCCAGCGGCGAGACCTGCGTGATCAAGGGCTCGAACCACTCGACGATCTTCGACAACGCAGAGGAGCACGCTCGCGCGGTGGCCGGCTTCTTCCGCCGACACGCGGGCGCGGGTTAGTCGAAGGCGGAAATGCCCCGGCATGCACGCGAGGCGCTACGGTGAACGTGAAATGAGTTCCCGCCAGGAAGTGCCCGTGGAGAAGGCGACTGACGAGGCCGGCGTGGTCAGGATCGTGCTCGCTGACGACCACCGCATGGTCCGGGACGGGCTCCGGCTCGTGCTCGACGCGGAGCCCGGGTTCGAGGTGGTTGCTCAGGTGGGCGATATCGCGGCGGCGCAGCGCTCCGTGCGCGACCACGATCCGGATGTGCTGCTGCTCGACTTGAACATGCCCGGCGGATCGACGCTGGAGGCGATCCCGGGACTCCGATCCGAGGCGCCGCGGACCCAGATCGTCGTCTTGACGATGTCCGAGGATCCGACCTACGTGGGCCTGGCGGCGCGCGCGGGCGCCCGTGGGTACGTCCTCAAGGAGCAGGCCACCGGCGACCTGATCGCCGCCATACGCGCGGTTCTCGCCGGGCGGCGCTACGTCAGCCGAGAACTGGCGGATCGTCTCTCAGAAGAACGGATACGCCGCGGCAGCTGGGACTGAGGACGGTCCGCTCGTCCCGGACCGCCGCCAGATCACCCGAGAAACAGTCCCGGAACGTCGGATAGCAACGCGCGCCGGGCGTCCCCTTGAAGTCTCCGGGTGACCAGCGATTGGACGCGGCGGCTCGCCGGTCCTCTCCAGCCGAGCAAGTGAAGGCCCATGGCCTCGCCGGTCAGGTGAACCACTTCTGCGTATCCGGCGAACCGGAAGTCCTGACCGCTGAGCTCGAAGGCGGCGACCTTCCCCACGTCGACGCCGTCGCCGGCGACGAGCATGCCGGTCTCCGAGAAATTCAGCACCTGGCCGATCGTGCACCGGTGGCTGAATTGCCAGAGGGTCGCTTTCAGGTCCTGAGTGTTGGTGGTGCGTGGATGCTGCCGGCGCCGGTGCTGCGAACGATCTGTTCTGTCCGCGACGTTCGTTCCGGCCGGCACGTTGGTCGAGGTCGTCAACGCTTCTCCGTTCGGGGTCGAAATCCGCAGTCCGGAGCGTGCCTGAACACCCGCGCCGGCGCATCCGTAGTCTCATGCACCGATCGCGTGGCGGAGTACGTCTGCCTGCCCTGACGCGAGGCGGGACGCCGCCGTCCGCACGCTCACGCCGCGCCTGTGCGCCGCTGTGCCCACGGGACGAGCCCGCCGGCGTCCTGGAGCTCGCGCACGAAACCCGGCACCGCCTCGGCCTGGAACGTCTTGTCGTCCACCGCGACCTCGCCGCTGTCGGTGTCGACGCGAATCTGCGATCCCGGCTGCACCTCGTCCGCCGCCTCGGGGCAGGCCAGGGCGAGGAGGCCGAGGTTGACGCAGTTGCGGCGGAAGATGCGCGCGAAGCTCTCGCCGAGCACGCAGCGCACGCCCGCACGCCTCATCGCCTGCGGCACGTGCTCGCGCGAGGAGCCGGTGCCGAAGTTCCCGCCGACGACGAGGATCGTGTCCTCCCCCAGCTGGTCGCGCAGCGCCGGGTCGAGCCCTTCGAACAGGTGCGCGCTTCATCGCGTCGCGGATCCTCGATGTTGAGGTACTCGCCGGGGTAGATCACGTCGGTGTCGACGTTGTCGCCCGGCGATCACGCACCGCGCGTCCTTCGATGATCACCGCGCCCAGCTCCGCCGGGATCGACGATCTCGCCGGCGACCGCCGCCGCCGCGGCCACCTACGCGTTCGCGAGGTAGACCTCGGCGCTCGCGCGAGCCCATCCGGCCGCGGAAGTTGCGGTTGGTGGTGGCGATCGCCCGCTCGCCCGGCGCCGAGCACGCCCATCCCGCCGCCGAAGCAGGCGCCGCACGTCGGCGTCGAGACCATCGCGCCCGCCTCGACGAACACGTCGAGCAGACCCTCGGCGAGCGCCTCCCGGTAGATCCGCTGCGTCGCCGGCACGACGATCATCCGGCAGTCGCGGTGGACCCGGCGCCCGCGGAGGATCTCGGCCGCCTGGCGCAGGTCGGTCATCGTGCCGTTCGCGCAGTTGCCGATGTACACCTGGTCGATCCTGCGTGCCCGACGACGTCGCCGACGGGGGCGACGTTGCCCGGCAAGTGCGGAAGCGCGACGAGCGGCGGAGCTCGTCGAGGTCGATCCGGCACGTTCCGGCGCGAACTCGGCGTCGGGGTCGGTGCGCTCGGCCGTCCACGGCCCGTCGGTCCGGCCCGTCCAGGTACGCCGCGGTCGTCTCGTCGGCGGGGAACAGGCCGGTCTCCGCGCCGGCCTCGACGGCCATGTTGGCCACGGCCAGCCGCTCGTCGATCGACAGCGCCTCCGCGCCCGCGCCGACGAACTCGAGCACGGCGTTCGGTCGCCGCCGCCGACGCCGATCTCGTCGATCACGGCCAGGATCAGGTCCTTGCCGGTCACGAACGCGCCGCTTCTCGCCGGTGAACTCGACCCGGATCGTGCGCCGGCACCGCCTGCCAGAACTCGCCGAACGCGAGGCACGCCGCGATGTCGGTCGATCCGAGGCCGGTGCCGAACGCGCCGAGCGCGCCGTAGCGTGCAGGTGTGGGAATCGCCGCCGGCGATGACCGAGCCCGGGACGGATCCAGCCCTCCTCGCACAGCACCGTGTGCTCGATCCCCCCGCGCCCCTGCCCGTAGAAGGTGACGCCCTGCGCATCCGACCACTCCTTCAGGCGCTTCTGGAGCTGCGGCCGAGCGCGCGTCCTTGGCCGGCATGAAGTGGTCGGCGACCATCACGACCTTGGCCGGGTCGAACACGTCGCGTCGCGCCCATCTGCTCGAGCGCGCGGAAGGCGACCGGCCCCGACACGTCGTTCGCCATCACGAGGTCGCATCGGGCCATCACGACCTCGCCCGGCGCGGACCTCGTCGGCGTCGCAGTGCGAGAGCAGGATCTTCTCGGCCAGCGTGTGGGGCATCCGAATCGGTGTTTGCACACTAACGTATGCAACCCGCGCTCCCTCGATAGACTCGCCGCGTGCGTGTTGCGGTCGCGCAGATCGAGCCGAAGCTGGCCGAGGTGGGGCGAAATCTCGAGACGTGCGTGGCGCGACTCGAGGAGGCGGCGAAGAACGGCGCGCAACTGCTCGTGCTGCCGGAGTGCGCTCTCCCGGGCTACATGTTCGACAGCGCCGACGAGGCGCTGCCGTACGCGGAGGAGATTCCCGGACCGTCCACCGAGGTCCTCGAGCGGGCGTGCCGCCGGCTCGGCATGCACGTGGTGTGCGGCATGCTCGAGCGTGACACCGAGGGGCTCCGGAATGCCGCCGTCCTGATCGGCCCGAGCGGCCTCATCGGCACCTACCGCAAGACCCACCTTCCCTTCCTCGGCGTCGACCGGTTCGTGGTCCCGGGCGACGAGTTCTCGGTGTACGAGACGCCGCTCGGGCGGATCGGCCTGGAGATCTGCTACGACCTGCGCTTCCCCCTGTTCGGGCACCGCCGCCCGGACCTTTACGCCTCCCTGGTCAAGGACACCGTCACGGCCTGAATAGGCACGGTCGCGCCACCCGTCCAGCGCGCCGCGCACCAGATCCAGGTTTCGGCCGGAAATCCCGATCACTTGAACATGCCATGGTTGGCGTCGTTCAAGCGTTGGACGCGACCGCGCTTCGTGATCGCGCGGACGGTCGACCCCTGGCTGGTCATGTCGGTGACCGGGTGCTTGCTCGCGGTGCAGTGGGTTCACGCGCTGTGGGGCCTTGGCGGCGCGGCGGCCGAGGATTTCTTCGGCAGCTGGATGTACGACGGGATCGAGGCGGCGGCCAGCGTGGTATTGATGTGGCGCGGCCTGCAGCGTCGAGGGTCCCACCGGGCCTGGCTTGTACTCGGGATCGGGCTGCTGTCGAAGTCCGTCGGCGATGTGATCTACTCGCTCGCCGGCGACCCGGCCGCGGTGCCGGTGCCGTCGGTCTCCGATGGCTTCTGGCTGGCCTTCTATCCGTGCGCATATGTATCCCTGGTGCTGCTGGTCCGTGGTCGCGTCCCCAAGACGCTGGCCGCCACCCGATTGGATGGCGTCATCTGCGGAATGACGGTGGCGGCGGCCATGGCATGCGCGACTCTGCCGACGGCGTTGTCGAACAGCGCCGGCGCCCCGTTTTGGGAGACCGCCACCAACCTCACCTACCCGATCGGCGATCTGGTGCTGATCGGCGCTGTCGTGAGCGCGGTCGTGCTGTCAGGCTGGCGCGTTGACCGAACCCTCGGCGTGCTCGGAGCCGCGATCGTGGCATGGGAAGCCGCCGATCTCAGCTACCTGCTCGCGACGAGCCAGAGAGCCGGCGACGTGGCCGATGCATTGGTCCTCACCGGCGTGGCCGGCATGGCCCTGGCCGCGACCCTCGACCGTGAGGCCAAGCCTGGCCATGAAGAGGACGACCGCGGACTGTTTGTGCCGGTCGCCTTCGGCGGGGTGGCATTGGCGATCCTGATCGGCGGTGCGGCGCTCGGACTCGAGATCGTTGGCCTGTCGCTGGCTGCCGCCGCGCTCGGACTGGTGCTGATCAGGATGGCGCTCGCCCTGGCGGAGAACCGGGCCCTGCTGGGCGCAAGCCGCGTCGAGGCAAGCACCGACGCGCTGACCGGATTGGGCAACCGGCGAAAGCTCAAGCAGGACCTCTCGAACATGCTCACGCACCTGACGGAGGAGAGGCCGTTCGCGCTCGTGATCCTCGATCTCAACGGCTTCAAGAGCTATAACGACAGCTTCGGCCACGCCGCCGGCGACATGCTCCTGGCGCGACTTGGCGCCTCGCTCGCGGCAGCCGTCGCCGGACGCGGCGAGGCCTACCGGCTTGGCGGCGATGAGTTCTGCGTGCTGGCTGCCTGCACCGAGGCGAAAGCCGACCGCCTCTCCTCGACCTGCGCCCACGCGCTGGCGACTCGGCGGGGAGGGCTTCTCGATCAGCGCCGCTCACGGGGCCGTGATGCTGCCCTCGGAGGCACGAGACGCCTCGCACGCGCTGATGCTGGCCGACGCGCGCATGTACGGAAACAAGGCGACCGCCGCTCGCCCACACGCCGCCGGCGAGCTGACCCGAGTCCTCACCGCGGTGCTGGCAGAGCGCGCGCCCACCCTCGCCGACCACGGCAAGACGGTGTGCGACCTCGCCGTCGCGACCGGCGTCCACCTCGGCCTCAGCGATCCCGAAATCGAGGCCATCCGCCACGCCGCCCCCCTGCACGACATCGGCAAGATGGCGATCCCGGACTCGATCCTCGACAAGCCGAGTCCCCTTTCGGACGAGGAATGGCAGCTGATGCGCCAGCACACGATCATCGGCGAGCGCATCCTGGCCGCGGCCCCCGCCTTGCAACCCGCCGCGGTTCTCGTCCGCAGCAGTCACGAACGCTACGACGGCAACGGGTACCCCGACGGCCTCCGCAGCGACGAGATCCCAATCGCGGCTCGCGTCATCGCCGTCGCCGATGCGTTCGACGCGATGACCGCACCCCGCGCGTCCAAGCCGACCTTGACGGTCTCTCAAGCGCTCGCCGAGCTACAGCGATGCGCAGGAAGCCAGTTTGACCCGAAGGTGACCGCCGCGTTTCAACGCGCGCTCACCGCCGTCTCGGCGAACGTCGCCGAGCGCAGCAGCTCGAGCGCCTCCTCGGTCGACACCACGTCGCCGTACTTGGCGTCGATGTCGAACAGGTTGGCCTCATGCGGCGCGGCCGCCCGGTCCGCCACGGCGTCGCGGGGCACGACCACGCGATAGCCGTACTGCATCCCGTCCACGGCGGTGGCGCGGACGCACCCCGACGTCGAGGCCCCGGTGATGATGATCGTGTCGCAGTGCGCGGCGGCCAGCATCGGGGCCAGCGGCGTGCCGAAGAACGCCGAGGCGAACAGCTTGATCAGCACGGGCTCGGACGGCAGCGGTGTGATCCGCTCGTCGATCTGCGGCCACGGAGTGTCCGGGGCGAGGGTCAGCAGCGTGGGCACCTTGTCGATGAACGCCTTGGCCACGCGCTTGCCCGCCTCGTCGTACTGGATCGTGGTGAAGGCCACCGGGCATGCGTGCTCGCGCGCGGCCTCGAGCAGGCGCGCCGTCGCCTCGACCGCGGCGTCGGTGTCGCAGTGAAGCGGCGAGGCCGGATCGGTGAACCCGCGGTTGAGATCCACGATGACCAGGGCCGGCCGCGTTCCGGCGCCCTGACGCCCGCCCAAGCCACGATCCGAATACAGCTGTCGGGTCGCTTCATCCATCGTCTTTCTCCTTTCGGATCCTCATCCCACCGTGACGCCCTCGGGCAACTCGCCGAAGTCGAACTGTGGCGGCGCGCCGCGCTCGGCCCGCTGAGCTGCCCGCTTCTCCACGGTGGCCTGTTCGTCGACGGTATCGCCGCGGATCACGACGCCGTAGTCACGTTCCGCGGCCTCGACCGAGACGAGGTCGCGCCGCACGTCGCGCAGCACCTGGCCGGCGGACGCTCGAGCGGGTCGCCCCAGCCGCCGGCGCCCGCGGTCCGGAAGACGAGCCGCTCCCCGGCCCTCGACCGGCACGCAGTCGATCTTGGACGGCAGCTCGACCACCGACCCGTCCGCGCGGATCAGCGTCTTCGTGCTGCGCCCGCCGTGCGCGTCCGCCGCTGATCCCCCAGGGCGGATCAGCGGCGCGGTCGTCGTGGACGGTGAACGCGCCGGGCGCCGGTGAACCGGTAGACCTTCTCGATCCCGGTGCCGCCGCGGTGGAGCCCGGCGCCGCCGGTGTCGCGCACGGGCACGTAGCGCTCGATCACGATCGGGTAGTAGCTCTCGGCGTACTCGGCGGGCGTGGTGCGGAACAGCGGCCACCACGAGTGACCGTCGAGCCCGTCGCCGATAGGCCGCGCCGGGAGCCCGCCGAACAGAAGCTCGACGAACTGGAAGTACTCGCCGGCCTCGTCGCAGCCCGAGAAGACGAAGAACGGGCTCGTCCCGTAGCCCGCTGCCATCGAGAGCTCGGGCGCCTTCTGGCCGAGCGCGCCGCTCATGGCAGTCGAAGAAGCGCGTGTGGACGTTGAGCCGGTTCGACAGCGGCGCGGGGAACTGCGGATTCAGCAGCGAGCCCTCCGGGCAGCGTCATCTCGAACACGTCGTAGAGCCCGTCGTTGAAGAGGATCTCGGGGTCGAAGGCCATGATCATGTAGATCCCGAAGAACAGCTTGCACAGGCCCTCGTGGATGTGGAAGTTGATCGACCCGGGCGCCTGCGTCGGCGGTTCCCGTCCAGTCGGCGTGGCACACGTCGCCCTCGCGCCAGATCGTCAGCACCATCTTGAACGGGCCGTTGCCGAGTCCGTCGTCGTCGACCCAGTCGGTGAACGCTGACCGGCTCCTCCGGGATGTACATGCGGATGATCTTCGCCATCGCGTCGCGCGTGCGCTCGAGCAGCGCGTCGCAGGCGGCCTCGAACGTCTCCGCGCCCGAACCGCTCGCAGATCTCGATCACCCGCCGCTCGGCCGCGCGGCAGCCGCCGATGAGCGCCATCAGGTCGCTGCGGTTCGTGTCCGGGGTGCGGGTGTTGTTGAGGATCACCGCCAGCGCGGTCTCGTTCAGCACGCCGCGGTCGACGATCTTGATCGGCGGGATCCGGATCCCCTCCTCCCAGATCGAGAGCGCGTCGGAGACCTGGCTGCCGGGCACCTTGCCGCCGACGTCCATCATGTGCCCGAACATCGAGGCGAACCCGACGCGGCGGCCGTCGTGGAAGATCGGCACGATCACGAGCCAGTCGTTGCAGTGCGAGATCGACCCCTTGCACAGGTACGGATCGTTCAGCAGGATCACGTCGCCCTGCGCGATGTCGCCGCCGAAGCGGTCGATCACCTCGGGGATGTAGGAGCCGAACTGGCCGACGACCATCTGGCCGCGCTCGTTGCAGATCATCGGGAACTCGTCGTGCTGCACGCGGATCGTCGGCGACATCGCGGCGCGCCGGACCACCTCGTCCATCTCGAAGCGCGCGTTGAGCAGCGCGTTCTCGATCAGGTCGAGCGTGACGACGTCGATCTGCCGCTCGTCACGCCGCAGCCCTCCGGCTCGATCAGCAGGTTCAGCTACGGATCGACGCGCGCGACGTGCCCGGGGAGCACCACGGTGGTCGCGTCGTACTGCTCGACGATCGCGTAGCCGGGGATCCGCCATCCCCGCGCTCGAGCGCGGCGCGCTCGTAGGTCGGGACCTCGATGCTCCTCGCCGCCGCCCACACGCGCTGCGTGCCCCGGCGAGCGCTCGACGGATCGGCGGTCCAGCCCTCAGGGCGCGGCGATCTCGGGGACCGGCACGCGTCCGCTCGCGGCGATCGCGCGGAGGTTCACGATCTCGGCGCCGCCCTCGAGCACGAACCCGTAGAGGCGGTGGTGCACCTCGCCGAAGCGCTCGCTCGAGCGCCGTCGAGGTCGAGCGCCGCCGACCTCGTCGCGAGGCCAGCTCGATCGGAATCTCGTAGCCCTGGCGGCGGTAGCGCATGTCGACCACGAACTCGGCAACGTCCGCTCGGCGACGCCGACGCTCCCGGCGTCGAGCCAGTCGCGCGCCTGCGGGCCAGCGCGCTCGAGCTGATCGCGCGACTGCGTCCGGGGTCGTCGCCGCGTGCGTCTCGGATGAACGTCTGGCTGAACTCGTTCGTGATCTCCGAGGCCACGAACCCGAGCGCGGAGAGCACGCCCGACTCCGGCGGCACGATCACCGGGATAGCAGCCGAGGAGCGCGGCGAGCGCGTTCGCGTGCAGCCCGCCGGCGCCGCCGAACGCGACGAGCGCGAACTCGCTCGGGATGCGGCCGCTTGCTGCACGGTGACGACCCGCAGCGCGCCGAGCATGTTCTCGTGACCATGTCGATCACGCCGGCGGCCGCGGCCGCCGGCTCGAGGCCGAGCGGCGACCCGAGTCCGCGACCGCGGCCCACGCCGCGTCGGTGTCGAGCTCGAATCTCGCCGCCGAGCAGGCGCGGCGGCAGGTGGCCGAGCACGACGTTGGCATCGGTGACCGTCGGCTCGTCCCGCCGCGGCCGTAGCAGGCGGGGCCGGGATCCGCGCCCGCGCTGCGCGGCCCGACCCGGAGCGCGCCCGTCGCCTCGGCGACGTAGGCGATCGAGCCGCCGCCGGCGCCGATGCTCTCGACGTCGACCGCCGGCGCGCGCACCGGGAACTCGCCGACCGCGCGTCTCGCGCGTGATCGTCGGCGCGCCGCCGACACGCAGACGGCGACGTCGGTCGAGGTGCCCCCCATGTCGAAGGTGAGGATCCGGTCGAAGCCCCGCGCGGCGCGGCGACGGACGCGGCCCGCTGCACGCCGCCGGCGGGCCCGGACAGCACGGTCTGCACCGGCGTTCGCGCGCGGCCGACTCGAGGCTCATCAGCCCGCCGTCGGAGCGCACGACCTGGAGCTCGGCGCCGGACCCGCGCAGCCGCGCAGCCGCGTCGCGGACGTTCGACAGGTAGCGGCTCGAGCACCGGCGCGACGTACGCGTTCATCGACCGTCGTCACGGTGCGCTCGTACTCGCGGAACTCCGGCAGGACCTCGGACGAGATCGAGACCGGCAGCGTCGGGCGCGACCTACGCGCGCGATCTCGCGCGACCACGCGCTCGTGCGCGGCGTTCGCGTAGGCGTTGAGCAGGCAGACGGTCAGCGCCTCGACCCCGTCGCGCGACGCAGCTCGCGCGACCGCGGCGCGCGGCGCCCGGCTCGTCGAGCGCGCTCGACGCATCGCGCCCGTCGGCGCCGATCCGCTCGGGCGACCTCGCGGATGTCCGCGACCTGTCGGCGAGCGGCTCGGGCTTCTCGTAGATCATGAAGCCGAACAGCGGCCCCGGCGTCCACGCCTCGGCGAGGTGCAGGATCTGCCGGAAGCCCTCGTCACGATCAGCAGCCCGACGCGCGCGCCGCGCGTCTCGAGCACGGCGTTCGTGGCGACCGTCGTGCCGTGCAGGATCGCGTCGAGATCCGGCAGCCGACATCCGCGCGATCGCCGGCGATGGCGGATGCCCTCGATCACGCCGAGCGACTGGTCCTGCGGCGTGCTCGGCGTCTTGGCCAGCCAGACAGCTGACCGGTCGCTGTCGTAGAGCACGAGGTCGGTGAACGTTCCGCCGACGTCGACGCCGAGTCGCAACACGGCAGCAGTCTATGGGCTCCCGCGAAGCGGTGTCTACATGTCCGACATTCGTTCGAACAGCTGCGAGACCGCCGAATAGTCGAGCTCGCCGAGGGCCGCGGCCTGCGCCTCGCGGTAGCGCTCGAGGGCCGCCTCGGCGACCGGGAAGGACAGGTCGTGCTCGGTCGCGGTGGCGAGCGCCAGTGCCACGTCCTTGGCGATCAGGTCGACGGGGAAGAGCGGCGCCCACCCCCGTTGTTCGCCGGAGCGTCTTCGAGGACACGCCGGGCACCGGGTAACGGTTTCGCAGCACCCGCGAGTCGCCGGTGCCGTTGGAGACGATCTCGTAAGACCTTAGGCCAGATCGAGCCCCTCGGCGCGGGCCAGGGCACTGCCTCGGCCAGCACCGCCATGTGGGTCGCCGCGAGCAGGTTGTTGGTGAGCTTGGTCGCCTGCCCGCTGCCGGGCCCTCCCATGTGCCGCGCGATCACCGACCCGAGCACCGTCGAGCAGCGGGGCAACGCGCGCGCGAACGCATCGGCCTCACCCGCCGACCATGATCGCCAGCGTGCCCGCTGCTCGGCACCGGCGCGGGCCTCCCGGTGACCGGCGCATCGAGCACCGCCACACCACGCTCCTGGCCGGTCCGCGCGAGTCGCCGGGCCAGGCTGGGCGAGCGAGGTGCTCATGTCGATGCAGCACGCTCCCCTCGGACGCGCCGACAAACACGCCGCGCGCGCCAAGGTCAGACGTCCTCGATGACGTCCGGGGTCGGCAGCGAAGTGATCGTGACCTCCGTCGCGGCGCGCGGCCTCAGCCGGATCCTCGGCTCGGTCCGCTCCCTCCGCGCACAGCGCTCCGACCGCCGGCCGAGGAGGGATCGTCCGACACGACTCACCGCGTGGCCGGCGGCCAGGAGCCGGCGGGACATCGGCGCCGCCCATCCGGCCGACGCCGATCACGGCGACGCGCGAGGAGTCAGTCACCGACGCCGTCGCGCGGCGCCCACCGGCGAGGTCTCCCCGTGATGCGTCCACAGCCGCACGTACGTCTTGCGCAGCATCTCGAGGTGCCGGCGCATCTGGCGCGCGGCCGCGTCGCCGTCGCCCGCCTCGATCGCGGCGAGGATCGCGCGGTGGTCTGCGTTCACCTTCGCCAGCGTCCGGGGCTCGATCTCTCGCCGCCGCATGTTGGTCTGGAGGATCCCGAACACCGGCTGCGCGGCGATCGACAGCAGGGTGTTTCCGGACGCATCCAGCAGAGCGGCGTGGAAGTCCGTGTTCGCCGCGTGCTGTCGCTCGGTGCCGATCTTGCTCGGTCTTCGATGATGCACGCCCGCAGGCGTTCGAGGTCCTCGGCAGTCCGCCGCTGCGCCGCCATCCTCGCGGCGAACGTCTCCAGCAGTTCGCGCGTCTCGAGCATCTCCTCGGCGGTGACCTCCCGCGACTCGTTGAGCAGGCGGATGTTCGCCTGAAGCACCTCTGAGACGTGGTCCGCGGTGGGCAGCGTCACGAAGCTGCCGCCGCCGGCTCCCTTCGCGGTGCGGATCAGATTCTGGGCGGCCAGGAGCCTGAGCGCCTCACGCACGGTTCCGCGGCTCACGCCGAACTCACGCGCCAGCTCCGCCTCGCCCGGAAGCCGCTGCCCGCGCGCGAGCTCGCCGCGCATGATCAGCTCCCGAAGCTGGTCGTAGACCTGCTCGTACGCCTTGCGGACGCGTTGCACAGGTGCCCCGATCACGACGTCAGGCACGCGCCTCCGAGAGCGTTGCCGTCTCCTCGGCCGCGAGCACCTCCTTGAAGAACGCGGTCACCACCTGCACAGCCTCGTCGGGCGCCTCCAACAGGTCGGCATGCCCGATATGGGGGAACTCGTGCAGGCGGGCGAACTCGGACACCCGCCCGACGATCTGCCGCGCGCTGAAGCCGGACGGCGCCAGATCGGGCGGCGTCATGATGTCGCGCGATCCGTTGGTGAACAGGATCGGGCACCTGATCTGATCGACCAGCGGCTCGAGGTCCATCCGCTCCATGGCCAGGCAGGCCTGCCGCACGGTGTAGGGAGAGTTCATCGCGACGATCCGCTTGACGCTGTCGAACACCTCGGGGTTCTCCTCGAGGAAGCCCGCGCCGACCGCCTGGATCGTCAACAGGTCGCAGAAGTCGTCGAGCGGGAGCGCCTCGCACTGCTGGCGCCAGTTGCGGAACATGATCCGCCGGTAGGTGTCGCAGCGCGCCATCGCGCAGTCGGCGCACGACGCGATCGTCTTCTCGGGGTACATCGCGGTGAACGCGAGCGCGATCATCCCGCCCATCGAGGTGCCGTGGGTCAGCGCGCGCTCGATGCCCAGCGCGTCTAACAGTCCGGCGCCCTCTCGCGCCCAGTTCTCGATGCTGTACTCGATCAGCGGCTGAGTCGAGCGTCCGTAGCCGGACGCGTCGAAGCTGAGCAGCCGGAAGTTCTCGCGGAAGCCGTCGTTCACGGCATCGAAGTTCTGGCGCCCGAACAGTGAGCCTCCGAACTGGAGGATCAGCGGTGCGTCCTCGGGCCCGGTGAACTCGTAGTACAGACGCACATCGTCCACGTCGGCGAACGGCATCGCTTCTCCTCTCTCGAGTCAGGCACCCGGGTGAAGGGCAACTGTAACGCGCCGTCCATCTAATGTTTGACATTCGCGCCGATGACCGATCACGACGAATACCTGTTGCTGCGCGCCGCCGCGTTCGACGCAATCGTCGCGGCGCTGCGCGAGCAGGTCGGCGTGGACCGCTGCACGCTGCGCCTCGACGTCGCCGGCGAGTATTTCCCGGTCGTGCACGAGGCGCGGACGCCCGGCACCGGCACCCTGATCGGCGAGCGCAAGGTGTCGCTCCAGGGCCAGCCGGTGGTGCAAACAATCCTGGCCGGCGCCGAGCAGGTCGTGCAGCCGGACTGCGCGGCCGCGTCCGCGGACCCGGCGTTCCAGGCGATGCTCGCCCACTACGGCGGCCTCGCGGCGCAGATCGTCACACCCGCGCGGGATGGCGCGGAACTGCTCGGGATCATCTCGCTGCACCATCTGGGTAGCCCGCGCGAGTGGTCGGACCGCGAACTGGCGCTGGCGCGCGCCGGCGCGGAACTGGTCCGTCGCGTGATCGCGCCATGACCCTCCGCGTCAGCGTGGCGCGCGAGGAGTCGATCGTCGTGCACCCCGAGAACAGCCACAATCGGATCTGGCCCGGACTCGAACCGATCGCGACGATCGACCCCGGGGAGGAGATCGAACTCGAGCTCCGCGACGGCATGGACGGACAGCTGTCGCCGAGCAGCAACTCCTCGTCATTGAACGCGATCGACCTCGACGCGAACCATCCGCTGACCGGTCCGATCGCGGTGCGGGGAACGAGACCCGGCGACGTGCTCGTCGTCACACCCCGGCGGATCGAGCCTGACCGATTCGGCACCACCGCGGTGATCCCGGGCTTCGGCGTGCTCGGCGATCTGTTCGCCGAGCCGTACCTGGTCCGCTGGCGGATCGAGGACGGCGTGGCGCGCTCGCCCGAGCTGCCGGGGATCGCGATCCGGGGCCGCCCGTTCCTGGGATGCGTCGCGGTGGCGCCGTCACGGCAGCTGTTCGCCGACGCGGCGCGCCGTGAGGAGGCGCTGGCCGGCCGGGGCGCCGTGGTGCTCGGTCCCCAGGCGCGGTCCGCGGTCCCCGCGCAGGAGCCGTACGCGTCGCACGCGCTGCGCACGATCCCGCCGCGCGAGAACGGCGGAAACCTGGACGTCGCGCAGGTGCGCGAGGGAAGCCGTCTGCTGCTGCCCGTGCACGTTCCCAGCGCCCTTATGTCGGTCGGCGACGTCCACTTCGCCCAGGGCGAGGGTGAGGTGTGCGGCACCGCGATCGAGGTGGCCGCCACCGTGACCCTCGAGGTATCGGTGCGGCAGGCCGAGACGCTGCGCTGGCGTTCGCGCTTCCCGGCCATCGAGTACGTGCAGCCGGCTGCGCCGTGCGAGCGCGCCTGCGTTCAGACGATGGGCATCCCGCTCACCGACGAGGGCGAGAACCAGAGCATGGACGTGACGCTCGCGGCCCGGCGGGCGCTGCTCGAACTGATCGGCTGGCTCGAGGCCGAGCGCGGCCTGACCCGCGAGCAGGGCTATGTGCTGGCCAGCGTCGCCGCCGACCTTCGCGTGGCCGAGGCGGTCAACGTTCCCAACGCGCTGGTCACCTGCCGGCTCCCGCTCGACGTGTTCGAGTAGGTCACCCAAGCTCGCGCGCGAGCGCCGAGCGGATCGCCTTGCCCGCACCGCGGGTGTCGGCCGTTCCGCCGATGTCGGGGGTGCGCGTGTCGGCGTCGGCGGCGCTGGCGTCCACAGCCCGCTCGATGGCGTGAGCTGTGGCCGGCTGTCCCAGAAACTCAACCATCAAAGCAACCGAAAGGATCTCCGCGATCGGATTGGCGATGCCGCGCCCCGCGATGTCCGGCGCCGAGCCGTGGATGGCCTGGAACAGGCTGGGGTGCGCCCGCGACGGGTCCAGATTCGCGCTCGGCCCCGTCCCGAGGCTCCCTGCCGCGGCCGCGGTCAGGTCGCTCAGCACGTCTCCGAACAGGTTGCTGGCGACGATCACATCGAGCGACGCCGGGTGGCTGACCACGCGCGCAGCGAGGGCGTCGATCAGCACGCTGTCGTGCTCGATCTCGGGGTACTCGGCCGCGATCTGCGCCATCACCTCGTCCCAGAAGGGCATGGCGTGACGCAGGGCGTTGGACTTGGTGGCGCTGGTCACGCGCCGGCGCTCGTGCGTGCGCGCGTACTCGAACGCATAGCGGATGACGCGCTCGGTGCCCACTCGCGTGAACACCGCCGTCTCGACCGCGACCTCGTCGCCGCTGCCGCGGTGCACCCGGCCGCCGGCGCCCGAGTACTCGCCCTCGGTGTTCTCCCGGACCACGACCACGTCGAACGTGTCCGAGCCCAGCGTGCGGAGCGCGCCCGGGACACCGGGGAGCGTGCGGGCCGGGCGGAGGTTCACGTACTGGTCGAAGCGATGGCGCAGGGCCAGGATCGTGCCCCACAGGATCACGGTGTCCGGGACGCGCGGGTCGCCGAACGGTCCGGCCAGGATCGCGTCGAACTCGGCGAGGCGCTCGGGAAGGTCCGGCGGCATCGGGTGGCCGGTGGCCACGTGATGAGCGCCGCCGGCCTCGAACGTCTCGACGGCCACCGTGAAGCCGCCCAGCCTCGCCGCGAGCTCGAGCGTTGCCTGCGCCTCGGCGATCACCTCGGGCCCGATGCCGTCGCCGGGCAGCACCGCCACGCGATAGTCCTCAGCCACTGCGCGGCATCCTACGTTCGCACCGGTTCCGCCGCCGACTGCGCGGCGCCACGATCCGCTCCAGCACCATCGCGAGCAGGACTCCCCACAGCATCGGGTTGGCCACCAGCTGCACGGCCGGTGGGAGAGAGCTGCCCGCTGCGATCCACACCGCGGTCGGGATCATCGCGGGGACCACGACCCGCATCACCAGAGCGCGCGGTTCGCGCGCGATGCCACGGGCCGCGTGTACGAGGATCAGCGACAGCAGCACCGCCAGCAGCGCCGCCGAGACGCTCAGCGGCAGCGCGGCCGCCAGGCCCACGAATGGCGAGATGAACGCGAGCGCCCCCACCAGGATGCCGCACAGCAGGAGTGGCGCGCGCCCGCGATGGTCGAGCAACTGGGCGATCCCGATCGAGTCGACCCGCGACACGGTGCCGACGAGGTTGCCGACCAGCGCGCCGCCCGCCTGCGCGGCGCCGTGCATCAGGAACGAGCGCCGCTGTGCGCCCGGCCGCACCGGCAACTCATGCGCGATCGACACCACCTTGCCGGACGCCACCGTGTTGAACGCGGCCAGCGCGCCGGCGAGCAGGAAGGGGATCACCACGCCGAGGCTCGTGTGCGGAGCGCCCCAGGGCAGGAGCGCCGGCGCGGCGACGCTCCCGTTCAGGTCCACATGAGGGGCTCCGGCCAGCGCGACATACACGGCGGTGCCGGCGACGAGGGCCGCCAACAGGCTGTATGGGATCAGGCGGGGCACCCGTCGCAGCGCGATCGCGACCGTGACGACGACGATGGTGGCCGCCCAGGCCGGCCCCTTGCCGGGTACCCCGCCGGTGGCGCCCACCGCCCGCTCGACGGTCGCCGGAATCAGCGCCAGCGTGACGGTCAACACGAACACGTTCGCGACGAGGGGCGTGAACGCCTTGGCGATCAGCCGGTCGGCCCCGACCGCACCGAGCAGCGCCACGAACACGCCGGCCGCGATAAGGCCGCCGGTGATCGCACTCAGGCTGTGCTGGCCCTCGGCGGTGACCACGGTGATCGCGGCCAGGTATGCGGCGGCGGGGCCTTCGTACATCGGCAGCCGGAAGCCGAAGGCAACCTGGAGCAGCGTCGCGACCCCGAGGGCGAGCAACGAAGCGCTGATCAGCGTCCCGACCTGTGCGTGCGCGACGCCAGCGAGCGAGCCGGCCACGAGCCAGAAGCCCATCGCCGCGGGCACGACGGCGACGATCCACAACAGCGCCGCCACCGTGTCGCGCCGCCAGGACTCCGGTCGCCGTGACGGTGTCGGTGTGCCCGCCTGCCGCGCGCCGCGACGCCGTGGCGCGGCCTGCGGCGGTGCGGTGCGAGCAGTCACAATCGAGGGGAGGTCCCGGCACCGGCAACCCTCGGCAGCGGTGCCGGGACTACTGTACTGTTCACCCGTATGCCATTGCATACGGGTGACGAGCTGAGCGTCGCCGACCTCTACCGCCCTGCGGCCACGCCCGGTGAGGAGACCTACGCCGAGATCCGCCGCGCGATTCTCGAGGGGGCGCTGCGGCCCGGCGAGCGCATCGTCGAGCAGCAGCTTGCCGAGACGCTCAACGTCAGCCGAACCCCGGTGCGCGAGGCGCTACTCAAGCTGGAGCGCGAGAACCTGGTCGCACGCGTCGGCCGCGGCATGGCCGTGCGCCGCTACTCGAGCGATGAGGTGCGCGACATCTACAACCTGCGCGCCCACCTCGAGAGCTTCGGCGCTCGCCTCGCCGCGGAGCGGATCACCGAGGGCGAGCTCAGCGCGCTCTCGCGCGTCCAGGACCAGATGGACAGGGAGCCGCTCGAGATGTCCGCCGATGTCATCCGGGCGCTCTCGCGCAACAACCAGCGGTTCCACGCGATGGTCGTCCGCTGCGCACGCAATGCCCCGCTCGACCGCTGCTTCGTGCAGGTTTTCCAACTGCCGCTGCTCTACAAGGCGTACGTGTACTTCGACGAGGAGCGGCGGCTGCGCTCGGACGCGGACCATCGCGAGTTGATCGAGATGCTGCGCGCGCGCAACGGCGAGGCGGCCGAGGAGCATTGGCGCCGCCACCTGCGGCGGGGTGGGGATGTTCTCGCCCAGCATCTCGCCGCGGGCGAGGCCGGCGAGCTCTGAGGGCTCCATGAGCTGGATCACCCCGCCCGTCCTGGTCGGACTGGGCGTGTCGGTGAGCGCGATGGCGGCCAGCACCTTCACGACCCTCGGGCTGGGCGCGCTGGCGCCGGCGCTGCGCTCGAGCCTTCATCTGACCACCGCCGAGGTCGGCCTGATTCCGGGCCTGGTGTCGCTCGGGGCGCTGGCCGCGTCCGTTCCAGCCGGTCACGTCACCGACCGGATCGGCGCGGGGCGGGCGCTCACGCTGGCTCAGCTGGGGATTGCATCCGGGCTCGTCATCGCTGTGCTGGCGCCGGGGCGCTGGGTCTTCCTCGCCGGCGCGTTCGTGGCAGGGGTCGGGTACGGCGCCGTGAATCCGGCCACGAACGTGCTCTCCACCACACTCGTCCCCCGCCGCCGCAGAGCCCTGTTCCTGAGCGTCAAGCAGACCGGAGTGACGCTGGGCGGCCTGGCGGCCGGCCTTGCTCTGCCGCGCCTGGCCCAGGCGCTCGGCTGGCGCGCCGCCATCACCGTCGCGATCGCCGTCCTGCTGGCCGGGGCGCTGGTCGGTCGCTGGGTCGCCCACCGGGAGGCCGCGGGGTGGTTCGATACGGCACGTGGACAAGCGCCTGCCCGACCGCCCGGCTCGATGAGCCTGTCGCTGCCCAGGGTTGCGCCCACCGCGGTGTTCGGGTTCGTCATGTCAGGCGTGCAGCTCAGCCTGGCCGGCTACCTGACCGTGTACCTGGTCGACACGCACGGCTTCTCGAAGACCACCGCGGGCACCGCGCTGAGCGTCGCCTTCGCGTCGGCGTGCGTCGGGCGGATTGCCTGGGGCTGGCTGTCGGACCGCTGGTTCGGATCCCACGCGAGCACGCTGGCGCTGATCTCGGTCCTGAGCGCCGTCGCGCTCGGCGTCATGGCCAGCGGCGTCGACGGCCTGCCGCTTTGGTTGATCGTGGTGCTCATCGGGCTCTGCTCGATCGGTTGGAACGGCGTCTACATGGCGCTGATCACCGAGCCGGCCACCCGGGATGGGCTCGGACGGGCAACCGGACGCGGCCTGACCGCGATCTACGCCGGATCGGCGTGCGTCCCGCCACTGCTCGGCGCCGTCAAGGACGCCACTCACTCGTGGTCCGCCACGTGGGGCGTCGCGACCGGTGCCGTTCTGCTCGCCGGGGCGACGCTGGCCGGCAGTTCGCGCAGAATCGTGACGATGCCCGGCGATGACGCAGTCGCGCTGGAAGCACCGCAAGGCGGCGCCGCATGAGCGCGGGCTCGACGGATCCCCGCGAGCAGGTACTCCGCTCGGTGCTGTTCGTGCCGGGAAACGACCAGCGCAAGCTCGAGAGGGCCAGCTCGACCGGCGCCGACCTGGTCATCCTCGACCTCGAGGACGCGGTGGCCGAAGCGGAGAAGACGGGCGCGCGGGCGGTGGCCGCCGACGCGGTTCCGCGCCTCTCGGCCCACGCGCGGGTCGCGGTGCGGGTGAACGGGATCGACACCGGCCGCCTTCAGGACGACATCGCCGCGGTGAGCATGTCACCCGGGCTCTCGGCGATCGTCGTCCCCAAAGTGGAAGCCGTGGATACGCTTTCCGCGGCGGCCGATTTGGTCGCTCGGGCCGAGCACGAAGCGGGGTTCTCGACGGGGGCGATCGGGCTGATCGCGCTCCTCGAGACGCCGCTCGGCATCGCCCGGTGCGAGGAGATCCTCCTGTCGGCGCCCGGCCGGACGATCACCACGATGTTCGGAGTGGCCGACTTCTCCGCGGCTCTGGGCGTCGATCTGACCGAGGAGGGTGGTGAGCTGTTCTACGCGCGCGGCCGACTGATCGTGGCTACGCGCGCCGCGGGGATGCCGGGCCCGATCGACGGTCCCTATCTCCGGCTCGATGATACGGACGGACTGCTCGCCGACAGCCGCCGGTCTCGCGGCCTCGGGTTCCAGGGCCGCATCGCGCTGCATCCCCGTCAGGTGGACCCGGTAAATCGGGCCTATTCCGAGCTGAGCGACGAGCAGGTGGCCGCCGCGGAGCGGATCGTCACCGCGTTCGAGGAGGCCGAGGCATCAGGCGTCGCGTCCATCCGCGTCGACGGCAGGTTCGTGGACTATCCGGTTTACGAACTGGCCCGTACGAAGCTGCGCCGCCATGCCGCGTATCAGCGCGAGATGCCGTCCTGATTCACTTCACCATCCTCCGGGTTCGCAGTATGCTGTCGTATACAGCGGGGCGCGCTGGTAGCTGGAGCTGCACCTACGGCTCGAGGAGAGGCACATGGAACCCACAGTTGGCGAGCAGCGGAGTCCCGGTCCCGTCACCACGGCCAGTCCGGCCCCGCAGCTGCCGGATGGACCGCTGAGTGGGCTCCGCGTGGTCGAGTTCGGCCAGTTGCTGGCCGGCCCGTACGTGGGGACGCTGCTCGGCGACTTCGGCGCCGACGTCGTGAAGATCGAGCCTCCGCCGCGCGGTGATGCGATGCGGGACTGGGGCCGGCTCAGGCACAACGGGCACTCGCTGTGGTGGTCGATCCTCGCGCGCAACAAGCGGTCGGTGACGCTCAACCTCCGGGTGCAAGCCGGCCAGCGGATCGCGCGGCGACTCGCCGAGCGCGCCGACGTGGTGCTCGAGAACTTCCGTCCGGGAACCATGGAGCGCTGGGGTCTCGGTCCCGCCGACCTGCACGAGCTGAACCCCCAGCTGATCTACGCGCGTGTCACCGGCTACGGCCAGACCGGTCGCTACCGGGACCGTCCGGGCTTCGCCGCCGCCAGCGAGGCGATCTCCGGGTTGCGCCACATCAACGGCTACCCGGACCAGGCGCCGCCTCGCTACGGGATATCGATCGGCGACACCCTGGCCGCGCAATCCGCCTTCACGGGGATCGTGCTGGCTCTGTACGCGCGTGACGCTCGCGGCGCCGAGGGACAGGTGGTCGATGCGTCGATCACCGATGCGTGCTTCGCGGTCACCGAGTCGGCGATCCTCGAGTTCGAGAAGACCGGGGTCATCCGTCAGCCGACTGGCACGCGGCTGCCGCGAATCGCTCCGTCGAACGTGTACCGGTCCAAGGATGGACGCTGGGTGGTGATCGCCGCCAACCACGACACCCTGTGGCGGCGACTCGCAGCATTGCTCGGACGGCCGGAACTCGCTGAGGACCCCCGCTTCAACTCGCACCACGCGCGCGGTGAGAACGAGGACCTGCTCGATGAGCTGATCGGTTCGTGGGCGGCGCAGCACACCGCGGCCGAGCTGGATCGGATTGTCAACGAAGCCGGGGTCGTGTGCGCACCGGTCTACGACTCATCCGACGTCTACAACGACCCCTACTTCCGCGAGCGTGAACTGCTGATCGAGTATGAGGACGAGGTGCACGGCACGGTGAGCGCCCCCGGGATCGTCCCGAAGCTGACCTCCACCCCGGGGCGCGTGCGCTCGAACGCCTCCTGGCAGCTCGGTCGCGACACTGATGCCGTGATGCACGAACTCGGCGTGGACGACGAGGAAATCGAGCATTTGCGCCGCGACGGCGTGTTCTGAGGCCTGCGAATGGGCAGGGTCGTTGCCGCTGTCCCCCGGCCGCCCGCGGTGGCGGCCCGGGCAATGGTGGCCACCAGTCAGACGACGGCGACCGCGGCGGCGCTGCGCATCCTGCGGGATGGCGGCAACGCCGTCGACGCCGCGATCGCCGCCGCCGCCGTGCTGTGCGTCACCGAGCCGATGGCGACCGGACCGGGGGGCGATCTGTTCGCGCTCGTCTTCGCCGGCGGGCGGGTGGAGGGGATCGACGCCGCCGGGCCGGCGCCGCGGCGGATCGAGGGCGAGCTGGCTCCCGATCGCTACGGGAGGCGGTCGATCGATGTGCCCGGGGCCGTGGCCGGCTGGGCTCTGCTGGCCGAGCGGTACGGCCGTCTCGGGCTTGACGCCTGCCTTACCGATGCCGTCGACGTGGCGCGTAACGGGTTCGCGGTCGGGCCGAGGTGCGCCGGCTCGTGGGCGACCGCGCCGAACGTGCCCGACGGGTTCGGTCCGCGGCCGCCGACCGGCGGGCTGGTCAGGCTGCCCGAGCTCGGCGAGACGCTGGCCGCGATCGCGCGATCGGGACCGGCGGCGTTCTACGGCGGTCGGATCGCCGAGGCGATCTGTGCCGCGAGCTGGCTGGAGCCGGAAGACCTGGATGGCTTCTCGGCGCAGTGCCGCGAGCCGCTCGGGGTCGGCTACGAGGGACATACCGTGCTCGAGCTCGGGCCTCCGACGCAGGGCGTCGCCGCGCTCGAGGGATTGTCTTTGCTTGCTCACACAGACCAGACCCTGGGCGACCGGATCAACTGCTGTCGCCTCGCGCTCGAGGATGCGTTCCGCGAGGTGCGGGATGGCGCCGACGTCCGGGGACTGATCGATCCGGATTTCGTGGCCCGTCGCGTGCACGAGCCCGGCCGCCTGGTCCACGAGCCGGCCGGCGGCACCGTGTACCTGTGCGTGGTCGACGAGGACGGCATGGCCGTCTCCCTCGTGCAGAGCCTGTTCGAGCGCTTCGGGTCAGGCGTGGTCGCGCCCGGTACCGGGGTCGTCCTGAACAACCGCTGCTTCGGCTTCGCGGTCACCGGGTCGGTGGTGCCGGCGCGCCGGCCGTACCACACGATCATCCCCGGCATGTTGCTCCGCGACGGCGACCTGGTCGGGCCGTTCGGCGTGATGGGCGGCTTCGTCCAGGCTCAAGCGCACGTCCAACTCGTGCACGGCCTCCTCCACGACGGCCTCGATCCGCAGGCCGCGCTCGACCGGCCGCGCTTTCGCGTCGGAGGCAAGCGCGTGCTGCTGGAGCACGGCCTGTGGGACGCCGACGAGGAGGTGTCGCGGATGGGCCTCGAGCCGGTGCGCGAGGAGAACACCTACCTGTTCGGTGGCGGCCAGGCGATCCTGCGGACGGGCGACGGCACACTCATCGGCGGCTCTGACTCGCGCAAGGACGGCTACGCCGGCGGGTGGTGAGTGCGGACTTTGGCGCTGAGGCTGCGTATATGCCAGCTCCAGCGCCAAAGAACCAGCGTGAGCGGCGGGATCCGGCCTACGGACTCGCGTCCGAGGGCCGGTGGCGCGGAAACCGGCTCTGCTTCACCTGGGTGGAGAAGTAGTACTGGGTGTGGATCATCGGCGCGCTGATCACGCGCTCCGCCGGCGCGTCGCAGGTCTCGCAGCGCACTTCTGGCGCTTCGTCCATCCTGTGGAACACCTCGGTGCTGTGGCCATCCGGGCAGCGGTACTCGTACAGCGCCATCGGGAAGACTCTAACCGACCTTGCCGCCCTCCGCACCGACCGTATACAGTCGTACGCCGAGGCCGGATCGGTATTCGACGAAGGGAGAGAGAGTGCCCAAGGAGATCATGGCGGTGTTCGGCGTCGACATCGACGCGGTCGGAGGATGGCTCGGTTCCTACGGCGGCGAGGATTCCCCCTCCGACATCCAGCGCGGAATGTTCTCCGGCGAGGTGGGAACCCCCAGGCTGCTCAACCTGTTCAAGAAGCACGACATCCCGGCGAGCTGGTTCATCCCCGGTCACTCGATCGAGACGTTCCCGGACTCGGTCAAGATGATCGTCGACGCCGGCCACGAGATCGGCGCCCACGGCTACTCGCACGAGAACCCGGTGGCGATGTCGCCCAAGCAGGAAGAGGACGTCCTGGCGCACTGCGTCGAGCTGATCGAGAAGGTGTCGGGTAAGAAGCCACGCGGGTATGTGGCGCCGTGGTGGGAGATGTCGGGCGTCACCGCGGAGCTGCTCCTGAAGTACGGCTTCACCTACGACCACAGCCAGGGGTACAACGACTTCACGCCTTTCTATGCGCGGGTCGGCGATGAGTGGACCAAGATCGACTTCACCAAGGAGGCGTCCGAGTGGATGAAGCCGCTCGTGCGCGGCAAGGAGATCGATCTGGTCGAGATCGGGGCGAACTGGTACGTCGACGACCTCCCGCCGATGATGTTCATCAAGGGGGCGCCGAACAGCCACGGGTTCGTGAACCCGCGCGACATCGAGGAGATGTGGCGCGACCAGTTCGACTGGGTCTACGGGAACATGGACTACGCGGTGTTCGCCTTCACCATCCATCCCGACGTCAGCGGGCGGCCGCAGGTGCTGCTGATGCTCGAGCGCCTGATCGGCCACCTGAACCAGCACGAGGGCGTCAAGTGGGTGACGATGGAGGAGGCCGCCGACGACTTCCGGCGCCGCCAGCCGTTCAAGGGGTAAGTGCCGATGTGCATCCTCTGCTACGGGCTGACCGGCGAGGAGCACTGGACCGATGCGCGCGTGGGTGCGGAGGCGACGGCCAGCCTCCGCGCCCGGCGACGCGCGCTGCTGACCAACGTGATGGCCGCCCATGGACTCGACTACAAGGACGACGCCACCGGCATCACTTCGCTCGTGTCTAACCGCAAGGGCGCCGTCGAGGTGGCGCGGAGCCTCGGCGAGGTGTGGGCGGCGGCGGAGAAGCTGGCCAAGCATCCGCTGGATCCGCTCGAGCCCGCGCTGCTCGAGCGGCTGGCCGGCGAGGCGCCGCCCCGGTGAGTCCCGGAGGACGCATCCCGGTCCTCGTCGTCGGCGGCTTCCTCGGCTCGGGTAAGACGTCGCTGCTGCGCCACCTGCTCGCGGGCGCCGCCGACACGGCGGTGATCGTCAATGAGTTCGGCGCGGTGGGCCTCGATCATCAGTTGCTGCGTGCGTGCGAGGAGCGCGTCGAACTCCTGGGCGGCGGTTGCGCCTGCTGCACCAGGCGGGCCGACCTGGTGCGGGCCCTGGGCGAGCTATTGGACGCGCACGAGCGCGGAACCGCGAAGCTGAGCCGAGTGGTGATCGAGACCAGCGGGCTGGCCGATCCGGCGCCGATCGTCTTCACGATCACCAACGATCCGATGCTGCGTCATCACTTCGACGTGGAGCGCCTGGTCGTGACCGTCGACGCGATCAACTGGGCCGAGCAACTGGCCACGCATCCCGAGGCGCGCAAGCAGGTGCTGGTGGCCGACGAACTCGTGATCACCAAGCTCGACCTGGTCGAGCCCGAGGCCGGCCCGGCGATCGCCGCGTCACTCCAGGCGCTCAACCCGGCGGCGACGACCAGGACCGCGCTGCACGGCGTCCTCGGCGAGGAGCCAGCGCACGCAGGCCACGCGCCACCGATCCCGGAGTCCACACGCGAGGACACGAACAACCTGGCCCACACCGACGACGTCTCGAGCCTGAGCCTGGAGCCCGACGGACCCGTCGACTGGCTCGGCTTCGCGGTCTGGCTGAGCATGCTGCTGCACGCACGCGGACAGGACGTCCTGCGCGTGAAGGGGCTGCTCGAGATCGACGCCGGGACGCTTGTCTCGGTCAACGGCGTGCAGCATGTGGTCCACAGGCCCGAGCACATCGATCGCAGCACGATTCCCGACCCCTCGCCGGGTATCGTGTTCATCACGCGCGGGATCGAGATCGAGCGCCTGCGCGATTCCTTCGATGCCTTCCAGCGCCTGGCCCGGGCGGCCAACCGCCTCGAGACCGCGTGAGCACCCCGTCGGTCAGCGTGCTGGCCCTGGGAGGGACGATCGCCTCCACCGGCGAGGGCGCCGGGGTGACCCCCACCCTGACCGCCGACCAGCTTGTCGAGAGTGTGCCCGGTCTGGCGCAAGTGGCCCGTATCGAGGCGGATACGTTTCGGCAGGTCCCGTCGCCCGAGCTGACGCTGGTCGATCTGGTCGCGCTCGCGCTTGAGATCGAGCGTCGCATCGAGACCGGCGATGCCGGCGTCGTCGTCACGCAGGGGACCAACACGATCGAGGAGACCGCGTTCGCCCTCGACCTGCTCATCGATTCAGACGCGCCGGTCGTGGTCACGGGCGCGATGCGCAACCCGACGCTGCCCGGTGCCGACGGCCCGGCGAACCTCCTCGCCGCGGTGAGCACCGCGGCCAGCCCTCAGGCTCGCGGCCTCGGAACGTTGGTGGTGTTCGCCGACGAGATCCACGCGGCGCGGTACGTGCGCAAGGCGCACACCCAGAGCATCGATCCGTTCCGCTCATCCCCGATCGGCCCGATCGGATGGCTGAGCGAAGGAGCGGTCAGGATCGGCGCGCGGCCCGTCGGACGGCGCCACCTCCACCTCGGCGCAGTAACCGAGGCGCCGCCGGTCGCGCTGCTCACGTTCGGCTCGGGCGACGAGGGCCTGCTCGCCGCGGCCGTGGCGCCGGCGGGTTACCGGGGGCTGGTCGTCGAGGCCACCGGCGGCGGCCATGTCACCGCCCGCAGCGTGGAGGAGATCGAGCGGCTGGCCGCGGCGATGCCGGTCGTCCTCGCCTCGCGCACCGGCGCCGGCGAGGTGCTGCGCCGGACGTATTCATTCATCGGCTCCGAGGTCGATCTCGCGAACCGCGGGCTCATCTCGGCCGGCGCGATGACCGCGGCTCGGGCACGGATGCTGTTGAGGCTGCTGCTTGCGGCGCAGGCGACCGTCGAGGATGCGCGGCAGGCATTCGAGGCGCTCGGCGCACCGGGCCAGGCAGCCGAGCACCTCGGTGGCCGGCTAACCGTCAGCGCTTCAACGCATCGGCGTGGCGCGCAGCTTCACCGGATCGACCCGCGCGGCCTGATTCAAGCGGGGCTGGAGCACGAGCGGCATCAGCGCCGGAACGAAGAAGCCCCCCAGACACAGCGACAAATAACCCGCCGGGCTCAGCGACGACCTCGTGGCCACCTCGACCCGCGCCACCACCCTCGCCTGGGCCATCGCGTACGGGATCACCAGGATCATGCCCGGGAACAGCATCGCGAGCCAGAACCACGGCTCGGAATCGTCGTCGAGCAGGCGCGAGCAGTCGCGCAGCGTACGCCAGTACCACACGAAGTAGCCCAGCAGCGGAAGCGACAACGCCACCCACAGCGCCGTGGGCTGGGGCTCGATCATGCGCGGCCCGTGCTCCTCCTCGACGTCAGGACGGAGCCGCAGATGGTCCTGCGGGCGCACGAGTGGCTGGCTCACCGCTGGCCGGCTTCCTCGAGCACGCCGCGCACGAGCCGGTCGAGCGCCTGCACGGCAAGCGCAAGATCCGCCTCGTCGGTGTCCTCCTCGCGCGTGTGGGAGAGGCCGCGCTTGCTGCGCACGAACAGCATCACGGTGGGCACGCCGGCTTCCGCCACGCGGGCGGCGTCGTGCAGCGGCCCACTGGGCAGGCGCATGTCGGATCCCTGCAGGTCGGCGACGATCGCCGCCGCCGATTCGATCAGGTGCTCGTCGAACGGGATCGGCGCGATCCGGAAGAGCGGCGACCAGGACACCTCGACCTGCTCCTCGTCGGCGATCGTCCGGCTCACCCGCTCGGCCTCCTCATGGAGCGACGTCAGCACATCCGCTTCCACATGGCGCTGATCGACCAAGGCGGTGGCCACGCCGGCCACCGCGGTGGGGATCCCGGGCTCGGCGCCGATCCGCCCAACCGTGCCCACCCCGCCCTGGGTTCGCGCCAGGTCCCGGACCTCGAGCGCCAGCCTCGCCGCGGCCAGCAGCGCGTCCCGCCGCTGATCCATCGGGGTCGAGCCGGAGTGGGCAGCCTGGCCGGTGAAGCGGACGGCCCAGCGCTCGGTGCCGTACGTGCCCGTGACGACCCCCAGCGGAAGGTCGCGCGCCTCGAGCACCGGACCCTGCTCGATGTGCAGCTCTATGTAACCGATGGCCCCCTCCAGCCGGTCGCGAGCGTTCAGCATCTTGTCCAGCTCAACACCGAACGCCGCCATCGCATCGGCCTGCGTTACCCCCTCGGCGTCCCGAAGCTCACGCAGGTCCTCCGGGTTGAGGATCCCGGCCACTGCCGCCGAGCCGACCAGGCTCTGCCCGAAGCGGGCGCCCTCCTCGTCGGCCCAATCCACCAGCTTCACCGTGACCGGCGGCCGCCCGGCAGCGGCCACCCCGCGTAGCACCTCGAGCGCGGACAGCACGCCCAGGCACCCGTCGAGCCAGCCACCGTCCGGCACCGAGTCGATGTGGCTGCCGATGATCAGAGTGTCCGGAGACTCCCCCTCAAGCGTCGCCCACTGGTTGCCCGCCTCGTCGACCTCGACCGTGACGGGCAGCTCGTCCAGCAGCCCGCGCTCCCACTCGCGCGCCTTCGCCCACGTGTCGGTCCAGGCCACCCGCTGAGCGCCGCGCTCGGTGCCGGTGCGGCTCGGCCAGCGCCCGCAGGTCGCCGAGCATGCGCTGCGGCTCGACCGGCATCAGTCCTTGTTGTAGTCCCAGGTCAGCCAGTTCTCGGGCCGGATCGTGACGACCGTCCGGCCCTCGGCCATGATCGGGTCCAGGTACGCCGTCGCCTCCGGGCCCAGATAACGAACGAGGATCCGCCCGGTCACCTCGCGGATCAGGTCCTCGTCGGTCGAAAGCTCGGCCACCCCGAAGCAGACCGCCGCGCGCGCCCCGGCCTGGAGACCCTGCTCGAGCCGGGGGTCCTGATCGACGCAGATCGTCGCATGCGGGTCGCGGCGCAGATTGCGCAGGTGCCGGCGCCCGGCTCCGAGCGTGTGCCGGAAGCACGCGTCCTCCCAGCTGTACCAGATCGGCGTGATGTGCCACCAGCCGTCTCCGCGGTTGGTGCCCAGCCGGGCGTCCTGTCGCTCGGCCAGCAGCGCGTCGCGCTCGGCGTCGGTGAGCGCATTCTCCCTGGTGGCGGTGGACTTGCTCCGTGGATTGGGCATCAGTGAAGTTAGGCCCCCTCGAGCGCTGGACTGGTCAGGGTCGGGACCGCGGTCTCCGCCCCGGGCGTCTCCTCCTCGAGCGCCGCCGCCTGGGCCCGGGTGGTTCTCCGGATGATCAGGGCGACGCTGATCAGCATCGCGAACACCAGCACGATCGTGGCGAACGTGGTGATCACGCCCAGCGCGTAGAAATACGGCTGGAGCGGGGCGCTGATCAGCTCGCCGTAGATCTCGAGCGGCAAGGTCGCGGTGGGAGACACGAGCAACGTGCGCTCGAACTCGTTCCAGGACAGCGTGAACCCGAACAGGGCCGCGCCGAACACACCGCCCCAGATGATCGGCAAGGTCACCCGGGCGAACGTCTGCACCGCGCTCGCGCCGAGGTCGCGCGCCGCCTCCTCCACCGCGACGTCGTAGCGGTTGAAGATCGCCAGCATGACCAGGAAGCCGAACGGGATCGCCCATGCGACCTGCACGCCGAGGCCGGCCGGGTACAGCGCCACGTTGAACCCGAGCAGCTTCCACCACAGCGTCATGCCGAGGCTGAGCAGCACGCCGGGGGTCATCAGCGACAGCAGCACGAGGTACAGGAGCGCCCGGCCGAGACGCCGGTTCATCCGCCGGTAGGCCATGATCAGCGAAAGCGACAGCGAACTGGAGATCAATCCGACGATCAGGGCGAGGATGAGCGATACCACCGCGGCGTGCCGGATCGCCGCCAGGTTCGCGTTGCCCAGGTAGCTGTACCAGTACCCGGTGACCAGGCCCTTGGCCGGGAACGTCGATCCGCCCACCGAGCTCTGGAGCGAGAGCACGAACATGACCAGGATCGGTCCGTACAGGAACAGCACGAACAGGCCGAACCAGACGCCGAGCCCGATCTTGGAGAGACGATCCTTCACCTGCTGCGACATGCCTCAGAACCCCTGCTCGAGCTTGGCGAAGCGCAACAGGAGCACGACACCGATGATCATGGCGACAACGAGCACGGCCGCCTGAGCTGCCGCTTGTGGATATTGCAGGAGCGAGACGAGGTTCTGGATGTTCACCCCGATCGAGCCGACCAACCCGCCGCCGACGAGCTTGTAGGTGGCGAAGTCGCCCATGGCCAGCACGAACACGAACACCGATCCGATCATGATCCCGGCGCGGGTGAGTGGGAGCGTGACGTGCAGGAACACCTTCAATCCGCTCGCGCCGAGGTCACGCGCGGCCTCGATCGCGCTCTGATCCAGCGCGGCGAGCTGGAAGAAGATCGGGGTCACCATGAACAGGACCAGCAACTGGATGAGCGCCACGCTGACCGCGAAGTCGCTGAACAGCAGGTTCTTGATCGGGTGGTCGATGATCCCGATGGCCTTGAGGATCGAGTTGACCGCGCCTTGCTCGCCCATGGTGGGCACCCATGCCTCGGCCCTGATCAGCGGGCTGGTGAAGAACGGCGCGAGCGCGATGATGAACAGCGCGAAGGAGTACTGCACCTTCTTGACCTTGACCGCGAGGAAGTACGCCACCGGATAGCCGATCACCAGGCAGGCGACAGTGACGATCGCCGCGTTCTTCGCCACCTTCTCCAGCGTCGAGAGATAGGTGGACGTGCTGGAGAAGATCGTCGTGTAGTTCTCGGTCGTCCAGGTCTTCTCGAAGCCGGTGATCGTCCCGGTGAAGAACGAGACGACCAGCACCACGATCACCGGCGCTACCAGGAAGATCAGCAGCCACAAAGTCCCGGGCAGCGCCCACAGTGCGGTCACCAGCTTTGACGCTCCCGGTGCGGCGGCGACGCCTGGCGCCGGGCCAGGACCCTCCTCGCCGTAGATCTCGGCCGCCGCGACGTCGGACAGCACCACGTCGCCGGGCAGCGCACGCTCATCCAGCGCCTCGAAGGGATGCTTCGATCCGGTGGTCTCGGGCTCAGTCACGCAACAGCTGCACGTCGGTGGCGTCCCAGCTGGCCACCACCGATTTGTCCTTGAGCGCGGCGAGCTCGGGATAGCGCTGCTCCGGCAGCTTTGCCATCAGCGGATGCTCGCCCGCCCGCATGTGCACCTTGAGCGTGTCACCGAGATACTCGGTGGCGACCAGCGTGCAGGTGACCTGGTTCGGACCCGCGTTCGCGGAGCCGGACGCGATACGCACCGAGTTGGCGCGCACGGCGACAGTGACGTTGTCGCCGACCGATGGCGTGACCGACCCCCCGGACATCTTCAGCGAGCCAATGCCCGATTCGATGACCACGTCGCCGCCGGCCGCCTCCTTCACGGCACCGTGAAGGATGTTGTTGTCACCCATGAACGCCGCGACGAACACGTTGGCGGGTCGCTGGCTGATCTCGGCCGGATGACCAACCTGCTGGATGTGGCCGCCTTCCATGACCACGATGCGGTCGGCCATCGACAACGCCTCTTCCTGGTTGTGCGTGACGTGCACGAACGCGATCCCCAGCTCTCGCTGGAGCTCGCGCAGCTCGACGCGCATGCGCAGCTGGAGCAGGCGGTCGAGGTCGCCGAACGGCTCGTCGAGCAGCAGCAGCTTCGGCTTGGTCACCAGGACCCGCGCCAGGGCGACGCGCTGCTGCTGGCCGCCTGAGAGCTCGGAGGGCTTGCGGAAGCGCATCTCGGACAGACCGACGAGCTCGATCATCTCCAGCGCTCGCTTCTGGCGCTCCTGCTTGCCCAGGCCCTGCATCCTCAGGCCGAACTCGACGTTACCGAGCACGCTCTTGTGCGGGAACAGCGCGAAGTGCTGGAACACCGTCGTGGTCGGCCGCTTGGCGGGAGGGATTCCCACCAGCGACCGACCGTCGAGCAGGATGTCGCCGGATGTGGGGTGCTCGTGCCCCCCGATCATCCGCAGGATCGTCGTCTTGCCGCAGCCCGAGGGGCCCAACAGCACGACGTATTCGCCGTTGCCGATCTCGAGGCTGACGTCCTCCACGGCTACCACGTCGCCGAAGTGCTTCGCGACGTCGCGCAGTTGCAGTCCATCGCCCGCCGGGCGTGCCGCGGTGCCGTCCGCGGCCGTCTCCGGCTCCGCGCTATCCCTTACGGTTGCCACTAACCCAGTCGCCGTCCTCTCGGTCTACGCAGAGATGAAATTGTTCCACTGCGTGGCCATGTAGTCATTCTGAGGCTGCGTAGTGTTCCACGCCGAGTACCGGCGGATGCGCTGGGTGAACGATCCGCCCTCGCGCACCGACCCCTTCGGGATCGCCGGCTTGCCATCCGGGCCGACCAGGTTGGTCGCCGCCGGCTTACCGCCGTACCAGTAGTCCCACTCGGCCGCGGACAGGAACTTCTTCGTGGTGTCGGGCCGCGGGCTGTAGTAGGCCTGGCGCGCCATGTTGGCCCCCGGGAACCCGGACAGCCACCAGTTGAGGTACTTGTAGGCCGCCTCGAGCGTCGCGCCGCTGACGTGCTTGTAGACCATCGTGCAGCCGCACCAACCGCGGAAGCCCTCCTTGGGCGCTGCGAAACCGACCTTCTTGCCGGCCTCGAGCAGGACGGTCTGGGCGGGAGACCACATGCTCTCGATGACGACCTCGCCCCCCGCCATCAGGTTCACGGACTCCGTGAAGGTCGCCCAGAAGGCGCGGAAGAAGCCGGCCTTCTTCATGTCGATCAGCAGCTTGGTGAGGTTGTCGATCTCACCCTTGGTCATGCTGCCGATGTTGCCGAACGTCAGCTTCCCGGACGCCTGCGCTGCGAGCGCCGCGTCGATCGGTCCGATCTGCGGGTCGTTGATCAGCGCGACGCGACCCTTGTGAGCCGGGTTGAACAACTCGGCCCAGCTGTCGACGTGCGGGATCACGCTCTTGTCGTAGCCGATCGAGTCGACGTTGTACACGCCCGTCATGCCCATGAGCATCTGCGAGGGCTTCGGCGCTTCGTTGACCGCCGCCGTGAACGGCGTCGAGCCGGTGCTCAACTTCGAGTGATCGCTGGGGTTCAGGTAGAGCATCCGGTAGGCCGCGTCCCCGGCGCCGTAGGACGCCTGCGGACTGGTGCTCAGCTTGCCGAGCGTCAGAATTGGCGTGACCTCCGCCGGGATCTGCTTGGTGCTCGGGATCTGGAATCCCGGGTCTGACGCCGACAGGTCCGAGGGCTCGTTCGCCGGGGCCTGCCACAGCGTCGTCCCGCCCGACCACAGCGGGATCTTGCTCGTGTCCAGCCCCTGCATCACTCCCGCCGGGAGGATCTGCGGCACCTGGTGCACGTACCCGTGGAGGACGTCGAAGTTCTGCGGCTGGGTGATCGACTTCTGCGTGGTCGTCGGCGTGTCGGTGATCGTGTAGACCAGGTTGATGTTCAGGTCCTTGAGCGCCTGTGCCTTGAGCACCGGGTTCTGATCCACGCCGATCCCAAGCACGCGCAGCGTCGTGGTCCCACCGCCACCGCCGCCACCGCCGCCGCCGCCGGCGGCGGCACTAGAACTGCTGCCGCTGCTCCCGCCGCAGGCGGCCAGCGCCGACGCGGCGGCGAAGCCACCGACCGTGGTCGCCCCCCGGAAGAGGACGTCCCGCCGGGTGATCCCAGAGCCGCTGTCGGCTTCGTCTGGGGGCGGTTCGTCTACGACCCTGATTCTCATCCGCTGCTCCTCTCCTCAACGAACGCGGAACGCTCGTGCCCGTGCACCACGGCCGGCAATACTCTCCCCCCAAGCCCGATCGCTGCGCACGTCCGGGCATGGCACACGACTCCGATGTGTCTGTATGCCTTTGTATACCTCATGCGCTCTACGGTCGTCAAGGCAGCCTCCCGGTCTTCAACGCAACCCTAATCACCTGGAGGATGCGGCCGCAGACCGCGGCGTCGCTACGGCCATTCGGCGAACGATCATGAGGACACCTCTGTCCATCGGGCGCAGGCACCGGGGTCCGTCCCACGCGCTCTGCCGAACCTTCGGGCGGGGCCGGATCAGGTGGTGAGCCCAGCCTTCGACGCCGGCCGCAGCGCCTCGCCGAAGCGCGCCCGCGCGATGAACTGCCCGGCGCCCGGAGAGGCCACCAGCTCGTCGTTCTCGACGATCACCTGGCCGCGCACCATCACCAGCTCGGGTGCGCCGATGACGTCGGTGCCCTCGAACAGGTTGTAGTCGACATTCGAGTGGTGGGTGGACGCCGACAGGGTCAGCGGCTTCTCGCTGTCCCACACGACGATGTCCGCGTCACTGCCCACCGCGATCGTGCCCTTGCGCGGAAACAGCCCGAACAGACGCGCCGGCTGCGTGCAGCACAGGTCGACCAACTTGTTCATGGTCAGCCGACCCTCGCGCACGCCGAAGTGGTGCAGCATGTGGAGCCGGTTCTCGATGCCGGGCCCGCCGTTGGGGATCTTCGAGAAGTCATCGCGCCCGAGCGTCTTCTGATCGCTCCAGCGGAACGGGCAGTGGTCGGTGGAGACGACCGACAGGACCCCGGTCTGCAGCGCCTTCCACAGCTTCTCCTGGTTGTGCACGGGGCGGGGCGGTGGCGTGTAGACGTACTTGGCGCCGGCGAAGTCCGGCTCCTCGAGCCGCTTCTCGTCGATGAACAGATACTGCGTGCACGTCTCCCCCCAGGCGCGCCAGCCGGCCGCCCGGGCGGCCGCCACGGGCTCGATCGCCTCTTCGCAGGAGACGTGGACGACGTAGATCGGGCAGCCCGCGAGGTGGGCGAGCTTGATCGCCCGGCCGGTGGCCTCGCCCTCGGTGATGGGAGGCCGGGTGGCGGCGTGCCAGCGCGGCTCGGTCTTCCCCTCGGCCAGCGCCTGCTTGACCAGCACGTCGATCGCGTCGCCGTTCTCGGCGTGGACCATGACCAGCGCGCCGGTCTTGGCCGCCACTTGCATCGTGCGGAACAGCGTCTCGTCGTCGACCATGATCGCGCCCTTGTAGGCCATGAACAGCTTGTAGCTGGTCACGCCCTGGTCGGGCACCTTCGCCACGTCCTCGAGGCGTCCGCCGTCGTGCAGGTCGGTGATCGCCATGTGGAAGGACACGTCGACCACCGGCGGGCAGCGCTCGATCTTCTCGTGCCAGGTGGCGAGCGCGTCGGGAATCGACTGGCCGGGCGACTGCAGGCAGAAGTCGATGTGCATCGTCGTCCCGCCGAAGGCGGCCGAAGTCGTGCCGGAGGTGAAGTCGTCGCACGTCACGGTCCCGCCGAACGGCATCTCCATGTGCGTGTGGGGATCGATCGCGCCCGGGATCACGTACTTGCCACCGGCGTCGATCACGCGATCGGCGCTGACGTCGAGTGAGGCGCCGATCGCCGCGATCGTCTCCCCCTCGATGAGGATGTCGCCCACGTAGTCGTCGACGGCGGTGACGATGTGGCCATCTTTGATCAGCACGCTCATGGTCTCTCCTCTCAGTGGCGTCGCCCAACCATACTCAGACTGGCCGGATGCGGACAGCATTGCTCCCCGCCCATCCCAACCCATAGTCTGCCGCCGACCCGGCGAGGACTTGGAGGACGGATGATCGTTTGCGAGAAGGGGGACAGTTGGCAGATCGTGATGCAGACCGACCACGCGGACCTGTCTGGCGAGTTTGCCCGGCGATGGTCATCGCGGACGGAGCGATCGGGCTCGCTTCAGGTCGCCGCCGAACGTCACGACGACGGGTGGGCCGTGTGGGAGCAGGCGCCGATGTGCGACCTTGGGTCGGGCAAGCCGCTGAACTTCCTCGACGTCGGCGTGCCGGCGCACCTGGCCTTCTACCGCGCCGGCATCGCCGCCATCGCCGAGCAGGATTCCTATGCCGGGCTGCTCGTCTCGATGCATGGAGCCGGCATTTACCGTGGCCGCTACGGTCTCCAGCCAGAGCTCAGGCTGACCTTCGCCGGGGACGTGCGCGAGCAGGTGGATGCCTTCGTGGCCGAGCAGGAGAGCACCTTCGAAGCCCGCGAGCGCGAACTGGGGGTCACGACGCAGGAGCGCATGGACGACTACGGGCTGCTCCAGGTCTACGACCGGATGTCGCTGCTGTTCTGCATGAACGACACGGTCTCACCACCGGCGAGCGAGGTAATGGGCTACCGGTTCGAGCCCGCGAGCGCGGGGGTCGTCACGATGAGCCCGTTCCCGTTCGACGGAGCCGAGCAGCAGTTCTCGCTGCTCCGCCGGGTGTTACCGCGCGGCGACTGGAGCGACGGGCACGCCTTCCGCCGGGATCTGTTCGCGACCACCCCCGAAGCGACTTCGATCACGATCCGAGCCGGCGCCGCGCAATGACGGCAGGTTGATGAGCGGACGGACGGGACTGCTGTTCCTCGGCGCCCCCGCCGTGCCCGAGATGGTCTCGTTGGCCCGCCGCGCCGAGGCGGCCGGGTTCGAGTCGGCGTGGGTGGCCGAGACGCGCCTAACCCGGGACGCGATCACGCCGGTGGCGGCGATCGCACTCGGTACCGAACGGATGCGGATCGGCACGGGCATCGTCAACGTGTACACGCGCGGTCCGGTGCTGCTCGCGCTTACCTTCGCAACGCTCGACGAGTTGGCCCCGGGACGGATCGTGATGGGCCTCGGCGCCGGCTCACCGCTTGTGCTGGCGCCGCAGGGCGTCGCGTTCGACCGGCCGCTGACGCGTCTGCGGGAGTACTGCGAGGTGATCCCCCGGCTTCTCGCCGGCGAGGCCGTCAGCTATCGCGGAACGTGCGTCGAGCTGGACGGGGCGAGGATCGAGGACGTGCTCGCGCGTGACGGCGGCGTTGGCCCGCGCTCCCGCATCCCCCTTTACCTCGCCGCGACGGGACCGAGGGCGGTCGAGTTCGCGGGCGAGGTCGCGAACGGGGTCCTGCTCAATGTGTGCCTGCCTGTCTCCTATGTACGGGAGCGCCGGGAGCGCCTGGCGGCGGCTGCGCAGCAGGCCGGGCGGGATGCGGCGGCGGTCGAGGTGGCCATGTGCATCGTGGTCTCGCCGCATGCGGACGCCGGGCGCGGACGCGACGCCGCCCGCCGGTTCATCGCCGTGTACCTCTCGCTGTTTCCCAACGTCGCGCGGGAGACGGGGCTCGAGGCCGGGTTCGTCCGCACGCTCAGCGAGGCGTTCGCCGACGGCGGAGTGGATGCGGCGGCACCCTACGTCGGCGACGACGTGGTCGAGCTCCTGACGGCATCGGGCAGCGTCGAGGATTGCCGGCGCCGCCTCGAGGAGTACCGGGAGGCCGGCGTCGAGGTGCCGATCCTGGCCCCGGTGGACGGCGCGCTCGAACTCACGATCGACACGCTCGCGTAGCCGGTGCGGATCGTCGTACTCGGAGCCGGGATCGTCGGTGTCCACGTGGCGGCCGAGCTAGCCGGGCGCGGCGCGGAGGTGACGCTGATCGAGGCCGGTGAGCCGGGCGACGGCACCACGGCCGGGAGCTTCGCGTGGATCGACGCGAGTGCCCCGGGGATCGCCGACTACCTCGAGCTTCCGCCTGCTCGGGGTCAGGGCATGGCGCCGGCAGACCGAGGAGCTGGGACGACCACCGTGGCTCTCGCTGCCCGGAACGATCATGTGGGCCCCCGCGACCGAGGAGCTCGAGGCGCATGTCGACCGTCTCCTGGAACTTGGTCAGACTGTCGATCGCCTGGATCCACAGACCGCGCTCCGGCACGAGCCCGATCTCATCGTGCCCCCGGGCGTGGAGACCGTGTACCGCTTCCCCGGAGAGGGGTGGGTGCAGACCGGACCGGTCATCGCCGCCCTGCTCGACCGCGGACGCGCCGCCGGACTGCGTCTGCTCTCCGGCACCGACGCCCGGGCTTACGAATTCGGCGACGTCGCGGTGAGCTGCCTCGGCCGCTGGACCGGGTCGGTGCTGGGCGCCGCCGTACCGATGCTCGGCCCCGACCAGCCGGGAGTGGCCGGCCTCGTCGCACGTACCACCGAGGCGCGCTCGCGGATCGGCGGCGTGGTCGTCGCCGACGGCCTGCTCATCCGTCCCGAGCCCGGCGGTCGATTGCTGCTGACCAGCGAGACCGTCGCGCCCACCGCGCCGGCCGCGACGCTTCTCGAGATGCTTCGCCGGCGAGTCCGCGGCACCGACGCCGCGCGCATCGATGACGCGTGGGTCTGTGTGCGCGCAATCCCCGCCGACCGGCTGCCGGTAATCGGCTGGGCGCGCGACGGGCTCTACGTTGTGGCCACCCACAGCGGCGTCACGCTCGCGCCGGCGCTGGCCGAGCTTGTCGGCACCGAGCTCCTCGACGGCACCGACCGCAGCGAGCTGACGCGCTTTCGCCCTGACCGATTCCGGAGTGTCGTCACGTGAAGCGTCGCGCTGGCCACCGCGTACAGAAGCGGCGGGCGCTCATTCGAAAACCGTCCGCACGAGCCGTCCGTGCCGTATAACAAGAACTCGTTCGAGGAGAGGGAGCGGCTGATGGCAACCACGCAGACGATGCTCAAGCATTGGATCCAGGGGCGGGAAGAGACCTCGCGCTCCGGGCGCGACGCGGAGGTGACTAACCCGGCCACCGGCGAGGTCGTGACGCGCGTCCCGTGTGCCGACGCCGAGGAGGTCGATGCCGCGGTGCAGGCAGCTGTCGCGGCGGCGCCGGCCTGGGAGACGGCGTCCTTGTCGGAGCGCACCCGGATCATGTTCGCCTTTCGCGAGCTCCTGCACGAGCGGCGCGACGAGATGGCGCGACTCGTGACGCTCGTCTACCCGCGCGGGAAGGTCGTGAGCTCGCGCTGGCCGCAGGATGCCGAGACGAAGATCGACCTGGCCTTCCCCACCGCCACGTGAACTTGACTCACCGTCCATCCCGAGCGAAGCGAGCACAACGATGAATGCACTCATGGAGCTTGAGGAAGTCGCCCACAAGCACCTCCTCATGCACTTCACCCGCAACGGCGCGTTCGGGCCCGACCGCCAGCCGGTCCTCGTGCTGGAGCGCGGCGAGGGACCCTATGTCTTCGACACCCACGGCAACCGGTACTTCGACGCCCTGTCGGCGCTGTTCTGCTCGCAGCTCGGCTACTCGTACGGCGAGGAGCTGGCCGCGGCGGCAGCCGCTCAGATGGCCAAGCTGCCGTTCTCCACCATCTGGAGCATGAGCCACCCGGCCGCCGTCGAGCTGTCCGAGCGCCTGGCCGAACTCGCGCCGCCCGGCCTCGGGCACGTGTTCTTCACGGGTGGAGGAGCCGAGTCGGTCGAGTCGGCCTACAAGCTGGCCCGCCTCTACCACAACGCGACCGGTGGCGAGCGACGCACGAAGGCGATCGCCCGGCGCGTCGCCTATCACGGCGCGAGCCTGGGCGCGCTGGCGCTGACCGGCGTAGATGGTTACAAGGCGCCGTTCGCTCCCCCGGCCATCCACGTGCGCCACGTCAACCCGACCAACCGCTTCCGGCTGGCCGAAGACGAGCGCTTCGGCGACGCCGTGCACGACGACGCGGCGTTCTCCCGCCTGCTCCTCGAGGAGATCGAAGCGGTGGTGGTCGAGGAAGGGCCGGACACCATCGCGATGTTCATCGCCGAGCCGGTGCAGAACGCCGGCGGGTGCTTCGTCCCTCCTGCCGGCTACTGGGCGGGGCTCCGCGAGCTGGCCGACCGCTACGGCTTCCTGGTCGTGGCCGACGAGGTGATCACCGCGTTCGGGCGCCTGGGCGAGTGGTTCGGCTCGACGCGCGTCGGCGCGGCGCCGGACCTGATCACGACGGCGAAGGGCATCACCTCCGCCTACGCGCCGATGGGGGCGGTGTTCGCGCACGACCGCGTCGTGGCCCCGCTCTACGACGACCCCAAGCGCTCCCTGCTGCACGGAATCACGTTCGCGGGCCATCCGCTGTGTGCGGCCATCTCGCTCAAGAACCTGGAGATCTTCGAGCGCGACCGCGTGTTCGAAAACGTGCGCTCGCTCGAGGGACACTTGCGCGATCGGCTGAGCGAGCTGCTGTCGTTGCCGATCGCCGGCGACGTCCGCGGGGCCGGCTTCTTCTGGGCGGTGGAGCTGGTCGGTGAGGACGGCAGGCGCTTCGACGCCGAGGAACGAGAGCGACTGTTGCGCGGATTCATGTTCGGGCGGCTGATGAAGGCGGGCATGATCGCCCGGCCCGACGATCGCGGAGACGCGGTCGTGCAGGTCGCCCCGCCGCTCATCTCCACCGCCGAGCAGCTCGACGAGATGGTCGACGCGCTCGGCGAGGTGCTGACCGAGGCCGGCGAGCTGATGAACTTGGGTACGCACCCACCCGTCGGGACGCCGAGCGGCGCGGCATGAAGATCCTCGTCGTCAACCCGAACACCACCGAGGCGATGACGCGGGATATCGAGGGTCAAGCTCGCCGCTACGCCTCGTCCGACACCGAGATCGAGGCGATCTCGCCGCGCTGGGGCCCGGCTTCGATCGAGGGCCACCTCGAGGACGAGCTCGCCGCGGTCGCGACGCTCGAGGCGGTGGCCGAGCGCGCCGGCGAATACGACGGCGTCATCATCGCCTGTTATGGGGATCCCGGGCTGTACGCGGCCCGCGAGCTCTCGCCGGTGCCGGTGGTGGGCATCGCCGAGGCCTCGATGCTGATGGCCTGCATGGTCGCCCACCGCTTCTCGGTGGTGACTGTGCTGCCTCGGGTCAGACCGCTGATCGAGGATGTGGTGGCGCGCTACCGGCTGTCCGGACGCTGCGCGTCGGTCCGCGCCACCTCGCTCGCGGTGCTGGATATCGAGCGCGACCCAGACGCGGCCGAGCGCGAGATCGCTGCCGAGGCGACGCGCGCCATCGCCGAGGACGGCGCCGAGGCGATCTGCCTGGGGTGCGCCGGGATGGGCCCGCTCGACCGGCGCGTACAGGAGACGCTGGGCGTTCCGGTGATCGACGGCGTCGCGGCGGCCGTGAAGCTGCTCGAGGCGCTGGGCGGATACGGGCTGGCCACCAGCCGGGTGGCCGCGTTCAAGCGGCCGGAGCCCAAGGAACTGACCGGCGAGACGGATGTCCTGCGCGCGTTCCGCACCGTCTCCATGACCCACTGAGTCGCCAACCACCGAACAACCCAGGAGGTTCTAATCCCATGGCCACCGAAGCCCCCGCCCTCACCCGCGATCAGCTCGCGGCGCTGCCCGCCAGTTACTTCAAGGCCGTCGACGCGCAGGACGTGGACGCGATCGTGGCGCACTTCGCCGAGGATGCCACGCTGACCGTGCAGACCGACCACGTCACGTTCGAGGGGGCCTCGGAGATCCGGCGGATGTTCGCCGACTTCGTCGGCAACTCCAACTCCATCTTCCACGAGATCAAGAACATCGTGATCGAGGAGGCGACGATGAAGGTCGCGACCGAGCAGAGCTACATCGGCGAACTCGTCGACGGAACGCGCAACGACATGCACAACTGCAACTTCTTCGACGTGCGCCCGGACGGGAAGTTCGGCCGCGTGATCATCTGGATGGCCGGGACCAATCCTTTGAAGTAGCCGCGGTCCGCGTGCCGTGAAGACCGTCGGAGTCGACATCGGTGGCACGTTCACCGACCTGATGCTGCACGACAGCGAGTCGGGGGCGGTGCACGTCCACAAGGTGCCGTCCACCCCCGGCGAGCCGGATCGCGCCATGGTCAGCGGACTCGCCGAGTTGTGCGAGCGCGCCGGACTGGGTCCGGCTGAGCTCGATGCGGTCTTCCATGCCACGACCGTGGCCACCAACGCGGTGCTCGAGCATTCGGGCGCCCGCGTGGGGATGATCACCACCCGGGGGTTCCGCGACATCGTCCACATCGGCCGCCACCAGCGACCCCTGCACTACTCGGTGATGCAGGACATCCCGTGGCAGGCTTTCCCGTTCGTGCTGCGCCGCCACCGCAAGGTGGTGAGCGAGCGGATCGTGCCGCCGGCCGGGGAGGTGCTGACCACGCTCGACGAGGAGGAGGTCCGGGCTGCCGCCCGCGAGCTCGGCGCGGAGGGCGTCGAGGCCGTCGCGGTGTGCTTCCTGCACTCATACCTTAACCCGGAGCACGAGCGGCGCGCGGCGGCGATCGTCAGGAGGAGATGCCGGATGCGTTCATCACCACCAGTGCCGACATCGTCCCCCAGTTCCGCGAGTTCGAGCGCTTCACGACCGCGTGCATGAGCGCCTTCGTGGGGCCGAAGACCGGGCTCTACCTGGAGCGGCTCGAGTCGTCGCTTGGTCGCGCCGGGGTCCGCGGCGATCTCCACGTGATGATGTCGAGCGGCGGCCTGGCCAGCGTGCGGAGCGCGGCCGAGCGGCCGGTCACGCTGCTGTTGTCCGGGCCGGCGGCCGGCATCCTCGGCGGGCAATGGGCGGGCGAGCTGACCGGACGACGGCGGCTGATCACCTTCGACATGGGCGGAACCTCGGCCGACATTGGGATCGTCACCGAGCTGGGCGTCGGCGAGGCTTCGGCGCGCGACACCTGGGTCGGCGGTTACCCGCTCCTGGTGCCGATGCTGGACGTGCACACGATCGGAGCCGGAGGTGGATCGATCGCGTTCGTCGACCCGGCCGGTGCGTTCCGCGTCGGGCCGCGCAGCGCCGGCGCCATGCCCGGGCCGGCCTGCTACGGGCTCGGTGGTGTTGACCCCACGGTGACGGATGCCCACGTGGTGCTCGGGCGGATCGATCCCGATCGGTTCCTTGGGGGCCAGATGCGCTTGGACGTGGAGGCCGCGCGGGCGGCGGTCTCTCGTTTGCCTCGCCGCAGCTTGGCCTCGATCTCGCGGAGGCCGCGGAGGGGACGATCACGATCGCCAACGCCAACATGGCCCGCGCGATCCGCTCCCGGACGGTCGAGAAGGGCCACGACCCACGCGAGTTCGCGCTGGTCGCCTTCGGCGGCGCCGGGCCCCTACACGCGGCCGAGGTGGCGGAGTCGCTCGACATCCCGGAGGTCATCGTCCCACCCCATCCCGGGATCACCTCGGCCAGCGGCCTGTTGACCAGCGACCTCAAGTACGACCAGATGCGGACGGTGTTCATGGTCCAGGGCGCGGTCGACGAGGACAGGCTGAACGGCGGGCTCGAGGAGCTCGAGGCCGACCTGCGCGGCTGGCTCGAGGCGCGACGGCGTCGCCGACGAGGACATCGAGGTGGTCCGCATGCTCGACTGCCGCTACGCCGGCCAGGGCTACGAGCTTCGCCTCGTGCTGGAGAACGGCCGGTTCTCCGAAACCGATCTGATTCGCTTCCACGCGCTGCACGAGCGCGAGTACGGCCACTCGTTCGGGGACCCGATCGAGATCGTCAACTCGCGGGTCAGCGCGGTCGGCCCGCGGCCCGCGCTCGCCGGTCTGCGCTCGCGGTCCGGCGATCCGGAGCGCGCCCTTGTGGGCGAGCAGGAGAGCACCTTCCGCGTGAATGGGGAGCTCGTAGTCGGTTTCGACCCGCTTCTACGACCGTGAGTTGTTGCCGGTCGGCGAGTCGCTCCCCGGCCCCGCGATCGTCTTCCATCCCGACACCACAACGCTCGTGCCGCCGCGCTGGAGCGTTCAGGCAGAAGAGTCGGGAAACCTGATTCTGAGGAGAGGAGACTGAGCTGATGGGCAGGTGCGAACGCGGGTCGACCCGGTGACGGCCGCCGTTATCGCGGGCGCCCTCGATTCGATCGCGGTCGAGATGGGCCACAAGCTCGCGCGCATGTCGTTCTCCTCGATCATCCGCGAGTCCGAGGACTTCGGCTGCGTGATCTGCGATTCGGAAGCCCGCCAATTGTGCGAGTCGGCGCAGTCGACGCCGTTCAGTCGGGACCCATCCCGGGCTACATCCGCGGCATCAATCGCCGCTTCGCCGAGCTGGGCGTCGAATGGACGCCGGGCGACGTCGTGATCCACAACCATTCCTACTACGGGGCCTCGCACCAGCCGGACGTGGCCTTCTGCGTGCCGATCTTCGTCGGCGGCGAGCTGGTCGGGTTCTCGGCCACCACCGCGCATCATCTCGACCTCGGCGCGCTCACCCCCGGCACCTGCGGGATCGTCGACGCCACCGACGCGTACGCCGAAGGGCTCCAGTTCGCGGCGATCAAGGTCGAGGAGGAGGGACGGCGCAACGAGTGGGTCTGGCAGCTGATCCGCGACAACGTCCGCGCCGCGCAGATGGTCGTGGGCGACATGGGCGCGCAGGTGGCCGCCGCCAAGGCGGGAGCGGCGCGCTTCCTCGAGCTGATCGAGCGCTACGGCCTGCAGACCGTGCGCGACGCCAGCGAGGACCTGATGGACTACTCGGACCGGATGCTGCGCCGGGAGATCGAGCGACTTCCGGACGGTCAGTATGAGGCCGAGGGCCATCTCGACGGTTTCGTCGACGATCCGGACCCCGGCCACAAGAACCTGCTGATCGCCGTTGCGGTCACGATCGATGGCTCGGAGGTGACGGTCGACCTCACCGGCACCTCGCCCCAGATCGACAAGCCGATCAACATGCCGTTCGAGGGCACGGTCGACATCGCCGTGTGGATGACCCTGCGCTCGATCCTGCTCGACTCGGCGACCCACGACCCGGTGCCGACCAACTCGGGGTTGTTCCGCGCCATCTCGATCACCGCGCCCGAGGGCTGCCTGGCCAACCCTCGTTTCCCGGCGCCGACGATCGCGCGGTTCTGCGGGGGCAACGTCGTCGCCGACACCCTGATGCGGGCGCTGGCGCCGATCGTGCCGGAGCGGGTCAGCGCCGGGGTGGGCAACTTGAAGGTCATCGCCTACTCGGGGTTGCGGGACGGCGACCACTGGGTCCACATGGACATCCACGAGGCGAGCTACGGCGGGCGCCGCGGCAAGGACGGCCTGGACGCCGTCGACACCCTCTACGCGAACACCCGCAACAACCCGATCGAGGACGTCGAGTCCCACCTGCCGCTCCGCGTCACGCAGTACGAGCTACTCGAGGACGGGGGCGGCGCGGGCCGCTGGCGCGGCGGCCTCGGCTCGGTGCGCGAGGTCGAGTTCCTCGACGCAGCCGGCTACTCGCTCGAGGGAGACGGGTCGGTGTGGGCGCCGCCCGGGTTGTTCGGCGGCGGTCCGGGCGCACCCGGAGCCGTGTGGCTCAACCGTGGAACCCCGGACGAGCGCGAGCTGCCGTCGAAGTTCCCCTACCGCCGGGCGGCCGCGGGCGACCGGCTGTGCCTGATCTCTCCCTGCGGCGGCGGGTACGGCGAGCCGCGCGAGCGCGACCGGGATGCCGTGGCGCGTGATCTCAGCGAGGGCTACGTGAGCGCGGAGTCGGCGCGGGACGTCTACGGGTTCACCGACTGAGCGGGGTTCCGACCCCCGCGTCCCACGTTCCCTGCGCGACCTGGTTGCGCCTGTATTCCCCCGCCACGTCTAGGTGCGTCGCGAACCACACGTCGCCAAAGCCTTTGATGTACGTGATCAGTTCGTCGAGCATCGCCATCCGGGGATGGCGACCGATGCAGAACGGGTGCACCACGAGCAGGAAGCAGCCGCCCACCCGGTAGGAGCCGTCGAACTCGGCCTTCCAGATCTCGAGCACCTGGCTCGGCGTGGACAGGCCGGACATGTAGGGGAAGAAGCTGAACAGGAAGTACGGAGCGTCGTCCAGCTCCCAGCTGACCGGCAGCTCGACGAAATCCCGCAGCGGGCCGTCGGTGACCGGGACGCGCGGACGATAGGGCTCGTCGTGACCAAACAGGCTCGAGTCGTAGGCAAACCCGAACTCCTCGAGCAGTTCGGCCGTGTTCGGTCCGAGCGCGAACGGAGGCGAGCGGTTGCCCCGCGGCGTGGCGCCGAACGCGTCCTCGAGCCGCGCGATGCCGCGCGTCATCAGCTCTCGCTCCTCTCAATCGGCAGGTCGAGCACGCTCTCGTGGTGATAGCCGTGGTAGCCGACCTCATGCCGGCCGCGCGCCGCGATCTCGGCGCAGGCATCGGGGTGCTCGTCGACGACCTGCGCCGGCACCATGAATGTCGCCGGGATATCGTGGCGGTCGAACAGTTCATGGATCCGGGGGAGCGCGGCGCGCACGTCGTAGTCGCCCCGCGACATCGGGCTCGGCGTGGCCAGCTTGAACGTCCCGGTCCACAGCGTCTCGGCGTCGAAGTCCACCGAGATCGTCGCCGCGCAGCGGTACCGGTCGCGCCACATGCGGCAATCCTTTCCCAACCGCCCAGACATAATCAAGTTGATGGAGGAGATCCCCGGCCTGAGCGCCGCCCGGTTGCTCGACGCCTACGCGGCGCGAACGCTCTCACCCGTCGAGGTGGTGGCCGCGCTCGCCGAGCGGATCGAGGACCTGGATCCAGCGCTGGGGGCGTTCACCACGCTGTGCCTCGAGCGGGCGCGGGAGGAGGCGGCCGCGGCTGAGGACGCCTACCGGCGGCGCGATCGCGTCGGGACGCTCGCCGGGGTGCCGATCGGCGTCAAGGACCTGTTCGACACGGCCGGGGTCCGGACCACGTACGGCTCGCCGATGTTCTCCGGTCACGTGCCCGAGCAGGACGCCGAGGCGGTTCGCCGCGTCCGCGCGGCCGGCGCGATCCTGATCGGCAAGACCCAGACGCACGAGTTCGCCTGGGGCATCACCTCGGTCAACGAGTTGATGGGTACGAGCCGCAACCCCTGGGCGCCCGACCGGATCTCCGGAGGGTCGAGCGGCGGCTCGGCCGTCGCGCTGGCGGCCGGCCTCGTGCCGCTGGCGCTCGGCAGCGACACCGGCGGCTCGATCCGCGTGCCGTCAAGCTTCTGTGGAACCGTGGGGCTGAAGCCGACCTACGGCCGCGTCAGCCTCGACGGCATCTTCCCGCTGGCGCGCACGCTCGACCATCCCGGTCCGATGGCCCGCACTCCGGCCGACGCCGCGCTCCTGTTCGGCGTGCTCGTGGACGAGGGTCCGCCCGAGCTTGGCGGCGGCCTGCGCGGAGCGCGGGTCGGCCTGTGCCCGGATCTCCACCTGGTGGCGCTGGCGCCAGAGATCGAGACCGCGTACCGGTATATGTGCGATGCGGCGGCGAGTACCGGCGCGGACCTCGTCGAGGTGGCGCTGCCTGAGGCGGCCGGCGCGTATGAGGCGTTCGGCGCCGTGCAGCGCTGCGAGGCGCTACGCACGCACGTGGAGGCCGGTCTGTGGCCGGCGCGCCGGGCCGAGTACGGGGCGGATGTGCTCGGCCGGCTCGAGATGGCGACGAACACTTCGCTGTCGGATTACCTGGAGGGGATCGCCTGGCGCGAGCGCCTGCGCGCCGGACTGCACCGGGTGTTCGACGAGGTCGACCTGCTCCTGACCCCGGTCACGGCCGGACCGCCGGCGCCGATCGGTCAGGAGCGCGTCATGCACCTGGGCGAGGAGATCGATTTCCGCCAACTCGTCATGAGCTATACGGTGCCCCAGGACCTGATCGGCCTGCCGGCCTGTACGGTGAGGGCCGGCTTCGACGCCCTGGGCGTTCCGACCGCGGTCCAGCTCACCGGGCCGGCCTGGAGCGAGTGGCGGGTTCTGTCAGCGGCGCAGGCGCTGTACGACGCGACCGCGGACGTGCAGGCGCGCCGGCCGGAGCTCGGATAGCAGGCGCTGCGGGAAACGGTGCACAACTCACCAAAGTCGATCCCGCGCCGCCCCCTTCGTTAGATAAGCGCCTCCGAGCCTGTGCGAGGATGCCCGTCTTCCACGACGACCAGGGGGTTCGATCCATGAGCAGCGAGAGTCCAGACACGACCGTGTCGAGCGGTTCATGGAGAAGCTCACGTGGGCGGAGGTCGAGGAGCGGATGCAGGCGGGGATCGACGCGGTGCTCCTGCCGATCGGCACGACCGAGCAGCACGGCCGGCACATGCCGCTCGACACCGACTGCGTGATCGCGCGCGGACTGTGCGATCGCGCGGGCAGGCCGCCGCCGCCGACGGCCTCGAAGTCCTCATCGCGCCCACTCTGAACGTGACGCTGTCCTGGTACCACATGCAGTTCCCCGGTTCGCTGCGTCTGAGGACCGACACGTTCCTCCACGTGTTCGAGGAGGTGTGCGAGTCGCTGCACCACCACGGGCTCGACAACGTGATCGCCGTCAACGGCCACGGCGGCAACGTCGCCGCCCTCACGGTGGCCGTCAACCGCTACTACGAGGTGACTCGCCGGCGGGTGTTCCTGCTCCAGTGGTGGGAGCTTGGTGCCGACGTGGTGGGGAACATCGAGGGACCCGCGATCCATGCCGAGGAGGCCGAGACCTCCCTCGCCATGGCTCTCGGGCAGCGGGTGATGATGCAGCATGCCGCGCGCGACGCCTACGACCGCGGCGCCGCGGTCAAGGACGCCGGGTTTCCGTGGACATCGCTGGGCAAGTACGCGCTGACCCACCGCGGCCCGGGCGTGGTGGTGCCGATGGACATGCTCGGCGAGATATCCGAATCGGGCGTGATCGGCGACGCCACCCGCGCCAGGCTGGAGACTGGGCAAGCCATCGCCGACGCCGTGATCCCGCGCATCGTTCAGGTCGTGCGGGACCTGAGCACGACCGGCGGCCCGCCCACACCGCTCCAGGGCAAGCGGGGTCAGATGTAGACCACCCCGGCGCTCTTCGGCAGCCAGGCGCACGGCCAACCGAGCGGCGCGGCGGGGCGACGGCGAGCTGACGTTACGTACCGACGCCCTGGGGCGACCGTGCACAGCACGTCAATCGAGGCGCCGGCGGTCGACTGTGACGAGTAATGCACGCATAGCGTGCATACCGCGTCAAGGCCGTCGGTAGGCGCGTCAATTGTCGCGCTATGCATGCACCCCTCGCGTCTGCGCGGTGGCGCGGTGGCGGGTCTCCGCGGTGGCGCGTCGGGAGGGGCGGCAGCGTCACACGACCCCGGCGATTTTCGGCAGCCTTGCGCATGGCCAACCGAGCGGCGCAGCGGGGCGACCTTGCCCCGGTGTTCCAATCCGGGCGCAGCCCCGGCCGATCGTCCCCACGCACAGCTCGAGCCCTTGCTCCACCGCGTCCGGCACCGCGCCCGCGAAGCACATGTAGCCGATCGCGTCGGGCACCAGCCGCCACCGACCCGCGGCGTAGTGGAAGATCGCCGGCGCGTATCCGGTGTTGCGCCCGCAGCCGGCCGTGTGGCTGAGGTCGGCCCGGGCATAGGTGCGATCGGTGGCGAGGATCCTGACGCTCAGACAGCCCAGTGGGTAGCCGTAGGCCGCTGCGACCCCGGCCGGGCCAGGGGCAGCCACGGGATCGCGGTGCTGGACACTCCCCCCGCTCAGCCATGCGGCGGCGATCACCGCCAGCGCAGCGACGGCACCGATCGCGAGCATGACACGCCGGCGCGTCACGCCACCGCCACCCCCAGAAGACCCGGGCGACCGCACGGTCACCTCCACCACGACTACCTGCGGCGAGCCCGAGTCGGAAGGGCTTTGCTGCCCCATCGGCTGATTATCACGCCCGCGGGGGAACGCAGCCGCGCTAACCGACCAACGCGCTGATCGCCCCCAGGATGACCTCTACCCCAAGCGCCGCGTCCGCCGGGTCGGCGTCCTCCTCCGGCGTGTGGCTGAGGCCGTCGCGGCAGGGCACGAACACCATCGCGGCCGGCACCCGGTCGGCCACGCACATCGTGTCGTGGGCGGCGCCGGAGATCATCGTGGTGAACGGCTCGCCGGATGCCTCGGCCGCCCCCTCGAGCGCCGCCACCAGCTTGGAGTCCATCGGGGTCGCCGGCACGGTCTGGCGCTGGCGGTAGGACGCTGACATCCCGCGCTGGGCGGCGGCGCGCTGGGCGAAATCTCCGATGTCGCGCACCACGCCGTGCACGGCGTCGTCGTCCGGACCTCGGACGTCGAGCGAGATGCGCGTCCGTCCCGGGATCGCGTTGATCAGCCCCGGCGCGACCTCGATCTCCCCCACGGTCCCCACCGTGTGCGACCCCGCCGCGCGCGCCAGCCGCTCGAGCTCGACGATCGTCTCCGCGGCGAGGACCGCGCTGTCGCATCGCATGTCCATCGGCGTGGCGCCCGCATGATCGGCGCGCCCGTCGATCGTGATGTCCCCGTGGACGTAGCCGGCGATCGCCTTCACCACGCCAACGCGCCGACCGGTGTCCTGCAGAACCCGCGCCTGCTCGATGTGGAGCTCGATCCAGCCCGTCAGGTCATCGAGGATGTGGGCGCACTCGCGCCACCGAGCGGGCTCGTAGCCCGCCTCCTCGGCGTGCTCCCAGAACGAACGGCCGTCGTCGATGGCGCGGAGCCCCTCGCGGAGATCCTCCTCGCTGACGCGCCCGGCGACGATCCGGCTGCCGAGCACCATCTGGCCGAACCCGGAGCCCTCCTCCTCGAGAAAGGAGATCGCCTGCAACGGCAGGTCGAGGCCAAGGTCGGCGGCGACCCGGCAGACCTCCAGCGCGCACACGACGCCGAGCGTCCCGTCCCACTTGCCGCCGTTGCGGTTGGAGTCGCAGTGGGAGCCGATCCCGAACACGGGCTGGCCCGGCGGCCGGTTGCGCGCCACAAGGTTGCCGATGGGGTCCTCGGTCACCGTGAACCCGAGCTCCTCCCACGCGCGCGTGAAGTAATCGAGGATCGCGCGGTACTCCGGCCGGTAGGCGTAGCGCCGGATCGCCTCGGACGAGCTGGTGAACTCGGGCCCGGCCAGCGTCTGCACGTCGTGGTCGATGCGCGCCCGGCTGCGCTCGCGATCGATGGACAAGGCCTCGCCCTCTCCCGGCATTGCATGCGAGCGTACACGAAGGAGTGCAGCAGCAGGGGCTTCCGGTATAGGGTCTGAGTGAACCGACCCAAGGAGCGAAAGTGCCACGACGCGTGATCGATCTGAGCCAGCCCCTGAACCGCAGCACGCAGGTCCATCCGTTCTTCAACCCGCCCCAGATCGTGCGCGAGCTGATCCACGTCGACTATGCCGAGGACCAGCCGTCGTTCAACGCCGAGCTCATCATCACCTCCAATCACGCCGCCACGCACGTCGACGCGTTCGGCCACTACGACCGCACCCCGGGAGCCGCGGCGATCGCCGAGATGCCGCTCGACACCTTCTGCGGCACGGCGGTGTGCATCGACGTGCGCGACTACGGCGGCAAGGGGCATCTGGTCACGCCCGACGAGGTCGAGGACGCGCTCGGCAAGAGCGGGGCGGAGGTTCAGGACGGCGACATCCTCCTGTTCTGCACCGATCACTACAACCAGACCGCGGGAACGCCCGCGTTCCTCGACGGGTTCAGCGGCGTCGCGCCCGAGACCGTCGCCTGGATGGCCGACCGCAAGGTGAAGATCTTCGGCGTCGAGACGATCAGCCCGGACCTCGTGTACGAGTACGGCGACTACCGCACCCACCGCGCGTGCGCCGAGCACCGGATCACGCACTACGAGAACCTCAACAACCTGACCGAGGTGGCTGGACGCCGCTTCGACTTCTTCGGCTTCCCGCTGCGGCTCGAGGTGGCGTACGGATCGCCGGTGCGAGCGGTCGGCATCGTCGAGGACTAGCCGATGCACGAGCTGATGTCAGCCGGCCCGCCGCTCGACGCCGACGAGTACGTGCTCGACAACCAGGCCGTGCGCGGCCTGGTCGCCGCCGCCCGGGAGGCGATCGGCTCCGCGGACTCGCCCCAGGCGGCGTGCGACGCGATCCGACCGCATTTCGCGAGCCTGCTCGCCGACGACACGTGGCTCCCCGAGGCCTACCAGCAGGATGCGCCGCAGAGCGGCATGGGCGGCGGCATCGGGCAGTGGCTGCTCTTTCGCTCGGCCGACCGGTCGCTGTCGCTCTTCTCGCTGGTCGTCCCGCCCGGGGCGCAGACGCCCGTCCACGACCACCTCGCGTGGGGGCTGGTCGGGCTGTACCGCGGCACCCAGGACGAGGAGGTGTTCACCCGTGACGGCGAACACCTCGAGCTGGTGGAGAGCCGCGTGCTCGAATCCGGTGATTTCTACGTGCTCATCCCGCCGCGGGACGACATCCACCGGGTCCGCACGACCTCGCCGTCCACGTCGGTCTCTCTCCATCTTCTGACCAACGACACCGGGTGCGTGTGGCGGCACCGCTTCGAGCCCGAATCGGGCGAGGTCCGCCCGTTCCGCTCGGGCTACGTCAACGTCGAGTGCGAGGAGGAGTCCGACAGCGCACGGCAGTGACTGATGACGTAGGGGGCCAGCTCGCCGGCGGCCTGGAGCAGCTCCCGGTTCTCACGCGCGAGGCGCGCGACGCTCTCCTGCAGCTCGGCTGCGGATCGCCGGCTCGTCGACTCCGACCACGCGCCCGTGTTCGAGCACGATGCGTCCGTCAACGAGCACGGTGTCCACTGAGGCGCCGGTCTCAGCGAACACGAGCGCGTTCAGCAGGTCGGTGCGGGGGCGCAGAAAGGCGGAATCCGCTCGAAGGAGCACAACGTCGGCGCGCCGGCCCGGCTCGAGCGCGCCCAGCTCCTCGCCACATCCCAGCGCGCGAGCGCCCGCCAGCGTCGCGCGCTCGAACGCGTCGGCCGCGTCGATCCAGGCGGACGGCTCGAGGCCCGTGTCGGCGCGGCTGACCAGCCCGGCCAGGCGCATCGCCTCGAACATGTCCTGGTTATCAGAGCTGATCGAACCGTCGCTGCCGAGCGCCACGTTCAGCCCGCGCTCGAGCATCCGGCGCACCGGCGCGATCCCGCTGCCGAGCCGCAGGTTGCTGGCGGGGTTGTGCACCACGCTGGCCCCGGCGCGCGCGAGCAGCTCGATCTCCTCGCCGTCCAGCCACACCCCGTGGGCCGCCGTGAACGTCCCCGAGAGCACCCGGAGCTCCGCGAGCTGGCCGACCAGCCGCCGGCCCCATCGCCGGCTTGCCTGCACGACCTGCGTGCGCGACTCCGAGACGTGGGTGTGCAACCCGACGCCGTGCTCACGGGCCAGCTCAGCGAGCCCTCGCAGCAGCTCGTCGCTGCACATGCCCGGGATGGTCGGCGAGAGCGCCATCCGCACCCGGCCGCCGGCCGCTCCGTCGAAGCGGCGAAGCGCGGCCGCGCTCAGATCCAGGCAGCGCCTGGCCGGCATGGCCGACAGGCGCTCGAGCCGACCGGCCACATGCGAGGGCACGACGTCGAGCAGGCCCGGCATCATCCGATGAAACGGGCCGTCGGCGATCGACGGTGCCAGCACCACGCGCAGGCCCACGTCCTCGTACGCCTGGACGACCGGCTCGAGCACCTCGACGTCCGCCGCGGGGACAGCCATGTACAGGTCGTACGCCGCGGTGGCGCCCGTCTGGAGCATCTCGATCGCGCCGAGAGCGGCAGACAGGTAATGATCCACGGGCGTCCGGTTGGCCTGAATCGCCGGTCCGAACGAGATCAGCACCTCGAGCGTCCATCGTCCCGCCATTCCGCGCGCCAGGTTGTTGTGGCCGTGAGTGTGGGCGTTGATGAGCCCGGGGACGGCGATCATGCCGTCCGCGTCGAGGCGGCGGGTTCCGTCCGGCGCGTCCAGGTCCGGGCCGATGCGCTCGATCAGCCCGCCGTCGATCAGCACGTCGGCTCGCTCGGGCGAGTGCCCGGCACCCGCCAGCAGCTCGCAACCGGCGATCAGGAGCCGAGTCACCGTGATCGGAGTCGATCAGTCGAAACATCGGGATGGCCGATGTGCGCGTTTCGCAGCCGCCCGGCGAGCTCGAGAACGGTGCGCAGCAGGACATCCGCGCCAAGCGCGACATGCTCCGGCTCGGCCGCCTCGCTGGGGGCGTGGGAGACGCCGTCGCGGCACGGGATGAAGAGCATCGCGGACGGCGCGAGCGCGGCGACGTGGCCTGCGTCGTGTCCGCCTCCGCTGGCGAGCTCGAGTGTCTCGATTCCCGCGCCCAGCGCGGCCTCCGCGAGGAGCCCGCGCAGATCGCGATCGAGGCTCCACCGGCGTGGTGCGAGAGATCTCCTCGAACGAAAGCTCGAGCGCCCGCTCGCCGGCACGCTCGCGCGCGATCTCGCGCAGCTCGTGCTCCGCCCCGTCCAGGGTGAGGTCCGTGAGCGCACGCAGCTCGACCGTGGCCGTCACGTCGCCGGGCACGACGTTGGCACCGCCCGGCAAGATCTGCAGGCGTCCGACGGTGCCGACGAACACGCCTTCACGCGCGCGCTCGCGCGCCAGCCGCTCGACCGAGAGGATCAACTCCGCCGCGCCGGCAAGCGCATCGCGGCGATTGTCCATCGGGGTCGTCCCGGAGTGCGCGGCCACGCCGCGCAGGCGCACCTCGTAGCGGCGGATTCCGACGATGGCGGTGACGATCCCGAGCGGCGTGCCGGCGCGCTCGAGCCGCAGTCCCTGCTCGATGTGCAGCTCGAGATAGGCCAACAGCCGGCCGGGCTCGCGCTGCGGCGGACCAATCGCCAAGGGACGCCCGCCTACCGCCTCGATCGCGTCCGCGAGGCGCGTCCCCGCCTTGTCGCGGCGGGCGAGGTGCTCGCTCGAGAGCCTCCCCACGAGGGCGCGACTCCCAATGCAGGAGATGCCGAAATCGCTCGGCTCCTCGCTGAGAAAGTCGATGACCTCGAGCGTGAACGGTAGCTCGATCGCCGCCTCGTGTACCAGCCTCGCCACCTCGAGACCGGCCGCGACCCCGGCCACCCCATCGTAGGCGCCGCCGTCGGGCACGGTGTCGGTGTGGGAGCCGATCGCCACCGACTCCTCGTACGTGCCCGATCTGCCGATCAGATTGCCGGCGGCGTCCACGTGGGTGCGCAGGCCGGCGCTCGTCATCGCACCGATGAGCCAGCGCCGGCCGTCCGCGTAGATCGGCGTGAACGCGCGGCGCGTGAAGGGCCGATCGGGGAGCGTCCGGGCGCGGAGCGCCTCGATGTCGGCGGAGATGCGGCCGGCGTCGGCTCGCGGCAGACTCGGCGTCCCGCTCACCGGTGCTAATGCAACGGCACCGACCGATTGACGCCGACATCGCTGCCGAGGGCTTCGAGCCAGCCCGCGCGCACCCCCGCGAGCAACTGCTCGCCGATCGCCCAGGCCTCATCGTGACGGCCTAGGACGTCCGGAGCGGTTTCGCGCACTTCGGCGAGAATCGCCGGCTCATCGACGCCGGTCACCTCCCCGTCCTGCACGACCCAGCGTCCGCCGATCACAACCGAGCGCACCGCGTTGGCGGTCGAACCGAACACCACGTGATGGAGCGGATCGGCCAGCGGCGTGAACACTGCGCTGTGGAGGTCCAGCATCACGAAGTCGGCGCGCCGGCCGGCCTCGATGCGCCCCAGCCCGCCACCGTCGCCGGCTGCCCGGGCTCCGCCGGCCGTCGCCATCCGCCACGCCTCCCGCGCGCCCAGCCAGCGCTCGTAGTCGATGTCCCACAGCTTGTGGAGCAGGCCGGCGACCTTCAGTGCGGCGAACATGTCGTTGCCGTCGTTGGAGGACATCCCGTCGGTGCCCAGCGCGACGTTGACGTCGTGGTCCAGGAGGTCCGGCACCGGACAGATGCCGCTGCCGAGCTTCATGTTCGAGATCGGGTTGTGCACGATCGTGGTGCCCGTATCGCGCACGATCTCGATGTCCCGCGGCGTCAACCAAATGCCGTGCTCGAAATTCACCCTGGGACCGAGGAAGCCGAGCGCCTGCATGTGCTCGGGCAGCGTCTTGCCGTACATCTTCCGACCTGACAGTGCCTGCATGCGCGTCTCGAGCACGTGGATGTGGATCTGCAGATCGAGCTCGTCGGCGAGCCCAGCGCAGGCCTCGAGGAAGGGATCGCTGCAGCGCTGCGGGCCGGAAGGACCGAGGGCGATCGAGATCCCCTCATCCGGACGGTGGTAACGCTCGATAGCGCGCCGCGTAAACGCCTCCCACTCATCCCACGTGGGCGGCTTCTCGCGCTCGAGGCGCTCGATCAGCGCCCGGTCGACAAGGCCGTGGTCGAGAACGACCGTTTCGTGATAGGCGCGATCGCCCATGCCGAGCACAATCAGCGCGCGGAGTCCCAGGTCCCGATAGGCCTGGACCACGGCGGTGAGAGACTCGTCGGTGAAGCCGGCCATCTCGTAGAGAAAGTCGACGACGCACGTCGCCCCCGAGTGGATCATGTCGAGGGCGCCGATCAGCGTGCGGAGATAGGTCTCGCGCGAGCTTTGCGCCGGACCGGCCAGCGCGGGATAGGAGAACAACATCCACGGTTCAAGCGGAAGGTTGTCCCAGCGCCCGCGAAACCAGTTCTCGTTCGAGTGGCAGTGGGCATTGACCATTCCCGGCACAATCGCCAGTCGCCCGCAGTCGACGACCTCACCCCCCGCGCCCGCGCCGGCGTCGTGTCCCACAGCGGCGATGCGCCCGCCCTCGACCACAACGTCGGCACGATCGAAGTTGCCGTCGCCGACATCGACGAGGCCACCTTTGAAGATCACGTCCGCCATCGCCTCTCCGTTCTCAAGAATGGGCGGGCACGCCTGCGCCGACGCTCGACCGCTGCTCCGAGGCATTCGGTAGGCCCTGGTGCCGCATCGGAGCGGCGGAACTATAACCGGAACGGCGAATGCGATCGCGTACTCCCGAGTAGAATCTCCGCGCCAGCCGGGGGCAGGCGTGTCGAGCGTGCCGTCCCGAACAGGCGAGCGCCTCGTGGACACTTCGCTCGAGCAAATCACCGTCACGAGCCTGGCGGACGAGATCGCCTTCCGCATCCAGGCGGCAATCCTCGCCGGCGACCATCGGCCCGGGACGCATCTGTCGCAAGACGAGCTGTGCGAGCGCTTCGGCGTTAGCCGCACGCCGGTGCGCGAGGCGCTGCGAAAGCTGCAGGCCAAGCACCTCGTCGTACTCGTGCCGAACAAGGGCGCCACCGTCCGCGCTCCCAGCCGCACCGAGCTGATCGACGTCTACAACGTGCGCGCGGAGCTCGAGGGCTACGCCTGCGAGCTCGCCTGCGCCCGGGTAAGCGACGAGTTGCTGACCGCGCTCCGCCGGTCTCAGACACCGGTTGAAGCGGCAGTCGTCAGCTACGAGCGCAACGGGACCCACGTCGGAGAGGTGTCGCTCGACCTGCAGATCGCCCGCTCGAACTCCGAGTTTCACGGAACGATTGCGCGCGCATCCGGGAACGAGCGCCTGCTCTCGTTGATCACCGAGTCTCCAGGACTTCTTTCCCAAGGACTACGTGTGGCGGGCCATGACCTCTGCCGACGAAGTCAGGGCGCTGAACCTCGACGAGCACGACGCCATCCGGGAAGCGCTGGCTCGCCGGAGTGCGAGCCGGGCGCGCAAGGAGATGCGCAACCACATCCTCCACGCCTCCAGGATCCTGCTCGAGTACCTGGACCGCCTCGGCTTCTGGCAGTGAGCGTCAGCCCGCCCGAACTCGTCCCGCTGGTGGAGATTGTCTCGGGAGCCGGCACCGCGACGGGGGTCGCCGAGCAGTTGATCGGTTGGACGCGCGCGTTGGGCAAGCGTCCCGTGCACCTGCGACGGGACGATTCCGAGCCGGCTCGCTCAGCGACCGCGCTCGTCGCCCGCGGGGATCTGGGCTGCAAGACCGGGCGCGGGCTCTTTGGCGACTACGACGAGAGCGTGGTGGCGGCTCTGATCCGGCGCCGGACGAGCGTGCTCCTCGCGCTCGAGCGCCTGGCCGGCGCGGATCACCGTGATGGGCCGCTCCGTGAGCCGGGCTGATGACGGCCTTGACCACTGCCAAGCGATGCGCATAGGCTTTGGATTCATGGATCCACGGATGCACTTCGGCCTCTGGCGTGCGCCATGACGACGATCGCCGGAACGCCCCGCGTGGTCCACGCCGCGACCGGCACGGAGCAACGCTGCCGCGGCTGGCGGCAGGAGGGCATCCTGCGAATGCTCGAGAACACCGTGCAGAACGGCGAGCGGCCGGAGGACCTCGTGATCTACGGCGGCACCGGCCAGGCCGCGCGCGATTGGCGCTGCTTCGACGTGATCGTGGATTCATTGCGCGACCTGCGCGACGACGAGACGCTTGTGATCCAGTCCGGCAAACCGGTCGCCCGCTTCCGCACGCACGAGCAGGCGCCCCGGGTGCTGACCGCGAACGCGCATCTGGTCGGGCGCTTTGCCAACTGGGAGACCTTCCACCGGCTCAAGCGCCAGGGCCTGATCATGTACGGCCAGTACACGGCGGGCGCCTGGGAGTACATCGGCCAGCAGGGAGTGCTCCAGTCGACGTACGAGACGCTGGCCGCATGCGCGGGCCAGCATTTCGGCGGATCGCTGCGGGGCCGCCTGGTGCTGACGTCCGGTCTCGGCGCGATGGGCGGCGCCCAGCCGCTCGCGATCACCTTCCTCGAGGGCGTGGCGCTGGTGGTCGAGGTCGACGAGGCGCGCGTCGACCGGCGCATCGCCTCGGGCTACCTCGAGCACAAGGCGCGTGCGATCGACGAAGCGCTCGCGCTGTGCGACGAGGCACTGGCGGCGGGGCGCCCGCGGTCGATCGGCCTGGTCGGCAACGCTGCCGAGGTGCTGCCCGCGCTGGTGGCGCGCGGGCTGCGTCCGGACGTGGTCACCGACCAGACCTCGGCGCACGACCCCCGGTTCGGATACGCGCCCGTCGGCTACTCCCTCGCCGAGCTGTCACGGGCTCGCGACCAGGAACCCGAACGCGTCGAGCGCGACGCGCTCGCGTCGATGGCCCAGCACGTGCGCGCGATGGTCGATTTCCAGGACGCCGGCGCGGTCGTGTTCGAGTACGGCAACGCGATCCGCGAGCAGGCGCAGTCCGGAGGGTTCGAGCAGGCCTCGGCGTTCCAGGGCTTCATCCCGCTGTTCATTCGCCCCATGTTCTGCGTGGCGCGGGGGCCGATGCGATGGGTCGCACTGTCGGGCGATCCCGCCGATCTGAGTGCCATCGACGACGCAGTACTCGAGCGCTTCGCCGGCGACCCCACCGTCACCAACTGGATCACGATCGCCAAGGACCGCGTACCGCTTCAGGGCCTGCCGGCGCGGACGTCGTGGCTGGACCTCGACGAGCGCCTGGAGCTGGGGGTGATGCTCAACGACATGGTCGCGAGCGGAGCGCTGTCCGCCCCGGTCGCGATGAGCCGCGACCACCTCGATTCGGGCTCGGTCGCACAGCCCACGCGCGAGACGGAGAACATGGCCGACGGCTCGGATCCGATCGCCGACTGGCCGGTGCTGAACGCGCTGCTGAACTGCGCCGGAGGCGCCGATCTTGTGGCTTTGCACCAGGGCGGCGGGAGCGGCATGGGCGGGTCGATCTCGGCCGGCTTCACGCTCGTGATCGACGGGACGCCCGCCACACGCGAGCGCATCGACCGCGTGCTCCGCACCGATCCCGGGATCGGGGTCATCCGCCATGCCGACGCCGGCTATCAGAGCTCGATTGACCTCGTGCGGGTGCGCGGACTGGCAGCGCCGATGCTCCAGGCGGCAGACGGCCCCGCGGGGAATGGGGGCCCCAACCTCTGATGCTGACGGTCGGAATCGACACCGGAGGCACGTTCACGGACGTGTTCATCAACAGTGACGACAGTCGCGCGGCGACGGTGAAGGTGCCGACCACGCCACATGACCTGACGGTGTGCTTCGCCGACGCGATTCGGGCCTCCGCCGAGGCGCTCGATCTGCCGCTCGAGCACTTCCTCCGTGAGGCCGACGTGATCCGTTTCTCGTCCACGATCGGCACCAACACGGTCCTTACGCATTCCGGCCCGCGCCTTGGCCTGATCGTCAGCGCGGGAGCGCAGGCAGACCTGTACGGGGCCGCCGACGGCGGCGCGATCCACGAGTTCATCCCGCCGGATGGGATCGCGGCGATCGAAGAGGAGACGAGCCCCGACGGCGAGGTGCGGCGAGAGCCGGACCCCGACGAGCTCGCGCGAGTCGTGCGAGAGCTTCTCGAGCGCGGGGCGCGACTGCTCGTGGTCAGCCTGCGCAATGCCTCCGCGAACCCCGCCAACGAGCGCACCGTCCAGCGGATCATCGACGAGAGCTATCCCCGCCACTACCTCGGGGCGTTGCCCGTGCTGCTGTCCACGGAGGTCGGCGCCACGTTCGACGACGCCCGCCGGACCGCGTCCTCGGTGGTCAACGGCTACATGCACCAGAAGCTCGCCACCTCGCTCTACCGCGCCGAGGACGACCTGCGCCGCGGCGGTTTTCGCCATCCACTGCTGATCGTCAACACCGACGGGGGCGCGACGCGCGTGGCCAAGACCCGGGCGTTGTCGACCTACCAGTCGGGCCCCACGGGCGGCGTCTACGCCAGCGCGCTGCTGTGCCGCGAGCTCGGCATCGAGAACGCGATCACCGCCGACGTCGGCGGCACGAGCACCGACGTCGGGCTGCTCGCCGCCGGCGAGCCGGTCCTGCGCGAGTCGGTCGAGGTGGGCGGCGTCTCGGTCCTGCAGCCGTCGGTCGAGCTGCTGTCGTTCGCGATCGGCGGCGGCTCGATCGCGCGCGTCGCAGATGGCCGGCTCGCGCTGGGCCCGGAGAGCGCCGGGGCAACGCCCGGCCCGGCGTGCTTCGGCCTGGGCGGCCGCGAGCCCACGCCCACCGATGCGTGGCTCGTGCTGGGCTACCTCGACCCCGACTACTACCTCGGCGGACGCAAGCGGCTGGACCCGGCGCTCGCCCAGCGGGCGCTCGCGACGCTGGCCGAACCGCTCGGCATGTCGGTCGAGCAGACGGCGCTGGCGATCTGCGACGAGGCGGAGAGGATCGCGGCAGCGGGCATCGTCGAGCTGCTTGCCCGTTCCCGGGTGCGCGATCTGATGGGCGAGGTCGAGCGATCACAGTTGACCCTGGTCGCCTACGGGGGTGGCGGCGGCCTGCTCCTGCCGGGCGTGGCCCAGCGGCTGGGCATGGCCGGGACCGTGATCTCGCGCCACAGCCCGGTGTTCTCGGCCTTCGGGGTGAGCACGTTCGACGTCCGCCACCGTTACCAGCAGCGTGCCGGCATCGACGGCGACGGGGTTGCCCCCGTGCTGGATGAGCTGCATCGATGCGGCTCGCCGCGACATGCGCGGCGAGGGCTTCGGAGCCTCGGCGATCGAGCTGCGGGTCACGGTGACCGACGCGGAGGGACGCCGGCTGGCCGACATGGGGGCGTCCGACCTGGACGGGCTCGACTTGCCACGTGGCGTGCCCCTGATGTTCGAGCTGCAGGCCACCTGCGCCGTGGCCAAGCCGGGCCTGCCGCACGAGCCGGAGGATCTGAGCGAGTCCGCGCCCCGCGACCAGCGCGAGGTGTGGCTCCAGGGAGCGCCCCGGCGCGTGCCCGTCTACGCTCGCGACGACCTCCACGCCGGCGGACGCCTCAGCGGGCCGGCGCTCGTCGAGGCCTCGGACACCACCTACCTGATCCCCGACGGCGCCGTCTGCAGCGTGCACTCGTCGGGCAGCGCCATCATCGAGGAGGCTTGAACGGCATGGGCCGCCGACGCATCACCGAATACCTCGAGATCGACCTCGAGCGGGAGCGGTGGACGTGCCAGCGCTGCCGGCAGGACCTCGGCACCGCTCACGACAGCTACAAGAAGGGCTGCCTGATCGCGCACCGCGATCCTCGTGAGGTCCACCCCCCGGTGGTCGAGGGCGAATACGGCTTCGCACCCGACCCGGAGTGGTGCCGGATCGTCGAGTTCTACTGCCCAAACTGCGCGACGCTCTTGGAGGTCGAGTACCTGCCCCCCGGTCACCCCCTTACGCACGACATCGAGCTCGACCTCGAGGCGCTGAAGGCGCGGGGGCCGACAGCCGAGGAGGCGCTGCAATGAGCGCGACGATCGACGTCGACATCGGAGGCACGTTCACCGACTGCTACGTCACGTACGACGGGACGCCCGTGTGGTGCAAGACGCGGACGACCACCTACGACCTGTCGGTGGGGATGAACGAGACGATCGAAGACGCCGCCACCCGGCTTGGCATCACCACCGAGACGTTGCTGGGCGCGGCGAGGATCATCCGCTACTCGACCACGCTGGCGATGAACCGCCTGATCGAGCGCAAGGGCCCAAAGCTCGGCCTGCTGATCACGGAGGGGTTCGAGGACACGACGCTGATCGGGCGGGCGAGCCAGTGGTCGGATGGCGTCCCGATCAAGTACCAGCGCAACATCGCCGGCGTCGACCGCCCGGAGCCGCTGATCCCCAAGGAGCTGATCGTGGGCGTGCGCGAGCGGGTCGACTCGCGCGGGGAGATCGTGCGCCCGCTGGACGAGCATCACCTGCTCGAGCAGATCCAGTACCTGGTCGACGCCGGAGTGCGGGGATTCGTCGTGTCGCTCCTGTGGTCGTTCCTCGAGCCCGCGCACGAGCGGCGCATCAAGGAGATCATCGCGCGGGAGTATCACTCCGCGTTCCTCGGGGCGATGCCCGTCTTCCTGTCATCCGACGTGGCGCCGCGGATGTACGAGTACCCGCGGACGATGATGACCGTGCTGAACGCCTACCTCCACCAGTCGATGTACGAGGAGCTGTCGGGCATCGGCGATGAGCTGCGCGACCGCGGATATCGCCGGCCCATGATGATGATCCACAACACCGGAGGGATGGCGAGCGTCCTGCGCACCTCCGCCGTGAACACCTACAACGGCGGCCCGGTTGCCGGCTTGATGGGCAGCGCCTACATCGGCTCGATGTACGGCTACCGCAACGTCGTGGCGACCGACATGGGCGGCACCAGCTTCGACATCGGGATGGTCGCGGCCGGCAGCCCCCGCTTCTACCAGTTCATGCCGATCATCGACCGCTGGCTGGTCGATGCCACGATCGTCGACTGTCACTCGATCGGGGCGGGCGGTGGATCGATCGCGCGCGTGAACGATCTGATCGCCAATCGCGTCGAGGTCGGGCCCGAGAGCGCCGGCTCGATGCCCGGTCCCGCGGCGTACAACCAGGGCGGGACGGAGCCGACGGTCACCGATGCCGACGTCGTGCTCGGCTATGTCAACCCCGACAACTTCCACGGCGGGCGCATCCGGCTACACCGCGGCCGCGCCGAGCGCGCGCTGCGGGAGCGTGTGGCCGAGCCGCTAGGGGTGTCGGTGGAGGAGGCGGCGCTGATGGTCAGGCGGATCGTCGACGCGAACATGGGCCAGGCGATCCGCCGCGAGACCGTACTCAAGGGATTCGATCCGCGGCAGTTCATCCTGTTCGCGTTTGGCGGCGCCGGGCCCACCCACTGCTGCGGATACGCGCGCTTCGCCGAGATGGACAAGATCGTGGTGTTCCCATTCGCGCCCACCTTCTGCGCATTCGGCTCCTCGACGATGGATGTCGTGCACATGTACGAGCGCTCCCGCCACATGCACGTGCTGCACCCCGCCACCGGGGCGTACCTGGACGATTACGCCGCGTTCAATGACACCGTGCGCCAGCTCCGCGACATCGCGCGTCGTGACTTCGCCGGCGAGGGTTACGACCCAGCCGACGTCGCCTACGAACTCGAGCTCGACATGAAGTTCGGCGGGCAGCTCAACGTCAAGCGCACCAGCGCGCCGCTGCTCGAGATCTCGAGCCAGTCGGACGTGATCAAACTGCGGGAGGCGTTCGAGCGCGAGTACAGCGATGCGTACAGCCCGCTCGGCCTCAACCCCGAGGCCGGGATCGAGATCCACAACTTCGTCCTGCGCGGTCGGGTGGCGCAGCGCAAGCCCGAGCTCGAGCGGCATGAGCGCGTGGGCGAGGATCCGGCGGCGGCACAGGTCGCGACGCGGCCGGCGTACTGGGATGGACTGGGCACCGCGCCCACCCCGATCTACGACCAGAACCGGATTCGCTGCGGGAACGTGGTCGACGGACCCGCGATCATCGAAGCCGAGGACACGACCGTAGTGATCGAGCCGGGGTGGCGCTACACGCTCGACGAATACCTGAACGGGGTCATCGAACGCCGGCCCGGGCAGCGCGAGGAGCGCTTGCTGGCGGCGGTGGCCGAGGCGACGGCAAGCTGAGGCACTGACGACCATGTTCGACCTGAAGCTCAACGAAGAGGGCATCAAGCCGGTCCCGGCGAGCGAGGAGGAACTCGAGGCCATGGCCGCGCTGGCTCCCGGCGACTACGAGATCTACAGCGAGATGCTGACGATCATCGTCCAGGAGGGCAAGGAGATCATGACCAAGATGGGGATCTCCTCGATGCTGCACTCGGGCGACTCGATGGCCGGCCTCTACACCGCCGCGGGCGATCTGGTGACGACGGTGTGCGGCACGTACCTGCACTGCGTCACCGGCCAGATCCCGATCAAGTTCATCATCAAGTACTGGCGTGACAACCCGTCGGTGGGCGTCCGTCCAGGGGACATCTTCTACTGCAACGAGGCGATCTACGGCGGGATCCACAACCCCGACCAGTTCGCGATCATGCCGATCTTCCACGGCGAGGAGCTGGTCGCCTGGTCGGTGGTGGGCGCCCATCAGTCGGAGACCGGCGGCAAGGAGCCGGGCGGCGAGGTCACCACCGCACGCACGCGCCACGACGAGGGAATGAAGCTGATCCCGATCAAGATCGGCGAGCGCTACATGCTGCGCGACGACTTGCTGAAGATGATGGAGAACTTCATCTCCCGGGCGCCGCGGATGCAGGTGACCGACGTGAAGGCGCGCGTAGCGGCCTGCGACCGGATCCGCGTGCGTCTCCAGGAGCTCGCCGAGTCTTTCGGCACGCGGTTCCTACGCGGGCTGTTCCGCAAGATGATCATTGAGACGGCGGAGGGCGCGCGGGCGCGGATCCGCACATGGAACGACGGCATCTACCGACACGTCGTGTTCATCGATACCACCGGCTTCGACGCCGCGCTGGTCAGGACGCCAGTGGCGCTGATCAAGCGCGGCGATCACATCACGATCGACCTGACCGGCGCCTCGCCCGAGCACGAAGGCTCCTTCCAGGCGCTCGCGCCCGCGGTGCGCGCGCACTGCGCCGTGCACCTCTACCAGTTTCCGTTCCACGACTTCCCAATCTCGGCCGGGATGCTGGAGCCGATCGACTTCGAGATCGAGCACGGCACCGTGCTCGACCCGGACACCGAGGCGGCGATCTCCTGCTCGCCGATCACCGCCTCGGTGACGTTCCCGCTGCTGGCGATCACCTTCTCGAAGATGATGTTCGACAGCGCCCAGCGCGACCTGGTCTGCGGCTTCGCCTCCTCGAACTCCGCCGCACCGATGATCTCATGTGCCAACCAGCACGGCGTCAAGGTCACCGACTTCATGGGCTACCCGCTGAACGCGTGGGGCCTGTCCGCGCGCCACGACCGCGACGGCGTGGACGTGTTCGGGTTCCCACACGGTCCGTGGGGCAAGGCACCCGATGTGGAGGACATCGAGAACGAGTTTCCGGTGCTGCATCTGTACCAGAAGATGCAGCCCAACACGTGCGGCTTCGGCCGCCACCGCGGCGGCGCGGGCGCAGCGATCGCCTATGCGATCCACCACGTGCCATATACGGTGTGGACCTCCACCGCGAAGGAGTCGAAGTTCCCCACTCACGCGGGACTGTTCGGCGGCTACTCGGAGACCGTCGTGCCGGCCATCCGGGTAGTGGACACCGACGTGTTCGAGGTGCTGGCCAAGGGCGCGGAGCTCCCCCACCAACGACATCGAGCTGCTCGAGGGCAACGCGCTCGGCGGCACGGTCATCCGCGAGCATCAGACGCGGCCGGCGCGGGTCGTCCGCCGCGGCGAGGTCATCTGCTCGAGCACCCAGGGTGGCGGCGGCTACGGCGATGTCCTCGAGCGCGAGCCCGAGCGTGTGCTCGACGACCTGCGCAAGGGGATCATCACCGACTGGGTGGCGCGCAATGTCTATCGTGTGGCCTACGACCCGGAGCTGCGGGTGGTGGACGAGGCCGGGACCGAGCGCCTACGTGCGGATGAGCGCGCGGCGCGCCTCGAGCGAGGCAGGAGTTGGGAGGAGTTCCACGCCGAGTGGGACCAGCTGCGGCCCGTCGAGAAGGCCGTGGCCTACTACGGGACATGGCCGGACGCGCGCCCGAACCGGGAAGTGATCCGCATCTGAGCGTCGCGCGCCGGTCCGTCGCCGAACTGAAACCGCGTGAGCACGGAGACCGTCCCCATGGAAGGTCGTGAGCGCGTCCGGCGCCACCTGGTCGGCGGCGGCGCCGACCGACCGCCGCTGATCGCGTTCGCGACCCGCTTCGCCGCGCGCCTGGAGCAGGTGGACCCCGACTCGCTCTGGCGTGACCCCGGCGTGCTCACCCGGGCATTGCTGGGCCTCGAGGCGTTGTTCGGGCTCGATGCGATCGTGGTCGACGTGCCGCCCGTGGCGCTGCGGGTGGACGCGCTCGCCCCGGTGGCCGACGGGGTGGCGCGCCTGCGCGCGCTGCTCGGAGACCGCACCGCGCTCGTGCTCGCTGTGCCCGGGCCGCTCACGCTCGGCGATCCCGGCCGCTCCCGTGCGCCCGAAGGGCTCGACGAGGTCGCCGCCGGCCTGCTCGAGGCGGTCAACCAACTCGGGCCCGCGCACGCCGACTGCCTGGCCGTCGTCGAGCGCACGCGGGTGGGCGGCGACGACGCGCCGCTGCTCGACGAGGCTCTCGCGCCTTTGTGGAACATCGCCCGCCACTACGCCACGGCCAGCCTACTGGTGGCGGCCGAGGGCGGAATCGAGCTTGCCGACACCGGCGCCGACGCCGTGACCGTATGGTCTGGCATCTCGCCGGAGGAGCTGGCGGCGGGAGGCGCGCGTCACGTCGGCTGGCCAATCGACCCGTCCTCGCCGGCGCCGGTACTCCGAGAGACGCCCCCCGGAGGCTTCTACACCCTGCGCGGCGAGCTGCCTGCGGAGACCGAGATCGATTGGCTGCGTCAGCTCGTCGCGGCGGTGGGCCGGTGAGCGACGAGCCGATCCTGGCGCGCGCGGCGGATGACGCCGAGCGCTCGCTTGCCCTCTATCGCGACCTGCTCCAGGTGCCCAGCGTGTGGGGCGACGAGCGGGAGCTCACCCGCGCCGCGGAACTGCTGGCCGGGGCGCTGCGCGACGCCGGCTGCGAGGTCGCGCTGGAGGACTCCGGGACGCCCGGGATGCCGATGCTACAGGCGCGGTTGCGCGGACTCGCCGGCGGCCCCGCCCTGCTGCTCGCCGGGCACATGGAGGTCTATCCACCGTCGGAATCGTGGACGCTCGACCCCTGGGCGGCGACGGTCCGCGACGGCCGCGTCTACGGCCAGGGGGCGGCCGACATGAAGGGCGGGACGGCCGCGATGTGCGCGGCCGCCGCCGTCCTCGGCCGCGCCGGGGCCGAGCTGCCCGGCGACCTCCTGCTGCTCGCGGTGCCCAACCACTTCGAGGGCGGAGAGGGTACGCGCAAGGCCCTGCGCGACGGGCTCCGCGCCGACGCCGCGATCGTGTGCGAGCCGACCGACCTGCGGGTGGTCACGGGCCAGCGGGGGATTCTCTACCTTGAAATCACGGTCCCAGGCCGGGCTGCGCACACCACGGCACGTCGGATCGGTGTCAACGCGATCGAGCGCGCGGCGCGCGTCGCCCTCGCGCTGGACTCGATGAACGTGTCCGACGGCGACTCGGGCCCGCTCGGGACCGCGCCGATCGTCAACGTGGCGATGGTCGAGGGCGGCCTCGTGCATAACATCGTGCCGGAACGGTGCGTGCTCACCGTCGACATCCGCTTTGCGCCCGAGCAGACCGCCGACGACGTCCTGAGCGACGTGCGCGCCGCGGTGGCCGCCGCCGTCCCCGACGACCCTGAGCTGCCGATCTCGGTCGAGCCCGAGCACACCTGCGTGCGCAACCCGCGCAGTTCGTTGCGCTTGGCCGACGATCATCCGCTCGCCCGGTGGATGTCGGGCGTCCACACCACCGCCACCGACCGCCCCGCGACCATCGGTTTCCATCCGGCCTGGCCCGACACCCCGATCCTCAACGAGGGTGGAATTCCGGCGGTCACGTACGGACCGGGGTCGATGGCGTGTTACTGGGACGACGAATCCGTAGCGGTCGAGGAGTACCAGGCGGCGGTGCGCGCCTACTGCCTGGCGGGCGTGCGCGGCTGCGGAGAGGCGGTGTCAGGCTGACCGCGAATCGTCGACGTGAACGCGGGCTCGCGAAATTCACCTCAGGGGCCCAGCGGATGACCAGGTCGAAGAGTTGTAATCACAATCTGGGGCTCATAAGCTCTGCATACTGCATCAACGGATCCAATCTGGAGGAGAGATGCCGGGGACCGATCATGAACACGAGCCTGCGTCGCACGGACACGGCGCAGAGCAGCTGACCCACGAGATCGAGGACTTTTTCGATCACGACCTGGAGATCGAGCGCGAGTCGCTCCAGGAGTCGATCGCGCACGACTACTCGACCGGGCTGGTGCCGCTCGACAAGCGCCGCCCGCTCGGGCATTTCGTCGCGCTGTGGACGACGTTCGCGGCCGGCTTCTCGTTCCTGTTCGTCGGCACCGAGATCCACGACGCCGGCTACACCCTGCCCGGCACGATCGGGGTCACCCTGCTCGGCATCGGCATCTACTTCGCCTACGCGCTGTTCGGCGCCTATCTCGGCTCGCGCACGGGGCAAACCCATTCGCTGCTGACGCGCTCAATCTTCGGGGTGACCGGGTCATACATCGTCTCGGCGCTGGTCGTAGCCGGTTCGCTCGGCTGGGTCGGCTTCCAGGGCGGCCTGATGGTGCAGATCTGGTCCGGCCTTTACGGCTGGGGCGGCGTCGAGGCGCTGACGATCATCTTCTGCGGGCTGATGATCTTCAACAACCTGTTCGGCTTCACCGGCATCAGCGTGTTCGCCCGCTACGTGGTCACACCGCTGATCATTTTGGAGGCTCCGGGGGTGATCGTAGGTGACTCGGAGGCTGTGACGGGCTCGGGTTTCGCGGCTTGAGCAGGCTTTCTTCGCTGCTTGCGGGGTGTGGGCGGGGCTTGGGGGACGCGCACAGGTTCAGACCGTAGGTTCGGGCTGTCTGATGGTCCGAACTTGGAGGTCGTCGCCCGTGCGCGTCAGCGCTGCATTCTCTCGCCTGCTCGATCTGCCTGGAGTTTGGGTCCGCAAGGTTGTGTTCGACCCCGATCGGGTGGTGGTCACGGTCGTGTTGCGTCGTCGCCGCCTTCGGTGCCCGAAGTGCTCGTACTCAACGCGCCATCGCGAGAACAAACAGCATCACGACTCCGTCTGGAGACATTTGGATCTCGGGGTCTGGCGCTTGGAGGTTCACGCCCGGCTGCGGCGGCTGGTCTGTCCCGAGCACGGGGTGCGCGTGGAAGGCGTCCCGTTCGCGCGCGACGGCGCCCGGTTCACCCGCGACTTCGACAACCTGGTCGCTTGGCTGGCGACGAAGACCGACAAGACGGCGGCCTGCCGGCTGACCCGGATCGACTGGCAGACGGTCGGGCGGGTCATCAAGCGCGTCGCCGACGAGCACCTCGGCGAACTGGACCGGCTCGGCGATCTGTTTGAGATCTCGATCGATGAGGTCGCGTGGCGAAAAGGTCATCGCTACCTCACGCTCGTCGGCGACCACACTCGCGGATGCGTGGTGTGGGGCACCGAGGGCAAGGGACAGGCCGCCGCCGATCAGTTCTTCGCCGAGCTGGACCCACCGCCACATCAGGGGCCTTCCGAGCACGCCGGGCAACCGTCGTGGGAGCCAGCACCGGCGATCATGATCCCGTTCGGCCCCTGCCCGATCGTGCCCGCTGGCGAGGGCATTCCCGGCGCGTGGATCACCGACGGCGCCGAGATCGACCCCGCGATCTTCGCGCGCGCCTCCCGGCTGAGAGCGGTCTCGATGGACATGACCGGCGGGTACGCCAAGAGCGTCCGCGATCACGCGCCGCGGGCCACGATCGTGATCGACAACTACCACGTCGTGCAACTCGCCACCAAAGCGCTGGACGAGGTCCGCCGCGAACACTGGAACGACCTGCGCCACGCCGGCCAGGCCGACGCCGCCAAGCAGTTCAAGCACGACCGCTGGGCGCTCTTGAAGAACCCCGACGAGCTCAACGACCGTCAAGCCACCACCCTCGCCGCGATCCAAGCGGGCGGCGGGAAACTTGCACGCGCGTGGGCGATGAAGGAGATGGTCCGCGCGATCTTCGCGCCCGGCCTCACCGTCGGGGCCGTCAACGAGCTGCTCGACAGGCTCCTCGCCCGCCTCTCACGCTGCCGACTGCGGCCCTTCATCCGCCTGGGCAAAACGATCCGCAAACACCGTGAGGGGATCCTTGCCGCCCGTCGACTGAAGCTCAGCAACGCCAGAGCCGAGGCGCAGAACAACAAGGTGAAACTGATCGTCCGACGCGCCTACGGGTTCCACTCCGCTCAGGCCGCACTCGCGCTCGTTCACCTCACCTGCGGGCCGGTCACACTCGCACTCCCACACGAACAAGCATTCGCGTGACCTCACCTACGATCATGCCCGGAGAGCCTCATTTTGTGGGTGGTCTACATGGTGCTCCGCGGCATCATCGATCACGGATCGCTGCTGGGGAACCATCCGAAGAACGTCAGCGGACTGGCCTTCTGGCAGGTGGTCGGCGTGGTCCTGGGCTTCGCGTTGTGGGGCAACGAGCCCGACGTCTTCCGCTACGGCAAGCCGAAGTTCGCCTGGCCGATCCCGGCCTTCGCCTTCGCGCTGGTGATCGGATTCCTGTTGTTCACCGTCGGCGGGTGGATGATGGCCGAGTTTGCCCACTCGACCGACTTCGGGGTCGTCGTCAAGTACGCGACGCACTTCTCGCTGTTCGGGGCGTTCTGGCTGGCCTGGTTCCTGGCCACGGTCAGCCAGGTCGCGATCAACGACGGCAACTACTACGAGGCGATCAACGCCTTCCAGAACATCTTCGGCAGCTGGGGCAAGTGGAAGCGGGTCTACTCGTGCCTGATCTGTGCCTGCATCGGCGCGCTGGCCGGCTGGCTGGTCAACTACAAGATCACCGACGGCTTCTTCAAGGTGGCGGCGTTTCTAGCGGTGACCGCTCCGTGCGCCACGGTGATCATGTGCGTCGACCACTTCCTGCTGCCGCGCATGTTCGGGATCTCGCGGCCGCTGATCCAGATCCCGAAGTGGAGCGAGGCGTCGATCGGCAACTGGCCTGCGATCCTGGCCCTGGCGATCTCCGTGTTCTTCGGATCCTGGGCGACCGGTATCTTCCCGGGCGAGGATCCGAATCGCTACTGGGGCCCCGGTCCGCTCGAGGCCTGGGTCATGTCCGGCGTGCTCTACATCGCGTTCGTGGCGATCACCCGGGTGGCCGTACCCAAGGCGATGGGGCTCAAGCAGGTGCTCGGCTTCGCGAGGCCGGTCATCGACACTCCGCTGCCGAGCAGCGCGGTCGTCGACATGGTCAGCGTCGCCGAAGGCACCGCGGGGACCGGAGCGCCGCCGCCCCTGGTCGGGACCCCGGCGGCCGCCGGCGGGGCCTCCTAGCCCGGGGGGGACGACATGGTCAACCAGACGACGCAGGAGCGGTCGCCGAGCCCGGCGGCCGCCGCCGCCGCGACCATCGACTGGGAGCTGATGGAGCGGTGGGACCGGCAGTACTACCTGCACAACGTGCAGGGGCAGGACGAGCACCAGTGGAACGGCGTCGCCTACCAGGAGGGCAACTACCTCTACATGGTGGACGGCACGCGCCTGCTCGACTGCCAGAGCCAGCTCATCTCGGACAACATGGGCCACCGGCATCCGCGCGTGGTGGCAGGGCTGAAGGAGGCGGTGGACCGCTACGGGCACGTCTACTTCGGGATGGCCACCGACTACCGGGCCCGCGCGGCCAAGCTGATCGTCAAGGACCTGCTGGAGAGAGACGGCTGGGCCGGCCGCGTGCGGATCCTGCCCTCGGGCTCGGATGCAGTCGACGTCGCGCTGACGATGGCACGCGTCTACACCGGCCGGAGCGTCGTGCTGACGCAGGAGCATTCGTTCCACGGGCTCACTGCCGGCGCCGGGACGCGGATGCGGGGGTACAACAACCAGGTCTCGTCCGTGCACGAGGCTCATGCCGTGCGCGAGGTCCCGGGCGGTGAGCTCCCGACGTTCAGGACGATCCCCGCGCCCGAGCACGAGGACTTCGACGCCTCGCAGGGCCTGCCGTCGATCAACGCGCTCGAGCGGGTGATCGACGAGGTGGGTCCCGATCACGTCGCCGCCGTGGTGACCGAGACCATGCTCGGCGTCGCCGGGATCATGAGCCACCCCGACTACCTCCCGGCCGTGCGGGAGATCACCTCGCGACACGGGATCCTGTGGATCGACGACGAGGTGATCTGCGGCTTCGGCCGGCTGGGCGAGTGGTTCAGCTACCAGCTCTACGACGGCCTCCGGCCGGACATCATGCCGATCGGGAAGGGCATGAACGGCTGCATCCTGCCGGTTGGCGGAGTGGTCGCCAGCACCGAGGTGGCGGAGATGTTCGAGCGCGACCGCTGGTTCTCGGGGAGCACCTGGGACGGCCACCCGCTGGTCGCCGCCACGATCGTGGCGAACATCGAGGCGATGATCGACGAGGGCGCGGTCGAGCACGGCGCCGAGATGGGGCGGCGTCTCCGGGCCGGCCTGGAGCAGCTGCGCGACCGTCATCCGTGCATCGGCCGCATCGGCGGCCACGGCCTCTACCACGCCGTCGACCTGGTCCGCGGCGACGGCACGCCGGTCATTCCGGAGGACCGCGCGTTCGACTTCACGGGCGATTTGTCCGGCACGCCGACCGCCATCATCCGACACGAGGCGGCCAAGCACGGCGTGTGGCTCACCGGGTTCGTGCCGAACACGATCAAGGTGGCGCCGCCTCTGACCGTGACCGCCGACGAGATCGATCTCACGCTCGAGGCGTTCGACACCGGCCTCGACGTGATCGACCAGCGCTACGCGAGCTGATGGCACCTCCAGCTTCGCACGCCGACCTCGCTCGGTGGGATCTCGACCACGTGATCCATCCCTGGAGCTTCCCCGGCTCCTCGCTGATGATCGTGCGGGGCGAGGGGTCGAGCTACTGGGATGCGAACGGGCGTAAGTACCTCGACGCGCTCGGCGGCATCCAGCTGTGCGAGATCGGCCATGGCCGGGCCGAGTTGGCGGAGGTCGCCGCCGCCCAGATGCGGGAGCTCGAGTACTCGCCGCTGTTCTGGAACTTCGGCAACGAACCGTCGGCGCAGCTCGCCCGCCGGCTCGTCGAGCTCGCCCCCGACGGCATCGACCACGTGTACTTCACCAACGGAGGATCGGAGAGCTGCGAGAGCGCGATCAAGATGGCTCGCCTCTACCAGTATCTGCGCGGCGAGCCCGGGCGCACCACGATCCTGTCGCTCGGCCACTCCTACCACGGCATGACCTACGGAGCGCTCGCCGCCACCGGGCTCGAGGGGACCAAGGACGGGTTCGGGGAGATGCCCGGCGGCTTCGTTCACCTGACCACGCCCTACCCCTACCGGGAGGAGCTCTACGGCGGCGAGGATCCGTTCGCGTTCTGCGTGCGCGAGTTGGAGGAGACGATCGCGCGGCTCGGCCCCGGGCGTATCGCGGCGCTGATCGGCGAGCCGGTGCTGACCGTCGGCGGCGTGATCGTGCCACCCCCCGATTACTGGCGAGCGGTGTCCGAGATCTGCCGCCGCCACGGGATCCTCGTCATCGCCGACGAGGTCGTGACCGCCTTCGGGCGCCTCGGATCGTGGTTCGCGTCAGAGGCCTACGGCATCGAGCCCGATCTCATCACGACGGCCAAGGGGCTGACCAGCGGCTATCTGCCGCTCGGCGCGGTGCTCGCGAGCCACGACGTCGGCGGCACGATCAAGGCCTCGGAGACCGGCTTCATGCACGGCTACACGTACTGCGGGCATCCCGTCGCGTGCGCGGTGGCGCTGCGCAACCTCGACATCATCGAGCGCGAGGACCTCGCGGCCAATGCCGCCGCGACCGGCGAGCACCTGCGCCAGGGCCTGGAGACGCTGCGCGACCTGCCGGTGGTTGGCGACGTGCGCGGCGCCGGCCTGCTGGCCTCGGTCGAGCTCGTGGCCGACAAGGAGACGCGGCGCCCGCTCGAGGTGCGCCGGCAGGAGATCGCCGATCGGGTCAGGGACGAACAGGGCGTGATCGTCCGCAGCATCTTCCAGAACGTGATCCTCGCGCCGTGCCTCGTGCTCACCAGCGAGGAGGCCGACCAGATCATCGCCGCGCTCCGGACGGTGCTGGAGACCACCGGCCCGGACGGGCGGCCGGTCGCCGCGGCGCCGGCCGTCCCGGTCTGAGGTCTGGCCCGGTCGCCTTAGCCGACGGCCACGGGCTCGAAGTTCGGGATGATGTCCCGCCCGTAGCGCTCGACGGTCTCCTCGACCCGCGAGGTCATCACGTACAGGTTGACCTGGCGCACGCCGAGCTCCTCGAGCTCGCGCAGCCGATCGACGTGCTGCTCGGCCTCCCCCAGCAGGCAGAACCGGTCGACGATCTCGTCGCTGATGTACTTGCCGTGGTCGGCGCCGACCCGGCTGTGGTCCGCGTAGTCGTACTCCTCGACGCCTTTGGCGAACTCGAGCAGCGCCTTGGGGATCTCGCCGTCGGTCCCGTAGCGCTTGATCAGATCCTTGCAGTGGTTTGAGACCATCGCCGGGAACCAGCGCGTCTCCTCGCGCCAGCGTGGCAGGTCGGCGTCGACCACGGCCGGGGCACACACGACCGGTGCCAGCGCCTGCGGATCGCGCCCGGCCTTCACCGCCGCCTCCTGAGCCCGCTCGATGATCCAGCGCGTGATCTCCGGATCGGCGAGCTGGATGATCACTCCGTCGCCGACCCGGCCGGCAACGCCGAGCGCGCGCGGGCCGTATCCCGCCACGTACATCGGGATCTCGGGCTCGGTCCGCGCCCACTCGAGCCTGAGCGTGCGCTCGTTCCAGGTGACCTCACGCCCGTTCATCAGGTCCTTGATCATCTCCAGCGCGGCCTCGAACTTCGCCACCGGAACCGGATCGAGGCCGACGACGCGCCGCGAGGAGTCTCCGCGGCCGATGCCCATCACCATCCGCCCCTCGCTGACGTCGTGCAGCGTCGCGTAACCGCTGGCGGTCACGGTCGGCTCCCGGATCCCGGGATTGGTCACGCAGTGACCGAGCTTGATCGTCGACGTGGCCTGCGCAGCCAGCGCGAGCAGGGGATAGCTCTCCTGCCACAGGATGTGCGAGTCGTACGTCCACCCGTAGCGGAACCCTGCCTGCTCGGCTCTCGCCATCCGCTCGACGAACAGCTGGTATGGGGGATCGGTAAGGAACGTCGCCCCGAAATCAAGCATCTCTTCTCCTCCTGTTCGCCTGCTGGCCCTCGACGCGCATTTCTATCAGAGCCCCGCAGGGCATTTGAAGGGCGCTTGGTAGAGTGCCGTCGTGTTTCGCGCGGATGCTGGATGGGGGTGAGATTCGGTGAGCGCTGACGTACGTGCAGCACTCGAGACGATCTTCGACGCGGACACCGGCATCTACCGGACGCGCGGCTTTCAGCGCCGGATCGGCTACGGCGAGCGGCCGGCGCTGATCCACATCGACCTCGCGAATGCGTGGACCAGACCAGGTCACGCCTTCAGCTGCGAAGGCATGGACGTGATCATCCCGGCCGTACAGCAGCTGAACGCAGCCGGGCGGGCCAAGGGGATCCCTATCGTCTACACGACCACCGCGTACTCCGTCACCAGCGGGCCGAACACCGACATGGGCCTCTGGCACCACAAGATCCCGGTCGAGCTTCTCCAGCTCGGCTCGCCCGAGGTCGCGATCGACGAGCGCATCGGGCCGCTGGCCGGCGAGCAGATGATCGTCAAGAAGCGGGCCAGCGCCTTTCACGGCACGTATCTGTCGGGGTTCCTGAAGGCGAGCGGCGTCGACACGGTGATCATCACCGGTGTGACGATGGCCGGCTGCGTACGCCACAGCACCGAGGACGCGATCGCCGAGGGCTTCCGCCCGATCGTCGTCCGCGAGGCGGTGGGCGATCGGGTGCCGGGCGTCGTCGAGTGGAATCTGTTCGACATCGACGCGAAGTTCGGCGACGTCGAGCCGCTAGAGCGGGTGCTCGCTTATCTGGACGCGCTCGAGCCGGCCGCCTCTTCGGAGAGCGTCGCCGCGACGCCGGGCTGATCAGACCGCCGTCAGGGCAGTAGCTGACCGAGCTGCGCGTAGGTCTCCGGTCGGCGATCGCGGAAGAACTGCCAGGTCGTGCGGACCTCTTCGATCACGCCGAGGTCCAGGTCGGCCAGCAGCACCTCGTCCTGTCGGTCGGACGCCTGGGCGACGATCTGGCCGCGCGGGTCGCAGAAGTAGCTCGAACCGTAGAAGCGTGCGCCCGGCACGAGTTCCTCGCCCACGCGATTGATCGCTCCGACGAAGAAGCCGTTGGCGACGGCGTGCGCCGGCTGCTCGAGCTGCCACCGGTACTTCGACACGCTCTCGATCGTGGCCGAGGGGTTGAAGGTGATCTGTGCCCCCTTGAGCCCGAGCATTCGCGCCGGCTCGGGGAAATGGCGGTCGTAGCAGATGAACACGCCCACCTTCCCCACGCTCGTCTCCCACACGGGGTAGCCCAGGTTACCCGGCTTGAAGAAGTACTTCTCCCAGAAGATCGGCCCGACCTGCGGGATGTGGGTCTTGCGGAACTTGCCAGCGCCGCCCGAACGATCTTGCCCATATCCGTCCTCCTCCTCTGATCAGGTGCTGGTGACCCCGCACCACTCCATCGCCAGCAGCGCGAACGCTCGCGTTGCGCACATGACCTCGTCGATCCGGACGAACTCGTCGTCCGCGTGGGCCACGGCCAGGTCCCCGGGACCGTAACTGATCGCCGGGATCCCCGCCAAGGTCAGCCACGACGCATCGTCAACCGCCGGAAACCCCGCCACCTCGGCCGCTCCGGCGAACCGCGTGCCGCTCGGCTGCCCGTTCTGCGCGTCGCACAGCGCCGCGGTGATGTCGTCGGCGGCTGGGCCGTTGGCCGGCCAGTGCAGCCGCCAGTCGATCCTCGGCGGGTGATCGCTCAGCCAGTCGTCGGTGGCGGCGATGTCTTCGAACATGTTCCTCGATCTCCGCCTTCACCTCGTCGGGATCGTCATCCGGCGGGTACCAGACGAGGTACTCGGTGCGCATGTGCTCGGGCACGAACAGTGGGAACTGCACCCCGGTCGTCCCCGCGTCGAGGATCCCGGGCATGATCGTGAACTGCCCGGGGCGGTACAGCGGGTGGCGCTTGGAGAACGCCCACCGCTGCTCGAGCCGGCGCAGGCCCTCGAGGATCACCAGTCCCTTGTCGATCGCGCTCACGCCCGGCGGCTCGCCCGCTCCGCTCGGGTGGAGCGTCTGCCCGCGGTTGGCCGCGTGGGTGACCTTGCCCGCACGGTCAGCGTGAACCACAACTGCACCGGCGAGGCCGGCATCACGGCGAGCGCGCTTTCACCGGCGGTCGGCTCGGCGACGACCGCAGCGTCGGCGCGATAGCCCCGCTGCACCGTCGCACTCACGCCGATGTCGTTGTTCATGCACTCCTCGCCCACCACCGCCTCGAGGATCAGGTCGCCACGAAGGTTCACGCCGCTGTGGGCGAGCGCGCGGGCGGCAAATGCCTGGGCGAGGACGCCGGCCTTCATATCGGTCGACCCGCGGCCCCGGATGCGGTCCCCGTCGATCAGGCCGGAGAACGGATCGTGACGCCAATTCTCACCGAGCCCGCGGGGACCACGTCCACGTGACCGTTGTAGATCAGTGAGCGCCCGCCGCCCGATCCGCGCGAACCCCCGACTGCGTTCTCCCGCCCGGGCTCGAGCCCGAACACGTCGACCTCCGCGCCGAGCCCCCGGTAGACGCCGGCCACGAAGCGCGACACCTCCCCCTCACCGCCGACCACGTCCTCGTACACCTGTCCCGGATAGCGCGGGTTCACACTCGGGGTCTGGACGGCCTTGGAGATCGCCTGCACCAGCTCGTCGCGTCCCTCGTCCACCGCGCTCAGAACCTGCTCGATGAGCTGGGGGTCGCGGCCTGGTCGTGGCTCTTCTGCGCTGGCACTCGCTCGCCTGGTGACTTCCTCAGCCAACTATCTGGACCGGCGCCCCCTGGGGGAGGTGGTGCGCCATCCAGATGATGGGCGCATTGTCGATCCTGATGCACCCATGTGATCGTGCCGAGCCCAGCGGATCCTGGAGACTCGCGCCGGCGCGGCCGTGGATCCCGATCCGGCCAGGACCGCCGCCGAAATTCAGGAGCGTGCGCGAAAACGCGGTGAGCGGCAGCGCCCAAGGGCCCAGGAACCCACCCGGATCCGGCTGCGGATCCTTCTCATAGATCGCCGCCAGGCCGTCTGGAGTGGGCGTGGACGGCTTGCCGATCACCGCTTCATACCGCTGCGCCAGCGCGCCGTCATGGTAGATCGTCACTGCGCGCGAACGCGTGTCTACGACGATCCAGTACCGCGTGGAGAGCAGCGTGACGTTGTCACGGGGAATCCAGCCGGAAACGCCGTCCGGCCGGATCGGCAACAGCACCCGCACCCATGCACGACCACGCTCAACCGCTGAGCCGAGCACCAGCAGCACCTGCGGCTCGGCGCTCCAGCTGGTCTCCGTCCCCGCCCACCAAACGCCACGGCCGCCGCCCGGCCGCGAGCGAGCCTCGACGCCGACGACGATCTGCGCCAGCGTCGCCCCGGTTGCGCGCGACGGCGCTGCGATCGAGCCCGACGCGACCGCCGCGGCGGGCGTCGACGCGTGGAGGACCGTGAGGCACGCCGCGACCAGCACG
>CAVWSI010000013.1:0-250529 GCA_963757795.1 uncultured Solirubrobacterales bacterium | reverse complement strand
GTGCGGGATACTCGGAGTTTCCAGCATATAGCCGAGTTTTACAACTACCTCGGTTGATAGTTACGGCCGCCGTTTACCGGGGCTTAGTTTCGGTGCTTTGGGTTACCCCTAACACCTCCACGTAACCTTCCGGCACCGGGCAGGCGTCAGCCCCTATACGTCGTCTTACGACTTAGCAGAGACCTGTGTTTTTGGTAAACAGTCGCTTGAACCTATTCACTGCGGCCCTCTCGGGCTCCCCTCGCGAGGAGGTTCACCCTACTGGGGCGCCCCTTATCCCGAAGTTACGGGGCGATTTTGCCGAGTTCCTTAACGAGGGTTATCTCGATCACCTTAGTGTTCTCCACTTGCCCACCTGTGTCGGTTTTGGTACGGGCACGCGCTTCCTCCCTAGAGGCTTTTCTTGGAGGCAGGGCTTCCGGGACTCGCCGGCTTAGAGCCAGCTGCATTCGCACCTCAGGTTATGCGGCTCCGGATTTACCTAGAGCCACCCCTACATGCTTAGCCCAGGACGACCATCGCCTGGGATCCCATAGCCTTCCTCGTCCCCCCATCGGTCAAACGAAAGCGACGTGGTACGGGAATATCAACCCGTTGGCCATCGACTACGCCTTTCGGCCTCGCCTTAGGTCCCGACTGACCCTGAGCAGACGAACTTTACTCAGGAAACCTTGGGCAATCGGTGGAGGGGATTCTCACCCCTCTTTCGTTACTCATGCCGGCATTCTCACTTCCGCCGCCTCCACGGCTGGCTTACGCCGCCGCTTCTCTGGCGCCGGAACGCTCTCCTACCGCGCGACGGAACCCGAAGGTTTCTCGCACCCGCAGCTTCGGTGACTAGCTTGAGCCCCGTTACATTGTCCGCGCTTGAACACTTGACCAGTGAGCTGTTACGCATTCTTTCAAGGATGGCTGCCTCTAAGCCAACCTCCTGGTTGTCTCTGCATTCGAACATCGTTTCCCACTTAGCTAGCACTTAGGGACCTTAGCTGGCGGTCTGGGCTGTTTCCCTTTTGACGCTGAAGTTTATCCCCCAGCAACTGACTCCCGGAGTAACCGTGACGGTCTTCGGAGTTTGCCTGAAGTCGGTAACCTGGTAGGGCCCCTAGTCCAAACAGTGCTCTACGGCCGCCACGGAATTTATCCGAGGCTATACCTAAATATATTTCGGAGAGAACCAGATATCACTGAGCTTGATTAGCCTTTCACTCCGACCCACAGGTCATCCGCCCAGTTTTCAACCTAGGTCGGTTCGGTCCTCCACGAGGTCTTACCCCCGCTTCAACCTGCCCATGGGTAGCTCGCTCAGCTTCGGGTCTACCGCCTACGACTATGTCGCCCTATTCGGACTCGCTTTCGCTACGGCTCCGCTCATCGCTTAACCTTGCCGCAGACGAGTAACTCGCCGGCTCGTTATGCAAAAAGCACGCGGTCACGGCACGAGGCCGCTCCCACCGCTTGTAGGCACGCGGTTTCAGGTACTATTTCACTCCCCTTCCGGGGTACTTTTCACCTTTCCCTCACGGTACTAGTCCGCTATCGGTCACCAAGGAGTACTTAGCCTTAGAGGGTGGTCCCCCCAGATTCAGTCCGCGTTTCACGGGTGCGGACTTACTCAGGAACGCCTGCGGAAGACCGTGCGATTTCGTCTACGGGACGGTTGCCCTCTGTGGTGCGTGGTTCCACACGCTTCGACTATCACACGATTTTGTGACTTCCGCCGGATCGGCCACGATCCGGACCAGGCGCCCTACAACCCCCGACACGCAACGCGTGGCCGCTTGCACGTGCCGGGTTTAGGCTGATCCCTTTTCGCTCGCCACTACTCAGGGAGTCTCGGTTGATTTCCTTTCCTCGGGGTACTGAGATGTTTCACTTCCCCCGCTTGTCTTCGCCACGCCTATGTGTTCAGCGTGGGATAACGTCGCATTACCGACGTTGGGTTTCCCCATTCGGGCATCCGCGGGTCAATGGCTATTCAGCGCCTCACCGCGGCTTATCGCAGCCGTTCACGCCCTTCGTCGACTCTTGGTGCCAAGGCATCCACCATGTGCCCTTACTATCTTGACGGTGATCTGGGAGAGAGCCTTGCGGCTCTGCCCGGTGATACCCGTTCATTGGCTACTGTGCAGTTTTCAAGGTCCGGGAAGAGGCGCAGCTCGGACGCGGAGACCAAGGACCAAAGTCCTCGAGCGCCGGCGCCGAGCCGGTCTCTCAAAACTCAACAGCATGCGAGCCGCCTCGAAGCGGGTTGTGACACCCGCGCGTGCGGCCTGCCAGGTCCGGTCGACATGCTAGGGCGATCGCTCGAAGGCGATCGCTGCCCGTAAAGGGCTCCCTAGAAAGGAGGTGATCCAGCCGCAGCTTCCGCTACGGCTACCTTGTTACGACTTCACCCCAGTCGCGAGCCCCACCTTCGACGGCTCCCTCCCAAAAGGGTTAGGCCACCGGCTTCGGGTGTTGCTCACTCCCATGGTGTGACGGGCGGTGTGTACAAGGCCCGGGAACGTATTCACCGCGGCAGTGCTGATCCGCGATTACTAGCAACTCCGCCTTCATGCAGGCGGGTTTCAGCCTGCAATCCGAACCGAGACGCGCTTTAAGGGATTCGCTCCACCTCGCGGTATCGCAACCCTCTGTACGCGCCAATGTAGCACGTGTGTAGCCCTGGACATAAGGGGCATGATGACTTGACGTCATCCCCACCTTCCTCCGGTTTGTCACCGGCGGTCTCGCATGAGTCCCCAACTAAATGCTGGCAACATGCGACGGGGGTTGCGCTCGTTGCGGGACTTAACCCAACATCTCACGACACGAGCTGACGACAGCCATGCACCACCTGTGATCCTGCCCCGAAGGGAGACCGTGTTTCCACGGCTGTCAGGAACATGTCAAGCCCAGGTAAGGTTCTTCGCGTTGCGTCGAATTAAACCACATGCTCCGCTGCTTGTGCGGGCCCCCGTCAATTCCTTTGAGTTTTAGCCTTGCGGCCGTACTCCCCAGGCGGGGCACTTAATGCGTTAGCGTCGGCACGGAGGGAGTCGACACCCCCCACACCTAGTGCCCATCGTTTACGGCGTGGACTACCAGGGTATCTAATCCTGTTTGCTCCCCACGCTTTCGCGTCTCAGCGTCAGTACCGTCCCAGCGAGCTGCCTTCGCCATTGGTGTTCCTCCTGATATCTGCGCATTTCACCGCTACACCAGGAATTCCACTCGCCTCTTCCGGACTCTAGCTCGACAGTATCCGCCCGCCTCCCGGGGTTGAGCCCCGGGCTTTCAGAGCGGACTTACCGAGCCGCCTACACGCTCTTTACGCCCAATGATTCCGGACAACGCTTGCCCCCTACGTATTACCGCGGCTGCTGGCACGTAGTTAGCCGGGGCTTCTTCTGAAGGTACCGTCACTCCAGCCGGCTATTCACCGGCGAAGCTTCGTCCCAACTGAAAGGGGTTTACAACCCGAAGGCCTTCTTCCCCCACGCGGCGTTGCTGCGTCACGCTTTCGCGCATTGCGCAAGATTCCCCACTGCTGCCTCCCGTAGGAGTCTGGGCCGTGTCTCAGTCCCAGTGTGGCTGATCGTCCTCTCAGACCAGCTACCCATCGCAGCCTTGGTGAGCCGTTACCTCACCAACAAGCTAATGGGCCGCGGGCCCATCCCGATGCGGAGGCCGAAGCTTCCTTTCCCCAGCGGCCTTATGGCCAGAGGGCACATTTGGTATTAGCCCGAGTTTCCTCGGGTTGTCCCAATCATCGGGGCAGGTTACCCACGTGTTACTCACCCGTTCGCGGCTTTGCCCCAGGCCGAAGCCTGGTTCGTCGCTCCACTTGCATGTGTTAGGCACGCCGCCAGCGTTCGTCCTGAGCCAGGATCAAACTCTCCGTGAAGAACTGCTGAACGAGCCGCCCGAGGGCGACCCGCTTCACAAAGAGTCGTCAAGGTCCGGTCCGCCGAAGCGGACGCTGTCACCGAGTTTGGTGGTGGACCCAGGGCCTGTCCGCTGGTGGAACAGACCCATGCGTCCTCACGAGGGGCCCAACGTACACCGCGGGCCCGGGACGCATGACGGGGTCAATCTGGCACCGTCGGTCGATGCCCCGAGGGGCGAGTCGAGCGACGGCGTCGAACCTGGACACACATCTCGACCGAGGGATCGGTCGAAGAGTGCGCATGCTGTTGAGTTTTCAAAGACCGTCGCACCTCTTCGGAAGGGGCTTCCTTCCCGGGGCGCGTCCGAAATAGTCCGATTCCGGAGCGGACCGATGAGTATAGCGCTCGGGACGGGACGGGACGGGACGGCTCCGCGGGCAGATGATGCCACCGCCCAGCCCCGAGCGGTGGCATCAGGGTTTTCGGCCGGTCCGGGACGTGGCTTTAGGGGGGCCCAGGTCCGCGTGGCCCTCGCGGCCTAGTCGGCGGCCATCCAGCGGCAGGACCGCGGCCATCCCAGCGGCACGACCCCGGCGGTCCCGGCGCAGGACCGCGGCGATCCCAGCATGGCCGTCGGCCGGGGTTGAAGAGTGCCGGCCCAGTAGTTGGGCGCACCGGCGGGGAGCCCCGGAGGCCGGGCGCGCTCTCGCCACTAGGACAGAACCTGGACCGTCACCACCCGCCGGCGCGGCCGATCGTCGAAGTCGATCAGCACCACCTGCTGCCAGGTCCCCAGCACCAGGCGGCCGTCCGACCACCGGAATCGACTCGGAGGGGCCGATGACCGCGGCTCGGAGGTGGGCGTGGGCGTTGGTGTCGTGGTTGAGTCGGTTGTGCTCGTAGTCGCGGCCGGCCGGGATCAGCCGGTCGAGGAGGGTCTGGAGGTCGTGGACGCCGCCGGGCTCGTACTCCATCGTCGTGACCGCCACGGTCGAGCCGGTGGCGAACACGGTGACCACACCCCGGTCGACGCCGGAGGTCCCCAGCACGCTCTCGACGCCCGGCGTGATGTCGACGATGTGGCCATCGCCCGGCGTCTCGAGACGGAGCAGGCCGCTGTGAACGGTCACGATCGAGCCACCCGACGCGTCACCCGGCGTGCGGCGCGACCTGCACCCGCGCGAATCGGCGCTTGCCGAGCTGGAGCACCTTGCCGTCGACGGCGGACGGCGGCAGGTCGAGGGTTCCGTTGCCGACCACCTCCCCGTCGAGCTTGACCCCGCCCTGGGCCAGGCTACGGCGGGCCTCGGAGGTCGAGATCCCGAACGCGTGGGCGAGCAGCGCCGGCAGGTGGACTTCGGGACGGTCGGCCGGCCAGCTGACCGTCGGCATCTGCTCGGGAGGCCGGTGCTGGATGTGGACGCGGTCAAACTCGCGCTCGGCGGCGCCGGCCGCCTCGTCTCCGTGGAAGCGGCCCACCAGCGCGCGGGCCAATGCCCGCTTGGCGTCCCGGGGCACGAGCTCGGACGGCGGGTCGGTGCCGAGCAGCAGCCGGAACCAGCTCTCGATCCCGGCGTCCGGGATGCTCAGCGTCTTTCCGTAGATCTCGTCGGCGGGCTCGGTGACCCCGATGTAGTTGCCCACGGACTTCGACATCTTGCGCTCGCCGTCGGTGCCGGTCAGCAACGGCATGGTCAGGACGGCCTGCTCCGGGACTGCCATAGGCGCGCTGGATGTCCCGCCCGAGCAGCAGGTTGAACTTCTGATCGGTCCCCCCCAGCTCGACGTCGGCCCGAACCGCCACCGAGTCGTAGCCCTGGAGCAGCGGGTAGAGCAGCTCGAGCACTGAGATCGGCGTGTGGCTGGCCATTCGCTTGGCGAAGTCGTCGCGCTCGAGCAGCTGGGCAACCGTGGGCGATCCGGGCCAGACGGAACAGCTCCTCCATCGTCATATCCAGCCATTCGCTGTTGAAGCGGACCTCGAGCGGCTCGGAATCGAGCACGGTGAGCGCCTGCTCCTGGAACGTCCGCGCGTTGGCATCGATCTCGTCCGCCGAGAGCACCGGGCGAGTCGCCGAGCGCCCGCTGGGGTCGCCCACGCGCGCCGTGTAGTCGCCGATGATCAGCACGACGATGTGGCCGAGATCCTGGAACTCGCGCAGCTTCTGGAGCACGACCGTGAACCCGAGGTGGATGTCCGGCGCGGTCGGATCGATGCCGAGCTTCACGCGCAGCGGACGGCCGAGCCCGAGCTTGCGTTCCAACCCCCCGTCCGGCAGGCTGTCGACCGCGTTTCGGGCCAGCCAGACGGCCGCCTCGCGAGCGTTCATGCCGGCGGCTGGGGCCGGGGACGCAGCTCCGTCCGGACCTCGGGATCCATCCGGGGCAATGCTAGACTCTCGCGGCCGACGGGACCCCTCGCCGCCACGTCCCGCTGCACGGCCGAAGTGGCTGCCGCATCCCACAGCCGGCTGCAATTCGACGCACCCGCGATCGCATGATCGACGACGTGGACATCCCTACTCAGGCGCGATCCGCCGCCCCCGGCGGCTGCGCTGGAAACCCCCCGGCGTCGCGGCGGGGGCGGTAACGGCAACCGCCCGCCGAGAACCCGCCGCCGGTTTCGCTGGTTCGGGCGCCGCCCCCGCCGGCCGGGCAAGCCGCGCGTCAAGAAGCTTCGGCTTCTGCTGATCCTGATCGGCCTCGGGATCCTGGCCGTCATTTCGACCGTGTTCGGGATGATGATGGCCGTCGCCTCGGACCTGCCGCAGATCGAGAACCGCCAGCAGTACCGGGCGGCGGCGAACTCGTACCTCTACGACGACCACTGGCACCTGATCGGGCAGTTTGCGCCGCCCAACCACGAGGTGATCGACCGCTTCGATCAGATCTCGCCGTGGATGCGGCGAGCCATCGTGGCGGTGGAGGACAGGCGCTTCTGGAGCGATCCGGGGGTCGACCTGCGCGGCATCGCGCGCGCCACGATGGCCGATGTGACCGGCGGCTCGCGCCAGGGGGCGTCGACGATCGCCCAGCAGTTCGTCAAGAACGCCCTGGCGCAACAGGACAACCGGACCGTGTTCGAGAAGCTGCGCGAGGCCGCTCTGGCCTACCACCTCACGCGCCGGTGGCCCAAGGAGAAGATCATCACCGAGTACCTGAACTCGATCTACTTCGGGAACGGCGCGTACGGGGTGGAATCGGCCGCGCGGGTGTACTTCGGGAGGGTGCACGGCTACAACTCGGCCGTCGCGCCAGGGCAGGAGAGCCCGGGCTGCGGCGATGCCCCGCGCCACTCGTGCGCCTCGACGCTGACCCCGGATGAGGCGGCGCTGATCGCCGGGATGGTGGCCGACCCGAGCGCCTTCGACCCGCTGGCCAACCCGCGCGCGGCCTATGAGCGGCGGAAGCGTCGTGCTCAACGACATGCTCCAGCTGCACTACCTCGACGCTGGGCGACTACAGAAATCTGTCAACGAGCCGCTGCCGACCGGCGCCGACCTCCAGCAGCCCGCAGGAGCCCGCCGCGGCGCCGTACTTCACCAGCTGGCTGCGACCGCAGATCCTCGTCCGCGATGGGGCTCCACCGGGGCGTGGCCCAGAACGTGGCCGAGTACCGGGCCTACTACGGGGGCCTGAAGATCCGAACCACGCTCGACCTCCGGCTCCAGCAGGCCGCCGATCAGGCCATCTCGCAGGAGCTGCCCACCGGGGAGAACCTGCCGGGCGCCTCGCTGGTGGCGATCGACAACAAGACCGGTCAGGTCCGGGCCATGGTCGGCGGGCCGATCGTCAACGGTCAGGAGGACTACAACCAGTGCCCCGTTCAACCTGGCCACGCAGGGACACCGGCAGCCGGGATCGTCGTTCAAGCCGTTCACGCTGGCCGATGGCGCTCAAGTCGGGCGAGTACGGGCCGACTCGATCATCGACTCGGCCCCGCAGGACTTCATCGTGCCGAACAGCGGCGGCAAGGAGCACTTCATCGTCCACAACTTCGGCAGATACGTACTCGGGTCCGATCTCGCTGGCTGCCGCCACCGACATCTCCGACAACACGGTGTATTCGCAGGTGGGGATCCACGTCGGCACCAAGAAGATCGCGCGCCTTCGCCCGCCACGCCGGGATCCGCACGCCCGTCTCGCACAACTACGCGATGATCCTCGGGGGCTCAAGGTCGGCGTCTCGCCGCTCGACATGGCGCACGCCTACGAGACGTTCGCCGAGGGCGGCAAGCGGGTGTACGACCCGGTCGCTGGGCGCGCCGAAGAAGGGCCCGATCGGGATCGCCCAGATCTACTGCCCGAAGGTCTGCCCGCACCAGCAATCTGATCGAGCACCCCGACTACGAGCGAGTGCTGCCGGCATCGCGTGGCCGCCACCGTGCACGAGATGCTGAACGGCGTCGTTCAGCATGGCACGGGGACCGAGGCGGAGATCTCGGGCGTCGACGTGGCCGGCAAGACCGGAACGACCACCAACTACGCCGACGCCTGGTTCGTCGGGCTGGACGCCGCAGCTGACCACCGCGGTTTGGGTGGGCTTCCCGAACCGGCTCGTCCCGATGACCACCGACTACAACGGCGCGCCGGTCGAGGGCGGCACGTATCCCGCGATCATCTGGCGCAACTTCGTGGACGCAGGCCCTGCAGATCCTGGCCAGCGAGAACCCGTCGAAGGGCAAGTCGAGCACGACGTCGACCACGGTCACCGACACGACGGCAGCGCCGTCGAGCCCGCTCGGGCAGCAGCGCCACGAGCGGGACCGCGACCGCGACCACGCCGGCCACCGGCGGGGGCGGGACGGCGCGGCGGCGGCACGGCTCAGAACGGCGGGGGTGGCGGCGCGGCCGGGACGACGGGTGGCGGCGGCAACGCGGGCGGAACGGCAGGCGGCGGCACGACGGGCGCGGGCGGTGGCGGCGGAACGGCGGCGGCGGCACGGTCGGTGGTGGGACGACGGGCGGTGGCGGCGGCGGCAGCGCCGGCGGCACGACCGGCGGCGGCGGGGGCGGCTCGGGCTCCGGCGGCTCGGGCTCCGGCGGCGCCGGCATCGGCGGCGGCTGAGACGGTCCGCAGCAGCCGTTTACGCGCGCGACACCGCGGGCCGGGACAGGCACCGGCTCCCCACCGCGCAGAAGCGCCACGGAAGCTCGGTTGCCTTGGTGATCCCGATCCGCTTGCTCGACCGCCACCTGGGCGTCCCGCCAGGCGCGCGGCTGTCGCGTGATGACCACCGGCCCGCGGGACAGATCGCCGCCGTTGTCCGCGAGCTCGATCCCGAGCGCCTGGGTCAGCTTGCCGGGACCCGAGCAGAGGTCCTCGACCCGCTCGGACCCGCGCCGCTCGCGCATCAGATCGATACCCTCCACGGGCTCGAGCGCGCGGATGAGCACCGCGGCGCCGACCCCAGCGGGCTCGCACACCGCGTTCAGGCAGGCGTGGATCCCGTAGGAGCGGTACACGTACGCGCGTCCCGGCGGGCCGAACAGAACACGGGTGCGCTCGGTCAGCCCCACGTATGCATGGCAGGCAGGCTCCGAGTCGTGGTAGGCCTCGGTCTCGACGATCACCCCGGCGCATCCGTCGTGGGCCACCACGCATCCGATGAGATCGCGCGCCACCTCGACCACCGGGCGCGCGTAGAACGCCGGCTTCATTGCAGCGCGGCGCGCGCTCGCTCGAGCTGCTCGCGCACGCGCGCCAGGCTGGTCCCGCCCTCGGACACCTTGCTCTCGAGCCATGCGCCCTCCTGCAGGACCGCGTAGAACGCGTCGTCGAGGAGCGGGGACCCCGCGGCGAGCTCCTCGCGACTCAGCTCGGACAGGCGCTTGCCCTCCTCGAGGGCGCGCCGCACGAGGCCGGCCACCACGCCGTGCGCCTCGCGGAACGGAACGCCGCGCCGCACGAGCAGGTCGGCGACGTCGGTGGCGGCGAGCAGCTCGTCGGAGGCGGCGAGCGCCAGCCGCTCGCGCCGGAACGTCACCGAACCCAGCATCCCGCCCGCCGCCTGCAGGCACAGCTCGATCGTGTCGGCGGCATCGAACAGGTGCTCCTTGTCCTCCTGCATGTCCTTGTTGTAGGTCAGCGGAAGGCCGTGCAGCACGCCGTGCAGCGCGACCAGGTGGGCGACGACCCGAGGCGCCTTGGCCCGCAGCAGCTCGGCCGCGTCAGGGTTCTTCTTCTGGGGCATGATCGAGGAGCCCGAGGCCCACGCGTCGGCCACCTCGCAGAAGCCGAACTCCTCGCTGGACCACAGCACGATCTCGGCGCCCAGGCGCGACAGATGGGTGGCGCAGGTGGCGGCGGCGGCCAGATAGTCGAGCACGAAGTCGCGGTTGGAGACCGCGTCGATCGAGTTCTCGGCCACCGACGCGAACCCGAGCTCCCGCGCCACCAGGCGGCGATCGGTGTCGAAGTTGACACCGGCGAGCGCGCCCGCACCCAGCGGAAGGGCCGCCGGTGGCCGAGGCGACAGCGGATGCGAAGCGGTCACGGTCGCGGATCAGCATCCAGCCGTAGGCGAGCAGGTGGTGGCTCAGGTAGACGGGCTGGGCGCGCTGCAGGTGCGTGTAGCCGGGCATCGCCCAGTCGAGATGTCGCTCGGCCAGGTCGCTCAGCGTTACGAGGAGGCGCTCGGTCAGCTCGAGCGCCCGGCACGCGTGCGCCCGGACGAACATCGCGACGTCCGTCGCCACCTGGTCGTTGCGCGAGCGCGCCGTGTGCAGCTTGCCGCCGACCGGTCCGGCCAGCTCGGTCACCCGGCGCTCGATCGCCATGTGGATGTCCTCGTCGTCCTCGGCGAACGGGAAACTCCCCGTCGGAGAGCTCGCACTCCACCTGGTCGAGCGCGCGGTGCAGCTCGTCGCGCTCGGCCTCGGAGATGATGCCCTGGGCGGCCAGCATCGTCGCGTGCGCGCGCGACTGCTGTACGTCATAGGGACCGAGGCGCCAGTCGAACGACAGCGAGTCGTTGAGCGCGCGGAAAGCGGCGTCCTGCGGCTCGGAGAAGCGGGACACGACTATCGCCCGAGCACGTCGCGCAGCGACTCGGCCACCCGCTCGACCTGGGACTCGGTCATCTCCGGGAAGAACGGCAGCGCGATCGACCGCGCGGCCACGTCCTCGCACACCGGGAACTCGCCCTCGCGGTGGCCGAACTGCTCGCGGTAGTAGCTCATCAGGTGCACGGCGGGGAAGTACGGCTTGCTCGGGATGCCGTGTTCGCCGCAGCGCCCGCACCACCGTGTCGCGATCGAACCCGGTCGGGAGCTGCACCACGTAGACGAACCAGCCCCGACGCGCGCGGCCGGCGTCCGGACATGGGAGTTGTAGCCCCTCGATGCCCTCCAAGCGCGTCGGAGTACAGGCGGCGACACGCGATCGGCCCGCCAGCATCTCGTCGAGGCGCTCGAGCTGGGCCAGGCCCAGCGCGCACGCCAGGTCCGACAGGCGGTAGTTGAAGCCGAGCCGGTCGTGGTCGAGCCAGTCCATGTTCGGGCGCGCGGCCCTGGTTGCGCTCGGAGTCGATCCGCTCCTTGAACGCGCGTCGCTCATCGTCACCATCCCGCCCTCGCCGGTGGTGAGCTGCTTGTTGGCGTAGAAGCCGAACACGGCGGGATGACCGCGTCGCACCGACGGGATTCCGTCGGCGTCGATCGCGCCGAGCGCCTCGCAGGCGTCCTCGACGATCGGCAGGCCCAGATCCTCGAACGCGGCCATGTCGGCGGGATAGCCGAAGAGGTGCACCGGCAGGATCGCCGTGGTGCGCTCGGTGACCGCCGCAGCGGCGGCGTCTGGATCGAGGTTCAAGGTCACCGGGTCGATGTCGGCGAACACCGGCCGGGCCCGCTCGTAGACGACGACGTTGGCGCTGGCCACGAACGAGAGCGGGGTGGTGATCACCTCGTCGCCATCCTTGACGCCGACTCGCCCGGAGCGCGAGATGCAGCCCCGCCGTGCCGCTGGACACCGCGCTGGCGTGCGGCCGCGCCGACCCTGCGCGGCGAATGCCCGCTCGAACTCGCCCAGCAGCGGTCCGAGCGACAGCCTGCCCCGAGCGCAGCACCGCGAGCACACGCTCCTCCTCGCGCTCGCCCAGCACCGGACGCGCGAGCGGGATCGCCTCGCCGACCCGACGAACCCCGGTCACGAGCGCTGAGTGGACGCCGCTTCGCCGCTCGTGGCTGCGGCCGGCCACGCGCATCCCGTATTCGAGCGAGTCGACGAGCGCCTCCCAGGACGCCTCGATCATGTTCTCCGAGACGCCGATCGAGCCCCACACCTGCTCGCCGTCGGAGGCGTCGAGCAGCACGCGGGTGACCGCGCCGGTGCCCTTCGTCTCGTCCAGGATGCGGACCTTGAAGTTGACCAGGTCGATGTCGCGCAGGTGCGGGTAGATCTCGACCAGCGCGTCGCGCAGCGCGCGGTCGAGCGCGTTGACCGGACCGTTGCCCTCGGCGGTGCGCACGTAGCGCTCGCCGTCGACCCAGATCTTGATCGTGGCCTCGGTCTCGACGCGGCCGTCGGCGCGCTTCTCGACGATCGCCCGCCACGACTCCAGCCGGAACAGCGGCTCGTACTCGCCGGTCTCCTTGCGCAGCAGCAGCTCGAACGACCCGTCGGCCGCCTCGAAGTGATAGCCGCGGTGCTCGAGCTCCTTGACCCGCTCGACCAGGTGGGCGGCCTGCTCGTCGCCCAGCGAGATCCCGGCGTCGCGGGCGCGAGCATGCACGGTGCCCTTGCCCGACAGCTCGGAGATCAGCAGCTCGCGCCGGTTGCCGACCACATCGGGATCGAGGTGCTCGAACGTGGCCGGGTCGACGTTGACGCCGGCCACGTGCATGCCGCCCTTGTGGGCGAACGCGTTGCGTCCCACGTACGGCTGGTCCGGGATCGGGAGTGAAGTTGAGCAGCTCGTCGATGAAGTGCGCGGCCTGCGTCAGCGAGGCGAGCTGCTCGTCGGTCACGCAGTCGTAGCCCAGCTTGAGCTGCAGGTTGGGGATGATCGTGACCAGGTTGGCGTTGCCGCAGCGCTCGCCGTAGCCGTTCATCGTCCCCTGGACGTGCGTCGCGCCCCCTGCTCGACCGCGGCCAGCGAGCAGGCCACCCCGCAGCCGGCGTCGTCGTGGCAGTGGATCCCGATCCGCGACGCCGGACGGCTCGAGCCCGGCCACGACCGTGCCGATCGCCGCGGCGATCGCGTGCGGGAGCGTCCCGCCGTTGGTGTCGCAGCAGGTGATCGTGTCCGCGCCGGCCTCGCGCCGCGGCACGCAGGCACGCGAGCGCGTACGCCGGCGTCGTCGGCGAACCCGTCGAAGAAGTGCTCGGCGTCGTAGATCACCCGCTTGCCCTGGGCGACGAGGAACGCGACCGACTCGGAGATCATGCGCAGGTTCTCCTCGCGGTCGACCCTGACCACCTTCTCTAGGTGCAGCCCCCATGTCTTGCCGACGATCGTGCACACCGGCGCGCCGGAGTCGGCCAGCACGCGCAGCCCGGGATCGGCGTCCGCGCGCGCGTCCCGCCGCCGGGTCATCCCGAACGCCGCGATCTGGGCGTGGCTGAACGATTCCCGGCTCAGCAGGTCGAACAGCTCGATCTCCTTGGGGTTCGAGCTCGGGAAGCCGGCCTCGATCAGGTCGATCCCGAGCTCGTCGAGCCGATGCGCCACGCGCAGCTTCTCCTGCGCGGACAGCGACATCCCCTCCCCCTGCATACCGTCGCGGAGGGTCGTGTCGTAGAGCTCGATGCGAGTCATGCCGCCTTGGTCGGAACCGCCACCACGTCCAGCCACTCGGCGTAGCGCGGGTCGCGGCCGTGGAGCGCGTCGTCGAAGACGCGCTGGAGCGCCCGCGTGACCGGGCCGGGCTCGCCAGCGCCGATCGCATGATCGTCGATCTCGCGCACCGGCACGAGCTCGGCGGCGGTGCCGGTCATGAACACCTCGTCCGCCAAGTACAGCTCAGCGCGGGCCAGGTCGCGCTCGAGTACCTCGTAGCCGAGGTCCCGGGCGATCTGGATGACCGACTTGCGGTTGATCCCGTCGAGGATGCCGGCGGTCTGCGGCGGAGTCAGGATCACGCCGTCCCGGACGACGTAGATGTTCTCGCCCGAGCCCTCGCAGACGAAGCCCTGGGAGTCGAGCAGGATCGCCTCCTGGTAGCCGGCCTTGGAGGCTTCGATCTTGGCCAGCACGCTGTTGAGGTACTGGCCGGAGGCCTTGGCGTGCGGGATCAGCGCGTCGTGCGAGATCCGCCGCCAGCTCGCGACCTTGGCACGGATGCCGTGCAGCTTCCCCTCCTCGCCGAGGTAGGCGCCCCACGGCCACACCGCGATCGAGACCTCGACCGGCGCGTCGAGCGGGTAGAGCCCCATCTGACCGTAGCCGCGAAAGACGATCGGTCGGATGTAGCACTCGCGGAGCTCGTTGGCGGCGATCAGCTCGTGCGTTGCCGCGCGCAGCTCCTCGAGCGTGTACGGGATCGGCATGTAGTACAGCTCGGCCGACTTGAACAGGCGGTCGAGGTGGTCGTGATGGCGGAAGATCGCCGTCCCCTTGGGGGTCTCGTAGGCGCGGATCCCCTCGAACACCCCGGTTCCGTAGTGCAGCCCGTGCGTCAGTACGTGGACCTTCGCGTCCTCCCAGGCAACCATTTCGCCGTTGTGCCAGATGAGGTCCGCTTGTTCCACTGCTACTCCCTTAGGGTGTTGGAGGACTGCCTGGGTGGCCTGTTCAGTGCTTGCCGTGCCCCCCAGGTCGGGTGTGCGCAGCCCCTCGGCCAGCGCTCGTTCGACGGCCGATTCTACCGCCGCCGCATGGGCCTCCATCTGGAGTCCGTGACGGAGCATCAGCGCGGCAGAGAGGATCATGGCGAGCGGGTTGGCCGCGCCCGTGCCGGCGATGTCGGGGGCGGATCCGTGCACCGGTTCGAACACGCCGGGGCTCTCGCTCCCGAGGGACGCGCTCGGGCAGCATCCCGATCGAGCCGGTGAGCATCGCCGCCTCGTCGCTGAGGATGTCGCCGAACATGTTCTCGGTGAGGATCACCTCGAAGTGGCGAGGGGCGGCGATGAGCTTCATGGCGGCGTTGTCGACCAGCAGATGCTCGAGCTCGACGTTGGGGAACTCGCCGGCGTGGATGTCCGCGACCACCTCGCGCCACAGGCGGCTCGTCTCGAGCACGTTGGCCTTGTCGACGCTGGTGACGCGGGATTGGGCGGTGTTCGAACGCAACGCGGGCGATCCGCTCGATCTCGGTCCGCGTGTAGACGCAGTCGTCGGACGCGCGGTCGGCGGTCCGGGTCTTCTCGCCGAAGTAGATCCCGCCGGTCAGCTCACGGACGACGGTGAGGTTGGTTCGTTCGATCAGCTCGCGCTTCAGCGGGCTGGCGTCGTACAGCGCGGGGATCGGCTTGACCGGTCGCAGGTTGGCGAACAGGCCGAGACCCTTGCGCAGGCCGAGCAGGCCCTGCTCGGGGCGCGGCTTGTCGGGGTCGGTGGTGTCCCACTTGGGCCCGCCCACGGCGGCCAGCAGCACCGCGTCCGCGCTCCGGCACGCGGCGAGCGTCTCGTCGGTGAGGGCGGTGCCGTGGGCGTCGATCGAGGCGCCGCCGAACACGTGCTCCTCGTAGTCGAGTTCCGCACCAACGGCATCGAGGGTCTGGATGGCCGACCGCATGATCTCGGGGCCGATGCCGTCGCCGGGCAGGAGGACGATCTTGGGGGCCATGGCGGCGTGGGACGCTACCAATCGCTCGCCGTGACGTGCCAGCCGCGGCCGTGCCGCCCGTCGTCCCCGCGCCGGCGAGCGCCAGAGCGCCCACGCCCCACCCGCCAGCGCCACGCAGATCAGCGCCTCCGCGAATCCCGCCCCGTAGGACGGCTTGGTCCCGATCTGGAGCGTCCCGGTCAGGTGCAGGGTCGAGAAGATGGCGAGCGTGACCGCCTCGAAGCTCATGGCGCCGCGAGTCATCGCTGACGGGTGGGTGGGCCACCAATTGATTCGGCCGAGGAGGATCACGGTGGCGGGCACGAGCAACGTGCGCACGAGGAACGTGTCCATCAGGATCCCGGCCGCCAGGCCCACCCCGATCGCGCACATCTGGCTGGCGCCGGTGCCCGAGGCCACGGCGGCCAGCACGATGAACGTCCCACCCAAGATCAGCCCGGCTGAGGTGACGGTCGAGCCGGTGCGCCCGACTGCCTTGACCACCGCCTCCCGGAGTGGGAGCCCGCGGGCCTCCTCCCGGATGCGGGTCATGACCAGGATGTTGTTGTCGTCCCCCCACGGTGGGACGTTGCGTCCCTCGAAGTGGTGATTTCGGCCTGTCAGGCCAGAAAAGCGGACACAGCCCGTTCGAGCATGGGCGCCGCCTGGCGCCAGCGCGCCGCGAGCGTGGCCCCGACGATCACGCTGGTGCCGCCCGAGCCGCGCACCAGGCAGGCGATCTCCTGGTAGCTCGTCCGCGGGGTCCGGTAGCGGTCGATCACGCAGGAACCGCGTCCGTTGCGGAACTCCAGGCCACGAGCCGACGCCAGGAGGCGCACGTGACTGTCGCCCTCCTCCCGGTCATGGGCGGGGCGGAAGGTGGCCCAGTTCTGGAGAGTCTCCTCCCCCTCCTGCGGCGTCGTGTTGAGGTAGTCGACGACGAGGCCGGAATGGGGGTCGACCAGCGCGGCGGAGACCGTCCCCGGGTCGGAATGGATCCGGTGCCAGCTCGGCGGGTAGGCCATGGTGGTCGTGCCGACCAGGCGCGCGCGCGGCCAGGCCGGTGGAGGCGCGCCGGGGTGAAGCCACGCGAAGGCACCGGGTACGCCGGCGCCCGACCTCGCCGCCCGCGTGCGAGCCGTCGTGGACGTGCTGTTCGCCCCGCCGCACGCGCTCACGAGCGCCGCGACCAGCACAGCCAGGGTTCCCGATCTGACGAGTCCCATCGGCCATGGAGACAGCACAGATGGCCCGAACCTTCCTGCCGAGGGATCCTCCCTGAGGGGGACGATGCGCCCTGCGGCCCTCGCTACGCTGAGGCTACCGTGGCCGCAGCGTCCCCTGCCCGGTTGCCGACGGCCGCCAGGCAATGGCTCCTGGACGGCACGATCGCGCTCGCCGCGTTCGCCGGAGAAGCGTCGCTGATGGCACACGGCGGGCTCGGGAGCACGGGAACCGTCGCCCACCACCTCGACGCCGTCGGCCTGGCCGTCGCTGCCTGTCGGCATTCCCGCTGATCCTCTGGCGTCGCTCCGCTCGCCGTGTCCGGGCGGTGCACACGGTGGCGGCCGGCGAGTCGCTCCTCTCCCCGTCGGTCACTTGCCGCGTGATCAATCGTGTGGCGGGGCAGGCGGAACGGCAAGCCGACGACGCCGTCATCGGGGAGCTGACCCCACGCGCGCGCGAGGTGCTCGAGCGGTTGGCCGGGGGTCTGTCGAACGCCGAGATCGCGGGCGCGCTGGTCATCGAGGAGTCGACGGTCAAGACCCACGTCAAGCGGATCCTGATGAAGCTGGGCCTGCGTGACCGAGTTCGGGCGGTGATCTTCGCCTACGAGCATGGGCTCGCGCCCGGCCGCCCGCTGAGTCGCGGATGCTGAAGCGACCCCCACCGGTTGGGCGGGTTGCACCGCGGAGCGGGTTTGACGACACGCGGGCGGGTAGGGTTGACGTGAATCATCAGGACTGAGTACGTTTTCGGACGGTTTGTACCGCCTGTGATCTGTCGGGCCGGAGGTCATGGGGTACGGCGACATGCTCGTATCACTAGCTCCTGCTCCCGCAGATGCGACGGGTTTGCCAGCGCAAGCCTCACTGACGTGCCGCACAGCGCGGACCGGGGTGACAGCATGAGCGTCGGCAGCAGCGCCGCGTCGACCCCCCCACGCACGAGGAAGATCCGAGTGATCATCGGTGACCGGCGGCGACTTGTGGCCGAGGCACTGGCCACACTGATTGATTCGCTTGATGGATTCTCAGTGACCGCCGTCATCGCCGGCGACGACGGCGTCCCGGCGATCGGGGGAGAGAAACCCGACGTCGCGGTGATAGGCGTCGGACAGGACCGCGACGGTGCGATCGAGCTCGTCAGATCCCTGAGTGCACGTGCTCCCGAGCTCGGGATCGTGCTCGTGGCCGAGGCCCTGGAGCCAGGTCTCGTGAGGTTCGTGCTCGAGCACCATCTCAGTGGTCTGCTGCTGACCGATGCGACCGGTCGCGACATCGGCGCGAGCCTGGACCAAGTCGCTCACGGTCGTGCCATCCTGCCCGGCGGGTGGCGGCAGGCTTTGACCGCAGAGCGAAATAACGCACTCGACTCGCTGAGCGAGCGTCAGCTTCAGGTTCTCACCCTCCTGGCCGACGGATGCTCGTACGAAGAGATCGCCGAGCGGCTGTTCATCACGGTCAACACCGTCAAGTTCCATGTGCGATCCATCTTCATGAGGTTGGGAGTACACAACCGAATGGCCGCGGCGCGCATGCTCGACAAGGCCACCGCCGGCGCGCGATTCTCACGCTCGCTCACCGACCAACCAGCGCGCCAGGACTGAGCTAACCCGATCCGGCATGGCTCTGTGGCGCCACCCGAACGGGTGGCGGAAAACCACCCGGCGAGGCAGCAGCGCACTGCCACTAATGCCGTTGTCCAAGAACTCCGTCGAGCCTTAGCTTTCCGCCATCAGGGCGCCTGCCGGGCCCCAGGGACGGCTCGTTGGGGGGTGGTCGGAGCGCCACAACAGCAGTAGTAATGGGGGATGTCTCGTCGCATGCGACGACAAGCCAAAGTTCAGGGCGCGGAGCGGCGCGTGTGCATGACGACCGACCGCAAGGGAAACGCCGCGGTCGAGGTGCTGGAGAGCAACCCGGTGGCGGTGAACGTGATAGCCGATTTCGCCAACGAGGGAATCCATCGCAGCATCTCGCCCGATTGTGTCGTCAGGATCACGGTGAGCAGCTCGGTGCTCCGCATCCGGGGGTCGCGCTTCTGTAAGCGCGCGGATACGGTCCATCGACACGAGAGGAGGCCCGCTTCGGCGGGCCTCCTCTCAGGCTTGGGTCGCGCGCCTGGCGGTCATGTTCAACCGCACGTACTCGAGCACGAACGGTTCGCCGGAGCGATCGAGCACCCGGTCGACGAACGGACCGCGTAGCTCGTCGGGCAACGGGTCGAGATGACGGACCAGGCACACGGTCTGGACGAATGCACGCGGATCGGCCGGGGTGACCGACTTCGGCTCGAGCCAGGTTTGAACCTCGCCGAAGCCGGCCCGGCGCAAACGCTCGGCGGTGTCCACGTCGCCGGCGTAGTTCCACGGCCGCTGCCAGTCGACGAAGTACTCGTGGAACGGCTCCTCGCCGGCGATCGTGTCGGCCAGGGTCCGGAACGCGTCGATGTTGCCCCGGCCGCCGCACTGGGCGAGGAGTTGTCCGCCCGGCGCCAGCGCGTGGTGGAGCGCGGCGAACAGCGCGTCGTGATCCTTGATCCAGTGGAAGGTGGCGTTCGAGAAGATCGCGTCGACCGGCTCGGGCAGCTCGAGCTCGACCAGGTCCTGGCAGAGCACGGTGGCGCGGTCGCCCAGCGCCTCGCGAGCGTGCGCGGCCATCGACGGCGCCACGTCGACCGCGTAGACCCGACCGCGCGGAACGCGTTCGGCCAGTAGCGCGGTGACGCGGCCGGAGCCACAGCCGGCGTCGAGCACGACCTCGCCGCCGCTCAGCTCGAGGCGCTCGAGCTGCTCGCGCGCCCAGGCGAACTGCGGATCGGAGATCCGGTCGTAGGTGGCCGCGTCCCAGTCGCGGGTGCCGCCGGCGCTCATCAGACCGACGTCGTGACCGGCCCCGAGCGCTCACGCTCGCGCTCGTACTGCGCGATCGCCTCGTCCTCCTTGAGGGTGAGCCCGATGTCGTCGAGGCCGTTCAGCAGCCGGTGCTTGATGTCGGGGTCGATCTCGAAGCTCGCCGTCCCTCCCGGCCAGCGCACCTCCTGGGCGGCCAGATCGACCTGCGCCTCCCCCGCCTCGCGGATCGAAGCGCATTCCTCGGGCGTGAGGCAGACCGGCAACAGTCCGATCTTCGTGCAGTTCGAGCGGAAGATGTCGGCGAAGCTCGGCGCGATGATGGCCTGGAAGCCGTAGTCCTCGAGCGCCCAGGGAGCGTGCTCGCGGCTCGAGCCGCACCCGAAGTTGCGCCCGGCGACCAGGATCGGGTTGCGCGGCAACTCCCAGCCAGGCTGCTTGGCCCAGTCGAAGAACAGGAACTCGCCGAAGCCGGTGCGCTCCACGCGCTTGAGGAACTGCTTGGGGATGATCTGGTCGGTGTCGACGTCGTCGCGGTTCAGAACCGACACACGCCCGGTGATCGTCTCGATGGCTTTCATTTGTCGTCCCACTCCCGAATGTCTACGAAACGGCCCTCGATGGCGGCGGCGGCAGCCATCTGGGGCGAGACCAGGTGCGACCGCGCGCCCCGGCCCTGGCGTCCCTCGAAGTTGCGGTTCGAGGTCGAGGCGACTCGCTCGCCCGGCCCGGCGACGTCCGGGTTCATGCCCAGGCACATCGAGCATCCCGCGCCGCGCCAGTCGAATCCGGCACGCCTGAACACCTCGTCGAGGCCTTCGTTCTCGGCCTGCGCCTTGACCTGTTGAGAGCCGGGAACGACCATGGCGTACACACCCTGCGCCACCTTTCGGCCGCCCACGACCTCGGCGGCCGCCCGCAAATCCCCGATCCGAGAGTTCGTGCACGAGCCGATGAACACCCGGTCGAGCTTGATCTCCTCGATTGGCGTGCCCGGTTGCAGGCCCATGTACTCGAGGGCGCGCTCGTCCTGATCGGAGTGCGGCTCGGGCACTGCGGCGGTTACCGGCACCACCATCCCCGGCGTGGTCCCCCAGGTGACCATCGGGCTGAGCGCGGCCGCGTCGACCTCGATCTCCTTGTCGAACACGGCGTCGGCGTCGGTCGTCAGGCCTCGCCACTCATCCGGAACCGATCCCGGCGCACCCGGACGACCGATCACCCACTCGAACGTCGTGTCGTCGGGGGCGATCATCCCGGCGCGGCCACCTCCCTCGATGGTCATGTTGCAGATCGTCATGCGGCCTTCCATCGAGAGCGCCTCGATCGCCTCGCCCGCGTACTCGACCACGTGGCCGGCCGCGCCGTCGACCCCTATCTGGCCAATCGTGGCCAGGATCAGGTCCTTGGCGGCGACGCCGAACGAGAGCTCGCCGCGATAGCGGATCCGCATCGAGCGTGGCTTTGACTGGACCAGGCACTGGGTGGCCAGCACATGCTCGACCTCGCTCGTGCCGATGCCGAAGGCCAGCGCTCCGAACGCGCCGTGGGTGGCGGTGTGCGAGTCGCCGCACACGATCGTCATCCCGGGCTGGGTGACGCCCAGCTCCGGTCCGATGATGTGCACGATCCCCTGACGATCCGAGCCGAGCGAGTAGATCGGGATCCCGAACTCCTCGCAATTACTCTCGAGCACCTCGACCTGCTTGCGCGACAGCTCGTCGCGGATCCGGGCCGCCACCGGTGTGCCGTCGGTCGGGACGTTGTGGTCGGCGGTGGCGAGCGTGCGGTCGGGCCGGCGAACCTTGCGCCCGGCCAGCCGGAGCCCGTCGAAGGCCTGAGGACTCGTCACCTCGTGCACCAGGTGCAGGTCGATGTAGATGAGCCCGCGCTTGACCTCGTGGGCATCCCAGATCTTGTCGAACAGCGTCTTTGGCATTGACTAACTCCTTCGCAGGCCGGCGCTGAGCACCGCCAGCAGCACGGCTTCCTCAGGGCCTGGATTTTCAAAGTGATGATTCAAGTCCGCGTCGAACGTGACGCAGTCGCCATCGAGCAACTGGTAGCGCTGGCCGTCGCAGTGCAGGACAACCGTGCCGCGCTCCACCAGCGCGGTCTCACGGGCGCCGGGCTCGTGCCTCGGAGGGTCGCCGGGGCCCCCCGTCACCGCGCCGGGCGCCAGCCGATGACGGGACAGCTCGGCGCGCTGACCGGGCAGCGGCGGGGTGAGGATCTCGTAGCTGTGGCCACCGACGGCGCCCGGGCCCTGCCGGCGCTCGCCGGCGCGGACGACGGTCACGGCGCCGTCCTCGTCGAGCCTCAGGAGCTGCGAGAGCCGCAGCTCGAGGCCGGCGGCGATTCGGGTCGCGATGAGAAGCGTCGGGCTGGTCTCGCCACGCTCGACCTGCGAGAGCATCGGCGCGCTGACTCCGGAGCGGTCGGCGAGATCGCGCAGGGACAGGTCCATCGCTTCGCGCAGGGCCCGGATCCGTGTCCCGACGCCGTTCTGGGTGGCCGCGACCGTCGACATACGTTCGTACGTTATCACGTACAAGACCTCGGCGTGCCCGCCCGGGTAGCCTGAGATTCGATGATGCGATCGCGTCCCGACGTGCTGGTGCTGGGCGGTGGCGGCGTCCTCGGCGAGGCGTGGATGATGGGCGTCCTGGCCGGCATCGAGGACGCCACCGGCTTTGACCTGCGCGAATGCGACTATTACGTGGGCACGTCGGCCGGAGCGATCGTCGCCGCCCACCTCGTCTCCGGACAATCGCCGCGCCGGCCGTCCTGGTTCGACGGCGACGAGGCCGGCGATGAGTCCACGAACGGCGCGCGAGGAGTGGATGGCCTGGCCGCCGCCGGCCTGGCCGCGGCGCGACGCGCGGGAGCCTGGGCGATGGCCGCGGCCGCCACGTTCGCCCCGATGGCGCTCGGCCTGGCCGCCCCCGGCGGCGCTGTGGCACGAGGTCTGCTCCTGCGCCGTCTTCCGCGGCCCGATGCGACGCTGGGCGATCTGCGGCGCAACATCGAGCGTCTCGAACCGCGCTTCGACGGCCGCTTGCGGGTCACCGCGGTCGACCGCGGGAACGGCCGCCGGGTCGTCTTCGGCAGCCCGGGCGCCCCGCGGGCCTCCGTGCCCGACGCGGTTGCCGCGTCCTGCACCGTGCCGTGGCTGTTCGCGCCGGTGAAGATCGGGGGCCGCGAGTATGTCGACGGAGGAATCTGGAGCCCGACCAACCTGGACGCGGCGCCGGCGGGCCGGGACACCCACGTGCTGTGCCTGAACCCGACGGCGAACATTCCCGGGTCGACCGGCGTCCTGGCCGTGGTGCGCGGCGTCTCGCGCACGGCGGTGTCGCTCGAGTCCTTGGCGCTGCGCCGCCGCGGCGCCGCGGTCCGTATGCTGGCCCCGAGCGAGGCCTGCACTCTCCTCATGGGGACCAACTTCATGGACCGCGAGCCGCGCGGGCGGGTGCTGGCGGCGGGTTACCGGCAGGGACTGGCGTTCGTCACGGCGTCCGCACGGGTGAGCCCGAGATCGCCGCAGCCGTCGCTGCCTCGGCCTCGGCCATGATCCCGCGCCGGCGGACCGCGTTGGACAGCGCGCGCACGTAGGCACGGGCGGCCGCCTCCAGGATGTCCGTCGAGACGCCCTGACCCGAGCCGCTGATGCCACCCACCTCGAGCACGACCGAGGTCTCGCCGAGTGCGTCCTGGCCGCCGGTCACCGCGTCCACGCGGAACTCGCGCAGGCGCGCATCGGTGCTGGTGGCGGCGTTGATCGCGCGGAAGATCGCGTCGACCGGGCCGTCGCCGGTGAACGACCCGGTGACCTCCTCGCCGTCCGGCGTCCGGACGCCGACGGTGGCGTGCGGCGGCCGGCGCGACGAGGCCTCGACGTCGAACCACTCGAGCTGGTAGGCGACCACCTCCTCGCGCAGCTCGTCGGTCACGAGCGCCTCGAGGTCCATCGCGGTCACGTGCTTCTTCTTGTCCGCGATCTCCTTGAAGCGCTTGAAGGCCGTATTCAGACCCTGGCCCGAGAGCTCGAAGCCCAGCTCGGACAGCGCCTGTTGCAGGGCATGGCGCCCGGAGTGCTTGCCGAGCACGATCGAGTTGGCGTCCAGGCCCACCGTCGTCGCGTCCATGATCTCGTAGGTGGTCCGCTCCTTCAGCACGCCGTCCTGGTGTATCCCGGACTCGTGGGCGAACGCGTTGCGGCCGATGATCGCCTTGTTGGGCTGGACCGGGTACCCGGTCAGACGGGAGACCAGGCGGCTGGTGCGCGCGATCTCTCGCGTGTTGACTGCGGTGCGCAGCCCGACCGCCGGCTCGCGCGTGTGCAGCAGCATCACGATCTCCTCGAGCGACGCGTTGCCGGCCCGCTCGCCGATCCCGTTGATCGCGCACTCGACCTGGCGGGCGCCGGCCAGCAGACCGGCGAACGAGTTGGCCACCGCGAGTCCCAGGTCGTCGTGGCAGTGGACGGACAGCACGATGTCGTTGAGTCCCGGGACGAGCTCGTACAACCCCTGCAGATACTCGGTGTACTCGTGCGGCATCGTGTAGCCGACCGTGTCGGGGATGTTGATCGTGGTCGCGCCCTCGTCGATCGCGATCTGGCACACCTCGGCGGTGAACTCGATCTCGGCGCGGGTGGCGTCCATCGGCGAGAACTCGACGTCGTCCACGTATTGCTTCGCATGCGCCACCGCGGCCCGCGCCTGTCCCTTGACGTCCTCGCGCGTGGTCTGCAACTGGTGGCGGATGTGGATGTCGGAGGTGGAGATAAAGGTGTGGATGCGCGGGCGCGCGGCATCTCGCACCGCGTTGTATGCCGCGTCGATGTCGGCCACATGCGTCCGCGCCAGGCCGGCGATCACCGGACCTTCGACGGTGCGGGAGATGGCCTGCACCGCCTCGAAGTCCCCCGGCGAGGTGATCGGGAAGCCCGCCTCGATCACGTCGACGCCCAACCGGGCCAGCTGCTGGGCGATCTCGAGCTTCTCCTGGGTGTTCAGCGAGATGCCGGGCGACTGCTCGCCGTCGCGCAGCGTGGTATCGAAGATCAGTACTCGGCTGGGGTCCTCGGGCTTGCTCATGTCACTCCTTGCTGTCTCGAACTCGGGGAAATTCCCAAACCCGTTTCAGAGAGCCACCTCGTTCGACTGGGAATTTCCCTTGAGAGAAGCCTTCGGCTTCTCTCGGGCTTCTTCTCGGTGCTGGTTTCGCGGCTACGTGCGGCCGCCCACGCGCTATTCCCCCCGAGGGGGGAGGAGAAGAAGTCGGTGCTCGAGGCTGAAGCCCATGCCGGGCTAAGACTAGCAATCGACGTTCGGCATGATCTGCGCGGTGCGCAGGCTGTGCTTGATCGTAAATCCGGTGGCCGGTGGAGGACGTCCGGCGCGGGCGTTGCCCGGCGTGCAGGCGGCGCTGCGGGAACTCGGGTTCGAGCAGCGATTCGAGTACACCAAGAGCCTCGCGCACGCGCGCGAGCTGGCGGTGGCGGCGGCAGCGAACGGCGAGGTCGCGGTGGCCTTCGGCGGCGACGGGCTGATCGGTGCGGTCGCCGGCGCCCTGAAGCACAGCGATGCCGTCGTCGGGATCCTGCCGGGCGGGCGAGGCAACGACCTGTGCCGGGTCCTCGGCATTCCGCTGAAGCCGGTGACCGCGTGTGCCGTACTGGCCTCCGGCGTCGAGCGCGGCTCGACCTCGGCGAGGCGGGTGACCGGACGTTCGCGGGCATCGCGAGCTGCGGCTTCGACTCGGTGGTCAACCGCATCGCCAACGAGACGACGTTCGTGCGCGGCAGCGCGGTCTACGGGTTGGCGCTGCTGCGAGCGCTGCCGAGCTGGCGTGCCGCCGGATTCGAGGTCACGCTCGACGGCGGTGAGGTCCGCCGCTTCACCGGATACTCGGTGGCCGCCGCCAACTCGAAGCAGTTCGGCGGCGGGATGCGGCTGGCCCCGAACGCCTCGCTGACCGACGGCCTGCTCGACGTCGTCATCATCGAGGACATGTCGAAGCCTCGCTTCCTGCGCCTCGCCCCTACCGTGTTCAGCGGCCGGCATCTCCGCTACCCGGAGGTCGGCGTGATCCGCGGACGTGAGGTTCGGATCGAGGCGACGGAGCCGTTCACGCTGTACGCCGACGGAGAGCCGCTCGCCGAGCTGCCGGTGACCGTGCGCGCGCTGCCCCGCGCCGTCCGGGTGATCGTGCCGGGATGACCCTGCTTGCAGCCAAGATCGCGCTCGCCCGCGGTGTGGGCGAGCTGGCCCGCCGCGCCGGGCGGGGCGGCGGAACCAGCCTTCCCGGCAAGGTGCTGATCCGGCTCGAGCCCCGGGCGATTCGCTCTCTCTCGGCGCGGCTACCGCGGGGATCCGTGGTTATTTCAGCCACCAACGGCAAGACCACGACGGCCGCCATGGTCGCCGCGGTGCTGGCCCGCGCCAGGATCCCGGTAGTGCACAACCGAGCCGGCGCGAACATGGCCGGCGGCGTGGCCTCCACCCTGGTGGCGGCAGCCCGCGGCGGTGGCCGGATCGACGGCGAGCTCGGGCTGTTCGAGATCGATGAGTTCTGGCTCGACCGGGTGGTGCCCGAGCTCCAGCCCGGGGGCATCCTGCTGGGCAACCTGTTCCGCGATCAGCTCGACCGCTACGGCGAGCTCGACACGATCGCCGACCGCTGGGCGGCGGTGGCCGCGTCGGTCGCCGACCAGGCCCGGCTGGTGCTGAACGCGGATGATCCGCTGATCGCCGACCTGGGCCGCACGGCTCAGTCGGTCACGTACTTCGGGGTCGAGGATGCGTCGGTGGCGGTTGCTGAAATGCAGCACGCCGCGGACTCCAAGCACTGCCGGCGCTGCGGCGCCGCCTATGTCTACGACGTGGTGTACCTCGGCCATCTGGGCGTCTACCGCTGCCCGTCGTGCGGAGCCGAGCGGCCCGCGCCCTCAGTGGCCGCCGAGCGGATTTCACTCGACGGCACGACCGGCTCGTCGTTCGACCTGGTCAGCCCGGCCGGCCGGGCGCGGGTCGAGCTGCCGCTGCCGGGGCTCTACAACGTCTACAACGCGCTCGGCGCCGCGGCGTTGTGCCTGGCGCTTTCGATCCCGCTGGAAGTCGTGGTGGGAGGGCTGGGCGAGGTGCGCGCGGCATTCGGGCGGGCCGAGCGGATCGAGGTCGGGGACGCCCAGCTCCAGGTGCTGCTGATCAAGAACCCGGCCGGCGCCAACGAGATCCTCCGCACACTGGCGCTCGAGCCCGACGATCTCGACGTGCTGGCGATCCTCAACGACCGGACGGCGGACGGACGGGACGTCTCCTGGGTGTGGGACGCCGACTTCGAGATGCTGGCGGGGCGGGTGCGCCGGGTGACGTGCGCCGGGACCCGTGCCGCGGAGCTCGCCGTGCGCTTGAAGTACGCCGGCGTGCCGACGGAGCGGCTGCACGTGGTGCCCGGGATAGCGCCCGCGCTCGACGACGCCCTGGCCGGCGCGGATTCCGGCCGCCTCCACGTCCTGCCGACCTACACGGCCCTGCTCGAGCTGCGCCGCGAGCTGGCCGAGCGAGGCCATGCCGTGCCGTTCTGGGAGCCACAGCCCGTATGAGCGTGGTCATCTGGCACGACGTCGAGTGCGCCAGCTACGCCGAGGACCTGGTGCTGTGGCGCAAGCTGGCCGACGAGTACGGCGATCCGATCCTCGACGTCGGCGCTGGGACCGGCCGAGTAGCTCTGGATCTCGCCACGGCGGGTTATCGCGTCACCGCCCTCGACCGAGATCCAGAGCTCCTCGGAGCGCTCTCGGGACGAAACATCAAAATGCTTGATGTTTCTTCCCGGGCCCCCGTGAGGACACGCGTCGCTGATGCCCGCGAGTTCGATCTCGGAGAGCGGTTCCCCCTGGTGATCATGCCCATGCAAACCATTCAATTGCTCGGAGGGGCGGAAGGTCGGGGCCGCTTCCTGCGCTGTGCCCGCCGGCACCTGACCCCCGGCGGGGTCCTGGCAGTCGCCATCGCGGAGGTCCTCGACCTGTACGAGGTCGTGGACGGGATGGCCATGCCCATGCCGGACGTACGCGAATACGACGGGACCGTGTACTCGAGCCAGCCGACCGCGGTGCGCGCCGACCGCGCCGGGTTCGTGCTCGAGCGCCGGCGAGAGATCGTGACGCCGTCGGGCGAGCGAACCGTCGAGGAGAACCTGATCCGCCTGGATCGCCTGACCGCGCGAGGCCTCGAGCGCGAGGGGCGTGTGGCCGGCTTCACCCCGACCGGGCGCGAGCACGTGCCCGAGACGCACGACTACTCGGGCAGCGAGGTGGTGATGCTGCGTGCCTGAGCTGCGCGTGTGCGCCCTGTACCCGGACCTGATGAACATCTACGCCGACCGCGGCAACCTGCTCGTACTCGAGCGGCGCTGCCGGTGGCGCGGGATCGGCTTCAACGTTGAAGCGGTCGGTCTGGGCGATCGGCTCGATCCCGACGGCGCCGACCTCTACTACCTGGGCGGCGGCCAGGACCGCGACCAGAAGCTCTGCGCGCTGGACCTGGCCCAGATCAAGCGCGACGCGCTGCACGCTGCCGCCGACCGCGGGGCCGTGATCCTCGCCGTGTGTGGCGGCTATCAGCTGCTCGGACACTCCTACCAGCTGGGCGAGGAGACGCTGCCGGGCGTGGGCCTGGTCGACCTGGTCACGGTCCGCTCGGAGCAGCCACGGCTGATCGGCAACGTGGCGATCGAGGTCGAGCTCGAGCCCGGGGCCCGCCGAATTCTGGCCGGATTCGAGAATCACGGTGGGCGCACCCGGCTCGGTCCGGGTGAGTCGCCCCTGGGGCGCGTGCTCAAGGGGTACGGCAACAACGGCGAGGATGGGTACGAGGGTGTGCGACGCGGAAACGTGATCGGGACCTACCTGCATGGGCCGCTGCTGCCCAAGAACGTGTGGTTCGCCGACTGGCTGATCGCCAGCGCGATCGGACGCGCTCAGCCGCTCGATCCGCTCGACGACCGGCTCGAGGCGGCCGCCCACGTCGAGGCGCGGCAAGCCGCCGGAGTGTGAGAGCCTGCCTGTGATGGCGCCCGGGGCACGGCTTACCGCTCGATGGCTCGGATCGGCCTTCGCCTGCGCGCTCGCCGCGATCGGCGCCGGCGGGTGTGGGTCCGGCTCGCGGGCCGCCACGGCGGAGGCGACCTCCGCGCCAGCGGTCTCGACGACCACCGTCACCACGACGGCGACCACCACGACGACCGCCACCAGCACGACGACGGCCACCGTGACGCTGCCCGGCGCGGGCAAGCCGCCGGTCACCATCGGCGACGAGAACACACCCGAGCAGTTCCTCCTCGGCCAGCTCTACTACCAGGCGCTCAAGGCCCAGGGCTTCCCGGTCACCCTGAACCCGAACATCGGCCCCACCCAGGTCGTCCAGCAGGCGCTCGCCACCGGCCAGCTCGCCATGTATCCGGAGTACCTCGACACCTGGAACAGCGACGTCGCGGGGGTCCACCGGGCGTTCAAGACGCGCACCGAGGCGTACCTGGCGGGACAGCACTACGCGCTGCAGCACGGCCTCGAGCTGCTCAACCAGACGCCATTCAGCGACACCAATGCGATCGCCGTCCCGTTCAATTACGCGGTCCAGAACGCGCTCCAGTCGGTTTCCGACCTGATCAAGGTCGCGCCCCAGCTCACGCTGGGCGGTCCGCCGCAGTTCCAGCAGAGCGCGACCGGGCTGCCCGCGCTCGAGAACACCTACGGCGTCGTCCCCGCCGCGTTCAAGCCGCTCGAGATCGGAGCCCAGTACCACGCGCTCGATCAAGGGAGCGTGCAGGCCGCCGTCGTCAACACCACCGATCCGCAGCTGTTGAGCGGTAGCTATCCCCTCCTGCACGATCCCGAGAACATGTTCGGATGGGGCAACGTCGTACCGGTCGTCTCGACCCGGGCCATCGACGCGGAAGGGCCGATCTTCGCCGCCACGATCAACCAGGTGAGCGCGCTCCTCACGCTCGACACGATGCGCGAGCTGAACGCGCAGGTCGTCCTCTACGGCCAGGACCCGGCCACGGTGGCCCAGCAGTTCCTCCAGGAGCAGGGGATCCTGCCCATGCCGCAGGCAGCGACCGGATCGTAAACGCATCCAGCTCCTGGCCTCGCTCGCTCCGCTCCAAGAGTCCACGGAGACCGCTCCGCTCGCTCGGCAGCATCCACAGCCCGGCATCCGGCCGGGCTTTCAACCGCTCGACCCGAACCCGCCGGCGCCCCGCTCCGACACCGCGAGCTCGTCGACCTCGAGCACGACGGGCGCGTGCACCTTGACCAGCACGAGCTGGGCGATCCGATCCCCGGCGGCGAACTCGAACCGTACCGACCGGTCGGTATTCAGCAGCAATACCTGGACCTCGCCGCGGTAGCCCGCGTCGATCAGGCCGGGGGCGTTGACCAGCGCGATCCCGTGCCTGGCGGCCAGCCCGGAGCGCGGCAACACGAGGCCGGCCTCCCCCTCGGGGATCTCGACCGCGATGCCGGTGCGGATCGAGGCGCGTTGCCCCGGCTCGAGCGCCCCATCATCCAGGGCGCACAGGTCGAGCCCCGCATCGCCGGGATAGGCTCTGGTGGGCAGCCGCGCGCGGGGGTCGAGCCGCCGCACCCTGAGCGTCATGCGTACGGCCGGCTCAGCACGTACGGCTGGTAGCGCGCGGCCACCGGCGCCGGCAACCGCGCCAGCACGCGAACGCCGTCCGGTGTGTCCTCGCGCTCGAGGTCGCCCGCGATCTCGTGCAACTCGGCCAGCCGCGCGCCCTCCTGGAAGGGAATCAGCAGCTCGACGTCCTGCAGCCTGCGGGCGAACCCATCCTCGATTCGCGCCACCAGCTCGTCGATCCCCTCGCCGGTGATCGCCGAGACCAGCACCGCGCCGGGATGCCGGCGCTGCAGCTCGGACCGCCGTTCGTCGTCGACGTGATCGGCTTTGGCGAGGACGAGGATCTCCGGGACGGCATCGGCACCGATCTCGACCAGGACGTCCTCTACCGCGGCGGTCATGGCCAGCAGCTCGTCCTCGGCGACCGAGGCGTCGACCACGTGCAGGATCAGGTCGGCCAGGCGGGTCTCCTCGAGCGTGGCGCCGAACGCCTCGACCAGCTGGTGGGGAAGCTTGCGGATGAACCCGACGGTGTCGGTGAGGAGGTAGTCGCGGCCGCCCGTGCGCAGCAGCCGGGTCGTCGGATCGAGCGTGTGGAACAGCCGGTCGCGCACGCCGACGCTGGCGCCGGTCAGCGCGTTCAGGAGCGTCGACTTGCCGGCGTTGGTGTAGCCGGCCAGCGCCACCGAGGGGAGCTGGGTGCGCTCGCGCTCGGCCCGCATCACCGACCGGCTGGAGCGGACGTGATCGAGTTTGCGCTTCAGCGCGGAGATCCGGTCGCGGGCCAGCCGCCGGTCGGTCTCGATCTGGGTCTCGCCCGGGCCACGCGTCCCGATGCCGCCGTCGATGCGGCCGGCGCCCAGCCGCTCGAGGTGCGTCCACAGGCCGCGCATCCGGGCCAGGTTGTACTCGAGCTGGGCCAGCTCGACCTGCAGCTTGCCCTCCGCCGTGTGGGCGTGGGACGCGAAGATGTCGAGGATGATCGCGGTCCGGTCGATCACCGGAAGCCCCAGGGCGCTCTCCAGATTGCGCTCCTGGCGGGGGGACAGCTCGTCGTCGCAGGCGATCAGGTTGGCATCGGAGCCGGCCAGCTCGGCCTTCAATTCGTCGAGCTTGCCGGCGCCGAGGTAGGTGTTGGGGTGCGGTTGGTCGCGCCGCTGGATCAGCTCGCCCACGTCGGCCACGCCGGCCGTGCGCAGCAACTCGCGGAGCTCGGCGAGCTGCTCCTCATCGCCGTCCCGGACGACCGCGATCAGATAGGCGCGCTGCCGAGCGCGGCCGCGCGGCCGCTGCCCGCCGACGCTCGATTGGCTGTTCGCTTGACGCTCTCGCTCCACAAAAGCTGATGTTAGCTGCGGTCCCTGGCTGTTCACCTTCTATCCGCCGAGGGAATCCATATCGATAGGAAATGGTGTTAAGACGCTGTCAACTCGCAAACCAAACAAGGAGGTAGCAGGATGCTGAAGGCCCGTCGACGGACCGCCGCCGTGCTCCATGAAGCGCTGGAAGGGCCATCCGGGCAAGTGGATCTACCATACGGACCCGAGCGTGAACTTCCCGGGCTGGTGGGCGACGGCGCCGGGCACCTACTACTGGCAGGCCGACCATGTCAACTGCGCCACGACCTCAGAGGACTCCTGCCACGTGACCAGCGCGATCGGGACCTTCCACGTGCGCTGAGTCGCGCTACAGCTGCCGGATGCGCTCGACCGCCTCGAGCAGCCGCTCGTCGGGCGTGGTGAGCGAGATCCGGAAGTAGCCCTCGCCGCTGGTGCCGTACGCGCCGCCCGGGGAGATGACCACAGCCGCCCGCTCGAGCACATGCTCGCAGTAGGCGGCGGATGAGTCGAAACCGGCGGGGATCGGCGCCCAGATGTAGATCGTTCCCTTCGGTGGGGTGACCTCGACGCCGGCCTGGGCCAGCGCGTCGCAGACCAGATCGCGCCGGCGTTTGTAGACCGCGTTCATGTCCCGCTTGCGCGCCTCGAGGCCGGGGCCCAGCGCGGCCGCCCCGGCCAGCTGGACCGCGTCGAAGTTGCCCGAATCGATGTTGGACTTCAGGTGCCAGTAGTGCCCGATCGCCTCGGTGTTGCCCACGATCGCCGCGCAGCGCCAGCCGGTCATGTTGTAGCCCTTGGAGAGCGAGAACACCTCGACCCCCACCTCCTTGGCCCCGGGCGTCTGCAGGAAGGACGGGGCCACGTATCCGTCATAGGTCGTCTCGCTGTAGGCGTTGTCGTGCACGGCCAGGATCTCGTGCTCCCCGGCGAACCCGACGACCGTCTCGAACAGGCCGTCAGGCACGACGGCGCCGGTCGGGTTGTTGGGGTAGTTGAGGAACATCAGCCTGGCTCGCGCCCGGTCCTCTGCGCTGATCGCGTCGAGGTCAGGGGCGAAAGCCAGCTCCGGGCGCAGCGGCATCAGCACGGGTTCGCCGCCGGCCAGCAACGGCCCGCCCGTGTAGACCGGGTAGCCCGGGTCCGAGGCGAGCGTCACGTCGCCCGGGTCGAGGAACCCGAGGTTGAGGTTGAAGATGCACTCCTTGGCACCGATCGCCGCCATCACCTCGGTTTCCGGGTCGAGCTCGACCCCGAAGCGCCGCGCGTAGAACGCCGCCACCGCCTCGCGGAACTCCTGTCGACCGCGGTTTGACGGGTACGTGTGGGTGCTGGGGTCGCTGACCGCGCGCTGCATGGCCTCGACGATCTCCGGATAGGTCGGCGTGTCCGGATCCCCGATCCCGAGGCTGATCACGTCGACGCCCGCCGCCCGCTTCGCGCGGACCTTGCGCTCGAGCTCAGCGAACATGTACGGGGGGATCAGGTCAAGTCGGCTACTGCGTCGCATGCAACTCCTCGAGGAAGGGTTCGGCGAGCGTGCCGCGGTACACCGGCACTGCCCATCCGGTCAGCTTGATCTCGAGTTCGCCGGAGACCTCGACGTCCAGCTCGCCCCCGTCCAGCACCACGGTGACGGGCGCCTCGCCGCCGTCGAGCACGTAGGCGACGGCGGCGCCGGTGGCGCCCGTCCCGCTCGCCTGCGTCTCCCCTACCCCACGCTCGAAGATCCGCGCCCGGATGCGCCTCGGCGCCACCTCGGTGAACCAGGAGACGTTGGTTCGGTTCGGAAACAGCTCGTGGTGTTCGATCTCCGGGCCGATCGACGGCAGATCGAGCGCGTTCAGCTGAGCCTCATCGTCGACCCTGATGGCGGCCTGAGGGTTGCCGACCTGGACGTGCTGAAAGCGCCAGGTACGCCCGCCGGCGGTCAGCTGCCCGCGCCCGTCGGACCCTCCGGCCGGGTAGCCGGAGCTCTGCACCAAGGCGCGGCCCATGTCGACCGTGCACTCGGTCTCCGAGAGGATCCGGGGCCGGATGTCGCCCGCAGCGGTCTGGATCGCGAACGAATCCCGGTCGGTCCAGCGGCGGCGGCGCAGATACAGCACGGCCTCCCGCGCCCCGTTGCCGGATAGCTCGGCCTCCGACCCATCCGGGTTGTAGATCCGAAGCCGAGCGACGTAACCGTCGCTCTCCGGCTCTGACAGGACCAGGATCCCGTCGGCCGAGACGCCGGTGTGGGAGGCGCAGATGGCCTGGATCCGGCCTGAGGTCAGTTCGAACGGGAGGTGCGCCGCCTCGACGATCACGTAGTCGTTGCCCAGCGCGTGCCACTTCTCGAACTCCACGGAGCGGCAGTGTATGTGTACCGTCGCGCGCGCAATGGTGAGGCGCGGGCCCGAACGAACCGTGCGCGGGCGGCCGCTCTACCTGTGGCTGCTGGGCGCTCTGCTGCTGGCCTCGACCGTCGCCCGCCTGGCTTGGATCAGCGAACCGTGCCAGGCGCCGTGCCACTCAGCGACCGACCACATCCTGGTCTTCGACGAGGACTACTACGTGAACGCCGCGCGCGTGATCGCCCGGATCCGTCCGCCCCAGGGAGCCCCGTATGCCAACGCTCCCCTCGGTGTCGACGCGAACTCCGAGCATCCCCAGTTGGCCAAGCTGCTCATGGCCGGCGGCATCGAGTTGTTCGGGGACGGCCCGCTGGCCTGGCGACTGCCCAGCGTGTTGTTCGGCACGCTGGCCATCCTGGGCATGTTCGCGCTGGTGCGGGCGGCCGGCGGCGGGCCGTGGCTGGCGCTGGGCGCGGCGGCGTTGATGGCGGCCGACAACCTGCTGCTGGTGCACGGCCGCATCGGCACGCTGGACATCTTGGCCACCGCCGCCATGATCTGGGGCGCGACCCTCTACCTGCGCGATCGGCCGGTGCTGGCCGGGGCGGTGATCGGAGTCGGCGCGTGCGGCAAGGAGGTCGCTCCGTACGTCCTGTTCGCCCTGGCGGCCCTGGAGACCATGCGCTGGTGGCGCAGCCGAGGGGGCGGATGGCTGCGCCTCGGGCGTCTCGGTAGGAGCGTGGCGGTCTCCGCGGTGACGTTCATGATCGGGCTCGCCGTGATGGGCTGGATCGCCGCGCCGTACAGCCCGCAGACCGGGAAGCTCGTGCCGAACGGGCCGTTCGGCCACGTGGCGCACATCCTCGACTACGCCGCCAATCAGACCAGCCCCCATGGCCCGCAGGGGATCGCCTCCTATCCGTGGGAATGGCTCGTCGACATCAAGCTGATCACCTACCTGCGGATCAACCCGTCGCACCCGACAACCGAGCTCAACCATGTCGAGCCCGCGGTCCACTTCCTCGGCTTCATCAGCCCCCCGATCTTGTTGCTCGCGCTGCCCGCGCTGCTGCTCGCGGCGATCCGCGTGTGGCGCTCGCGCCGCCGAGACGGCGCACTTCCGGGTGACGACGTGGGGCTGGTCGGGCTGGCCTGGTTCCTCGGCACGTACCTGCCGTTCGTGGCGGCCAGCCTGATCGAGAGCCGAACCAGCTACCTGTATTACATGGTGATCGTGATGCCTGGGATCTACATGGCGGTGGCGGACCTGATCGCGCGGATCGGGCCGCGGCGCAAGATCGTCTGGGTGTGGATGGCCTGCGTGCTGGCCGCGGCGGTGCTGTTGTACCCGTTCACCCCGCTGTGATGTTGATCAGCCGCCGGTTTGACGCCACAGCGCCAGGATCTCGTCGGCCACGTCGGCGGGACGGCGGCCGGTCGTGTCGACCATGTGGACCGCGGCCAGCTTGCGCATCCAGGTCAGCTGGCGCCGGGCGTAGTTTCGGGTGCGGCGCTTCATCGACTCGACGTCTCCGGATAGGAGCTCCTGGAAGCCCAGCGCCTTACGGGCGGTGACCGATGCGCCGGCGGCGTTGGCTCGGCGCACCTCGTCCTGCGCACCGGCCGCGACCATCGCGTCCACGCGGCCGTCGATGCGCTCGTAGAGCTGCTCGCGTGCCATCAGGAGCCCGGCCAGCAGCGTGCTGCGGCGAACCTCGGCCGTCCAGCTCTCGAGTCCTCTCCGTGCGGCTCGAGCTCGCCGGCATCGAGCAGCTCCAGCGCCCGCACGATCCGCTGGCGATCGCCCGGGTCGATCTCGTCCGCCGCCCATGGCGCGCGTTCGCGCAGCAGTCCGTGCAGCGCGGCCGGACCGCGCCGCTCTAGCTCCGCGATCCAGCGCTCGCGCGCGCCCTCGGGAGGCGGCGGGCGCAGGCCCAGCTCGGCCAGCGCGGCACGCAGGTACAGCCCCGTCCCGCCCACGACGATCGGCCGGGCACCCGCCGCGATCAGCGTGTCGATCTCGGCGTGGGCGAGCTCGGCGTACTGCCCGGCGCTGAAGCTGGCATCGACGGGCAGGAACGAGATCAGCCGATGCTCCAGCTGCGCTCGCTGGCGCGGGGACGCCGCGCCGGTCAGCGTCTCGAGCCCCTGGTAGACCTGGAGGGCGTCGGCCGACACCGCGACCGGCTGCTCGCCCTCGGCTCGCAGCCGGTCCGCGAGCTCGATCGCGACCTCCGTCTTGCCCACGCCGGTCGGGCCGAACAGCGCGATCACGTCCGTCCGCGGCACGGCTCGCAGTATCGTGCAAGCAGTGAGCATCCGGATCGGGACCGGAGTGTCCACCGAGAACGACCCGCTCCAGGCGGGGATCGCAGCCGGACGGGCGGCGGCGGAGAGCCTCGGCGGCGTGGCGCCTGATCTGGCGCTGGTGTTCGCCAGCGGCACGCATCTGGTCGCCCCGGAGGCGATCCTCGAGGGCGTGCATGGCGCGCTCGCCCCGGCCGCCCTGATCGGCTGCGGCGCCGGCGGGGTGCTCGGGGACGGCCGCGAGCTGGAGAGCGGCACCGCGCTGGCGGTGTGGGCGGCGGCCCTCGGCGGCGGGCAGGCGACGCCGTTCCGGGCCACGCTGGTGGGCGAGGAGCCCACCTACGAGCTGGCCGGCCTGCCGAGCCTCGAGGGCTCGAGCGGCGTCCTGTTGCTGTCCGATCCCTATTCGTTCCCAACCGACTTCGTGTTGGACACGCTCGCCGCTGACGCCCCGGCCGTGCCCGTGCTGGGCGGGATCGCCAGCGCGCGAACCGCCGCCGGGGACGCCGCCCTGTTCCTGCATGAAGAGGTATGCGACGGCGGCGCCGTCGGAGTCAGCCTGCACGGCGTGGAGATGCTCCCGTGCGTGTCGCAGGGCGCCGCCCCGGTCGGCCGCGAGCTCACGATCACTGCCGCCGAGGGAAACGTCATCTATGAGCTGGCCGGCCGCCCGGCCCTCGAGACCCTCCAGCTGATCATCTCCGAGCTCTCGCCGCGCGAGCGCGGGCTGGTGGCCGGTGGCCTGCTGATCGGCGTGGTGATCGACGAGGGGAAGCCGGATTACGAGCAGGGCGACTTCCTGGTGCGCGGCGTGCTGGGGACGGAGGCCGATTCCGGCGGGCTCGTGGTCGGGGCCCAGGTGGCGGCCGGACAGGTGGTGCGGCTGCACGCACGCGATGCCCGCTCGGCCGACGAGGATCTGCGCCAGGCCCTCAAGCTCCGCGTGGAGGCGCTGGCCGGCGAGCGCCCCGCCGGCGCGCTCGTCTTCACGTGCAACGGTCGAGGCAGCGCCATGTTCGGAGTTCCCGACCACGATGCGGTGGCGATCGAGCGCGAGCTGCAAGGCGCTCCCTCGGCCGGGTTCTTCGCCGCCGGGGAGATCGGTCCGGTCGGCGGGCGGAGCTTCCTGCACGGCTTCACGGCGACGCTGGCCGTGTTCCCTGCGGGCCCATGACTCGCCTATCCGGCACGGTCCTGCTGACCGGGGCCAGCGGCGGCATCGGGCAGGCGATCGCCAGGGCCGTGGCACGCGCCGGGGCCGACCTGATCCTGACCAGCCGCCGGGTCGAGGTGCTGGAGTCGGTCGCGCGCGAGCTGGCGCCGGGGGCGCGCGCCATCGCCTGCGACCTGTCGGACCGGCGGGAGGTGGCACGGCTGGCCGAGCAGGCCGGCCCGGTCGACGTGCTGATCGCCAACGCCGGCGTGCCGGCCGGTGGGCTCCTGGTCGAGCTCACGCAGGATGAGATAGATCGGATGCTCGAGGTCAACCTGCGGGCGCCGATCGCGCTCGCGCGGGCGCTGGCGCCGGCGATGGTGGAGCGCGGGCGCGGGCACATCGTCCTGATGTCCTCGCTGCAGGGCAAGGCCGCGGTTCCGGTCTCGTCGGTCTACTCGGCGGCCAAGTTCGGGCTGCGGGGCTTCGCGCTCGGGCTGCGGGAGGATCTTCGTCGGGATGGTGTCGGGGTCTCCGTCGTGCTGCCTGGCTTCATCCGGGATGCCGGCATGTTCGCCGACTCCGGCGCCGCGCTCCCGCCGGGGATCGGCACCCGCTCCCCCGAGGATGTGGCTGCCGCGGTCGTCTCGGCGATCGAGCGCAACCGGGCCGAGGTGGAGGTGGCTCCGGTTGGCATGCGCCTCGGCACTGCCGTCGCCTCGGTCGCGCCGGCGCTCAGCGCAGCGGTGAGCCGGCGGCTGGGCAGCGAGCGGATCGCGGCCCGGATCGTGGCCGGCCAGCGCACCGAGCGGTAGGCGAACACGCGGATTTCGAGGCGAGCGACGCCGGGTGGCGTATGCGGACCGCGCCCGGTTCGGCCGCACCCATCGCTGGGTAGGTTCGGCTCATGGAAGATCCCGCCTTCTGGCGCGAGCTCGGACAACAGTTGCGTGTCGACTCGATCCGCTCGAGCGACGCCGCGGGCTCGGGCCATCCCACCTCATCGATGTCGGCTGCCGACCTCATGGCCGTGCTGCTCGCCAAGCACCTCCGTTACGACTTCGGACGACCGGACGATCCTCGAAACGACCACCTGATCTTCTCCAAGGGCCATGCCTCGCCGCTCTACTACAGCGTGCTCAAGGCCGCCGGCGCGATCAGCGACGAGGAGCTGCTCACGTTCCGCAAGCTGGGTAGCCGGCTCGAGGGCCATCCCACGCCGGTGCTGCCATGGGTGGACGTCGCCACCGGCTCCCTCGGTCAGGGCCTGCCGATCGGGGTCGGGGTGGCGCTCGCCGGCAAGCGCCTCGAGCACGTCCCGTACCGCGTGTGGGTGCTGTGCGGGGACAGTGAGATGGCCGAGGGCTCGATGTGGGAGGCGTTCGAGCACGCCGCGCACGAGCAGCTTGACAACCTGACCGCGATCATCGACGTCAACCGCCTGGGCCAGACCCGCGAGACCATGCACGGCTGGGATCTGGACTCCTACGCGGAGCGCGCACGGGCCTTCGGCTGGCACGCGATCGAGGTCGACGGACACGATGTCGAGGAGATCGACGGCGCCTACGCCGAGGCCCGTCACACGCAGGACCGTCCAACCGTCATCGTCGCGCGCACGAAGAAGGGCAAGGGCGCCAGCGAGGTCGAAGATCAGGAGGGCAAGCACGGAAAGCCGCTGTCGGAGCCGGAGAAGGCGATCGAGGAGCTCGGGGGCCAGCGATCACTTCAGGTCGAGGTGGCCAAGCGGGCGGGCGGAGCCATGCCGCGGCGGATCGATCCCGGTCACGGTGTGGAGTGGCCGCGGTGGGGATCGGACGACGAGGTCGCCACCCGGAGGGCGTACGGCGAGGCGCTGGCGGCGCTGGGCGCCGAGCGGGCCGACGTCGTGGCGCTCGATGGCGAGGTGTCGAACTCCACCTATTCGGAGATCTTCGCCAACGCCCACCCGGACCGCTACTTCGAGATGTACATCGCCGAGCAGCAGTTGATCGCCGCGGCGGTCGGCTTCCAGGTCCGCGGCTTCCGCCCGTTCGCCTCGACGTTCGCCGCCTTCCTCACCCGGGCGTACGACTTCGTGCGCATGGCCGCGATCAGCCGCGCGCACCTGTGCCTGGCCGGGTCACACGCCGGCGCCTCGATCGGTGAGGACGGTCCGTCCCAGATGGCGCTCGAGGATCTGGCCGTGTTCCGCGCCGTGCACTCGAGCATCGTCCTGTATCCGTCCGATCCGAACCAGGCCGCGTCGCTCGTGCGCCTGATGGCGGACCATCCCGGCATTGCCTACATGCGCACCAGCCGAGGCGCGACGCCCACCATCTACGACCCGGATGATCGGTTCGAGATCGGCGGCTCGCGCGTGTTGCGCTGCACCGAGGAGGATCAGGTCACGCTGGTCGGCGCCGGCGTCACGCTGCACGAGGCGTTGAAGGCGGCCGATGCGCTTGCCGAGCAGGGCATCGCGGCGCGCGTGATCGACCTCTACTCGGTCAAACCGGTCGACGAGGGGACGCTTCGCCAGGCCGCCGCCGACACGGCCGCGATCGTGACGGTGGAGGACCACTGGCCCGAGGGCGGACTTGGCGATGCCGTGCTGGCCGCGCTGGCCGAGGTCGAAGGCGTCCGGGTGCACAAGCTCGCGGTCGCCCAGATGCCGGGGTCCGGCAAGCCGGCGGAGCTGCTGCACGAGGTGGGCATCGACGCAGACGCGATCGTCGCCGCGGCGCGGGAGCTGGTCCGGGCGCCGGCCGGGGCCGGGGATTAGTGCGGCCGAACGCGGTCTGCGTGAGGTCGCACTAGCAAATGAGATCGCCCTACTCTGCGGTCACATCCTCAGGTCCACCGGGTGACCAATGCTGGCGCGCACCGGTGCCGGCTTCCTCGCGTGGCTGGGCGTCGTCGTCCCCGGTGATCGGGTGCTCGCCGGTCACGCTGGACAGCGCATCGATCACCTCGTCGGCCAGGCGCAGCACCGTCGGCGGCGCGGTCCGGAGTCGCCTGGACCCTGACCAAGACCTCCTCGCCGTCGACCTCTTCGAGCACGACCTCGGCCGCCCGTCGGGTCGGCGTCGTGATGCGATCGTCGAGAATCGCCTGCACCTGACTGGGCCGGACGCCACGGCCCAGGCGGACCCGGACATCGACCGGAGCCGGCTCTCTGAGCGGGACCACGGCCGCCGATAGCACCACGTTGTTCGGAACCATGATCCGGTCCTCCCCGCGGGCCAGCGTGGTGTAGAGCAGCCCCAGCGAGCTGACCACGCCCTCGAGCTGACCTCCCACCGCCCCGGCCTGGAGCCTGACCCGCTCGCCGACCCGGAATGGGCGGGCGCTGAGCAGCACCATCCCGGCGAACAGGTTCCCGAGCGTCTGCTGGGCCGCCAGGCCCAAGATCACCGCGGTGAACGCGCTTCCCGCCACAATCGACGCCGCGCTCACGCCGGCTACGTCCAGCACCACGAGCACCGTGATCCCGACGGTGACGAGGCGGACGAGGAAGCCGACTGTCCCGGCTGTCCCGGGATCCATCCGGCGGAAGAAAGTTGGGCCGGCGATGCGGCCGATGTCGCGGGCAATGGCCCAGCCCAGCGCCAGCAGGGCAAGGACCGTGGCGATCCGGACCGGGGTTGTCAACGCACTGCTGTTCTTGGGGTGGAACCACGTCTGATAGTGGTCGTACACGATGATCACGGCTATGAACAGCGCCGTCTCGAACACGGCGCGACGGCGAGCGGTCTGCACGCTCTTCTTGTTCACGTCGACCGCCAGCCCAACCCGCTCCCAGGCGTCGCTGTGGGTCTCGAACATCTGGTCGAAGCGGAAGTCGGGCCGGGCCGGCCTGAGGCGGTCTCGCATCTGTCGAGGCTTGTTGTCTTCGTCGGTCACGCTGTACCTACCACCTCCCGCTGGCAGAGGTTTCACTTCGATTCTCAGAATAGGCGTCCCTGCTCTGGTTGCCACCCGGGCCGTGCCCAGGGGCCTGGACGGGCAGCGTCGCCGGGGTCACCGCGTCCGGCGGCGCGGCCCAGTCCGCCGACCCCGTGTCGCTCATCGGCACCCCGCGGTCCGAGCCGGCCGCGGATCCGCTCGCCCGGCGGCGCGTCGGGGCCTTTCACGAGCTGGGTGATCCGCCGGCGCTCGTCCGGGTGCATGTACGCCCCGCGCTGGTACAGCCGCTTGTAGAGCGGCACGAGGTCTGGTCGTTGCTCGTGCAGCCATTCGAAGAACAGCTTCTTCACGTCACCGCGCAGGTGTAGTGCGATCCCCGTCACATAAGCCGCTCCGGCCTCCGACGCCATTTCCAGGATCGGCGCGATCTGCTCGGGCGCGTCGTTGATCCCGGGCATGAGCGGCGCCACCAGCACGCCCGTGCGGATTCCGGCCCGCGTCAGCTCCCCCACCGCCTCCAGCCGCGCCCGGGGGTTCGGCGAACGCGGCTCCGTAGCCCGCCACGCCCGTTCGTCCACCGTCGGCACCGACACCGCGGCACTGAACTCCGTGCGTTGCGCAATTTGCTTCATCAGCTGCGAGGTCGCGCAAGAGAAGCGGGGACTTGGTGAGCACAGAGCAGGGGTTGGCCGCATCGCGCATGGCCTCCCATATCCCCGGCATCAGCTTGTAGCGCCCCTCGGCCCACTGGTACGGATCGGTGTTCGTACCGAGCGCCACGTGCTCGTGCGTCCACGACGGCCTCGCCAGCTCGGCGCGCAGCAACTCGGGGGCGTTGACCTTGACCACGATCTCGCGTTCGAAATCCCGCCCGGCGTCGAAGTCCAAGTACTTGTGCGTGGGCCGGGCAAAGCAGTAGCGGCAGGCGTGACTGCAGCCGCGAAACGGATTGATCGTCCAGCGGAACGGCACCTGCGACGCTTCCGGCACGCGGTTCAGGATCGACTTGGCCCGGACCTCGTAGAACCGCGTCTCGACCGCCTCGGGCGCGTCGAAATGGCGGACCACCGCCCCCTCCCGATAGCCGGGCAGCCGTGCTCGCTCCTCCGCCTGCATTTCCAGGTTGCTCCACCGCATACGAACGCATGTTCGCACGCGCGTCGGACAGACGACCTCGCGGGGTCGCGAACGACCCGAAGCCCGCGCTACGCGGCTTTTCCGAGGCTCAGCAGATGCCCGAACCGCCCCAGCTGAAGGGCCGAGGCCTCGAGCGACAGGGCGATCTGCGCGTCGGGCTCGATGCTGTCGTGGGTGAGCAGCTCGAGCAGGCCGATCGTGCTCGTCCCGCTGCGCACGGGGAGCAGCAGCGCCGAATTCATCCCGTGAGCGGCGGCGGTCTGAAGGCGGGCGTCGTCGACCGTGTCGATGTCGGTCAGCCAGGTCAGGTGCGGGGCCTGCAGAGCCTGGTCGAGCAGCGACCCCTCGCGCCTGACCGGGACCTCGCAGGTGAGCGACTCGAACCGGTCCAGCCCGCGGTGGGCCGACCACGTCGCCGCACAGTCGAGGTTGTTGCCTTCATCGGGCAGCCATGCGGTGACCGTGTCCCAGCCGCCCTCGGAGCCCAGCACCTGGACGGTCTCCTTCAGGACGTTGCGCCACACCGACTCGCGCGCGAGGGAGGCGGACAGGGTCCGCTTGGCCGTCGGCTGCCAGCTGACCCCCCCGGTGGCCTGCGCGGGGGCGGAGTCCTCCGGCGTCTCGATCGTGGCCAGCTCGGCGACCGTGGGCACGGCGTACGAGGGATCGGCCACCGGAGCCGGATCAGCCGCGTCCGGCGCCGCCAGCTCGGTCACCATCGGAGCCGGCTGTGACTCGGCCTCCTCGAGGCGGGCTTCGAGATCGGCGATCGCGCTCTGGCTCACCTGCGCCACCGCTCGAGCACGCTCCAACTCGCTCTCGCTCTCCTGCGCCACCGCCCGAGCACGCTCCAACTCGCTCGCGCCTTCCTGGGCGGTGGCGCGCGCGCGCTCCAGCTGGCTTTCCAGTTCCTCGATCCGAACCCGGTCGAGCCTACGCTCGGCCTCGAGCTCGCTCACCCGCGTCCGCGCCTCCTCGAGCTTGCCCTCGAGCGCCTCCGTCCGGGCGCGACCCCGCTCGAGCTCGGGCTCGACCTGCTTGGCCCACCCCTGCCACTGCTCGACCGCCGCCTCGGCCTTGTCGCCGCGGGTGACCGCGAGTCGAAGCTCCTCCTCCGCCTTGTCGGCTCTCGCCAGCGCCGCCTCCAGCCCGCCCTCGGCCCTGTCTGCCCGCTGGGAGGCGACCTGCAGCTCGACGTCGGCCTTGTCCGCGCGCATCACGCTCGTGCGGAGCTGCGCGCTCGAGCTCCTCGATCCGCGCCTGCGCCGGCTCGAGTCCCGCTGCCCTGACCCGCTCGCGCTCGAGTCCGCCGGTCAGCTCGCGGATCCGGTCTTCCGCCGCGACGGCGCCGGTCTGCAGCGCGGCCACCTGTCTGCGCTCCTGCTCGAGCTCGCCGGTCATCGCCGCCCGGGCCTTCAGGGCGACGTCGCGCTCGGACGCCGCGTCGCTCAGCGCGGTCTCGGCGGCGATCCGCGCCTTCTCCGCCGCACGGAGCTGGGCGCCCGAGTCCTCAGCGCCCTGCTGGCGCTCGAGGGCTGCGAGCTGGTCGCGTGTCTGGCGCAGCTCTCGCTCGAGCTCGGTCTTCGCGGTCGCGGTGGATTCGCGCTCGGCCGTCGCCGCCGCCCGGGTGTTGTCCGCGTCGGCGCGGGCCTTCTCGAGATTCGCGCGCGCCGCCTCGGCGTCGGCGCGTGCCCGCTGCACCTCGGTGCGCGCCGCCTCGGCGTCCGCCCGGGCGCGCTGCACCTCGGCGCGGGCGGCCTCGGCATCGTCGCCGAGCCGCTGGCGCACCAGGCCGAGCGTGCGCTCGAGCTCCTCCGCGCGTTCGTGCTCACGCGCCAGGGCGCGGTCGAGCTCGGCGGCATGCTCGGCCAGCTTCGCCTCGGCGTCGCCCTGAGCACCGTCGGCGCGAGCCGCCTTGAGCGCCCGCTCGAGCTCGGCCAGCCGTGCCTGCGCCGCGTCGAGCTCGGCGGCCAGATGCTCGTTCGTGCCGAGCGCGGTGTCGCGCTCGGCGATCGCGGTGGCGCGCTCGGCCCGCGCCTCGGCCACCGCGGCCTCTCGCTCGGCCGACCCGGCCGCGTGCTCGGCCGCGTGCGTGACCGCTGCCGACCGGCCTCTGGCCTCCGGGAGCAGGCCCCAGTCGGCCAGGAGCTCCGCCATGACGCTCTCGGCGTCCAGGCGGCTCCACCGCTCGACCCGCAGCAGCCGCGCCGCCTCGCTGCGGGCGACCTGCGCCTCTGAGGACGGCGCCGCGACACCGCACACGAGAGTCGGAACCCCCTGGCGGTCGGCGACCGGGAAGCGCAGCACGACCAGCGCGTCCCGTCCCTGGTAAGGCCCGACCACGTACTCGAGCTGGAGGGGCTCCTCCACGCCCGGTTCGCGCTCCTGAGCGCGCGGACCGTCGACCGTCTCGGCGGGCGGCAGCTCGGCGTCGGTCCGGCCGAGAAGCCGCTCCTCGGACGTCCCGAGCAGGGCCGTGAAGCGAGAGTTCACCCGCACGTAGCGACCGTCGAGATCCTTGAGCCAGACCAGCGCCGGGCTTTCGTCGAGCGCCCCGTCGAGCAGCGCTTCGCCGGCATCTCCGAGGGAGGGCAGCTCGCTCGTGGGAGCGGTCAGAAGGATGTGACGACCGCCTTCGCGGTCTGCCATTGCCGCGACATCGACGGCGACTCCGTCCAGCCGCAGCACCGCCGCGTTGGCTTGTCCCTCGAGGACCCGTTTGAGCTCGGGGGCCTGCAGAGCGAGCTCCGCCTTGTCGGCATACCAGCGGCGGAACGATTCGGTGCTGCGTTCCAGGCGACCGTCCTCGCCGAGCAGCCCGATAGCAGGCATATGCGTGACCGCCGCCAGGGTGGCCATCATCGCTCCAGGGATGTGCGTATCACTCCCACAAACAGCGTTTCGGCGCGCGCAAAGCCCCGAACCTTGCGCGCAATCGGCCAGTGGACATATGTCCACTTGACCAAATCGGCGAAAGTGGACGAATGTCGGCGGTCGGGTTAACCCGCGGCGCGGCTGAGGATCGATTCCTGCCCGCTCAGCGTCTGGCTCGTCGCGTGCAGAATCTCGACGTCGACCAGCTCTCCGGGCGCCCCGAGTCCGGTGAAATTCACCACCTTGTTGTGCCGGGAGCGCCCGCGCAGACGCGACGGATCTGTGCGGGAAGGGCCCTCCACGAGCACATCGAGGGTCCGGCCGACGAACCGCTCGGCGCGCTCATGTGCTCGGCGCTGCACCACCTCCACGAGCCTCTGCATGCGCTCGACCTTCACCTCGTGGGGGACCTGGCCGGGCAGCCCGGCCGCCTCGGTCCCGCGCCGCGGCGAATAGAGGAACGTGAAGGCCCCGTCGTAGCCAACCGCGTCCACGAGTTCGAGGGTCAGGTCGAAGTCCGCCTCGGTCTCCCCGGGGAACCCGACGATGATGTCCGTGCTCAGCGCACAATCCGGCACGTGCTCGCGGATCATCGCCACCCGGTCGAGGTAGCGCTCGCGCGTGTAGGTACGGCGCATGCGCTTGAGCACGCTGCTCGAGCCCGACTGCAGCGGCAGGTGGATGTGCTCGCACAGCGCCGGCAGCTCGGCGTGAGCGCGGATGACGTCTTCGCGCATGTCCTTGGGATGAGGGCTGGTGTAACGGATCCGGTCGATCCCGTCCACCGCGTCGATCCGGCACAGCAGCTCAGCGAAGCTGGTTCGCTCCTCGCGCGGGAGGTCGCGCCCGTACGAGTTGACGTTCTGCCCGAGCAGCGTGACCTCGCGAACTCCATCCGCGGCGAGCGCGCACACCTCCGCGACCAGCTCGCCGGCACGACGACTGACCTCGCGTCCGCGCGTCGACGGAACGATGCAATAAGAGCAGACGCAGTTGCACCCGACGCTGATCTGCACCCAGGCATGGTGTTCGCGGGTTCGCTTGGCCGGCAGGTGACCGGTGAACCCCTCGAACTCGAAATAGCCCTGCGCGGTGAGTGAGTCGCTGACCAGGAATTCGGCCAGCTTGTGAACCTGGCCGGGACCGAACGCGACGTCGACGAACGGGAAGCGCGCGAACACCTCCTCCTTGACCGACTGCGCCCAGCATCCGCCCACGCCGACGACCACGCCAGGCCGCTGGGCCTTGACCCGCTTGGCGTCGCCCAGGTGCGCGACGAAGCGGCTGTCGGCCTTTTCGCGGATCGAGCAGGTGTTGAACAGGATGAGATCCGCCTCGTCGCGCACGGTTGCCTCGGCGTACCCCAGCGATTCGAGCATCCCCTTCATCCGTTCGGAGTCGTGCTCGTTCATCTGGCAGCCGAACGTGGTGACGTGGTAGCGCTTCACGTTCGGCAAGACTAGCGAGCCCCCGCGCGCCGCCGGCTGGATTAGACCCGCAGAGGATCTACTCCTCGCTAGAGTCGCTTCGTGGGGCCGGAGTCACAGCACGACCCCCCGCCTGACCCAAGGCTGGAGGCCTACACGGCCGTCCGAGCACACGAGCTGATGCTGGGCGAGGCGAGTCGAAGTTCGAGCATGCCACGCTCACGCCTCTGGTCGTCCTCAACGGTGGCGCGCTCGTCGCGTTCCTCACGTTGCTCGGGGCGCTCCTCGGCAAGGACAGCGGGTGGCACCCCAAGTTGTGGCTCGCCGGCCCTGCAATCGTCATCTGGTCCGTCGGCTTGGTCGCCGCGGCGTTCTCTGTCCGCCACGCCTCTGCCCAGCAGAGCAAGATCTCAGCCGCACAGCGGATGATGCGAGAAGCGCTCGAAGAGGTTCTTTACGGGAACATCGCGGAGACGCTCTCAGGGTCAGTGCCAAGCCTGGACGAGGAGAAGCCGCTGCACGAAGTGTGGCGGGCGGTTCGTCCCTGGCGAGCTGCGGCTAAAGGCGGCGATGCGGCAGCGTGGTTCTACGACACGTACCCGTCTCCCGACGAGCGTCAGGTCGCCCGGAAGAACATGCGCAAGCAACTGCGCGGCCTGGGGGCAGCCAGCTCCAAGCGTTCGACGCGAGCGTGGTGGCGCAGTGTGATTGCGTTCGTGCTCGGCGCGGCGCTCGCTCTGGCTTCGGTTCTCTGGGGCGTGAACGTGGGCAGCCACACGGTCAACTCGACCAAACCGGCGCGGGTCCACGTCGCGCCTGAGCAGCCGTAGCCCCGCGAAACCGCGACGTAGCTGCGGTGAAACCGTCGCCGCCTAGCGTTCTCATCGCACCCATTCGAGTTCGGAAAGAAGCGATGCGATGACACCGACAACCGCTGTTCATGCCACGGGGCTGGTCAAGACGTTCGGCGATTACCGCGCGGTCGACGGGATCGACCTCGAGGTTTGCCAGGGCGAGATCTTCGGCGTGCTCGGGCCCGAACGGGGCCGGGAAGACGACGATGCTGAAGATGCTCGCGACGCTGTTGCCGATCGATGCCGGCCGCGCGTCGATCTTCGGCGTGGACGTGGCCCGTGAGCCACACCGGATCCGCCAGTTGCTCGGGGTGACCGGCCAGTACGCGTCGGTCGATGAAGATCTGACCGCCAACGAGAATCTGTGGCTGTTCGGGCGGCTGCACGGCCTCCGCTCGGCCGACGCGCGCGCCAGCGCGAAGCGGCTGCTGGGGCAGTTCGGGCTCCAGGAGGCCGCGGACAAGCCGATTGCTCAGTTCTCCGGTGGCATGCGGCGGCGCCTGGACCTCGCGGCGAGCCTGATCACCCGGCCGCCGCTGATCTTCCTGGATGAGCCGACGACGGGGCTGGACCCGCGCACCCGCGGCCAGATGTGGGACACGATCCGCGGCCTGGTCGCCGACGGCTGCACGGTGCTGCTCACCACCCAGTACCTCGACGAGGCCGACCAACTGGCCGACCGGATCTCGGTGATCGACCGCGGCCGCAAGGTGGCCGAGGGCACGCCGGACGAGCTGAAGACGTCGGTCGGGAACTCGAGCCTGCAGCTGAAGCTCGCGGCCGGCGCCGATTACGAGCTTGCCCGGGAGGTGGTCCGCCGCTTGACGGCGGCGACCCGGTGCTGACCCCCGAGTCGGGTCGGATGACCGTGCCCCTCGACGCCGCCGACGTGGCCGCCGACGTGCTGATCGGCCTGCGTCAGGCCGGGCTCGAGATCACCTCGGTCAGCGTGGATCAGCCCACCCTGGACGAGGTGTTCCTCGCCATCACCGGACACGACGCCGGCCAAGCCGAGGAGTCAGAAGAGGTCTTGCCCGAAGAAGCCGTCCTGGAGGTCAGCTTGACATGAGCACGATCACGTTCGCTCCAACCCCGGCCACAGGCCTAGCTCCGGCGCCGCGGGTCGACCCGGCCTCCGCGGTCGCCCGCGCGCGGCCCCGCACCAGCATCCAGGAGACGGTTAGCCAGACCGTCTCGATGGCGTGGCGCGCGCTCAAGAAGATGCGGCGCAAGCCGGAGCAGTTCTTCGACGTCACGATCCAGCCGCTCCTGTTCACCGCGATGTTCGCCTACATCTTCGGTGGCGCCATCTCGGGCAACGTGAAGAGCTACCTGCCGCTGATGATCCCGGGCATCGTCGCCCAGACCGTCCTGACCACATGCATGTCCACCGGAGTGCAGCTGCGCGAAGACATGGAGAAGGGCGTCTTCGATCGGTTCAAGGCGCTTCCGATCGCCCGGATCGCACCGCTGGCCGGCCCGATGGTGGCCGACCTGCTGCGTTACCTGATCGCGGCGAGCCTAACCTTCGTGATGGGCGTGATCATCGGATACCGCCCTCAAGGTGGGCTGCTCGGTGTGCTGGGCGCCGTGGTGCTGGCCGTGTTCACCGGCTGGGCGATCGCCTGGATCTTCACGTGGATCGGCACGCTCGCCCGCAGCGCCCAGAGCGTGCAGGGGTTCTCGATGATGATCCTGTTCCCGCTCACGTTCCTGTCGAACGCGTTCGTGCCGGTGCACACGCTGCCGGGCGCCTTGGCCACGTTCGTGAAGATCAATCCGGTGTCGCACCTGGTCTCGGCCACGCGCGACCTGGCGAACCATGGTGTGATCAGCGGCGAGGTGGGCTTGACGCTCCTGGCCGGCCTTGTCGTGATCGCGATCTTCGCGCCGCTGTCGGTGCGCAGCTACAAGCGGCACCTCTAGCAGCCGTTCGGCCGCTCGCCGGGCCTCCCCCAGGAGGTCCGGCGGGCGGCGCTCGCCGTACTCGTCGAGCAACGCGTCGATACGGCCTGGAGCCGCCTCCTCGGCGCGCGGCGCGATCCGCTCCCAGGCCATCGTCGGAATCGTCCGGTTGTAGGCGAATCGCTCCGCGAGCGCGAGCAGTCGAACCGCGTCGTCCGCCGGCGCCGCCCGGCGCAGGAGCGCCCACGCGCCAAGCCCGAACAGCACCATCCCGGCGACCGGATAGTCCAGGTGCGCATTCCCTGTGTCGAGAGCCCGGAGGGCGTGCTCCCGGCAGATTTCGAACAGCTCTCGCCCGGGAGCTTCGTCGCGGTCGCCGGCCAGGTGGGCATGCGCCGTCAGGGCGGTTGCGTCGCCGAACAGCGCCCACGGCTCCAATCCCGTGAGGCGAAGGCCGGGGAACTGGAGGTCGCGCATCTCGGCGGCGCATTTGCGATAGATACGCAAGCCGTCGGCGTCCTGGCCACGGGCGATGGCCAGCTCCGCGCGGCCGATCTGCCGGACCGCGACCCCGCCGAAGATGCCCTCGGTCTCCTCTCTTCGGTCGATTCGCTCGAGCTCTTCGCTCGGCATCCTCGAGCCTTCCCTCGGCGATCGCGCACAATCCGAGCAGCGCGCGGAGCTGGACTTCATCGTCGGTGGCGCCCAGCCGGCGCAACACGGGCAGGGCGGCTCGAGCATGCTCCTGCGCGGAGCGGCGGTGACCGAGATGCATCATGAGCTGCGCCAGCTGGGTGCGGAGGATCGCCGCCTGCCACGGGCCATCGCCGTCCGCCACCAGCTTCAACGCGCGCTCGGCCGCTTCGACGGCCCCAGCCGGATCGCCCGCGTTCTCGCGCGCATGGCTGAGCATGTGACGGGCCGCCAGCGCCATGTGACGGTCACGATCGTCGGCCTGGTGCTCGAGCCGGTGCAGGAACGCGTCGACGTCGCCCGGGTCGTAAGCCGCCATGACCTTCACCGTCCCGGCCAGGCGGGGGTCGCCGCCCGGAGCCGAGTCCAACCGGCGGAGCATGGCCCGGACCGGCTCGATCCGCTCCCTGCCCGCGATCATCGCGTTGCTCAGCAGGGTCGTGAGCGCCGCCCTTGTCGCGTCCTCGAGCTCCCGGGGTGGCTGCCAATCGCGCACCGCATCGGCGACCGCGTCCGTCAGCACGATGAGGCGACCGTGCTCGCCCCGGATCGTCCAGAACAGGCCCAACGCGGCGAGCAGCTGGACGAGCGCGCCGACATCGCCATCGGCGATCGCGCCGCGTAGCTCGTCGGCGAGGTTCACCTCCTCGGCGCTGAGCGCATCCATCGCCGCGAACTGCTCGCCGCTTATCAGCTGCCGGCGGTGCCGGCCGGCGTAGTCGAGCGCCCAGCCCCGCGCAGCGGCGCGCCCCTCGCGGTCCTCGCCGGCATCGACGAGCTGCATCCAGCCCAAACTCCCGCACCGTCTCGAGCATCCGGTAACGCAAGCCGGCACGAGTCTCGCGAACACCCAGCAGGGATTGGTCGACCAGGCCCTGCACCGCTTCGACCGGATCGTCTCCGAGCACCGCACGCGCCGCCTCGAGCGTAAACCCATCGTGGAACAGGGCGAGCCGGCGCAGCGCGCGCCGTTCGCCGCCGTCGAGCAGGTTCCACGACCAGTCGATCACCGCGAGCAGCGTCTGGTGCCGGTCCGGTGCGCTGCGGTCGCCGCCGCGCAGCAGGGCAAAGCGGTTCTGAAGTCGCCGGTCGATCTCCTCGACCGCCATGGCCCGCACCTTGGCCGCAGCCAGCTCGATCGCGAGCGGGAGACCGTCGAGCCGCGTGACGATGCTGGCCACCGACATCGTCGTTCAAACGGACGGTCGGCCGGGCGGCCGCGGCTCGCTCGCGGAAGAGCTGGACCGCGTCGGCAACGTCGAGCTGCCCGAGCAGGTAAACGCGCTCGGCCGCGATGGCCAGCGGCGCGCGGCTCGTCGTGAGCACTCGCACCTCGGCCGTCGTCGAGATCAGGAAGGCCACCAACTCGGCCACCGCCTCGACCAGGTGCTCGCAGTTGTCGAGTACCACCAGGCTCGGCGACTGACCGAGCCGCTGCGCGATCCGCGCGCGGACGTCGGCGCGCTGCTCCGGGGTCAGTTCGCGCCGGCCGCTGATCGAGTCCCGAACCCCCAGCGCCGAGCCCACCTCCCCCACGACGTCCTCGGCCGAGCTGACGCCGACCAGTTCGACGACGTGCACGATGGGCACGGTGCCGTCGCGCGCGAGGACATGCGCCAGCCGCGTCTTGCCGAGCCCGCCCGGGCCGACGATCGACACGACCCGGGAGCTGGCCATCAGCGCCCTCAGGTGTTCGACGTCGCGGTCGCGGCCGATCAGCGCGCTGGCGTCGTAGCGCACGCCGCTGCGCACGGGGTGGTCGAGCGCCAGCAGGTATTGATGTGTCCGCTGCAGGTGCTCGCCCGGATTGGCGCCAAGCCGCTCACGGACCTCGCGCCGGTAGCGCTCGAAACGCTCGAGCGCCGCGGCTGGACCGCGGACCACCGCCTCGCTGCGCAGGAGGTCCGCCAGCAGGGGCTCATCGTCGGGCCGCTCAGCGTGCGCCGCCTCGAGCGCGGGCATCGCTTCCTCATGAGCCCCCGTCTGGCTCGAAGCACGCGCCAGAATGACGCGGGCGGATGCGATGTCGGCAGCCGCCGCCCGCCGAATGTCCTGCAACGGTCCCCCGTCCTCATCGGTCGGGGCCGGGGCGCCACCGTTCGCCAGCGCCAGCGCCTCGCGGGCGAGTTCGGCTGCCATGGCCGCATTCCTTTCGAGTGTGGCTGTCGCTTGGCGAACCAGCGCGGACAGCCGCGTGCTGTCGACATCGGTTGGCGCGACGCCCAGCCGATAGCCGATGCCGTCGCGGACGATGATGTCGGCGCCGCAGGCGCTCCGGGTCCGGGACACGAGCACCTGCAGGCTCTTCGTCGAATTGGCCGGCGCCTCGTCGCCCCAGACCAGGTCGATCAGGTCGTCGGGACGCACCGGACGCCCGCCGCTGACCGCCAGGGCTGCCAGCAAGGCCCGCGGCCGCTCGCCGACGACCGGCTCCCCTCGCCACCGCACATCCTCGAGCAGGCTCAGCGCAACCGCCACACCGTCAGTCTAAAAAGGCGCCGGCGTCGCTCAACGCGCGTCGTAGCCGGGCAGCACGAGCTCGACCGTGGCCCCCCGTCCGTTTCCCGATTCACGCACGCGGACGGCACCCTTGTGGGCCTCGGCGACCGCCCGGACGATGGCCAGCCCGAGGCCTGCGCCGCCGGTCGCTCTCGTGCGACCGGTGTCCGTGCGGTGAAAGCGCTCGAACACGCGCTCGCGCTCGTGCTCCGGGATGCCCGGGCCGTCGTCGCTCACGACGAAGCAGATACGGTCGGAGGCGAGCGGCCGCACGTCGAGCCGGACGACGCCGTCGTGCTCGGAAGTGTGCTCGATCGCGTTGCGCGCGAGGTTGCGCAGCGCCTGCGCCAAACGGTCGGGGTCGGCCCGCAGCGATCCGTCCACGATCGTGCCGAGCTCGAAGTTGCGCTCTGCGGTCAGGCTCATTCCGTCCCAGAGGTCTGTGACGAACGGGCGCACCTCGATCGTCTCCACGCGCAGGAAGTCGGTGCGCTCCGCTTGAGCGAGCACCAGCAGGTCGTCGACCAGCCGACTTATGCGGGTGATCTCGGCCCGCACCAGCCGCTCGACGCGCGTGACCTCCGCGCTCGAAGGGTGCTCTTGAGCCGCCAGCACCTCGAGCTGGCCGCTGATCACGGTGAGCGGAGTGCGCAGCTCATGCGATGCATCGGCGACGAACTCGCGCTGACCGGCGAACGCCTCGGAGAGCCGGTCGAGCATGCGGTTGAACGCCTCGGCCAGCACCCTGACCTCGTCGACGCGGCGGCCCGAGATCTCCATTCGCGGCCCGAGATCGCCCGCGTCGACTCGGGTGGCGACCTGCGCCATGCGCCGCAGCGGAGCCGACACGCGCGCACCGGCCAGGTAGGAGGCGAGCAGAGCGAGGACCAGCACGACCAGCGCGGCGAGCACGAACGCCCGAGCGACTCCGTGTTGCGCACGCTGAGACGAGGGCCAGCGGCTCGCCCGCGCCGACGATCAGCCGGACGGTCCCGAGGTCGGCGCGCTCCTCGAAGATCCGCATCCGCCCGACGTCCGGGACCTGCGCGACCGAGAATCCGGGTCGGGGAACCGTCAGCCTGCGGCCCTCCGCGTCCTCGCGCGCCTGCTCGTCCTCGCGCTCGCCCAGCACCGGATCTCTGCCGCCGAACACCTCCAGATGATTGCTGGCGGTTCTCCCACCCGGCAGCAGGACGAACAGCAGCGTCGAGGTCGCCGTGAACGGCTGGGCGTGCACGTAGCGCTCCGAGGCCGCGGTGATCAGAGCCGGACTCTGGCCACGCAGGGGCTGAAGCGACTGAATCAGCTGCGAGGTGTCGCCGCTGATGTCACGATCGATTTCGCCCTCCAGCTGCGAACCGGTGTCCTGGTAGACGACCAGGAACACGACGGCAGCCGACACGAGCATCACGCCGGCGACCCACGCGGTCAGCCGCCAGCGAAGGCCGGCCGGCAGAGCCGAGTGAAGTCGCGAGCGAGCAGAAGCCGAGGTTCGTCGGGACCGGGCGCTAATTGCTCGCATCCAGGCGGTAGCCGACCGAGCGCACCGTCACGATCGGCGCGTCCGCCGCCCTGCGTGCGCAGCTTGCGTCGCAGGTAGCCGATGTAGACGTCGACCACGTTCGTGCCGGGGTCGTATTCGTAGCCCCAGACCGCGCGGAGGATCTGCTCCCGCGACAGGACGTGGCCGCGGTTGTGCATCAGGTAGGTCAGCAGCTCGAACTCCGTGGTCGACAGCCGCACGAGCTCACCGCCTCGCCGAACCTCTCGCGTGATCAGATTCACCTCGATGTCGCCGGCGCTGAGCGTGGTCCGCGGGGCATGAGCGGCGGCGCGCAACTGGGCCCGGATGCGGGCGGCCAACTCGGTGAGCGAGAACGGCTTGGTCAGATAGTCGACGGCACCCGCGTCGAGCCCGGCCACGCGGTGCTCGACCTCCCCGAGCGCAGTCAGGACGATGACCGGCAGGCCCGGTTTGGCGTCGTGGAGGGTCGACAGCACGTCGAATCCACTCCGGCCGGGAAGCATCAGGTCGAGGACCACGAGGTCGACGTCCTGGTTTACCGCGGCGGCGGCGCCAGTGACTCCGTCGATGGCCGAGATCACGCCGAATCCCTGGGCGCGGAGCCCACGTTCGAGGAAGTCGACGATCCCCGGCTCATCTTCGATTACAAGGATCTGTCCAGGCATGCCCAGCCTCCAGCGCCTCCGGCGTCTGGAGTCGATCGATCATAAAGCCGGCGCCGCGAAGGGTACTTGCCTGGGAAAAGAGCATTCTCATGGAGGACTCACGCAGCGCTTCGATTGCGCGCCGAAGATTCGTGCCGTGGGTACGAGCGACGATGTGATCTCGACGCGGCCGGAGCGCTCGCGGGCGCGTGGCCGACGGGTGCGCACCGGCGCGCTGACCGGCGGGGGCACCGACGGTAACGAGCAGCTCACGACGATCACCGGCGCGATTCTGATCGTGCTGCTGGCCGTGATCGGGTTCACGATCCCGCTGCTGCGCCAGTTCATCTCGGTGCATCTGTTCGTCGGGATGCTGTTGATCGGACCGGTCCTGCTCAAGATGGCGAGCACCGGCTACCGGTTCATGCGCTACTACACCGGCAACGCGACGTACGTTGCCAAGGGTCCCCCCGAGGTGATCCTGCGCCTGATCGGGCCGATCGTGGTGCTCTCCACGGCCGGAGTGTTCGCCACCGGAATCGCCCTGCTGATCACGGGACCCGATCATCGCGATCCCTGGCTGCTGCTGCACAAGGTCACGTTCATCGGGTGGCTGGTCTTCATGAGCCTGCACGTGCTCGGCCACCTCCCGGCCGTGGCTCGCGCACTCGGCTTCGGGCCCCGGGGTCGGGAACAACTGGCCGGCGCTGCGCCCGGCCGGGCCGGGCGCTGGATCGCCATCGCCGGGGCGCTGGTGGCCGGCCTCGTGCTGGCCCTGGTTCTCGTCCCCGACTTCGCCTCCTGGACGGCGCACAGCGTGTTCGTGCACCACCATCACGAAGGGTGAGACGAGCAGCGGCTCACCGCGCGCCCGGTGAGGCAGCGCGCGGTGAACCGTAAGCGTGGCTAGTGGTCGGGCCGTCAGCTGGGCGCTAGCTGCACGTCGACGCCGAGGTGCATTCGTTGAACCCGTCGGCAGTGGCGTTCGGCGCCGACGGGGCACCGATCACGTTGCTGTTCGAGTCGATGAGATCCATCTCCTCGGAGGCCTTGAGGCCAGCCGACGCTCCGTTGACCGTCGCCGATGTCCAGGCCGGATTGCTCAGGTTGGGCAGCGCGGCGAACCCCGCGTTGGTGCCGATCAGCAGTGGCGTCTCCTCGATCCACTCCGCCGTGGTGTGGGTCGAGATGTAGGGCACGGTCTGGCTGAACGACTCGCCCCGAGTGACGTCCTGGAGGGTGATCGTCCAGACGTTCGAGTCCGCGACGACCTCGGCGATCGAGGCGTGCATGTGGTCGCCGGGCTTGACGGTCATACCGCTGATCGTGATCGACGGCGCCGGTACCAGCTCCCACCAGGCGGAATACGACGCGGTGCCGGAGGAGACGTCCTGCTCGGTTCCGGTCTGGATGAGCGTCGAGTCCGTGGCCGTACAACCGGCGTCGATGCATCCTCCGCCGATCCCGATCCAGTCAGACCCGCCGGAAGGTTTATACCCGCGAATCAGCGCGCGTACTCGACCGCGCGCGACTCGCGAATCACCGTGACCTTGATCTGGCCGGGATACTCGAGCTCCTTCTCGATTTCGCGCGCGATCTCGTAGGAGAGCGCCGTGGCGGCGTCATCATCGATGTCGCCCGGCGCCACCATCACGCGGATCTCGCGCCCGGCCTGCATGGCGTAGACCTTGTCGACGCCCTTGTGCCGCGTGGCGATGTGCTCGAGGTCGCGCAGGCGCTTGACGTACTGCTCGAGCGACTCGCCGCGGGCTCCGGGCCGGGCGCCGGACAGCGCGTCGGCCGCTTGCACGATCACCGCCTCGATCGTCTGCGGCTCGACCTCGTTGTGGTGCGCCTCCATGGCGTGTGCCACGGCCTCGGATTCGCCGTACTTGCGCGCCAGCTCGCCGGCGACCAGGGCGTGGGGTCCCTCCACCTCGTGGGTTACCGCCTTGCCGATGTCGTGCAGGAGCGCCGCGCGGCGCGCCGTCTTGGCGCTCGCACCAAGCTCCGCAGCCATCATCGCGGCCAGCTGCGAAACCTCGATCGAGTGGGCGAGAACGTTCTGGCCGTAGCTCGTGCGGAACTTGAGGCGTCCAAGCAGCTTGACCAGCTCGGGGTGGAGCCCCTGCACCCCGGCCTCGAACACGGCCTGCTCGCCCATCTCCACGATGTGATTCTCGAGCTCGGACTTCGCCTGGTAGTACATCTCCTCGATGCGGGCGGGGTGGATGCGCCCGTCCTGGAGGAGCTTCTCGAGGGTGAGCCGCGCGATCTCGCGCCGGACTCCGTCGAAGCCCGACAGTACGACGGCGCCCGGCGTGTCATCGATGATGAAGTCGACGCCGGTGAGGTTTTCCAGCGCGCGGATGTTGCGACCCTCGCGGCCGATGATCCGCCCCTTCATGTCGTCGGCCGAGAGCTGCACGACCGACACCGTGGTCTCGGCGGCGTGCCCGGCGGCAAGCCGCTGCATGCAGACCGAGAGGATGTTGCGGACCCGGCGCTCGGCCTCGCGCTTGGTCTCCTCCTCGATCTGGCGGATCCGACGAGCTGCGTCGTGCTTGGCCTGCTCTTCGACTTCCTTGAGCAGAAGCTGCTTGGCGCGGCCGGCCGACATGCCGGCGATCTGCTCGAGCGAGCGCTCGAGTTCATGGCGCAGCTGGGCCGCCTCAGCGCGCTCCTTTTCCAGCGCCGCCTCTTTTCCGGCCAGGGCCTCTTCGCGGCGGGTCACCGCCGCGGTCCGTTCCAACATGTCGGCGTCACGGCGCACGGGGTCGGGAGACACCACCTCGGCGACAGGCGCAGGCGAAGTCCGGCTGCCGCCGGGCGCCATGCGTGCACCATGCATCCGGCCGTAGATGACCGCGGCGAGAACGATTCCCACCGCGATCAGCGCTGCGGCAACGATGGAGTACATGGTCGATCCTCTCCTTGGAGTTCCGGCTGAACAGCCGGATCCGCTTCAAAGCTATGGTTTTTGGAGCGACCGAGCGGCCCGTGCGAGGCTGCACGAACGGGATGCCGGCAAGGCGACGGGCGCCTGCCTTTAGTCGGCGGCTAGGTGGCGGGGTCCGAGTCTTGTCTGAATGGACCAGGCGGCCCGATGATGTTTGCCGTCAACACTAAGTCCGGAATCCAAGATATACGCAGTTTGCTGGTGTTCTAGTGGCCCGCGGGCCATTCGTTCGCTGACGGGATCGTAGTACCGGCGGCTTGCCGGCGCAACGACCCACGAGCCACGCCAGGGGGTCCTGGCGAAGTTGTTTCACCGCCAGGATTCCCCGGAATCACGACGCGCCGTGCGGAGCTGCCTGTGGCCGGTTAGCGCTCGTGGGCGTCCCGGGCGTGGACGGCGAGCGCGTCGAGGGCGAGCTCCACGTCATAGCCCTTGCGGAGTAGGACGCCGAGCGCTCGCTCTCGCTCCCGGCGGTTCCCCGGCGGCGAGGGAAATCGCCGGCCCAGGAGCCCGACCGCACGTTCGATCTCGCTGCCGCCGTCCTGCGCGGTCAGGGCTTCCTCGACGAGAGCGGCGTCGACACCGCGCGCGAGCATGGCCTGCTTGATGCGGTCGTTGCCCCACGCCTCGAGCTCGCGCTTGTCCTGGACGAACAGCCGGACAAATCGCGCGTCGTCCACGTATCCCTGCTCGACCAGCGTCGCGATCGCCGTCTCCGCGTCCCCCCCATCGACGCCCGCGTGTCGCAGCTGCGAGCGCACCTCCGCCCGGGTCCGCTCGCGGCGGTTCAGGTAGCGGTAGGCGATCGCAAGTGCCTGCTCGAGCCCGCCGGTAGTCGATGCCAACGTCAGGCGGCCTGCCCCTCAGCGGCCGCTCCGCCGCCGACTGCCTGAAGCGCCGCCGGCTCCTCGCGCGGCTCGATCGAGTTGACCGAGTCGCGGTAGCTGATGCCCAGAGCGGCATAGATCTTGGCCTCGATCTCCTTGGCCACATCGGGATGCTCGTCCAGGAACGCCTTCGCGTTGCCGCGCCCCTGCCCGAGCCGCTCCTCGCCGTAGGAGAAGAACGAGCCTGACTTGGTGATGATGTTGTGCTCGATGCCGTGGTCGATCAGGCAGCCCGACGTCGAGATCCCCTTGCCGAACTCGATGTCGAACTCGGCCTGCTTGAACGGCGCCGCCACCTTGTTCTTGACCACCTTCACGCGGACCCGGTTGCCGACCGCCTCGGTGCCGTCCTTGAGCGTCTCGATGCGGCGGATATCCAGGCGCTGGGAGGCGTAGAACTTCAGCGCCCGTCCGCCCGGCTGCGTCTCCGGCGAGCCGAACATCACGCCCACCTTCTCCCGGATCTGGTTGGTGAACACGCACAGGGTCTGGGTGCGGTTGAGACCGCCGGTGACCTTGCGCATCGCCTGGGACATCATGCGGGCCTGCACGCCGACGCTCTGGTCGCCCATCTGCCCCTCGAGCTCGGCCCGAGGGGTGAGGGCCGCCACCGAGTCGATCGCGATCACGTCGACCGCGCCCGAGCGGATCAGCATGTCGACGATCTCGAGCGCCTGCTCGCCGTAGTCCGGCTGGGACACGAGCAGCTCGTCGATGTTGACGCCGATCTGCTGCGCGTAGAGTGGGTCCATCGCGTGCTCGGCGTCGACGAACGCGCATATGCCGCCGAGCTTCTGGGCTTCGGCGAGGATGTGGTAGACGAGCGTGGTCTTACCGGATGACTCGGGACCGAAGATCTCGATGATCCGGCCACGGGGGACGCCGCCGATCCCCAGCGCCAGGTCGAGCGGTAGGGCGCCGGTCGGAATCGCGTCCACCGCCACGCGCGCGCCCGGATCCCCCATGCGCATGACCGTGCCCTTGCCGAATTGCCGCTCGATCTGCGTCAAGGCGCCCTGGAGCGCGGCCTGCCGCTTGGCATCCGCCTTCGGGTCGGACGTCGCCCCCGCCCTGACGGGCTTGTCGTTCTCGCTCATCTTCCGTCGGCTCCTTGTCTACGCGCTTTGAATCCACCACGGTAGGCAGGGTGGCGGACGGAACCGGCACGCTAGAGCCGGGGCCTGCAACGGGACAAGACACGTTCGGCCCGGAAGGCGAACAGCTTTGTGCCAATTGTGCGACAAGGGCCCGATGGCTCGCCGGCGGGGTGACGATGCGAGGGTGGCGCCGGGGCCCGCGAAGCTCAGCCGCGCCCGAGCACGCCACGCAGCGCGGGCTCGAGGTCGGGGTTGCGGAAGGTGTAGCCGAGCTCCTGGAGGCGTACAGGCACAGCACGCTGGCCGGTGATCACGATCTCCGACATCTCGCCGTAGAGCGTCTTCAGCGCGAGCGCCGGCACCGGCAACACGGCGGGCCGGCGCAGGACACGGCCGAGGGTGCGTGAGAGCTCGGCGTTGGTGACCGGGTTAGGGGCGGTGAGGTTGACCGGGCCGGTAGCGGCGCCGTTGTCGAGGCAGAACAGCATCGCGCCCACGACGTCGTCGAGATGGATCCACGGCACGTATTGGCGCCCACCGGCCACCGGCCCCCCGATGCCGAGGCGGAAGAAGGGGAGCATCTTGGCCAGGGCCCCGCCGTCGGGCGAGAGCACGACCCCGGTGCGCGTCACGGCGACACGGATCTCGGGTGCCGCGGCGAGCGCCTCGCGCTCCCACTCGACCACCACGCCGGCCAGAAAGTCCTCGCCGGCGGGTACCGCCTCATCGAGGGGACTATCGTCGCGGGGCCCGTAGAAGCCCGTGGCGGATTGCGAGACGAGCGCGCCCGGCCGACGCTCGGGCGCGAGCGCGAGCAGTCCCTGCACCAGGGCGCGCGTGCTGGCCACGCGCGAGCCGCGGATCCGCTCCTTGGACTCGCTGGTCCACCGCTGCGCCACCGGCTCGCCGAGGAGGTGGACGACTCCGCCGGCGCCGTCGAGCGCGGCCTCGGGCGGTGGGTCCTCGGTCGGCCTGGGCCAGGCGTGCGGCTCGACCCGCGCCCCCAGGACCTCCCGCGCCCGGCCGGCGTCGCGCGAGAGCGCCACGACCTCGTCGCCGCGATCGAGCAGCGTGCGCACCAGCGCTCGGCCGATGAGCCCGGTGGCGCCGCTGACAGCCACGCGCATGTCGGAAGGATGACCGAAAATCCTGCCACTCGTCGCTCGCCACAGCGCGAGTGTCAGGAAGTCCGCGCCAGAGCTACGACCGACAGCGGCTCGTACCGCGCCCCGCCGGACCCCAGTCGGGACCGGTAGAGCGTGACCCGAGAGCACCGAACCGAGATCGCCGGCGGCGGCTCCAGAGCAGGCGGCCTCAGCCGCACCCCCTTGGCCACCCGCGCCACCGTGACGTGGGCCAGGAACGGGCGCGATTCAGGCGCATACCAACCGCCGCGAGTGAGCGCCGCCGAAAGCGTGGCCTGTAGGCGGGCGAGCGCGCCATCCTCGTCTGCAAGCTGGACGGCGAGCACCCCGGGCCGCCGGCGGGGGAGCCACAGGGGCGATCCGAATCCGGATTCCACGACGGGCTCGCCCGCGGCGGCGGCGCAGGCCGCGGCGATCTCGTCGATTTCACCCAATGCTCGCGACCCGAGGAAGCACAGGGTCGCGTGCAGGTTCTCGGGCGCGACCGGACGCATGCCGCGTACGTCGCGCAGCGCTTGCGCCCGCCAGGCGACCAGCGTCTCGCGCGCCTCCGGGGGAAACTCGAGCGCGACGAACACCCGCGCCCGCTCGTCGGCTCCGGACCCGGGCGCGCCGGCGCCGCTCACACCCGCTCGCCGCGGGCATCCGACTCCGACGGCACCGCGGAGTCGCCTTCCCCGAACAGCACCCGCCGCAGCAGGTGTATCGCGACGGTGGTCGAGCGCTCGCGGACATCCGAGCGGTTGCCCGGAAGGAGCAGGCGGCGGGTCAACCGCGCGCCGTCGCGCGAGTAGATCGAGAAGCAGACGGTGCCGACCGGCTTCTCCTCGGTACCGCCGCCCGGTCCGGCGATCCCGGTGATCCCGATCCCGAAATCGGCCGCGAAGCGCTCGGCAGCCCCAACCGCCAGTGCCTCGGCCACCTCAACCGAGACCGCTCCGACCCGCTCGATCAACCCGGGATCGACCCCGGCCAGAGCGATTTTCGCCTCGTTGGAATACACCACCGCTCCGCCCACGAAGTACTCCGACGACCCTCCGCGCTCGGTCAGGCGCGCCGACATCAACCCGCCCGTGCACGATTCGGCGACGGCCACCGTCCGCCCGGATCCCACGAGCAACGATGCCACCTGCGCGTCGACGGTCGACCCGTCGAGGGAGAACAGCTCGCCCGGATGACGCGCCGCGACGAACTCGACGAACGCGTCATACGCCGGGGAGGCCGAGTCCTCGTACCGAGTGGCCACCTCGATCTCGCCGCGCCGCAGGCAGGTCGTGATCTCGAGCGGCTCGAGCCTCCAGACCGGCCTCCGCAGCCGCCCGCAGCGTGTTGGCGATCTCGGACTCTGGGATTCCGTACAACCGCACGACCCCCCACCGGTACTCAACCGCGCCGGCGATCGCGTCGCGGAACGCCTCGGTTTGTACGGCCTTCTCCCACATCTCATGCAGCTCGCGCGGTGGCCCCGGAAGCACCACCACAGTCGGCCCAGAGCCGTCAAGCGGCGGGACCACCAGACCCGGCGCGGTGCCAACCGGATCGAGCACGGTGGCCCCGACCGGCACGACGGCCTGCTTGCGATTCGCCGCCCGGATCGCGTCGGGATCCAGCCCGGGCCAGCGGCTCATCAACGGCCGGAGTATCTCGGTGATCTGCTCTTCCAGCTCGGCATCGAGCACCATCTTGCGTCCCGCGAAACGGCCCACGATCTCCGCGGTCAGATCGTCCGCCGTCGGCCCCAGTCCGCCGCTGGTCACGATCAGCGCCAAGCCTGACTGGGCCATGAAGCGCAGCGAGGCCATCAGGTCATCGGGGCGGTCACCGACGATCTGGATCATCGCCGCGTCCACCCCGTGCTCGATCAGGCGCTCGGACAGCCAGGGACCGTTGCGGTCCGAGATGATCCCGGTCAGTACCTCGGTACCGGTGATCAGGATGCCCGCCCTGACCGGCGCGAGCGACGAGGGCGACGAGCTCATGCGCAGGTGGGACGCTGGGCGGCCGGCAGCAGCGTCGTCTTCCCCGGTGTCAGCTCGTAACCCACCGGCGCCCCGGGCCCCACCGGGACGCTCTTGCCGTTGACCTTCATCTGCACCGCGCTGTTACCCAGTGTCATGATCAACTTGCTCGCCGTCTCGGTCGGAATGGTCTGACCGGGGTTGTAGATCACACCCGGGATCAGGCGCTTGCCGGTGCCGTCCTCCACGCACACGTACACCGGGCTGGTGGGGACGAGCCTAACGGTCACTTTGGTCGGCTTGGGAGGCGGCGCCGGATGCCGCTTGCGATGAGGCGCCGGGCGGTGGTCCGTGGTCGTATGCGAGGTCGCCGTGGTCGAAGACGACCGCGCTGCCACCGACGTCGACGGAGACGACGTGGTGGACGAGTTGCCGGACGGATTGAGCGTGCCCACCACGTACAGCGCGGCGGCCACCGCGACCAGCGCCATCACGATCACCGCCACCGGACCGAGCCGCAGCCGGCGACGTTTGCGCTCGCGCTCCCGCCCCAGCGGCGTGATCGGCCGCAGATCCTGGTCGGGCGGGCGCTCGTAGCGGCGCTTGTACTCGTCGACCAGCACGCGAGTGTCGACGCCCAGGAAGTCGCCGTACGTACGCAGGAAGCTCTTGACGTAGACCGGCCCGGGGAGCAGATCCCACTCCTCGTTCTCGATCGCGCGCAGATACTTGGCGCGGATCTTCGTCCTCGCCTCGACCTCGCTGATGTCGATCCGGGCGCGGATCCGGGCCTCGCGCAATGTCGTGCCAATGTCGGCCATTCGCCTGCGAAGGCTAGCGTCGGAAGGCGGACCAACCGGACGTCTGTCACGTTGGGAGCGCCGGCCGCGCACGGGCGATCAGGACGGTTCGTCGACGTCGTCCGGGACGCGGACCGGAGGCGGAACGCCAGGGCCGTCGGCCTCGGCCAGGTGAGACAGGATGCGTGGCACGTCGGCTTCGCTGATCAGAACCTGCCGCGGCTTCGAGCCCTCATAACCGGAAATGATCCCGCGCCGCTCGAGCATGTCGATCAGCCGGCCCGCGCGCGTGTAGCCGAGGCGCAGCCGGCGCTGGAGCATCGAGGTCGAGGCGGTTCCCATCTGGGCCACCAGGGCGATCGCCTCCTCGAGCAGCGGGTCCTCGTCGGGACTGAACTCCGACGATTCGTCCGAGGCCGAGTCTCCGTCCGAACCGGCAACCTCTTCCAGCAGTTCGGCGTGGAACTCCGGCTCGCCCTGACGGCGCCACAAGTCGGTCAGCTCGGCGATCTGCTCCTCGTCGATGTAGGCGCCCTGGATCCGTTGGAGCTTGCTCGTGCCGACCGGCGAGAAGAGCATGTCGCCCTGGCCGAGCAGCGACTCGGCGCCGTTGTGATCGAGGATCACGCGGGAATCCGTCTGCGACGAGACCGCGAACGCGATGCGCGAGGGTACGTTGGCCTTGATCATTCCGGTGATCACGTCCACCCGCGGGGACTGCGTGGCCAGCACCAGGTGGATGCCGACCGCCCGGGCCTTCTGGGCCAGCCGGATGATCGAGTCCTCCACGTCGGCCGGCGCCACCATCATCAGGTCGGCCAACTCGTCGATCACGCACAGGATGTAGGGCAGCGGCGGCTCGCCGCGCTTCTCGCGCGCGCGGTTCAGCTCGGGCAGGCTCCGCGTCCGCGCCAGCGACATCGTGCCGTAGCGCTGCTCCATCTCGCGCACGAGGTTCTGCAGCGCGTTGGCGGCCATCCGCGGGCTGGTGATGACCGGCGCCAACAGGTGCGGGATTCCCTCGTAATGATTCAGCTCAACCTGCTTGGGATCGACAAGCACCAGCCGTATCGCGTGCGGGTCGGCGCGCAGCAGGACGCTGCACAGCATCGCGTTCACACAGGCCGACTTGCCCGACCCCGTCGTGCCCGCCACCAGCAGGTGGGGCATCTTGGCCAGATCGGCCCCGATGGCCCGGCCCGCGATGTCCTTGCCGAGCCACACCGTCAGAGGTGACCAGTCGGGAGGCGGGTCCTGGAACACGTCACCCAGGTGAACGATCCGCCGGCGGGCGTTCGGGACCTCGACGCCCACCGCTTGCTTGCCGGGGATCGGAGCCAGGATCCGGATCTCAACCGCGGCCAGCGCATAGGCGAGGTCGTCTTTGAGCTGCGCGACCTTCGAGACCTTCGTCCCGGGGGCGAGCCGTAGCTCGTAGCGCGTGATGTGCGGGCCCGTCACCCGCCCGATCACCTTGGCCTGAATCCCGAAGTGGCCGAGGGTCTCGACGAGCGTCGCCGCCACCTGCTCCTGCCCGGCCGTGTCCGGTCGCGCTGCATCGCCGGTGGAGCGGACCAGGAAGCGCCCCGACGGGACGCGCCAGACGAAGCTGGGATCGTCGGTGATACTGGCCCGGTAGCGGCCCTGTGGGGTGAGGTCCTCGGGGGAGACTTCGACCGGAACGTCGGGTTCCTCGGGTGGGGGCTCGGGCAGCGCGGTCTCGAGCCCGGCCTCCTCGGCTTCGAGCGCCTCTTCCAAGATCGGCGGCGCCTCCACGTGCGTCGCGCGAATCACCAGCTCGGAAGTGTCCGGCTCCGGGGGCAGGAGGGGCTCCGATGCCGCCACTCGCGCGCGCGCCGCCTCCGTGGTGGGACGGCTCGCCCGGGTGGCCGCCATGGTCTCGCTCGAGCGCCTGATCACTCGGCTGGTACCCGCCACCCCGGCGCGCGTGGCGCGGACGACGCCCGCGACCCCGGCGCCGGTCACCAGGATCACCCCGGCCACGAACAGGAACACGGCCAGAACGTCCGCCCCCAGCGTGGAGATCAGGTGGGAGGTCACCCACAGCTCGGCCTGACCGACGATTCCGCCCCGGTCTTCGAACAGCGAGGCGCGCCAGAAATCGGCACCATGCAGGGCGCCGGGCCCGACCCCCAGGGTGCCGGCCGCCAGCGCCAACGTGATGGCGCCCACGAGGCACAGCACGCCGGTCCGCAGCGGCCGCGCCGGCGGTCGAAGCTCCCGAGCCAGCACCAACCCCCCGGCCACGACCATCGCACCCGGCACCACATAGCCGAGCGCGCCGAGGACAAAGCGCATGGCGGTAACCGCGCCGTTGCCGAGCGTGCCGCCGTCCCAGCCGGCGTACGCCACGCCACCGAGCAACACGCCGAGCGCAATCAGCCCCAGGCCGAGGATGTCCACGTGATGGGCCTCGAGTTCGGGCAGCGCCAGGCGCAGCGACGGCCGGGCAGCCAGCAGCGAGCGCGTCGCGCGCTTGGGCGGCGTCTTGGAACGCTTGCGGGCGGCCATCTCGGGAAAGTCCCCTTCGACGCCCGCGGCCCCAGTCCTGCCACCGGCGCCGCTAGGCGCCGTTGAGCGTGGCGGCCACGCGCAGCACGTCGCCTCGCTTGTAGAAGTCGACCGCGATCAGGTTCGGGACGCGGTGACGCTCGGCCTGGCAGCGCCGCGCCCGCGCCAGCAGCGTCTCATACCCGTTGACCACCGACGCGTTCGACGGGCGCGGCGACGGCGAGGTATCGACCCAGTTGTTGAGCAGGAGCAACGGCTTGCCGGTACCGACCCGGTTGGCGCGGCAGCTCGAGGCCTCCGCGAGCTGGCGCGCGCTCGTGAAGTGGTACGGCGTCTCCTCGAGCATCTTGAACTGCGGCCGGTACCAGGCGACATGGCCGGTCTCGTTCTCCCCGAACACGATCACCCTCCGATCCTGCGCGATCAGCTGGCGCAGGGTCGGGCCAGGCTCGGCCCACCGGGTCCTGGTAGACCAGGTCGAGCAGCCCGCTGTCCCTGAACGCCGCCACCGTGTCGGCTGGGGTGACGTCGTCCTCGATGCTGAGCAGGACGACCTGATCGGGATGCTCGACCACGAAGTCCCGGATCTGACCGAGGGCCACCGTGGCGGATGTCGCTCCGACCTCGCAGAAGGCATGACAGAGGAAGACCTGGCGCCGGCCGGTCGGCCGGTGGCCGATCGAGGCACGGAGCCGATCGGCGGCGGCGATGAAGTCCGGGCCGACCGCATCCACGACCGTCGCCAGCTTGCCGGTCTGAGCGGTGAGCACGGTCGCCACCCCCTTGGGAGTCTTGACTCCGTAGTGGGTGTCGATCAGCAGCCCGCGGATCCCGGCGGAGAGCTGCTGCGGGATCCCGCCGTCCTGACTGGGGAACAGCCATCCCGGCTCGGTCGAGGCGCCCATCGAGTTGTGGGTGGCGGGAAACACGACCTCCTCGAGCGGGCGACCGCACAGCTCCGCGTAGCCGTTGCACGCGACGACGGGGTGCGCGAGGCGCGGCTCGCTGTGGGTCGCCGACGACACCGCGAAGGCGGCGGCGGCCAGCAGCGCAGCCCCTGCGACGGCCACGAGCGCGCCGGCCCTGGCAACCACGGACAGCGACCGTCCGCGCCGGCGCAGCACCGAAGTCCCGGCGGCGACGGCAACGCGCAGGAGGATTGTCGTCCCCCAGTACACGAGCGCCGCCCCCGCCACCACCCCCACCGCGCGCAGCAGGATCGCGGGCGAGACGACGAGGATCACGCCGCATGACACCAGCAGCGACCCGGTCGCCAAGGCCAACCACGCGCTGTCGCGGTAGCGCTCACCGAGAGAACGCAGCAGGACGTCCGGAGACCGCGCATCGACGCGGCCAATCACCGACGCGCATGCTGCGAGAAGCGCCCCGGCCCCGGCGGCCAGCAACGCCCAGTAGCGAAGATCGCCCAGGAACGCATCCCAGACGACCCCGGCCGCCGTCCGCGCGTCACCGGCGGCGAACTGCGCCAGGACGATCGGTCGTGCCACGGTGTACAGCGCGAGCACCAGCAGCCCGGCGCACAGCAAGACCAGGCCACAGCGCCGGAGCGCTGCCAGTCGATCGACCGCGATCAGCGTCGAGAGCACGAACCCGAGCAGGCCGGCGATGAGCAGCCAGCGCCCGGCCATCCGGGCCCCGTTCACCGCCCGCACCACGCGGGTCAGCCGGCCGAGATCCCCTCCGCTCACCCGGGTCAACACGAGCGAAGTCGATCCGGGAAGCTTGCCGGCGACCGATGGGGCGAATGTGCGAACCGCCGCGTCGGCCAGCACGCCGATGTCGGCCAGCCGGAGCGTGAACGAGTTGGCGTCGCGGACAAACACGGAGCGGTGCACGTCGTAGGCGGCGCCCGCGACGATCGACTGGAACGGCGCAGAGGCGACGATGGCGTCGGCTGCCCGAGCGATCAGGGGCTGTACTCCGACCAGGTCGGGCTCCGCTGAGACCAGCTGCGAGCTGAGGTTCCGGGCGATCACCGATCGCGTGCTGGCGTCACGGAGGATCGAGGTGGCCCGGGTGGCGAACTGGCTGGAATTCGAAAGCACGTGCCCGGAATAGACGAGCACTCCGCCCGCCAGCACGGCGACACCCGCGAGGCAGGCAAGCACCGCGCTGATCGTCCGGGAGCGCTTCATCGTTTACATCATCGTGCGTCGGCCGAGGTTCCGGACATCCGGATCGGCCGCCGTACCATCTACAACGAGAACATGGCGGATTACGAGCGGACACCGCGAGTGCTGGTCGTGGAGGACGACGACGCGATTGCCCAGGTCCTCCAGCGCTCGTTGCGCATGGAGGGCTACGAGGTGCGGATCGCCGGCGACGGCGTGGCCGCGCTCGACGAGGCCCACGCGTTCCTGCCCGACCTGCTGATCCTCGACCTGGGCCTCCCTCGGCTGGACGGCGTCGACGTGGCGAAAACGCTGCGCGAGTCCGGGGACGACGTTCCGATCCTGGTGCTGACCGCCCGTGACGGCGTCGAGGCACGCGTCGAGGGGCTGGACGCCGGCGCCGACGACTATCTGGTCAAGCCGTTCGAGCGCCAGGAGTTGCTGGCGCGGCTGCGGGCGCTCCTGCGCCGGCGCCCCCCGCGGGGCCAGGCCACGCTGGCCATCGGCGATCTCAAGCTCAACCCCGACACCCACGAGGTGAGCCGGGGCGGCCGGCCGGTCGACCTGACCCAGCGCGAATTCGAGCTGCTCGAGTACCTGATGCGCAACGAAAGGATCGTGGTCTCGCGCCAGCGCCTGCTGGACGAGGTGTGGGGGTATGACCCGTTCTCGATGACCAATACGATCGAAGTGTTCGTCTCGAACCTTCGGAGAAAGCTGGAAGCCGGTGGCGAGCCTCGCCTCCTACACACGATCCGCGGCGCGGGCTACGTTCTCCGCGTATAGGCGGGTTCCGATCCGCTGGCGGCTGGCCGGCGGCTCGGCGGCGCTGACCTGCGTGATCCTGGCCAGCTTCGCCGCGCTCGTGGGGGTGCTCACCGACCGGCAGCTGCGCGGGCAGTTCAACGACGAGGTGCACACGAACTCCGACCAGCTCGCACGCGCACTGCGCCTCAAGTGGATCTCCAACAGCGGGTTTCTCAACTGCAACAGCCAGAACGTCTCGCTGAGGGACTTCACGACCGCCGAGCACGTTCAGATCCGCATTTTCAACCAGGCCGGATCGCTGCTCTGCACCCAGAAGGACGTGAAGCTGAAGGGCGTGAAGTTCCTGCCGGCCACGCCGCAGTTCCGGCTGCCGAGCGAGCCGGGCACCTTCCGCGAACAGGGGTATCAGGTCGAGGCCCAGGAGCTCGACGTGCCGCCCAGCACGGTGTGGCTGCTCTACGCACGTCCGCTCTCCGATGTCGACCGCACGTCGGCCCGCGTGCACGTGATCCTGCTGCTGGGCGTGATCGGCGGAACCGTCCTCGCGCTGCTCGGCGGCCTGGCCACGGCGGCCCGCGCCATGCGACCGGTCAAGCAGCTCACCGCGGCGGCCCGCGAGATCGAGCGCACGCGCGACCCGAGCCTGCGGGTGCCCCATCCGGAGGCCGATGACGAGGTGGCCGAGCTGGCCCGCACGCTGGAGGGGATGCTCGCCTCGCTCGACGGCGCCCGGGGCGATACGCATGCCGCGCTCGAGCGCCAGCGCGAGTTCGTCGCCGACGCCTCGCACGAGCTGCGCACGCCGCTGACCAGCCTGCTGGCCAACCTCGAGCTGCTGGCCGAGGAGCTCGGCGGCGAGCAGGCCGACACCGCCCACGCGGCCCTGCGCTCGGCCCGCCGCATGCGCCGGCTGGTCGGCGACCTGCTGCTGCTGGCGCGTGCGGATGCCCGCCGGACTGTGTCGCGCGGACCGACCGACCTGGCCGACGTGCTGCTCGAGGCGGCTTCGGAGCTCGGACCGATGGCCGAGGACCACGAGATGTCGATCGACGCGCAACCCGCGATCGTCCCGGGTGTCCGAGACGACCTCCACCGGCTCACCCTGAACCTGATCGAGAACGCCGCCCGGCATACGCCCACGGGCACCCACATCCGCGCCTCGACCGCGGTCGACAACGGCACGGCGGTCCTCACCGTGGAAGACGACGGCCCCGGCATCCCGCCCGAGCTCGGCACCCGCGTGTTCGACCGGTTCGTCCGCGGGGCCGGGACCGGAACCCGCGGCTCCGGCCTGGGCCTGGCCATCGTGCGTGCGGTCGCCGAGTCACACGGCGGCACGGTCGCCCTCGAGCAACCCGACTCCGGCACCGGGGCCCGGTTCGTGATCAAGATCCCGCGCGAGCCCACGGCCGCCGCCGCACCCACTCCGCCCGAGCCGGCTGTCGCCGGCCGTCGCCGCGGTCGGTAGGAAGAAGGTGCGAGTGCTAAAATTGCTTATCAGCAAGCAAGTATTTGCCGATAACGGAGACGATGACTCCCACCCTGACCAAGCTCGACCTCGAGACCGCCGCCCGCCTGCGGGCGGTGATCGGGATGCTCTCGCGCCGGCTGCGCCCGACTCCCGCCGCCCGCGACGCCGGGCTCACGCCGACCCGGACGTCGGTGCTGCAGACGGTCGTGCGCAAAGGCCCGATCCGGCTGTCGGACCTCGCCGACGTCGAGGGCATCAATCCGACCCAGCTCTCCCGAGCGGTCGGGCATCTGCTCGAGACGGGCCTGGTCGAGCGCTCGGCTGACCAGGGAGACCGGCGCGCCGCATGGGTCAAGCCGACGGCGGCCGGCAAGCGGCTGGCCGAGCGCATCCGCCGTGAGCGCACCGACGCCCTGAACCGGGCCCTCGAGGACCTGTCCGCCGACGAGCGGGAACGGATCGTGGCCGCGCTCGCATCACTCGAGCGCCTCTCGGACAACCTGAAGGGCGGAGGGCTTTGACGCGGGTGATCCGCGCCGGCCGCGTGACCTTCGCCGCCCTGGCGGTTCCCAACTACCGCCTGTACTACGCAGGTCAGGCGACGTCACTGGCCGGCACCTGGATGCAGATGACGGCCCAGGCCTGGCTGGTCCTGACCCTCACGCATTCGAGCACCGCGCTCGGGGTCATCATCGGGCTCCAGACCCTGCCGGTCCTCCTGCTCGGTCCGTACGGCGGCGTGATCGCCGACCGCGTCGACAAGCGGCGGCTGATGATGATCCTCCAGAGCGCGATGGGCGTACAGGGGCTGATTCTCGGGGTGCTCACGGTCACGGGCGAGGTTCGGTACTGGCAGATCGGGGTCCTGGCCGCCTTGCTGGGCCTCAACAACGCGTTCGAGAACCCGGCGCGCCAGTCGTTCATGCTCGAGATGGTCGGGCCCGAGCACCTGCGCAACGCGGTCAGCCTGAACTCCGTCATGGCCAACACCGCCCGGGTCCTCGGACCGGCGATCGCCGGGCTCCTGATCGCCACCGTGGGTACCGGGATCTGCTTCCTGCTCAACGCCGCCAGCTTCGCGGCCGTGATCGGGTCGCTGCTGGCGATGGACCGCACCGCCCTGCACCCGACGCCGCCCACGCCCCGCGCGCGGGGTCAGCTCCGCGACGGCTTTCGCTACGTGCGCAGCACGCCCGAGCTTGTCGTGCCGCTCCTGATGATGGGGGCCGCCGGCTGCCTGACCTACGAGTTTCAGGTCACGCTGCCCGTGATGGCCAGCCGCGGGCTGCACGTCGGCTCGACCGGCTTCGGGTTCATGACCGCCGCGATGGGCATCGGGGCCGTGCTCGGCGGGCTCGTGGTGGCTGCGCGCGGCCAGATCGGGCTGCGGCCGCTCACCGTCGCCGCCACCGGGTTCGGAGCCGCGCTCGCGCTGGCCACCTTAGCCCCCAGCCTGCCGCTCGAGCTCGCGGCCCTGTCGCTTGTCGGCTGGGGCAGCATCTCGTTCATGTCGATGGGCAACTCGACCCTGCAGCTCACCGCGGCGCCCGAGATGCGCGGCCGGGTCATGTCGCTGTGGTTCGTGGCCTTCCAGGGCTCGACCCCGATCGGCGGCCCGATCGTGGGCTGGCTTATGGCCGTCGCCGGCGCCCGCGCCGGCCTGGGGATCGCCACCGTGACCTCGTTCGCGGTCGCTCTGGGCGGGCTCGCCGCGCTCTACCGCGTACGGCGCTCAGACCTCGACAACGACCGGCAGCACCATCGGCCGGCGCCGCAGCCGGTCGTAGACGAACGCAGCGAGGTCGTCGTGTAGCTCCTGCTGTAGCAGGTCGATCTCGCGCACGCCGTCGTGCGCCGCCCGAGAGAGCGAGCGCTCGACCTCGTCCCGGATCTCCTCGACCAGGCTGTCGGCCTGCTCGACGAACGGGACGCCGCGGAAGATCACCTCGGGCGGCACGACCGACTCGCCGCTCTGCTCCGACACCGTGGCCACGACGATGAAGATGCCGTCGGCCGAGAGCATCCGGCGGTCGCGAAGCGCCACGTCGGCTGGATCGCCGATGTCGACGCCGTCGACGAAGATCATGCCGGACTGCTCGGGCTCGCCGTAGCGGGCGCCGCCGGCGTCGAGCTCGAGCGGCAATCCGTTCTCGCCCCGGAAGACGCACTCGGGGTCGATGCCCACCGCCGCGGCCAGCTCGGAGTGCAGGCGGATCCGCTTGTAGTCCCCGTGCACCGGCATCACGTAGCGCGGTTTGACCAGGTTCAGCATCAGCTTGAGCTCTTCGGTGTAGCCATGGCCCGAGGCGTGGATGGGCGCCTCGCGCGGCGTGATCACCTCGCAGCCGATGTGGAACAGGCGATCCACCGTCTCGTTGACCGCCCGCTCGTTGCCGGGAATCGGGGTGGCCGAGAACACCACCGTGTCGCCGCCATGCAGCTTGATCATCCGGTGGTCGTTGTGGGCCATTCGCCGCAGTGCCGAGAGCGGCTCGCCCTGGGAACCGGTGGAGATCACCACGATCTTCTCGTCGGGCCAATCCTCGACCTCCTGGGGCGGGATCAGAGCGCCCTCCGGAAAATCGATGTGGCCGAGCGAGCGCCCGATGTTGACGTTCTTGCGCATCGAGCGGCCCACCAGCGAGACCTTGCGCCCGAGGGCGGCGGCGGCGTCGATCACCTGCTGCACCCGGTGGATGTTCGAGGCGAAGCTGGTGACGATGATCCGGCCCTCGGCGCGGGCGAACACCTCGCGCAGGTGCGGCCCAACGCCGCGTTCGGAGGGCGAGAAGCCTGCGCGATCGGCGTTGGTGGAATCGCCGCACAGGAGCAGGACTCCGTCGCGGCCCAGCTCGGCCAACCGCGACACGTCGGCCGGCAGGCCGTCCACCGGGGTCTGGTCGAACTTGTAGTCGCCGGTGAGGAGCACGGTTCCGAGCTCGGTGGTGAGCGCCACCGCGCACGAGTCGGGGATCGAGTGCGTCATGTGCACGAGCTCGAGCCGGAACGGTCCGAGCTCGAGCTGCTCACCCGGCCGGACATCCTCGAGTTCGACGTCGCGCAGCTTGTGCTCGTCGAGCTTGGAGCGGGCCATGGCCACCGTGAGGCGGGCGCCGTACACCGGCGGGGTGTACTCGAGCTCCCGGATCACCCACGGCAGAGCACCGACGTGATCCTCGTGGCCGTGCGTGATCACGATCGCCTCGATGTCGCGCGACCGCTCGCGCAGGTAGGCGAAGTCCGGCAGGACCAGGTCGATCCCGAGCATGTCGGTGGTCGGGAAGCGCAGCCCCGTGTCGACCACCACCATCCGCCCGTCGTACTCCACGACGGTCATGTTCTTGCCGATCTCGCCCAGCCCGCCCAGGGGCAGGACGCGCAATGGGCTGCCGTTCACGCGCGGGAAGCTTGCAGCAGCCCGTGCCGCTCGAGCATCGACCGGATCACCCCGAGCTCCTGCTCGTCGAGCTCCACATAGGGAAGACGAGGCGAGGCGAGCGGCAGTATCCCGAGCAGGTTGAGCGCCGCCTTGGTGGCGCAGGCCAGCGGGGCAACCGGCATGTCGCGGTAGACGTCCTTGAGGCCGTCGTCGATCTCCCGCCGCCGGTCGGGCTCGTCGGCCATCCGGTGCATCTCCTCGCCGAACAGATGGCTGGCCACGAGGATCCCGCCCGCCTCCCCCATGTCGAGCACGTCGGCCAGCAGATCGTCGTTGCCGGCGTAGATGCGCAGCCCGTCCACCTTGGCCAGATTGGCCGGATTGGCCTGCTTGACCGCGGCGATGTTCTCGAGCTGGGCCAGCTCCGCCAACAGGTCGTTGGGCATGTCCGATCCGGTGCGCTGGGGGATGTTGTAGAGCACGATCGGCAGATCGGTGGCGCGGCACACCTCCTCGAAGTGACGGACGATCCCGCGCCGGCTGGGGCGGTTGTAGTACGGATTGACCGACAGCAGCGCATCGGGGCCGATCGCGGTGGCGCGCTCGGTCAGGTGGATCGCGTGCCGCGTGTCGTTAGACCCGACGCCGGCCACGATCGTGCACCGTGGGTGGGTGGGCCTTAGTTCCTCGACCGCGAGACGGATCATCCCGAGGTGCTCCTCGTCGTTCAGCGTCGAGGCCTCGCCCGTGGTGCCGCAGATGACCAACCCGTCCGAGCCATGCTCGACCAGGTGGTGCATCAGCGCGACGGCAGCCTCCTCGTCGACGCGGCCGTCCGCGTCGAACGGGGTAACCATCGCGGTCAGGATGGTGCCGAGATTCAAGGACACCCTCCGATTATCGCAGGGGAGCCCGGCGGACCCGGCCCTGGCTCAATCCTTGCGCGCGCCCCAGGCGAGCACCGACAACGGGCCCATGCCGCTGTCGGGGTGCGCGGGCGGCGGCGCCACCTCCAGCTCGGGCTTGGGCGGCTGGGAGACCACGTGGGTGACGGGAGCATCGGTCAGCTTGCCGATCCGCTCGGGCAGGCCCGCGTGAAGCCACTTGGAGAAGCGCATGGGCAGCGTCGAAACGACGATCTCGTCGTATTTCTTGGGGTCCCACACGTCGGTTACGGCCAGGATCGGGTCGGCGTTCCCGACCGTTCCCTGCGCTTCCAAGCCGGCTGTCCGCAGCTGCTCGAGCGCCTGCTCGAGCTTGGCCACCGCCGCCTGGCGCCCGCCGCCGAACGGCGTGGCGGGGATGATCAGCGTGAAGCTGGCCGGCGCGCGGGCTTTCAGCGCCTCGATCAGCTCATCCGAGGTCGCGGTCACGTTTGCCACCACGAGAAAGCTCCGTTTCCACGTCATGACGACCTCCTAATCGGTAGCGCTCTCACCCCAAGATAGCGCGCGCTGAGGCGCCCGGTGGCCTCAGCCGACGCCCGCCACTTCCGGCACCGGGCGCTCGCCCTTGCCGCGGATCAGCGGACCCTCGTACGCGCCGGGCTTGGGCCGCACCTTGCCCCCCGGAAGGGCCAGACGGAGGATCGTGCGCTGCACCATCCCGAGCTGCTTCTGGAGCGGCCCCGAGTTGTAGGGCAGGCCGTAGCGCTGGCAGATCTCGCGGACCTTGGGCGCGATCTCGCCGTAGCGGGTGCTCGGCATGTCCGGGTACAGGTGGTGCTCGACCTGGTAGCCGAGGTTGCCGCTGATCACGTGGAAGAGCGGGCCGCCGTCGATGTTGGCCGCGCCGGTCAGCTGGCGCACGTACCACGCGCCACGGCTCTCGTCGTCGGTCTCCTCCTGGGTGAACGTGTACGTCTGATCCGGGAAGTGGCCGCAGAAGATGATCGCGTAGGACCACACGTTACGGATGATGTTGGCCACCACGTCCGCAGTCAGGGTACGCATGAACGGCTCGCGGAACGAGCGGCGCTCGATCAGCTGCCTGATCACGTTGCCGGTCGGCATTTCGCGCTTGAAGCGGAGCCTCTTCATCCCGTACTTGATCGACAGGCGACTCTCGCGCCGGCGCTCCACCTCTGCCCGGCCGGCGAAGTAGGCGAGCTCGGCCAGCGTCATCACGATCCCCGAGATCAGCGGCCAGGCGATGTAGTCCTTCTGGATCTGGGTCCGGGCCTTGCCGGCGATTCCCTTCAGCTCCTCGCGCAGCTGCTTGGGGTCCTTCTCGCCTTTGCGGATCGCCTCGAAGTTGAGGTCGTGGACCGCCACCCCCCACTCGAACAGCATCATCAGCAGGATGTTGTAGAAGGGCTGGAGCAGGTAGACGGGGTGCCAGCCCTGGTGGGGGTCGATCCGCATGATCTCGTAGCCGAGGTCGCGATCCTTGCCGATGATGTTGGTGAACGTGTGGTGGATGTAGTTGTGCGAGTGCCGCCACGCGTCGGAGGGCGAGGCGGTGTCCCAGTCCCAGGCGCGCGAGTTGATCACCGGGTCGTTCATCCAGTCCCACTGGCCGTGCAGGACGTTGTGACCGATCTCCATGTTCTCGAGGATCTTGGCCAGCCCCAGGGTCGAGGCGCCGAGGATCCACGGGATCCGCCGCCGCGAGGCGATCAGCTCGACGCGACCGAGCAGCGCCAGCCGGCGCTGCAGCGCGATGATCGAGCGGATGTAGCGCGCGTCGCGGTCGCCGAGCGAGTCCTTGACCTGCTGGTGGAGCTCGTCGAACTCACGCCCGATGGCCTCGATCTGCTCGTCGGTCAGGCGGTGCAGCGGATTCTCGGGCTCGTCGTCGATCGTGACGCGGCCGTTGGTCTGGTGGCCGTTGTCGGTGGCGTTCGCCATACGGGCGCCCCTCGGATTGGTGTCGGTTACAGAGTCGATTTCGATCGGGCCTTCGGGCGCGCTGATGCAGGTCCGGATCACTTCGCCCTCCTGCCCGTACACCTCGCCGTTGCGCAGGTCGCGCACGCGGCCTGAGCGCAGCTCACCGACGCAGGTGTGGCAGATGCCCTCGCGGCAGCCGTAGGGCAAATCGAGGCCCTTCTCCTCGCCGGCGACGAGGATCGGCGTCTTGCCGTCGGACTCGGCCTCGCAGTCCGACGCGAGGAACTTCACGACGCCTCCCTCGCCCGAGCCGTTTTCGCCGAGGCCCAGCTTGGGCTGGAAGCGCTCCATGTGCAGGCAATCGCACGTGTGCTCGCGCTCGAAGTGGTCGGTGAATGCATCGAGCATCTCGTTGGGACCCGAGATGTAGGCCTCGCGCTCGCGCCAGTCCGGGCAGAGCGTCTCGAGATCCTGCGGTCCCATGCGCCCGTGCTCGCGGGTGAGCTGCTCGTGCAGGCGGAACCCCTCGCGCTTCCCGGCCAGCTCGCGCAGCTCGTCGCCGAAGATCACCTCATCCGTGTGGCGCGCGGAGTGCAGGAGCACCGCGTCGTTCAGGTTGTCGTAGTGATCGAGGTGGCGCAGCATGCTCATGATCGGCGTCACGCGGCTGCCGGCGCTGATGAACAGCAGCTTCTGGGGCGGCGGGTCTGAGAGCACGAACTCGCCCTCGATGTTGCTCAGCGAGACGATCGTGCCGGGCTTGGCCGCCTCGACCAGGTACGGCGAGACCTTGCCCGCGTCGACCTTCTTGGGCGTGATGCCGATCAGCCCGTCCTCGCGGTAGGGGTCGGAGGTCAGCGAGTAGGCGCGCCAGTGGCGCACGCCGTTGATGTCGATCCCGATGCGAACGTATTGGCCGGGCTTGTGGCCCGGCCACCGGTAGCCGGGCTTGATCAGGATGGTGGCCGCGGTGCCCGCCTCGTGCTTTGACCTCCTCGATCCGGCCGCGCAGCTCGCGCGTGGACCACAGGGGTTGACCAGCTCGAGGTAATCGTCGGGCAGGAGCGGCGAGCTCAGCGACTCGAGCGCCTTGAGCACCCGGCGCTGGATCGGATGGACGTTTGGGGGGGCACCTCTTTCGGGCATACCTACTGGGCAGTAATATCCAGTCCGCAGGATTCCTAACGGTCCGTGCCAGGAAATTCGCCGACAGGGGAGGCATCGCGCTCCGGGGCCGCTCGCAACAGAGCGGGTACCCGCGGCATGCCGCGCGAGCGCCGGGAGCGCCTGATCCTCGATGTGGCGGGCCAGGCGTTCGCCAAGGCGGGCTACGAGTCGGCCGCCATGGACGAGATCGCCGCGCTGGCCGGGGTCTCCAAGCCGATGCTCTACGCGTACTTCGGCTCCAAGGAGGGGCTCTACCTGGCCTACATCGAGCGCGCCGGCGGTGAGCTGTTGGACCGCCTGGTGAACGCGCGTGCGACCGATTCGGCGCCGGCCTCGCTGTTGCGGGCGCGCATCATCGAGTTCCTGTCGTTCGTCGAGGAGCACGCGGACGGCTGGAAGGTGCTTTTCCGGGAACTGGGCTCGACGCGCCCGTTCGCCGAGCGAGTGGCCGAGGTGCGCGAGGGCATCGTGGGGGCGATCCGCCGGATGGTCGAGGGCGGCGCCGCACCCTGCTCTGGCTGCCCCCCGACCGCAGCGGACGCGATCGCGCATGCCGTCGTCGGAGCGGGCGAGTCGCTGGCCAACTGGTGGCTCGACCATCCCGAGGTGCCACGCGACCAGGTCGCCGCCTGGTACTTCGGGCTGGTGCAGGCCGTGGTCACCGGCGCGGCCGGTGCTTAGAGGAGCTTCTCCAGGCCGACGGTCGGGGATTCGGTCAGGCCCTGGACCCTGCGGATCGCCAGTAGCACGCCGGGCATGAACGACTCACGATCGGTGGAGTCGTGCCTGATCGTCAGCGTCTGGCCGACGTCGCCGAGGATGACCTCCTGGTGGGCGACCAGCCCGGGCAGGCGGACCGAGTGAATCGGCGGGGTGGCGCCGCTCGGCGCCGCGTCGGCCATGAGCGCCGCGGTCCGGGCCGCGGTGCCGCTCGGCGCGTCGATCTTGCGATCGTGGTGAAGCTCGATGATCTCGGCCTTGGCCATGTGGCGGGCGGCCTGGGTGGCGAACTGCATCATGAGCACCGCGCCGATCGCGAAGTTCGGTGCGATGAAGATGTTGGCGCCGGCGAGGCCGTGCAACTCGGCCGGTTCGAACCCGGTGGTCCCGATCACGACGTGAACTCCGGCCTTCACCGCTTCGCGCGCATTGGCGATCGCACTGTCGGGGACGGTGAAGTCGACGAGGACCTCGGCGTCCGGCAGGACCGCCGTCACGGGCGTGTCCAGCGCCGGGTCCGCGCGGCCGGTGAGCTGAAGTCCTCGGCGTTCTGCACCGCGCGGCACACGGTCTGCCCCATCCGCCCAGCCGCGCCGGCCACGGCGACGCGGATCGCCACCGCCTACGTCTCCACCAGCGCCGCGGGCGCCATCGAGCCGAGCGCCTCGTCGAAGCGCGCTTCGTCGGGCCCGATGCCGGCCGCCGACAGCCGCTCGGGCGACCACAGCTCGTCGACCAGCGCGGCCAGATCGTCGAGCGAGACCGCGTCGATGCGCTCGACCGTCTCGTCGAGCGAGAGCAGCGGCATCCCGGCCAGAGCTCTGATCCCAGGCGATTCATTCGGGCCCCGGTCGACTCGAGGGCCAGCACCACCCGGCCCTTGAGGTTCTCCTTGGCCCGGGCGAGCTCCTCGGGCGTCGCAGGTTCCTCGCGCATGCGGGCGAGCTCGGCGGCGACAACCGCGAGCCCCTCGGCGACGTTGTCCGGGCGGGTGCCGAGATACAGCCCGACCTGGCCCGTGTCCTGGTAGGCGCTCGTGAACGAGTACACGGCGTAGGCGAGGCCGCGGCGCTCGCGGACCTCCTGAAACAGCCGCGAGGACGAGGTGCCGCCGAACACGTTGTCGAGGACGCGCAGGGCGAACCGCCGTTCGTCGTGGCGGGCCAGGCCCGGGCCGCCCAGGCACACGTGGTACTGCTCGGTGTCCTTGCGCTCGAAACGGCGCCGGGGGGCCCCGATCGGCGGCGCCGGGAGTGCCTGGGGAGCCTTTTCCGGGGTGCCGGCCTCGACCGTGCGGGTCGCCAACTCGACGAACTTCTCGTGGTCGACGGCGCCCGCCGCCGCGATCACGATGTTCCGAGGCTCATAGCGCTCGGCGTGAAAGCGGCCGATCTGCTCGGCCGGGGTCTCGGCGATCACCTGAGCGCGGCCGATGATCGCTCGGCCCAATGGGTGCTCGCCGAACACCGCCTCGCCGAACAGGTCGAACACCTTCTCCTGCGGGTCGTCCTCGTACATGGCGATCTCCTCCAGGATCACCGCGCGCTCGGACTCTATGTCCCGCAGGGCCGGCCGGAACACCATGTCGACCATCACGTCGAACGCCTCGGGCACGTGCTCGTCGATCACCCGGGCAAACACCGAGGTGGTCTCCTTGCCGGTGCCCGCGTTGCAGCTCGGCGCCCATCCCGTCGAAGATCTGGTCGATCTCGAGCGAGCCGTACTTCTCTGAGCCCTTGAACAGGAGATGCTCGAGCAGGTGCGACAGGCCGGCCTCGGCGTCGCTCTCGGCCCGGGAGCCGGTACCGATCCAGAACCCGACTGACACCGAGCGGACGGCGGGCATGGGCTCGGTCACGACCCGGACTCCCGAGTCGAGCGTGGTCAGCCGGTGTTCCTGGAGCACTAGTGGCGCGTCTTCAGGAGCGCGGGCGCTCGGGGTCACGGTCGCGCACACGACCACGATCCCGGTCGCGGTCGCGGTCGCGGTCGCGGTCTCGATCTCGATCTCGATCTCGATCGATTGTCGCGATCTCGCGGGCCGCGGCCGCGGTCGCGGTCGCGGCCGTCACGACCGCCGCGGTCCCCTCGGTCACGGCGCGGCGGCCCGCTGTCGCCGGTGCCGACGGCGGCCAGCTCCTCGACTGTCTTACCCACGACGTCCGGGTCGCTGGCCAGGCGCAGGCCGATGCGGCCACGCTCACGGTCGACCTCAACCACGCGCACGCTCAGCTCGTCGCCCTTGTTGAGCACCTCCTCGACCGAGGCGATGCGCCGGCCGGGAGCCACGTTCGAGATGTGGAGCAGCCCGTCGGTGCCCTTGGACAGCTCGACGAAGGCGCCGAACGCGGTGGTCTTGACCACCTTGCCGGTGAACTCGTCGCCGACCTCGACCTCCTTGGTCATCGAGCGGATCCGCTCGACCAGCGCGTCGCCGCGCTCGCGGTCGGCCGCGTAGACCAGGACCATGCCCTCGTCGTTGACGTCGATCTGGGCCTCGAACTCCTCCTGGAGGGCGCGGATCGTCTCGCCGCCCTTGCCGATCAGCAGACCGATCTTCTCGGGGTCGATCTGGACCGAGGAGATGCCCGGGGCGTACTTGGAGAGCTCGAGCGCGGAGCCTCGATCACCTTGGCCATCTCGCCCAGGATGAAGGTCCGGGCGGCCTTGGCCTGGGTGAGCGCGTCGCGCATGATCTCGAACGTGACGCCAGTGATCTTGATGTCCATCTGGAGCGCCGTGATGCCGTGATCGGTGCCGGCCACCTTGAAGTCCATGTCGCCCAGGTGGTCCTCGACGCCGGCGATGTCGGTGAGGACGATGTAGTCGTCACCCTCCTTGATCAGGCCCATCGCGATGCCGGCCACCGCTCGCGGGAGCGGGACACCGGCGTCCATCAGGGAGAGGCTAGACCCGCAGACGGAGGCCATCGACGACGATCCGTTCGACTCGAGGATGTCCGAGACGACACGGATCGTGTAGGGGAACTCCTCCTGGGCGGGGATCATCGGCACGAGCGCGCGCTCGGCCAGGGCGCCGTGACCGATATCGCGGCGCTTGGGACCGCGCATCGGACCGGCCTCGCCGACCGAGAACCCGGGGAAGTTGTAGTGGTGGAAGTAGCGCTTGGCGGTCTCAAGGCCGAGCGTGTCCAGCCGCATCTCCTCGCGGGTGGTGCCGAGGGCGACGACGCGACAGCGCCTGGGTCTGTCCTCGCGTGAAGAGAGCGGAGCCATGCGCCCGTGGCGAGACGCCGACCTCGATGCTGATGGGCCGGATCTCGTCCGCCCCGCGTCCGTCGGGACGCTTCTTCTGGACCGCGATGCGCTCGCGGATCAGGGTCTTCTCGAGCTTGTCGAAGGCGCGCTGCGCGTTGCCGCGGTACAGGGCAAACGTCTCGGCCTCGGGGTCGCCCGAGTACTGGGCCAGCACCTGCTCCTCGACCGCCTTGCAGGCGTCCTGGCGGGCCAGCTTGTCCTCGACCTGGGTGGCGGCGTCGAGTGCGGCGCCGTGGGAGCCCTTGATCTGCTCGTAGAGCTCCGCGTGGACCTGCGGCACCTCGACGGCGAGCTTCTCCTTGCCCGCCTGTGCGGCCAGTTCACGCTGGGCGGCGCACAGCTTCTTGATCTCCCCGTGGGCGATGTCGAGCGCGTCGAGGATCTCCGCCTCGGGAATCTCGTTGGCGCCGGCCTCGACCATCAGGATGGCCTCCTCGGTGCCGGCCACGATCAGATCGAGGTCGGTGTTCTCGGCCAGATCCTCCTCGGACGGGTTGACCACGAAGTTGCCGTCGATCTTGCCGATGCGCACGGCTCCGACCGGGGTGGGCAGCGGGATGTTGGAGATCATCAGCGCGGCCGACGCGCCGTTCATGGCCAGGATGTCGTACGGGTTGACGTGGTCGACGCTGATCGGCAGCGCGACCAACTGGGTCTCATACCGCCACCCCTTCGGGAACAGCGGCCGGATCGGCCGGTCGATCAGTCGCGCGGTGAGCGTCGCCTTCTCCCCCGCGCGGCCCTCGCGCTTGAAGAAGCTGCCGGGGATCTTCCCGGCCGCGTACATCCGCTCCTCGACGTCAACCGTGAGCGGCAGAAAGTCCACGTCGCGCACGTTCCCGGCGACGGCTGTACAGAGGACCATGGTGTCGCCCGCGCGGACGACGACGGCGCCGGAGGCCTGCTTGGCCAGCTTGCCGGTCTCGAACGAGATCTCCTTCCCCTCGATCTCGACGGACACGCGCGTAACGGCGTCAGACATATTCAATTCCCTTCCCACCCCGCCCTTCGGTCGGCGGAGTCCTTCTCGCTCTCATCGTTAGTTCCGAACTGTGGTGATGGTAGCGGGGTGACGGAGATCCGCGCGACGGCGGCCCGGCTGCGCGCCGTCGGTCGACCGCCTGCTAGCGGGCTCGCCCGACTCCGGTCGCGTACGCGAACACTTTGCGTAAGGGCGTACGCGGCGAGCGCCCCCTCAGCAACGAGTTTCCTGACAGTGGCGCCCGTGCCGCCGTCGGGTGTCAGGTTCGGCCGGCCCTGGTGCGAGTTTCCTGACACTCGATGACCAGCGCCCGCCGAGTGTCATGTCCTTCGCCCCGGGTCCATGTCCTTCGCCCCCGGTCGGGGCGATGAGAAACCGGACCGCACGGTCCGGTTTGTGCTAGCCTAACCGGACCGCCGAGTTCCAGATTACCACCCAGCCGCCCCAGGAGCCACTCAAATGCTTGATGGAACGTCCGTTCCCGGCGCCGCGCCAGAGAACCTGGCCACTTCGCCGGCCGCCGCCGTCGTCACCGAGCCCACCCCCGTCCGCGAGACGAACCGGTGGCTGATCCTGGTGATCGCCTGCCTGGCCCAGTTCATGGTCGTGCTCGACGCCACCGTGGTGAACGTCGCGCTGCCCTCGATCCAGCGTGGCCTGCACTTCTCTCCCGCGAGCCTGCAGTGGGTGGTCAACGCCTACACGCTGATCTTCGGCGGCTTCCTCCTGCTGGGTGGCCGGGCCGGCGACCTGCTCGGGCGCAAGCGGCTGTTCATCGCCGGCGTGGCGCTGTTCTCGGTCGCCTCGCTGCTCAACGGGCTGGCCCAGACGTCGGGCATGCTGATCGTCGGCCGCGGCCTGCAGGGCCTCGGCGCGGCGCTGCTCTCGCCCGCCGCGCTGTCGATCATCACGACCACGTTCACCGAGCAGGGTGAGCGCACCAAGGCGCTCGGAGTGTGGAGCGCGATCGCCGCCGGCGGTGGCGCGGTCGGCCTGATCCTGGGTGGCGCGCTCACCCAGTTGGCCTCCTGGGAGTGGATCTTCTTCGTCAACGTGCCGGTGGGCGTGATGACGCTGCTCGCCACACTGCGCTTCGTCCCCGAGTCGCGGGCCGACATCGAGCATCGGACGTTCGACCTGGCCGGCGCGGTGACGGTCACCGGGGGCCTGGTCGTGCTGGTGTACGCGATCGTCAAGGCGCAGGACTACGGCTGGGGCTCGGCCCGGACCATCGGGCTGATCGCCGCCGCGCTGGCGCTCCTGACCGCCTTCGTGGCCGATCGAGCGGCGCAGCAAGGCGCCGCTCATCCGCCTGAGCATCTTCCGCGTGAAGACGCTCACGGTGGCCGACATCGTCCTCCTGCTGGTCGCTTCGGGGATGTTCGGGATGTTCTTCTTCGCCTCGCTGTACGTGCAGGGGATCCTCGGCTACAGCCCGCTCAAGGCCGGCCTGGCCTTCCTCCCGGTGACCGGAGGGATCGTGGTCGGGGCCGGAATGGCCCAGCAGCTGATCAAGCGCATCGGCGTCCGCAACAACGCGGTGCTCGGGATCGGACTGGCCACCGTGGGCATGGTGATCCTGGCCGGCGTGCCCGTGCACGGTACCTATGCCGCCGACCTCCTCCCGGGGTTGTTGCCGATGAGCATCGGGATGGGCCTCACCTTCGTGCCGATCACCCTGATGGCCACCGGCGGGGTGGCCGAGAATGACGCCGGTCTCGCCTCCGGGCTGTTCAACACCGCCCAGCAGGTCGGCGGGTCGCTCGGACTGGCCATCCTCTCCACGCTCGCCGCGAGCCGGACGACCGATCTGCTGAGCGGCCTGCACGGTCCGGCGCTGGTCGCCGCCAGCACCGCGGCGAAGGTGTCGGGCTACCACGTGGCGTTCATCGCGGCCGCCGTCATGCTGGGGGCCGGCGCGGTGATCATGGCCGTCGCGGTGCGCCGGCGTGACCTCGAGACCCTGAACGTGGAGGAATTGGCGCCATCAGCGGTGGCGGCATAGGAGAATCCACGGGGATGACGCCCACCGAGCGCGGGCTGAGGGCAGACGCCGAGCGCAACCGCCGGCGCCTGCTCGATGCCGCTCAGACGCTGTTCCGCGAACGGGGCCTCGACGTCGGCGTGGCGGAGATCGCCCAGCTTGCCGGCGTCGGCCGCGGCACGCTGTTCCGGAATTTCCCGACCAAGCAGGATCTGATCGCCGCGATCGTCGTCGAGCGGATGGGCGAGGCCAGCGAATACGGACGCACGCTGCTCACCGCCCCGGACCCGGCCGAGGCGCTGTTCGGGTTCCTGGAGGATGTCGTGGGACGCCAGCAACTCGACCGCGGCCTGTTCGAGGCTGTGGCCGACACGTTCCTGGCCAACCAGGGCATCCGGGCCGCTCACGCCGAGGTGGTCGGCGCGCTCGACGAGCTGCTCACGAGAGCGAAAGAGGCGGGCGCCGTGCGCTCCGACGTGGGCGCCATGGACGTGCTGATGCTGGTCAAGGGGGTCTGTGAGGCGGCGTCGGCCCTGGCCGACGCCGAGCCGAGCATGATCACGCGCCAACTCGACCTGGTCCGGGCCGCGATCAGCGCCGGCGGTGCTGAACGGCCTCTGCGCGGGCGCGCGCCCACGCTGGCCGACATCGAGCGCGCGTTCCCCCAGGGCGAGGTCGGCGCTGCCGAGGCGAGCTGATCGGCTCCAGTCGGGCGCGACATCCCCGTACCATCGAGCGGATCAAGAGATACGTCGGGACACTCGGGCGCGTGCCCACTGCGCTGTGGATCGCGCTCGCGGGCGTCCTGCTGGCGGCGATCGTGGTGGGTGGCGCGGAGCTCACCTCGGGGGGCTCGCAATCGGCCAGCGACACGCTGCAGCGCAACCCATATCTCGATCCGGGCACGCGCCTGTCGGGCCGGGCGCCCGACTTCACGCTGACCGATCAATTCGATAAGCGCGTCTCCCTGCGGTCCTACCGCGGCAAGGTCGTGATCCTGGCCTTCAACGACTCGGAGTGCACGACGATCTGCCCCCTGACCACGTCGGCCATGGTCGAGGCCAAGGCGATGCTCGGGTCGGCCGCCTCGCGCGTCCAGCTGCTGGGAATCGACGCCAACCCGACCGCCACCGCGCTCTCCGACGTGCGCACGTACTCCGAGCTGCATGGACTGGTCCATCAGTGGCATTTCCTCACGGGCTCGCTGAAGGCGCTCAAGGACGTCTGGAAGGCCTACAAGATCGACGTGGCGATCGAACAGGGGGAGATCGACCACACGCCGGCCCTGTTCGTCATCGGGCCCGGCGGCCGGCTGGAGCGGCTGTTCTTGACACAGCAGTCCTATGCCGCGGTGCCGCAGCTGGGTCAGCTCCTGGCCCACGAGGTCTCTCGCCTGCTACCCGACCACCCCGGCGTACATTCGAACCTGTCCTACGCCCAGGTCCCGGGACTGGCGCCGAACGCAACCGAGGTGGTGGCGCGGGCCGGCGGCGGAACGGTCTCGCTGGGCCCCGGCCCGGGGGCGCACCTGTATCTGTTCTTCGCGACCTGGGACAGACAGGTCACCAACCTGGCGCGCCAGCTCGACGCGCTGAACGCCTACCCGTCGGCCACCGCGCAGACGCGGCTACCGGCGCTGACCGCGGTCGACGAGGCCACCGTGGAGCCATCCGCCCAGGCGCTGCCCGCGTTCCTCAGAGGACTCCCCCACCCCCTCTCCTACCCGGTCGCGATCGATCGAAGCGGCCGGATGGCCGACGGCTACGGCGTACAGGATGAGCCGTGGCTCGTGCTGGTGTCGGCGAGCGGCCGGATCCTCTGGTACCGCGACGTCTCGACGTCCGGATGGCTCGGCGGCGCAGCGCTCGAGCGACAGCTCCGCGCTGCCATGTCCCGGGCGCCGCAGGGGCCGCCCGGCGCGGCCCAGGTCAAGGCGAAGCTGGCCGGGTCGCCGGCGCCGCTGGCGACCATCCATGCCCAGGCCGATCAGCTCCTGGGAGGCGAGCCGGCGCTGGCGACGCGGATCCGTTCGCTGCGCGGCTACCCGATCGTGATCAACACGTGGGGCTCGTGGTGCGGTCCCTGCCGGGCCGAGTTCGGTCTGTTCGCGACCGCTTCGGCCGAGTACGGGCGGCGAGTGGCCTTCCTCGGCGCCGACGTCAACGACGACGCGAACGACGCGCGCGCCTTTCTGTCCCAGCATTCGGTCAGCTACCCCAGCTACCAGATGAGCAGCCGTGCGGTGACCGGGATCCTGCCCCAGGGCCTACTCGGGACGCCGACGACCATCTTCATCGGCCGGACGGGCCGCATCGCCGCCGTGCACAGTGGTCAATACGACGCGCAGGGCACGCTCAACGCCGACATCGAAGCCGACGCCCTAGGCGGCTGACCCGGCGTCCTGGGTCGGGACGCGTCGGCCGCGCTCGGCCGGCCGCGCCGGCCGCGCCGGCCGGGTCAGAGCGCGCCGGCTGAGAAAGACGGCGCTCTTATCCGGCGTGTGCCACCGATGCCCGGGGGGAGCGACCCGCCATGACGACGATTGCGATCGTGCTCAGCCTGGCCATGTCGGTCCCTGCAGCAGTGGTCCTGGTCCTCACCGCCGTGCTCGCATTGCGCCCATGGCCCGAAACCCCCGGCGAGGAGGGCCGCGCCAGCTGGCGCGGCCCCTTCGGCCGTCCTCTCCCCTGGCGCCTCCCTCAGCGCACGGCCGCGTCGATCGCCACGGCGACGAACAGCAGCGCGAGATAGAGCAGCGAGAAGTGAAACAGGAGGGCGGCCCTGGCCGGGGAGCTCTCGCGCCACAGCCGCCAGGCCAGCACGCACAGCGCGGTGCCCAGAAGCGCGGCCGCGGCCAGGTAGAACACGCCGAAGATCCCGATCGCACCCGGCAGGAGCGTCGCCGCCAGCAGCACGATCGAGTAGACGAGCACCAGGCGTGCCGTCGCTCGCGGGCCGCGGACCACCGGCATCATCGGCACGTGCGCCGCGGCGTAGTGGCGCACGAGCAGCAGTGCCAGGGCCCAGAAGTGGGGCGGCGTCCAAAGCAGCACGATCAGGAACAGGAAACCCGCGCCGAGGCTCAGCCCGCCGTGGGCCGCGGCCCAGCCGGCCAGCGGCGGGATGGCGCCGGCGGCTCCGCCGATCACGATGTTCTGAGCCGTGCTGCGCTTCAGCCAATAGGTGTAGATGCCGACGTAGAACGCGCCTCCGCTCAGCGACAATGCCGCGGCGAGCGGGTTCGTGAACACGAGCAGCACCGCCAGCGCCAGGCCGCTGAGGACGAGGCCGAAGGCGGTGGCCCGGAGCGGACTGATGCGCCCGGCCGCCACCGGCCGCGACGCGGTGCGGGGACCCATCAGCTGGTCGATGTCGCGGTCCAGCACGTGGTTGAGCGCGCTCGCGCCGCCGCAGGCCAGCGCACCGCCAACCACCAGACCGGCCAGCGGCGCCACGTCAGGCGCGCCGTGCGCGGCGGCGATCATCGCGCACACCGAGGTGAGCACGAGCAGCGACATGATCCGCGGCTTGGTCAGCGTCACGTAGTCGCGCCAGGTCGCGGCGGTGGCCGGACGGGCGATCCGGGAGGCGAGCGGGGCGCTGCCGAGCGCCTGGGCGGTCTCTGACATCAAGCGCTCCTACGTGGCCGCTCGCTTCCGAGCACGCCGAGATCGTGGATCATGAATCGCCGGCCGAACGGGTACAGATAGCCGGATCGCTCGTAGCCGCGACGGTCGATCAGGATGACCGCCTCGGTGTGCGGGATGTCGCCGTCGACGCCTCGCCCGACATAGATGTTGTATTCGCGCCAGATCGGGGCGAGCTGTGCTCGGGTGCCCATCAGCCAGTGCCAGGGAGCGAGGAGAGCCAGCCCCCACGCCCTGGTCGCTTTGCCGGCGCTGGCCGGCGTGTCGAGTGGGTTGACGCTGACGGCGACCAGCACGGGACGCTCCGCCGCGGGCAACGAGGACTCCGCAGCGGCCAGCTCGCGACCCTCCAGTGGACACTCCTGGTTGCAGTGAGAGTCGAAGAACACGAGCGCGACGGGATGGCCGCGCAGCGACGCCAACGAGAAGGGCCGGCCCGTCTGGTCAAGCAGCGTGTCGATCGCCGGCGCCGCGCGCGTGCCGGCGGCCCAACTCGCCTGGCCCTCCAACCCGAAGCGCTGGGTGACGATGCCGCCGCTGGTCGAGCCGTCGAGCAGCAGATGCAGGGCCGCACCGGTCAGACCGCCGATCAACGCTCCCGAGAGCAGAATCACGGCCACTCGCGCGGCGCGGCTGCGGCGGGCGGCCAGGGTGCCGGCGCCGGCATCCATCATGGCCGCGCCGCGGGCGGTGGGTCCTCCCCGGCCTCCGCGGAGCCCTCGAGCTCGGCCGGCGTGGCGGCATGCACGGCGGCTTGCGCCGGATCGCTCGGCAGCCGGATGATCGCCCGGGTGTGCCACACGAGGAGCGCGATCAGCAGCCCGATCGGAAGCAGGATCGTGAGGAGCGAGCCGGCCAGGAAGCTGCCTGTCAACAGGATCGATGCCATGTCATCTCTCTCCTTCTCATGGGGTGAGCACCGGGGCGGCGGGCGGCCGGGCCTCGGGCTCCAGCCACCGGTAGAAGCCGACCAGCATGGCGACCGTGAACGAGATCGAACCCAGCACCCACATAACGCCGCCCGCGATCTGCTGGTCGGTGAGCGCGGATATCCCGCCCGGACGCACGACCAGCGCGGCGTAGTGCGCGTACAGCGGGTGTGGCACGAGCACCAGCGTGATGGCCAGGATCCAGCCGACGACCATCCCGCCCACCACGTAAGCCACCCGCGCCGGCCACTCCAGGCGCGGGCGCAGCGGACCGGGATCGACCACGCGCGCCCAGAACAAGCAGGCCGGCGAAGAAGAACATCGCGTGCTCGAAGTTGTGGATCGACTCGTTGCTCAGCGTGGCGTTGTAGGCGACCGGAAGGTGCCACAGGACTATCGTCGCGTTGAACAGGACCCACGCCGGCAGCGGCCGGGCCAGCGCGCGCACCGGCGCCGTCCAGCGAGCGCGGCCGATCGTTCGTCCCACCGTGGTGCGCGTGCGCAGCGGCAGCGCCCGCCACATGCGCGGCCAGGGACGGCCGAGCAGGATGAGCGGCGGCGCCACCGTGAGCAGCAGTACGTGCTGGAGCATGTGGACCCAGAACAGTTCGTCGGCGTAGGTGTCGATGGGCCCGTCGAGCGACACCACGATGATGGCCAGGCCGGCGACGAACGCCGCCGCACGCAGGGGCTCGCGCCCCCGCCAGCCACGTCCCCCGAGCCAGTAGAGAAGCGCCGCGGCGACCACGTATGCGAGCGCCGCCTGAATCGTCCAGCCCCCCAGGGTCACGGTTCACACCAGGTAGAGGATGATGAACGCGAGCACGCCCGACGCCGGCGTAGTAGGCCCAGAAGAACGAGCACGCGTCGATCCCGGCCCGCAGCAGCGCGATGTCCTGCGCCGGCACGCCCTCACGCACCGGCCGGTCAAGCCCCTCGCGCCGCGCCCGCCAGAGCGTCGCGATCTGCGTCTCGATCCAGTACACGCACCCGATCGCGAGCACCGCATACGACGCGGTCCAGCCGATGAACACGCTCGCGTAGCCCCCGCTGGGCCCGCCGAAGCCCAGCGTCGTGTACTCGACGAACTGGAGCGCGATCGCCACGACCGCCATGAGGAGCGCGGCGATCCCCGCCCCGATCGTGTCGGTTGGCCGCTTGGCGCCGAGCCGCAAGACGATCGCGCTGAGCGCGAACAGCGCGGCGATCGCCGCTCCCAGCCCCAGCGAGGGGTTCACCTCGCCGATCTTCCAGGCGTGGTTGGAGTTGATCGAGCGCAGATAGAAGTAGGCGAACACGAACGAAAGGAAGAAGAACGAGGCAGAGCCGATGAACAGGCGGACGGAGACCCACACGGCCCGCGGCTGCCACTCTGGGGGCTCCGGCTCGACGTGCGGGGCGAGCGGTGCTGATGCCGAGGCTTCCATGCCCTTATGCCGTCCCGCCGGCCGGAGCCACCACCGGCGCCGTCACCGGAGCCGGCTCGACCCCGTAGGGGTACGGGTCCGCGTCGAACACGGGCATTCGCTCGAAGTCGTAGACGGGCACCGGCGTGGCCAGCTGCCACTCCGGCGACTTCGAGTGCCACGGGTTCGCCTCGGCCGGCTCGCGCCTGATCAGCAGCGACCACACCACGTTGTAGAGGAAGACCAGCATCGATATCCCGAGCACGAAGGCCGACACCGATGCCCAGTCGTTCAGGGCCTGGAAGCTGGGGTTGTAGGTGACCACGCGGCGCGGCATGCCCATGAAGCCCAGTGCGAACAACGGCGCGAACGTGGAGTTGAAGGCCAGGAACATCATCCAGAAGTGGACCTTCCCGAGCCGCTCACTCAGTTTGAGCCCGGTCATCTTCGGCAGCCAGTAGTAGATCGCGGCGAAGAACGTGAACACGAGTCCGCCCATGATCGTGTAATGGAAGTGGGCCATCGAGAAGAAGCTTCCATGGGTGGTCACGTCGCTCGGGACGTCGGACAGGAACACGCCCGAGATGCCACCGAACAGGAAGTTGAACGCCCACGCCAGGCAGAACAGCATCGGCACGGTGAACCGTATTCGCCCTCGCCACAGGGTTCCCATGAAACACAGGAAGGTGAACCCGGTGGGCAGTGAGATCAGCTCGGTCGAGAGCATGTAGAACGGCCGCAGGTCGGCGTTGATGCCACTCACGAACAGGTGGTGCTGCCAGACGAAGAAGCTGAGAAGTCCGACGCCGAGCATCCCGGCGACGGCCAGGCGGTAGCCCCACAGCGGCTTGCGCGCGAACACGGGGAGCAACTCGAGCACGATTCCGAACCCGGGCAGCGCGACGATGTACACCTCGGGATGCCCGAACACCCAGAACAGGTTCTGGAACAGGTATGCGCTGCCGCCCCACGCTCGGAACGTAAGAACACGGTCTGCACGGTGCGGTCCATCGCGCCCATCGAGCAGCGCGGCGATCAGCATCGGCGCGGCCAGGAACATCAGAGCCGAGGTCGCCAGCACGCTCCAGCAGAAGATCGGCAGCCGGGTCCAGGTCATCCCGGGCGCGCGCATCGTGATGATCGTCACCGCGAGATTCAGTCCGAGCAGCGTCATCGACACGCCGACCAGCGCGAAGAAGACGATGTACGCGTCGTAGCCGGCGGTGTTCTGATCGCCCAGGGGCTGGTAGCCGGTCCAGCCGGTCTGGAACCCGCCGAAGAAGATCGTCGTGATGAGCGCAACGCCGGCCGCCATCAGCAGCCAGAAGGTGAACGACTCGATCCGCGGGAAGCGCCATCCGCCGCGCGCCGATCATCGGCGGAATGACCCAGTTGGCAAACGGCCCCAGGATGCCGGAGGTCATCATGCCCATCATCATCGCCCCGTGCATGCCGACCAACGTCAGGTACTGGTTGGCGCCGAACACGTGCGTGTTGGGCTGCAGCAGCTCCGTGCGAATCAGCATCGCGTTCAAGCCGCCGATGAAGAAGAACACGCCGATTCCGACCAGGTATTGCATCGCGACCACCTTGTGATCGGTGCACAGGCGGAAGTAACGGCCGATCCCCTCACCCACGTCCTCGTGCTCGGCCAGCGTCGGCGGGTGGCCGAGCATTCGCTTGATCGGATAGTTGGCGAACCCGAGCCCGATCAGAAAGCCGATCACGCCGAACAGGTAGCCGAGCATGATCGCGATGTCGTTCTGACCGATGTCGGCCCAGGCGTCGAGGCTCGGCGCGTGGATCGCCTTACCGACGAGGTCGCCGATGAACCAGCCGACGACGGCGAGAACGATCCCGGTCAGGAGGTTGAAGCCGATCAGGCGACGCCAGAGTGGCGGTCGCGCGACGGTCACAGCGATCGTGCTCATCCACCTCTCCTTTGCGGATCCGGGAAGTACGTCTTCGAGTACGGGGCAAGTGCCTTGGTGGCCGGGGCGAACTGCACCCGCTGGGCTCGGATCCACGTGGCGAAGTCACTCTTTGAGACGACATGCCCTGTCTCGAACATGTATCCGTGCCACACGCCGCACAGCTCGGCACAGCGGATGTTGAAAGTGACCGGGCCCTTTGTGGTCACGTAGGCGATGTTGTCCACCCCCGGGTTCGCGTCGGCCTTGACACCGAGCTGGTACGCCCAGAACGAGTGGATCACGTCGACCGATGTGACATGGAACTCGACCGCCGCGTTGGCCGGGAGCTCGAGGTGCGACGTCTCCACGCCGCCGTAGCCCGGGAAACGGTAGGTGAACTGCCACTGCTGGCCGATTACCTGGACCTGGAGCGGCGGGTCTGTCTTCATCGACGCGGGCGTGGCGATCGGGTTCGGCCCCTGGCCGCCGCCTGAGCCGTCCGCGAGCAGGCGGATCGAGCCGTAGCCGGCCAGGAACAGCACGATCACGGTCGTGGTGACCAACCACCACAGCTGGATGCTCGCGTGCCCGCGGATGGGCGGCCCGTCCACGACTACCGCCGGCTCGCGCTCGCGGAACACGATCAGCGCGTAGACCAGGTAAACGAGCACCGCGGCGGCCACCGGCACCGATAGCGCCGATCAGCACCGTGTTGTCGGTCACCTGCCCCGACGCCTCGGCCGAGGCGTTGCCGGGTGGCAGACCCGGACCCAGCACGAACACGACGAGCGCCGTCCCGATGACGCTGACCACCAGCCACCAGAGGACGATGCGCAGGAAGTGGTTGGGCTCGTTCGCCTCGGACACCACTTAGACCACCTTGATGAAGCCGTCCATGTAACCGACCGTCTGCATCGGGCCCGCCGAAGCCCTGGATGAACCCGGCGGCGCACGGCACGAAGCATTGCCAGCGGTAGAGGCCTTTGCCCGGACTGCGGAACGTGAACGAGATCGTCGCGTGGTCGGTGCTCAGCGGGCACGGCGCGTTGTCGCACGGATTCTTGGCGTCATCCGGGATGCCGTAGAGCGGCACGGAGACGCCGATCTGGGGGATCGCGAAGACATGCGACGCGGTGTCGGGATCGATCGACCGGGTCGGTTTGCCGTCCAGCAGGAAGCTGCCGCCTACGACTCCGGTGGCCTGGCTGAGGAACGGGTTGCGCAGCCCCGATTGGCCGTCGAACTGGTAGACCGTCACGTGCACGAGCGTGTGGGCCGGGAGCACGAAGGTGGTCTCGTGGCGCCAGTGCTGATCTTTCGCGTCGACGACGTAGTAGGAGACCCAGGGCGGATGCGGATCGGTCAACTCGGAGGCGGCGACCGTGCCCAGGTACAGGTTTACGCCGCCGCTCGAAGAGGGCGACGCAGCGGCCGACCCGGGCACGTTGGTGAGGTAAAGCCCGACGTACAGGCCGATCGCGGCGCAAACGATTGCGGCCGCAATCACAATCCCCGCTAGTCGCTTCCCGGACGCGTTCAAATCTCTCAGCCTCTCCCTTGGCGCGGTGTTATACAGTGGCGCCACGGCGGCAAACCGGCAGATGACGGCGATGTCATCGAGGCGTCATTTACGCGTCATCTGTCCGCCGATATCGTCACGCGAGCCGTGGGGGCTCGAAAGAGCTAATGCGCATATTGATCGTGGAGGACGAGGCGCGCATCCGGGCGTTCCTCGCGCGTGCCTTCGAAGCCGAGGGCTTCGTGGTCGACGGGGTCGGCGACGGCGAGCAGGGTCTCGCGCGAGCGCTGGCCGGCCACTACGACCTGGTCATTCTCGACCTCCTGCTCCCCGGCCGGAGCGGACTCGAGGCGCTCCGCGATCTGCACCGTGAGTGCTCCGATCTCCCGGTGATGATCCTCTCGGCGCGCAGCGACCTGTCGGTCAAGCTGCGCAGCTTTGAGCTTGGCGCGGTCGACTACGTGGCCAAGCCGTTCTCCCTGGACGAGTTGCTGGCGCGCGCCCGCGTGCAGCTTCGGCGCACGCGCGGGGCGGCCGAGGACACCCAGATCCGCGTGGGCCGGCTCGTACTTGATCTCGCGCGCCGGCAGGCCCGGGTCGGAGAGAGCATTGCGGACCTGTCGGATCGGGAGTTCCGCCTCCTGCATTTCCTCGTCCAGCACGTTGGCGAGGTGATCAGTCGCGAGCGGCTGCTCTCCGAGGTGTGGGGCTATGACTTCGATCCGAGATCCAACGTGGTCGACGTGTGCGTGCGGCGCCTGCGCCGACGGCTGGGCCCGGATGCCCCAATCGAGACCGTGCGCAATGCGGGCTACCGCGCAGCTGCCTGAAGCGCTCGCTTCGGCCTGGCGCGGCCACGCCGGGCTGCCCGGGACACGTCGCACGCTGCGGCGCTATCGCGTGGAGGTGCTGTGGGGCCTCTTCGCGGTCGCGAACTACGCGGCAATGATCGCCTGGTCGTATTGGGAGACCATCCCGTTTCACTTCGTCTGGATCAGCCTGACACTCGTCTACGGCTTCCGCGTCTGGCCGATGCGCGCGACGCTCGTGGTGCTCGGCGGTGTGATGGCGTTCACGGGAGCATCGATCATGCTCGATGCGTTCGGCGGGGTTCAGGAGTGGGGCGAGTTGTTCGAGGTCCCGTTGATGGCGGCCATGTTCCTGGCCATGGTCTGGCATGCCCGGCGCCGGGTAGAGGCGCAGGGGATCGCCGAGGCCCGGGCCGAGGAGCGCCGCGCGTTGCTCGAGAGCCAGGAGCGCTTCATCCACGACGCCTCGCACGAGCTGCGCACGCCGCTGACGATCGCCCGGGGCCACCTCGAGCTGCTCGCCGACAACGGCCTGGGCGCCGAACTCGACGTGGCGCTCGACGAGCTGGGTCGGATCGACGCGATCATCGAGCGGCTGTTGGTACTCGCCGCCGCCGAGCAACCCGACTTCCTGCAGGTCGACGGCGTCGAACTCGAGCCGTTCCTCGAGGACGTGTTCATGCGCTGGTCGGAAGTGGCGCCGCGCGCCTGGCGGCTCGGCCCGCTGGCCAGCGGTAAGCTGCTCGTCGATCCCGATCGTCTCCGGGCGGCGCTCGACGCCCTGCTCGAGAACGCGATCAAGTACACCGAGGAGCGCGACGCGATCGAGCTCCGGGCCCGTTACTGCGGCCCCAAGGAGGTGCTGATCGATGGTCGAGGATGAGGGCTGCGGCGTGCAGGAGGACGCCCTGGCGAGGATCTTCGAGCGGTTCGCCAGAGCCGACGCCGCGCGTACGCGCTCGACCGGAGGAGTGGGGTTGGGTCTAGCCATCGTCGACGCGATCGCCAAGGCTCACGGCGGCCGCTGTATGGTCCAGAACACCGGGCACGGTTCGATCTTCGCCCTGGAGCTCCCAGTGGCCCCACCCGCGCGTGCCCCTCAGCGCCTGCCGGAGCTCAGCTCCTCGAGCAGCTGAGCGTCGATCCGCCCGGCATGGCGCGTCTCGCCCGCGATCAACGTCGGCGTGGTGACGATCCCGCCGCGCACGCCAGCCTCGAAGTCCCGGCGGACCCGGGCCTGGACCGCCTCGCTTCGCCGGTCGGCCTCGAAGCGCTCGAGGTCCAGTCCGAGCGTCCGGGCTCGCTCCCACAGATGGGGATCCTCGAGCCGGCCCTGATCGGCGAACAGGAGGTCGTGCATATCCCAGAAGCGGCCCTGGAGGCCGGCCGCTTCCGCCGCGCACGCCGCTGGCCAGGCACGGGGATGACTGGTCCGCACCGGGAAATGCCGGAAGGCCACGCGCAGCGGCATCTCGGCCAGCTTCTGCGCCTCCGCCGCGCAGTACGGGCATTCGAAGTCGGCGTAGAGGAACACCGGCGCGTCGTCGGCGGGGCCTCGCACGTGATCGTCCTCGCTCAGTCCCGGCAGGGGGGCCGAGCGCAGATCGCTCAAGCGCGAGCGGACGAGCCCGCGGCGACCGCGTCCAGCCCGTCGAAAATCAGGTTGGCCCCGGGAGATCGCGCGGATCGACGGAGCCTGATAGCTCCAGCCCACCACCGCATCGGGCCCGACGATCACCAGCGCCCGCTGGGGGAATCCGCCCGGGTGGTAGACGCCGAAGGCCCGGCACGCCTCGCCCTTGGGCTCGAAGTCCGACAGCTGCTCGATGCTGACCCCGAGCTTCTCCCGAAACGCAGTCTGCGACCAGCGCGCGTCACAGGAGACGCCGTACATCGTGACGCCCCGTTTCGCCAGGTAGTCGCCGAGCACCTCCTCGTAGAGGCCGATCTGATCCGTGCACACCGGGCTGAACGCGAACGGATAGAAGACCAGAATCGTGGTCTTGCCCTCCAGATCGGCGCGCCTGAACTCGCTTCCGTCTTCCCGCTGGAGCGTGAAGTCGGGGATTTGCGTCCCGGGCGGGATCGGTCCCTCGGGGGCGCTCACCGCCGCAGGCCGAGCTCGCGCAGGATCGTGCGGTAGCGCTCGAGATCCGAGTCGCGCAGGTAGTTGAGCAGCCGCCGGCGCCGGCCGACCAGCATCAGCAGACCGCGGCGGGAATGGTGGTCCTTGCGGTGGTCGCGCAGGTGTTCGTTCAGATCGTTGATGCGGTCGGTGAGCAGCGCGACCTGAACCTCGGTCTTGCCGGTGTCGCCCGGTGCGTCACCGAACTTCGAGATCAGCTCCTGCTTGCGTTCCTGGGTGATAGCCATCGGCCGGTGAGGCTAGCAGGCCGCCGCCTCGCTCAGGCCTCATAGGACCCTCGACAGACTTCCCGGGTGCGCTCGACGTCGCGGTGCATCTGCTCGATCAGCGCCTCGGGCGAATCGAATCGGCGCTCGCCGCGGAGCCGGGCCAGGAAATCGATCCTCAGCTCGCGTCCGTAGAGATCCTGGTCGGAGTCGAGCAGGTGGGCCTCGACGAGGAGCGCGCGGCCGGTTCCGAACGTGGGGCGCACCCCGATGCTGACCGCGGCGCACGCCTCCGGCGTGCGGGCGGCATAGATGCCGTGCCCCGGGCACACCAGCGCCTCGTCGGGGACGATGTTGGCCGTCGGAAAGCCAAGCGTGCGACCGCGCTGATCGCCCTTGACGACCTCGCCGCGCAGCTGGAACGGCGCGCCCAGGAAGCGGGCCGCGATCTCCACCTCACCGGCCAGCACCAGTCCGCGGATGTGGCTGGAGGACACGATCTCGCCCGCGACCTCGACGAGCGCGACGACTCTCAACTCGAATCGGGAGTCGGCCTGGAGCATGGCGGGATCGCCCGCGGCGCGATGACCGAAGCGGAAGTTCTCCCCCACCGACACATGCGTCGCCTGCAGACGCTCGACCAGGACATCATCGATGAACTCCTGGGGGCTCTGATGAGCGAACCCCTCGTTGAACGGGATCACCACGAGCTCGTCGACCCCTAGGCGCCCGATCAGCTCGGCCTTGGTTTCGAGACTGGTCAGGAGCCTGGGCGCCGCCTCGGGCCGCACGACTCGCAGCGGGTGGGGCTCGAAGGTAAGCACGGTGTCGCTGCCGCGAATCACCTCGCGGTGGCCGAGGTGGACCCCGTCGAACTCGCCGACCGCCACTCGCCGCGGCCTCCCGCTGACCTCGGAGAGCATCGTGACCTGCATCGGCGCGGAAGGCTAGTGATCAGCCGCGAAGCCCGACGATCGGGGCCAGTCTTCCGTCCGGTCGTGGCGCGGCGAGCGCCACTAGACCGTGCTCGTCGGTCAGCCGCACCACGCTGGCCCCGCCCGACTCAGCCGGGACCGGCCCACCGTGAGCCGCCCGGCGTGCCCGCTCGGGGTCGAGGCGAACCTCGGGCAGGAAGGCCAGTGCCTCGTCGAGCGACACGATCCGCTCGGGGTCGGCGTCGGCGACCGCGAACGGGCCAACCCGATTGCGGCGCAGCTCCTCGCAGTACGCGTCGCCCAGATCGGCGATCAGGCTCCGCACGTAGGTTCCCGACGAGCACTCGATCTCGAACACGCGTCGGTCCCCGAAGCGCCGGCGCTCCTCGAAGCGAAAGACCGTGACGTCGCGCTCGGGCGGTTCGACCGCCTCCCCCGCTCGCGCCAGCGCGTAGGCCCGCCGCCCGGCGATCTTCACCGCCGAGAAGGCGGGGGGCCGCTGGCGCAGGACCCCGGTCGGCAGGGTCAGCTCGCCGTCCGGCACAACGCCGGTCGTGACGATGTCGCCTTCGGGATCGCCGGTGCTCGAGACCGCCCCGAAGCGGGCGAGGACCTCGTAGGCCTTGGGCAGCTCCATCAGGAAGCGCTGCACCCGGGTGGCGCGCCCGACCAGGATCAGCAACAGACCGGTGGCGAACGGATCGAGCGTGCCGGCATGGCCGACCTTGAGGCGGCCTGGACCACGCCGGCGCGCGCCCAGCGCCCGCCGCATCCGGGCCACGACATCGTGCGAGGTGACCCCGGCCGGCTTGTCGTAGAGGACGATTCCGTCGATCACGCAGTCGGCGCGAGCTGCTGAGCGACTTCCTCGCGGAGGAACTCGACGAGCTCGTCGCGTCCCAACGAGGTGGAGAAACCGGCGGCCTGGCGGTGGCCACCGCCACCCTGCGCGCGCGCGATCGCGGAGACGTCGACCCGCTCGTCGCTGGCCCGCAGCGACACCTTGCGCGCCGGACCGTTGCCGTTGTCGGAGATCCGCTCGCGGATGAGCGCGGCCACGGCAGTGCCGTCGACGGCCCGCAGGTGGTCGATGACGCCCTCCGAGTAGCTCTCCTCGGCGTCTGACTCGGCGAAGTCACGGGCATCGAGCTCGGTCATCGTGAGCCGCCCGCCGTCGTAGCGCGCCACCTTGGAGAGCCCGCGAGCGAGGAGCGCCAATTTCCCAAACGGCACACCCTCGTAGACCCGCCGGTAGATCTCGTGCACGTCGACCCCGTGCCTGATCAGATCGGCGGCCATCTGGTGCGCCCTCGGTCCCGTGTTCTCGTACATGAAGCGGCCGGTGTCGGTGATCAGCCCGACGTAGAGCGCCTCGGCGATGTGCAGGGTCGGCTCGACTCCCAGCCCCTGCATGAGATCCCACACGATCTCGGCCGTGCACGACGCCTCGGGCAGCACGTAGTTGACCGTGCCGAACATCGTGTTGTCGTGGTGGTGGTCGATGTTGACGATATGCGCCCCCGCGCGGCGGAAGGCAACGGCCGGGTTGCGCTCGAGGTTGCCGCAGTCCAGGAACACGATCGTCCGCTGCGCGAGGTCCTCGGGCGGCGCGGAGACCATTCCCGAGAGGTTGAAGAACCGATACTCGTGCGGCAGCGGGAACTCGCCCTGATCGATGAACATCAGGCTGTCGCGCCCCTGCGCGGTGAGGATCTCCTGCATGGCGATCAGCGATCCGAGCGCATCGCCGTCCACGTTCTCGTGGGTGACGACGATCAACCTCTCGGCCGAGCCGAGCTCCGTCAGGACCTCGTCGCGAGTCGCCGCCCCCGCACCGTTCTCACCCATCCGTGTCGGGCCCCTGATCGATCAGGCGCGTGATCCGCATTCCGCGATCGATCGACTCGTCGTACTCGAAGGTCAGGGTGGGCGTGTGCTTGAGCGAGAGCTCCGACGCCACGCGGCCCTGCAGGAAGCCGTGGGCGGAGCGCAGCCCGTCGAGCGTATCCGCGCGCGCCTCGGCGTCGCCCAGGACGCTGACGTAAACGCGCGCATGGCGGAGGTCGGGGCTGGTCTTAATGGCGGTCACGGTCACAAAGCCAACGCGTGGATCCTGGAGGTCCTTGGCGATTGCGTCGCTGAGGACAGCCCGGAGCGACTCATCGACGCGACGCATCCGGCCGTCGCCCATCCTAGCCGCTCACCTTCCATCGCGTGACACGGTGCTGAGCGCTCACTCCGACAAATCAGCGACCGACGTGACGATGCGTTGTATTCGAACGTGATCGGGCCAGCGGGCCTCGAGCCAGCGCTCGACGTTGTCGGCGGCGGCGCAGAGAACCGCGAGCGACCCTCCCGTGAGCGCCGCGGTGAGCCGGGCTCGCTGCCACAGGTCCTGGTGGTCGACCTCGGCCACCGCCGCACCCAGGCGGGTGTGGAGCTGGGCCTTGATCGAGGAGAGCTCCTTGCGCTTGCTCTTCAGGCTGCCGGCGTCCGGGAAGTGCAGATCGATCACCAGCACCGCGACGAAGCCGCTGGCCGACATCCGCGGCCACCGCCCGCTCAGACCAGCTCGCGTTCGACCTGCCGGGTGGCGTAGGTCTCGAGGATGTCGTCCTCCTTGATATCCGCGAAGTCCCGGAGCACGACCCCGCAGTCGTAGCCGGCGGCGACCTCGCGCACGTCCTCGTTGAAGCGGCGGAGGCTCTGGATCTCGCCGTCGTAGATCACCCTGCCGTCGCGCACCAGACGGACCTTCGACCCGCGCGTGATGCGGCCGTCGAGGACGTGGCAGCCGGCGATCGTGCCGACGCGAGAGGCCCGGAAGATCTGGCGCACCTCGAGCGAGCCGAGCGTCTCCTCGACCTCCTCCGGCGCGAGCATGCCCTGCATGGCGTCGCGCAACTCCTCGATCGCGCGGTAGATCACCGAGTAGTGCCGGATCTCCACGCCTTCGCGCTCGGCCACCGCCCGGGCGTCGCCCACCGGACGGACGTTGAAGCCCAGGATGACCGCGTCGGAGGCGGCCGCCAGCATCACGTCGGACTCGGTCACGCCGCCCACGGCCCCGCGGATCACGTTGACCGAGACCTCGTCCTGCGGCAGCTTGGCGATCTCATCTTGGATCGCCTCCAGCGATCCCGCCACATCGGACTTGATCAGCAGGTTGAGCTCCTGCACGCCGGACTTGAAGATGTCCTCGAGCGAGACCTTCTTGCCCGAGCGCCGGGCCAGCGCCTCGGCCTTCAGGCGGGTGGCGCGCTCGGTGGCGAGCTGGCGGGCGCGCCGCTCGTTCTCCACCACGCGGACGTGCTCGCCGGCCTCGGGCACGCCGTCGAACCCGAGCACCTCGACCGGCTCGCCGGGCAGGGCCTGGCCGACCCGGCGGCCGATGAAGTCGTTCATCGCGCGGACCCGGCCCCAGTGCGCGCCGGCCACGAGCGCGTCACCCACCTCGAGGGTGCCGCGCTGGATCAGGATCGTGACCACCGGGCCGCGCCCCGGGTCGAGCTTGGACTCGATCACGTTCCCGGATGCCGGCGCCTCGGGGTTGGCCCGCAGCTCCTCGACCTCAGCCATGACGAGGATCGTCTCGAGCAGATCCTCGAGCCCCTCCCTGGTCTTGGCCGACACGTTGACGAACTCGGTGTCGCCGCCCCACTCGACCGGCTGGAGTCCGAGTTGGGCCATCTCGGCGCGCACGCGGTCGGGCTGCGCACCCTCCTTGTCGATCTTGTTGACCGCGACCAGCATCGGGACGCCGGCCTCCTTGGCGTGGTCGACCGCCTCCTGGGTCTGGGGCTTCACGCCGTCGTCGGCCGCCACGACGATCACCGCGATGTCGGTCACCTTGGCGCCGCGGGCGCGCATGGCGGTGAATGCCTCGTGGCCCGGCGTGTCCAGGAAGGTGATCGTCTTGCCGTCCTGATGGACCTGGTAGGCGCCGATGTGCTGGGTGATGCCGCCTGCCTCGCCGGCCGCCACCTGGGTCTGGCGGATCGCGTCGAGCAACGAGGTCTTGCCGTGGTCGACATGGCCCATGATCGTGACCACCGGTGGACGCTCGACGAGCGTCTCCTCGGCGTCGTGGAACACCGGCTCGGCGATCGTCTCGTCCTCGGAGTGAACGACCTCGACCTCCTTGCCGAGCTCGGCCGCCAGCACCTGAACGGCGTCGTCGGTCAACGTCGTCGTGATCGTGGCCCGTTCGCCGAGCATCATCAGCTTCTTCATGATCTCGGGCACCGGGACGTCGAGGTACTCCGCGACGTCCTTGACGCTCGAGCCGGAACGGATCCGGATCGTGTCGGGCAGAGCCAACGCGGTCTGGGTGCTGGGGCGGGACTCCGCCTCATCGTCGTACACGCCGCGCCGCCGGCGACCGCGCCGCTGGCGGCGCGGCGGCTGATTGGACTGCGGAGGCCCGCCGCCCGTGGTCGTGCGGCGAGAAGCCTGAGAGTCGATCACCACGCGGCGGCGCCCGCCGGCGTTCCCGGGGGCGCGCTCACCCTGCAGGGAGTCACGCGTGGGACGCTTGTGCGCGGCCTCGCCACCGGAGGAGGCGGCGCCGTCGCCGCCGGCCGGTCCGTTGTCGCCGCCGGCCGGTCCGTTGTCGGCCGGGCGAGACGGCGCGTCGGGCCGATTGCCGCGGCCGGAGGAATCTGGGCGCGCGCGGCCCGAGGGCACCTCGCGGGTGCGACCCTGCGCTTCTTGGGGCGGCTGAGCACCGTCGCGGCGGGGACCCGGGGCGGCTTCGGCCGCCGGGGTGCGAGTGACCGCCGGTACCTGGCTCTGGGCGCCGGCGGCGCCGTCGCCGAGTATGCGGCTGGCGTCCGCCTCGTCGACCGACGAGGACACTGCCTTCACCTTGAGCCCGGCCGCCTGAAGGCGCTGCAGGACTTCCTTGGGCGGAAGCCCGCGCTCCTTGGCAATCTCGTGTACGCGCTTGCTCATGACAGTCTCAGTGTAGGCACCCGGTCCGGCCCTAGGAAGCGGCCTGGACCTGGTCGGTGTCCTTACCCTCGAGGGCCTGGTGGGCCTCGATGCCGCAATATCGCGAGCTCGGCAGCGCCGCGTTGGGGCATCGCCGGCCGTTGGAGAGGATCGCGTGGCAGCGGCCCTGCGTCTCCTCCTCCTCGTAGCCATGCTGGGACTCCTCGGCGGCGAACTCGGTCTCCGAGCGGATGTCGATCCGCCAGCCGGTCAATCGGGCGGCCAGTCGCGCGTTCTGACCCTCGCGGCCGATGGCCAGCGACAGTTGGTCGTCGGGGACGATCACTGTGGCCTGCTTGCCGGCGTCGTCGACCAACACCTCGCGCACGCGCGCGGGCGAGAGCGCCTTGGCCACGAAGCGGGCCGGCTCGTCGTTGTACGGGATGATGTCGATCTTCTCGCCGCGCAACTCCGAGACGACCATGCGCACGCGCGATCCACGAGGGCCGACGCAGGCGCCGACCGGATCGACGCCGTCGACGTGCGAGACGACCGCGATCTTCGAGCGGTAGCCAGGCTCGCGGGCCACGTTGGTGATCTCGACCAGGCCGTCGGCGATCTCGGGCACCTCGAGCTCGAACAGCTGCTTGATCAACTCGGGATCGCGACGAGAGACGATGATGCTCGGGCCCTTGGTCGAGTTCGAGACGTCCTTGATCACCGCCTTGATTCGCTGCGAGTGGTCATAGCGCTCGCCGTCGACCTGCTCTGACTTGGGCAGCAGCGCCTCGACCCGCTCGCGCAGCTGGACCAGCGTGTAGCGCGAGTCCGACTGCTGCACGATGCCGGTGATCAGCTCGCCCACCCGATCGCGGTACTCCTCGAACATCATGTCGCGCTCGGCCTCGCGGATCCGCTGGAGGATCACCTGCTTGGCCGTCTGGGCGGCGATCCGGCCGAAGTCGTGCGGGGTCACATCCTCGGTCTCGATCTGGTCCTCGTACTCCTTGAGCTTCTCGAGGTCGATCTCGGGCTCGGGCGGCTCGCGCATCTCCCCGGTCTCTGGATCGACCGTGGGCTGCTGCTCGGGCGTGGCCTCGACCAGAAGCTGCTCCTCGAGCTCGGGCGGGATCTTCAGCTCCCACACCTTGAAGTCGCCGCTGTCTCGGTCCATCTCCACCTTCGCGTACCGCGCCGCATCAGGCGTCTTCTTGTATGCCGACAAGAGCGCGTCTTCCAGCGCCTCCATCAGCTTCTCGGAGGAGATGTTCTTCTCGGCGGCGAGCCCGCGGACGGCCTCGACGATCTCTCTCGACATGACTTCAGTCTCCAGGTACGAGGTTGGAGCGGGCGATTTGCTCGTAGGGGATCGTGACCACGCCCTCTTGCGCGGCGATCGTCACATCTCGGTCCGATGCGCCGACCAGCTCGCCGGTCAGACTCCTGTGTCCGCCCCGGGCCTCCCGCAGCCGCACCCGTGCGTGCCGGCCGAGGAAGCGCGTGTAGTGCTGCGGCTTGGTGAGGGGGCGGTCCTGCCCCGGGGAGGACACCTCAAGCGCGTAGCGGTCGCGGTACTCGTTCAGATGCCCCGTGACGCGCTCGCACAGATCGAGCGTGACGCCCTCGGGATGATCGATGAACAGTCGCAGCGTGCTATCGGAGACGACCTCGGCGAGCAGGACCTCGACCTCCGGCTCGCTCGCGGCGAGCCGACCTTCGATCTCGGTCTGGAGGCTTGCGCCCTCCGGTCTGCTCACTCCGGTCTCCTCCGTCGAAAACTCAATAAAAAAGTGGGCTCTTCAGCGCCCACTTCGGGTACTGCCGCCGGTCACAGATCCGGCGCTCGACTTCAGGTTTCAGAGTAGCACCGGATGGGCAGGCCTGGGCACCCGTCGGGCGCCCCGGGCTCTGTTTTCCAAGGGCCGAACGGTGGTCGTAGTTCAGATCCGCTAGGAGTCCGCGTGGGCGGCGCGGGCGCGGGCGCGGTCGCGGTAGATGCGATAGTCGCGCCGGCCCGGCTGCATGCCGGCAGCCTGGGCCAGGGGCTGGCGGGCCTCGGCATGGCGGCCGAGCATCTGCAGGGAGCGGCCCAGGCAGAACAGCGCGTAGTCGTTCGTCGGTGCGCGGTCGATGACGGCCTCGAACTCCGTCGCGGCCTCCTCGTAGCGCTGGGCACCGAACAGCGCGCGACCGAGCGCCTCGCGGATCGACGTCTTGTCGGGAGCCAGATCACGCGCGCGTGCCAGCGGGATGACCGCCTGGTGGTTGTGTCCCGCCTCGAGCAACTCGGTGCCTCTGACGTACAGCTCGTATACGCCTTCCATCGCGCTCCAGTGTAGAGGCGCGGGCGAGCGGCTCAGCTCACCCGCCGGCGCGCTCGCTCGGGACGCGGCGGGAGCGCCCACAGGGCGCGCAGCGCCCCACCGAGCCCCAGCCCGGCCCGGAGCTGGGCCCGCAGGGCACGGCGCTGGCGCAACGTCGGCAGCGCCGGCTCGCCGCTGAAGCGGGCCAGGCGCAGCGCGCGCACGTACGCGGCCGCCTCCGGCGAGGTGCGGAAACGTCGCTCGAGCCCGGCCAGGGTGACCCCGTCGGAGATGGGCCTCCCGCTGCGGGCCAGCGCCCGCTCGAGCTCGGCGAGCATGGCGTCGGCGTCGATCGGCGCGCTGCGGCTCCACAGAACCAGCGCCAGCATCAGCAGCGCCACCAGCACCCCGAGCCCGCCGAGAAGGAACGGCGTCGCCGAGCCACCCGACTGCGGGCGCACGCCGCCGCGCACCGCGCCGGTGGGAGAGCCCGCGTTCCTGCCCCCGAGCTTGCTCAGCCCGCCGGTGCCGCCCAGGATGCCGTTGGTGTTGATCGCGGCCCGACCGCCGCGGGCGGGCGCGGTCGGCGGGGTGGGATCGAAGGTGACCCAGCCGTAGCGCGGGAACCAAACCTCCACCCAGGCGTGAGCGTCGACGTCTGAGATCAGGTAGTGCTTGGTGGCGGAGACGTAAGCGCCGGTGGTGAAGCCGGTGGCCACCCGCGCCGGCACCCCGCCCATTCGCAGCAGCAGGGCCATGCTGCCGGCGAACTGCTGGCAGTAGCCCAGTCGCGTGCGGAACAGGAACGTCGCGAGCGGATACGCGGCGGCGGGCGGATACTCGTCGTAGGTGTATCCGCTCTGCAGGTACGCGAGCACGCGCTGGAGGTAGGCGTACGGCGTGAGGGCGTTGCGGGCCAGACGCTGGGCCAGGGCGTAGGCCGGCGCGTAGGGAGAGTTCGCGATCACGGTCGCCCCGCTGATCCCGTCGGGGTTGGTCTGGTTCTCAGGCGCTGCCCCCGCCGAGCCGAAGGCCGGGAACAACACGGTCTGTGGAGCGGCGCCCGGACTCGGCGCCTGCGGCAGGGTCAGCGCCAGGTCGGACTGCCGGATCTCGAGCGGATAGTCGTCGCCGGTCTTGGCCAGGGCCGAGTTGCTGGGGTGTGGTGCGTAGACGCGAATCGTGTAGCTGTCCCCCGTGGCCAGGCGCGTCGAGCTGGTCCATGTGCCCGCGCTCGATCCCGGCAGCGCCGGCGCCGACAGGTGGGCGGGAGGCTGGAACGCGGTGCCCGACGCGATGATCTGGGTCGTCTGCATGGCGCGCACCGTCACGGTGAGCGTCTGTGTCCAACGGTCGATCGTCCGCTGGCTGAGCGGCGGCTGGGGGCCGCTATTCGCGCCGCCCGCGATCCAACCTGTGCCGTTGAACGTGTCGAGGTTCTCGGCCTTCCAGTACTCCCCGCTCCACGCCTTCGGCGTGGCCTGGACTTCGAGCACGTCATTGCCCGTGCGTGGCCAGCGCAGCGGCCCGTAGCGCTGGGTCCAGTCGAACCGCTCGACGTGGGGCGGCGTGAACCCGTTGGTCAGCGCCTCGTAGTTGATCCACGGCGAGTGCTGGTCGAGCGCCGGACCGATGATCATGCCGATCGCGCCGGTCGCCGCGCAGGCCAGCACCACGCTGCCGCGACGGTCGGGCGCCACCCGCTCGCCCCACATGAAGAATGCCAGCAGGGCGAAGAGCACGAGGCCCTGGAGGTAGGCGAGGTGCGGATGCACGAGCGTGGCCGGCACCACCACGAGCGCGATCAGCGGCAGGGCCGCCGCGCCCCGGCGGACGTCGCCGAGCGCGGACGGCGCGAAGGCGAGCAGCAGGCCCGCGTCGAGCAGCAGCACGGCGGCGCCCAGCAGCATGACCACACGCGCCCACTCGTTGATCCCGCTGTAGGGAACGAGGATGCCGGGCAGGGCCGAGAGTCCCTCGCCGATCGCGTCGGCCGTGACCGCGACGCGCAGATGAATGATCCAGCCCACGCGGGACCCCCGCGAGCGGAAACGCGGCCAGGATGGCCAGCAGGGCCAGCGGCGCGCCGACCGCGGTCAGCTGCTCGCCTCGGCCGCCCCATCGCCGCCACCGCGCGTTCGCGCTCGAGCAGCACCGGCCCGATGCCCGCCAGGGCGACCGCGAGCGCGAGCAGCCCGACCAGGCGCCAGGTCGGAGCCGGGTTCATCAGCGTCCCCCACCGCAGGACACCGTAGAAGCCGAGCGCGGCGAACGCGGTCAGGCGGATGAGCGGCCGGTCGCCCGTCCGGGCGGCCGAGCGCCCGGGCTGGGTTGGCCCAGTTTCTCGTCCGAGCGGGGCGAGAACCGCGACCTGCGTGTTCGCGCTCACGCCGCCCGCTCCCCCGCGCGCTCGCGCGGACGGCGGCCGGCGCCCGACCACGAACCCGAGACAGCCCGCGACCTCGAAGGTGGCGTCCTTTGGCGGCTGGCTGATCAGCGCCTTCGGGATCACCAGTACCGCGACGCGCACCCCGGCGCCGGCCAAGCCCGCGGGCAGCCGCGCCTGGGCAGTCGCCGCCACGTACAGCACCTGAGCCGAGCGGGCACCCGGCGCCAGGCCAGGGGCCCGGGTGTCGGGTCCCCCCTCCACCAGAGCCAGGCGGGCATGCGCGACGGGCCAGGCGGTCAGGTCCGGCTCGACCTCGAGCGGGCGGTGCTCGCCGGGAAGCAGCAGCCCGCAGCCGGTGCGCCCCCCCAACTCGAGCACCAACGAGGCAGCCGCCCGGACCGCCGCGTCGAGATGCTCGGGCGGGCCGGATCCGCGGGCGTCGACCACGACCAACGGGCGGCTGTCGGTGTCGGCGCGGAGGCGGCGCTCGAGCAGACCCGCCCCCCTGGCCAGCGCCGGCCAGTGGATGCGTGAGGCCGGCGTGCCCTGGCGGTAGGGCCGCAGCCCGTCGACCTCGGTTGCGCCCAGCGGCTCGAACGAGGTCGTGCCGGCCGCGCGGCGCCACTTCTCGCCCGCGCCGGGGACCCACCTGATGCGCTCGGTCCTCGGCAGCACAAGGATCTCCTGCGGCGGCGACGGGCTTTCCCGAACGACCCGGGCGAGCTCGAGCGCGTCGGACACGACCAGGGTGGGCGGATCGATCCGCCGGATGCCCCGGCGCGGAAAGCAGGCCACGATGCGCACGCTGGCGCTGCGCCCGCCGGAGATGAGCGACATCGGGGCGTGCAGCGGTATGGACTTGCCGGCCAGCGAGTCGATCACGGCCGCGCCGGGCAGGCCCCAGTGCCCGCGGCGGACTTCGATCGTCGCCTCGATCGGCTCGTCCTCGACCACCCGCTCGGAATCCAGGCGCCGCTCGATCTCGGCGCTCCGGGCCGCCAGCACGACCCACGTGGGCGCGGTCACCGACAGCGCGAGGAGCGCCACCCCGGGGACGAACAGGGGTCCGGCGTCGAACAGCAGCGCCACAAAGATGAGCGCCAGTCCGGAGACCCCGACCGCCCCGGCCCGCTTCACCGCAGGCGCGCCTCCGGCGCTGCTCGTGGGCAGCTCACAGCGCCCTCACCGACGCCACGGCGTCGCTTACCACGTCGGCTGCGCCGCGCCGCGGCGACTCGGGCGCAAGCACCAGCCGGTGAGCCAGGACCGGCTGCGCGAGCGCCTGCACATCGTCGGGCAGCGCGTGATCGCGGCCCTGCATCATCGCGTAGGCCTTGGCGGCCCGCAGCAGGAGCAGGCCGGCACGAGGGCTGGCCCCCAGGTCGACCCGAGGGTCCTCGCGGGTGCGCCAGAGCAGGCGCACGATGTAGTCACGCAGCGCCTCGGACGCGCGCACGCGCTTGGCCGCGTCCTGGGCGGTCAGGATGTCGGCGGCGGTGGCCACGGGCGTGAGCGTCAGCACCCGGTCGCCCGCCTCATGGTCGGCCAGCATGCCGGCCTCGGCGCCGCGCGTGGGATAGCCAAGCGAGATCCGGACCATGAACCGGTCCACCTGGGCCTCGGGCAGCGGGTAGGTGCCCTCGTACTCGATCGGGTTCTGGGTGGCCAGCACGACGAACGGACGGGCGAGCTCGTGAGTGTGCACGTCGACGGTGACCCGCCGTTCCTGCATGCATTCGAGCAGCCCGGACTGCGTCTTGGGCGAGGCGCGGTTGATCTCGTCGACCAGCACGACGTTGGCGAACACGGGTCCCGGCCGGAACTCGAAGCGCTGCTCGCGCTGCAGGTACACGTTGGTCCCCACCACGTCCGCAGGCAGCAGGTCGCTCGTGCACTGCACCCGCGCGAACTGGCAGTCGATTGAGCGGGCGAGCGCTCGGGCCAGCGCCGTCTTGCCGACGCCCGGGTAATCCTCGATCAGCGCGTGGCCCTCCGACAGGAGCGCCACCATGAGGTGCGTGAGCGTCTCGGAGCGCACCTGCACCGCGCTCGCGATGTTGCCGGCAACCCGCCGCGCCAGGGCGGCGAAAGCCTCAGACTCGTGCGGGGCTACGGGTGTCTGCTCGGGCTCCATCCGTCCCACCCTTCATTGAGCGAAGACGTTCCACTTCATCGAGGACTGCGCGCGCGACTCGTTCCTTCCTGGACCTGGGCACATCCCGCTCCCCGCCGTCGGCGGCGAGGATCGTCACCTCGTTCTCGTCGGACTCGAATCCGATGCCCGCGCGCGAGATGTCGTTGACCACGATCGCGTCGAGGCGCTTTCGCTCGAGCTTGCCCCGGGCGAGCTCGACCGCGTCGTCACCGTGCTCGGCGGCGAACCCGACGATCACCTGGTCGGCGCGGCGCAGCTCAGCCGCCTGACTGAGCACGTCCTCGGTCGGCTCGAGTTCGAGCTTGGGCACTCCCTGATCCTTCTTGAGCTTGCAGTCCACCGCGCCCACCGGCCGGAAGTCGGCCACGGCCGCACTCATCAGCAGGACGTCGCAGCCGGGAAGCTCGCGCCGGCACGCCCGGGCAAGCTCCGCCGCGGTCCGCACCTTCACGACCCGCGCGGTGGCCGGGGCCTCGAGAACCACGTTGGCGGCGATCAGCGTCACGTCGGCGCCGCGCCGGGCCGCCTCGCGGGCCAGCGCATAGCCCATCCGGCCCGAGGAGCGGTTGCCCAGAAAGCGGACGCTGTCGATCGGCTCCCGGGTGCCGCCGGCGGTGACAAGTACCCGCAGGCCGGTCAATCTTGACCCACCCGCATCCACCGGGGTGAGCAGCGACTCGCAGGCGTCGAGCAGCTCGGCCGGTTCGGCCAGCCGGCCGATCCCGTGCTCGCCGTACGAGGCGAGCGGTCCCTCGGTCGGCGGGATTACCGTGATGCCGCGCTGCTCGAGCAACTCGAGGTTGGCCTGGGTGGCGGGGTTCAGGTACATCCGATTGTTCATCGCCGGGGCGACCGCCACCGGACACGCGGCGGCGAGCGCCGCCGCGCTCAGGAGGTTGTCGGCCTGGCCGTGGGCGAGCTTGGCCAGCGTGTTGGCGGTGGCCGGAGCGATCAGGTACACCTCGGCCCGCTCGGCGAGCGCCAGGTGGCTGATCGGCATGATGTCGACCCGCCCACCCAGCGGCTCACCGGGATAGCCGCCGCGCGCCGGATCCGGCTCGAACTCGCTCACCAGCACCGGCCCACCCGTGATTGCCTCGAACGAGGCCCGCCCGACAAAGCGCTCACTGGCCGCGGTCTGGATGACGCGGACCGCGTGTCCTCGCTTGACCGCGAGGCGGGCTGCCTCGAGCGCCTTGTAAGCCGCAATCCCGCCGCTCACGCCGAGGAGCAATCGGGCCACGGCTTCGGGCCTACCGGTAGTGGTACTTGAGCTTGCCCTGAGCGACCTCTTCGAGTGCGATCGTCAGGTAGTTCTTCGAGCGCGTCTCGACCATGGGGGGAGGAAACTCGTCGAACGTCCCTTCGCCCAGGTTGTGGTAGTACGAGTTGATCTGGCGCGCGCGCTTGGCGGCGACGATCACGCTTGCGTAGTCGGAGTCAACGTGCTCGAGGAGCTTGTCGATGCGGGGTGAGATCAAAGCTTGCCGTCCTTCGAAGGAGTGTTGGGAGTAGGTTAGCGAGAGGACCGGCGTCAGCCCGCAACCATCCATCTGGCGACGCGGACGATCGAGACCAGCGCGGCGGTCGCCTCCTCCAGGCGGTCGTTGACCACGACGTGCCGGAACTCCGGCTGGGCCTCGAGCTCGCGCTCGCCGGTGCGCAGCCGCGCGTCGACCTGCTCCGCGCTGTCGGTCCCGCGCCCGACCAGGCGTGCGCGTAGGGCCTCGCGCGAAGGAGGCGCGATGAACACCGCAACGGCCTCCGGCATTGCCGCCCGTACCTGACGAGCGCCCTGCACCTCGATCTCGAGCACCACCCCGGCGCCGGTCTGCAGCCGTCGCTCGAGCTCGGAGCGCAGCGTGCCGTAGCGGTTGCCCGAGTACGTGGCGTGTTCGACGAAGTCGCCCGCGGCGACGTGCCGGTCGAACTGCGCCGGGGTGAGGAAGTGATACTCGACCCCGTCCTGCTCCCCCGGGCGCGGCGACCGCGTCGTCGCCGAGACCGAGAGCTCGAGGCTCAGGCACGCGCTCGAGCAGACCGCGGATCAACGTGCCCTTGCCCACCCCGGAGGGCCCCGTGATCACGAAGACGTTTGGCACCGTGGGGAGCCGGCTGGCGGCGGCGCGAGAACTAGCGCCGCCGCATGAGCGCGACCAGCTCGCGCCGCTGGCGCTCGGACAGCCCGCCGACCGTCTTGCTCGGCGAGATCTTGCACTGGCCGAGGATCTTGTTCACCTTCACGCGGCCGTACTTGGGCACGGCCAGCAGCAGGTCGAATACCTTGGCTGTGGCGAGATAGTCCGGGGGCTCGAGCAGGAGCCTGTCGATCGGCTGGCGGCCGGCCTTCAGGTCGCGCTTGAGCTGCGCCCGGCGCGTCCGGATGTCGTTGGCCCGCTGAAGCGCTTCCATGCGTTGCACGAGAGAGCGCTCGGGTGCAGCCGTGGGCTTCGTGGGCGATTCGCTCACCGGCGACATGGGCGGCGACTATACATCTTGCGAAGGGGCGATCAAGACAAATGGCCGGAATTCGACTAGACCTCAAGCTGAGCTAGAGCATTGTCGAGGATGGTTCCGGTAATTCCCTGAGTTTGCAGGGGGTTTTGCAACCCGCTGCAAAATGTTCACAAGTAACCCGCCATCCGGCGGACGATCGGCTCGAACCGATCCTAGACGACTGTATTTGCGCGAAGTTCGGACAGCTCGGCGGCGATGCGAAGACCCGCGGCGGGATCGCGGAAGCTCTCCGTGCCGACGCCGACGAGACTTGCGCCTGCGCGCATCAGATCCAGTGCGTGAGTGCCGCGCTGAACACCGCCCATGCCCACGATCGGGATCTCGATCGCCTGCGCCACCGCATACACCTGGGCCAGAGCGATGGCTCGGACCGCCGGACCGGACATCCCGCCGGTCCCGCCACCCAGCCACGGCTGCCCGCTCCTCGGGTCCAGCGCCATCCCCCGCACGGTGTTGATGAGTGATACGGCATCGGCGCCGGCCGCCTCGGCCGCGCGCGCCACGGCGGGTACGTCGCTCGCATTCGGAGTCAGCTTGACGATCAGCGCCTTGCTGGTCAGCGGTCTGACCTGGTCAAGGAGCGCGGCGATCTCGCCGGGGTCGGCGCCCATGGTCAGCCCGGTGTGAACGTTGGGGCAGGAGACGTTCAGCTCGATCGCCGCCACCTCGTCGCGCGCGGCGAACGCGGCGACAAGCTCGGCCACCTGGTCGCGGCTCGAGCCCATCACGTTGACGATCAGGGGCACCGGCAGCCGGGCCAGCTCGGGCAGATCGTGGGCCAGGTACCCGGGCAGGCCCTTGTTGGGCAGGCCGATCGAATTGATCAGCCCTCCGGCTATCTCCCACAGGCGTGGCGGCGGGTTTCCCTGACGTGGCTCGAGCGTGACGGTCTTCGAGACAAAGGCGGCGAACGGGAAGCGCGCGATCAGCTCCTCGCCAAACGCGCGCCGGGCGGCGATCGCGTCGAACGTGCCGGACGCGTTGATGATCGGGTGGGCGAGCTCGAGCCCGCAGAACTCGACCGTCATTTACCAACCGCCCCCTGGAGTTCCGCGCCAACGGAACTCGCGCCAGCGAGTTCCGCGGCGTCGAGAACCGGCCCGTCGAGGCAGAGCCTCACGTAGCCGTCCCGTGTGGGTACCACGCACCCGAAGCACGCCCCGAAGCCGCACGCCATCCCGGACTCGAGCGCGAGCTGGGCCGGCACATCGCGTGCGGCGCAGGCCGCCCTGACCGCCTCGAGCATGGCCGGCGGACCGCAGGCGTACACCTCGCGGTGCTCGTGCTCGTCGAGCGCCTCCTCGAGCAGGTCGGTGACTAGCCCGTGGTGTCCGACGCTGCCGTCGTCGGTGGCCACGGTGACGTTGCGCAGCAGCGCGGCGCCCTCGGAGCGGGGGAGATCCCGGAACCCGAGGAGGGCCGGAGTGTGCGGCCCAAGCTCGTCCTGCCAGATGGCCAGCGGCGCGATGCCGACACCGCCCCCGACGAGCAGCGCCTCGCGGCCGTCGCGCGGGTGCGTGAAGCGATTGCCGAGCGGGCCGACCAGCAGCAGTTCCTTGCCCGGCTCGAGCTCGCACAGGCGCCCCGTCCCCGGGCCGACGTCCTCGATCAGGAAGTGGAGTTCGTCACCATGCGCGCGCATGACGCTGAACGCGCGAGGCAGGAACGGCCGCTCGCCCTCTCCCCCTCCCCACCGCTCGGCTGTCCGCAGCATGTAGAACTGACCGGGACGCGGTGTCGGGCCCGCCACGTCGTGAGCGCGGATGACCACGTAGGCGCCGTGGGTCTCGCGCGCGGTGACGGTGGCGGGGCGGCAGCCGAACGGGGCGCTCATGCGACCTCGGTCGGCTTGGCCCGCGCCCGGCGCAGGCCGTGGATCTCCTGCAGCGAGAGCACCTCGGGCTCGCCGCGCCGGGCGGCGGCGATCGCGCGGGCCGCCGCCATGCCGCCCGCCATCGTGGTGATGCACGGGATCCCGCGCGCGACGGCAGCCGAGCGGATCTCGTAGCCGTCGGTGCGCGCCCCGGTGCCCACCGGAGTGTTGATGACCAGGTCGACCTCGCCGCGCTCGATCCAGTCGACCACGTGCGGCGAGCCCTCGCCGATCTTGTTGAGGGTCTCGGCCGGGATCCCCATCCGGCGCATGGCCCGCGCCGTTCCCCGCGTGGCGATGATCTCGAAGCCGAGGTCGTGCAGCAGGGTGGCGATCCCGGTGGCGGCCGGCTTGTCGCCGTCGGCCACCGTGATGAACACCCGGCCGTGGTTGGGCAGGGTCGCGCCGGCGGCCGCCTGCGCCTTTGCGAAGGCCGTCGGGAAGTCGGGTGCGATGCCCATCACCTCCCCGGTCGAGCGCATCTCGGGGCCAAGCAGCGAGTCGGCCCCGGCGAACCGGTCGAACGGCAGCACGACCTCCTTGACGCAGACGTGGCCGTTCGAGGTGTCGGCCGGCAGATGCAGAGAGGCCAGGCGCTCGCCGAGCATCACCCGGCAGGCGATCTTGGCCACCGGCAACCCGATCGCCTTCGAGACGAACGGGACGGTGCGCGAAGCGCGCGGGTTGGCCTCGATCACGTACAGGCCGTCGTCCTGGATGGCGTACTGCACGTTGAGCAGGCCGACCACGCCGAGGGCCCTCGCGATCCCGTCGGTCTGGGCGCGGATCTGGGCCAGCATCTCCTCGCCCAACGCGTGTGGGGGGAGCACGCAGGCCGAGTCGCCCGAGTGGATGCCGGCCTCCTCGACGTGTTGCATGATCGCGGCGATCCAGACGTCGGTGCCGTCGCACACCGCGTCGACGTCGACCTCGATCGAGTCCTCCATGAAACGGTCCAGGTAGATGGTGGTACCTGCATCGGCACCGACCCTCCGCAGGCAATCCTCGAGCCCCTCCACGCTGTAGACGATCTCCATGGCGCGGCCACCCAGGACGTAGCTCGGGCGCACCAGCAGCGGGAAGCCGACCGTCTCGGCTTTGCACAAGGCATCCTCGGGGGAGGTCGCGGTGGCGTACGGCGGCGCCTTGTAGCCGAGCGCGTCGAGCAGCGGCCCGAAGCGCGAGCGGTCCTCGGCGAGGTCGATCGCCTCGACGCTCGTGCCCAGGATCGGTACGCCGGCCTGGTCCAGACCGGCGGCCAGCTTGAGCGGGGTCTGGCCGCCGAACTGCACGACGACGCCCTCGGGTTTCTCGACCTCGCACACCGCGAGCACGTCCGCGAGCGTGAGCGGTTCGAAGTACAGGCGATCGGAGGTGTCGTAATCGGTCGACACCGTCTCGGGGTTGCAGTTGATCATCACCGCGTCGCGGCCCAGTTCGCGCACGGTCTGGGCGCCGTGCACGCAGCAGTAGTCGAACTCGATCCCCTGGCCGATCCGGTTCGGCCCGGAGCCCAGGATGACCACGCTGGGACGCTCGCCGCGCTCGACCTCGCTGTCTCCCCCGCGCTCCCACGACGAGTAGTAGTAGGGCGTGCGGGCGGCGAACTCCGCCGCGCACGTGTCGACCGATTTGTACGTCCGCACCTTCCCGAGTTCGCCGTCAGGCGAACTCGCAAGGGAGTTGGCGCCAGCCAACTCGCCAAGCTCGCGCAGGAACCAGGGATCGATGCTGGTGCGGCGGTGAAGCTCGTCGGTGGGCGCACCGCGCCGCAGCGCCTCGAGCAGGTGATCGAAGCGCTCGGCCCCGGGTGCCTCGAGCGTCGCGAGCAGGGCGTGATCGTCCTGCGGGGCGCGGGGCGCCGAGTCGAGCTCCCGCGATCTGAGCGCCTTGGCGAACGCCTGCTTGAACGTCCGCCCGATCGCCATCGCCTCCCCGACCGATTTCATGTGGGTCGTGAGACCCGCCTCGGCGCCGGGAAACTTCTCGAACGCGAACCGCGGCCACTTGATCACGCAGTAGTCGATGGCGGGCTCGAAGCTGGCCGGCGTCGCCCGGGTGATGTCGTTGGGGATCTCCTGCAGCGTGTAGCCGACGGCCAGCCGGGCGGCGATCTTGGCGATCGGGAACCCGGTGGCCTTGCTGGCCAGCGCGCTCGAGCGCGACACGCGCGGGTTCATCTCGATCACCACGATCTCGTCGGTGGCACGGTTGACCGCGAACTGGACGTTGGAGCCGCCGGTCTCGACGCCGACCGCGCGGATCGCGACGATCGCCTGATCGCGCAGCGTTTGGTACTGCCGGTCGGTCAGCGTCTGCTGGGGCGCGACGCACACGCTGTCGCCGGTGTGCACACCCATCGGATCGAGGTTCTCGATCGAGCACACGATCACCACGTTGTCGGCGCGGTCGCGCATCACCTCGAGCTCGAACTCGCCCCACCCGAGCACCGACTCCTCGAGCAGCACCTGGGAGATCGGCGAGGCCTTGACTCCCCGGCCGACCACGCGCGCCAGTTCGTCGACCGTCCGCACGACGCCGCCTCCCTTGCCGCCCAGGGTGAACGCCGGCCGCACGATGAAGGGGAGCCCGATCTCATGGACCGCGGCGCGAGCCTCCTCGATCGTGTGAGCGATCGCGCTCCGCGGCACGCGGAGGCCGGCGTCGGTCATCGTCTCCCGGAACCGCTCGCGGTCCTCGGCCCGCTCGATCGCGTCGTAGTCGGCTCCGATCAGCTCGACGCCGTAGTGCTCGAGAACGCCGTCCTCGTGCAGGGTCTTGGCCAGGTTGAGAGCGGTCTGGCCCCCCAGGGTGGGCAACAGGGCGTCCGGGCGCTCACGTTCGATCACCTGGCTGAGCGGACCGGCCAGCAACGGCTCGACGTAGGTCGTGGTGGCCACCTCGGGGTCGGTCATGATCGTGGCCGGATTCGAGTTGACCAGCACCACCTCGTAGCCCTCGTCCATCAGCACCCGGCACGCCTGGGTGCCCGAGTAGTCGAACTCGGCGGCCTGGCCGATCACGATCGGCCCCGAGCCGATCAGGAGGATCTTGTGGAGGTCGTCCCTACGCGGCATGGCGGATCTCGGTGACGAACCGGTCGAAGAGATGGAGCGCATCGTTCGGTCCCGGGCCCGCCTCCGGGTGGTACTGGACCGTGGCGCCCTGGACGTCCTTCAGCGCCAGCCCCTCGACCGTTCGGTCGTACAGGTTGATGTGGGTCAGTTCGGCGGCGCCGAAGTCGGTCTCCCAGCGCACCGCCTCGTCGGTGTCGATCGTGCGCGCGCCGTCTGGGCCGAGCACGGCGAAGCCGTGGTTCTGGCTGGTGATCTCGACGATCCCGGTGGTCAGGTCCTTGACCGGATGGTTGGCGCCGTGATGGCCGAACGGCAGCTTGTAGGTGGTGAGCCCGACCGCCTGGCAGAGCAACTGGTGGCCGAGGCAGATCCCGTACACCGGGCGCCTGCCGATCAATGCGCGGATCGTTTGCACGACGTAGTCGAGGGCGGCGGGGTCGCCCGGGCCGTTGGCCAGAAAGATCGCGTCGGGGTGGCCGCTCAGGAGGTCTTGGGGAGTGGCCGTGCAGGGGTGAAGCTCGACGACCGCGCCGCGCTCGATCAGGTTGCGCACGATCGAGCGCTTGACGCCGGTGTCGATCATCGCGATGCGGACTCGGTCGGCGCGCACCCGGTCCTCGCCGAGCACGATTCGTTGATTCGGGGTCACGTCGCGCACCAGGTCGCGGCCGGCCATGCCGGGCTCGCCCTCGATGAGGTCGCGGGCCTCGGCCTCGGTCACGGTGGCCGGGAACACCCCGCCGCGCATCGCGCCCCGGTCCCGGATGTGGCGCACCAGCGCGCGCGTGTCGACGTCGGTGATGGCCGGGATCGCGTTCCGCCCCAGCCAGGTGAGCCATCCCGGTCCGGCTCGCCGCGCGTCGTGGTGATCGACCCCCGCGCGCATGATCGCGGCCCGTGCGTGCACGCGGTCGGACTCCATCGCCTGCTCCGACACGCCGTAGTTGCCGATCTGCGGATAGGTGAACGTGAGCAGCTGACCGGCGTAGCTCGGGTCGGTCATCGCCTCCTGATAGCCCGACATCGACGTGGTGAACACGATCTCGCCGACCGCCGGCGCGTCCGCGCCGCAGGCCAGCCCGTCGAAGCGCGCGCCGTCCTCGAGCAGGACGTAGGCGGTCGGCTCGGTCACCGAACCACCGGAGCCTCGGCCAGCACTCGAGTTCTGAACGCCACCGTGCCGGCGGCCAACGTGAGCAGAACCTTGCCCTGGAGCGTCCGTCCGTGGAAGCAGCAGTTGGCCGAGCGGCTGGCGTAGCCGGCGGCGCCGACCTCGAATCGCGCGTCGAGGTCGACCAGGCACAGGTTGGCAGGGTGATCGCGGGCGATGCGCGGAGTGGGGAGCCCGAACAGCGCCCCGCCCGCGGTCATACGCTCGATCAGCGTGGCGAGCTCGAGCTCGCCGGACAGGATCAGCTCGGTGAACAGCGCGGCAAAAGCGGTCTCCAGCCCGGTGGTGCCCATCGGCGCCTGCTCGAACGGCACCTCCTTCTCATGTCCGGCGTGGGGAGCGTGGTCGGTGGCGACGCAGTCGATGAGGCCGGATCCGAGCGCCTCGACCAGTGCTCGGCGATCGTGCTCGGTCCGCAGCGGCGGGTTCATCTTGAAACGGCTGTCAAGCGTCCTCACCACATCGTGGGTCAGCGTGAGATGGTGGGGGCAGACCTCGGCGGTGACGTTCGCGCCGGCCTCCTTGGCGCGCGCGAGAGCCTCGACCGACTCGGCGCAGGACAGGTGCTGGAAGTGGACGCGAGCGTCTTCGTAAACGGCCAGCGCGGCGTCCCTGGCCACCATCGTCGACTCCGAAAGCGAGGGGATGCCGGCCATGCCCAGCCTTGCGGAGACCGCCCCCTCGTGCATCACGCCGTCGCGCGAGAGGTCTGGATCCTCTTCGTGCAGCGTGATCACGCCGCCGCACAGCCGCTGGTACTGGAGCGCCTTGCGCAGCGTGCCGGCCGACACGACCGGCTTGCCGTCATCGGTGAAGCCGAGCGCGCCGGCGTCGCGCAGCTCGGCCATCTCGGTCAGCTCGTGTCCTTGCAGGTTGCGCGTGATCGCGGCCAGGAAGCCGACGGGGATGCTCGCCTGGCGCCTCGCGGCTTCCGTTAGCGAACGCAGGATCGCTGCCTCGTCGAGGACCGGCGCGGTGTTCGGCATCGCGATGACGGCGCAGAAGCCGCCTGCCGCAGCCGCCGCGGTGCCGGTTTCGATGTCCTCCTTGTGCTCCTGACCCGGCGTGCGCAGGTGGACGTGCGGGTCGACGAAGGCGGGGAAGAGGTGCTTGCCGTTCGCCTCGAGGATCTCGGCGTCAGGCGCAGCCGGAAGCGATCCGGGCGCGCCGAGTTCGGCGATCTGCCCATCGCGGATCAGGACGTCGTGCGGCTCGTCGAGGCCGGCGCGGGGATCGAGTACCTGGGCGCCCCTGATCAGGAGCTCGGCCGCCGGAGCGTCGCGGTGGAACAGGCGCTCCGTGCTCATCACGCCACCGCCGCCAGTGTGGGGGCGCCGACCAGCAGCTCGTACAGCACGGCCATCCGGACCGCCACCCCCGCCCTCACCTGCGCGCCGATCAGCGCCTGAGGCGAGTCGATCGCCTCGCCCGAGAGCTCGACGCCGCGGTTGACCGGGCCGGGATGCATCAACAGCTGACCGGGACGCAGCCGCGCCGGCGTGATCTGGTAGCGGGTGGCGTACTCGCGCAGCGACGGCACGAACGAGTCGCGCATTCGCTCCTGCTGCATGCGCAGCACGTAGACGACGTCGGCCTCGTCGATCCGGTCGAGGGTGGTGGCGGAGTTGCATCCCAGGGCCTCGATCTGGCGCGGGATCAGCGTGGGTGGCCCGCACACGGTCACGGCCGCTCCCATCCGGGTGAAGGCCAGGATGTTCGAGCGCGCCACGCGCGAGTGCAGGACGTCGCCGACGATCCAGACGCGCGCGCCGTCGAGCGAGCCGAGCCGGCGGCGCAGGGTGAACACATCGAGCAGCGCCTGGGTCGGGTGCTCGTGCTTTCCATCGCCGGCGTTGATCACCGCGGCGGACGTCCACCCGGCGACCAGTCCGGCGGCGCCGGCGTGCGGCGAGCGGATCACGATCGCCGCCGGGTCGTAGGCCGACAGCGTCTGCACTGTGTCCTTCAGCGACTCGCCCTTGTCGACGGCCGAGCCCTGCGAGCGGACCGAGACCACGTCGGCGCTCAGCCGCTTGGCGGCCAGCTCGAAGGACGAGCTCGTCCGCGTGCTCGACTCATAGAACAGGTTGACGATCGTGCGGCCCCGCAGCGCCGGAACCTTCTTGATCTCGCGGCCGGATACCTCGTCGAAGGAATCCGCCCGGTCGAGGATCCGCTCGATCCCCGCGCGGTCGAGATCCTCGATCGAGAGCAGGTGGCGTCCGATCCGGGTCATGCCGCCACCCTCCGTGTCTCTGGCGCGGGTCCGATCGTGACCTCGTCGACGTCGTCGATCTCCTCCACGTACACGTTCACCCGCTGCTCCTGTGAAGTCGGAATGTTCTTGCCCACGTAGTCGGGGCGGATCGGCAGCTCGCGATGGCCCCGGTCGATCAGCACGGCCAGCTGCACGCGGGCCGGGCGCCCGTAGTCGAATATCGCGTCGATCGCCGCGCGCGCCGTGCGGCCGGTGTAGAGGACGTCGTCGACGATGACGATCGTGCGGGCGTCGACCGGGAACTCGAGGTGGGTGGCATGGACGACCGGCGCGCCGGCGCGGAGCGACAGGTCGTCGCGGTAGAACGAGATGTCGACGTCGCCGAGCGGCACACCCGGCTCGAGCAACTCGCTCGTCAGCGCCTGCAGCCGCCGCGCCAGTACCGCTCCGCGGCGATGGATCCCGACCAGGGCAACGGCTCCGTTCGGGTTCTTCTCGGCGATCTCGTGGGCGATCCGCACCAGCGTGCGGCGCATGTCATCGCGGTCGAGCACGACCGTCACTTTTACGCGCTCCTTCCTGGCCTCACGGGACCGGGTTAAAGGGGCCGACGCGACGCAGGGTAACAGTGGTTCCGGCGAAGCGAGCGGGCGGCCGGGCCCGAACCCCGAGCCTGGTCGAGAAACGCAAGCATGTCTTGCGTCTCTCGACCATCCCTCCGGCTAGAGCCGTCGACGGCGGTAGAGCACGTGCGGGAGCCCCGCGTGCACGATGTTCCGCTCGTACGTGAACCCGGCCTTTTCCATGACCCGACGGGATGCGAGGTTGTCCGGGAGGGTGAAGGCGACTATCTCGAGCAGATCGAGCTGGTCGAACCCCACCGCGACGCACGCGTGGGCCAGCTCGGTGGCGAGCCCTTGCCCCCACCGCTCCGGTACCACGGCCCATCCGGCCTCCACATCGTGCAGGCCGGCGGTGTAGGTGTACTGCAGCCCGCCCCGGCCCACGGCCGCGCCGGTCTCCCGGTCGCGCAGCAGCCACATCCCGAAGCCGTGCCGGTCCCAGTGGTCGAGCTTGGCGGCGAGGCCGGCGAGCACGTCGGCCTCGGTCGGCGGGTCAGCTCCCGGCCACAACGTCGCCGCCACGCGTGGATCGAGGAACAGGCGCGCCTGCGCCTCGGCGTGATCGAGGCGCAGCCGCTCGAGGATCATCCGCCGGGTCTCGACGCGTTCGATCGTGCCAATGCTCATCGAGCGCTGTCCCCCACCGGCTCGCTCTCCTCCGGCTCGGCCTCGGCCGCCTGCCGCTCGTCCCACCGGATCAGCTCCGGCTCTCCCCGTTCCGGGAACGGGATCTCGATCGTGTCGAAGTCGCGCGGCAACACGGTGCGGGGGAACACAGCCCGCGCCTCGTCGCGCAGCAACCCCACCGGGTACCGGGTCGAGAAGTGGGTCAGGGCGAGCATGGTCACGCCGGCGTCGCGGGCCACGGCGGCGGCCTGGCCCGCCGTCGAGTGTCCGGTCTCGGCCGCGCGCCCGCGCTCCTCCTCGGCGAACGTGGCCTCGTGCAGGAGGAGGTCCGCGTCGTGGCTGGCGATGGCGAGCGTCTCGCACGGCGCCGTGTCGCCCGAGATCACGAGCTTCCGGCCGGCCCGGGGCGGCCCCAGGACCTGCTCGGGACGGACGCCGCGAACGGTCTCGCCGCGCTGCAGGCGCCCGAATTCCGGCCCCGGCACGACTCCGAGAGCGGTGGCCGCCGGGGGGTCGAACTCACCCGGGCGCGGGGGCTCGTAGAGCACGTAGGCGAACGCGTTCGGGACGCGATGGGCCACCGGCACCGGGGCGATCTTGTAGCCCTCGCGCTCGAGCACGTCCCCCGGCGCCAGCTCGATCAGGTCGAGTTGGAAGCGCACCCGCCCCGCCACCCGCATGGCGAGGGTCACCAGGTCGCGTAGCCCGCGCGGGCCGTGGATGGCCAGCGGCCGCTCCCGCGCCCGCAGGTCGAACGTCTTGAGCAGACCCGGCAGGCCCAGCCAGTGGTCGGCGTGGAAATGGGTCAGGAACACCTCGGTCAGTTCGGTCAGCCCCACCGACTGCACGAGCTGGCGTTGGGTTCCCTCGCCGCAGTCGAACAGGATGCGGTCGCCGCCCCGGCGGACCAGCACGGCCGGGAGCCCCCGCCGGGCGGTCGGGATCGATCCTGCCGTGCCGGCGAAGAAAACCGAGAGGTCCATCTGGCTTCAGTCTGTCAGCCGAGTACGATCAGCTCGAAGTTCAGGCGACCGTTCTCGATGCTCGCCATCCCCATGGTGTGCGTGGGCGAGCGCCGGCGCTCGGTGGGGCTGCCCGGGTTGAAGATCTGAAACCCGTCGTCGTCGCGCTCGTGCAGCGGGATGTGCGAGTGCCCGAAGATCACGGCGTCGGCCTGCGGAAAGCGCCATCGCAGGCGAGCCAGCCGCCCCTCGGCCGGCCCCGCATCGTGGATCACGGCGATGATGGCCCCTCCGGCCTCGATCTCGGCCGTGGCCCGGAGCGCTGCCCGGACCCGGCGGTCGTCGACGTTTCCGTACACGGCCACCACCGGGCCGTAGCTTTCCAGCCGGCGCAGGACGGCGAGCGTGCTGAGATCGCCGGCGTGCATGATCAGATCGGCGCCTCTCAGACGCTCGACGCAGCCGGCCGGGAGTTCGCGGGCGCCGCGCGGCAGATGAGTGTCGGAGATGATCGCGATCTGCACTCAGACCGTAGTTACCCGCACGGGCGCGGCGGGGTCATCCGGTCTAAGGTGGCCGGCGACCGGGCGATCCTGAGGGTGATGGAAGCCTCGCAGAACACGTCGTGGATCGCGCGCCTGCTCGGCTGCGAGGTGTCGTGGGGGCGCATCGTCCAAACGGACTGGCTGACCTGGCTCTCCCGCGCGCTCAGCCTGACCGGGTTCGGGATCGCTGCCTATCTCACCACCGTCTACCTCCAGGATGTCCCGCCGCTATGCGCGACCTCGGGTGGCTGCGTGACCGTGCAGCACTCGCAATACGCGCACGTGGCCGGCATTCCGCTGCCGGTGATCGGCCTGTTCGGTTACGCGATGCTGTTCATCACGGCGTGCCTGCCGGGTCAGCGGGCCCGCACCGCAGGCATGGTGTTCACCGTGCTGGCGATCACGGCCTCGATCGCCTTGACCTACCTCGAGCTGAACGTGATCCACGCGATCTGCCTGTGGTGCGTCGGCTCGGCCACCTGCGCGGCGCTCCACGTGGTGGTGAACTCGACCCGCTACGTGCGGGGCGAGCCGGCGGGCATGTTGGTCGCTGACCACGGCTAGGCGTAGCGGCGCAATAACATTGGAGCCCCCGGCGCCCGTAGCTCAGGGGATAGAGCGTTCGCCTCCGGAGCGAAAGGTCGCAAGTTCGAATCTTGCCGGGCGCGTCACGAGTCGCTGGCCAGGCAACGCGGCGCAGCGGAAAACCCGCGGCGGAACGGTGGATGCGCCGCGAGGAGGGCGCGGCGAAGTCACACGATGGGCCATCGGGCGCAAGCCAAGGCTCGCAGCTGCCGATTCACTAGCCCATGCCCCTCGCGCCCGTCACTCGAATCGGCCGTCTGTGGCGTCTGGCCGCGGCCCTCTCGGTCCTGTTCCTCGCCGCCGCCCCGGCCGCCCGCGCCGTCGCCCCGTCCTCCGGTACGGCCAGCCATCACCGCGCTCTCTACAGCTACACCAACCTGACCCACGACATCGCCCGCGGCCAGGTCGCCTCCGCCACCTTCTCGACGCCGTCCGCGCAGATCAAGGCGAAGCTGCGAGACGGCAAGCGGTACACGGTCGGCTACCCGCCCGGCGCCGAGCAGGTGCTGTCGAAGGAGCTATCCGCCGGCGGCGCAAGCGTCACCTTCGATAACGGGGGTCCCCCCTCATCGGCTTCGGCGTTCAGCCGGGTACTCATGACCCTGCTCGTCGTCGGGCTCGGACTCGGGCTGCTCATGGCACTCCGCCGTGGCAACGTTGCCCGCGCAAGCGCGGCCCAGGGTGGGCCACCGTCGGGCCCGGGCCCCCAGCCGGTCCTCGCGGTCCCGGACGTCCTGTTCGACGATGTGGCCGGCTGCGATGAGGCGACCGAGGAGCTTGCCGACATCATCGAGTTCCTGACCGACCCGACCCGGTTCGCGCGCGTGAACGCCCGGGTCCCGAGGGGCGTTCTGCTCTACGGCCCGCCCGGAAACGGCAAGACGCTCCTGGCGAAGGCGGTGGCCGGCGAGGCCCAGCGGCTTCTCGCCGCCAGCCCGGACGACGAGACGGCCGCACCTCCACGGGTGTCTTTCTTCTCCGCCTCCGGTTCGGAGTTCGTGGAGATGTTCGTCGGCATGGGCGCCTCGCGCATCCGCGCGCTCTTCACGGAGGCGCGCAAGCATGCCCCCGCGGTCGTGTTCATCGACGAGATCGACGCGGTCGGGACCAAGCGCGGCGCCGGCGGCGACTCCGGCGGCGGGCGCGAGGATGACAAGACGCTGAACCAGCTACTGGTCGAACTCGACGGCTTTGGCGGCGACGACCAAGTGGTGGTCATCGGCGCCACCAACCTGATGGACAACCTCGACCCGGCGCTGCTTCGCCCAGGTCGGCTGTCCCGACAGGTCCAGGTCTCGCCGCCGGACGAGGTCGGTCGGCGCGCCATCCTCGCCGTGCACAGCCGGTGCAAGCCGCTCGCCGAGGACGCCGACCTGGACCACCTGGCACACATCACCGCCGGGCAGTCCGGCGCCGAGCTGGCCGAGGTGCTCAACGAGGCGGCCATCTGGGCCGCCCGCCAGAATCGCACCACGATCACCGACGAGGATCTTTGGGAGGGACTCTGCCGCGTGATCGCCGGCCCGAAGAAGGCCTCGGCCATGCTCGCGGACGGGGAGCGTGAGGTCGTCGCCTACCACGAGGCCGGGCATGTGCTGGCCGGCGAGCTCTGCCCGTCCCAGGACAAGACCCAGCACGCCACGATTGAGGCACGGGGCCGCGCGCTCGGGTTCGCCCTGAAGGGGCAGACCGACCGCGGCCTGCACGACGAGCAGTACCTGCACGAGCACCTCATGTTCATCCTCGGCGGGCGCGCCGCGGAATACGTCCAGTACGGCACGGTGTCGTCGGGCGCCGCGAACGACCTCCAGCAGGCCAACCTGCTTGCCCGCCAGGCGGTCGAGAAATGGGGGCTGTCCCCACGCGTCGGACAGCTCATCTCCACCGGGTCGGGCCTGACCCACTCACTATCGGAGTCCATGCGCGCCGTCATCGACGAGGAGGTTCGCCGGGTCGTCGCCGACGCCTACCGCGATGCGGTCGAACTGATCTCAGAGCACCGCCAGCCGCTCGAGCGGATCGCCGGTGCCCTGCTCAGCGCCGGGCACATCGAGCGGATGGAGATCGAGCTGGCGATGGACGGTGCGCTCGCCGAGGCCCACCGCCCGCGCGTCTCGCACTCGCCGCATCTCGGCGACGCCACCGACCCACATCCGGCAGCCCACGGCGAGGTGGCGGCACCGGGCTACGACGAGACGTCCGCTCCGGCGACCGGCCGCTCGCGGCGCACGCGCCACCGAGGCGTCATGCGGCCGAGGCTCGCCGCCGCCCTGCTTGAAACATCCCAGGCGCTCGCCGGTCTGGCGCGTCGGACCGATCGGGCGGCGGGACGCGAACGTGACGGCGCGGTCCTCGCGCGCGATTGAGCAGCGCCTAGCCATTTGGTCGACCCCGGTTCCCCGGACTAACCCGGGCGCCGTGACGGGCCGACACCACCCCCATGGTGGGAAGGCTGATCGTGCTCGCGACAGTACTGGGCGCCCTTGCGTGCGCCGCGCCCGCACGCGCCTGGGCCAGCTGTCCTGCCGACGCCCCGAGCCAGACGATCACGGTGGTCAATCAGGCCAAGGTGCGGCCGAGCGTGTTGGCCAAGGTCGAGCGGGCGGTGGCGGCGCAGTCGCTGCAGTTGCGCGCGGCATGGGACACGCCATGCGTGCAGTTCGGCACCGGCGGCTGGAAGGTCTACCTGAAGGTAGGTGGCACCGAGCCGCACGGAGAGCATTACTTCTACGGCCAGCCCTACGCCCTGCTGTGGACCTCGGGCGCCTCCGTTCAGGGGTGGTCACGGAGCTTCTCGCATGAGGTGGTCGAGATGCTCGAGGACCCGACGCTCGACGTCCGCTACCTTCAAGACGGCTCGACCTGGCAGCGCGAGATCGCCGATCCGGTCGAGGGGCTCGGCTACCGGATCGACGGCGTCTATATGAGCGATTTCGTGACCCCGCTCTGGTATGCCGGCGCCAGCACCGGCGCCGAGGTTCTCTGCCAGGGCGTGAGCTGCGCCGACGATAGCCCGCTGATCGCGCCGGCCGTCAACGCCGGTCCGTGGGATCAGATGCGCGCCCTCGAGGCGCCCTGGGCCGTGTTCGGTCCGAAGACCCTGCAGCGGACCAGCAGCTAGCCTCCGCCACTCATGGCGGCGCGACGGTGGGCGGACAAGCTCGATGCCGTGCGCCGGCGGCTTGACCGCGCCGCCGGCCGCGACCCCCTGCGTTACGCGGATCTCCCCGCGGAACGTCACGCGCTGTTCGAGCGGGTGCAGCCGTACACCCAGACCAGCCGGGAGCGCGTGGCGACGCTCTCCGACGCGGTGGAGTACGTGATCCGCGCCGACGTCGCCGGCGACTTCGTGGAGTGCGGCGTGTGGCGAGGCGGAAGCTCGATGACGGTGGCGCTCACCCTCCTGCGCCTGGGCGCCACGAGCCGCCGGCTGTGGCTGTACGACACGTTCGGACAGATGCCGGCGCCTGGACAGCACGATCGGGACTACGCGGGGCGAGCGGTGGCGGGCCACGAGGCCTCGATGCTCGGAGACGCCGGCCTTTCGCTGCCCGACGTCCAGGCGGCGATGCGCTCGACCGGCTATCCCGAGGAGCAGGTGAGCTACGTGCGCGGGCGGGTCGAGGACACCGTTCCGTCCTGCGCGCCGACGCAGATCGCGCTGTTGCGGCTCGACACCGACTGGTACGAGTCGACGCGCCACGAGCTCGAGCACCTGTATCCGCGCCTCAGCGCCGGCGGCGTCCTGATCATCGACGACTACGGGCACTACGCCGGCGCGCGCCATGCGGTCGACGAATACTTCGCCCGGGCGCCGATCCTGCTGGCCCGGGTCGACTACACCGGCCGCATGGCGGTCAAGCCGTAGCCTTCGGGGCGTTGAGCGAGCGCATCGATCTCGGGCCGGGCCGGGCGATCCGTCACCCCGGCGACGTGCAACGGTGCGCGGTGCTCCTTCCGGGGCAGTTCTATCCCACGCGGGCCCCGGCGCTGTGGTTCGCCCGCGAAGCCGTGATGAGCCGGGGTTGGAGCGTGCTCGAGGTGCTGGGCGAGCCCGGCGAGCATGACGACCCGCTGGGCTGGGAGCGCGAGTGTGCCGAGCGCGCGATACGGGTGGCAGGCGAGGCGCGGGTGCTTGTCATCGGCAAGTCGCTAGCCAGCCTGTTGGCCGGCGACGTCGCCGAGCGCGAGCTGCCGGCCGTCTGGCTCACCCCCCTCCTGACCGAGTCAGCCGTAGTCGACGGCCTGGCGCGGACGCGGCGCCCGGCGCTCCTGGCCGGAGGCGACGCCGATCCGACCTGGCGGCCCGAAGCTCTGCCGGCCGGCGCTGAGCAGCTTAAGGTGCTCGAGCTGCCCGGCGTCGATCATGCCGTCCAGGTGCCCGGTGACGTGGGAGCATCGCTCGACGCGCTGAAGGCGCTGATCGACGGGATCGTGGCGTTCGTCGATCGTCTGGGCTAGAGCGTCAGTCGTCCAGCTTGTCGCGCTTCGGTGGCTTGACCCGGTTGGCCTCGATGTCCTGATCCGGGTGTGGCTCGCTGGTGCTCGTGGCACCGGTCGGCGTGTGCGACTCGTCGCCGAACGGCTCGTCGCCGGCGTCGGGGTCCCGGGGATCCGGCCGCTTGTCGTACGGATCCGGCCACTCGGTTGGATCGGGGTCCGTCGCCGGATTGTTCAGGACGTGGTGAGGGTCCGGCGGCTGACCGGATTCAGATCGCTCGTCTGGCATCGCGGATTGAGGCTAGCCAGCGGGCCCCGGCCTCAAACGCTCGCTCAATGGATCGGGGCGTGAGCAGGCGCGGGGCTGTCGAGCTCGAACAGCCAGACATCGCGAGCGATGAACGGCGCCGGTCAAGACGTTCGACGCCGACCGGATCGTGCTCTTCACCCACGGTGGCGGGGACCAGCGCTACCGCGAGGAGCTCGACGACGCCGAGATCTCCGAGCGCTTCGGGCTGCCCGTCGATCACGCGGACGCGTAGGGCCGCTCGCCCAGCCGACGCAGGAGCAGCCTGGCGTTGGCGGGCGCGAACCCCCGCCAGTCGTTGTTGAAGTAGCCGTAGACGGTCTCGCGCCGTCGCCACTGGGCGATCCGGCGCCCCCACGTCTCGACCTCGCTCGCCGAGTAGTTGCCGGCGCGCCCCCGTGCCCCGTAGTGGAAGCGGACGAAGCGCCAGTCCGCGGTGGCCTCGTGGGACTGAAACGGGCGACTCGGGTTATCGCCGATCGTGAGCGCCACACCACGAGCGCGGAGCGTGTCCATGACCGAGGGCACGAACCAGCTTCCGTGCCGGAACTCGATCGTGTGCCGGCCGGACGGCAGCAGCTCGAGCCAGCCCTCCAACCGACCGTCGTCGCGATGGAAGTTCTCCGGCAGCTGCCAGAGCACTGGCCCGAGCCGCCCCGCTTCGATCATCGGCTCGAGCGGCTCGTAGAAGCGCTTGATCCCGTCGCCGATGTCGAGCAGCCGCTTGATATGGGTCAGGTAGCGGCTGGCCTTGACCGCGAACAGGAACGCGGGCGAGGTCTGCGACACCCACCCGGCCACCGCCTCCCGGCGGGCCAGTCGATAGAAGGTCGAGTTGACCTCGACCGTGTCGAAGTGGCGTGCGTACTCCTCGAGCCAGCGCCGCTTGGCGAGCTTGTCCGGATACAGACGGCCCCGCCAGTCGTCGTACATCCAGCCGGAACAGCCGATGCGTACCGGCTTCATCAGCGGGGTCGGCCTCGGGCGGGTCGGTCGAGATCGTGTACGCCGCAACCTCGAGTGCCTCGACCGCGAGCTGCGCGCGGACCGTCGTGCTCATCGTCCGGGCAGGAATTCCTGAACCTTCTGCTGGAACGATTGCTTGACGATGCGACCCGCGTTCGGGTCGCCGGACAGAAGCGCCGAGCTCAGGGCCCTGGCCTGCTCGATCGTGATGTGGGGCGGCAGCGGCGGGACCTCCGGGTCGGTGATCGCCTCGTAGACGACCGGACGGTCCGCGTTCAGCGCGTCGTCCCAGGCGGACCCGACCTGATCCGGCGAGTCGACCCGGATGCCCTTCAGACCCAGCAGCTCGGCGTAGCTCGCGTAGGGGAAATCCGGCAGGTCCTGCGACCCCTCGAACTTGGGATCGCCCGACATCGCCCGCTGCTCCCACGTGACCTGGTTGAGGTCGCCGTTGTTGAGCACGAGCACGACCAGCCGCTGGTCGGGCCACCGGTGGCGGTACTTGGCGATCGTGATGAGCTCGTTGATCCCGTTCATCTGCATCGCGCCGTCGCCGACGAGCGCGACCACGGGACGATGGGGATGGGCGAACTTGGCCGCGATCGCGTAGGGCACGCCCGGGCCCATGGTGGCCAGCGTTCCCGACAGCGAGGCCATCATGCCCTTGCGCAGCTTGACGTCACGGGCGTACCAGTTCGCCGCGGAGCCCGAGTCCGAGGACAGGATCGCGCCGTCCGGCAGCCGCTTGGAGAGCTCCTGGAACACCAGCTGTGGGTTGATCGGGTCGGCCGACAGCCGTGCCCGGTGGTCGATCAGGTTCCACCACCCGGCGACCTCGCCCTCGATCTTCTCGCGCCACGAACGGTCCTGTTTGCGCTCGAGCCGAGGCAGCAGCGCGCGGAGGGTCTCGGCGCTGTCGCCGACCAGGTTGACCTCCATCGGGTAGCGGATCCCGACCATCCGACCGTCGAGGTCGATCTGGACGCCGCGAGCCTTGCCCTCCTCGGGCAGGAACTCGGAGTACGGGAAGCTCGAACCGACCATCAGCAGCGTGTCGCACTCCTGCATGAGCGTCCAGCTGGGCCTGGTGCCGAGCAACCCGATGGACCCGGTCACGTAGGGGAGGTCGTCGGGCAAGGCGGCCTTGCCGAGCAGGGCCTTGGCCACGCCAGCGCCGAGCGCCTCGGCGATCGCCTCGACCTCATCGCCGGCATGCAGGGCGCCCTGGCCGACCAGCATGGCCACCTTGCTTCCGGCGTTCAGCACTTCGGCGGCGCGGTCGAGGTCCTCGTCGGCGGGCAGGACCCGCGGGCGCTGGTAGCCGGGCCCCGAGTGAACCGTGCCGTGCTCGTGCGGCGGCTGTGGCACCGCCTCGGCCTCCTGCACGTCGTTGGGGATGATGATCGCGGTGACGGTCCGCTCGGCCAGCGCGATCCGGCAGGCGCGATCGACCAGATGGCGGATCTGCGCCGGGACCATCGCCATCTCGACGAACTCGTGCGCGACATCCTTGAACAGGCTCTGGAGGTCGACCTCCTGCTGGTAGTTGCCGCCCAGTCCCGCCCGGGCCTGCTGGCCGACGATGGCGACCACGGGCTGGTGGTCGAGCTTGGCGTCGTAGAGGCCGTTCAGGAGCTGGATGGCGCCCGGCCCGGAGGTGGCCATGCAGACGCCGACCTCGCCGGTGAACTTGGCGTGCGCGCAGGCCATGAAGGCCGCCATCTCCTCGTGCCGGACCTGGATGAACTCGGGCCTGTGCCCGTTGCTGGAACGTGTGAAGGCGCCCATGATCCCGTTGATCCCGTCACCGGGATAGCCGTAGATCCGCTTGATGCCCCAGGTGGAGAGGCGCTCCAAGAGATAGTCGCCGACTGTCTCGCTCATGTCGCTGTCGTTTCCTTTCCTCGTCTGCCTCCTGTTGTCGCTACCCAGGCTGATCGGCGGCTAACGGTGGGGCGTCTGCGCGTGGGCCAGATGGGTCAATCCCTGCGGGAAGTTGCCCAGGAGCTCCCCGGTGCGCGGGTCGATCTCCTCGGAGAACAGGCCGAGGTCGTTGCCACGGGCCATCGCCTGGTCTAACACGGCTCGCGCTTCGCCCAGCTCGCCTGCCCGCGCGAGGCATTCGGCCAGCCAGAACGAGCAGCACAGGAAGGCGTCCTCGTCACCCCCGAGCCGTCATCGCGGCGGTAGCGGTAGAGCAGACCGTCGCCGGCGCCGAGCTCCTCGCGCGGGGAGCGATCCGCACCTCGAAGTCAACGGAGCCGCGGACGCCCTCGATCACACGCAGGATCTGGCGCTGCTCGGTCTCGAGCGCCCTCCCCCGGATCGTTAAGCCATCGAGCAGCCTCGCCTCGCCCTTCGGCCCCCGCAGAATGGTCTCGAGCACAAGCGTGTCGTCGAGATAGCGCCGCACGTACTCCCATGAGCCGTCGCCGCTCGGGGTAACCGAGCAGTGCCCGCCGCCTTGCCAGTGGAGCAGGCGGCCGAACGCGCTGCCGGAGTCGGAGCGGGGCAGGCAACACCAGTCGATCGACCCGGCGCGGGAGACGAGCGCGGCGCTGTTGCAGTCGCCGATCAGCGCGTAGCCGCCGATCGGCGGGTACGGGTCATGGGTCACGGAGCCTGAATACCCCGATATGCCGGCCGCCCCCGTGACTGGTCAACCTGCACCGGTGTCGAATTCTCGCGACTGGGTAGCGGGTAATCAGCATGACCCCGAACGAGAGGAGCACGGAAATGGGTCTCACGGATAAGGTGACCGGCAAGATCAAGCAGGCGGCCGGGGACATCACCGGCGACAAGTCACTGCATCGCGAGGGTCGCCAGGAGGAGCGCAAGGGCGAGGCCAAGGACGAGCTCGCGCGCGACCAGGAGAAGGTCGACCGCAAGGCTGACGAGGTCGCCAACCTGGAGCGCAAGACGGCGTAGTCGCAACCGGCGCCCGCGCGGGATTGGCCGCGCGGGCGCCGCTATTGTGGGCGTCCGTGTCCCGACGACGCCGCGCCCGACCGAAAGGACCCGACCCGCGCGGCGAGGTATCCCGGGAAGCCTGGACGCGGCTGGCCGCGTGCACGGCTGCGGCGGCGCTCCTGCAGCTTGACGGCACCCTGATCACGGTGGCGCTGCCGTCGGTGGCGCGCGGACTCGGGGTGTCGACCGCGTCGACCGCGATCGTCCTGAGCGCGTACTTCGGCGCCTACGCGATCATGCTGCTCCCGGGGGGTGAGCTGGTCGACCGGTTCGGCGCACGCCGGCTCTCGCTGGTCGGCCTAGGGCTGTTCGCCATCGGCGCGGGCGCGGGTGCGCTCAGCGCGAGCATCGGCGTGCTGATCGCGACTCGCGTCGTGCAGGGCATGGGCGCCGGGTTGGTCAGCCCCGCCGCGCTGGCCGGAGCGGTGAGCGGCTTCCCCCCGAGCGGCGGGGCAGCGCGCTCGGCATCTGGGGCGCGAGCGCCGGCGTCTCCAATCTGGTCGGGCCGCTGCTCGGCGGGCTGTTGACCGTGTGGCTCGGCTGGCGCGCCGATTGGTGGGTGCTCGTGCCGCTGGCGCTGATCGCCGGGGCGGCCATCGCCCAGCAGTTGCCGGCCTCGCTAAACGCGGGCGAGGCTGGGCTGCGCGAGTCGCGGCTCAACCGGGTGGTGATCGCCGCCACGTTGATCGCCGCGCTGACCTTCGCGGTGATGATCGGTTGCTTCTACCTGGCCTCGCAGTACCTCCAGCAGGAGGAGGGTTATTCCGCACTGGGGGCGTCGGCCGCGCTGGTCATCGTGGCGCTGCTCGTCGGGGTGGCGGCTCCGGTGGCCGGCCACCTGGTCGACGAGCACGGAGAGCGGATGCCGGCCGTGCTCGGGTTCGTGCTCGCCGGCGGCGGCCTTGCCGTTCTCGCCATCCCCAGCCTGCCGCTGGCCAGCCCGGTCACGATCGTCCCGCTGATCCCGGTTGGGCTGGGTCTCGGGATGCTGTTCGTCCCCACCTCCCGCGCGGCTCTGAACGCCACACCGCGCGCCTCGCACGGGCGCACCTCGGCGATCCTGTCGGTCGGGCGCCTGCTCGGCGCCGGCATCGGCGCCGGCCTGGGCGGGCTCGCGCTGTCCGGCGGGACGGACGCCTCGACGGTGCATGACGCGATGCTGCTCGCGTGCCTCCTGTGCGTGGTGGTCGGCATTCCGGCCTCCATGCGCCTGGGGCCGCCGGGCGGCGCGGTGGCCGGACGCACGCGGCCGAGCACGTGACCGGGTATCCGGTTTCCGGTCCGCCAGGTCGGGAAGCACAGTAGGGAGATGGTGTCCGGGCGCCCTCCGATCCTCAACCTCCGCCTTAACAGCCGGCCGGACAGCGCCGGCCTGGTGCGAGCGGCGCTGGGTGGCTTGGCTGGTCCGTTCCGACTGCGCTCAGAGCTGGTGGGCGACCTGAAGACCACGATCAGCGAGGCTTGCAACAACGCAGTCGAGCACGCCTACCGCGGCGAAAGCGGGGCGATCGCGGTGCATCTGGACGTCGGCTTGGAGAGCGTCGAGGTGTCCGTGCGCGACTGGGGCGGTGGGTTTCAGCAGCTGGCTCCGGCCGGCGAGCGCCTCCGGGTCGGCCTGCCGCTGATCAACGCGCTGGCCGACCGGGCGGAGTTCCTGACCGCGCCCGGGAACGGGACCGAGGTCCGGATGGGGTTCGACATCCGTCACGATCCGCGCCGCGACGGGCTCCTCGCCCGCGTCGAAGAGAGCGAGGATCTCGAGGCGTGGGCGCCCTGGCGGCGCGGCCTGTCCGGCGATGTCGTGGTGACGCTGCTGCCCCGGGAGCTCCTGGCCGGGGTGCTCGAGCCGCTGACCAGTGCGCTGGCCGCGCGCGCCCGCTTCTCGCTGGAGCGCTTTTCCGACGTGTATCTGGTCACCCGAGCGATCGCCGCGCACGTGCAGTCCGCCGCCTCGAGCGCGCGGATCAGCTTCGCGCTCGGCGCCGGCGATCAGCAGCTCGACCTGACGATCGGCCCGCTGCGCGCCGGCGCGCGGCTCTCCGGGCCGGTGACCACCGTGGCCGACGAGCTGGCCACCGAGCCGATCCAGAGCTCCGAGCTGCTGCAGGTCGTGTTGCGAGACGGGGATCGAATTCCGCGCCCTGTCCGCGGGTAGCGGCGGCGGGTCGACCGCCGAGGACAGCTGACCGAACCCTGGGCTGTGCTGAAAAAAGCCCGAAATACGGGCCTTCTTCAGCACACCCTAGGGCTCGTCGGTGGGCGGAGCCTTCTCTTCGCCCTCGACCGGCTCCGGGGCGCCCGGCACGCTCGGGTCCGAGCGCTTGCGCTCCCAGTCCTGGGCAGCCTCGTCGGTCTGTTCTGCCAGTTTCCGGCTGCGCTGCTCGAGGTCGTCGGCCTCGTCCTCGAGCTCGTCTGCCAGCTTGCCGGGATCGGTGTCTGCCATGCCCGCGGGCTACCCGTCACGCCCGTCCGGCACACGTCAGCTAATCCACCCTGCGCCGCCGGTTAAGGCGGGACCATGACCCCTACGCGGCCGAGCGCCGGATCTGTCCGACCGGCGCGCGGCCGTCGCCGCGCTCGAGCGGCTTGACCCACAGCTCGTCGGCCAGGATGGTCGCGGTGGCGATGATCGGCACGGCGATCAGCAGCCCGATGAAGCCGAACAGCTGGTCGACGGCCACCACCCCGATCGCCACCACCGCCGGGTGCAGCTTGACCGTCCGCGCGACCACCAGCGGCTGGATGATGTTGCTCTCGAGCTGGTGGGCGCCGATGTAGATGATCGCGACGAGGATCGCCTTCTGGGGCGAGATCGTCAGCGCGTAGAGGATCGGGGGAATCGAGCTGGCCAGCGCGCCGAAGTACGGGACGATCATGGCGACGGCGGTGAACACGGCGAAGAACGCGGCGAAGTTGAGGCCGACGATCAGGAGGCCGATGTAGGTGAGCCCGCCGAGCACGAGCATGCCGACGAACAGGCCACGCAGCCAGGCCAGGTAGGCCGTGCGCAGGCGCATCAGGATGTGGTGGACGTGCTGGCGGCGGGGTACCGGGGACAGGCGGATCAGCCCGTTCACGAGCGGCTCGGGGTGAATCGCCGTGTAGAGCGAGGTGAGCAGGACCACGATGATCGCGGCGACGCCGGCGGCGACGCTCGCGCCGACCGATGCGACGGGGCCGAGCAGCTTGGATGGGTTGTGCGTGTAGCCGTTGACGAAATGCTGGATCTGGCTTGTGATGTGCGCCGGGGAGGAGCCCGTCAGGCGTCCCAGCCGGCGGGTGAGCGAATCGCTGATCTGCGGCAGCTGCCGGGCGAAGTGGTCCACCTCGCGGGTGAAAACAGGGACGATCAGCGCCACCAGCCCGGCGACCGCGCCCACGCCGATCAGCAGCCCGAGCGTCGCCCCGATCGCCCGCGGGCAGCGCCAGCGCTGGAGGAGGTCCGCGAAGGCGGCCAGCGGAGTGGCGATGATCACCACGATCAGCACGCCAAGGACGAGGCTCGAGAGCGCCTGGAAGATCATCGCGCCGATGACCAGCGCGAACGCGAGCAGAATCGCCTTGTAGATGACGCCGGGGGTGACCCGAGATTCGGACATCTGCACAAGGCTGCCCTGTATCGGCCAAGAACACGCGTTCAACCGACTTCGGCAGCCAGCGCGCTGGAAAGATCCCCGCGCGGGACGACCACCACATCGTCGAGATCGAGCCAGCTCGCAACGATCTCAAGCTCCTCGGCGAGTTCGGCGGCCACCTCGCCCCGGTCCACGTCCGGCTCTGAGAACGCGCCCTGCACGCGCAGGGCGCCACCGGCCCGGTCGGTCTTGAGATCGACCCGGCCCACCAGCCTCTCGCCCAGCAGGAACGGCAGCACGTAGTAGCCGTACACGCGCTGGGCGGCGGGGGTGTAGATCTCGATGCGGTAGTGGAAGCCGAACAGGCGCTCCGTGCGCTGGCGAAACCAGATCAACGAGTCGAAGGGCGAGAGCAGCGCGCGGGCGTGGAGCCGGCGCGGTCGCCGCGCCTCCGGCCAGAGATAACCCGGCGCCCTCCAGCCCTCGACCTCGACCGGCGTCAGCTCGCCCGCCTGCACCAGCTCGGCGACGCGCGCCTTGGAGTCCCGGCGCGGGAGCCGGAAGTAGTCCCCGAGATCCGGCTCGGTGGCCACGCCGAGCGCACGAGCGGCGATCCGTACCAGCTCTCGCTGCGCGTCGGCGGCTTCCGGGGTCGGCCGCGCAAGGATCTCGCCCGGGAGCACCCGCTCGGCCAGGTCGTACAGGCGCTCGAAGTTGACCCGTCGGGCCGCCGCCACGCGGCCGGTAAAGAAGAGATGTTCGAGCGCCACCTTCCCCTCGTGCCAGTTCCACATATGGCCCGGACGGGGCTTCGAGCGAACCGCGCCGGTGTCGCGCGCCCGGATCGGCCCCCGCTCGGCCACCAGCTCGAGCGTCTCGGCGACCAGCTCAGGGCGCTCACGGGCCACCCGAGAAATCGATCCCCAGGCCTCGCGGTCGACGTCGGCCATCCGCCAGCGCAGCAGCGGGTGGATGCCGAGCGGGACGAGTGACGCCTCGTGGGCCCAGTATTCGAGCAGCCGGCGGTCGATCGGACCCTCGCCGTGGCCGGCGATGCGATCCAGCTTCGAGCGGTCATATGGCCCGAGCCGCGAGAAAATCGGCATGTAGTGGGCGCGCAGGAAGACGTTGACCGAATCGAGCTGGAGCACCCCGAGCTGGTCGATCAGCTTCGCGATCCGGTTCGCGCCCGGCGGTCGGGACGGCCGCGGAGCGCCGAATCCCTGTGCGGCCAGCGCGATCCGCCGGGCGGCGGTCAGGCTCAGCTTGCGCGGACTCGAGGACATGTCGCGCAGGAGCCTAGGCGTGCCTGCGGCGGACGCCGTGGCAGCCTGTGTTGACGTGCCGCGGGTGCGCTCGCTACCTATCACGATCGCCGTACACGGCGAGCTGATCGCCGAACGCGACCCGCTGCGACCGTCGGGTCGGCTCCTGCGCCAGGCCGGGATGGACGCCTCGTACGTCGATCTCGCCGACCCCGCTCATCTCGAGTTCGACTACATGCGCTGGATGCGGATCGTCCTGCGTGTGGCGCGCGCCCGGCGCGTCCTGCACATCGGTGGCGGCGCGTGTGCGCTGGCGCGGGCGCTGGCGGCGGAGGATCCGCGCAGCCGTCAGGAGGTGTGCGAACTCGACCCGGCGGTCCTTGCTTTCGCGCGCGAACACTTCGGTCTGCGGCGCGCGCCCGGGCTGCGGGTGCGATGCGCGGAGGGGCGAGCGTTCCTGGCGCGCCAGCCGGACGAGAGCTGGGACGCGGTGGCGATCGACGCATTCGTGGCCGCCGCCGTGCCGGGGCGCCTGATCACCGCCGAGGCCGCAGGCGAGTTCGCGCGGGTAGCGCCCCTGGCTCTGATCAACGTCCTCGACGACCGCGCCGCGCGCCAGGTGCGCGCAATCGCCGCGGCATTCGGGACCGCCTACGGCGAGGTGTGGACGCTCGGCGGTCGCGCCGGCAACACGATCGTGGCCGGCTCGGCGACCGCGATCGACCTCGAGCGGATCGCCGCGCTGGCCGCGGCTGACTCCTCGCCGGCGCGACTGACGCCACCGAGCGAAATGGCGCGCCTGGCGGCCGGAGCGGTTCCGTCGCGGGACCATGGGGTAGAAGGAGCGGGCCTATGACCGTGGCCATCCTCGACATCGACGGGACGCTCGTCGACACCAACTACCAGCACGCACTCGCCTGGTACCGGGCATTTCGCCAGCACGAGATCGTGCTGCCGATCTGGCGCATCCACCGCCACATCGGGATGGGAGGCGACCAATTGGTGGGCGCGCTGACCGACGAGCGGACCGAGCGGGACAAGGGCGACGAGATCCGTGCCGCCGAGAAGACGCTGTACTTCCAGCTCATCGACGAGGTGGCGCCGATGGATGGCTCCCGCGAGCTGATCGAGCAGCTCAAGCAGCGCGGCCACACGGTGGTGCTGGCCAGCTCGGCCAAGGCCGACGAGGTCGACCACTACCTCGATCTGCTCGACGCCCGCGAGCTGGCGGACGCGTGGACCACTTCAGCCGACGTCGAATCGACCAAGCCGGCGCCCGATCTGGTCAGCTCAGCCCTGGAGCGAGTCGACGGATCGCCCGAGGATGCCGTAATGGTGGGCGACACCACGTGGGACGTGGAGGCCGCGGGCAAGGCCGGCGTGCAGACCGTGGCGGTTCGCACCGGCGGGTTCGGCGCCGAGGAGCTTCAGGCGGCGGGCGCAGCCGCCGTTTTCGAGTCGGTCATGGAGCTGTGCGAGCGGCTCGATCAGTCACTGCTGCGCTGAACCGCAACGTCGGGCTTCCAATCGCACGGGTGCCGGCGAACGGCGCCGGATCCGGCCTGCAGTGGGACAATCCCGCCGATGGGGGATTCACTCACGGTGGAACATGCCCGGCTCGTTCTCGGAGCTGCGCCTCCGCGAGAAGCTCGACGATGAGGCGACGGATGCCTACCAGCGGGACCTGATTTTCGGCCGGGCGCTGGACGCCCTCATCGCCCGAGTCGAAGCGCTCAGCGCGCAGATGGCTGAGGTGCGCGCGGCGCTCGGACTGCCCGTGGTGGAACCGCCGGTCGAACCGCAATCAGAGGGTCCCGCGCCCGGCTGGGACTCCTGAGCGCGCCGCGGCCACGGCGGCCTGGCCGTACGAGATGCCACCGTCGCCGGCCGGGAGCCGCTCGGGGGTGAGGACGCGCAGCCCGGCGCCGGTGAGGCCGGCCTCGGTCTCGGCGAGCAGCCGTCGGTTCGCGAACACCCCGCCGGACAGCACGACGACGTCGGTCTTGTGCTCGGCAGCGGCGTCTATGCAAGCCCGGATCGTCGCGTGCGCGATCGCCGCGTGGAAGCGGGCGGCGATCACGCCGGCCGGGACCCCGGAGCGGACGTCGGTGGCGATCGCCCTGATGGTCTCACGCGGGTCGATCATGCAGCCGTCCAGGTCGATCGGGTAGCAGCCGGTCTCCGACGGATCGCAGCACGCCTCGAGCTCGATCGCTGCCTGGCCTTCGTAGTTGATCGTCGTCCGGACGCCGGCAAGGGCCGCCACGGCGTCGAACAGCCGCCCCACGCTCGTCGTCCACGGCGAGGCGAGGCCGGAGCGGACCAGCTCAGCGATCGGTTGCCAGGCCGCCGGCGGCTCGATCCCACTGGCCATGAGCCAGGCGCAGGCCATCCGCCACGGCTCCCGCACCGCCCGGGCTCCTCCGGGCAGCCGGACGGGCACGAGGTGCCCGGCGCGCGCGAAGTCGCGGACCGAGCCGAACAGGATCTCGCCGCCCCAGATCGTGCCGTCCGTGCCGTAGCCGGTGCCGTCGAAGATGGCGCCCACCGCGGGTCCCGTCTCGCCGTGCTCGGCCAGGCAGGCGGCCAGGTGCGCGTGGTGGTGCTGTACGCCGATCAGCTCCACGCCGTCGCGCTCGAGCGCGTACTTGGTCGACAGGTACTCCGGGTGCAGGTCGTACGCCACCACCTCGGGCCGCACGTCGAACAGGCGCTGGAAATGCTCGACGCCGGCGGTGAACGAGTCCCACGTCTCGAAGTTCTCGAGGTCGCCGATGTGGTGGGAGATCCAGGCCCGAGCACCTTTGGCCAGGCAGAAAGTGTGCTTGAGCTCGGCACCACAGGCCAGCAGGGGTGCGGGCGTCCCGCCCGCCGGGAGCGGCAGGCTCGCCGGGACGTAGCCGCGCGAGCGGCGCAGGACCGCGGTCCGCCCGCTGCGCACCCGGACCACCGAATCGTCGGTGCGGGTCTCGATCGGGCGATCGTTGACCAGGAACGCGTCCGCGATGCCGGCCAGGCGCGCGCGCGCATCCTCGTCGCGGTAGGCGATCGGCTCGTCGGAGACGTTGCCGCTGGTCATCACCAGCGGACTTCCGATGTCAATCAGCAGCAGATGGTGGAGCGGCGTGTAGGGCAGCATCACGCCGAGTTCGGGTGCCCCCGGCGCGACCGCCGGCGCCACGCGAACCCCGTGCCGGCGCGGGGCGAGGACGATGGGCCGCGCGGGCGAGGCCAGGAGCCGGCGCTCGGCCTCGCCCAGGTGGACGAGCCGAGCGGCGTCCGCGAGCCCGCTGACCATCAGCGCGAACGGCTTGTCCTCTCGGTGCTTGCGCGCCCGCAGCTCGGCCACCGCGGCATCATGGTCGGCCCCGCAGGCCAGGTGATAGCCGCCGAGCCCCTTGACCGCGACGATACGGCCGCCTCGCAACAGCGCCGCGACAGCCTGGACAGGCTCGCCTCCGATCGCCCCTCCGTCGACGTCGAGCAGCGAGACAGACGGTCCGCAGACCGGGCAGGCATTCGGCTGGGCGTGGAAGCGCCGGTCCCGGGGGTCGTCGTACTCAGCCTGGCAGCGCCGGCACATCGCGAAATCCGCCATTGTGGTCAGCGCCCTGTCATAGGGAACTCCGCGCACGATCGTGAAGCGTGGCCCGCAATTCGTGCAGTTGATGAACGGATAGCGAAAGCGACGGTCGGCGGGATCGAACAACTCGCGCAGGCAGTCATCGCAGGTGGCGGTGTCGGGACTGACGCGGGCGTCGGCGGGGCCGCCGTGGACGCTCGGGCGGATCTCGAAGGCGAAGGAGCCGGGCCCGAGCAGCGGCTGGCGCTCCTCGCACACGAGCCGTTCGAGCACGGCCAGAGGCGGCGCCTCGGCGCGCAGCCGGCGCAGGAACGCGGCCACCTCGGACTCGCCGCCCTCGACCTCGAGCAGCACGCCGCGCTCGTCGTTGAGCACGTAGCCCGCCAGGTCCAGCTCATGGGCCAGCCGGTAGACGAACGGGCGAAAGCCCACCCCCTGCACGGTGCCCTCGACGCGGACCCGGGTCCGCCGCCGCCCCCTCAGCACCGTGCTCACGGGGCTCCGTCGTCGACCAGCGCCCGGAGCACGTGATAGGCGCTGGCCTGCGCCTCCTGGATGCGGGGGATGTGCTCGGATCGGGTGACGACGACGTGGTCGGCCAGCCCCTCGTCCGCGATCCGGCCGCCGTCGTAGCCCACCATGGCGATCGTGCCGAGCCCCTGCCGGCGGGCCTGGTCGAGCGCCTCGATCACGTTGGCCGAGCTGCCCGAAGTCGAGACCGCAAGCAGCACGTCGCCCGGCCGGCCGTACGCGATGACCTGCCGCGAGAAGATCGCCTCGGTGCCGATGTCGTTGGCGATCGCGGTGAGGATCGCGGGGTCCTCGGTCAGGTCGATGGCGGGCCAGCTCCGCCAGACCGGGATCTCGGGCCCGCCCCCGCCCCCTGGGTGCCGGAAATCGGCCACCACGTCCATGGCGTCAGTGGCGGAGCCTCCGTTGCCGAGCGCCAGCAGCGTCCCGCCGGAGTGCAGCGCGGCGCGCAACATCTCGGCCGCGGCGAGGAGCGCGGCCGCGTTGTCGCCCAGCGTCTGCTCGCGCAGCGCGCCGACGTCGTCGCTCTTGGCCAGCACCGAGCGCGCCACATCCTCGAGGACGCGCTCGAGGTCGTCCTCCTGTTCGGCCAGGAACGGGTAGAGAAAGCTCGAGGCGCCGGCGTCGTGCGTGGGCCGGCTCGTCCTGCCCTCCAGCAGCCCCCGGTGCTCGAAGAAGACATGCACGAGCTCCCACAGCACGTGGTAGAGCGTCTCGACCAGCTCCTGGCGGACGTGGCGGTCGACTGCCGGCGGCTCGAGCTCCCACTCCGCGCCGGCCGGCGAGAAGGCGATGGTCAGGCAGCCCCGCGCGCGAGCCGCCTGGAGCGCTCGGGCGGCCGTCCCGCCGTCGTCCTCGGTCCCGAAGGCGATCGCGATGTCCTCAGGCGCGGCAAGGAGCGCGGACTGCTCGAGCAGGTCGTCGCGGTCAGACGCCAGGGCCAACGCGGGCAACGCCCGCTTGCCCACGATCACGGGGTGCACGAACTCGACCGCCACGTGCCGCGCATCCGAGCGCGCGGCCGGGGAGGCCGCCAGCGCGATCAGCCGCCCTCCCCGCGCAAAGCGCTCCGCCATGCGATGGCAGAGGCGGGCCAGCCGCTCGGCCTCGGCCGCAAAGAAGCGGCGGTTCGCCTCCGTGCGCTCCTCGGCCAGGGCGTGCAGGCGAGCCTCGGCCGCCTCGCCCGGCGCTCGCCTCACAGCAGCGCCGCCTCCCGCTGGGCCACGGCGGCCAGCCACTCCCGCCACGTCGCCACGCCTTCCCCTGTGCGCGCGCTGACCAGCATCCGCTGGACGCCCGGATTCACCTGGTCGAGGTAATGGAGGAAACGCTCCAGATCGAAGTCCAGGTGCGGGAGCAGGTCGATCTTGTTGATCAGCACAAGCTCGCAGGAGCGGAACATGAGCGGGTACTTCATCGGCTTGTCCTCGCCCTCGGTGACCGAGCAGACCATCGCCCGCACGTCCTCCCCCACGCGGAACTCGGCCGGACAGACCAGGTTGCCGACGTTCTCGATGACGAGCAGGTCGATCTCGTCCAGCGGCAGCGCCGGAAGGGCCGAGCGAACCATGTTCGCGTCGAGGTGGCATTCGCCGCCGAAGCCCGGATCGGTGTTGAGCTGCGCGACCGGGACGTGCAGCGCCGCCAGCCGGTCGGAGTCGTAGGAGCCCTGGACGTCGCCCTCGAGCACGCCGACGCGAGCGCCACCGAGCGGCTCGGCCAGAGCCCGCTCGAGCAACGAGGTCTTGCCCGCCCCCGGCGCGCTCATCAGGTTCACCACGGTCACGCCGTGCCGGTCGAAGTCCTCGCGGTTGGCCCGGGCGATCGTGTTGTTGGCGTCGAGCGCGTGCTCGACGATCTTGACCTTGGTTCGGTGCATCACATCGCCTTGACCTTCAGGTACCGCTGGATCTCGGGCACCTGCGCGCCGATTGCGGCCAGCACCATCGCCAGCAGCGCTGCGATCACGAGCGGGACGGGGACGCGGATGTAGGTCATGTCCGAACCTCCTGTTGCAAATACATTTCGTGGAGCAACGACTTGACGAGGTGGATGGCCGGTTCAAGCGCGGCCCGTACCGGCTCAGAAAGCTGGACGATGAGATCCTCGCCCTCTGGGGTCGGGGGCGACTGTGGTTCGCAACCGAGGACGAAGGTGCGCGGCGGAGCACCTCCGAGCGCCCGTACCAGCCCGAGTACTTTGACTGGGTCCATGCCATGGGCGTCGACCGCGACATCGGCCTCCGCGGGATCGACCTCGATCACGTACAACGTGCCCGCCGGCTCCCCACGTGCAGTCGCGTCGAGCAGGACGACCGCGTCGTAGCCGTCCTGCATCGCGAAGGCCAGGTCCATACCGCGGATCCCGAAGTCGCGCACCTCGACGCCGGCGGGCAGGTCGTGCCGGGCGAGCCGGTCGGCCAGGGCCACACCGAATCCGTCGTCGCCGAGGAACACGTTGCCAATGCCCGCCAACAATATCCGCAGGCCCGCCGCGGCTTGTTCAGGCAACGCTTCCACCTCGTCCACCGAGAAGAAGAAGCGGTGCCCCGGTTGGCGCGCGAAGCCCAGATCGCGGCCGGGATCGTCCTCGACCACCACGGCCAGCTTGATCTGACCGTCGAGATCCTCCTCGATCGCCTCGATCACCGCAGTGCGGCCGGCCAGGACCACGTCGAACACGTCGCCGCCCGGCGCGGGCTGCAGTCGCACGCGGCTGCCGGCGCGGAGTTCGCCGCCGGCCACCGCCACCACGTCCGGGCCGGGGCGCTCGAGCTCCTCCCAGTAGCCGCTCATCGCAGCGACGTCCTTCCGTGCAGGGCCATCAGCTGCTCGGGACCGAGTCCCTGTACGCGTCTCAGGATCTCCGCCGCACGGGGATCCGAGGCCGCCATTTCGGCCTGCTCCTCGTCGGTCAGGGCGAGGATGTTCAGCACCAGCAGCTGGTCGATCTCGCCGCCGTCGAACATGTCGCCCGGGCTCTCGGGGGCGATCCGCGGATGGTCCTCGAGGATGATCGGTGAGGCCAGCATCGTGTCGGAGAAACGCAGAGCCTCGAGTTCACCGCCAGGCGAACTCGCAAGGAAATCGGCGCCAGCCGATTTCCCACCGACCAGGACCGGCCAGCAGCCGCCGTTGCGGCAGGCCGCCGCCTCCGCCGTCAGGTCTTCCGGCGGATCGGTCAGCGACACGAACGCGCCGCCGCGGCCGGCCCGCAGCAGCATGTGCGTCGCGCAGAACGTGCGCTTGAGCGCATCCTGGCGCGACGCGCTTGCATCGAACGGCGTCAGGTTGCGGACGGTGACGGCGAGCCGGTGTACCCCGCCGCGCCCGGTTGGTTGGGTGACGAGATCGACCTGCCCTTCCAAGCGCTCCCAGGCGCGGAGGAGGAACCCGCGCTCGGTTTCGACGCCAGGCGCGACGGCGAGCGGTCCCGGCGCCGCGACCTCGCGTTCGACCGCCTCCTCCCAGGACAGGTAGCGCACGCCGTCGACGACGCGTTCGTCGACCGGCTCGCCGTCGGGACCGAGCACGGTCCGCTGCACGATCTGCAGGAATCGCACCGTGACGTCGACCTCGGGGTCGCCGCGCAGCAGCACCTCGGCGCACATCGTGTCCGGGTCGTCGGGATGGAGCCCCGCGTGCGCCGGTGGGAACACCCCGCCGAAGTTGAAGCGGCGCTGGTTCTTGAGCGCTGAGCGGCGGTATGGCCACAGGATGTAACCCTCGTAGAGGACCGCGTCGGCGATCGCCCGCACCGGATCCGTGGCGGTCACGCCGATTCGCTCCGGGCGTCCAGCAGCGCCGAGATCGTCGCGTCCCAGGTCGCGAACGCGTGGCTGGCTTTGTAGGCGCACAGACGGTCGTAGCTCTCACGGTTCAGCCGCAGCCACGCAGTGCGCGCGAAGTGGGCGTCCATGGTCTGCCGCCACACCGACACCGGCATGGCGTAGGTGACCTCGTGGTCCCAGGGGATCCGGGCGACCTGCAGCCGTCCGTCCGGCGCGGCGTAGAACACCGAGCCGCTGAGGAGGAACTCCAGGGGGACCTCGCCGCCGTCGAGCGCGGCGAGATAGCGCGCGGCGGTCACCTCGAGGTCGTAGGTGCAGCCGACGGTCAGGTCCGTGGTCGTCGTCCCGGCGAACGCCGGGACGACCAGTGTGGTCCGCAGCCAAGGCAGCGTCCGCAGCGTGCTCGACCATCGCTCTGGAGTCCCGAACAGCTCGAGCAGCCGCTCCTGGGCCTCTCGTCCGTAGCCGCGCCGGCGCGCGGCGATCTGGATCTGCACGTCGAGCAGCAGCGAGCGGATCGGCGCCCCACCCGGGGCCTCGATCTCCAGCGCGAACTTCAGCGTGGGCACGGCCGCATACTCGAGCGGCTGCGCCGCCGCGACGGCGAAGCGAAGCTCCGGCGCGGCGGGGCTGGCGAGGTCGATCGGATTGGGGACGGCAGACACGCGCCTAGCTGGGCGAGAGGTTCGGCATGCTGGGGTCGATCGGTTCGTGCGCCTTCGGGTTGATCCCGGTCGAGCGCGCGGCCGTCGACGTTCCGTCCGGCTTGTGCCCGGACATCTTGTCGTAGTTGCCGCGAGCGTTTCCCTGGTTGATGCCCGGAACGTGCGAGGGCAGATCAGGCGTCACTCGAGGCAGGCCGAGCTTGATCTTGGCCATGCGGTCTCCTTGTTGTGAGAGGGTCTGTTTCCTGAGGCCGGGCGCGGCGGTCGAGCTCGGCGAAGAACGAGTCGATCGCCGCCCACACCTCGTTGCCGCCGGTGAAGCCCCGCCAGCGGGTCCGGATCAGCGCGACCAGTCGGTAGCAGTCGTCGATCGGAACCAGCCACTGCCGTTTCGCACCCCGGGCGCGGTTCACGAGCAGGGCCTCGACGTCGTCCTCGATCGCCTGGAGGATCGGATTGGCACGCTCGAGCTCAGCCCAGCTCGACAAATCAAGGCGGGATTCGGTTGCCCCCATCGGGCTGGGATAGAACGCGAGGACGCGGCCGGCCCGGGAGCTGCGGAAGAAGAACGCCATGTCGACCGGGATCCTCAGCTCCTCCCAGGCGGCCGGGCTCAGCTCGAAGCGGTCCAGACGCACCCGGCGCTCGGGCACGAGGCGAAGGTGGCCGCCGCCGGCCCCACGGCGATCGAACAGCAGCGAGCAGGGGCGGCATGCGCAGAGAAGCTGCTGGGAGTCGAGGTCGGCCAGGTGGCGGTGCGGCCCGCTCAGCGATGCTCCGCACAGCTCACAACGCTCCGGCGGGTCGCCCGCGGCCGGCGACGCCGCCGAGCTCCGGCCGGCGGCGAGCGCTCTCAGCCGCGGCGAGGCCAGGCTAGACGGCGACCGGGAGGGCAACTCGCACCAGTCCGTCTTGTCCCTCGAGCAGCGGCACCGGCTCCAGGTGCAGCTGAGGCCGATTGAGGCCGCGCCCCGCACGCATCGCGTCGTAGCGCTCCCCGCAACCCAGGCAGATCAGCTCCGCGCCTTCCAGCGCGGCGTGGGCCAGCGATTGCGTGCATGCCGGGCAGCGCGAGCGGTAGCTGTAGAGGCGCCCGCCGAGCCTGAGGAACACCAGTGGCGAGCCCGCCACCTCCTTGACCAGCAATGGGCGCGAGGCGAGCTCGGGGAGCCCGCCGGCCATCTCCCAGACGCCCCCGGTTGCCGGCGGTGAGACTTCGATCTGGAGCAGCGGCTCGGTCGCATCCTCGGTCGCGACCACCTCCTCGATCTCGGGCGCGCTCTTCTGGATGGCCTGCTCGATCGCCAGCTTCAGGGTCATGCTCGACGACGGGCAGCCGCTGCAGCTTCCCTGAAGGCGCAGCCGCACCGCTGCGCCGTCGATCTCCGCCAGCTCCACGCTGCCGCCGTGCGACTCCAGGTAGGGCCGCACCGAGTCGAGCGCCGCGCGCACCCGCGCCTCGAGCGGCACCGGATGCAGTCCATGGAGAAGCAGGAGGTGCGCCACCAGCTCGTCGCCGGCCAGCGCCGTCGCGAGCTCACCGTCGTCGCGCGCCGCGATCTCCTCGACGATCCGCTCTAGGCCGGCCCCGTACAGCTCGACCAGGCCCTGCACAGCCGCGGCTGCGGTCTGGCGGGCGAGTGGGTCGGGCAGCGCCTCCAGATCGGCAAGCAGCCGCTCGACCTCGCTCACCAGTGTTTGCGCGGTGGCGGCGCCCATCGGTTATCCCAGGCCGTGTTCGCCGAACATCGGCGAGTGGACGGTCCGCAATGTCTTGCCCTTCCCCAGATACATGTGCACCCCGCAGGGCAGGCAGGGATCGAATGAGCGAACCGCGCGCATGATGTCGATCCCGCGGAAGCCGTCCTGATCGTTCTCCTCGAAGATCGGCTGCCCCATGACCGCGTCCTCATATGGCCCGGGCGTACCGAACGAGTCGGTCGGGCTACCGTTCCACGGCGTCGGCGGGTACGGGTGGTAGTTGGCGATCTTGCCGTCGCGGATGACCAGATGGTGCGAGAGCACACCTCGGACCGCCTCGTGGAAACCGCATCCGATCGCCTCGTCGGGGACGTCGAAGTTCTCGAACACCTTGGTGCGGCCCGCGCGCAGCTCGGTCATCGCCCGGTCGAGGAAGTAGAAGGCCATGCCCGCCGCGTAGGCCACGAAGTAGATCCGGGCCCGGTCGCGCTCGATCGCGTTGGACCACTGGGGGATCTTCCACTCGAGCGTCTGCTCCGCCGTGTTCGGCGTCTTCGGCAGGTTCATCAGCACCGAGTTGCCGGTCGCCTTGACGTACGGGGTATCGACCTTGCCCGCCAGCGCGGTGGCCCACAACCGGGCCAGCGCGCCACCACCGGTATCGAGCGCTAGATGCTGCTCGGTTCGCTTGTCGTACCAGCGGGGGCTCATCACCCAGGAGTAGTTGCCGCCCTCCAGATCGCGCTTCTGTGGCCTGGGCAGCGTCGTCTGGTTCCAGGGGTGGCGCTTGTCGACCGGGTTGCCGAGCGGATCCTTCGGCACGAACGTCTCCTCGTTCGCCCAGTCCTCGTAGTAAGAGGAGCCGAGCAGAATCCTGATGCCGAGGTTGATGTCGACCAGATTCGTCGTCACCAACTCGCCGTCGACCACGACGCCGGGGGTGACGAACATCTCGTTGCCCCAGTTGTCCATGTTGCGGTACGTGTAGTCGACGTAGTCGGGGTTGTTCCAGGCGCCCCAGCAGCCCAGGAGGATCCGCCGCCGGCCGACCTCCTCGTAGCCCGGCAGCGCCTCGTAGAAGAAGTCGAACACGTCGTCGTTCATCGCCACGGCCTTCTTGATGAAGTCCAGGCAGCGCAGGAGCCGGCTCAGGTAGTCGGTGAACAGGGTCGGAGTGGCCACCGTCCCCACGCCGCCCGGATAGACGGTCGAGGGGTGTACGTGGCGTCCCTCCATCAGGCAGATCATCTCCCGCCCGATCCGGCTCATCAGCAGCGCTTCCTTGTAGGTCTCGCCGGTGAACGGGTTGTAGGAGCGCATGATGTCGGCGATCGTGCGGAAGCCGTGGAGGTCGGCGTGCCGGGCGTCCGTGGTCTCGGCTTTGGACAGCAGGCTCGGATTGGTCTCCTTGACCATCTGCTCGCAGAAGTCCACGAACACCAGGTTGTCCTGGAAGATGATGTGGTCGAAGATGTACTCGGCCGCCTCGCCCAGGTTGACGATCCACTCGCCCAGCGGTGGCGGCTTGACCCCGTATGCCATCTGCTGTGCGTAGCACGAGCACACCGCGTGGTTGTCACCGCAGATCCCGCAGATACGGCTGGTGATGAAGTGAGCGTCCCGCGGGTCCTTGCCCTTCATGAACACGCTGTAGCCACGGAACAGCGAGGAGGTGCTCTTGCACGAGACGACCTCGCGGTTGTCGAAGTCGATCTTCGTGTAGATGCCGAGGTTGCCGACGATCCGGGTGATCGGGTCCCAGGCCATGTCGACCAGCCGACCCGCCTCCGGCCGCACGCTCTCCCTTACCGCCATTTCGTGCTCCTCTCGCTGAGCGCCGGGGGCGTCACGCCCGCCACCGCGGGTTGTAGCCGGTGGTCAGCTCCGGCTTGTTGTGACGCCACTTGGGCTCCTGGTTCATCGTCGTGTTGGTGATCGCGCGCAGCTTGCGCATGACCGGGCCGTAGGTGCCGCTGATCGTCGACGACAGGCCGCCGCCGGGCGGCGCGTCCATGAACGGCATGAACTTGTCGGGGAAGCCGGGCATCGTGCAGCCAATGCAGATGCCGCCCACGTTGGGGCAGCCGCCGATGCCGGCCATCCATCCCCGCTTGGGGACGTTGCAGTTGACCACCGGCCCCCAGCAGCCGATCTTCACCTGGCACTTGGGCGAGTTGTAGTCCAGCGCGAAGTCGCCCTGCTCGTAGTAGCCGGCGCGATCGCACCCCTCGTGCACGGTCTTGCCGAAGATCCACTGCGGCCGCAGCGCTTCGTCCAGCGGGATCGTGGGAGCCAGCCCAGCCGCCTGGTAGAGCAGCCAGATCAGCGTCTCCATGAAGTTCTCGGGCTGCACCGGGCAGCCGGGAACGTTCACGATGGGCAGTCCGCCGGCCGAGCGGAAATCCCAGCCCAGGTAGTCGGCCAGTCCCATGCAGCCGGTTGGGTTTCCGGCCATCGCGTGGATCCCGCCGTAGGTGGCGCAGGTGCCCACCGCCACCACCCCCCATGCCTTCGGCGCGAGCTGGTCGAGCCACCAGTTCAACGTAAGCGGCTCGCCGGTCGCCTCGTCGTTGCCGAACGATGTCCAGTAGCCCTCTCCGCTGATCTGTTCGTTGGGGATCGAGCCCTCGATGACCAGCACGAACGCCGCGTCGAGCTCACCGCGGGCGGCGGCGCGGAACGGTGCCAGGAACTCCTCGCCGCCCAGGGTCGGCGAGAGCACCTTGTTGTGAAGATGGACCTTTGGTAGCCCCGGAATCGCCCCCAGGACCACGTCCTCGAGGGCCGGCTGACCCGCGGCGGTGACCGACACCGAGTCGCCGTCGCAGCTCAACCCTTCCGAGATCCACAGAATGTGCACTTCGTCAACCGCCATGGGCAATCCCTCCGGTCGTCATCTCAACCTCGTCCACCTCGAGCGCGTCGACCAGCAGCTCCTCGCCGGCCAGCAGCTCCAGATCCAGTCCGCCGCAGCGTTCGCAGCAGAGCGGGAACGCCGACATCGTCGTTTCGGCGCCGCAGGCGGGGCAGCGCCCCCGAGCCGGGACCTCCTCGATCACCAGCTCCGCCCCCTCGAGTTCGGTGCCGTCGGTGACCAGCTCAAAGGCGAACTCGAGCGCCGAGGGCACCACCTGTCGGAGATGCCCCACCTTCAGCTCGACCCGGTGAACCTTGCGCCCGGCCGCATGCCGGGACGCGATCGCGACTACCGCCTGCGCGATCGACAGCTCGTGCATCAACAGATCCTCGGGAGCGGATCACCCACCAACTGGTCCATCACCCGGCGCCCCCCGAAGCCGGTCTGCACCAGGACCATCCCCGGCGGCTCGGTCTTGACCTCGCCGATCTCGGCCGCCCCCTCGCAGCCGGGCACACTGCGCAGCGCGGCCAGCGCCTCGTCGGCCCCGTCCGGCGCAACGAAGGCGACCAGCTTGCCCTCGTTGGCCACGTACATCGGGTCGATCCCGAGGATCTCGGCCGCGCCGGCCACCGCCGGCTGGACGGGGATCGCATCCTCCCGTACGAGCATCGACACGCCCGACGCCCGTGCGAGCTCGTTCAGCACGGACGCGACGCCGCCGCGGGTGGCGTCGCGCAGGCACCGCAACCGGGGTCCGGCGGCCTCGAGCAGGGCGTCCACAGCGGGCCACAGCGAGCGCGTGTCGGATTCGATGCTCGCATCCAGCTCGAACTCGTTGCGAGCCAGCATGATCGCCGTCCCGTGCTCGCCGATGCTCCCCGAGAGCAGGATCCGATCGCCGGGCTCGATTGCCCCCGGGGAGAGCGACGCCCGCGAGTCGAGCCGACCGACGCCGGCGGTGCAGATGTACATCCCGTCGGCGTGACCGCGCTCCACCACCTTGGTGTCACCGGCCATGATCTGGACCCCGGCTTCGGTGGCGGCGTGGGCGACCGCGGCCACCTCGGCCCGCAGCGTGTCGGCGGACAGCCCCTCTTCGAGGATCAGCGCCAAGCTCAGCGCCAGCGGCCGGGCGCCTGCCACTGCCAGGTCGTTCACGGTGCCGTTCACGGCCAGTTCGCCGATCGATCCGCCCGGGAAGCGCAGCGGCTTGACCACGTAGGAGTCGGTGGTCAGCGCGAGGCCCAGGCCGTCGAGCTTGAACGTTCCAGCGTCGCCCATCTCGGCCAGGGTCTCGCCGCCCAGCGCCGGCAGGAACATCCCCTCGATCAGGCTCTGGGTCGCCTTGCCGCCGGCGCCGTGGGCCATCGTTATCTGCTCGTCGCGGAACTTGGCCCGCTTGCCCCGTGCGGTCTCGATGATCCCGAGGATCTTCTGCTCGCGCCCGGAGAGCGTGCTCACGCTTACAGCACCTCTCGCTCCGGTGCTGAACCCGCGCTGTACCGCCCGAGCGTGATCACACAACCTCCCGCTCGCGGGCAAACCGGCCGAAGTTGTAGTAGGCGGCGCACGCGCCCTCGGAGGAGACCATGCAGGTGCCGATCGGCCGCTCCGGGGTGCACGCGGTGCCGAACACCTTGCACTCCCAGGGCTTGATCACGCCCTTGAGCACCTCGCCACACTGGCACGCCTTGGGATCGGCCACCCGCACCCCCGGGACGTCGAAGCGCCGCTCGGCATCCAGGTCGGCGTAGGCGTCAGACAGCTTCAGGCCACTGTGCGAGATGAACCCGAGACCTCGCCACTCGAAGTGGGGGCGGAGCTCGAACACCTCGGCCATCACTTCGAGCGCGCGCAGGTTGCCCTCGTACGGGACCACCCGGGTGTACTGGTTCTCGACCTCGCAGCGTCCGGCAGCGAGCTGACGCAGGATCATCGAGATCGCCTGGAGGACGTCGAGCGGCTCGAACCCGGCGATCACGACCGGCCTCCCGTAGGTGGCGGGGATGAACTCGAACGGGCGAGCGCCGACGATCGTCGAGACGTGCCCAGGGCCGATGAACCCGTCCAGCCGCAGGTCCGGCGACTCCAGCAGCGCCCGCAGCGGCGGGACGATCGTCACGTGGCTGCACATGCACGAGAAGTTCGTGACTCCTTCCGCGCGGGTGCGCTTCAGCGTCAAAGCCGTGGACGGGGCAGTGGTCTCGAAACCGATGGCGAAGAAGACGACCTCGCGATCGGGGTTCTGCTTGGCGATGCGCAGCGCGTCGAGCGGTGAGTACACCATGCGGACGTCGGCGCCGGCCGCCTTGGCGTCGAGCAGGCTGCCCTTCGAACCCGGGATCCGCATCATGTCGCCGAAGCAGGTGAAGATCACCCCCTCGTGGTGGGCCAGCGCGATCCCGTCGTCGACCCGGCCCATGGGGATCACGCACACCGGGCACCCGGGTCCGTGCACGAGCTCGACGTTGGCCGGCAGCAGGTCGTCGATCCCGTACTTGTAGATCGAGTGCGTGTGCCCGCCGCACACCTCCATGAACTTGTAGTGCCGTCCCGGCTCGACGAGGGCGAGGATCTCGTGCGCCACCACCTCGCCGAGCTTGGGATCGCGGAACTCGTCGACGAACCTCATGGAGTGTCCCCGGCCAGGGTCGCGATCGCGGTGCCGGCATGGACCAGGAGCTGCTGCCCTGGTGAGACCGGCTCGACCAGGGCGATCTCGACGCTGGATCGCGCGCCGCTCTCGTCCGAGCAGAGGGCAAGCCCTCGCCCGGTATCGACTCGGAGCACGGTCATCGCCACGCCGTCATCGCCGCACGTGATGCAGTGGCCGCCGTCACACCCACTCACTCGATCACGCTCGCTTTCAGCTCCTCGAGCTCCTGCTCGTACTCGCGGCCCATGCCCTCGAGCAGCTCGCAGGTGGCGCGCGCCTCATCCTCGTCGATCTGGGAGATTGCGAATCCCACGTGGATCAGCACCCAGTCGCCCGGCCCCGGGCCCCCATCGTCATCGACCAGCAGTCCGAGGTTGACGTTGCGCCGGACGCCCGCCACCTCGACCCTGGCGATGTGGTTGGCAGGGTCGATGAACTCCACCACCTGCCCTGGGATCGCCAGGCACACCCGCTGTCGTCCTCCGCGTCGTCGTGTCCGAGTCGGCCGGTATATCACCGGCCCGCCGTTCCCGAGTCGCCATGGTAACCGAGGTGACGTAACCCTAATTACGGCAAATTACGGGTAGGGTGTGCCGGTGAGGGTTGACCAGGCAGGCTCAGCCCGGAGGTCGAGCGGCACGCTGGCCAGCTCAGCGTCGTCTCGGTGCGTGCTCGATCTCGACCCCGACCTGGCCGACGAGCTCGATCCCGGCTCGCGCCGCGTGGCGCGGGCGGCCGCCACCGCCCTGACCTTCGACGTCGAGGCCGGTTCGCTGGATCTGGCGCCGTGGTTCGAACAGGCGGGCGAAGGTCCCGGCCTGGTCGTCCTCGACGGCGTGCTCGCGCTGAACGCCCGAGTGGGCGACCGAATCGCCAGCGAGCTGATCGGGAGCGGTGATCTGCTCCAGCCGCTGTGGGGCGGCCCCGAGCGCCTCCTCGCGTGTCAGGTGGACTGGCGGGCGCTGCTTCCGATGCGCTTTGCCGTGCTCGACGGCGCGTTCTCCAAGCGCGTGCGGTTCTGGCCTCAGATCGGCCAGGCTCTGCTGCGCCGGGCGGGACGTCGGGTGATCAACCTCGATCTCCAGCGGGCGATCGCCGCGCAGCCTCGCCTCGAGGTCCGCCTGGCGCTGCTCCTGTGGCATCTGGCGGGCCGGTGGGGCAAGGTCGAACCGGGCGGCGTGCACCTCTCGCTCCCGCTCACCCACCAGCTGCTCGGCCAGCTGGTCGGGGCCGAGCGGCCGTCAGTCTCGCACGCCCTGGCCCGACTGGCCGACGGGGGCTTCGTCACCGGTCACGGCGACGAGTGGCATCTGCTGGGCAGCCTCGAGCAGAGCCTGCCTTCGATGATCGACCCGATGGTCGGCCGCGCCGACCGGATCGTGGCGACGGTCGGCGCCCGCGGCGGCCGTTAGCCCGGTCGTGCGCTCGAGCGTGCGCGCGGCTTCGTTGAGGCCGCACGCGTGCAGCATGGCCACGGCGTCCGTAACGATCTGGCCGACCGTCTCTCCCTGGTAGATCCACGCTGGATTCTTGACGTAGACCGACGCGAGGCTGCGGACGCTGGCCTTGGCCTGGGTTTCGAGGCTGGCCAGCTCGTTGCGGTGATCGCCCGGGAAGGCCGTGACCTGGTATGTCAGCCCGCACTCGGTCGAGATGTCGCCGGTCGAAGCTCCCAGCTTCTTGGCCTGCGCGCGCGGAGCCTGGGGCGGCGTGGCCCCGCAGCCGGCCAGGACGGCCGTGACGAACAGCGCGATCAGCGCGTGCCGGGCTGTCGATCCGAACATCACGAGAGCAGGATCAGAGACGCTCCGCCCAGCATCGCCGTGCCGGCCGTCCACCACGCGATGTAGTCGCCGATGTGTCCGCTGTGGAGCCGGCGCAACGCGGTCACGGCGCGGCGCGCCGGCGTCAGCAGCGCCGCCGGCACGCGCCGGTACAGCGTCGGGGCGAACAGCGTGACCCCGGCGATGGCCAACGCGCCGAGCGTGCCGCCCGCCCCGTACACGTAGTCGAAGCCCTCTACATGGCTGTGCTGGACGGGGCTGAACTGCGGCGCGGCGTCGCGCAGCGCCCAGCGGGCGTAGGCAGCATGGTCGCCCAGATGCGCCGCGGCGGTCTCCATCCCCGGCACGGCACCTGGGATCAGCCCGATCACGATCGCCGCCGCCAGGAGCACGGCCGGCACGATCAACATGAGTGGCGGCGTCCAGTCGCGTGAGGTCCGCTCTTCGTCCTCCTCCTCCTCGGCGATCCGCGCCAGCTGGACGTCGTCCTGGCGCTCGGCCGCGCCCAGCCCGAGGAACACGCGGCCGGCCACGCGTAGCGCCGCGCCGCCGGTCAGGATCGAGGAGATCAAGAAGACGGTGGGAAGCCACCGCGGCTGTAGCCGATCCCCAACAGCACCACGTAGGTGGACGACTGGACCACGGTGAGTGACAGGATCGCGCGGATGAGGTTGTCGGCCGAGACGATCCCGTACAGACCGACCAGGAACAGCCACGCGGCAACGGCGAACGGTAGGAAGCTCAAGATTGGGCCCCTCCCGCCCCTCCTTCGACGACGATCGCCTGGTCGAGGAACTCGCTGAACGCGACGAGGAACGCCCCGGCTACCTCGAGCCCAACCGCCACACTGGCCACCCCGAGCTGCCCGCCGGACAGCAGGTGCCCGGGGATCCCGAGCGGGACGAAGTTCTTCAAGAACACCCCGGCGAGCACGAGCCCACCGAGTCCGACCATGGCGTAGCCCGCGGCGCCGAGCGCGTCAGCCAGCTCGACGAGCGTGTGCGGCGCGACCACCTTCATGCCCAGGTAGCGTCCGGCGAGGAAAACCGCGAGCGGCCCCGCGGCCAGGATGACCCCGGCCTGAAAGCCTCCGCCGGGCGTGAGCTGGCCGTGCACGACGATGTAGACGCCGATCGTGACCAGCGCCGGGATCAGGACCAGGCTGAGCGCGCGCAGCGCCTCGCCGGCGCCGGCCGGCGTGTGCTCGTCGTCCTCGTGCTGGCTGGGACGCTCGTGCTCGCCGCGCATCTCGCGCAGGATCAGCACCACGCCAAGCACCGAGGCGAACAGGATGAACGCTTCACCGAGCGTGTCGAACGCGCGGATGTCGAAGTTCAGCGCCGTGACGAGGTCGGTGGCGTGGCGCTCGGTGACGCCGATCCCGTTGATCACGTTGCCGTACACGCCGCGGTAGTCGCCGAAGGCGGGGAGCCCGGCGAGCCCGATGACGAGCACGGTGCCGAAGCCGGCCGCGGCAACCGCAAACAGGACCAGCCGAGCGGTGCGGCTCACGACTTGGCCTCCTCCTCCTCGCGCTCGCGCTCGGTCTCGCGCACCTTGCGCAGCGCGAGCAGGATCATGACCGGCAGCCCCACGGTCGAGACGACGATCTCCGACAAGGCCACGTCGGGATCCTGGAAGACGAAGAACAGCATCGTCAGCGACATCCCGAAGACGCTCAGCACGAGCGTCTGCCTGAGCGGATCGCGGGCAACCACGACGGCCCCGCCGCCGATCGCGACTCCCGCGAGGGCGGCGATCTGCAGGACCGTCACTGCTCACTCCATTCCTCGGCCTTCTTCCGCCAGTCCCCGAGCTCCCGGATCAGCAGGCTGCGCATCGTGGTCTGAACGAGGATCGGCCCGCTCAGCACGAGGATCACGCCGACCAGCAGCGCCTTGTCGCCGATCAGCGAGAACGACTCGCGGGCGAGCACGGCAACCGCGATCAGGAAGGCCCCGAACCCGGCGAGGCCCGCGTAGTGCAGCCGGTCATACGCATCGCGCATGACACAGAGGCCGAGGACGGCGATCAGCTCGAGCAGCCCGCCGGCGATCAGCAGGACGGCCGCAACGACCTCGCGCCAGCTCACAGGTTGCGCTCCATCAGCCGGGCGAAGACCAGCGAACCGACCAGCGACATCGGTGCGAACACCACGGCCAGGTCGACGAACGGCTGGCGGTGGAACCCCTCGGCGAGCAGTACCAGGATCGTGGTCAGGAGCACAGACGCCACCTGCATCGCGGCCAGCCCATGCGATGGCGCCGCCACCAGCGCCACCACCGCGCATGGGATCAGCGCGAAGCCGAGCACGCTGGCCGCGATCTCCCACTCGTTCACCCGTGTCCTCCGATCACTCCGATCCGAGCCCGAGCACGTCGATCGCCTCGGGGCCGCCCGTGTGGCGGAGCTGATGTCCGAGGATCAGGTCCCGGTCGACGTCGACCCCCACGATGATCGTGTTGGGGGCAAACGACCCGAACGCCTCGGCCAGCGCACGCCGCCCCGTCTCGACGTCGTGCTCGGGGCCGCAGCGGAAGGGAACCGCACGGAAGGTCCCGTTCACCTGTTTGGGCCGGATCAGCTGCCGAAAGGCGAGGAGCGACACGGCCGCGATATCCGCGGGGGCCGTCAGCAGCGGACGGTGGAGCCGGCCCATCCAGCGCAGGCGTGCGCTCAACCCGGCCACGGTCTGCTGCTGGCGCGCGAGCTCGAAACCGGTCGCCGCCAACGCCGCCGCTCCCGCTCCCACGATCAGCTCCGGCAGCGAGGTGGTGTCGATCAGCAGCAGGTAGAGGGCGCCGGCGAATGTCCAGCCGGCCGCCCAGGCCGCGGCACGGCGGATGATGGTCCTTGACCGCGGCGGGTCGCTCATCGCGGGTTGGTTCTGGCGCCGGGCGGAAAGTCCTGCCGGCCCCGCCGCCTACGTGCAGCGCGGCAGCACATGCTCGCGATACGCCTCGAAGAAGGCGCCCTGCTCGGGTCCGATCTGCTGTACGTACAGCTCGTCGAAGCCGGCGTCCGCGTACTCCTGGATGGCCGTTACATGGCGCTCGATGTCAGGCCCGCAGGGCGTCTGCTCACCGATCATGTCCTCGGTTACCAGCTGGCTGGCCTGCTCGAAGTGCCGGGGCGTGGGCAGGATCTGGGCCAGCTCGCCCGGCAGTCCATCGTTCGGCCACAAGCGGTGGGCCGTGCTGCGAGCCTGGGCCTCGTCGGCACCCCAGCACACCTTGAGGCCGCCTTGGACGGTGGCTGTGTGGTTGACGGCCTGGTCTCGGAATCGCTTGACCGACCCGGCGTCGGGCCCCACGGTGACGTACCCATCGCCGATTCGGGCGGCCAGGTCGATCGCGTTCGGCCCGAAGCCGGAGATGAGTATCGGAGGTGGGGTGTCCGGAAGGTCATACACCCGGCAACGCTCGACGGTGTAGTGGTGCCCCTTCACGGTGTGGACACCGCCCTGCCAGAGCGCTCGGATCACGTGCACGGCCTCTTCGAGCATGTCGAGCCGCTGGTCCGCGTCCGGCCAGCGGTCGCCGAGAATGTGCTCGTTCAGCGCCTCGCCGCTCCCCAGCCCGAGGCAGAACCGGCCATCCAGCAGGATGCCGGACGTGGCCGCCGCCTGCGCGATGATCGCCGGATGGATCCGCATGGTGGGACAGGTGACCGCCGTGGTGATCTTCTGGTCGGTGGCCTGGGCGAGGGCACCGATCACCGCCCACACCAAGGGGCTGTGACCCTGCTCGTCGCTCCACGGGTGGTACTGATCGGAGATCCACAGCCCCTCGAAGCCCGCGCGCTGCGCGTCGGTGGCGAGGGTGATGAGGTCTGTCGGGCCCCATTCTTCGCTCGAAAGGAAGTAGCCGATCTTCATGTCACCCGCCTCTCCCCGGCGGCGGGCGGTGTAATCAGGACGCTTGGGTAGACCAAGCAGGGAGAGCTTCCCGGAGGGAGGCCGACCGGACATGGACGAGCTTCAGGTGAAGCGACAGCAGCGGACGGGGCCCGATCGCATGAATGGACGGGCGCGCGAGCGCCAGGCTGAGCAGCATGCCCCAGAGGCCAAGCGCAAAATGGCTGAGCGCCGCGAGACGCAGACGGGCGCGGCCGGATGGGTCGCCGACCGGGCGTCGCAGTGGTCACTCGAAGGCCCCGACTGGCGCTTCATGGAGCGCCAGAAGTACCTGTGGAACCCGCTGATGGACTACTGGTTCCGGACGGAGGTCGAGGGCTGGGAGAAGCTGCCCGATCCGCCCGCGTTGCTGATCGGCATCCACTCGGGAGCGCCGTTCGCATGGGACGCCTGGACGATCGGCGTGCAGTGGTGGCGGCGCTTCGGCGAGGAGCGCCCGCTGCACGGCACCGCCCATGATGCGCTCATGGCGACACCGGGTGTCGGCTCGTATTTCCGCCGGATGGGCGTCCTACCCGCGGCTCCCGACAGCATCAGCGCGGCGCTGGCCGCCGGTCGGGATGTCGCGCTGTGGCCCGGCGGCGAGCGCGACTCGCTGCGGCCCTGGACCAAGCGCGACGAGGCGGTACTGGCCGGTCGCAAGGGTTTCGTCAAGCTGGCCATGCGCAGTTGCCTGCCGATCGTCCCGATCGCCACCGTCGGCGGCCCCGATTCGATGCCGGTCCTGGCCAGCGGGCGGCGGCTGGCGCGGTGGCTGGCCCTCGACCGCGTCGCCCGGCTGAAGATGTTCCCGATCGCGCTGCAGGTGCCCTGGGGCATCTCCCCGGCGCTGCTGCCCGAGATCCCCCTGCCGACGAAGATCCGCACCGCGTTCCAGGATCCGGTTTCGCTGGACTGCGATCCGGCACGGGCCGAGGACGACGACTACGTCGAGGCGAAGTACCTCGAGGTGCGCCACAGCATCCAGGGCGGGATGGACGCGCTGGCACGGCGGCGGCGGTTACCTCTGTTTGGCTGACGGCTTCGTGCGCGTCCCCGCCGGGTGACGTGCGCCGGCGACCGCGGTCGTCAGCCCACGGCACCGGGCGCGAGTCACCCGGACGGGGACACGCAGCTACGCAGCCTTGGCAGTCGGACGGGTCAGGCAGCCACCTTCTGCTGGTGCTTGCCCTCGGCGAACTCCTCGACGATCTTGGCGCAAAACGCCTTGAGGTCGTCGGGCTTGCGGCTCGTCACCAGGCCGTTGTCGACGACGACTTCCTCGTCGACCCACTCGGCGCCGGCGTTCTTGAGATCGGTCTGGACGCTCGGCCACGAGGTGACCTTGCGGCCCTTCGCGATGCCGCTCTCGACCAGCATCCACGGTCCGTGGCAGATTGCGCCAACCGGCTTGTCCTGCTCGACGAACGTACGTACGAACTGCACGGCATCCTGGTCGACGCGCAGCAGATCGGGGTTGGCAACTCCGCCCGGGAGCACCAGCGCGTCGTAGCCAGATGCGTCGGCGTCCTTGACGGCCTTCTCAGCGGTGATCTTGTCGCCCTTGTCGAAGTGGTTCCACATCTCGACCTCGCCCTTCTCGAGCGAGATGATGTCGACGTCGGCGCCGGCCTGCTTGACCGCGTTCAGCGGCTCGGTCACCTCGACCTGCTCGGCGCCCTCGGTGAACAGGAATGCCACGCGCTTACCCTTGAGCTCATCAGCCATAGCAACCGCTCCTTTCGTCTCTTGTTCGGTCCTGTCTCCTGGCTACCCGAGCCGGGACGGCCGAAAAGCGCGTCAGCTGCTGATCAGCGTCGGCGTGCCGAGCGGGATGTGGTCGATCAGCCAGCGCCCTTCCGCCAATGTCAGGCGCAGGCAACCATGGCTGGCGGCCGCGCCGATGCTGGCCACGTCGGGCGTTGAGTGGATGGCGATTCGATCGCCCCCGTTCCACCCCTGAATGACGTGCGGGGAGCGGGCCGAGAGGGCCAGGATGCAGCAGCCGTACGGACCGGCCGGATTCCCGGTGAGCAAACGGTCGGTGACCGCGAAGCGTCCGGTCGGCGTCGGCGCGTCAGGTTGCCCGATCGCCACCGTGTAGTGCTGGACGACCTTGCCGCCGTTCAGCACGTTGAGCCGGCGAGCGTGGAGCGAGACCTTGACTTCCCAGGTGATGCGCGCCAGCGAGACCGGGTGCTGGGCGATCCACCCGATGTGTCCGTTTCCGGCCTGCGTGGCCACCACGCCGAGCCAGCCCGGGACGTGACGGACGACCAGGACGGTCTCGGGCGAGCCGAACGTGGTCTTCGTGGTCAGGCGCGCGATCGTCCGTCCGCCCGGCGACGCGCGCAGCGCGGTCGGCCGCTTCAGCACCGCGACCACGGCGCCCGGCCCTGACGGGACCGGAAGCGGGTTCGACTGGGCCGGTTTGCTCGGCGGCGTACTGGGGCGCGAAGGCACCGGCGTGAAGCCGGCCGAGGCGGTCACGGCCGGGGCCGCGCCGGCGCCCGGCTGGCCCAACCCGATCGCGATCCCGATCGCCACCGGGATGGCGGGGATGAGCACGGCCAGCCCGAGCAGGAGCCAGCGCCGCGGTCGCGCTCCCCGACCGGCCTGCTGGTCATCGCCCATGCCTTCAACGGTAGCGCAGCGTTATGAGCCCACCCGGGCGCAGCCCCGCTCAAGCCGTGCGCCCCGCCGTCTCCGATCCACGCGCGGGGTTCTCCAGCCAGGCGCCACGCCGTTCCTCCACCCACGCGCAGCGTTCCTCAGGAGTTCATGGTTGGACCGTAGGCGGCGGCTACGCTTCTGAACATGTTCGGGTTGCGCAGCAAGAGGACCATGGTCGAGCAGGCACGAGCCCTGCCCGGTCGCGATCGTGAGATGCCGGTGCCCGCGCGCCATGCCGTGCTCGGCACTCCGCTGAAGCCTCCGTTCCCCGAGGGGTTCGAACAGGCGATCGTGGGCATGGGTTGCTTCTGGGGCGCCGAGCGCGTGTTCTGGCAGGCGCCGGGCGTCCACACGACGGCGGTCGGATACTCGGGTGGGATCACGCCCAACCCCACCTACGAGGAGGTCTGCTCCGCGCGGACCGGCCACACCGAGGCGGTCCTGGTCGTGTTCGATCCCGCCAAGACTTCATATGAGGAGATCCTCCGCCTGTTCTGGGAGAACCACGACCCGACCCAGGGCATGCGCCAGGGCAACGACGTCGGCACCCAGTACCGCTCGGCGATCTACTGGACGACCGAGGAACAGCGCGCGGTGGCGGAGGCCACGCGCGCAGCGTTCGCCGAGCGTCTGCGCGCCGCCGGATATCCGGACATCACCACCGAGATCGCCGAGGCGGGTCCGTTCTTCTACGCCGAGGATTACCACCAGCAGTACCTCGAGAAGAACCCGCGGGGTTACTGCGGGCTCGGCGGGACGGGCGTCAGCTGCCCGGTCGGGATCGGGCAGAGCGCCACGGTGGCGGCGGCCGCGCAGCCCACGCCGGTGCCCGGCGACTATCAGTAGCCCCGCCGGACCGCCACCGCTGGGGCGCCCACGGCCGTCCGGACCCCGCGGGGAGGGGGCAAATTCCGTCACTCGGCCGCGCTCCCACACGGAATGCCGGATTGTGCCCGTGTGAGAGGCAGGATCCGTCACGGCGGCCTGCGGCGGGTCGCGAATGGCGGAATTTGCCCCCCGGCGTTGGGGATGCAGCTTCTTTTGGCGGCCCCCGGCGAGGAGCGATCAGCCGCCGGCGACGGCCGGCAGGATGGTCACCTCGTCGCCGTCGGACACCGGCGTCTCGAGGCCCTGCATGAAGCGAATGTCCTCGCCGCCGACGTACACGTTGACGAACCGGCGCAGCCCGCCGTCCTCGGCGATCCGGCTGCGCAGCTCGGCGTAGCGGTCGTAGAGGGCGTCGAGCACCTCGCCGACCGTCGCTCCGTTGACGCTCGCGCGCGCGTCGCCGTCGGTGGCGGCGCGAAGCTGGGTTGGGATCTTGACCGTGACTGCCATGCGCCCGCAGTCTTATCACGCCACCGCGACGACGCGTTCGGCGGCCTGCTCGAAGGAGTCGAGCGTGGGCTCGATCTCCCACGCCTCGAACGTCCCGCGCGCGCAGTCGAGCGTCTTCAGCCCCTCGCCGGTGATGTAGGCCACGACCCGTTCGTCCGGATCGATGTCACCGCGGGCGGCCAGCTTGGCCAGCACGGCCACGGTCACGCCGCCGGCGGTCTCGGTGAAGATGCCCGTCGTGCGAGCGAGGAGCTTGATGCCCTCGCGGATCTCGTCGTCGGTCACGGAATCGATCGATCCGCCGGTCCGGCGGGCCAGGTCGAGCGCGTAGGGCCCGTCGGCCGGGTTGCCGATGGCGAGCGATTTGGCGATGGTGTCGGGCTTGACCGGGCGGCAGAAGTCGTGGCCGGCCGCGTAGGCGCTGGCCACGGGCGCGCAGCCGGCGGCCTGGGCGCCGTGGAAGGTCGGCAGCTCGCCATGGAGCAGGCCGATCTCGAGCCACTCCTCGAAGCCGCGGGCGATCTTCGTGAACAGCGATCCCGAGGCGATCGGCGCCACGACGCGGTCGGGCAGCTCGAAGCCGAGCTGCTCGGCCGTCTCGAACGCGAGCGTCTTCGAGCCCTCGGAGTAGTACGGCCGCATGTTGATGTTGACGAACGCCCAGTCGCGCTCGGACGCCAGTTCGGTGCACAGGCGGTTCACGTCGTCATAGTTGCCGCGCACCGCGACCAGGTTGCCCCCGTACACGCCGGTGGCGAGCACCTTCTGCTCCTCGAGGTCGGCCGGGATGAACACGTAGGAATCGAGTCCGGCCGCCGAGGCGTGCGCGGCCACGGCGTTGGCGAGGTTGCCGGTGGACGCGCAGGCCACCGTCTGGAAGCCCAGCTCCCGGGCGCGGGCCAGGGCCACCGAGACCACCCGGTCCTTGAACGAGTGGGTCGGGTTGGCGGCGTCGTTCTTGACCCACACCTCCCGCAGCCCGAGTTGCTCGGCCAGCCGGTCGGCGCGCATCAGGGGCGTCCACCCGGCGGGAAGCACACCGCGCGGCGGTGCCTGCACGGGCAGGAAGTCGCTGTAGCGCCAGAGCGAGTGCGGTCCGGCCTGGATCCTGCGCCGGAGCTCAGCTCGGGTCGGCGCCCGCCCGCGACGGGTAGGCCACCTCGAGCGGGCCGAAGCAGCGCTCGCAGACGTACTGCGCCTCGAGCGGATAAGTTGTCTTGCATTCCTTGCAACGAAGAGACTCTGGCGGCATATGAAAAAACCTCCGCCGGGGTCAGTGGTCGGAGGTCCAGGAAACCGCCCTATCCACATCTCCCAGGCTTGTCGTTGGAGCCTGATGGAATTGGCACCTTTCCCTTGCGGGAGGTTGCCGGGGTTTCATAGGGCCAGTCCCTCCACCCCTCTTGATGCGTACAGCTATGTACTGCGAAGTATATCCAGACGTTCGCCAGACTACGAGCAGGCTTGAGCCGGGCAGCGCCGGCTGGACAAGTGTCGGCCCGCACCGGAGGTTCGACCAGCAGTATGCCCACCGCGTCGGCTGAGCTGTTGGAGCGCCTCGAGGCGACGCTCGCGCTGGGACGGAGCGCCCCGAGCCGACGGATGCTGATCATCGTCAACCCGTACGCCACGACGGTGTCGGACCGTCTCAAGAACCTCGTCGTATACGCGCTGCGGGGTCGCTACGAGGTGGACGCGATCGACACCGACTCCCGCGATCACGCCACCGAGCTCTCGCGGGAGGCGGCGCGCGAGGGCTACGACGTGGTGGTCGCGTTCGGTGGCGACGGAACGGTCAACGAGGCGGCGAACGGCCTGGCGGGTTCGGATACGCCGCTCAGCTGCCTGCCCGGGGGACGGGCGAACGTGTACTGCCGCATGCTGGGGATCCCGAGCGACGTGGTCGACGCCACCGAGCACCTGCTGCTGATGGCCGACGACTGGCGCCCACGGCGGGTGGACATCGGCTCGGTCAACGGCCGTAGGTTCGTGTTCTCGGCCGGCGCCGGGCTCGACGCCAGCGTGGTCGAGCGGGTCGACGCTCACCCGCATATGAAGGCGAGGTTCGGCGAGTGGTACTACACGTGGACGGGGGTCGGAACGTTCACCCGCCGCTACCTGCTCCATCCGCCGCGGCTCGAGGTGCAGCTCGGCGAGGAGTCGATCGCCGGGGTAACCCTGATCGTCCAGAACGCCACGCCGTATACCTATTTCGGCGACCGGCCGGTGGAGATGGCCGAGGGCGCCACCCTGCAGAGCGGCGATCTGGCCGGCATCGTCCTCGACCGCGCCCGGCCGACCGACGTGCCCACGATCATCACGCGCGCCCTGTCGCGCCATTTCAGGGTCAGCCGCCACCGGCACGTGCACCCCTTCTCAGCGGCCAAGGAGCTTCGGGTGGTCTCGCGCGATGACCGGCCGCTCCCGCTCCAGGTCGACGGCGATTACATCGGCGAGGCCAACGAGGCGGTGTTCGGGGTGACGCCGAACGGGATCGCGGTAGTGTCCTGACCGGTGCTGCGTCGCGCCGCGATCTCGGTTGCCTGCCTGTCGCTGCTCGCCGCCTCGGCGCTGGTCGTCGTGCCAGCGCTGGTGTCGGGAAGTGCCCTGCCGGCCGCACCGAACTGTCCCGTGTTCCCGGCTGAGAACCCGTGGAACCAGCGGGTCGATCGGCTGCCGGTGGCCAAGAACTCGGCGCGCATCAGCGCCCGCATCGGGCTGAGCAACCAGGTCCATCCGGATTTCGGCTCCGGCCTGTACAACGGCTCGCCGATCGGGATCCCGTTCGCCGTGGTGTCGTCGCGCACCCGGCGCGTCCGGGTGAGCTTCCGGTACGGATCGGAGTCCGACCGCGGTCCCTACCCGCTCCCGCGCGGCGTCCCGATCGAGGGCGGCTACCGGTCGACCGGCGACCGCCACGTGATCGTGGTCGACCGCGATTCCTGCCGCGACTACGAGTTGTTCGCCGCCTATCCGCATGACGGCGGCGGACGCTGGAGCGCCGGCTCGGGCGCGATCTTCAACCTGCGCTCGGACCATCTACGCCCGGCCGGCTGGACGTCGGCTGATGCCGCCGGGCTCCCGATCCTCCCGGGGCTCGCCCGCTACGACGAGGTCAGGACGCGGACAGATCAACCACGCGCTTCGGTTCACCGCGCCCTGCACCGCCCCGCGGTACGTCTATCCCGCGCGCCACGAGGCCTCGACCTGCAGCGGACCCGGGCTTCCGCCGATGGGGCTGCGGGTGCGACTGAAATCCGGCGTCAAGATCTCGGGACTGCCCTACCAGGCGCGGGTGGTCGCCCAGGCGCTGAAGCGCTACGGGATGATCCTGGCCGACAACGGCTCGCCGTGGTTCATCTCGGGCGCTCCCGACCGACGCTGGAGCAACGACGCGCTCCACCTGCTTGACCGGCTCACCGGCCGCGAGTTCGAGGTCGTGGACACGAGCTCGCTGCCGCACCCCGGGCGCTAACCGGGGGGAGAAATGCGCCCGGGTGCGGGCTCTGGACGGTCGTGGACCGGCGTCGCACCAACCCGACCGGACCCGCGCTCCGTCGGGCCCGTCTCGGTGAGCAGGACCTCGAGCTGCTGTGGTTCCTCGCCGAGCACCGGATGGCGCTGCCCGACCACGCGGCGGCGTTGCTCGGGACGAGCGTCGAGGCGGCCAAGGCGCGGCTGGCCAAGCTGGCGAGGGCGGGGTACGTCCGGAGCGAGCCCCTGTTCCGCAAGCAGCCCGCCATGCATCTGATCACGCGCGACGGCCTCGCGGTGCTCGGCAGCGCGCTCCCGCCGCCGCGGATCGACGTTCGCGCCTACCAGCACGACGCCGGGGTGGCGTGGCTGTGGATCGCGGCCCGGAGCGGAACGTTCGGCTCACTGCGCGAGATCCTCGGCGAGCGGCGCATGCGCTCGCACGACGGTGCGCGCGACCCGGACACCGAGCCGGTGGCGGTCAAGCTGGGCGGCCTCGGCCCGCAGGGACGGGAGCGGCTCCACTATCCCGACCTGCTGCTGAGGACGGCCGACGGGCGACAGATCGCGCTCGAGCTCGAGCTCTCCTCGAAGGGCCGCGGCCGGCTCGAGAAGATCCTCGGCGGGTACGCCGCCGACCCCCGGATCGACGGTGTCGTGTACCTGGTGGAGAGCTACGCGGTGGCGCGCTCGGTCCAGAGCACCGCCCGGCGGCTGGGCATCTCCTCGCTGGTTCACATCCAGCGCGTCCGCTCGAGCGTGGCGAGCCCGGCCGCGGCGGCTGCGCGCGCGACGACGCGTGCCGCTCCCGGTCGTTTCGGCCGCGACGAACCCGAGGCGCGGCGATGAGGGTCCCCGGCTCGCCGCCCTACTGGTCTGACCGGGGCGTTCGTCGTGATGATGCTGGCGCCCGCCCCGTGGGGTGTGGCCGTGGCCGTGACAGCCGCGGTGCTCGTGAATGCCCATCGCCTGGCTCGCACGATCGCCGCGCGGCGAGCGAGATCCTCGGCCGGGCCGGCCGCGGCGATCCGGCTCGGGCTCGATCCTCGTCGCGACCCGGTACACGTCACCGACCGGGAGCTGTCCGCCCACGGGCTGATCCTCGGGGCCAGCGGCGCCGGCAAGTCGACGACGCTGCTCCGAATCCTCACCGGGCAGATCGCGCGGGGGCGGCCCGTGGTGGCGATCGACATGAAGGGCTCGCCCGCCTTCGCCCGCACGCTCGCCGACGCCGCCGCCGCGGCGGGACGGCCGTTCACCTCCTGGAGCATCGACGGTCCGGCGCACTGGAACCCCCTCCAGCACGGGAACGCCACCGAGCTCAAGGACAAGCTGGTGGCCACCGAGCGGTTCACCGAGCCGCATTACCAGCGCGCGGCCGAGCGCTACGTCCAGATCGTGCTGAAGTGCTCGCCGCGGCCCACCCGGACCGCCCGCCGGTGCTGGCCGAGGTGGTCGCGATGATGGATCCGCGCCGGCTACCGAGCGCGTTGCGCGGCCTCGATCCGGCTCTGCGCGCCGGCGTGCAGGACTACCTGGCCGGATTGACCCCGGACCAGCTGAGCGCCGCGCGCGGCCTCCAGACCCGGCTTGCCGTGCTGACCGAGTCACACACGGCGCCGTATCTTGCGCCGGCGGCCGACGGGTCGGCCATCGACCTGCGCGAGGCGCTGCGTGGTCCCGAGGTGGTGGTGTTCAGCCTGAACTCGAGCCGCTACGGTGGGCTCGCCGCCCAGCTTGGCACGCTGGTCGTGCAGGACCTGGTAGCGGCCTCGGGCGACCGGCTGGATGACCCGCGCCCGGCGGCGCCGGCGCTGTGGCCACGGTCGGCATCGACGAGTTCTCGGCCCTGGGCGCCGACCACCTGATCGCGCTGCTGGCGCGGGGTCGTGAGTCGGGAATATCCGCGCTGGTGGCCACGCAGGAGCTTGCCGACCTGGACCGGGCCGCCTTCGGCCTGCGCGACCAGGTGGTCGGCGTGACCGCGCTCAAGATCATCCACCGCCAGGAGGTGCCCTCCTCGGCGCGGACGATCGCGCAGATGGTGGGGACCGAGTGGGTCTGGGAGGAGACCAGGCAGACCGCCGTCCGGCTGTTCGGCGGCTACGACACGGGCCGGGGAACCCGGCGTCAGGTCGAGCGCTTCCTCGTCCACCCGAACGAGATCCAGTCGCTGGGCACGGGCCGGGCGGTCGTCATCTCGAAGCTGGGTGACGGCGGTCCGTACAGGGTGCGAGTCGAGCCGCCACGCCCGATGCCGTCAGCCGAACCGGCACGGACGGTCGAGCCCGCCCGGCGGCCGGACCCGCGGCCCACGCCGCATCGTCATCCCACGCCGAACCCGGCCGGCAGCCCGAATCGTCACGGCACACCGAACCGCGGCGCCAGGCCCAGCGCGCACCGCGGGCCGGACCCTCGCGCCCGCCGCCATGGCCCGCGCCGGGGTCGCACCGCGAGGCCGAACGCTAGGCCGCGGCCGGCGTCACCCGGTAGGCGTCGAACACCGCGTCGATGTTGCGCAGGCGGTTGATCGCCTGGTCGAGCGAGCGGGTGTCCCCCACCTCGACCACGAACCGGTTCTTGACCATCGGGTGGTTGACGATGCAGCGCGCCTCGAGGATGTTGATGCCGGCCTCGGCGAACGTGCGCGACATGTCCTCGAGCAGGCGGTGGCGGTCCCAGCCGTCGACCTCGATCTCGACGCGGAACGAGGTCTCGGCATCGCCGTCCCAGGACACCGGGGTGAAGCGCTCCGGATCCTTGCGCAGCACCGCGACGTTGGGGCAGTCCTCGCGGTGGATCGTGATCCCGCGGCCCGAGCGAGATGTAGCCGACGATCGGGTCGCCCGGCACGGGGCGGCAGCACTTGGCCAGCCGCAGCATCACCTCGTCGATCCCCTCGACCGAGATCCCGAAGCGCGAGGAGGAGGTGGTGGCGCGCGAGCGGCGGCGGCGGGTCTTCAGCAGGTCGTCGGCCGCGGTCGGCTCGGACTCGGCCGCCTCGCCCTGCTTGAGGCGCTGCATCACCTTGTTGACGACGACCTTGGGCGAGATCTTGGCCCCGCCGAGCGCGATGTAGAAGTCGTCGCGCCTTGCGGAAGCCCATCTCGCGGATGACGTCGGCCAGGAGCGGCGAGCCGACGATCTTCTGCGCCGGCAGCCCCTGCTTCTTCAGGTGCTCCTGCAGCAGCTCGCGACCGGTGTGCTCGGAGTCCTTGCGCGACTCGGCCTTGAACCAGGCCTTGATCTTGTTGCGCGCGCGGGTCGTCTTGACCAGCGCCAGCCAGTCGCGCGAGGGACCGCGCTCGCGCTTGGAGGTCAGCACCTCGACGATGTCGCCCGAGCGCAGCTGGTAGGAGAGCGGCACGATCTTGCCGTTGACCTTGGCGCCGACGCAGCGGTGCCCGACGTCGGTGTGGATCTCGTAGGCGAAGTCGAGCGGCGTCGCGCCGGCGGCCAGCGACTTCACCTCGCCCTTGGGCGTGAACACGAACACCTCGTCCTCGAACAGGTCGACCTTGAGCGTCTCCATGAACTCCCGCGGGTCGGCCTCCTCCTGCTGCCAGTCGAGCAGCGAGCGCAGCCACTTGAGCTTGCCGTCCGACCCGCGCGGACCAGCCGGGCCGCGGCCGTCGCGCGGGCGGTCTCCTTGTACATCCAGTGCGCGGCGATCCCGAACTCGGCCAGGTCGTGCATCTCGCGGGTGCGGATCTGGATCTCGAGCGGCCGGCCCTCGGGCCCGATCACCGTCGTGTGCAGCGACTGGTACATGTTGAACTTGGGCATCGCGATGAAGTCCTTGAAGCGGCCCGGCAGCGGCTTCCACAGCGAGTGGATCACGCCGACCGCGCCGTAGCAGTCCTTGACCGAGTCCGACGATCACCCGCATCGCGGTCAGGTCGTAGATCTCGTTGAACTCGCGCCCCTTCTTGGTCATCTTCGAGTAGATCGAGTAGAAGTGCTTGGCGCGGCCCGAGATCTCGGCCTCGATCGCCGAGCTCGTCGAGCTCCTTGGTCAGGTAGCTCGCCGGCCTGGTTGACGTAGCGCTCGCGCTCGGCGCGCTGCTGGGCGACCAGTCCCTTGATCTCGTTGTACTTGCGCGGGTGGAGCGTCTGGAAGGCGAGGTCCTCGAGCTCCCACTTGATCGCGTGGATGCCGAGGCGGTGGGCGATCGGCGCGTAGATGTCGAGCGTCTCGCGCGCCTTCTCGATCTGCTTCTGCTTCGGCATCGCGCCGATCGTGCGCATGTTGTGCAGCCGGTCGGCGAGCTTGATCAGGATGACCCGGATGTCCGTGGCCATCGCCACCATCATCTTGCGGTAGTTCTCGGCCTGCGCCTCGTCGCGCGACTGGAAGGTCAGCCCGGTCAGCTTGGTGACCCCGTCGACCAGGCCCGCGACCTCCTCGCCGAACGCCTCCTGCACCTCCTCGAGCGACGCCGAGGTGTCCTCGACCGTGTCGTGCAGCAGCGCGGCGCACAGCGTCTCGGTGTCGAGGCGCATGCCGGCGCAGATCTTCGCCACGCCGACCGGGTGGATGATGAAGTCCTCGCCCGAGCGCCGGCGCTGGTCGGCGTGGTGCACGCACGCGTAGACGAACGCCTCCTCGACGCGGTCGCGGTCGATCGGCGCGGCCGACTCGTGGGCGTGCTCCTCGACGATCGCGAACAGGTCGCCGAGCAGCCGCCGCTCGGCCGCGGTCAGCTCGACGCGCTCGACCGTCGCGTGGGCCTCGGGGTGCGCGACCCGGTCGACCGGCGGACGCGAGGCGGCGAACAGCGCCGGCCCCGACCCGACCCGACCCGTCCTCATGCGCCGGCGCAGCGCGTTCCGTCCTTCTGCCGAGTCCGGCTCAGCCGCCGGGAAGATGATTTGCGCTGCTCAGGAATCGTCGTCCGTCCTCATATCGCTGTGCATAGACCCTGTAGGCCGGCGAGCGCTCGAGCGCGGTCGGCGCTTCGCCCGCGATCGCCAGGGCCGGCAGATCCCGGTCGAGGCTGACGAGCTCCAACTCCGCGAGGACCCTGATCAGCCTGCCGGCCAGGCGTGCCGGGCGACCATGCGGACCGTCTCCGCGAAGCAGTCGCTCGAGCTCCTCGCCGGCCACCCTCCCCCGGAGCTGCAGGCTCCGGTAGAGGGCGACGAGCGAAGCCCGTAGGCCGTACTCCAGCTCGTGCATCTGCTGTGCAAAGCGTAGCTCAGCCTCGCCCCACGCCAAATGGGTAAAGCCGCGGCCCGCGTCGAGCAGCTCGGCTGCCGGCGCCGTCGCCGGCGGATCGAGCACGACGAGGTGCGCAAAGCGCTCAGCCACCGACGGCTCGCGCTCGAGCGCATGGTAGGCGATCAGCGCGAAGCCGCCCGTGCGCGCGCCGAGCCCCGCAGCCGGCGCGGGACGTCGGCGCACACCGCCAGCACCTCGCCGCCGGCGGCCCGCGCGTCACGCAGCACGGCGAGCGGGCTGTGGCCGCGACGGTCCAGCACGGTCCGCGTGTCCTCGCCACCACCGGAACGGCGCGACGTCGAGGCGTCGCGCCACAGCTCCTCGAGCACCGCCCGCCAGGTAATCCGCCGGCTCGCCGAGCACCTCGATCGGCTCCGGGCTGCACGGCTGGCGTGGCGCAGCACCACCCGCGGCTCGACGGCCCCGTTCCAGACGTTGCGCTCGAGCCGGAACGTGGCATCGGCCGGTTCCTCCGGCTCGACCCCGCAGCCGGCCGTCGCAGCCGAACGCGACCGCGCGGGCCCTGACCGCCGCCCGAGCGGACCGAGAAGCGCAGGTGGCGCCCCTCGCCCATCGGCCGCAGATCGCGAAGCCGCGCTCCCGGGACGAGCAGGCGGCGGCCGGGATTGCCGATCCCGCACGGCTCCAGCGCTCGAGCTCCTCGGCCAGCTCGAGGCCGAGCTCGCAGCCGGAGACGATCGCGTCGACGCGCTCCACCGGCACCAGCAGCTCGGGCGTCAGAACCTCGTCGGCGTGGCGCTCGAACGCCGCCCGGAACGCCTCGATCCGCTCGCGCCGGATGGTCATGCCGGCCGCGGCCCGATGGCCGCCGTAGCGTTCGAGGTGCTCGGCGCCCGCGTGCAGCGCCGACAGCAGGTCGAAGCCCGGGATGCTGCGGCCCGACCCCGAGCCCAGCTCGCCGTCGAGTCCCGACCACGACCGCCGGGCGGTGATGGCGCTCGACGACCCGCGAGGCGACGATCCCCACGACGCCCGGATGCCAGCCCTCGCCGGCCAGCACGTAGGCGCGGCGCTCCCCGAGCTCGGCGACCTGCGCCTCGGCCTCCCACACGATTCGCTGCTCGACCGCGCGGCGCTCCGCGTTGACGCGATCGAGCTCGGAGGCGATCTGGGCGGCCCGCGCCTCGTCGTCGGTCAGCAGCAGCTCGAGTCCGGCGTCGGCGCGCCTCAGCCGCCCGGCGGCGTTGATGCGCGGCGCCAGGCGGAACCCGAGGGCGTGGGTGTCGAGCGCGCTGGGATCGACCCCGGCGGCGCTCATCAGCGCCCGCAGGCCAGGCCGCGCGGTGCGCGCCAGCGCGAGCAGGCCCTCCCGCACCAGCCGGCGGTTCTCGCCCACCAGCGGCATCAGGTCGGCGACGGTGGCGAGCGCGACGAGCTCGAGGTCCTCCTCGACCGGTCGGCGCGCCGAGCGCCTGCGCGAGCTTGTACGCGACGCCCGGTCCCGCACAGCTCGGCGCACGGGTAGCCGCAGACGGCCGGGTGGACGATCTCGCAGTCGGGAAGCGCGCCGTCCGCGCGCGGGGCGTGATGGTCGCAGACCGACACGTCGAGCCCGGCCGGCACGGCCGCAGCGACCTCGTCGACCGCGGTGATCCCGCAGTCGACGGTGACCAGCAGACCGGTGCCGCGGGCGGCCAGCCGGCGGACCGTCTCGAGCGACAACCCGTAGCCGTCCGCCAGCCGGCCCGGCAGATACCACCCGACGTTCGGCGCCGCGGGCGCGCAGCGCGCGCACCATGATCGCGGTGGCGCACACGCCGTCGACGTCGTAGTCGCCGTGCACGACGATCCGGCTGCCCGCTGCGATGTGCCGCTCGATCAGGCCCACCGCCCGGTCGATCCCGTTGAACGCGCCGGGTCGTGCGCCTCCCGCGGATCGAGGAACGCGCGGGCGGCGGCCGGGTCGCTCGATGCCGCGGCGGACCAGCACCTGGGCCAGCACGTGGCTCATGCCGAGCTCGCGCGGCGAAGGGCCAGCGCGGCGCCCAGGTCGTAGGCAGGGATCTCGAGCCGCGGCGTCGGCGCGGTCGGCTCGGGGACCGCGCGGAGCGGGACCTCCGGACGGACGGCCGCATCGCCGGATACGAGTTCGACGGGCTCTGAGCGCAGGAGGGCTGCCTCGGGCATGGCGGGCAGCGTATGGACCGCCCCCGACGGAACCGCACGGTCTTGCGCCCGATCAGCCTCAGCCGGCCCGAATTGGAACAGGACTGTGACGCGGCGTTACGAAGTCGAGGCGAAGTCAGGCCAGGCCGGGCCGCCGTGCCCGCGCGCCTGCTCGTTGCGGACGCCCTCGAACCACACGAGCGCCAACCCGATCAGCGCCCCGGGGATCGCCTCGAGGGCGGTGCCGATCGTGGTGGCGTGGCGGCGGGGGAACTGAGAAGCCGTGGACGATCCAGCCGAACAGCGCGGAGCCGATCACCGCCCCGATCAGCGCGCCGACGATCCCGCCCCAGAAGCGGTCGGGGAGCCAGATCGTGAAGTGCCAGAGGGCGAGGCCCATCATGCACCAGGCCAGCAGCGCCATCAGCGACGCCTCCCGTGCCGGCGATTACGCGTCCGCGGCTTGCCCGGCCGCTTGGGCGGCGGCGCCACGCCCTCGTTCTCGGCGATGTCCGGCGCCGGCCGGACCTCGCCGGGCAGCGGAGCCTCCGCCGTCAGGCCGCGCCGCGCCGTTGCCGGCGCCGTCCGATTCGTCGCGGGGCTGCGGGGCGTCCGGCTCGGGGCGACGCGCCGGGGCAGGTTTGCCCGGAGACTTCTGCGTACTCGGGGCCGGAGCGCCGGCGGGGGGCGGCGTGTGGGCCAGACGCTTGGTCAGTGTCGAGGTGCGACGGCCCGGCTCCTGCTCCTCCTCCTGGATTTCGCGCTTCATCTGCTCGAACTCGGCCGCCGACACGGCGTCCGCGTCGGGTGTGGTCAGCCGGCCCGTGCGCCGTCGCGCGCTTGGTGGTTGGCTCGACGTCGGCGCCCACCGCCGGCGTACGCGGGCACGTAGCCCAGCTCGCCCTCGATCCGCTCGCGGCGGTGCCGATACTGAGCCTCGCGCTCCTTCCAGTGAGTCAGCACCGGCGAAGCGATGAAGATCGACGAGTAGGCGCCCGACGCCACGCCGATGAGCAGGGCGAAGGCGAAGTCGGTCAGCTCGGTCGAGCCGGGCACGCCGCCGAACAGCAGCAGCGCCACGATCGGCATCAGCGTGCACGCCGTGGTGGCGATCGACCGTGTCAGCACCTCGGACATGGAACGGTTCACGATCTGCGAGAACGCGGCGCGCGGCATCCGCGGGATGTTCTCGCGCACTCGGTCGAACACGATGATCGTGTCGTACATCGAGTAACCGAGGATGGTCAGCAGCGCCGCCACCGTGGCCGTCGTCACCTGACGCCCGGTCAAGCGCGTACACGCCGCTGGTGATCAGCAGGTCGTGAGCCAGCGCGATCAGCACCGGGATCGAGAACTTCCACTCGAACCGCAGCGCCACATACGCCGCGATGACCAGCAGAGACGCGATGATCGCGACTACGGCGCTGTTGGCCACGGTCTTCCCGAAGGTCGGGCCAACCGAGGTGTAATCGAACGCCTTGCCGTTGTTGGCGATCCCGAACTTGGACTGGAGCGCCCGCTGGATGGCCGCCCGTCCGCCGGTCGGTGACTTCTTGAATGACACCTGATAGCCGTTCGGGCCGAGCGACTTCTCGCCGGAGATCTTCTGGACGGTGGAGCTCGATACCCCGATCGAATTCATCAACGAGGAGACCTGTTGCTGGCTGGCGGCGTGCTCGAAGGCCGACCGTGACTCGGTTGCCCGACGTGAAGTCGATGCCGAGGTTGAGGCCTCGGCCGCCGATGGCCAGCGCGCCGATCAGCAGGATCACGCCGGACATCGAGAAGAAGTACCGCGAGGCGCCCATGAAATCGAACCGCCACGTCCGCTTCTTACCGCCCGCCCCGAGCGCGGACGGGCTGTGGATGAGCCGCGAGCTGCCCATCGTGGTCAGGATCGCCTGGGTGGCCAGCACCGCGGTGAACAGCGAGACGAACGTGCCGATGCCGAGCGTGAAGGCGAAGCCCTGGACGTCCGAGGTCGCCAGCACGAACAGGATGAACGCGGTCATGATCGTCACCACGTTCGCGTCGATGATCGCGGTCAGGCCCTTCTTGTAACCGGTGACGATTCCCTGCCGGATCGAGCGGCCACCGCGGATCTCCTCCTTGACCCGTTCGAAGATCACCACGTTGGCGTCGGCGGCGACGCCGATGGTGAGGATCAGGCCGGCGATGCCGGGCAGCGTCAGCGTAATCGGGATCAGCTTGATCAGCGCATAGAAGTACAGGCCGTACACGGCCAGTCCGGCCACGGCGATGACTCCGAGCACGCGGTAGTAGGCGACCATGAAGATCGCGACGACCACGAGGCCGATCAGGCCGGCGGTCAGGCCCTGGTGCAACGCCTGCTTGCCCAGCGTGGCCGACACCTGGGACTCGGAGATCAGCTTGAGGTTGATCGGCAGCGCACCGAGGCGAAGCTCGTTGGCAAGATCCTGGGCGGAGCTGATCGAGAAGCTCCCGCTGATGTCGGCGCCGTTGTCGCCGTTGATGCCGTCGGGATAGGTCTTGTAGTCGATGAACGGAACCGTGATCAGCTGGTTGTCGAGCGCCACCGCGAAGTGCTGGTTCAGCGGCTGACCGAGGCCGGAGACCAGGCTCCCGCGCCGGGCGATCGCGGCGGTCACGTTCTGGAAGGCCTTCTTGCCCTTTCCGCTGAACCCGAACGTGACGTCGGGCTGGCCGGAGTTCGGGTCGGTGCTCTGCTGCGGGTTCGTGATGTCGCTGCCGCGCAGAGCGATGTTGTCCTTGAGCACGTAGAACTGCGCGTTCGGCTTGCCGAGCGCGATCGGGTGCGCGAAGTCCGACGGGATCGCCTCGAGAACCACCCAACCGCGGGGGACGGTCACGATCTGCCCCTGGGAGGCGTCCACGCCGGGTGGCACTCCAGAGCGCAAGTCGCTCAGGTTGTCGTCCGGACCGGAGAGAAGACAGCGCTGGCCGACAACCGGGACCGTCCCCTGGGCGCGGGCCGCCGCCGCGCACGCCGCGCTGCCCGGCGCGCCGAACATCCAGTACTGCGGCCCGGTGCGCGAGTTCGCTGAGCTGGAGAAGCCCTTTTGCTTGGAGGCAAGCTGTACCGCCTGGTAGAGCGGCATGCTGCCCGACCCGGGATTTCCCGGTGACCCATTCAATCCGGCGCCCCGACTGATCGTCACCGCGTTCTGGTCCTGCGCCTGGAGCTGGCTCGCCACCGTCTTGCCATTCGGGGTCAGCGCGTTGGCCTCCCAGTCGTAGAAGGCGAGCTGAGCCGTGGTGCCGACCTCCCGCTCTGCCCGAGCGGTGTCGCTCACGTTGGGCAGGCCGACGGTGATCAGGTTGCCGCCCGTGGTCTGGATCTGCGGCTCGGACACCCCCAACTGGTCGACGCGGCTGCGCATGATGTCGACCGCCCGCTGCAGCGCATCCTGCGTCACCACCGGGGTCTGCGGACTGGGCAGGCCCTGATAGACGAGCTCGACGCCGCCCTTGAGGTCGAGGCCGAGCACGGTCTTCTTGGCCTTGGTCGCGCCCGGAATGCCGGCGATCACGACCAGCGAGGCGAGAATCAGCCCCACGACCAGGAGCAGGATGAACCCGTTGCGCTGACGATCGGTCATCGCTTGTGCTGGATGCTAGACCTACAGGCCGGAGGTGTGGGGGTGCTTTGGATCGGCTCTCACCGGTGGTTGGTGGGCGTGAGCACGACCAGGATGCCGCCGTCCTCGTCGTAGGCGGGGAAGATGTCGGCCACGGCGCGGGCCGGGAGGTCGTGCTCGGCGTTGACCGCGACCGGCTTGCCCTTGACCCGCACCTCCCACTCGAGCGCGGTGCGCACGTGATCTGTCCCGTCGTCGAAGCGGAGCCCCAGGACCTCGCCGACCGGGCGGCCGATCACCTGCTCGGTCTTCAGCCCGGTCAGCTCGAACGAGCCGCGGCCGCAATCGATGATCCGACCGTCCGAATCGCAGGCGAAGAAGGCCGCGTTGGGCGCCGGGTAGTAGTCGTCGAGCAACTCGAACAGGAACGCGAACCCGCACTTCTCGCAGCCGCGAGGCTCGGGGCGGAAACCGGCCGTGCGATCGACCCCCATCGACCGGTTGCCGCAATGCGGACAGATGAAGTAGTGCTCGTGACTCATGCGCCGTCTGAGGCCGGCCTCGCCACGCACGGGCAGTCAGATGTGAAAGCCCTGATCGGCGGAGCCGGCGCCCTGAGGATAGCCGTCGGCACTTCTCGGGCCGCTTCGCTCTTCATGAACACTTAAAGGAGCGATAGCGGCCCCGGCGGCTCCAGTCCCAGGTGGGCGAAGGCGTGACGGGTGGCGGCGCGTCCGCGTGGGGTGCGCTCGATCAACCCGCGCTGGAGCAAGTACGGCTCGTAGACGTCCTCGATCGTGTCCTGCTCCTCCCCCACGGCCACGGCGAGGGTCGACAGGCCGACCGGCCCGCCGCCGAACTTCTCGCAGATCGCGCGCAGGATCTCCCGATCCAGGCGGTCCAGGCCGGCGTGGTCGACCTGGAGCAGGTCGAGCGCCTGACTCGCCACTTCGCCGGTGACCACGCCGGTGCCGCGCACCTCGGCGTAGTCGCGCACGCGCTTGAGCAGGCGGTTGGCGACCCGCGGCGTGCCCCGGCTGCGCTCGGCGATGGCACGGGCGCCAGGCGCCTCGATCTCCACCTCGAGCAGCCGAGCCGAGCGGCGGACGATCGTGGCGAGGTCCTCGAGTCCGTAGTGCTCGAGGCGATGCTGGATACCGAAGCGGTCGCGCAAGGGGGTGGTGATCAGACCTGCCCGGGTGGTGGCGCCGATCAGGGTGAAGGGCGGCAGGGGCAGCGTGACCACCTTCGCGCCGGCGCCCTGCCCCACCGTGATCGGGAGGATGCCGTCCTCCATGGCCGGATAGAAGGTCTCCTCGAGCGCACGCGGCAGACGGTGGATCTCGTCCACGAAGAACACCGCCCGCGGCTCGAGCGCGGTGAGGAAAGCGGCCACGTCGCCCTTGCGCTCGAGCGCCGGACCCGCCGTCTGGACGAAGGGAACCTCCAGTTCGGCGGCCACGATCTGGGCCAGCGAGGTCTTGCCGAGACCGGGCGGCCCGGCAAGGAGGACGTGGTCGAGCGCCTCGCCCCGGCTGGCCGCGGCGGCGACCGAGACCGTCAGCTGGTCCTTGATCGCCTCCTGGCCGACGAAGTCCCCGAGCCGGCGGGGGCGGAGCGAGCGGTCGAAATCCTCGTCGGGAAGCGCCTCGGGAGCCTGGATGCGGATTCGGTCCCGCCCGCCCCGATCGTCGCGCATCTCCCGAACCGGGCTCATCGGGACGACCTCCGGGGCGTGGTCATCGGCGCGCCATCCTCAGTGCGTGGGCGATCAGGTCCTCGGCGCGGTCGCCCTCGGCGCCGTCGAGCAGCTCATCGGCCTCGACCGGGGTGTAGCCGAGCCCGAGCAGCCCGTCGCGGGCCAGCGTGCGCGGATCGTCGACGGCGACCGAACCGCCTGAGACCGCCACTGGGACGGGCGCGGTGGCGCCCACCTTCTCGCGGAGCTCCACGATGATCCGTTCTGCGGTCCGCTTCCCGACGCCGGGAGCCGCCTGAAGCCGCGCCGTGTCGCCCGCCGCGAGCGCTTTGAGCAGCTCCCGCGGGGGGCCCCCGGAGAGAACGGCGAGCGCGACCTTGGGCCCCACCGACTGGACCGAGATCAGCATCAGGAAGAGCTCGCGCTCCTCCTCGGTGGCGAAGCCGTAGAGCTGGAGGGCGTCTTCTCGAACAACCATGTGGGTGTGCAGGAGAACCTGCTTGCCGAGCGCCGGAACGTGCTTGAGCGTCTCGGCAGATACGGACAACCGGTAGCCCACGCCACCGCAGTCGACCACCACATGGTCGCCACGGCGGACCGCCACCGTGCCGGAGACCAGGGCGATCATGCGCGCCCTCCGGCCTGCGCCATGGCGTGGGCCAGCGGCGCCCGATTGAGGTCGCAGACCGCCACCGCCAGCGCATCCGCCGCATGGTCGGGCGAGGGCGGCCCGGACAGCGCGAGCAGCCGCCCCACCATCCGCCCGACCTGGTCCTTGCCGGCGCGTCCGTGCCCGCACACGGCGTCCTTGACCTGCTGCGGCGTGTAGGAGCGGGAGGGGACGCCGCGCTCGCCGGCGGCGAGCAGAATCACCCCGCGCGCCTGGCCGACGGCGAACGCGGTCCGCGCGTTGGCCCCAAAGTAGAGCTCCTCGATGGCGACCGCGGCCGGGACGTAGCGGTCCAGCAGATCGCCCACGCGCGCGTGGATCTCGGCCAGCCGGCGCTCGGGCGGCGTGCCGGCGTGGGTCTCGATCACGCCGGCGGCCAGCGCCCGCAGCCGGGAGCCGGCGTTCTCCACCACGCCGTAGCCGGTGCTCGCGGTGCCGGGGTCGATGCCGAGGACGATCATCCGGACACCATTCTGCGTAGCGGCCCGGACGCCTCCTCGGGCGGTGCGGCCCGAGCGTCTACGAGCCGACGCAGCGCTGGTCCGCGCCCGGCTTGGTCATCCGGTAGACGCGCCACGCGCCGACCGTGGCCAGCAGCTTCCGCTGGGTCAGATGCGGGTTGATCCGCGCCGCGATCCCGTCGATCGTGTCGTGGGGCCCGACGAACATCACGCCCTGGTGGCGCATCGATGTTCCGACTCGCGCGAGGGTCACGTGCAGCTTGTACGCGAGCGCGGTCTGGACGCCGTGGTTGACCGCCGCGAAGCTCGACTTACACGGGTAGACGCGAGCGTGCCCCCCGACCGCGGCAACCGCCGCGGACAACTGGTCGAGACGGGTCACGGCGGCCGAGGCGACCCGCTCCTGCCGGCGCGCTTCGTTCACGCGCCCGCCCGTGAACGGGATCGTGATCGCGACGAGCGCGGCGATCGCGGCAACGGCCACCGCGACCCGGCCGCCAGACATAAGCTCGGCCACCCGCACGACGCCCACGCCGGCGAGCACGCAGGTCACCCCGGCGGCGGGCAGATAGAAGCGCTCTAACCCCGGATATCCGTCGATCGTCATTCCGATCACGACCACCCACCACACCAGGGCGCCCGCGCCCAAGTACAGGGTCAACCGATCACGCGGGTGGCGGAACCATGCGAGCGCCACCGCCACCGCCCCGAACACCAGCACGGGGATCGTCTGGATATCCAGGCCGCGCCCCAGCACGGTGAAGAACGGGTACTTGCCGAGGTGACCGTTGTAGTCCGCAGCGTGACTGGCGGCAAGGAACGGCTGCCCAGAGCCGATCCAGGGCGGGACGAACCAGAAGAACGGGAGCGACAACAGCCCCAACACGAGCAGGATCCACAGCCGCGGCACACGGAACCACAGCCAGGCCGCGTAGACGATGAGCAGCGGCCATGACTCCGGGCGGATCAACCCGGTCGCCACCCCCAGAACGAATGCCCAGCCGTACCGGCGCTCCAGGTGCCGGTCGATCGCCCACAGCGTGCACGCGATCAGCATCGGCTCGGAGGTCCCCCGGAACATGTAGTAGAACCACTCCTGGGTGACGACGACGCCGGCCGCCGCCAGCACCCCGGCCAGCGCAGCCGCCCACCGGGGCGCCCCCACGACTCGCGCGGCCAGTCGATACGCGGCGACGAGGCCGAGCAGGCCCCCGGCGCGCGCGGTGATCACCCATAAGGTCGGCGCCGCCGCGCTCCCGAACAGCGCGTACACGATCGTGAAGAACCACGGCAGCGGCTTCCAGGACGGGCCGCCGCTGATCTCGAAGCTCAGATGCGGATCGAAGACCTCACGACCCCAGGAGATCCAGGACCAGGGGTCATAGCTCGGCACGGTGGGCAGGACGGCGGCGGACAAGCCCGCAACCAGCACGCAGACCACGGCGGAGCTCACGAACGGGTAGCGCTGCCACCACGACCGGAAATCCGTCCGACCGGACCGGGCGGACCCGCGCTCGGGTGCCACGGAAGAAGGAGCGGGTGACTGGGTGACGCTCACCGCTTGAGCGGATCCGAGAAGCGGCAGCGCAGAAGCGTGCCGAGCACCCGGAAGCCGTCCACCGCGGTCAGCTTCTTGCCCTCGTCGGTGGCGCGCGCCCGGTAGTGGACGGGCACCTCGAAGATCCGCTCGCCGCGCTGCACGAGCCGCGCCGTGATCTCGGGTTCGATCGCGAACCCGGGCGAGCGCAGGGGCAGACTGCGAAACACGTCGGTCCGGATCATCTTGTGGCAGGTCATGATGTCGTGCAGGTACACGTTGAACAGGACGTTGCAGGCCAACGTGACGCCCTTGTTCCCGAGCACGAACAGGAACGAGTGGCTCGTGTACCCGTCGAATGCTCGCACGCCGAAGCACGCGTTGGTGCGCCCGTCCAGGAGCGGCGGCATCAGCAGGCCGAGGTCGGTGGGGTCGTACTCGAGGTCGGCGTCGAAGATCGCGGCGAACTCCCCGCGCGCCTCCCCAAGCCCAGTCTGCACCGCGGCGCCCTTCCCCTGGTTCGCCGGGTGCTCGAACAGCCGCACACGGCCATCCCACGACCCACTGCGCAGAATCTCCCGCGTCCCATCTGTCGAGCCGTCGTCGACCACGATCAGCTCGAACTCCGTCGGCAGTTGCGTGTCCAGCACCTCCGCGATCGCGCGCTCGACGCGCTCGCACTCGTTGTAGACGGGCATCAGGATCGAAAGCATGTGCAGGGCCGGGGTGAGTGAGCGGATCCACCAGCGACGCTGACACGCGACCGCCGGGACGGGACCCGCGAGGACGCCCGATGCTAGCCGATCGACCGGACTGGGCCCGTCAGCGCGACGCCACGCCGCCCGTTTGCGCAACCATCCCGCCGTGGACTTCGCCGGCGCCGGCTTGCTCGACGAACTCGAGGGCGAGGATCGCGCTGCCCGCGAGCGTCTCCTCGAGCGCCTCCTCGACGAGGGCTTCACGACCGAGGAGCTCCAGGACGCGGTCAAAGATGACCGACTGGCGCTGCTCTTGGTCGACCGCGTGCTGGGCGGCCAGTACACGGCCCAGGAGCTCGAGCGGCGGACTGGTCTCGACGCTGCCCAGATGCTCCGGATTCGCCGTCTCCTCGGACTCCCCGAGGCGACGCCGGATGACCGCGTGTTCGGCGAGGAGGAGATCAAGGCGGTGGAGTCGACCCGCTTGTTCCTCGACGTCGGGCTGGAAGACGCCGCGATTGCCGAGATCACCCGCGTGCTCGGTGAGGGAATGGCGCGGCTGGCCGCCACCACGGCCGCGGCGTTCGTGGACGCGTTCCTCGAGCCCGGCGACAGCGAGGATGACGTCGCTCAGCGCTTCGCCTCGGTGGCGGAGCAGCTGATCCCGGCCATCGACCCGGTACTGGTGGCGGCTTACAAGCAGCACCTGGCCGAGGCGGTCAGGCGCGGAGTGCTGAGCCGGGCCGAGCGCGAGGCCGGCGAGGCGGGACGGTCTCAGGAGATCAGCGTGTGTTTCGTGGACATGGTCGGCTTCACTCGGCTGGGCGCGCAGATCGACCCGCAGGAGCTGGGCAGCGTGGCCAGCAAGCTGGCCGAGCTGGCCAACGAGGTGACCGAGCCGCCGGTGCGCCTGGTCAAGACGATCGGGGACGCCGCGATGTTCGTCAGCTCCGAGCCGGGGCCGCTCGTCTCGAGCGCGCTGTCGCTACTCGAGGCAGCCCAGGCGGCCGACCTCCCGAGCCTGCGCGCCGGGGTGGCCTGTGGCACCGCGCTGCAGCGCACTGGTGACTTCTACGGCCACGCGGTCAACCTGGCCAGCCGGGTGACCGGCGCGGCGCGCCCGGGGAGCGTGCTCTGCACTCAGGAGGTGCGTAACGCCACGCCGGAGGAGTTCGACTGGTCGTTCGCCCGCAAGCACAAGCTCAAGGGCATGTCCGAGGCGGTCCCGCTCTACCGCGCCCGCCGCAATGAGAGCGAGCCCGTCGACCCGAAGAGCGGCAAGAGCACGAAGCGCGCGAAGAAGCCCGCGCAGGCTAAGAAGCAACCGACAGGAGATCGACGACGAACACGAGCGGCGAATTAGGCGGGATCGTCGTGCCGCTGCCTTTCTTGCCGTAGGCCAGGCCGGCCGGGATGATCAGCTCCCGGCGGCCCCCCACCTTCATGCCCGGGATGCCATCGACCCAGCCCTGGATCACGCCGCCCTGGGTCAGCGGGAAGGTGGCGGGCTGACCGTTCTTCCAGGAGGAGTCGAACTCCTTGCCGTTCTTGTAGAGCACGCCGACGTAGTTGACCGTCACTGTCTGCCCGGCCTTGACCGTCTTGCCGGTCCCCACCACGAGGTCCTTGGTGACCAGCTTGGCTGGCGCGGGGCCGGTGGGCACGGTGACCGCCGGCTTCTTGGCCAGCGCCGGAGGTGGCTTGGGCGTGGTCGGCACCGAGACCTCGGTGGCTCCGGAGGACGGGGCCAGCTGGACGCCGGGCGCCTTGGAGGAGCTGCCGCACCCGGCCGCCACGGCGGCCAGCGCGAGCAGGGACACGATCAATATTCGATTCCGCATGTGAGCCCGAGGCTAGCGAGCCGATGTCAAGACTGCGTCATTGCGCGACGCGCTCGAGGACGGCGCTGTCGACGTCGAAGTTGGCATGGACCGCGCCCACGTCGTCGGACTCCTCGAGCGCGTCGATCAGCTTCATCAGCTTGGACGCGTCTGACTCGTCCACCGGCACGCGCGCCCGGGGCCGCTGTGTGAGGTCGGCGCTCTCGATCTCGACCCCGGCCTGCGTCAGCGCCTCGCGCGCCGCGGTCAGATCTGACGGCTCGGTGATCACCTCGAACACGTCCTCGTCGAGCGCGATGTCCTCAGCGCCCGCGTCGATCGCCGGCATCAGGTCATCCTCGCTGTAGCGGTTGGCGTCGACCACGATCACGCCGCGCTTGTCGAACAGGTAGGAGACCGAGCCGGGCTCGCCGAGGTTGCCGCCATGCTTGCCCAGCATGTGCCGGACGTCCGCGCCGGTCCGGTTGCGGTTGTCGGTCAGCGCCTCGATGAGGAGCGCCACCCCGCCCGGACCGTAGCCCTCGTAGAGCACGGTCTCGAAATGATCCATGTCCGTGCCCTCGCCGGTGCCCTTGGCGATCGCGCGTTCGATGTTGTCCTTCGGCATGGAGGCGTCTCGCGCCTTCTGGATGGCCAGCGCGAGCGCCGAGTTGCCGTCGGGATCGCCGCCTCCCTCGCGCGCGGCGACCGAAATCGCCCGCGCCAACTTGGTGAAGTGCTGACCGCGCCGGGCGTCGACGACCGCCTTCTTGTGCTTGATCGAATGCCATTTGGAGTGACCGGACATGACGTTTCAGTTTAGGCGGGAAATCCGGCACGACTCCCCTAGCCGCCCGCCGACCATCCTGGGCCGGATTTCCTTAAGGGAATTCGGCTCCCACCGCTTGACTCGACGCGTGGCCCCCCGGAGCCGAATTCCCCGGCGGGAAATCCGGCACGACTCCCCTAGATGGTTGATTCCGCGCGGTTAGGCGCAGTAGTTGACGAGTGCACGGCTGGGGCGTCCGAGTTGGTGGTTGAGGGTGATTGCGGCGGCCAGGCAGCAGAACCGGGCGAGGATCCGTTCGCGGAGTCCGGCGAGGGTGCGGGCGCCGTGGCGCTCGAGGGTGAGGAGGTCTTTGCAGGTCCAGAAGATCGACTCGATCCGCTGGCGGATCGGCGCGAGATGCGGCCGCTGCCCGGGTTCGTCTTTGCGGCGCGGGCGCACGAACGTGGCGTCGCGCTGAGCGACCTGGGCGGTGAACGCGCGGCTGGCGTAGCCCTTGTCGCCGAGCAGGGTCTCGCCGCCGTGGCGGTGGCAGCGGTCCAGCAGCACCAGGCCGACTTCGCGCTCGTCGACCTTGGGCGAAGTGAGTTCCAGCGCCCGCGGGGTGCCGTCGGGAGCGAAGATCGCGTGCAGTCGGAATCCCCAGAAGTAGCGGGAATGCGACGGGCACCAGCCGTAGTCGGCCGCATCACCCAGGGCGGAGCGTTTGACCGTCTCACGGCTGCGGGCGCACTCCACCGGGGTCGAGTCGATCAACAGCAGGTCGTCGTGAAACCCGAGGCTTTGGCTGGCGAACATACCCATCAGCCACTCCAGCGTCGCGACCAACCGCCGGCGGCGCTTGAAGTAGCCAGGCTGCTTGGGCAGCTCGGAAAACAGGTGCGACAGGCGCTTGCCGGCAACCGCCAGGAACCGCCGGTCCGACGGGATTCCCATCATCGCCTGAGCAACGCACAACGTGACGACCTCCGCATCTGTGACCCTACGAGCGGCGTTCATCTTGCTCTCGGGCAGGAGATCGTCAGCCGTGACATAAACCGTGGTGAGCAGCAGGTCGAGGTCGGCGTCCATCGAGGCCCCTTCCGGTCGGCGATGCAATTGAGCACCGCCGACTTCGGCCCTGCTGCTCGTTTCTCCTTGCAACCATCCACAAACACGGCCACCGCCGTGGAATCACTCATCTAGCCGCCCGCCAACCATCCTGGGCCGGATTTCCTTAAGGTAATTCGGCTCCCACCGCTTGACTCGACGCGTGGCCCCCCGGAGCCGAATTCCCCGGCGTCCGAGATCACTGCCACACCTTCCAGGGCGCCCGCCCGGAGGCCCACAGCTCCTCCAGCGAGAGCCAGTCCTTGTAGGTGTCCATGCACTCCCAGAAGCCCTCGTGGCGAAACGCCCGCAACTGGCCGGCTGTCGCGAGCCGATCGAGCGGCTCGCGCTCGAGCACGCTGCCCGGATCGAGGACGTCGAGCGCCACGCGCTCGAAGCAGAAAAACCCGGCGTTGACCCACAATTCGCTGCGTGGCTTCTCGGTGAAGCCCGACACCGAGCCATCGCCGCTCAGACGTGCGACGCCGAATGGCAGGCGCGGCTGGATGAGCGCCATGGTGGCGGCGCGCCCGTGCCCGACGTGGTGGGCCAGCAGGGCGCTCAAATCGATGTCGGCCACGCCGTCGGCGTAGGTCAGGCAGAACCGCTCACCCTCCAGGCGGGGAGCAGCCAGGCGGACTCGCTCCCCGCTGGCGGTATCGGAGCCTGTGTCGAAGCACGTGACGCAAGCGTCCCCCGGCCAGGGCTCGGCCGCCGCGAACGCGGTCACCTGCTCGCCCCGGTAGCCGGTGAGCAGCAGGAACCGGCGGAACCCGTGGGCCAGGTACATGTTGATCACATGCCAGAGGATCGGCCGGCCCCCCACCTCGATCAGCGGCTTCGGCGTCTCGCCGGAATGCTCCTGGATCCGCGTGCCTCGTCCGCCGCACAGGATCACCACGGTGGGCAGGGTCGATGGCACGGACGCGGATTATTCCGGGGTAGGATCCGCGACGGTGAGCGTCGCCAATCCGGAGATCTTCAAGGCCTACGACATCCGCGGGCTGTACGGCTCGGACATCGACGCGGGGCTGGCCGAGCAGATCGGCCGGGCCTTCGCGCAGGTCATCGGCGAGCTCGAGAACAAGCCGACGCACGAACTGCGCCTCGGCCTGGGGCGCGACATGCGACTCACCGCACCTGAGCTGGCCGACGCATACCGCCAGGGGATGTGCTCCGAGGGCGCCGCGGTGCTCGACGCCGGCGAGGTCGGCACCGAGATGCTCTATTACCTGGTCGGCTCGCGCGAGCTGGACGGCGGGCTGATGTGCACCGCGTCGCACAATCCGCAGCGCTACACGGGCGCCAAGCTGGTCAAGCGCGGGGCGATAGCGCTGTCCGGCGACGCGGGCATCGGGGACATCAGGGCGAAGATCGATGCCGGCCTCGGGGAGGCGCCCGGAGGCGGCGATTCCGAGAGCGTCTCGCTCTATGAGGAGTTCCAGGAGGCCGCGCTCAGGTTCATCGACCCCGACGCCGTCAAGCCGATGCGGGTGGTGGTGGACGGCGGGAACGGCATGGCCGGGCCGATGGTCGGCCCGCTGCTCCACGGGCTCGGGCTCGACGTGGTCGAGACCTACTTCGAGCCGGACGGGCGCTTCCCGGACCACGAGCCCAACCCGCTGCTGCCCGAGAACCGTGAGTTCATCATGCGCGAGGTGGTGCGCCAGGAGGCCGACCTCGGCATCGCGTGGGACGGCGACGCGGACCGCTGCTTCTTCATCGACGATCAGGGCGCGTTCGTCGACGGCGACTTCCTGACCGCGCTGCTGGCGGAATCGATGTTCGAGAAGAATCCGGGCGCCACGATCCTCTACGACGTTCGCGCCAGCTGGGCGGTCAAGGACGTGGCTGAGAAGGCCGGCGGCCGGGCGCTCATGAACCGGGTCGGGCACGCCTTCTTCAAGACCCGGATGCGCGAGGAGCACGCGGTGTTCGGCGGCGAGGTGTCGGGCCACTACTACTTCCACGACTTCTACTGCGCAGACTCGGGGACGATCCCGGCCCTGCTCATCCTCGAGCTGCTCTCGGGGCGCGGCAAGCGCATGTCCGAGCTGCTCGACCCCTACCGGTCGCGCTACTTCATCTCGGGCGAGCTCAACTCCGAGGTCTCGGACGGGCGGGCCAAGATCGAGGAGCTCGCGTCCGAGTACGCGGACGGGAACCACTACGAGCTGGACGGCCTCTCGGTCGAATACGACGACTGGCACTTCAACGTCCGTCCCTCCAACACGGAGCCGCTGCTACGCCTGTGCCTGGAGTCGCTGCGCTCCCGAGAGGACATGGAGCGCCGCCGTGACGAGATGCTCGCCGTGATCCGTTCGTGACGTCGCCGGACCGCCGCGCCACCAGCGCCGAGGATGCGCTGGCGCTGGCGGAGCGGGCTGGCATCCACCGGATCGCGCTGCCCACCCCGTTCCTGGTCGGTCGGGTCAACTGCTACCTGATCGAGGACGAGCCGCTGACGCTGATCGACACCGGCCCCAACTCCGGCAAGTCGCTGGATGACCTCGAGCGTGCACTGGACGGCCACGGGCGACGGATCGAGGACCTGGGGCTGATCGTCCTGACCCACCAGCACATGGATCACCTCGGCCTGCTCGAGATCCTGGCCCGGCGTTCGGGCGCGCAGGTTGCCGCATTCGAGGAACTCGGCCCCTACCTGGCCGACTTCTCGCGCAGCGCGGTGGCGGACGACGAGTTCGCCCAGGCGGTGATGCGCCGCCACGGCGTGCCCGATGATCTGGCCACCGTGCTCGGGGCGCTGGCCGCGGCCTTCCGGGCCTTCGGGTCGAGCGGGCGGGTGACCCACCCGCTGCGCGACGGCGCGGACCTGAGGCTCCGTGACCGGACCCTGCGGATCTTCCACCGCCCCGGGCACAGCCCGTCGGACACCATCCTGTGGGACGAGCAGCGGGGGATCCTCTTCGCGGGCGACCATCTCCTCGGCCGCATCTCGTCCAACCCGCTGGTGTCGCGTCCGCTGACCGAGGCGGGCGGGGATCCCGGTCAACGGCCGCGCGCGCTGCTCCAGTACATGGAGTCCCTCCGGGCGACCCGAGAGCTACCGGCTCGGCTCATCCTGCCCGGACACGGAGATCCCGTACTCGATCACGTCGAGTTGATCGACGAGCGGCTGCGCATGCACCGCCGGCGCGCGGCGCGGGTGCTCCAGATGCTCGACGGCCAGCCGCTCAGCGCCTACGAGATCGCGCTGCGCATGTGGGGGAATGTGGCGGTCACGCAGGCCTATCTGACGCTGTCGGAGGTGCTGGGACATCTCGATCTGCTGGTCGACGCGGGCCAGGCGGTCGAGCGTGAGTCGAACGGCACCTCGAGATTCGAAGCGGTCGAGATGTAATCGCTCAGACAGCGATGGGCGCGGCCGAGCTATTGGTCCGGGCGAAAACTGCCGATTACCAGGGGGCATGGCCGGGGACAATGCCAGCGCGAGCACGCCAGGCGCGCACGAAGAAGGGCCGAAGCCTCCCGACGCGACGGGCGTCGGCCATTCTGAGCTGCTCGATCTCGTTCCCGCCATCGTCTACGTCGCGGACACCGGCCACGCCGGACGCTGGCACTACGTCAGCCCACAGATCGAGCAGATCCTCGGGTATTCGCCCGCGGCCTGGTGTGCCGATCCGGAGCTGTGGCACGACCGACTTCATCCCGACGACCGCGAATGGGTCCTGGCCCGCGAGCAGGCCCTGACCGGTGCCGGTCCTGGCACCCCGGCGCTCGAGTATCGCATGCTCCACCGCGACGGGAACGTGGTCTGGATTCGCGACGACGCGGTGCTGGCCGAGGGTGCCGGCGGCGGGCCGCGCTGGCACGGGGTGATGTCCAACGTCACCGAGCGCAAGCAGTTCGAGGCCGAGCTCGAGCGGCGCGCCGCGCAGCAGGCCGCGGTCGCGCTGTTGGGCGAGCACGCGCTGGAGGGCGCGAGCACCGAGGTCCTGATGCAGGAGGCCGTCAACAGCGCCGCGCAGATGCTCGAGGTCGAGCTCGCGGCGGTCTGGGAACTGTCCCGGCCCGAGCCCGCGCTGGTCCTGCGGGCCGGAATCGGCTGGCCCGAGTCGGATTTCGGCTTCCTGCGCTACCCGGCGGGTGAGGGCTCGCAGGCCGGCTACACACTGCTCACGGGCGCGCCGGTCCTCGTCGAGAACTGGGACGCCGAGACCCGGTTCGAACAGCCCCGCTACGGCAAGCGGCGCACGGGCGCGGGCTTGTCGGTCAAGATCGAGGGCCGCTCGCGGGAGCCGTTTGGAGTACTGATCGTGCAGTCGATGGCCCCGCGGAGCTTCGCCGCCGGCGACATCGACTTCCTCCAGGCTCTGGCCAACGTGCTGGCCGACGCGATCGAGCGCCAGGCAATCGAGGACGGCATCCGCGAACGGGCTCTGCACGATCCGCTCACCGGCCTGCCCAACCGGGTGCTCTTCGTCGACCGGCTCGAGCACGCGCTGGCTCGGCTCGGCCGCCAGCAGTCGCTGTGCGCGATCCTCTTCCTCGACCTCGACCACTTCAAGCTGGTCAACGACAGCCTCGGCCACCACGTCGGCGACGAGCTCCTGACGGCCGCCGCGCCGCGCCTCAAGCAGGCCCTGCGCGCGAGCGACACCGTCGCCCGATTCGGCGGGGACGAGTTCGGCATCCTGCTCGAGGACATCGCCTCCGAGCACGACGCGATCGAGACCGCCGAGCGGATCGCGGCGATCTTCGCCCGGCCGTTCGTGCTGTCGGGCTCGGAGCACTTCGTGACGACCAGCGTCGGGATCGCGCTGGCCCGCGGTGGCGAGCAGGCCGATGAGCTGATCCGCGACGCCGACGCCGCCATGTACCGGGCCAAGGAACGCGGCCGCGCCCGCTATGAGGTGTTCGACGAGGGCATGCGCGGACGCGCGATCGAGCGCCTGCGGGTCGAGAACGACCTGCGCCGGGCGCTCGAGCGCGGAGAGCTGCGCCTCGAGTACCAGCCGGTCGTGTCGCTGCGCAACTTCTCGATCGTCGGGGTCGAGGCGCTGCTGCGCTGGCGCCATCCTGAGCGAGGCGAGATCCCGCCCTCGGAGTTCATCCCGATCGCCGAGGAGAACGGTCTGATCGAGCCGATCGGCCGGTGGGTGCTCGAGCAGGCCTGCCGCCAGGCGGCCCAGTGGTACCAGGCCCGTCCGGATGCCGCTCCGCTCACGATGTCGGTGAACCTGTCGGCCGTCCAGGTGTCGCGCCGCTCGCTGCCGGACGTGGTGCGCTCGGTCCTGCGCGCCACCGGCCTTGATCCGGCCTGCCTCAGCCTGGAGATCACCGAGACCGTCATGGTGCGGGACGCCGAGGGGCTGGGCGAGGTCCTGCAGTCCCTCAAGGCCCTGGGCGTGCGCCTCGTACTCGACGACTTCGGAACCGGCTACTCCTCGCTCAGCTACCTGACTCGCCTGCCGCTCGACGTGCTGAAGGTCGACCGCTCGTTCGTTGACGGCCTCGGCTCAGAGCCTCGCGACACGGCGATCACCGAGGCCATCATCGCGATGTCGCGCGCGCTGTCGATGGACGTGGTGGCCGAGGGGGTGGAGAGCGCCGATCACGTGCGCGAGCTGAGCCGGCTTGGCTGCGGGCTGGCCCAGGGCTTCCATTTCTCCCGCGCCGTCCCCGCCGAGGAGATCACGCGCGCGCTCGAGCACGGGCCGCAGTGGTTGGGCGACCCCTCCCCGGCCACCGAATAGAACGTTCTATCTAGGGGTAGGCTGAGGCCCCGGTGCGCAGCGGCGAGACGTTCGCGTCACGGCACTCGTAGGAGCCCTCCGGGATCGTCGTGCGCAGCGTCGCGGTGTCGTTGGGCGGAATTACCTGGAGTCCGTACGCGGTGGCGCAGCCATTCGACGTCGCCACCCCGTGGCCCACGTCGAGGCGGAACGAAGCGCTCGCTCCCGGGGCGATCAGGAGCGGCACGGCTCGGCTGGTCCCGAAGTAGTCACGCGTGGTGTGGTGCGGGATCGTCGGAAGTGCCCCGCCATTGCGATCGAGGAACAGCACCCCCGGATAGCCGTACGTGCGGCAGCTCCGACCGCCCGTGTTGCGCAGCTTGAAGCCGATCTCGCCGTGGCCCAAGCCGCCCTGCTGGCCGAGGAACGAGAGCGAGAGGCCGGCCGCCGCGCAGCGCGGCGTGCTCGCGATGGTGGCGGTCGCGGTGGTCGTGGACGTCGCGCTGGTGCTCGCCGTCGTCGTCGTCGCGCTTGTCGTCGTGGTCGTCGTCGCGCCTGCGGTGCTCGCAGTACCGGGCGGGCTGGATGCCGCCGACCCGCCACCGGAGCTGCTCCCGCACGCGGCGAGGAGCAGAGCGAGAGCAAGCAGGGCGAAGCGCTTCATGGGCGTGGTGGTGCCGGGCATCGCGAGGGCGCGTGCCACTATCCCGGACGGACATGGACCGTAGCGAGGAGCTCCGACAGACGCAGGGTCGTCCACGTAAGGGCTTCCTCGGTGCGGTCGAGCGATGGCTGCCGTTCTGGGAGCCGCAGCTCGTGGTGGCCTGCGCGATCGCGCTCCAGCTCGCGCTTTCCGAACAGGTCACGGTCGGGCCGAACTGGCTGCTGCCGGTCCTGGAGGGCGCGACGCTGATCGGGCTGGTAGCCGCCTCGACGCATCCCAACGCGCGCGACTTTCCGTTCCGGCGGCACGTGGCGATCGGGATGATCGGCTTCGTCTCCGCCGCCAACATCGTCTCGCTGTTTCTGCTCTGCCGTTACCTGCTGCACGGCGGCAGAACCAACGGGCGCGAGCTGATCCTGTCCGGGATCGTGTTGTGGTGCACCAACGTGCTGCTGTTCGGGCTGTGGTACTGGGAGGTTGACCGCGGCGGTCCGGCCGCCCGCGCAGCGGGCGAGCGCGACGTGCCCGACTTCCTGTTCCCGCAGATGACCGGGCCGAGGTGGGCACCACCGGATTGGCGGCCCAGACTGATCGACTACCTGTACGTTTCGCTCACGAACGCGACCGCCTTCAGCCCCACCGACACCATGCCGCTCACGCCCGCGGCCAAGTCGATGATGAGCGCACAGTCGATCGCCTCACTGATCACGGTGGGCCTCGTGGTGGCCCGGGCCGTCAACATCCTGGGGTCCGGGTGAGCGCTCAGCCGTCCGGCTCTGGCGATGACGCGCTCGAGCGCTCGATCCGCGAGATCGGCGGCGATCTCGCGTCGGCCTTCCCCTCGACTGCCCGCCATCCGCTCCGCGCATTGGACGCCCGAGCCATGGACCTGGCCTCGGGCGACCGGCAGCTGCGTGCCGCTCTGTTCCGGTTCGTCGACGTGACGCCCGCCTGCCGCTCGCTCGACGACCTCGCCCGCCACCTCCGCGAGTATCTACGCGAGGTGCCCGACGCGCCGCCACCCCTGGCCGCCGCCATGCGGATCGCCGACATCAAGGCGGCCCGGGCCGCCGTCGGCGCCGCCGCGGCCGCCGGTGTACGCCACATGGCCCACCGGTTCATCGTCGGCGAGACGCCGGCGTCGGCCCTCGGCGTCCTGCGCGAGTTGTGGAACGACGGCGTGGCAAGCTCGGTCGACCTGCTCGGCGAGGCCACCGTCACCCAGACCGAGGCCGACCGCTACGCGGCCCGCTGCGACGAGGCGCTGGCCGACCTCGCCCGAAAGCAGGCGGGCTGGCCTTCCCGCGACGTGCTCGAGCGCGACAGCGTCGGGACGATACCCCGCACCAACGTGTCGGTGAAGATCTCGGCCCTGACGCCGCTTCTGCGGCCCGACGCGCCCGAGCGCGGGCGCCTCGACGCCGCCGCCCGCCTGCGCCCGCTGCTCCGCCACGCCCTCGAGCTCGGGGCCCACATCCACATCGACATGGAGTCGCTCGATTCCCGCGAGGCGGTACTCGACCTGGTCCTCGAGGTGCTCTCCGAGGAGGAATTTGCGCGCGGCCCGTCGGCGGGCCTGGTGCTCCAGGCCTACCTGCGCGACTCCCCCGAGCAGCTCGAGCGGGTCGTCGAGTGGGCGCGGGGCTCGAGCCGGACTCCGCCGTTGACCGTCCGCCTGGTCAAGGGTGCCTACTGGGATCACGAGCTCGTGCAGGCAACCCAGCACGGCTGGCCGACCCCGGTGTTCGAGGTCAAGGCCGAGTGCGACCGCAACTTCGAGACGCTCACCCGCCGGCTGCTCGACGCCCGCCCGACCGTGCGGGTCGCCGTCGCCTCGCACAACCTGCGCTCGGTGGCGCACGCGATCGCCTACAGCCGGCTGGCGGGGGCCGAGGACCGGGACCTCGAGCTCCAGATCCTGCGCGGCCTGGGCGATCAGCTCGCCGAGGCGCTTGCTTCCCAGGGCTTTCGGGTGCGGGCGTACTGCCCGATCGGCGACCTGGTTGCCGGCATGGCGTACCTGGTCCGGCGCCTGCTCGAGAACACGAGCAACGAGAGCTTCTTGCACGAGCAGGCGCGCGGGGTGCCGATCGAGCAGCTGCTGGCGGCGCCTTAGCGCGAAGGAGAGCCGCTACGGTCGCAGGGAGGCGTCGTCGAGCTCCACCGCGACGACGCTTGCCAACCGGGCAAAGTCCGAGTCATGCGCGAGCACGACCGCGCCGTGTCGCTGCGCCACCGCCGCGATCATGCAGTCGATCAGCCCGCGGGGAGTCACACCTGCAGACCGGCATGAGCGATAGACGCGGACAGCGCCGTCAAAGTCCGCGGCGGCGTCGAACCGGAGCAGTACGAATCGTTCGAGCAGCCTCCGCAAGTCACGCTCGCGCCGAGCGTCGCGCGCTCCCGAAAGCACCTCCACGATGACCGGTTCGGTGACGGCGAGCTCGGCATCGAGCTCGATCAACTGCGTCAGGCGCCAGTCGACCTGACTGTTGGTCGCTCGATCAAGCTCGACCCACGCCGAGCTGTCGGCGAGGATCACGCGACCGGCGGAGGCTGGTCAGCCGGAAGCTCATCGATCGCGTGCGCTCCGCGCATCGCCAGGGCCTCCTCGCGCGTCATCGGCTGGCCGGCGAGGCGGCGCAGCGCCAGATCGACTGCCTCTCTCTTGGTTCGCAGCCCGTACCGGCTCATGATCGCCTCGACGTACTCATCCTCGATCTCGATGTTGGTCCTGACTCTCGCCATACACCAACCATACACCTAAGGTGTACGAGGCGTGTATCGATCGGGCAGTTCGCCGCTCGGTAGCCTGCGGTTCGCGCAGGACGCGGTCAGCCGGCGGGCCGGGCGGAGGAGAGCCGGTCGGTCAGGCGGACCATGCTTCCGTGGGCGCGCTCGATCTGAGCGGCCACGATCGCAGCCAGGACCTGCATGAACCGGAAGCTCGTCCTCGCCGAGACCCCCGCGCGGCTGGTTGCTCGCGCAGCACAGCGATCCGTGCACGCGCCCGTCCGACAGCATCACCGGCACACCGATGTACGCGCCGATGTTGCGAATCACGGTCATCTTGCGCAGTGCCGGTTCCGCGCTCGTGTCGGCGACGATGTTCGGGATCTCCCCGTTGAGCATCCGGGCGCAGTAGGTCTCCTCGACCGGGATCACGGCTCCCTCCACCAGCGCGTCGGCGTTGGTCTTCCCGACCATGGCCTCGATCGTCTGCTGGCGTTCGTCCACCGTCGCGATGTACGCGGCGTCCATGCCCAGTTGCTCGCGCGCGGCGTTCAGTGCACGGTCGATGATGTCGCTCTCCCGGGCGGCCCTGATCCGGCTGAGCGCCTCGGCGTACTCGGAGGGCAGGTCGGGCTCCGGGCTGGCCGGCCGTCGAAATCGCTCGGTCAGGCGAGCCACGTCGCCCCGGACCCGCTCCACGCGGGTCGCGACGATGCCGGCCAGGATCTCCATGAAGCGGAGCTCCTCTGACCCGAGCCCGACTCGCGGCTCCCGGCTCACGCAGCAGAGGGTGCCGTGCACCCGGCCGTCCGACAGCTTCACGGGCACCCCGACGTAGGCGTGGAACTCGCGCGTGAAGTACAGGTCGCTGATCGTCGGCTCGGCGCGGGTGTCGGGGACCACGTTCGGGATCTCGCCGTTCAGCATGCGCATGCAGTACGTCTGCTCGACCGGGAATACCGTCCCCTGGTAGCGCTTGGCGATGTCCTCATCGCCCACGATCGCGTGGACCGTCTGGTGGCGGTCGTCGATCGTCGTGATGTACGAGGCGTCCATCCGCAGATGCTCCTGTGCGGCGGCCAGCGCCTGCTCCACCACGTCGGTCTCCTGAGCCGCCTCGAGCTTCTCGATCAACTCGACGTACTCACCCGAGCCGTGGTCTGTCGCCCCTTGGTCCACGGTGTGATTTAACCAGCGGGCGGCGTTCAGGTGTGAACGAATGCGGGCTCATGCATAGCCGTGCAAGAGCTGATGCAGGTCCGGCGTTCGGCCGCATATGGGCCATAGTTCCGGCCAGCCATGAAGCGCTCGACACGGTGGAGGCAGAGGCTCGCCAAGGTGGCGCTGCTCACCCTGGGCGTGGTCGCGCTGGCGGGCGTCTGCGCACTGGTGATCCGGTTCGCTCCGCCCTGGCTGGTGTCGACCAAGGGCCTGACCGGAGCCGCCCGGCTGAACGAGCTGAGCCGCGTCCGGGTGGCGCTGGTGGTGATCATCCTGGGCGCGCTGGCGGCTGCACTGGCTCTCTACCTGTTGCGCAGCTCCTCGCGGGAGCGGCGCGAGGAGAATCGCGAGCGACTGGTGATCGAGCGGTTCATGCGCGCGGTCGACCAGCTCGGGCACCCCGCGTTGGACGTGCGGCTCGGAGGGATCTACTCGCTCGAGCGCCTGGCCCGCGAATCGCCCGAGAACCACGCGCCGATCATCGAGATCCTCGCCGCCTACGTACGCGAGCACGCGCCGTGGCCGGCCGGAGGCTCCGGCCGCGCCGGCAACGGCGCGCGTCCGGGCCGCGGCGGCCCGGCCGGCGATGCCCGCCCCGTCCGCCCACCGACGTCCAGGCGGCCTTGACCGTCCTGGGCCGGCGCGTCCTGGCGCAGGACACGGACGCCCCCATCTCGCTCACCCACACCGGGCTGGCCGGTGCCAGCCTCACCGGCGCCCACCTGGAGCGCGCGCTCCTCACGGGCGCAAACCTGGAGGGCGCCGATCTGTTCAAGGCCAATCTGGGCGCCGCCGACCTGGAGGGCGCCAGCCTGCGAGGCGCCGGGCTGCTGCTGGCCAACCTGAACGACACCGTGCTGTGGGGCGCCAACGTCGAGGGGGCCCGCCTGTATGGCGCCAACCTCGAAGGAGCGGCGCTGAAGGGCGCAAACTTCAAGGACGCCGGGCTCACCGGGGCCAACCTCAAGGACGCCGGGCTGCACGGCGCGGTCCTCACCGGCGCGGACCTGACTGGCGCCAACCTGGAGGGTGCCGGTCTGGAGGGCGCGAACCTCGAAGGGGCGAACCTCCAGGGCGCGAACCTGAGAGGGGCGGTCCTGCTCAACGCGCTCTACGACGAGACGACTTCGTGGCCGGGCGGGTTCGACGTGGCTGCCCAGGGTGCGGTGCGGCGAGCCTGGCCGCAGGAACAAGCGCCGTGGGCTCGCGAGCCCGAGGAGGCGGCTCGGCGCACGAGCGTGGGCTGGCCGCACGAGGCCCCGGAGACCCACAAGGCTGCCGGCGACTGGCCACAGTCGCCGATGCCGACCTCAACTCCTTCCGCCCCGCCGGGTCCGGAGCCCTCCCCCACCCTGCCGGACGAGCCGGCGTCGGCCGCCTTCGAGGAGACCGGCTTCGGGGAGGCCGCGTCCGAGGAGACCGCCTTCGAGGAGCCGGCATCCGAGGAGCCAGAACCCCCCTCCCCGGAACCCCCTTCCCCCGAGGTCGCCACGCCGCCACCTCCGGATTGGGCGCGCCCGCCCGGTCGACGACCAGTAGGGCGTGTTAACGTCGCAGGGCGTGTCGACGCTCCCCCCGTTCGCCAACGAGCCGGTGCTCGAGCTGCGACGTGCCGCAGTCCGCGCTCGGCTGGAGGAGGGTATGGAGCGCCTGGACCGCCGTCTGCCGTTGCGCGTCCCGGCGATGATCGGGACCGACGAGCGGTCGGGCGCCGAGTTGCTCTCGACCGACCCCGGCCGGCCCGAGCGCGTCGTCGCGGTGGCGACACGCGGTGGCGAGCGAGATGTGGCCGAGGCGGTCGAGGAGGCACAGCGCGGGTTGCGCGTGTGGCGCGCGGTGGGCGCCGCCGAGCGCGCGGCCGCGTTGCTGCGTGCCGCGGTGTGGCTGCGCGAGCGCCGGCTCGAGATCGCGGCGCTCGAGGTACGCGAGTGCGCCAAACCGTGGCCCGAGGCCGATGCCGACGTGTGCGAGGCGATCGACTTCCTCGAGTACTACGCCCGCGGCTGCGATCGAGCTGGACGCCGGACGCGCCGCTGCTCCAGGTCCCCGGCGAGCGCAACGAGATGGGCTATGAGCCGCGGGGCGTGGCGGCGGTGATCTCGCCGTGGAACTTCCCGCTGGCCATTCCCTGTGGGATGACGGCCGGCGCGCTCGCCACAGGCAACGCGGTCGTGCTCAAACCGGCCGAGCAGTCCCCCGGCTGCGCGCTCATCCTGGTCCAGGCGCTGCGGGCGGCGGGGGTGCCGGCCTCGGCCATCTCGCTGCTCCCGGGCGAGGGCGACGTCGGCGCGGCGCTCGTGGCGCATCCTGGTGTGCACACGATCGCGTTCACCGGATCGCTGCCGGTGGGGCTCGAGATCAACCGCGCCGCCGGGACAGTCGCCTGCCGGCCAGCAGCACATCAAGAGGGTGCTGTCCGAGCTGGGCGGCAAGAACTGCGTGATCGTCCACTCCGACGCCGATTTGGACGAGGCGGTTCCCGGTATCGTCAGCCTCGGCCTTCGTGTACGCCGGGCAGAAGTGCTCGGCAGCCGCGCGGGTGCTGGTACACGAGGCGATCGCCGATCAGCTGATCGAGCGCGTGGCGGGGGCGGTGCGGGTTCTCGTGGTGGGGCAGGCCGACCGGCTCGGGACCGACGTACCGCCGGTCATCGACCAGGCGGCCCAGGCGCGGGTCGACCAATACGCCGAGCTGGCCCGGGAGCAGGGCGAGATCGTGGCCCGCGTCGAGCCTGTGCCGGATCAGGGCTGGTTCTGCCCCCCGACCGTGGCCGCAGGTCTTCCGCGCGACTCGCCGGTCCTCAACGAGGAGATCTTCGGGCCGCTCTTGGCCATCGACCGGGTGGCCGACGTGGAGGACGCCTGCGATGTGGTCGACGGGCTTCCGTACGCGCTCACCGGTGGCCTGTTCGCCCGCGATCCCGGGCATCGTGCGCTACGTGCGCGAACGCTCACCGGTCGGCAACCTGTACGTGAACCGCGGCATCACCGGGGCGATGGTAGGCCGCCAACCGTTCGGCGGCAACCGGCTGTCCGGGACCGGCAGCAAGGCCGGAGGCCCGGATTACCTGCGCCAGTTCGTCGAGCCGCACGTGGTGACCGAGAACACCATGCGCCACGGCCTCGAGATCTGACCGTTTCCAGCGCGTTTCCCCGCTGACCAGGCTCCTCCCCGGGCACAGCCAAGGCAAGAAAATCTCGCCGCTAGGCTTGATTCGATCGCGTCGGCGGTCGATGATCGTCCATGGACATGCCCTTGCCTCCGTCCATAGCGTGGAAGCTGGTTCTGGTGCTCGTCCTGGTCGGCGCGATCCTGCTCAGCGCGCTGCGCCCGCGCCCCCCGCCGGCCTCTGCCCCGTGGCGAGCTGCGCCGGCTGGTGTTCGCCGCGCTCGACCCTGTACGGCGTCGGCGTGTTCGCCTCGCTGACCCACCACGCGGCCCTGGCCGGCGTCGTCTATGTGTCGGGCATCGCCGCCTGCGCGCTGGCCGCATGGCTGTCGCGCGGGAGCGACTCGGAAGACCCGCCGGACGGCGAAGGCGAGGCCCCGCCGACGAGCCCGAGCCGCCGCCCGACGACCCGGACGGCCTGCCGCTGTTCGACTGGGCCGCTTCGAGCGGCAGTTCCGCGCCTACTCGAGCCGCCCGCGCGAGCCGGCACGCTCGCGCAGCCCGCCAACGCCGCCGTTCATCGCCAGCAGCAGCTCGTGCAGCCGCGTGTCGCCGGCCAGCTCGGGATGGAACGAGACGGCCAGCATGTTGCCCTGGCGAATCGCGACCGGATGCTCCTCGACGCGCCCGAGGACCTCGACCTCAGGGCCGTGCTCGGCGACCCACGGGGCGCGGATGAACACGGCGTGCATCGGGCCGCCGTCGACGCCGTTTATGTCGATGTCCGCTTCGAACGAGCGGACCTGGCGGCCGAACGCGTTGCGCCGCGTCGTGACGTCCAGCACGCCGAGGTGGTCGCGGTCGAGCATGATCATGCCGGCGCAGGTCCCGAGTACGGGCGTGCCTCTGCGAACGAGCTCGCGGAGCGGCTCGGCCAGCCCCTCCCGCTCGATCCCGAGCGTCATCACGGTCGACTCGCCGCCCGGGATGATCAGGGCGTCGAGCCCCTCCAGGTCGGCGGCACGCGTACCTCGCGGGCCTCGGCGCCCAGCTTTCGCACCATTTTGGCGTGCGCCTCGAAGTCGCCCTGGAGGGCGAGGACCCCTACGACGCTTGCCGCACGCCTACCAGCCGCGCGGGGCCAGCAGCTGCTCGGCCTCGAGCTTGGAGGTCTCGAGGCTCACCATCGGCTGACCGAGACCGGTGGAGGCGGCGGCGATCCGAGCGGGATCCTGGTAATGGGTGGTCGCCTCGACGATCGCCCGGGCGCGGCGCTCGGGGTCCTCGGACTTGAAGATGCCGGAGCCGACGAAAACGCCCTCCGCGCCCAGCTGCATGACCAATGCGGCGTCCGCCGGGGTGGCGATGCCGCCGGCGCAGAACAGCACCACGGGGAGCCGCCCGTCTTGCGCGATCTGCCGCACCAGGTGAAGCGGGGATTGGAGGTTCTTCGCCGCGGTGGCTAGCTCGGCGTCGTCGAGCGTGGTCAGCCGGCGGATCTCTGAGCGGATCATGCGGAGATGCCTGACCGCCTCGACGATGTCGCCCGTGCCGGCCTCGCCCTTGGAGCGGATCATCGCCGCGCCCTCGCCGATGCGCCGCAGCGCCTCACCGAGGTTGGTCGCGCCGCAAACGAACGGGACGTTGAACGCCCACTTGTCGATGTGATTGGCCTCGTCGGCCGGGGTGAGCACCTCGGATTCGTCGATGTAGTCGACTTCGAGCGCCTCGAGCACCTGAGCCTCGACGAAGTGGCCGATCCGCGCCTTGGCCATCACCGGGATCGTCACGGCCTCCTGGATGCCCTGGACCATGGAGGGGTCGGACATGCGAGCCACGCCGCCGTCGCGCCGGATGTCGGCCGGGACGCGCTCGAGCGCCATCACCGCCGCCGCGCCGGCATCCTCGGCGATCTTGGCCTGCTCGGACGTGACGACGTCCATGATCACGCCGCCCTTGAGCATCTCGGCCAAACCGGCTTTGACGGTGAACGTCGCCTCGTCGCGCGGGGTCTGCCCGTTGTCGGCCATCGGGGCTGAGTGTAGCCGGGCGCTAGCGTTTCCGGCGATGTCCAGCGAGCCAGTGTTTTCGGTTGCCGATGGCCAATTTGTCGCGTCCGAGTTCGCCCGTGGGCCCTGGGATGCCGGGGCCCAGCACGGGGGCGCGCCGGCCGCGCTGCTCATGCGGGCGTTCGAGCAACTGCCATCGGCGGACGGGCTCTCGCTCGCCCGGGTGACCTACGAGTTCCTGCGTCCGGCGCCGATCGGGCCCGTCTCGGTTGAGGCCGAGGTGGTTCGTCCCGGTCGGCGGGTTCAGCTGCTCGAGGGAGCGATGGTGGCCGATGGGGTTGAGGTCGTGCGGGCGCGCGCGCTGCAGGTGCAGCGGGCCGCGGCAGACCATGCCGGGGTTGACGCGGCGCGGCCGCCGTTGCGGGCCCGATCGTGGGCGGCCGCTCTCGTTGGAGTTGCCACATCGCCCGATGTTCGCCCCGGACTCGGTCGAGATCCGCTTCGTTTCCGGGAGTTGGGGCACCAGCCCCTGCACGGCGTGGTTTCGCCTGCGCCGGCCGCTCGTGCCCGGAGAGGCGCCCTCGGCCTCCAGCACCTCGCCGCGGCCGGCGACTTCGGCAACGGGATCAGCGCCACCCTGTCGTGGGACGAGTACCTGTTCATCAACCCCGATCTGACGCTGTACGTCGAGCGGGAGCCGGTCGGCGAGTGGATATGCCTCGAGTCCGAGACCCGGATCGCGGCCGGCGACGGGATCGGGATCGCCGAGAGCGTGCTGTTTGACTCGCGCGGGCGGATCGGACGCGCCACGCAAGCGCTGCTGGTGGCGCCACGCTGACGCCGTGCGGCCGGGTCGGGCCCTCGCCGCCACCATCTCGCACCCCGGTCCCCGTCCGAAACCCGCGACGGGCCCCCGGCCCCCGCGCGAGCCCCGCGACGGGCGGCTCGCCCCCCGCCTATGAGCGCCTCGCCGCCTCTCAGCTAATGCACCTCTTTTCGGTGGCGAGTTTTGCGACACTCGCGCTCCTCCCAGGACGTGAACGCGCACTTACTCGGCCATAGCACGAGTTTCGGCGCACTCGCGCGCCGCCGACTGCCGAGTGTGCAGTTACTCGCCCTCGCACGCCCGCGGGCGCCGCGCCGGCTACTCGTGATGGCCGCCGACGCCCTGGCCGGACTCGCGGATGACGCCGTCGCCGCTGTGGGGGTCCTCGGACTCGGCGCGCTCACCGGCATCCTCCTGCTCGGCGCGGCCGCCCCCGGCCTCGGCGTCCCCGGAGGCGCCGTTGCCGGACTCGCCCTCGCGCAGGTAGGACAGCAGCCCGCCGGCGAGCAGGATCTCCCGCTCGTGCTCTGAGAAGTCGTGGCTGAGCGTCAGATCGTCCCCGTCGTCGATCTTGACCGTGATCGTCTCGGAGCCGTTCTCGAGCTCCTCGCGCAGCTTGGGCAGTGCCCAATTCTGCCCCACCTCGGCCTTGTCGTAGTCGGACGCGTCGGAGAACGTCAGGGCCACTATCCCCTGGGCGATCAGATTGCGCCGGTGGATACGGGCGAACGACTTGGCGATCACCGCCTTGACGCCCAGGTGCAACGGGGCGAGCGCGGCGTGCTCGCGCGACGAGCCCTGGCCGTAGTTGTCGCCGGCCACGATGAACCCGCTCCCCCACTCCTTGAGCCGCTTGCGGAAGTCCGGGTCGCGGTGGCGCAGGGTGAACTCGGCGATCGCCGGCACGTTCGAGCGGTACGCCATCACCTCGACGCCGTCGGGCGCCAGATCGCCGGTCGACACGTCGTCGGGCTGGACCGTGGCCACGCATGCCTCGAGCGAGTCGCCGAGCGGCTGGTGCTCGGGCGGGCGCTTGATGTTCGGTCCGCGCGGGATCTCGATGCGTTCCGCCTCATCGGCCTCGTCGCCGGCGCGAAGATGTGGAGGTCGTCGAGGTAGGGCTTGAGCTCCGGCATGGGCAGGAGGTCAGGCGGGTCGCCGTACTCCCGCGGGTCCTCGATCTTCCCGGTCAGCAGCGACACGGCAGCCACCGCCGGCGAGCACAGGAACACCGAGTCCTCGGGGGTCCCGCTCCGGCCCGGGAAGTTCCGATTGAACGTTCGCAGCGAGTTGGACTCCGATGGTGGCGCCTGACCCATGCCCACGCACGGGCCGCACACCGGCTCGAGCATCCGCACCCCGCCGTCGGACAGTTGCCGGTAGACGCCGGACTCGGCGATGGCGGCCAGGATCTGCCGCGAGCCCGGGGTCGCGGTGGCGGCGAGGAGAGGATGGACGATCTGTCCGTCCTTGTCGGCCAGGATCGCGCCGGCCAGCGCGAGATCGTTGTAGCCGGAGTTGACCGACGAGCCGATGCACACCTGGGCGATCTCGGTGCCGGCCACCTCCTCCACCGGCACGACGTTGTCCGGGTTGTGCGGCTTGGCCACCAGCGGGCCCAGCTCGTTCAGGTCGATCTCGACCCGGTCGTCGTACTCGGCGCCGTCGTCCGGGCCGACGTCAACGAAATCCCCCGAGCGATCCTGGCGCTGCAGCCAATCCTTCGTGTTCTCGTCGGGCGGGAACACGGCGGCGGTGGCGCCGAGCTCGGCAATCATGTTCGCGATCGTCGCCCGCTCGGGGATGCTCAGGTCGGCCGTCCCCGGGCCGGTGAACTCGAACACCCTGTTCTTGCCGCCGCTGGCGGACAGGCGCCTGAGCAGCTCGAGGATGATGTCCTTGGCCTGGACCCAGGGGCGGCTCAGCGTGCCGTCCAGGTGCACCTCGACGACTTCGGGACAGGCGATCTCGTACGGGTGCCCGCCGAGCACCACCGCCACATCCAGCCCGCCGGCGCCGATGGCGAGCATCCCGAGGCAGCCCGCCTGCACGGTATGGGAGTCGGCGCCCAGCATCGTCTGTCCCGGCTTGCCGAACCGCTCCATGTGGATGTAGTGGCTGATCCCGTTACCGGGGCGCGAGAAGTGGAGCCCGTACTTGCGCGCCAGCGCCTGCAGCATGCGATGGTCGTCGGGGTTCTTGTAGTCGAGCTGGACGACGTTGTGGTCGACGTACTGCACGGCGCGCTCGACCTTGACACGCGGCTCGCCGAGCTCCTCGAATTGCATGAGAGCCATCGTCCCGGTGGCGTCCTGGAGCAGGGCCTGGTCCATCTGGATCGAGATCGGTCGCCCGGCCCTCAGCTCACCGTCGACGAGGTGTTCCCGCAGGATCTGGTGCGTCAGGTTCAGCGGCATGTCGTTCTCTCCTCGGGCGGATCCGGGGTCACACCCTGAACCTACCCACCGCCTGCGCCACCATGCGCTGATCGCCCCGAGCGGTGGCCGTGGCGTCGGTGCGCGGACCGTCCCAGCGTTCCACGCGCGCCTCGATCTCCAGGAAGGCGCCGACGGGCGCCGGCGCGCTCAACGAGATCTCGAAGGAGACCGCTCGTGCGTCCGGGCCGCAGGCGAGCCCCATCGCCTCGATCAGCGCCGCCGCCACGATGCCTTGATGGACGCTCCCACGATCGGCGCCCTGGTGATCCTGCTTGAGGAAGCAGCGCCCGGCGACCTCGCCGGGCGCCAGCCTCACGTACCTCCAGCAACAGTCCGAACAGGTTGACGCGCCCGCACCCGAAGCACAGCTCGTGGTGGACGAGCGCCACCGGCTATTTGAGGCGGAATGCCTTGATGCGCACGTCGTACTGTTGAGCGTCCCGCGAGTACACGCCGTAGGCGAGCGCCTGGATCAGCGACAGCAGCGCGGTGTGCGAGCGAACGAACGCCGGCGTGTTCGAGGAGTAGTAGAGGCGGATCCGCGCCAGGCGCGCCACCTCGGACAAAGTGGCGTCGGTGATCGCCAGCGTGGGCGCCTTGCGGTGGCGGGCCAGCTTCATCGTGCGCGTGATCAGCGGGTGAGGTCGTCCGGCCGACAGACCGACGACCAGCGTCTGCTCGTCGATCCGGCTCAGGCGCCCCAGTGCCTCCTGGGAAGGGCTGGCCACGATCTCGGCGCGCAGATCGAGCAGCATCAACAGGTGGCGCAGGTAGCTGGCGAAGAACGCCATCTGATCGGTGCCCGCGATCAGCACCTTGCCGGCCGACACGATCGCGTCGATCGCGGCCTCCACGTCGCCCCGCGCGAGCTTGTGGGCGGTGTCCTCCACGTTCACGTGATCGGCGGCCAGCGCCGCCTCGAACTCGGTGTGGTCGAGCGAGAAGAGCGGAGCGACGGCTGAGTTCGAGTTGCCGGTCATGCCCGGCGGTCGGCGCCGGTACTCGTCGCGAGCCGCCTGCTGGAGCTCAGGGAAGCCTTCGAACCCGAGCGCCTGCGAGAAGCGCACGACCGTGCTCGAAGAGGTGCTGGCTCGACGAGCCAGCTCCTCGGCGGTCTGGAACGCCGCCTCGTCCAGATGATCCACGATGTACTGTGCGACGTCCTTCTGCGAGCGGGAGAACTCGTCGAAGCGCGACCGGATGTACGCGGAAAGGGCCTGGTGGCCGGTGGGCGGGGCGGGCGCAATGGGAGCGGCTGTCTGCTTCATCGGCAGGCGTCTGTTTCGACGCCCACCGCCCGCGTCCTTCACGTCTCGAGCGCGTCCGGGCCCGGAGGCCTACACGTCGGTCTGCCGGCGCTCCCGGTTCTCCCTGCGCTCGGCCATCACCGTGGCGACCGCATAGATGATGATGACGTTGGCGATGATCCCGATCCCCAGGAAGGTGAGCAGCAGCGCGATCGTCTGCCCCGCCGAACTTGGAGTCTGGCCGAGGACACCGGCAATTTCGAACATCGCCGGGACAGCCTACCGGACGCCAAATACGGAGGGCACCGCCGCGCCCGACGCGCTGCTAGCGTCGCGCCGGATCCCCGTTTGCATCGCTCGCGGCCCTGTAGCTCAGTCGGTAGAGCAGCGGACTCATAATCCGTCGCGCCCAGGTTCGAGTCCTGGCAGGGCCATCGCGAACTGCCTGGTAATCGCGGGGTCGCACCACACCCTGGCCAAGGGCGGCCGGCCCACCGAAGAATCCGCAGCGGGAGCGCCTCGGGTGGAGGATCGCCGAGAAACTTGTCCAAAACCCTAAAGCTGCGGGCCCATCTGCTCGATAAGGACCTCAGACTGAGCTGAAAAGGACAAACGTGGCTCTGCCACCGGCTCAGTGACGTCCCACTATCGAAGGAGGACATGGATGTCCCGGTTCAAGTTCCGCACCGCTCAGCTGATGCTGTCGGTCACGTCCCTGGTCGCGCTTATCGTGGTGTCGGGGGCGGCCTGGAAGTTCTAATCCGAGACCGCGAGGGCCGGGCGCTCCGGCGATTCGCCGGGCGCCCGGATCCGAGCCCATGAGATTTCGCACCCTTGAGCCAGTTCGACTTTTCTGCGTCGTCGTCGCGGTCCTGGGAGTAGGACTGCTGGCGACGCTGGTCGCGAAATCGTCGTTCCACCTGGACGGGTTCACGCCGTTCGCATTCGTCGCGCTCGCCGCCAGCGTGATGATCGGTGAGTTGTTCCCGCTGGAGCTGCCTCGCCGGTCGGGCGACGGCGAGATCACCGTCTCCACGATGTTCTCGTTCGCCCTCGTGCTGGGGCCAGGCCTGGTCCCAGCGCTCGCGGCACAGCTGGCCGCGTCGCTCGTACAGGACCGGATCGCCCGCAAGCCCTGGTGGCAGATCGGGTTCAACATCGGCCAGTACACGTTTTCCCTGACCGCCGCCGCGGCCGTGCTCCGGCTGGCCGGGGGGTACGGCGCGTTGCGCAGCTCGCGGTTCACAGCAATCGATCTCGCGGCTGTGCTAGCGGCCGCGGCCGCGTTTTTCGTCGTGAACATGGTGTTGGTCATGCGGGCCACGACGCTGTACGAAGGCACCCCGTTCACGGCTGCGCTGCGCACCGACTTCATGTTCGGATTTTCCGTCGGCGCGGTGCTCTTATGCCTGGCGCCGGTGGTCGTGACGGTGCTGCGGTTCAGCCCGATCCTCTACCCGGCTCTGCTCGTCCCGTTGGTCGGCGTGTACATCAGCGGGCGACAGAGCGTCCGCACGGCGACCGCCGAGCATCTCGCCCGTCACGACAGCCTCACCGAACTCCCAAACCGACGCTGGTTCATGGAGTCGGTCGGGGCCGCACTCAAGAACCCGTCGCTCGGGTGCGGAGGCCTCCTGCTCGTCGACTTGAACGGCTTCAAGGAGGTCAACGACACCCTTGGGCACCATCGCGGCGACCTCGTCCTCCAGGAGGTGGGGCCGCGCTTGCGGGCGTCCTTCCGCAGCGAGGATCTCGTCGCTCGCCTCGGCGGCGACGAGTTCGCGGTGTTCATGCCCGGCGCCGACAGCCGGCGCGGCTCAGTCCGCGGTCGAGCGGCTCCAGGATGCGCTGCACACACCGGTCGACGTCGAGGGGTCAGATCGAACTCGGCGCCAGCATCGGCCTGGCCTGGTACCCCGAGCACGGCCGCGACGTTCGACACGCTGCTGCAGCGGGCAGACGTCGCGATGTACCGCGCCAAGGCCAGCCACCGCTCGCTCGAGATCTACCGCACCGAGGACGACTACCACACGCCCGAGCGGCTGGTCCTGGCCACCGATCTGCGACGCGCGCTGGCCGACGACCAACTCGTGCTCCACTACCAGCCGCAGGTCGAGCTCGGACGTGGGCCGCCCGGTCGCGGCCGAGGGACTGGTGCGCTGGCACCATCCCGAGCGCGGACTGCTCGGCCCGCTCGAGTTCATCGAGATCGCCGAGCGCAACGGCCTGATCAAGGAGCTCACCCACTGCGTGCTCGATCTCGGCCTGCGCGACCTGCGGTCCTGGACCGACCAAGGCCGCAATCTGACCTTGTCGCTCAACGTGTCGGTACGCAGCCTGCTCGACCGCCGCTTCCCCGAGGAGGTCGAGACGCTCTGGCGCTGCACGGCGTCGATCCCCATGCGCTGACGCTCGAGCTGACCGAGAGCTCGCTGATGGTCGATCCCGAGGTCTCCAAGCGGACGATGCACGACCTCGCCGACCTCGGGTGTCCGTGGCGATCGACGACTTCGGAACCGGCTACTCGTCCCTGGCCTACCTCACCGACCTGCCGATCGGCGAGCTGAAGATCGACAAGTCGTTCGTGCGCGCGATGAGCTCGGACGCCCGCAACGCGATCGTCGTACGCTCGACGATCGAGCTCGCCCACAACCTGGGCCTGCGCACGGTGGCCGAAGGAATCGAGGACGCCTTCACGTTCGAACGCCTGCGCGCGCTCGGCTGCGAGCTGGCCCAGGGCTTTCACATGAGCCGGCCGCTGCCGGCGGCCGGCCTGGTTCGGTGGTGGGACGCCCACGCGGCGCGGCCCGGCGCTGCCTCGCCGAAGCCGGCAAGCGGGCTCATCCTCCCAGAGCTGAGCGTGGCCTGATGCTGCTCGTGGTCACCGCCTTGGCGCTGCATCGCGACTGTTCCGCTCGCCGGCGGGCGCCTGAGCCGCCTCGCCGACATCCGCCCTCGCGCGGTCTGGGCGGTGCTGCTCGCGGCCGCCCTCCAGGTTGGCATCACCGACGTCCTCCCAGCCGGCAGCCACTCGCTGCATGCCGGCGTCCACGTCCTCTCCTATGTGCTCGATGCCTACTTCGTGTTCGCCAACCGGCGTCTGAAGGGCGTGCCGGTGGTCGCGCTCGGCGCCGCCCTGAACGTGCTGGCCATCATCACGAACGGCGGCGTGATGCCGGCCAGCGCCACCGCGCTGCGCATCTCAGGGATCGCCAGCCGGCCCGGCTTCGACAACTCGGCGGTGCTGGCCCACCCCCATTTCGCCTTTCTGGGCGACGTGATCCCCGTGCCCGGCCCATGGCCGATCGGCAACGTTCTGAGCATCGGCGACCTGGTCATCTTCATCGGCGCGTTCATCATCCTGCACCACGCCTGCGAGTCCCGCCTGGCGTGGCCGCGTCCGCGCCGACGGACCGACAGAATCTCGCGTGATGCGCGAGGTTCGACCGCCTGAGACCTGAGCTCCCGATCAAGACCGCCTCGTTCCTGGCCTGTCTGGCCACGATCCTCGAGCTGCCGTTCGAGGACCTGCCTGTGCCGGCCGCGGGCGAGGACCCGCCGACCGGCTGGAGGGTCGCGCGCTGGCTCGGCGGACTGGGCCTCGGGCTGGCGCGGATCTCCGATCCTCAGGCGTTCACGTGGGCCGGTCCATGGATCGGCCGGGCCGCCGACCGCTTCGTGGTGATGTACGGCGTGCCGTCGGGGGTGGTCTGGGACCCGACCGGTCGGCGCTGAGGTGCGCCCGGAATCGATCGAGGACGGGTTCATCGTCGCGGCGGCCGACATCGCGCTGGCCCGGCCGGCGCGCCCGAGCGCGCCCGGCCGACGTGGGCACCGTCGAGGCGCTCGTCGGTCGCCGCAGTCCGCGGGCGAGCCCGCCCAGCTACTGGCCAAGCGCGCCGCGCGATCGCCGGTCGGGGCCTCGAGGGCGACCGGCACGTGAGCCGGGACGGGCACGTTCCCGTCGGGCCTGCCGGGCAGCGCGCTTGACCCTGATCGAGGCCGAGGTGTGCGAGTCGTTTCGACCCGCCGCTCGAGCCCAGCCAGCACCGCCGCAACGTGGTCACGCGCGGGATCGACCTGAACGCGCTCGTCGGGCACGAGTTCACGATCGGCGACGTTCCGCTGCCGCGGGATGCGGCTGTGCGAACCGTGCACGGTCGTCCAGCGCTATGCCGGGCGCCCGGTGCTGCGCGCGCTCGTGCACCGCGGCGGCCTGCGCGCGGACATCCTGGACGACGGCGAGATCAGGGTGGCGATCCGGTCCGGACGGGCATGCGCCCGGCCCCAGGGACGCCGCCGCAGGCGGCCCAGGGCGGGTGGGCTTAATCCAGGTACCGGTACGCCGGCAGCGTGAGGAACTCGATCAGCTCGGGCGAGAGCGCCACAAGCTCGAAGATCTCGCGCGTGTCGTCCGGACGCCCCGCCTGCCAGACCTCGTCGCCCACCGCCTCCCGGATCTTCCCGGTCTCCTCGTCGAGCACCTGGCGGACCAGGTCCGGGCGTCACCGTCGCGCCGTCCTCGAGCTCGACGCCGTGGTGGATCCACTGCCAGATCTGCGAGCGGGAGATCTCGGCGGTGGCGGCGTCCTCCATCATCGAGTTGATCGCCGCGGCGCCGCGGCCGGTCAGCCAGAACGAGATGTACTGAAAGCCCACGTTGACGTCGGTGCGCAGGCCCTTCTCGGTGATCGCGCCCGGGGTCGCGGACAGATTCGAGCAGGTCCGTGGCGCTCACCTGGACGTCATCGCGCTGGCGCGTCGAGTTGGTTCGGCTTGCCCTCGAGCCCCTTCTCGAACACCTCGCGCGCCACCGGCACGAGGTCGGGGTGGGCCACCCAGGTGCCGTCGTAGCCCTGGGAGACCTCGCGCTCCTTGTCCTTGCGCACGCCGTCGATCGCCTTCTCGTTGGCCTCCTGATCGCCCTTGCGGCTGGGGATCAGCGCGGCCATGCCGCCCATCGCGTGAGCGCCGCGGCGGTGGCAGGTGGCGGCCAGGAGCTCCGTGTAGGCGCGCATGAACGGGACGGTCATGGTCACGTCGACCGCGGTCGGGCAGAACCATCTCGCGGCGGTTGGGGAAGCACTTGATGGCCGAGAAGATGTAGTCCCAGCGGCCGGCGTTCAGCCCGGCGGAATGCTCGCGCAGCTCGTAGAGGATCTCGTCCATCTCGAACGCAGCCGGCAGCGTCTCGATCAGCACGGTCGCCTTGATCGTGCCGCGCGGGATGCCCAGGCACTCCTGGGCGAAGAGGAACACGTCGTTCCACAGCCGGGCCTCGAGGTGCGACTCCATCTTCGGGAGATAGAAGTAGGGACCGCTGCCGCCCTGCACCAGCCGCCGCGCGCAGTGGAAGACGTACAGGCCGAAGTCGAACAATGCGCCGGTGACGGGCTCGGAGTCGACCAGCAGGTGGCGCTCGGGGAGGTGCCAGCCTCGCGGGCGGACCAGCAGCGTGGCCGGGTTCTCGCCCAGCGCGTAGTCCTTGCCGTCGGAATCGCGGTAGGTGATCGTTCCATCGATCGCGTCCCGCAGGTTCCGGTGACCGTCGACCATGTTCTGCCAGCGTGGGCGCGTTGGCGTCCTCGAAGTCGGCCATGAACCCGTCGGCGCCCGAGTTCAGCGCGTTGATCGTCATCTTGCGATCGGTCGGCCCGGTGATCTCGACCCACCGCTGCTGCATGTCGGTCGGGAGCCGGCGCGACCGTCCACTCGCCCTCGCGGATCTCGCGCGTCTCGGGCAGGAAGTCGAGCATCTCCCCCGCCCGCAGTCGCTCTCGCCGGCGAGCCCGGGCCTCGAGCAGCTCGCGGCGGCGAGGCCCGAAGCGGTGCTCGAGCTCGGCCACGAACTCCAGGGCATCGGGGGTGAGGACCTCGTCGAAGCCCACTTCCATCGGGCCGTTCAGCTCGAGCCTGGCGTGTGTCGTCATCCGGTCATCCTCTCGTCCACGGTGCTTGATGCTTCCCTGCCCTGGCCGCTGATAACCCGCCGGACGGCCTCCGCTTCGGCCAGGCACAGTCCGCCCATGAGCGCCGCCACCGCACCGGCCACCACCCAAGCGGGCAACCCGCCGCCTACCGCGTAGAGCGCCATCAGCGCGCCCGCCACCGCGACCTTCTCGTGTTCGACCTCGCCGATCAGCCGCAGCGAGAACGCGGCGTTCCCCGCCAGGTACAACGCGACGCCGCCGCACAGCGCGAGGCGAGCCGGCCCCGGCAGAGCCGAGGTGATCGAGCGCGCCGGCGAGGATCTTCACGCCGACGGCGAACGTGATGATGCCCGCCACGATCACCAGGTGCAGATAGCTGTAGGCGTCGGCCGCCGCCAGCACCGGATCGTCGTGTGCGCGCAGCCGCTCGGCGGCCGCCTCGGCCAGCCCCTCGAAGTAGGTCCACCACATGGCCACGGTGATCAGCAGCCCGAGCGCCACGGCGACGACCAGCTCGGCGGTGAGCGTGCCCTCCGCGCTCGGGCCGAGCGCCCCCACCCCGATGGCCACGATCGATTCGCCCAGGCAGATGATCACGAACAGGCTGTAGCGCTCCGCGAAGTGCGCCACCGCGACCCGCTGCAGGCCGCGCAGGCGCTCGCGGGTCAGCCAGGCCGGGCCGGCGTAGTCGATCGCGGCGGCCGCCGCCCAGAGCACGACCCGGGTCGTCCCGGTGGCGAACGAGCCGGCGATCAAGAGGCCCATCCCGATCGCCACCGTGAAGGCGAAGCCGGCGATCGCCGACCATTTCGCGTTGCCCTTGCGCGAGGCGTCCGCGTACAGGGCGAGGTGCAGGAAGCGCACCACCGCGTAGCTGACCGCGAACAGGGTTCCTTCGCTCGCGAAGGCGTGGGGCACGGACAGGCCCGTGATGAAGATCGACACCAACGAGATGAGCAGGCAGGCCCGCAGGGCCGGCGAGGCGGCGGTCTGCGCGTTGGCCGCCCACACGTAGGCCGACCAGGCCCACCACACCAGCGCGAGCACCAGCATGGCTCGCCCGAACCCACCCCACGTGAGGTCGTGCCGCAGGAGCGTCGCGACCTGGGTCACCGCGAACACGAACACGAGATCCCACAGCAGCTCGACCGGCGCGGTGCGCCGCTCGTCCAGGATGTCGAAGGCGGTGTCGCTCACGGCCTGAGTATCGCGGGCGAGGTGGTTCCGGATATGGTTTCGCACATGCGGCTCGGTGTGTCTCTCGGGTACCTGATCCCCGGCATCACGCCGGCGGACCACCTGGAAGTGGTCCAGGAGGCCGAGCGCCTGGGCTACGACTCGGCGTGGGCGGCCGAGGCCTACGGATCGGACACCGCCACCGTCCTGGCCTGGCTGGCCGCCGGCACCAGCCGGATCAAGCTCGGCTCGGCCATCTTCCAGATGCCGGCACGCAGCCCCGCCATGACCGCCATGACCGCCGCGACGATCGACGTGCTGTCGAACGGGAGGATGGTGCTCGGGCTCGGGACGTCAGGCCCGCAGGTGGCGGAAGGCTGGCACGGTCAGCGCTTCGGCCGCCAGCTCCAGCGCACCCGCGAGTACGTGGCGATCCTCCGGATGGCACTGGCCCGCGAACGGGTCGAGTACCACGGGGAGACGCTCGAGCTGCCCCTGCCCGACGGCCCGGGCAAGCCGCTCAAGCTGATGATCTCCCCGGTGCAGGAGCGGATCCCGATCTATCTCGCGGCGATCGGGCCCAAGAACACCGCGCTGGCCGGCGAGATCGCCGACGGGTGGATCCCTATCTTCTTCTCCCCCGAGCACGTCTCGGAGGTCCGTTCGCCACTCGAGGAGGGCGCAGCGCGATCGGGACGGTCGCTCGGCGACTTCGACATCGCACCGACCGTCAACACCTTCGTCTCCGACGATTGGGAGGGCGCCCGCGACCGGATGCGCCCCTTCCTGGCTCTGTACATCGGGGGGATGGGCTCCCGTCAGCAGAACTTCTACAACCAGTTGGTCCAGCGCTACGGCTTCGAGGAGGCGGCCCGCGAGGTCCAGGATCTGTATCTGGAAGGCAAGAAGGAGGAGGCTGCCGCCGCCCTTCCCGACGAGCTGATCGACCTGACCACGCTGTGCGGGCCCAAGGAGCACGTGCGTGATCGCCTGGCCGCGTACCGCGAGGCCGGCGTGGGCACGCTGACGATCGGGCCAACCGCGTTCACGAGGGAGGAGCGGGTGGAGCAGCTGCGGGCGGTGGCCGAGCTGGCGGCTTGAGCCCCGCTCGCGGTCGGCTGCGAGTTTTCCTGGGTGCGTTCGGGGAGCCCGGGCACGCCTTCCCGATGCTCGCGCTCGGGGCGCGGCTAGCCGAGCGCGGCCACGAAGTCACGTTCGAGACCTGGTCGCGGTGGCGCGAGCACGTCGAGACGGCCGGGATGCGCTTCCTGGCCGCGCCCGAGTACCCGCTGTTCGGCAGCGGGTCATCCGGATCCCTCCCACCCATAGCCGAGATGTACGAGGCGGTGGTGCTGGCCACCGCCGAGACCCGGGTCGCCGTGGCCGAGGTGCGTCCGCACGTGCTCGTGCACGACATCCTCACACTGGCGCCGGCCATGGCCGGGGAACTGGAGGGCGTGCCGGTGGCCACACTGATCCCCCATCTGTACCCGGTCGGGGGGCCTGGGTTCCCGCCGTACGCGCTCGGGGCGAGGTTCCCGCGCACGCGGTTCGGCCACGCCGTGTGGGACGCTCTTGGGCGTGGCACCCGGAGTGGCCTGCGCCAGGGTCGTGACGAGCTCAACGGGACGCGCAGGCGGCTCGGGCTGGCCCCGGTGGAGCGCCTGCACGGCGGGCTCAGCGAGCGGCTGTGCTTGGTCGGGACATTCCCCCAGCTCGAGTACCCGCGTCGCTGGCCGCCCGGCGTGCACGTCGTCGGACCGCTCATGTGGGAGCCGCCGTTCGGGTGGGTCGAGCCGCCACCGGGCGATTTGCCTCTCGTGCTCGTGGCGCCCTCCACCGCCCAGGATCCTGAGCATCGGCTGCTGCGGGCCGCGCTGGCCGGGCTGGGGGATCTCCCGATCCGCGTGCTCGCCACCTGGAACAGTCGGCCGATCGGCGGCAAGCCGGCGAGCGTTCCGGCGAACATCCGGCTTGTCGAGTGGGTGTCCTACTCGAAGACGATGCCCGCGTGCGCGCTGGTGATCTGCCACGCAGGCCACGGGACGATGGCGCGGGCGCTCGCCTGCGGTTGCCCGGTGGTGGCGGTTCCGCACTGCGGCGACATGGCCGAGAACGCTGCTCGGGCAGACTGGGCCGGCGTCGGCGTCCGGCTTCCCTGGCGGTTCCTCACACCGGGTTCGTTGCGGCTAGCGGTGCGGCGCGCGCTGTCTGCGGAGGCGGACCTCGGGGCGCGGGCACGCGAGCTCGCTCGGTCGACCGACACCCACGATGGCGCGGCGCGCGCCGCGGACCTCGTGGAGGAGCTGGCGATTCAGGGCTCGCGGCGGATGCGGACGAACTCGATCAGCTCCGGCGAGTCGCCTTCGACGAGATCCATCGGCTCCCCCGAGCAGCTGCACAGCTCGACCACGGCGCGGTCGTGCGTCAGCTCGAGCGCCCGCCAAGTCGCGCCGTGAAGCTCCCAGTCCTCAAGCTCTGAGACGGTCAGCCCGGATCGCATCTCAGGCTGCCGCGTCGGCGGCGGTCCGGTCGGATGCCGGATGCTCGGCCGCCCATTCCAGGATCGTGCGCGAGCCGCTGATGACCTCGCCGCCGTCGGTGACGAGAGCCGGCACCCAATGGTCACCGGTCAGGCGCTTGACATCCCGACGCCCGGAGGTCTGGTTGAACGGAAGGAACGAAGGCAGCCCGCCCAGGCCGTAGCAGCGCTGCACCTCGGGGTCATAGCCGGCGTCGCGCAGCGCGTGGTAGGCGTTGCCACACGGATGGCCGCCCGGGCGCGGTGCCGGCTTCCAGGTCCCGTAGCAGACGTACAGCTTCATGCACGCGTCTCCGCGGTCGGTCGGACGACAGCTCCGGGGGTGGGACTCGAACCCACAACATTTCGGTTAACAGCCGAACGCTCTGCCGGTTGAGCTACCCCGGATCGTTCCCGGTTCGGGCAGCGCCAACTGTAGCGAGAACCGCGGTCGCCGCAGCGCATCCGCCTAACCGAGCGCCAACGCGATGCTAGGCCACGTCAATCATCGTCCAACCGCAGGCCACACTTCTCGCTCCGGCCTTCACCAGGCCGTGACGCACGATGAGGTTCTGGCGCTTAGCATCGCTGCGGTTGTCTGTTCGACGCTCGAGTGACGGCAGGAGGCCCGGGTCTTGACCGGTCGGCGTTGCAGCCAGCTGACCCGAGCTGCCGCGCGGCTGACCACGGTGCTCGCGGGCTGTGTTGTCGCGGCGAGCTGCGGGGGGTCGGGCGGCAGCGGCAACGGGGGCTCAACCTCAGGGTCCACGTCCGGCACGTCGACCGGGCCGACGACGACGGTCGCACCCGGCCCACCGCTGGTCGGCATCCACAAGATCCGCCACGTGGTGATCATCATGCAGGAGAACCGCTCGTTCGACTCCTACTTCGGGACCTACCCGGGCGCCGATGGGATACCCGGTCTCGGCGGCCATCCCGGATCGGTGCCATGCCTGCCCGATCCCGCGACCGGCAGCTGCGTACGCCCTTTCCACGACCGCGTGGACCGCAGTCTCGGGGGGCCGCATAGCACCACCGCCGCCGCGGCCGACGTCAACGGCGGGAGGATGGATGGGTTCGTGAGTGAGCAGGAGCGAGGCATCGCCGGATGCGCCCAGACGTTCAACCCGGCCTGCGGGAACGGAGGCGGCCGGCCCGACGTGATGGGCTACCACGACGGGTCGGACATCCCCAACTACTGGACCTACGCGCGGGACTACGTGCTCCAGGACCACATGTTCCAGTCGGACGCCTCGTGGAGCCTCCCCTCCCACCTGTACATGGTCTCGGAGTGGTCGGCCTGCTGCGAGCTGCGAGGAGACCCCCGGAGCTGCCGCAGCGCGCCCGAGAGCCCGCAGTATCCGCCCGATTTCGCACGCCGGGCGGGCATCGTCCTGCCGACCGACCCCAGCTACGCGTGGACGGATCTCACCTATCTGCTGCACAAGTACGGCGTGAGCTGGGCCTACTACGTGTTCAAGGGAAACGAGCCCGACTGCGACAACGACGCCGCCCTTGTCGTGCGCGCCGGTCGGCCAGAACGCGAAGACGCCGGGAATCTGGAACCCGCTGCCCTACTTCACCGACGTCCAGGACGACGGCCAGCTGGGGAACATCAAATCGCTGAGCACCTTCTTTGCCGACGCCCGGAACGGGAACCTGCCCGCGGTGTCCTGGATCACGCCGAACGGCGCCGTGTCCGAGCACCCGCCGGGGCTGATCAGCACCGGCCAGACTTACGTCACCGGGCTGATCGACGCGATCATGCACGGCCCCGACTGGAGCAGCACGGCGATCTTCCTGGCCTGGGACGACTGGGGCGGGTTCTACGACCACGTGGCGCCGCCGCACGTCGACGAGCAGGGCTACGGTCTGCGCGTTCCCGGCCTCGTCATCAGCCCGTACGCCAGGCAGGGCTTCATCGATCACCAGACGCTCAGCTTCGACGCCTACGTCGAAGTTCATCGAGGACGACTTCCTGGGTGGGCAGCGCCTTGACCCGCAGACCGACGGGCGCCCGGATCCCCGTCCCGACGTGCGCGAGAACGCGCCGCAACTGGGGGACCTGAGCGCTGATTTCGACTTCACGCAGCCGCCGCGCCCGCCGGAGATCCTGCCCGTGCGGCCTCCGACCGATCTGATCCTGCCCTCGGCCCGCGCGGCCGCGACCGGCCGCTCGCTGGCCCTCCCGCGTCGCGGGCCGTTGCGCGCCTTCGAGCTACGGGTGATCGCGAACCGCCTCGGGATGACGCCCGCGAACCTCCGCGGTCAGTTGGGCAGCGGGCAGACGCTGCGGAGCATCGCCCGGGCGCGCGGGGTCGCGGTGGCGCAGTTGCGCCAAGCCGTTCTGCGCGCGCTGCTGGCCGAGGTCAACCGCCCCGTCCGCTGATCCCGCCGCAGGCGTCCTCCCGTCGAGCCCCACCCCCGGCTCACTGCCCGACCCCCTCGGATTAGATAGAACGTTCTATTCGCTGTAGAGGCCAGCGAACGCCCGCTCGGCGGCGTCGAGCTGCCGGTCGGCCTGACCGACGGCGAATCGGCGGGTGGCCCGATCCACCGCCACCACGGTCCAGCCCCGCCCGTCCTCGCCGCTCAGGTGCAGAAGGATCGTGTCCCGGTTGTGCTCGACGCGGGCGCGGTGGGCCGGATTGCCGTCCTCATGCAAGGTGCGCGGGCGCGGCTCGCCGGGATCGGCCACGAACGAAGTCCAGCGCGTACGCGGTGGGCGCGGCCGTTGCGACCCGGTCATCTAGATCGCTCGCTCCAGCCTCGCCACCACCTGTCGCATGGCCTCGAGCACCGCCTCGCGCTCGCGGGCCAGCTCCGGGATCTCGGTGGCGCCTTCGGACCGCGCGCGGCGGATCGCGCGGTCGAGCCGATCGAGGTCCAGGATCAGTCGGGCGTGCTGGAGCTCATCCGCTGTGACGTGACTGCGCACTCCCGCCTCCGCCACCAGCCCCGCGATCGTCCGCGCCAGCTGGTCGTCGTCCCGGCTGGAGGTCGGCCAGTGGCGACTGGGTCCGGGCCGCGATGTGCCGTGCCGCGCGGCGCAGCTGTCCGCTGGTGATGAGCTGATCGATGTCGATTTCGAACAGCGTTCGGGCGCCCGCGTCGGGGAGCGCGATGCACAGCGCGAGGAACATGCGCTCGGCGCGCGTGCCGTGGTCGAGCGGCTCATCGCGGCCGGGGCCGGCGCCGGCCGCTGTCGCGGCGGCATGTCCGTTGTGCCGTGAAGCACCTTCGATGAGGGACCCAAGCTGCGCCTCGGTTAATTCGAGACGGGCCGCCACGCGCCGCAGGACCGCGTCGCCGACGAGGCCCCGGCGCAGGCCCTTGAGCGCGGGCAGCAGCTGGCGGAACGCCTCGTCGCGCCCCTCGGCGCTTCGGGTGTCGTTGCGCTCGAGGATGCGGTCGACGTGGAAGGCGACGAACGGCACCGAGGCGTCGACCCGCTCGCGCAGCGCGTCGGCGCCGGCTCGCTCGATCAGCTCGGCGGGGTCGCTGCCCCTGGGCAGCGGCACGACGCGAAGCTGCAGGTTGCGGTCATCGGTCAGCTTGGCGGCGCGGAGCATCGCCTCCTGCCCGGCCTGGTCGGCGTCCAGGCACAGCACGAGCACCTTCGCCACGCGCTCGAGTTCGGCAATCTGCTCCTCGGTAAGCGCGGTCCCCATGATCCCCACCGCGTTTTGCAGCCCAGCCTGGTGGAGCGCGAGCACATCGGTGTAGCCCTCGACCAGGATCACGCTCCCGGCCTTCGCGGCGGCCGCTCGCGCCCGGTCCAGGCCGAACAGCACTCGGCGCTTGTGGTAGAGCTCGCCGTCGGCGGTGTTCAGGTACTTCGGGCGCTGGTTTTCGCGCATGGCGCGCGCGCCGAAGCCCACCACGTTGCCCCGCGCGTCGGTCGAGGGAAACATGATGCGCTCGCGGAAGCGGTCGTAGATCTGGCCGGGACGGTTCTGCGAGCGCTGAGCCAGTCCGACCGTGAGCAGCTCATCGTCGCTGTAACCGGCGCGCCGCGAAGCGGTAGGATCCGATCCCAGGCGCTCGGAGCGTAGCCGACGCGGAACTCGCGGAGGGAGTCCTCGCGCAAGCCGCGGCCGAGCAGGTACTCGCGCGCTCCCGTGGCCTCTCGCGCCTCCCAGAGGTAGCGCGCGTAATACGTGGTGGCTCGGCCCAGCAGGCTCTGCAGCCGTTCGCGGCGCTGGCGTCTGGAAGCAGCTTGGGGGTCTTCCTGCTCGGTCTGCAGCTCGACTCCGAACCGGCCGGCGAGCGACTCGAGCGCGCCGGTGAAGTCGAGCCCCTCCGTCTCCATCACGAACGTGAACACGTCGCCCGAGGCCTGGCAGCCGAAGCAGTAGTACACCTTCTCGATCGGGTTCACGCCGAACGACGGCGTTCGCTCGTCGTGGAAGGGACAGCGCCCGACGTACTCGGTGGCGCCGGCGCGCCGCAACTCGGTGCGGTCGGAGACGACTGCGATCATGTCGACCGCGTCGCGGACACGATCGCGCGAGTCGGCCGTGTAGCGGGTCACCGGCTCACGGCGCGAACGCCACCGGCACGCTCAGGGTCTCGAACGTACGGATGCAGAACCGGTCTGTCATGCCGGCCAGGTAGTCGGTTACCCGGCGGGGCAGCTCACCCGGCGGGATCGAGGCGGGGATCTCCTCCGGATGGGCGCAGTAGTGATCGAACAGCGAGCGGACCACCCGCCTAACCTTCTCGTGCTCGCGAGTCGCCTCGGGTCCGAGGTAGACCCGTTCGAACATGAACCCCCGCAGCTCAGCCATGGCCGCGCCCACCGTCTCGCCCTGGACGATGTCGCCCGCCTCGTCGGAGCGCTCGACGAGGTCGTGCACGAGCGTGTCGATCCTTTGCGGCCCGCTATCGCCGAGGATCTCGATGGGGTGCTTCGGGAGGTCGGCCGGCGACAGCAACCCGGCCCGCACGGCATCGTCGATGTCGTGGTTGATGTAGGCCACGCGATCCATGAGGCGGACTATCTTGCCCTCGAGCGTGGCCGGCTCCCGGGCGCGGCCGGAGTGGCTGACGATTCCGTCCCGTACCGGCGCGGTCAGATTGAGCCCGAGACCGTCGCGCTCGAGGGTGTCGACCACCCGCAGCGAGTGCTCGTGGTGCAGGAACGACAGGCCGAAGCGCTCAGACAGGCAACGGTCGAGCGCGTCCTCGCCGACGTGGCCGAACGGAGGGTGGCCGAGGTCGTGGCCGAGCCCGATCGCCTCCACCAGGTCCTCGTTCAGCCGGAGCGCGCGCGCGACGGTGCGGGAGATCTGGGCCACTTCGAGCGTGTGGGTCAGCCGCGTGCGGTAGTGATCACCGGCCGGGGAGACGAATACCTGGGTCTTGTACTTCAGACGCCGGAACGCCTTGCAGTGCACGATCCGGTCGCGGTCGCGCTGGAACGGGGTGCGCAGGCCGCAGTCGGGCTCGTCGCACTCGCGCTCGGCCGGGTAGGAGCGGGTGGCGAGCGGCGAGAGGTCGCGCTCCTCGTGCGCGCGGATGCGATCCGCGAATGCCTGCGCGACCGGACCGGCCGGGTGCCCCGCGCCGGTGTTGAGGACCTGTCCCGTCATCGTCTTCGATTCTGACAGCGCATCGCGAGCGGCGGAGCGCGTTGTGACAAAGGCGTGACAGCAGCGGCGACGGGCGGCCGGATCGAGCCCGCCTCAGCGCCGGCTGACCGGGGAATTCGGCGCCGAAATGCCGCGCCAAGCAGTCACCCCTCGAGGCCGAATTCCCTCGAGCGAATCCGGCCCAACCCGAATCCGAGCTACCTATCGCCCCGAGCCGGATTCGCCAGCGGGCGCAGGCGCACGTGGGCGTGGTGCTCGGCGGTCTCGGTGATCGCGCGCTCCGCCTGGGCCAGCGCCAGCTCGGAGGCGTCGGGCACCTGCGCGAGCGGACGTCCGAGGGCGCCGACCATGAAGTTGTGTCCCTCCTGGCCCAGCGGGAACGCCGCCGCCTCGCACGAGCTGCACACCACGCCGCCCGCGGCGGCCGAGAAGCCCTGCAGATGCTCGGATTCGCCGCACCCGGCGCATGAGGCGAGCTGGGGCACGATGCCCGCTGCCAGCAGGAGCTTCAGGCGGAAGGCCAGGCCGTTGGCCGGCCGCGCATGCGCAGCGCCTGAGTCGAGCAGGGCCAGCTCGTTGGCCAGCAGGCGAAACACGTCGGGGTGCGGCTCGGGCGTCTCGAACAGCCGCGCCACCGCGTCGCAGGCGCGCGCGGCGGCGTCGAGCGTGGCCGCGTGCTCGCGCAACCCTCCATGCGCCGCGATCGTGTCGACGCTCGTGACCGTGTGCAGGTCGCCGCGACCCTCGTGCAGGATCGCGCGGATGTAGAAGAACGGCTCGAGCCTGGCGCCGAAACGGCTGCGGGCCCGCCGCGCCCCCTTGGCGATCGCGGCCATCCGCCCGTAGCCCGGGGTGTACAGGTGGAGGATCCGATCCGCCTCTCCGTAGCGGATCGAGCGCAGCACGATCGCATCCGTTCTCAGCGTGCCGGCCATGGCTCACCCACCGCGGCTCTCTGCGATCCGCCCGCTATACTTTCTGAAGCTATGGCGCAAGTCACGCTCTACACCACCGAGGCCTGTCCCTTCTGCACGAGCGCGAAGGCTCTCTTGGCCAAACGCGGGATCGTCTACGAGGAGATCAATCTGGCACGCGATCCGGACGGTCGGGCGAAGCTCCAAGAGCAGACGGGCATGTTCACCTTCCCGCAGATCGTGGTCGGCGACCACGCGCTGGGCGGGTTCACCGAACTGCTTGCGGCCGATCGCGCCGGTCGGCTGAACGACCTGCTGGCGGCGGCGTAGCCGTCAGACACGCCGGGCGACCGCGCCGGCACCCGGCCGGGCGTCCGTAACTCGTCACGCGAGCGCCCTCCGGGTGAGCGTGACGAACTGCGGACCCGGGGCGTCCGTAAGCCGTCACGCCCAACTCAAGGCGGGTGGCGTGACGAGTTACGGACGTCGGCGGTGGCATGGGGCAAGACAGGTGCCTCGCCGTCACGCAGGCCGCGCTGTCACCCGCACGGGCCGGGCGGCTCGAGCGCGCGGACGCGGTTGGCAGCGCTCGCATACGTAGGTCCCCCGCCCACCCACGACGAGCTTGCGGATGGTGGCGCCGCAGCGCGGGCAGGGCTGGCCGGCGCGGCGATGGACCAGGAAGCGGTCCTGGAAGGACCCGCGGGCGCCGTCGATGTGCCGGAAGTCGTCGATCGAGGCGCCCTTGGCCTCGATGCCGGCGCTGAGCGCTTCCTCAATCCCGACCCGCAGGCGCTGCCATTCGGCGCCACCGAGCCGGCCGGCTGGGCGCAGAGGATGGATTCCGGCCCGGAACAGCGCCTCGTCGGCGTAGATGTTGCCGACGCCGGCGATCCGCCTCTGATCGAGCACGAACGCCTTGATCGGGGCGGTACGCCCCCGGCCGGCCGAGCGCAGGTACTCGGCGGTGAACTCCGGCGTCATCGGCTCGATCCCGATCCGGGCGCTCAGGTACTCGTCGCGGGCGGCCGCGCCATGCGCGATGTGCCCGGTCCCGAAGCGCCGCGGATCCACGTACACGAGGCGGTGGCCGTCGTCGAGCGTGAGCAGCACCCGGGTGTGAGGCGGCGGGGCGGGTGGATCGAACAGCAGCGTCCCGGTCATGCGCAGGTGCATGAGCAGGTGGCGATCGCCCGAGAGCGACCAAACGAGGTACTTGCCGGCCCGCTCGACCCGCTCGACCACCGCGCCGCGCAGCTCGGCCGCAGTGACCGCAGGCGACGCGGGACGGGTCCAGCGCGGATCGAGGATCTCGGCCTCGGCGATGGTACGGCCGGTCAGGTGCGGGGCGAGTTGCCGGCGGATCGTCTCGACTTCGGGCAGTTCCGGCACGGGCGGCGGTCAGTCTTCCCCGTCCCAATAGTCGAGCCGCTCGAGCCGGGCGATCACGCCGACCCCGCGGAAGGCGATCTTGCCCGAGCGCGGGTAGTAGCAGACGTCGCCCGGATGGCGCATGCCGTAGGCGAGGTAGGTGAGCCCGGCGTCCCCGGCCCGGAACATGTGGGGAACCGCGGTGGCCGCCGGGCGTGCGATCACGTGGCCGGTGCGCACCGCGCTCTCGTCGGAACCCAGGACGAGCGTGCCGGCGCCGTCGAGGACCACGAAGATCTCCTCCTCGAGCGAGTGGCAGTGCGGCGGGGCCGACTCCTTGCCGGGGACGACCTCCACGTGCTGGATTCCGGTCGTAATGGAGCCGGCGGCCCGGCCAAGGTTGCGCCGCGTGCGGGCAATGCGTGGACGCTCGACGGTTACCGCCTCGACGTCCTCTACATTGACCACCGTGCGTGGACGTGGGCCCGCCCCGTGATCTGGGGGGAGCGGCGGGGGGCCGAGCTGGGACTCGAGCACGAACTGGGTGGGGGCGCCGCCGATCGCGCCCGGCAGGGAGCTGACCAGACGAGCCCCCGCGTATGACATGCCGAGGCGTGGGAAGCCCACGCTCTCGTCATCGTGGCGCTCGCCGAAGGCCAGCACATCCATCGGCTCGAGTGCGTGCACGGTGTGCGCGCCGGCGCCGGCCAGGTAGACGATGCAGTCTCCGGCGCGGACCTCGCACATCTCGCCCGCCTGCCAGGAGAGGCCGCGTCCGCTCAGCACGTAGAAGATCTCCTCTTCGCGCCCGTGCTCGTGCGCCGGGGTCGACCATCCGCCGGCCGGCAGCTCGATCCGGCGCACGCCCACCCTGACGCAGCCGGCAGCCTCGCCGACGAACGTCCAGGTAGCACGGAGGTGGCCGGCGTCGACCTCGCGGCGGCGCCCCTCGTCGAGTCTCGCGATTCCCACGACAGGGACTCTAGAACCGACCGCCTCCGGACGCCGAGAAGCCGAGACGCCGACCGACGCCGAGACGGCTATCCCCGAGGGATCTGCGCCCGCGGGTGCGCCTCGAAGTACACGTCGCGCAGGCGCTCGGTGGTCAGGTGCGTGTAGATCTGGGTCGTGCCGATGTCGGCATGACCGAGCATCTCCTGCAGCGAGCGCAGGTCGCACCCGCCGGTCAGGAGGTGGGTGGCGAACGTGTGGCGCAGCGTGTGCGGGCTCATGCGCTTCTCCAGGCCCGCGCTTCGGGCATGCCGGCGCACGATCTTGTAGAGACCCTGCCGGGAGAGCCCGCCACCGCGGAGGTTCACGAACACCCGCGGCTCGGACCTCAGGCCGACCAGCTTTGGCCGCCCGCGCTCCAGATAGGCGCCGAGCGCCTCGGTCGCCTTGCCGCCGACCGGGACGATCCGCTCCTTGGACCCCTTGCCGCGGGCGCGGAGGATCCCCGCCTCGAGATCGAGCTCGCGCAGCTCGAGACCGATCGCCTCGGAGGCGCGCAGTCCGCACGCGTACATCGTCTCGAGCAGCGCGCGGTCGCGAAGCGCCGCCGGCGTCGTTCCACGAGGCTGCTCCAACAACCGCCCCACCTCGTCGCGGCTCAGGACCTTGGGCAGCCGCGCCCGTGACCGGGGGGCGCGCAGCTCGGCCGCGGGATCGTGGTCGAGGATCTGCTCGCGCCGCAGATGGCGATAGAACGAGCGCAGACAGGCGATCTTGCGCTGCAGAGTGGCGGGCGCCGCGGCGGGCCGCTCCTGCGTCCCGGTGGCCAGCTCGGAGACGAACGCGTTCAGATCGGCGGTCTGGACCGCGACCGGGTCGAGCTCATGGCGCTCGAGGAAGTCGGCGAACTGCTGCAGGTCCGAGCGATAGGCCTCGAGCGTGTTACGGGACAGGCCGCGCTCGAGCTCGAGGTGGCCGAGGAAGTCGAATGTGAGCTCGGTGATCCGCCGGGCTTCCTGGACGGGCTGCGCGGTGGCCATGCACCGGGTATTCGGGGCCCGGATGGGCCCTCCTGCCGGGCGACGCTCACCGGCGCTCGTACACGTAGGCCTCGGTCGTGTAGCCGAGGCGCAGAGGCTCCGGCCACCCCGAGGCCAACGCGCGGATCCGCCCGAGCACGTCCTCGCGGTCGCGGTCGCGCATGGCGCCGATGAAGCTGGTCGAGCACACACGGTCGGCCACGCCGTCGACGTCGAGCTCCTGGTCGTAAGGCAGCTCCAGCTCCGCGCCCGCCGCGAACAGGCCGCTGGCAGCGAGCGGGGCGCGCCATTCTCCCCGGTGATGGCTCGGCGTTTCGCCGCGGTACGGTTCGATGATCGCGCTGATCTCCCGGTGAAGCGGCTGCTCAAGCCGCCGCCGGTTCCAAATCAGGGCGAACCGCTCACCAGGGCGGAGCACCCGATGGAATTCAGTCAGCGTCCGGGGAACGTCGAACCAATGAAACGCCTGGGCGACCGCGATCGCGTCGACCGACTGCGCATCCGCCGGCAGCGCCTCGGCGGTTCCGTCGAGCACCCGGGCCTCGGGCACGACGTGCCCGAGAACGGCGCGCATGCCCGGCACCGGCTCGACCGCCACCACGTCCGCGCCGCTCGCCACCAGCGAGCGGGTCAGCTTGCCGGTGCCGGCGCCGACATCGAACACGGTCCGTCCCGGCCGCAGATCGAGCTCGGCGCACAACCACTCGATGGCCGCGGCCGGATAACCGGGGCGTCCGCGTTCGTAGGCGGCCGCCCCCGCCTGGAACCCGCGCCGCGCCTCGTCGTGGATCGCCACCGCTAGGCGACCCCGTATGCCACCTGTCGCTGGGTCGCCAGCCAGAGCAGCGCGATCAGCGACTTGGAGTCCTCGCACTGCTCGATCGCGTCATCGAGCCGAGACAGCGGCCAGGGCACGATCTCGATCCGCTCGTCCTCCTCGACCTCGGTCTCCGGCGCATCGGACAGACCTGCGGCCACGAACAGCCATACGCGCTCGTCGCTGATGCCGGGACTCGTGTAGAACGCGAGCAGCTCCTCCCACTGCTCGGCGCGCTTCCCGATCTCCTCGGCGAGCTCGCGCTTGGCGGTCTCGATGGGCGGCTCGCCGGGAACGTCGAGCTTGCCGGCCGGGATCTCGAGCGAGGCGGCGTCCCCGATCACCTCGCGCGGCTGGCGGGTCAGCCAGACGTGGTCGTCGTCCAGCGCGATGATGCCGACAGCGCCGGGATGCCAGACCTTGTCGCGCGTCACCTCGGTGCCGTCGGCGTAGCGGAAGCGCTCGCTCCCGGCGCGGATGATCCCGCCCTCGAAGCGGACCTCGTCGCCGACGCGCTCGAACTGCGCGCTCACGCGGCGGCTCCGTTCAGCGCCCGGCCCGATTCCTCGACCAGGGCGATGACGAGCTCGAGCAGACCCTCGAGCGCGTCGACGCTGATCCGCTCGGTCGGCTCGTGGTTGTGCTCGGTGCCGTCGGCCAGATTGAGGCAGGCAAACCCGGCCGCCTGGAAGGCGTTGGCGTCCGAGGCACCGCCGGTGATGATGTGGCTCGGCTGATAGCCACAGGCCTGCAGCGCCTGCTCGGCCACCATGACCTCACGCGCCTTGGCTCGCGTCCGGAAGCCCTGGATCATCCGCTCGACGGTGACGTCGAGGTCGCACTCGGCCGCGTCGGCGGCGTCTTGCATGTGGTCGATCATCTCGGTGGCCAGGGTCTCCACGCGCTGCTGGTCGATGCTCCGCACCTCGGCCTCGATCCGGCAGCGCTCGGGAACGACGTTGACCGCGGTGCCCCCGGCGATCGTCCCGACGTTCGCCGTGGTCTCCGGGTCCAGACGGCCCAGCCGCATGGCGGCGATCGCCCGCGCCGCCGCGGCGATCGCGCTGCGCCCGTCTTCCGGCCGGACGCCGGCGTGGGCGGCACGCCCCCGGAACTCGGCCACCATCCGGTGCAGAGTGGGCGCGGCGAGCACAATCTCGCCGATCGGCGTGGCGTGGTCGAACACGTAGCCGAACTTGCTGTGCAGGCGGCCGACGTCGAATTCGCGTGCGCCGAGCAGGGAGATTTCCTCGCAGACGGTGAACAGCAACTCGATTCCCACCGGCGGCGCGCCGCCGCCGGCGCCGCTCGTGAAGCGCCGGGCCACCTCGATCATGACCGCCACCGCCGTTTTGTTGTCGGCGCCCAGGATGCCCTCGCCGGCGTTCGTCCAGCCGCCGTCGACGCGCACCGGGTCGACCGGCGCGGTGAGGGGCACGGTGTCCATGTGGGCGCACAGGAGGATGCTGTCCGCGCTCGCCCCCGGGATCCGAGCCAGCAGGTTGCCGGCGTTCGAGCCGACGCGCGGCCCGGCGTCGTCCTCCTCGACCTCGAGCCCCATGCTCCGCAGCTCGCGGGTCACCCGGTCCGCGCACTCGCGCTCGTGTCCGGATGGACTCTCGATCCGGCACAGCGCGGCGAACGTGTCGTGCAGCCGCTCGCGCTCGGCGTCGGTGGCGCGCCTCACCGAGCGGTGGCCGGCTCGGCGTGCGGCACCGGCATCGTGACGAGGCCGGCGTGCTCGAGCGCCGCCCCGACGAACTCGCGGAACAACGGCGCGGGCCGCTCGGGGCGCGACTTGAACTCGGGGTGGTATTGGGAGGCGACGAAGAACGGGTGCTGGTCGGCGGGCAGCTCGATCGCTTCGACCAGCCGTTCGTCCGGGCTCGTCCCCGAGCAGATCAGACCGGCCGCCTCGAGGCGACGGCGCAGATGGTTGTTGACCTCGTAGCGGTGGCGGTGGCGCTCATAGATGACCGGCTCGTCGTACAGCTCGCGGATCCGCGTGCTGTCGTGCAGCTTCACGGGGTCGGCCCCCAGCCGCATCGTGCCGCCCATGTCCGCGATCTCCTTCTGCTCGGGCAGCAGGTCGATCACCGGGAACGGGGTCTCCATGTCGAACTCGGTCGAGTTGGCTCCGTCCATCCCGACCACATGGCGGGCGAATTCGGCCACCGCCAGCTGCATCCCCAGGCAGATGCCGAGATACGGGATGCGGCGCTCGCGAGCGATGCGCGCGGCACGGATCTTGCCCTCGATCCCCCGGCCGCCGAAGCCGCCGGGGATGAGGATGCCGTGGGCGCGCTCGAGACGCGCCGCGACAGCCCGATCGCCGACCTCCTCGGAGTCGATCCAATCGATCTCCACCCGGCAGTCGTGATGGGTGCCGGCATGGCGGAGCGCCTCGACCACTGACAGGTAGGCGTCCTCGAGCCGCACGTACTTGCCGACCAGCGCGATTCGCACGTTCCCGACGGCCTCCTTGGCCCGGCGGGTGATCGCCTCCCACCCGCTCAGGTCAGGGTCGCGCGCGTCGACGCCGAAGTGCTCGCCGAGGATGTAGTCGTCGACGCCCTCGGTTCGGAAGACCAGCGGCACCTGGTAGATGTCGGGCACGTCGTAGGCGGACACCACGGCCTCGACGGGCAGGCTGGCGAACAAGGCGATCTTGCGGCGGATGTCGGCGCCGAGCATCGACTCCGAGCGGCAGATGACCATGTCGGGCGCGATACCGATGCGCCGCAGTTCGTTGACCGAGTGCTGCGTCGGCTTCGTCTTGAGCTCGCCGGCGTGCGAGATGTACGGAACCAGCGTGAGGTGGATGAACATGCAGCGCCGGCGCCCCACATCGACCGGGAACTGCCGGATCGCCTCGAGGAACGGCAGTGATTCGATGTCGCCGACCGTGCCGCCGATCTCGGTCACGACGAAGTCGACGTCGGTCGCCTCGGCCATGAGCTTGATCCGCTGCTTGATCTCGTCGGTGATGTGCGGCACGACCTGGACGGTGGCGCCCAGGTAGTCGCCCCGGCGCTCACGGCGGATCACCGTGTTGTAGATGCCGCCGGCCGTGACGTTCGACGCGCGGCTGGTGTTGGCGTCGGTGAAGCGCTCGTAGTGACCGAGGTCGAGGTCGGTCTCGGCCCCGTCCTCGGTGACGAACACCTCGCCGTGCTGGTAGGGCGACATCGTCCCCGGATCGACGTTGATGTACGGGTCGAACTTCTGGAGCTGGACGTCGAGCCCGCGCGCGACCAACAGGCGGCCGATCGAGGCGGCGGCGATACCTTTGCCGAGCGAGGACACCACCCCGCCCGTGATGAAGATGAAGCGAGTTTCGCCTGCCACCATACGGTCGCCTTCCGAGTGTAGTGGGGTTCCGACCGTGCGAAGGTAGCGACCGCATCGGACACTCCGGAGCCTGGTCGAAAAAACGAACCAGGAGGGCGCTTTGTCGACCAGCCTCGCGACGGCGGACCGGCGCGGGCGCGGTCAGGCGGCGCGGAGCAGCTGCCGGGCGTGGCGGCTGGCGGCGCGGTCGCCCTCGGCCGCGCCGAGCATCCGGACGAGCTCGCCCACCACCTCGTCCCCGTCGAGCGCCACGACCGTCGTGCGCGCCGGCACAGTGGTCGTGTCCTTGGCGATCGTGAAGTGCCGGGCGGCCGTGGCCGCCACCTGAGGCAGGTGGGTGATGCAGAGGATCTGCCGACCCACGGACAGCGCGCGCAGGTGCGCGCCGACGGCGCGAGCCGTGTGGCCGCCGATGCCGGCGTCGATCTCGTCGAACACGAGAAGCGGCCCGGCGCTTGCCAGCTCGCTCGGGGCGGCGCCGTGGGCCACGCTCGGGGCGGCGCCGTGGGCCACGCTCGGGGCGGCGCCGTGTGCCAGGTCGCTCGGGGCGGCGCCGTGGGCCACGCTCAGGATCGCCAGCATCACTCTGGACAGCTCGCCTCCGGAGGCGATCTCGCGCAGCGGCCCGGCCGGGAGCCCCGGGTTGGCCGCAATCAGCAGCTCGACCGAGTCCCGGCCCCGCGGCCCGCAGCCTCCCTCGCGCGGACGCACTTCGACCGAGAAGGTCGCGTCCGGCATGGCCAGCTCGGCCAGTCGCTCGCGCACCGCGGCGGCGAGCGCAGGCGCGGCCCGCCGGCGCCGCTCGGACAACTCGCCGGCCAGTTCGTCGAGCGACGCCCGTGCCTCACCAAGCTCTGCCTCGACCCCGTCCAGGGTGACCTCGGCCTGCTCGAGCTCCTCGCGCCGGCGCCGGCAGCGCTCCGCGTGGGCGAGCACCTCGGCGACCCCACCCCCGTGCTTTCGCTCCAGCCGCGCGAACAAGCCCAGGCGCTCCTCGACCTCCTCCAGACGTCCCGGCGACCCCTCCAATCCCTCGGCGTAGCCCCGGAGCGCCGCGCCCACGTCCTGCGCCTCGTAGCTGAGCGACTCGACCCGCTCGCACAGCTCGCCCAGGCGCGTGTCGAACCCAGCGCCCGCCTGCAGCTGCGCCGCGGCCGCGGCCAGGAGCTCGGCCGCCCCGCCACCGCCATCCGGCGAGATGGCCTCGGCTCCACCAAGCGCCGCACCGCGCAATGACTCCAGATTGCGCAGCCGCCCGCGCTCCTCGGCCAGCTCGCTCGCCTCGGCCTCGCTCGGCGACACCCGCTCGATCTCTTCGAGCTCGAACGCGATCAGGTCGAGCTCCCGCTCGCGGCCGGCCGCCACGTCGCGCAGGTCGGCCACCCGCTCCTCGAGGCCTCGCACGCGCGCATGCGCCTCGCCCACGCGCCCCAGCAGAACAGCCTGCTCGGACCCACAATGGCTGTCCAGGACGTCGAGCTGCACGGCCGAGAGCATCAGCCGGCGGTGCTCGTGCTGGCCGTAGAACGCGAGCAGCGCGCTTCCGAGCTCGCGCAGGTCGGCCACCGTGGCCGAGCGCCCGCACACGTAGGCCCGGGTGCGCCCGTCCGGCCAGACCCTCCGGGCCAGCACGATCTCCTCGGCGTCCTCCGGCAGCGCCTCGAGCCCCGCCAGCTCAGGCGGCAGCGAGAACACGCCCTCGACGTACGCCTCGGCGGCACCCCCGCGCACGATCCCCTGGCCGGCCCGGCCGCCGAGCAGCAGGTCGAGCGACTGGGCGAGCAGCGTCTTGCCGGCCCCGGTCTCGCCGGTCACCACGTTCAGGCCAGGCGCCAGGCGGAGCTCCGCGCGGTCGATCAGCAGCAGGTTCTCGATGCGCAGCTCATGCAGCATGGCCCCGGGTTTACCAGCCGAGCCCGACGGATTCACGGCATTCGGGCGGCGCCGAGTTATCGACCGCTGGTCAAGTAGACTCCTGCCCGCGACGCCGACCACCCCCGCCTACACCCGCCTGCAGGTCGACGAGCGACGCCGCCAGCTGCTCGACGCCGGCGCGGCGCTGTTCGCCGAGCACGCCTACGAGGAGATCTCGATGCGCGACATCGCCAAGGCCGCGGGTGTGTCCAAACCCCTGCTCTACCACTACTTTCCGTCGAAGATCGACCTGTTCAAGGCGGCGGTGGCGGACAAGGCCGCCGAGTTGCAGCGGGTGATCGAGCCGACCGGCGAGGGCACGCCGTTCGAGCAGCTGTCGAGCACGCTCGACGCGTACCTGGCGTGGATCGAGGGCAACGCGCTGACCTGGTCGAAGCTCGTGCAGAGCGCGGCGGCCCGGCCGGAGGCGCGCGAGCTGATCGAGGGCTTCCGCCAGCGCACCATGGACATGGCGCTCGCGCGGCTCACCGAGAATGACAAGCCCCGGCCGGCGCTGCGCACCGCGATCCGGGGGTGGCTCGGTTACTTGGACGCGGCGATTCTCGACTGGACTCGCGCCAAGGACCTGACCCGCGGGCAACTGCGCGATCTCCTGCTCGCCGCCTTCGGGGCCTCGCTGCTTTCAGCCCAGCAGATCGACCCGGAGGTAACGCTCACGCTCGGCGGCTGAGGTACGGTAACGGCCCGCACCACCCCAGGAGGAGGAGAGGATGGCCACCAGCGCGACCCAGCTCGAGCGCCGCCACGTCACCACCGCGCCAAGCGATGTCGACGTGTCGGGCCTCAAGCGGGCACTGAGCAGCGCGGTCTCCGGCGAGGTGCGCTTCGACGCCGGCACGCGGGCGATGTACGCCAACGACTTCTCGATCTACCGCGCAGTCCCGATCGGGGTGGTCGTCCCGAAGGGCCCGGAGGATGTGATCGCCGGGGTCGCCGCCTGTCGCCAGTACGGAGCGCCGGTACTCCCGCGCGGCTGCGGCACCGCCCCGAGCGGCCAGACGACCAACGTCGCGGTCGTCTTCGACTACTCGAAGTACTACAACCGGATCCTCGAGCTGGACCCCGAGAACCGGCGGGCCCGCGTCCAGCCCGGCGTGATCTGCGACCAGCTCCGAGACGCGGCCGAGCAACATCACCTCACATACGGCCCCGATCCCGCCACCCACGAGTACTGCACGTTCGGCGGCATGCTCGGCAACAACTCGTGCGGCACCCACTCGATCATGGCCGGTAAGACCAGCGACAACGTGATCGAGCTCGACGTGCTGCTCTACGACGGCAGCCGCTTCACGGTCGGCGAAACCTCCGAGGGGAAGCTCGAGCGGATCATCGCTTCCGGGGGACGCCAAGGACAGATCTACGAACAGCTCAGGCGGCTCCGAGACGAAGTCGCGGATCGCGTCAGAGCCGAGTTCCCCGACATCCCGCGCCGGGTCTCCGGCTACAACCTCGACCAGCTGCTGCCCGAGAGCGGCTTCCACGTGGCCCGCGCGCTGGTCGGATCCGAGGGCACCTGCGTGAACGTGCTCGAAGCCACCGTCCGCCTGGTTCCGAGCCCCCAGCACCGGCGCACGCTGGTCCTGGGCTACCCCGACGTGTTCCTCGCCGCGGACCACGTACCGGCGCTCCTGCAAACCAGCCCGATCGGCCTCGAGGGCTACGACGACCAGCTGATCAAGAACATGATCGCCAAGCGCCGCCTGGCCTCCGAACGGGCGCTGCTTCCCGAGGGTCGCGCCTGGCTCTACGCCGAGTTCGGACACGACGACCCCGACGAGGCAACCGCCCTGGCCGAACGCGCGCTCGAAGCGGTCAAGGACGGTCCCCAGCTCGAGGCCAAGCTGATCATCGACCGGGCCGAGCAGGTCAGCGCCTGGAAGGTCCGCGAGTCGGCCGTGGGGGACAGCCGCGCCCCCGGCTACATGGACGCCGAGGGCAACTGGGAGGACGCGGCCGTGCACCCCGACAAGCTCGGCGCCTACCTGCGCGACTTCCAGAAGGTGCTGGACGACCACGGCTACCGCTGCGTCTACTACGGCCACTTCGGGCAGGGCTGCGTGCACACCCGCATGGACTTCGACCTGAAGACCGCCGCGGGCGTGAAGACGTTCCGCTCGTTCATGGAGACGTGCGCCGACCTCGTCGTCTCCTACGGCGGCTCGCTGGCCGGCGAGTACGGAGAGGGCCACGGCCGCGCCGAGCTCTTGCCCAGGATGTTCGGCCCCGAGCTGATGGCGGCGTTCAACGCGTTCAAACGGATCTGGGACCCCGATCAAAAGATGAACCCCAACCGGCTGATCGGCGACGTGAAGCTCGACGAGGGCCTGCGCCTAGGCCCCGACTACCGGCCCCCGCAGCTCACCACCCACTTCGCGTTCCCCGACGACGAGGGTTCGTTCGCCACAGCGGTCGAGCGTTGCTTCGGCATGGCCAAGTGCCGCAACCTCGGCAGCCTGACCATGTGCCCGAGCTTCCATGTCACCCGCGAGGAGCAGCACTCGACGCGCGGCCGTGCCCGTCTGCTGTTCGAGATGCTCAAGGGCGATCCGGTGCAGGACGGATGGCGGGCCGACGCGGTCAAGGAATCGCTCGATCTGTGCCTGTCCTGCAAGGGATGCACCGGCGAGTGCCCGGTCCAGGTCGACATGCCCACCTACAAGGCCGAGTTCCTGGCTCACTACTACGCGCGGCGCCGGCGCCCGCTGAACCACTACGTGCTCGGGCTGATGCCGTGGTGGGGCCCCGTGGCCGCTCGCGCCCCCCGCCTGGTCAACGCGCTCACCCACGCCCCGGGGATCGCCACCCAGGCCAAGCGCGTGGCCGGCATCGCCGAGCAACGGGACCTCCCCCGGTTCGCCACCCAGACATTCCGCGACTGGTTCGCCAGCCGCTCGCCCCGGGCCCACCGCACCACGATCGAAAAGCAGCGCGTGGTGCTCTGGCCCGACACGTTCACGGACCTGTTCGAGCCGCACATCGGGAAGGCCGCGGTGGAGGTGCTCGAAGCGGCAGGCTTCGCGGTCGAGCTGCCGACCGGGCGCGTGTGCTGTGGACGGCCGCTCTATGACTTCGGGATGCTCGGCCTCGCCAAACGGACGTTGCGCAAGACGCTCGAGACCCTGAACGAGCCGATCCAGTCGGGCATTCCGGTGCTGGTGCTCGAGCCGAGCTGCGCCTCGGTGTTCCGCGACGAGCTGCGCAAGCTCCTCCCCCACGACGAGCACGCCCGCCGGCTGGTCGATCAGACGGTGATCCTGGACGAACTGCTCGCCCGCCACGCTCCAGACTGGCAACCGGGGCGCATCGACCGACAGGCGCTGATCCACGGGCACTGCCACCAGAACGCCCTGATGGGCTCGCAGGGCGAGCGAGATCTGCTGGCCCGGGCCGGCGTCGACGCCACGCTGCTGGGCGCCGGCTGCTGCGGGATGGCCGGGTCGTTCGGGTATGAGGCCGGCGAGCGCTACGACGTCTCGATGGCGATCGGCGAACGCGTGCTGCTGCCGGCCGTCCGCTCAAGCGACGAAGACACCCTCCTGGTCGCGGATGGATTCTCCTGCCGCTCTCAGATCGCGGCCGGGACCGGCCGCCGCGCTCTGCATACCGCCGAAGTTCTGAACATCGCGATGCAACCGATTGCATGACTGAGCGCCGACGCGGGTAGCTAAAGCCGAACGCGACCTCCCGGCGCGCGCCCGGGAGTCAAGGGAGGGTCCCGTGTACAAGCAGGTGCTCGATCCGCTGTCCCATTCGCTGGGGCTCACGGCCATCTTCGCCGTCCTGCCGCTGGCGGTGCTGTTCATACTCCTCGGCGGCTTCAGGATGAAGGCCCAATGGGCTTCGCTGATCGCGCTGGCAGTCTCGATCCTGATCGCCCTCGTGGTCTACTCGATGCCGATCGGGCAGGCTGGCGATGCCGCGCTGGAAGGCGCCGTGTTCGGCTTCTGGCCGATCATGTGGATCGTCATCAACGCCCTGTGGATCTTCAACATGACCGAGGCCACGGGGTACTTCGCGGTGCTGCGAAGAGCATTCAGCACCGTGTCGGACGACCCCCGCGTGCAGGTCGTGGTGGTCGCCTTCTGCTTCGGGGCCCTGCTCGAGGCGCTGGCCGGGTTCGGCACCCCGGTGGCGATCTGCGGCGTGATGCTCGTGGGGCTCGGGTTCTCCCCGCTGCGCGCGGCCGCACTCGCGCTCATCGCCGATACGGCACCCGTCGCGTTTGGTGCGATCGCGATTCCGATCACCACCCTGGGGCAGACCAGCGGACTGCCCGTACACGACCTCGGCGCGATGGTCGGCCGCCAGACGCCGTTCCTGGCCCTGCTCATCCCGTTCGCGCTGGTGTTCATGGCCGACGGCCTCCGGGGTGTACGCGCCGCGTGGCCGGCCGCGCTGACCGCCGGCGTGGTGTTCGCGGCGCTCCAGTTCGCCACCTCCAACTACATCTCGGTGCCGCTGACCGACATCGTGGCCGCGCTAGGATCGGCCGCCGCGGTCGTGGCCCTGTGCCGGGTCTGGTCGCCGACGGCACCCGTCACAGGTAAGCCCTCGATGGGACCTCGCCCCGCCATCGCCGGGGGTGCCACGACCGACGCGACGCTCGAGCGCCGCGCAATCGCCGAGCAGGACGGCCCTCCGCCGAGCCGCCGCGAGATGTTCCTGGCCTTCTCGCCGTACGTGATCATCATCGTGGTACTCGGCATCACCAGCATCGCCGGCATCACCAAGGAGCTCGACACCCTCACCAGCAAATTCAGCTGGCCCGGCCTGCACGTGTTGAACTCGAAGGGCAAGGCCCCCACGAGCGAGACATTCAAGCTCAACTACCTGACCGCCGCGGGCACCTGGCTGCTCGTGTCCGGCGTCCTCACGGCGTTCGTGCTGCGGGTCCGTCCGAACTACGCCGTGCGGCTCTATGGCCGCACGCTGGTGCAGCTGCGGTGGGCGATCGTGACCGTGATGGCCGTGCTCGCGCTCGCCTACGTGATGAACATGTCGGGCCAGACGATCACGCTCGGCACGTGGGCGGCCGGCGCCGGCGGGTTCTTCGCGTTCCTCTCGCCGCTGATCGGCTGGTTCGGCACCGCGGTCACCGGCTCGGACACCTCGACCAACTCGCTGTTCGGCGCGCTCCAGGTGGCCGCCGCCCACAAGGCGAACCTATCCGCCACGCTGATGGCCGCCTCCAACAGCTCCGGCGGGGTGCTGGCCAAGATGGTCTCGCCCCAGAACCTGGCCATCGGCGCCGCCGCGGTCGGCTTGGGCGGCAAGGAGGGCGACATCTTCCGCCAGGTGATCGGCTACAGCATCGTGTTCGTGCTGCTCATGGCGCTTCTGGCGTTGCTCCAGTCCGGGGTGCTGTCCTTCATGGTTCCTTAGAGGGGGAGCGACCGACCGACGCGGGCCCCGGGTTTCGCCGACGCGCGGAACCCGGGTTTCCCGCGGGCGCTTCCGGGCCGCCGTCACCGCATGGAGGACAGCCGCCCGAACTTCTCGCGCAGCCGGTGATAGAAGCTCGCGCCGGCCACCTGGGCGAGGCAGCCCTGGCCATCGACGAACCGCGCCTCGATCTGCTCCCCGGGCGGCAGGGTGCACACCGGCCGGCCGTCCACGGTGACGTCGACCGACTCCTCACGAGAGCGATTGTGCACGATGAGCACATCGCTCGGGGCGACCACCAGGGCCCGCGCGGTCAGCGAGTGCGGCGCGATGAACGAGACCACGAAGCCGGCCACGCCCCACGCCATGACGGGCCCCCCGTTGGCCAGGTTGTAGCCGGTCGAGCCGGCGGGCGTGGCCACGGCCAGCCCGTCGCAGCGCACCCGCCCGATCTCGTCCGCCCCCACCGCGTACGCGAGGTCCGCCACCCGGTTGCCCGGCTGGCGGTGCATCGAGACGTCGTTGATGGCCAGCCACTCGCCCGCCACGCCCGATAGCGCGATCCCCGGCAGCGAGAGCACGTCGAAGGTGCCGGCGAGGGCCAGTTCGATGCCGCTGCGTGCTGCCTCGCGGTCGACCGTGGCCAGGAAGCCGATCTCGCCGAAGTTGACCGCGAACACCGGGATGCCCGTACCGGCGTAGCGCCGCAGGGCGGTGAGGATCGTGCCGTCGCCCCCGAACGCGAAGCAGATGTCGGCATCGATCTGTCCCTCCACGTCGACCTCGAGGCCGGGAGCGTGCTCGAGTCCGTGCTTGCGGGTCTCCTCGGGATCCACATAGAGCACCGCACCGGCCTCGCGCGTGAGGTCGATCAGCGCATCAAGCGCGGGGCGCGTTTCCGACGGGCGGCGGTGGGTCAGCACGGTTGCCGTGCGCACGGCGTTCAAGGCTCGACCTCGCGCGCCGCGCGATCGAGATCGAGATCGGGCCGGCCCGCCCCGCCGGCCTCGGCCAGCCATGCGAACGTCTCCAGGTTCCCCTTCGGTCCGGGAAGGCCCGAGCTGGCGTATGACAACACCGAGGCGCCCAGCCGGCGCGCCTCCAGGCCCACGCAAACCAGGGCCTGCCGCCTCGCACCGGCGTCGCGAACCACGCCGCCCCTGCCGACCTGCCCCCGCCCGACCTCGAACTGCGGCTTGATCAGCGCCAGACAGTCGAACCGCTCGGCGGCGCACGCCAGGACCGCCGGCAGGACCCTGGCCAGGGAGATGAACGAGACGTCGATCACGATCAGATCGGGCGGGTACGGCAGGTCCGAGGGCGACAGCGACCGCGCGTTGGCGCGCTCGATCACGGTAACCCGCGGATCCGAGCGCAGGCGCCAGTCGAGCTCACCGTACGCGACGTCGAGCGCCACCACATGGGCGGCGCCGGCCTGCAGGAGACAGTCCGTGAAGCCGCCGGTCGAGGCGCCCACGTCCAGAGCGTGGCGTCCCGCCACCGGGACGTCCAACGTGTCCAGCGCGTTGCGCAGCTTCACGCCCCCGCGAGAGACGAACGGCGGTGCCTTGACCACCTCGAGCTCGATGTCGTCGGCCACCAGCTGGCCGGGCTTCTCGACCCGCCGGCGCTCGGGGAGGAGCAGCACGTCGCCGGCCAGGATCGAGGCGGCGGCCTGCGCCCGCGAAGCGAACAACCCGCGCTGGGACAACAGCGTGTCGATACGAACCCGCTTCATCAGCGCGGAACGGTACGTGATCGGCGCGGGATGCCGTTCAGCTCAGCTCGGCCACGGTGGCGACCGCCCACCCGAGGGCGTCGCGATAGGAGGTGGCGATCCCCCGGCTGTACGCGGCCAGGCTGGCCGCGTCGAACTCGCCCTGCTCATAGCTCACAACCGCATCGAGGATCGCGCCGGCCGGCCCGTCCCGGCGCAACAGAGCGGCCTGGACCTCCTCGGCGAGCGGGAGCTCCTCGACGATCGTCTCGAGCGGAACGTCAAGCAGCGCATCGGCCACCGACAACAGACCGACCGTGAACAGCTCATCGTTCGGGATGTCCTCGCGCTCGGAGGCGAGCAGCTCGCACATCCGCGCCCGGGTCAGCCCCATCACCGAGAGTTCCCGGGGTGTGGTGGGGCCGCCGGTCAGCGCCACCAGCAGCGCCCAGCGGGATACCCCGCGGGACCCGAGCATCATCACCGCCTGGCGAATCGAGGTGATGCTGCCGCGCATGCCGATGTAGGCGGAGTTGATGTAGCGCAGGAGCTTGACGCTCAGGCCGACGTCTCGGTCGATCACCTGCTCGAGCTCCTCGATGGTGGCCGAGCCGCTCTGCATGGCGGCCAGCGAGATCAGGGTGCCCATCTCGCCGACCGGGACCTTGCGGACCTTAGCCCTGTGTCGACTGGCGTAAAACGGCCCGCAGAAGAGCTGGAAGCCGAGCCTCTGGGCCAGGTCGAACGCGTTGTAGTCAATCAGGCCGGCGGCCAGTGGCGTGGCCAGGGCGGCCCGAATCCGTGGCACGACCAGCGCCGCCGCGCCGTCGGACCAGCGCGTGAAGTCGACCTCGACCGTCCCGAAGCGCTCGAGCAGCGAGGCGTCGAATTCCGGGCCGGGAAGCTCCCACAGCGACAGCGCGTAGCCGCGCATGGTCAGCGCCTCGATCGTGCCGGCCAGCTCGGGGGCGACCGCGGTGTCGTGGGCGATCCGCAGCATGACCCGGTCGGGCCGCACCGGCGGGACGCCGAGGGCCAGCAGCGCCTCGCGGGAAAGGGGCAGGTGCGCCGGCGATTCGCCGACCAGTTCGTCCAGCCCGACGCCGCTCAGCACGTCGCCGAGCAGGCGCGCGGCCGAACCCTCGCCCGACGCGCTTCCGTCCGCGCTCGAGTAGGCCACCCGGTACCCGGTGACGCGCATATGGCCATCCACGACGGGCTGGCGCGAGATGTAGAGATCCGGCGCCGTCGAGGGGCGATCGATTCCGCCTTCAAGCTCCAGCGTTTCCATCAACCATGTGTCGGCGCCTTAGGGTCCAGACCCCAGACGCGAGCCCTCTTATCGACGGTTAGTGTACGCCCGCAGAGAGTCCGGAATCACGGGACCGGCACGCCGGTGTAGTCGGCCACGGCGGACTCGATGCGCTCGGCGATGCGCTCGCCGGTGAAGCCGACCTCCTCGTGCAGGAGGTTGGGCGCGCCGTGCGTCACGTAGCGATCCGGCAGCCCGACGCAGAGGATGCGTGGGGACCCCAGGCCCGCGTCCGACAGGCGCTCCCACACGGCCGATCCGAAACCGCCGGCCCGCACGCCCTCCTCGACGGTCACGAGCAGCTCGTGCTCGGCCGCCAGCTGGGCGGCCAGCCCGACGTCGATCGGCTTGGCGAAGCGGGCGTCGGCCACGGTCACCGACAGCCCATGCTCGGCCAGGATGTCGGCCGCCTCGAGCGCCTTGCCGACCCCGGTGCCGTACGCGAGCAGCGCCACCCGCGAGCCCTCGCGGAGGATCTCGCCGGTGCCGATCTCGATCGGCTCCGCCGACGTCGGCAGCGGGACGCCCACTCCCTCACCGCGGGGATAGCGCAGGGCCACCGGCCCGTCGTCGTACACGAGCGCGGTCCGCAGCATGTGAACGAGCATCGCCTCGTCGCGCGGGGCCATCAGCACGATGTTCGGCAGGCACCGCAGATATGCGATGTCGAACGCGCCGTGGTGGGTGGGGCCGTCGTCGCCGACCAGCCCGGCCCGATCCATGGCGAACACCACGTTCAGCCTCTGCAGGCAGACGTCGTGGACGATCTGGTCGTAGGCCCGCTGGAGGAACGTCGAGTAGATGGCCGCCACGGGCTTGCTTCCCTGCAGCGCGAGTCCTGCGGCGAACAGAACCGCCTGCTGCTCGGCGATCCCGACGTCGAAGTAGCGGTCGGGCAGCTCCCGCTGGAGGATGTTCAGACCGGTCCCGGAGTTCATCGCCGCGGTGATTCCGATCACCCGCTCGTCGCGCCGGCACTCTTCGACGAGCGCGTTGCCGAACACCTGGGTGTACTGGGGCGGTGCCGGCTTGGCGCCTGCGGGCTTGCGCGCCGCGACCGCCGGCAACCCGTTCGCGATCGACTTGGGCTTGGCGGCGTGCCACTTCTCCATGCCCTCCAGGCCGCCTTCCTCGGCGGGGGCGAAGCCCTTGCCCTTGACGGTGGCGCAGTGGACGACCACCGGACGCTCCGCCGCCAGCGCCTCGCGTAGCGCGCGGCGGATCGCCCGGACGTCGTGCCCATCGATTACCCCGATGTAGGCGAAGTCCAGCTCCTCCCACCACAGCCCGGGCGCCCAGAACGCCTTGATCGACTCCTTGACGTGCGGCCCCATTCGCTCGAACGCGGCGCCGATCCCGGCCGGCAGCTTGGTCAGCCCCTCCTCGAAGCCCTCGCGCGCGTGCCACAGCTTGGGGTTCAACCGAATGCGGTTGAACTGGCGCGAGAGCGCGCCGACGTTCGGCGCGATCGACATGCCGTTGTCGTTCAGCACGACCACGATCGGCGTTCCCTCGCCGCCTGCCTGGTGGACCGCCTCGAAGGCCACCCCACCGGTCAGCGCGCCGTCGCCGACCACGGCCACCACGTGCCCGTCCTCGCCGTGGCCGCGCCGCATCGCCTCCTTGATCCCGACGGCGTAGCCGATCGCGGTCGAGGCGTGCCCGGCGCCCATGATGTCGTGCTCGGACTCCTGGACGGCGCAGAACGGCGCCAGCCCGTGGTACTTGCGGATCGTGTGCAGGCGGTCGCGTCGCCCGGTCAGGACCTTGTGCGGGTAGGCCTGGTGCCCGACGTCCCACAGGATCTTGTCCCGGGGGGAGTCGAGCATCGAGTGCAGCGCCACCGCGATCTCGCATGTCCCGAGGTTGGCGCCGAAGTGGCCGCCGATCTCCCCCACAGTGTCGATGATGTGCTCGCGGACCTCCTGGGCGATGAGTTGCAGGTCCTCGTCGCTGAGGCCGTGGAGGTCCTGCGGCTTGTCGATTCGCTCGAGCAATGGCGCCATCAGAAGGATCGGGTCGCGATGAAGTCGGTGATCTGCTCGAGTTCGCGGCCGCGATCTGGCGCGGCCCGAGCAAGCGCCGCTCGCGCCCGCGCGTGCGAGTGGGCGGCCAGCGCGCGAGCGCCGTCTAGCCCGAACTCTGTCACGTATGTCCGCTTGCCCAGCCGCTCGTCTGATCCCCTGCTGCTTACCGAGCGTCTCCGGGGAGCCGGTGACGTCGAGGATGTCGTCCACGATCTGGAAAAGTACGCCCAGCTCTCGGGCAAAGCCGGTGAAGCTGTGAATTCTCTCAGGCTGCTGGAGCCCGTCCAACAGCAGCACGCACTCGACGCTGGCCGCGATCAGCCGACCGGTCTTCAGCTCGTGCAGCCGGCGCAGGCCGTCGGAGCCGGGCTGGGTGGTGCCGGCCACGTCGATGTACTGCCCCGCCACCATTCCCTGGGCGCCGGTTGCGCCGGGCCAGCGCGCCGGCGGCGGCCAGCAGCCGGTCGGGCGCGGCCTCCTGGCGGGAGAGCAGCAGCACGAACGCCTCGGCGTACAGCCCGTCGCCGGCCAGGATCGCCACGTCCTCGCCGAACGCGCGGTGGCACGTGGGGCGGCCCGCGTCGCAGATCGTCGTCGTCCATCGCGGGCAGGTCGTCGTGGATCAGCGAGTAGGTGTGGATCAGCTCGATCGCCACCGCCAGCGGGAGCACCCAGGCCGGCTCGCGGCCGATCGCCGACGCAGTGGCGAGCGCCAGCACCGGCCGGATCCGCTTGCCCCCGGCCAGCAGCGAGTACCGCATCGCCTCCTCCAGGCCGGCCGGCCTCGGGATCGGCCGCGAAGCGCACCGACTCGAGGTAGGCCTCGACCTCGACGCGCAGGTGCTCGGGGTAGGCCTGAGCCGGAGCCGAGCGCAGGCCCGGCACCACGTCCTGCTCGCTCGCCGTCGGGGGCACTATGCGGTCGGCAGCGGCAGCTGGCCGGGAAGGTCCGGCAGCGGCTCGAGCGCCGCCCGCGTTCGCTGGTCGACTTGAGAGCTGGCCTCGCTGGCCAGCCGCGCGCATTCCTCGATCAGGGCGAGCGCCGTCGTCCACCTCGAGCTCGGGGGTGCGGAGCCGGTCCGCCGCCTCTTCGAGCCGCGCGCTCAGCTCGGTCAGGGGATCGGTCACGGCCTGAGAGGGTAGCGGGAACTGAGACCGCGTCCAGCTCTGGGCCTGCGCGCGCTCCGCTCCGAGCGTCTCTAGGGAGACCGCTCAGCGCGCGCTGGCTCATTCCACGGCCACGGGATGGCCCGTGCGGTGCTCGATGAGCCGTCGGGCCGGGTCGGCGGTCGCGCTGCTCACGCCGTTTCGCTTACCCAGCCGGTCTCGCACCGAAAACCGGTTTGCCGCCTAGCCGGCCGCGTCAAGCGCCTCGTTGACCAGTGCGTCGGCGCGAGCATTCTGGGCGCGCGGCACGCTCCGCATCCGCCAGCCGTCGAAGCGGCGCAGCGCCGGCGATCGCCTCGGCGTACAGCGGCTTCATCGCGGGGTGCTTGACCTTGTAGGCGCCCGTCAGCTGCTTGGCCACCAGCTCCGAGTCGTTCACGATCTCCACCTCGCTGGCGCCGAGCGCGCCGCGCCCGCTCGACGCCCGCGCACCAGCGCCCGGTACTCGGCCACGTTGTTGGTGGCCACGCCGATCGTCTCCCCCAGCTCCTCGAGCACCTCGCCGTCCGGGGTCGGAGATCACCACCCCGATCGCGGCCGGCCCCGGGTTGCCGCGGGCGCCGCCGTCGACGTGCAGATCACCTTCAAGGGCGACTGCTCACTCGGCGGCGAGCTCGGGGAGCTCGCCGGTGACCCGCGGGCGGCGCCGGTCGCGCACCGCGCGGTTCCCGCCCCCCGACGACGCCCGGCTCGCGCCGGGAGGTCTTGCGACGGTCGACGATCACCTCGACGTTGGGGTCCTCGGCGTAGTAGCTCTCGAGCCTGGGAAGCAGCTCGTCGGCGAGCTCTTCTGGGACGACGCAGTAGATCACGGCCATGATGCTAGACGCGCAGGCTGCGGTCCACCATCGAACGTGTGTCTAGGCGCTACGGGACTCCAAGCGCGCCGTGCTGGTCGTAGGAGGCGTTCGCCTCGCGCTCGCGCGGGGTCAGCTCCTCGAGCTCGTAGCCCTGGGCGGCCACGCGGACGAGTCGGCACCTCGTCGGACAGATCGACCTCGTAGCGGTACCAGCACAGCTCCCAGGACGACCACGATGTCGACCCGGCTCGGATGCGCGTCATTCGGATGGACCGAGACCCTCGGGCAGCCCCCAGCGAGCGAGCCACGCCCGCCACCGTGCGCGGGTGCTCGGAGTCGTTGAACAGCTCGATCGCCGAGGCGATCTTCTGCTCGGCGCCCGTCGGGACCGCGCGCACGTGCCGGGGCTCGCGGCTCGCGCTCGCGCGCGCCGCCGGCGCGGTGCGCGCGGCGGGGGCGCCGGCTCGGGCGATCGGGCTCGGCGAGCGGCCGGCGGCTCCGTCGGTGGCGCCTCGGGCTGGCTCTCGCGCCGCCGCCGCAGGCGGCCCAGGCAGCGAGCGCCGGCGGTTCGGCGGTCGTCTCGCCGGCCGTCGTAGGCAGGGACGGTGCCCTCGCGCAGCCACCCTTCGTGCAGGGCCCGCGGCTTGCACAGGTCGCACACCGAGCGGCGGGCGCCGCCGCGAGGTAGACCTCGGCGTGCTCGCCGCGCAGCAGCGTCCGGCCGCACACATCGCAGACCGTGATGCGCCGTCGATGGCCGGATGTCCCTGGTCGCCACGTCGTGCGACTGTATCGGACCGCTTATGCCTTCACCGCCTCCTTGCTCGGCCTTCGCGTCCTCGACCACCTTACCGGCGAGGTGCCCCGGCACCTCCTCGTAGCGGAGGAACTCCATCGTGAACTCGCCCTGGCCGCCGGTGATCGAGCGCAGGTCGGGCGCGTAGGAGAGCATCTCGGCCATCGGCACCTCGGCCTTGACCTCGGTCATGCCGGCGCCCGACCGGCTCCATGCCGAGCGGCCGGCCGCGCCGCGAGTTCAGATCGCCGATGACGTCGCCCACGGCGTCCTCCGGGGCGCGACACGGTGACCAGCATGATCGGCTCGAGCAGCACCGGCCCGGCCTGCTCCATGGCCTGCTTCATGGCCAGCGACCCGGCCACCTTGAACGCCATCTCGGAGGAGTCGACGGTGTGGTAGGAGCCGTCGTAGAGGCGCACCCGCACGTCCTTGACCGGATAGCCGGCGACGACGCCCTCCTGCATCGCCTCGATCACGCCCTTCTCGACCGCCGGGATGAACCCGGTCGGGATCACGCCGCCCTTGATCGCGTTGACGAACTCGAAGCCCTCGCCCGGGGTCGAGCGGGCTCGATCTCGATGTGGCAGTCGCCGAACTGCCCGCGCCCGCCGGTCTGCTTCTTGTGGCGACCGTGCGCCTTGGCCGGCTTGCGGATCGTCTCCTGGTAGGGCACGCGCGGCGGCTTGAGGTTGACCTCGGCGCCGAAGCGCGACTTCAGCCGCTCGACGATCACCTCGACGTGGACCTGCGAGAGTCCGGCCACGATCTGCTCGCCGGTCTGCGCGTCGCGGTGCAGGTCGATCGTCGGGTCCTCCTCCTGGAGTCGGCGCAAGCGCGGTGAACACCTTCTCCTCGTCGCCCTTGCTCTTCGGCTCGACCGCGAACGCCATCACCGGCGCCGGCAGCTTGATGCTCGGCATCGCGATCGGCTCGTCGCGGGCGGCCAGCCAGTCGCCCGCCTTGGTCTCCTTGAGCTTGGCCACCGCGCCGATGTCGCCGGGACCGAACTCGGTCGGATGGCCGGTCTGGCGCCCTCGAAGGTCAGCAGCTGGCCGATCCGCTCCTTGTTGTGGGTGCGCGTGTTGAGCACCTGGGAGTCCTGCTTGACCGTCGCCCTGGTAGACGCGGAACAGGTTGATCCGGCCGGCGAACGGGTCGGCGCGGGTCTTGAACACGTAGGCGAACATCTCCTTGTCCTCGACCGGCTCGAGCGTCACCTCGCCGACGTCCAGGCCGCCGTGCTTGACCGGCGAGGGGAGGTCCTCGACGATCGCGTCGAGCAGCCGGTTGGTGGCGAGGTTGCGCGTGGCGACGCCGCAGGTGACCGGGAAGATCGCGCCGTGGTTGGTGCCGTCCTTGAGCGCGGTCACGATCTCGTCGTGGGAGATCTCCTCGCCCTCGAGGTAGCGCTCCATCAGCGCGTCGGAGGTCTCGGAGACCTCGTCCATCAGCTTCTCGCGGTACTCCTCGGCCTGCGCCTCGAGCTCGTCGGGGATCGGGATCTCCGTGCAGTTCTCGCGGCCGGCGCCGTCGTACTCGTAGGCCTTCATGTCGACGAGGTCGATCACGCCGCGGATCTCGTGCTCGGAGCCGATCGGGATCTCGGTCGCGACCACGTGCGGGCCGAACGCGGCCTTGAGCGACTCGAGCGTCGCGGAAGAAGTCGGCGCGCTCGCGGTCGAGCATGTTGACGAACAGCAGCCGCGCGAGGTCGAGCTCGGCGGCGCGCTGCCACAGCCGGCTGGTGTGGACCTCGACGCCCATCACGCGCGTTGACCACGAACACCGCGGACTCGCACACGCGCAGCGCGCCGAGCGCGTCGGCGATGAAGCTCGAGTCGCCAGGGGTGTCGATCAGGTTGACCTTGCGCTCCTGCCACTCGAACGAGCGACAGCGCGGCGGAGATCGACATCTGGCGCGACTTCTCGTCGGGATCGGAGTCGGAGACCGTGGTGCCGTCGACCACCGATCCCGAGCCGGTTGATCGCCCCGGCCTCGAACAGCAGCGCCTCGTGCAGCGATGTCTTGCCACTGCCGCGGTGGCCGACGAGCGCCACGTTGCGGATGCGATCCGCGGGCTTGTGCATGCCGTGTCTCCTCTCCTCGAGTGACCCGGAGAGCCGACGATACCGAGCCTCGCTGCGCTCGGCGTCCATGGGGCCGGTGCGGGCCGGTCCGGACCCGGATCGCGGCCCGGCTACTGATCGCCCGGCGTGGCCGGGCCCCCCGGCCCCGCCGTCGGCGGACCCGCTTCTCCGGGTCCGACCACCGGAGGCAGCGGGGCCGTGGGGGCGGCGGTCTAAGCGATTCCCGGCGAGACCTGGCCGCGGGTCAGCTCGACCAGCTCGCGGGTGTGCTCGGCGATCCGGAACAGCACGAGGATCAGCTCGAGGATCACCCGGGTGTACACGACCAGGAGCAGCCCGAACAGCGGGGCCAGCACGACCAGCGCGAACATCCCCGCCCCGGCGCTCCGGCTGAAGGCGCCGACCACGGCCAGGAACAGGCCGACCCCGATCCCGATCAGCGCCAGCACGTACAGCACCTTGATCACCCGAGTCGTGATCAGCGAGGTGAACGAGATATCGAACAGCGAGGCGAAGAAGCCCCTGGGCTCCATCAGGTCGAGCTCGCCGGCCAGCTTCGAGCGCAGCCGCAGCACGGCCTTCGTGTGCAGCTGCGAGACCCGCGACTCGGTCACCCCGAGCACCTCGCCGATCTCGCGCAGGGTCAGGTTCTCGTAGTAGTAGAGCGCGACGACGAGCTTCTCGCGCTCGGGCAGGCGCGGCGATCGCGTCGGCGATCCGGTCGCGCAGCTCGGACTGGTCCACGAGCAGCTGCGGGATCGGGCGCGCCGCGGTCGGGCAGCGTGTCGAGCAGCGAGACCGCGTCGCCGGTCGAGTCCGACACGTTCCACAGCTCGTCGAGCGCGACGATCGTCGAGTTGGAGATCTGCAGCAGCGCCTCCTGGAACTCCTCGACGCTGACCTCGAGCTCGGCGGCCATCTCCTCGTCGGTCGGCGCCCGCTGGAGCCGCGCCTCGAGCTTCATGTTGGCGCGCTCGATCTCGCGGGCGCGGGCGCGCACCGAGCGCGGCACCCAGTCGAGCGTGCGCAGCTCGTCGATGATCGCGCCGCGGATGCGGGTGATCGCGTAGGTCTCGAACTTGATCTCGCGGCGAGATCGAAGCGCTCGATCGCGGAGATCAGGCCCGCCCAGCCCGTAGGAGATCAGGTCGGCCTCCTCGACGTGCGCCGGCAGGCCCGAGCTCATCCGGCCGGCGACGTACTTGACCAGCGGCGAGTAGGCGACGACGAGGCGTTCGCGCGCGCGTTCATCGCCGGAGGCCTTGTAGCGCCTCCACAGATCTTGAAGCTCGATCGCTTTGACGTTCGTTTCCAGTTTGCCCCAGACGTTACGCCGTGCTCTATGCGCGCGGATGAGCGCTGCGCATAGGCGGACCTGAGCCGCGCCGACTCTACCCGAGTGTAGACCTGCGTCGTCGAGATGGTTGCGTGCCCAAGGAGCTCCTGGATCGCCCGGAGGTCGGCGCCCCCCTCCAGCAGGTGGGTGGCGAATGAGTGCCGCAGCGCGTGGGGATGGGCCTCGGCGAGCGCCGGGGCCTGCGCCGCGGCCTGCCGCGCCCAGTCCGGCAGCCGCCGCCGGACGTCCGAGGTCGCCAGGCGGCGGCCCGACTTCGAGAGGAACAGCGCCGCGGTCGGCGTCGGCGGCTGTGCGAGCGCGGGCCGGCCGCGCGCCAGGTAGCGCTCGAGCGCGCGCAGCGCGTGCTCGCCGGCCGGCACGAGCCGCGTCTTGCCGCCCTTGCCCTCGACGCGGACCGTCTCGGCGTCGAAGTCGAGCGGCTTCGACGTCGAGCGAGACGAGCTCCTCGGCCCGCAGGCCGCACGCGTAGGCGAGCTCGAACAGCGCCCGGTCGCGCAGCTCGAGCGGCGTCGTCGGCCGGGATCCGGTCGAGCAGCGCCGCGACCTCGGTCGGTCTTCAGCACGCGCGGGCAGCCGCTGGGGGCGCTTCGGCGAGCTGATCAGCTCGGCGGGGTTCTCGGCGCGGGCGCCCGCCTCGACCTGCACCCGGAACAGGCCCCGCAGCGCGGCGAGCTTGCGCGCGACGGTCGACGGCGCCGTCCCGCGCTCGGCCAGGCCGGCGGCGTAGCGGCGCAGCGCGCGGACGTCGACCGACGCCGGTGCAGCTCCGCGCTCGGCCGCCCAGTGCGGCGAACTGGCCGGCGTCGATCGCGTACGCCCGGCGGGTCTTGGCGGCCACGGCGCGCCGGATCAGGTCCCGCGATCGAAGCGGCCGAGCGCGGCGTCCCAGGGCGAGGGGGTCTGGATGGGCGCGGCGCTCATCGAGCGACCGCTATTCGCCGCTCGCCGCGTCGAGCCTGCCCGGGCGGGTCGGTCAGCGACGTGGACGAGCGTGCCGATCGGCGTGTACGGGTACACCTCGCCGGCCGCGCCGAACGGCATCTCGACGCAGCCGAGGCTCTGGGGGGACCGTACGGAGGCGCGGATGAAGCCGTGCAGCGCGTCGCCGCCGTTGAAGTAGCTGACGAACGGGATGCCGGGATCGCTGTAGTGGCTGCCGTCCGGGTTGGTCCCGCTCATCGTCACCGACGGCGAGTGCTCGTACACGGCGAACACGCCGTTGGCGGTTGGCGCCGCCGGGATCCCGGTGTTGACCGGCCCGGAGACGACCACCTTGCCGCCGAGCGCCTTTCGCCGGTCGGCGTCGTCGCGGCCGGCCGCCTCCCGGGCGTACGCCAGCGCGAGCGCACGGCGGCTCTGCTCACCGGCGGCACGGGCGCGTCGGCGGTCTGCGAGCCGCCGGAGCTCGAGCACGAGCAGGACACACGCTCCGAGGGCGAGCAGGGCGGCCAGGGCCACGAGCACGTCCGCAAACGGCCCCGGCGAGATCGCGTAGGCCGGCGTGAGAAGCGTGCCGGGGCGGCGGAAGTGCGCGTTCGAGGAGACGTCGGCCGGGGTGAGCCGTGAGGTCACGACGAGCCGCTGCCAGCGGGCCGTCGCCTTCACCGTCCCGCCTCCGGAGACCGCGGTGACGACGGCAGGAGGGAACCTGATCTCCCGCGCCTTCCCGAGCGGGAGGCAGGTGTCCGTCAGGCACTGACCGAGCAATGG
>CAVWSI010000012.1:0-122218 GCA_963757795.1 uncultured Solirubrobacterales bacterium | reverse complement strand
ATGCCGGGGGTGGCGGTCCCGGGGCACACGAACAGGTCCTTCGACCGGGTGTCAGACCAGATCGCGTAGACCTGGTTCAGCGCCGAGGCCAGACGTAGTCGCCGTAGAACTGGCCTCCGGCGGAACCCCCGAACTGGGTCGGGGCCGGCATCGAGCTCGACGGTCACGCGGACCTGCGCCGAAGTTCGCCAGATCCTTGCTCCCGGACAGGCTGAAGTCCGATGCGCCCGTCGTACTCGTCGTTGCCGTACTGGCGGTCGTAGTAGTCGATCGCCAGCTTGCCGTTGTTGGCGAATGCGAGCCACTGCCAGAACTGATCCGACAGCGACTGCTTCGGGTCGGGCGTGGCGGTCTGCTCCGTCCTCGGATCGGCGCCGGTGCCGGTGAACGTGGCGCCGCCGTCGCTCGACCAGCTGACCAGGATGTCGTTGTTGCACGACCCGGCGATCTTCACGCCGCTGTAGAGGGGCTGCCCCGTGTCCGGGCTGAAGCCCTGCGGGCGTGCAGCCGTTCGAGGTGTTCGAGTCCTGGTTGATGTACGAGCCGAAGCTGACCACGACCTGATTCGGGTTCCTCGGGTTGACGCCGCCGACCGGGTAGTTGTTCGCCCGGAAGACCGAGTTCGTGGACGGGCCCTTCTCGGGCACGCACCCGCGGAACGGGTCGGAGTCCTGGTAGGTGAGGCAGTCGGGCAGGTCGTAGAAGGTGCTCACCTTGACCGGGGCCGAGAAGGTGGCCCCGCCGTCGGTCGACTTCGCGATCAGCACCTGGTAGGCGTTGTCACCGGTGCCCGTCGGATCCGAGGTGGCGCTGTTGTAGTTGTTGAACGCGACGTAGAGGTTCCCGTCCGGACCGGTGAACGGGTTCGAGTCCTGGTTCTCGTTGCACTTCCCGTGCGGCGTCCCGATGCCGAAGATGCCGTACGTGTACGGGCAGAGCGAGCTGTCCTTGCTCACGAGGACCGGATCGGAGAACGTCTCGCCGTAGTCGCTCGAGTACGCCTCGTAGATGTAGGTGGTCCCGTCGGGCGCGAACGTCGTCCACGTCATGTAGACGCGGTCCTGGAACGGGCTGCCGTTGTGGTTGTCCACCGTCATGTAGTTCTTGTCCGAGGAGCGTCGTTCCGTCGCCCGCGGGGTCGGCGAACTCCGCGGCCGGGCGACCGGGGAAGTTCCACGAAGCGCCGTTGTTGCCGGTGGAGCGGAAGACGTAGAACCCGCTCGACTGGTCGGGATTGTTCGAGGCGCCGTGCCGCGGTTGAACACCTGGCAGCTGAAGTAGGCGTTGCCCTTGGTGTCCCACGCGACGGAGGTGTCGCCGCCGGCCTGCCAGTACTCGCCGGGCATTGCCGGATGCGTCGCCGTAGGTGAACGACATCGGCATCGTCGTGTCGCTCCAGTGGCGGCCGCCGTCGAGCGAGAAGGCGCCGCAGCAGTTGCCGTCTCCGCGCCGTGTAGTCGTTCTGGCTCGCGAGCATGTGGTTCGGGTTGTTCGGGTCGACCGCGATCGCCGTCTCGTTCTGGGCCTGGCCGCGGCCCGCAGCGCCGGATCGGCGACGTTCTGGCAGTTCTGGTTGACCTTCACGTTGTCGCCCTGGGTCTGCGAGCACTGTCCCTGCTGAGTGGGGAAGTAGGTGGCCGGGGACCCGGTGGCGCTGGGCGATGCGAACGACGATGGCGGGGTGAACGGCGCACCGTCGGGGCCGCCACCCTCGTCGCCGCCTGTGTTGTGAGCTCCGCCGGGCCTTCGATTGAGGGCCGAGCGAACTGGCCAGAGTCTGCGACACGATCCGTTTCTGGAACTTCGTCAAATGGGCGTAATTCAGCTTCGTGCGAGCCGACGCGCCAGATTGAGTAAGCAGCAGCAAACCCGCCGCGGACAATGCGGCCGCCGCGACGATTGCCACGCTGAGACGTACCTTCAGTGACATGACGCTCCTACCGTGTGGCTTACAGACAAGGCAGCCGTCGCTTGGTTGACCCCGGCCAAGAACGTCCAACCGCCACAGCACCCTGTTCCGGCCGCCATCGCGGCCGGCCATGTCCTCCCCCTCCTTTCACTTGGCGATGTGATCCCGATCCCCTAGGTTGCGGGACCCTAACCGCCGCGGGCGTCCGCTGGCAAGCCCGCCGGCGGAGGCGTCCGGGCTAGACGGCCGCGAGCTGCTCGCGGGTGGGCGGCCACACCTCTCTGACGCGCTCGAGCAACCCTCTGGCGGCGGATTCGTCGTCGTCCCGGGCGGCCGCCTCGAGATCACGGAGCGCCTCCTGGAGGGGACCGGCGCCGAGCATCAGCGCGTCGTTCCGCGCGCTGTGGGCTGCCTGGACCGCGGGCTCGAGCTCGCCGGCGGCCAGCGCGGCCTCGAGGCTGTCGAGCGCGCCGGCCAGACTGCTCACCATCGTGGCGACCATCTCGCTCGCCTCCGTGCCCAGGATCTCGTGGAGCTGGCTGATTCGGCTCGGATCGACGTAAGCGCTCACCGCTGTGCGATGGGCGCTCGGAGCACCTGGTCGGGGATGCCGGAGGCATCGACCAGCGCATCCGCGGTGAGACCCTCGGCCGCGATCGTCCGCATCCAATCGAGCACCCGGTCGCGGTACTCCGCGGTGGGGATCGAGATCGGCGGCTCGAACTCGGGGCGGGAGAGGATGTCGCGGAGCTGACGGCGCAGCGAGGCGTAGCGACCGTCGAGCAGTGGCTGGAGGCCCTCGGCCCGTAGCCCGGTGGCTTGCGGCTCGGTCGTCGCCATCGCGGCCCGATCATATTTCTCGGCCGCCCGGGACCGCGCCGTATCAGCCGCGCAGGGTGCGGTGCAGCCGGCGCAGGAAGTGGCTGTGATTCCCGGCGAGGCCGGTCACGCCCAGCAGCACCACGAAGATGCCGGCGGCGAGGGCCAGGCCGGCGAACAGGGACGGCCAGTGGCGCTGGAGGAAAGACCGGCCCGCGCACAGGAGGCGGTCGCTGCGGTCGGGCGCGAATGTCAGCGTCGCGAGGATGGCCAGCAGCGGCAGCACGAAGCACAGGTTGAACAGGAACAGCAGGATCAGATCGCCGAGTGCGTCGACGTCGGCTCCCACAATCGCGGCGATCGCCGCGAAGTACGGGAACGCGGTCGGCAGCTCGAACGCCGTGATCGAGGCCCCCAGCAGCCAGCTGGCGCGCCCGTGCGCGTCGAAGTCCGGCGGCTCCCGCAGGGCCAGCCGGTGGCGGTGGCGCCACAGCAATCCGGCCACGCCGATCATCGCCACCCCGACCGCCACCTCGACGATGTTCGTGATGTGGTGGCGCGGGTGCGGCAGGAGCGGTCCGACCAGCTGACCGGCGCCAACCGCGATCGCCGCACCGCCCAGGAAGTACACGGCGAATACCGCGAGGGTGAACTCCGCCACGCGCTCCCGCCCCCGCTCGCCCATGGCCAGATACAGGGCCGGCGCGATCGTGCTCGGGTTGAGCGAGTCGGCCAGCCCGATCGACACGACGATGCTGATGAGCCGCAGCATTGCGCGCATTCTCTACTTCCCGGTGCGGCCCAGCGCTACTGGTTAGACGCTTCTCATGGGCCGCCTGCGGCGGCGTCCGAGCGCAGCGAGGCCCAAAACTCCGGCGTGTGAGAGGGCAGCCTCAGATCACGCGTACTGGAGCTCGTCCTCGTCGTCCTCGACGATGCGCTCGCACGTCGGGCACCACCAGCGCGCCTCCATCGGCGTGTCGCACACCGCGTGGCGGGGGGCGGTGGCGCCCTCGGCGTTGCGGGCGCCCCAGCCGGCGATCAGGCGCAGGGCACCGGCGAGCTCCTGGCCGGCGGCGGTCAGCTCGTAGACGAAGCGGGGCGGGCGCTCGGAGTAGGGCCGCGCCACGACGAGCGCGTTGCGCTCGAGTTGGCGCAGCGCTGGGTGAGCACGTTCGGCGCGATCCCCTCCGACCTCGGCCTGGAGGTCGCCGAAGCGCCGCGGCCCGTCGAGCAGGGCCGCGATCACGCAGCAGCGTCCAGCGGTCGCCGATCGTGGTCAGGGCATCGGCCAGGGCTTCGTTCATCTCGCTGTCAGATCGTACTGCGTGGTACACGTTGTCACTTGCATATTGCAAGTCAGTAGTAAGAGGAGTAGGAATATGTCTGTACTTGAAGAGCTGGAAGGGACGATCCAGACCGCCGCCGAGCGCTTCGGTCCGGCCGTGATCGGGCTCGGGCAGGGCTGGGGCCGCGGCTCCGGCTTCGTGATCGACGCCGGACCGGATCCTCACCAACGCCCACAACCTCCGCGGCGACGAGGTCACCGTCACCTTCCACGACGGCCGGCGCGAGACCGGCCGCGTCCTGGCCACCGACGCCGACGTCGACCTGGCCGTGATCGAGGCCGACACGGCCGGGATCGAGCCGCTGCAGTGGACCGAGGAGGACGTCGAGTCGCTGCCGATCGGGCGCGCCGGTGCTCGCCCTGGCCAACCCGGGCGGCCGCGGCCTGCGGGTCACGCCCGGCTTCGTGTCCTCGACCGCGCGCAGCTTCCGCGGCCCGCGCCGGCACCGGATCGACTTCGCCATCGAGCACACCGCGCCGCTGCCGCGCGGGTCGTCCGGCGGGCCGCTGATCGACCGCGCCGGCCGGCTGCTCGGCGTCAACTCGATCCGCACCGACGGTGGCCTCATCCTGGCCATCCCGGCCGACGGCGCCACCCGCGAGCGAGTCGAGAAGCTGGGCCGCGGCGAGTCGCCCAAGCGGGTTCGGCTCGGTGTGGCGATCGCCCCGCCCCGAGTCGCACGGCGGCTGCGCCGCGCCGTCGGCCTGCCCGAGCGCGACGGCATCCTGATCCGAGCGGTCGAGCGGGGCAGCGCGGCGGACCGGGCCGGCCTCGAGCGCGGCGACCTGATCGTGGCCGCCGGCGGGCGTGAGCTCGACCGGATCGACGCCCTGTACGAGGCGCTCGACGCGCGCCGGCGCCGACGGGCGGCTCGAGCTGAAGATCGTCCGGGGCGCCGACGAGCGCACCGTCACGGTCGGCCTCTCATGAGCACCACGGCGGAGCGATACGAGGACGAGGCGCGGGCACGCGAGGCCGAGGCGCTCGACGCCTACTCGCGGGTGGTCGTCGACGTGGCCGAGCGGGTTGCGCCGAGCGTTGCCAACCTGCGGGTGATGCGCCGCGGCCGGGGCGGACAGGTCCCGGCCGGCGCCGGCAGCGCGGTGGCGCTGACCCCCGACGGCTTCCTGCTCACCTCGGCCCACGTGGTGGCCGGGCCGGGTCGCACCGGCCGAGCCACCTTCGTCGACGGGCGCGAGCTGACCTGGCGGATCGTCGGGGTCGACCGGCTGTCGGATCTCGCCGTGCTGCGCGCCGACGGCGACGCGCTCGCGCCCGCCGCGCTGGGCGAGGCCGAGAAGCTCCGCGTGGGCCAGCTGGTGGTGGCGATCGGCAACCCGAACGGGTTCGCCGGCTCGGTCACCGCGGGCGTGGTCTCCGCGCTCGGGCGCTCGCTGCCGGCGCGGGCGGGGCGGACCGTCCGCCACATCGACAACGTGATCCAGACCGACGCCGCGTTGAATCCCGGGAACTCGGGCGGAGCGCTGGTCGACAGCTCGGCGCGGGTGATCGGGATCAACACCGCGGTGGCCGGCGTCGGCCTGGGCTTGGCCGTGCCGATCAACGCGGCGACCCGCGCAGATCGTCGGCGCGCTGATGCGCGACGGGCGGGTCCGCCGGGCCTGGATCGGGATCGCCGGCAGGCCCGCGCCCGCTGCCCGCCGCACGCGCGGGTGCGGGTGGGGCGGACGGCCGGGGTCGAGATCATCGAGGTCTCGGCCGGAAGCCCGGCGCAGCGAGCCGGACTGCGCGCCGAGGACCTGATCGTGGAAATGGGCGCCCCCCCAGAGCCGATCGAGCGCGTCGACGACGTGCAGCGGCTGATGACCCACGAGGCGATCGGCCACCCGATGCCGATCCGCGTGCTGCGAGGCGACCGCTGGCTCGATCTGGAGGTCTCGCCGGTGGAGCTGCTCGAATAGACGCCTCTCGGCGGCGCCCCTGTCGCTACACTGAGGACCGGCGCCGGGCGGCGTTCGTTTCTGCGCCCGCGGTCCGGTAGCCGGATCCTGACCCTCGAGACGGAAGCGCGTCACATGGCTCGTGGAGACGTTCGGATCGCTGCCACTCTCGCCTGTGAAGAGTGCAAGCGCCGGAACTACCAGACCAACAAGAGCAAGCGGAACAACCCGGAACGGCTGCAGCTGCGCAAGTACTGCAAGCTGGTGCCGGCGCCACACGCCGCATCGCGAGACGCGCTGAGCTGACCGGAGCGATCGGTGGCTCGCAACCGCAAACGCGCCAAAGACCGGCGGGCTCGCCGGCCTGCGCAGCCAGGGGGCTCGCAGGCGGGCGTTCCCAGCGATCGCTCCAGCGTCCCGGGGGTTCTCCCCGGCGTTCCGACCGTCACGGACGAACCTGTCCGAGCGTCACGGACGAACCATCTTCCGCGCATGAGCCGGAGGAGAACGGCGCCCCCGATCCGATCGAGCACGCCACTGCCGGACGTCGAACTGGCCGAGGCGCAGCTCGCGGCCGGCCGGCCGGCCGAGCCCGAGCCGGGCGACGAAGCCGACGAGGAGGAGTTCGCGCAAGAGGTCGAAGAGTCGATCGCGCGCGTCGGGCGCCGAGGGCGCAGCTACGATGGTGAGACCGGCTCGTCCGGTGAGGTGGCCGCGCGAGGTCAAGCCCACGTCGAGCAACGGGCAGGGATCTTCCAGCGGCTGATCGGGTTCCTGCAAGGAAGCTGGCGCGAGCTGCAACGGGTACAGTGGCCCGATCGTCGGCAGGTGATGCAGGCCACCGGAGTCGTCATCGGGTTCGTCATCGTCGCCGCGGCGTTTCTCGGCTTGGCGGACCTGGTCTCCCAGCACGTCGTCAGTTTCGTGTTGAAGTAAACGGCTGGGAGGGCCAACCTAGGAAGACAGAATGTTTCGCTGGTACGTCGTCAACACATACTCGGGTCACGAGAACAAGGTCAAGCACAACCTCGAGCACCGGATCGTCTCGCTCGGGCAGCAGCAGGCCGTCCGGCAGATCGTGGTGCCGACCGAGTCCGTGTCCGAGATGAAGGACAACCAGAAGATCACGGTCGAGAAGCGGACGATGCCGGGCTACGTGCTCGTGAACATGGACCTGAACGAGGACTCGTGGTCGCTGGTCAAGGGCACGCCCGGCGTGACCGGCTTCGTGGGAGCCTCCAACGAGCCGGTGCCGCTCACCCAGGACGAGGTCAACCGCCTGCTCCACCGCGAGCAGGAGGTGCGGCCGCGCAGCCGGGCCACGTTCCAGATCGGCGAGTCGGTCAAGGTGATCTCGGGCCCGCTGTCGGACTTCTCGGGTGAGATCTCCGAGGTCAACGAGGACGCCCAGCGCCTGAAGGTGCTGGTGTCGATCTTCGGCCGGGAGACGCCGGTCGAGGTCGGGATTCGATCAGGTGAAGAAGATCTAGATGGCGAAGAAGGTTCTGACTCAGATCAAGCTGCAGGCGGTGGGCGGCCAGGCTTCGCCGGCGCCGCCCGTCGGGCCCGGCGCTCGGCCAGCACGGCGTCAACATCATGGAGTTCGTCAAGGCGTTCAACGCCCAGACGCAGGGCGACCTGGGCACGGTGATCCCGGTCGTGATCACCGTCTACGAGGATCGCTCGTTCACGTTCGTGACCAAGAGCCCGCCGGCCGCGGTGCTGATCAAGCAGGCGCTGAACCTCGAGAAGGGGTCGGCCGAGCCGAACCGCACCAAGGTGGCTCGGATCACCCAGGATCAGCTGCGCCAGATCGCCGAGAAGAAGATGAATGACCTGAACGCCGGCGATATCGACGCCGCTGCCAAGATCATCGCCGGTACCGCTCGATCGATGGGTGTGGAGGTCGTCTAGATGGCACATCACGGAAAGACATACGACGAGGCCAAGAAGCGCTACGACCGCGAGCGCGAGTACTCGCCGGCCGAGGCGATCGCGCTGATCAAGCAGCTCGCGCGCGTGAAGTTCAACGAGTCGGTCGAGGTGCACGTGCGCACCGGGCTGAACGTCCGGCACGCCGACGAGCAGCTGCGCGGCACGGTGGCGCTGCCCAACGGGCTGGGCAAGGACGTCAAGGTCGCGGTGTTCGCGCAGGGCGACAAGGCGCGCGAGGCCGAGGAGGCCGGCGCCGACGTGGTCGGAGCCGAGGACCTCGCCCAGCGCATCCAGGAGGGCTTCGACGACTTCGACGTGGCGATCGCCACCCCCGACCTGATGCCGGTGGTGGGCCGCCTGGGCCGGATCCTCGGTCCGGCCGGCAAGATGCCGAACCCCAAGGTGGGGACGGTGACGATGGACGTGGCGCGGGCCGTCGAGGAGTCCAAGGCGGGCAAGGTCGAGTACCGCACCGACCGCAACGCGATCGTGCACCTGGTGATCGGCAAGCGCGACTTCGAAGATCGCAAGCTGCTCGAGAACTACGCCGCGGTGATCGACGAGCTGATCCGGGCCAAGCCGTCGGCGGCCAAGGGTCGCTACATCCGCACGGTCACGGTGGCCACCACGATGGGCCCCGGGCGTCAAGGTCGATCCGACGCGCACGCGCGACATCGTGGAGGAGCCCGTCGCGGCGTAGACTGGTTTGTACGAAAGCACTGCCCGAGACCTCCGGCGGCCGGCGTAAGTCCGGGGTAGGCGGAGTCTCGAGCCTTCGGAGCCGTGTCGGTTCCGTGATTCGACGCCCGCCTGTGACGCGGGCGTCTTGCATTTGGAAGAGGAACTCAGGTGAACCGAGACCAGAAAGCAGCAGTCGTAGAGGAGATCGCCGGCCAGATCAGATCCGCCGACGCGGTGTTCGCCGTGGACTACCGCGGGATCTCGGTGGCGCAGGCGGCCGAGCTGCGCGCGCCGCCTGCGCGACTCCGGGACCCGCTTCCGGGTCGTCAAGAACTCGCTGACCGAGCGCGCCGCCGACGAGGCCGGCGCGTCGGCGCTGAAGGAGCTGTTGACGGGGCCGACCGCCCTGGCGTTCGTCACCGGCGACGCCGCGCTGGCGGCCAAGGCGCTGAACGACGCCGCCCGAGCCATGCACACGCTCGAGTTCAAGGGCGGGCTGATGGACTCGGCCGCGCTGAGCGCGCGCCGACGTCGCGCGATCGCCCGCCTGCCGGCGCGCGAGGTGCTCCACGCCCAGCTCGTGGGCATGATCGCGGCGCCGATCACGGGCCTGGTGCGCGGGCTGAACGCGCTGATCGCGGGGCTTGGCCATCCAGCTCAAGGCGATCGCCGATCAGGGACTGGTGAGCGGCGAGGCGCCGGCGGCGGAGCCGGTGGCGGCCGAGCCGGTCGTGGCCGAGCCTGCGGTGGCCGAGCCTGCGGAGGAGCCCGTGGTGGCCGAGCCTGCTGAGGCCGAGCCTGCGGCGGCCGAGCCTGCGGCGGCCGAGCCCGCGGTGGCCGAGCCCGCGGAGGACGAGCCGACGGCGGCCGAGCCCCGCGGCCGCAACTCCCGACACCGTCGCTGAGCCCGAGGCCCAGGAGCCCCCCGAGCCACGAGGCGGCGGAGGAGCCCGCCGAGACCCCGACCGAACCCATCGTGGAGGTGGAGGCGGAGCCTGGAGCCCCGCCGCCATCCGGAGAAACTGACGAAGACGTAGCGCCGGACGAGGAAGCCGGCGCATAAGGAGGAACCATGCCCACCACCCAAGAGTGGATCGACGAGCTCAAGTCAATCTCCGTGCTCGAGCTGTCCGAGCGCATCAAGGCGCTCGAGGAGGCGTTCGGCGTCTCGGCGACCGCGGTCGCGGCGGCGGCGCCGGCGGGCGCCGGCGCGGCCGACGGCGGCGGCGAGGAGGCCGAGGAGCAGACCGCGTTCGACGTGGTGCTCCAGGCGGCCGGCGACAAGAAGATCCAGGTCATCAAGGTCGTCCGCGCGGCCACCGGCCTGGGCCTCAAGGAGGCCAAGGCGCTCGTCGACGAGGCGCCCAAGCCCGTCAAGGAGGGCATCGATCGCGCCGAGGCCGACAAGCTCAAGGCCGACCTCGAGGAAGCCGGCGCCACCGTCGAATTGAAGTAGCGCCGGAGGGGTGTGATCGATTTGGTCTCGTACCTGAGACCAAATCGAGCACGGCCCCTTCGGATACGGGTTGCCTGAGCCGCGGTTGCACGCGGCCGTAAACTCAGGAGCAGCCGGCGGCTTAAGGGGGCGCCGGGGGCGGAGGCTCTGAACGCAGGTGCAATCCGAAACCGGAACGCTCGCTCCGTACGTACCCAGGGCGCTGCTCGCTCGTCTGGCGCGTCCGATCGAGGTGCTGAGCGAGAGCGTGGAGTGCACGATGGTGTTTGCCGACGTCTCGGGCTTCACCCGTCTTTCCGAGCGGCTGGCCAGCCACGGTGAGGAAGGCGCCGAGCAACTGGTCGACGCGATCAACACCTGCTTCACCGCCCTGCTCGCCGAGGCGTACGGGCGCGGCGGGTCGCTGATCAAGTTCGGCGGCGATGCGATGCTGCTGATCTTCTACGACCAGGTGGGCGACCAGGAGCACGCGCAGCGGGCGTGCTCCGCGGCCGCAGCGATGCGCCGCAGCCTGCGCCAGGTGGGCCGGATCCGGGCCGGCGCCACCAACGTCGTGCTGCGCATGACGGTCGGCGTGCACACCGGCTCCTATGGGATGTTCGTGGTCGGCGGATCGCATCGCGAGTTCCTGGTCGCCGGTCCGGCGGCGAGCATGCTGGTGGCAATGGAGGACGCGGCCGCCTCGGGTCAGATCGTGATCAGCCCCGACACGGCTCGGCGGCTGCCCCGGAAGCTCCGTGGGGGCCGCGGTGCAGTCGGGCCGTCTCCTGGCTCGCTCGCCCACCGCATGTGAGTGGCCTTCGACCGGATTGCCGACCCCATCGCAGGACGTCGTCGCCAGGTTCATCCCGAACGCGGTGCGGACGCATCTTCTCAGCGGCCTGGCCGTCCCCGAGCATCGGACCGGCACGATCGCGTTCCTCCAGTTCGGCGGGCTCGATGAGGTGCTGGTGCGCGACGGGCTGACCAGCGCGGCGCGGCGGCTGGACGAGCTCCTGCGGCTCGTCCAGGAGTCCGTCGATCGCTACGAGGTGTGCTTCCTCGACTCCGACATAGCCTTCGACGGCGGCAAGATCCGGTTGAGCGCGGGCGTCCCGCGCGTGGTGGGTGACGACGAGGAGCGCATGCTGCTGGCGCTCCGCCACATCGTCGAGGTCGGCCCGCCTCTGCCGGTCCGCGTTGGCGTGCACCGAGGTCCGGTATTCACTGCACCGGTCGGTCCTGCGTACCGACGGTGGTACGCCGTGATGGGCGACACCGTGAACCTCGCCGCTCGTCTGGTGGCCAAGGCCCCCGCCGGTCACGTCTACGGCACGCGCGAGGTTCTGCGGCGGGCCAAGACGAGCTTCCGGCAGATCGGCCTGGAGCCGTTCTCGGTCAAGGGCAAGGTGCGCCCAGTCGAGGCGTGGGATGTGGGCCCACCCGTCCGCGGAGCTTCCAGCGCCATGATCCGGATGGAGCTCCCGCTCGTCGGCCGTGCCTCCGAGCTCGATCAATTGAGGAACGCGATTGCGGCGGCGCGACGTGGCGCGGGATCGCTGATCGAGCTGGCCGGCGAGACCGGTAGCGGCAAGTCTCGCCTCCTCGCCGAGGCCGTCAAGTTCGCCGACGGCATGGTGCATCTGCGCGCCGAATGCGAGGTGTACACGCGCGACACGCCGTATCACGCGTGGCGTGATCCGCTGCGCACGCTGCTCGACCTGGACGGCAGCGAGCCCGAAGACGTCGCGCTCGAGCCGGTTGAAAGCCGAGATCGAGTTCGCCGCGCCGGACCTGCTTCGCTGGCTGTCGCTGATCGCGATCGTATTCGACTTCGAGGTTGCGCCGTCGCCCGAGGTCGAGCAGCTGGCCCCGACGTCCCGGGAGGCGAAGCTGCACGAGGTTGTCCTGCGCTTCCTCGGGCGGGCCCTGGTCGTCCCCACGATCGTGGAGGTGGAGCAGGCGCACCTGATGGATGCCGCGTCGGCCGCCCTGTTCGAGGCGCTGGCCCGCGAGCTCCCGTCCTCCGCCTGGATCGTGCTGGTCACCCACCGCGACACGCCGGGGGGCCTGGTCCTGGCCGACTCTAATCGACGGATCGAGCTGGGGCCGCTCTCCCACGAGGATGCGCACGTCCTTGCTCTCGCCACTCCGGAGGCGGCGCAGCTGCCCCCGCACATCGTCGAGCTGGCGGTCGAGCGATCCGGCGGAAGCCCCGAGTTCCTGCTCGACCTGCTCGCGGCCGCCGCGGCGGGAGATCGGGACCAGCTCCCGGGAGCGTCGGCGCCGCCACCATGGCCCGAATCGATGCCCTGAACCCGGAGGACGGCGCGCTGGTGCGGCGCGCCGCGGTGCTTGGCCTCTCGTTCGACCCCTCCGACCTGGCCGACGTGCTCGGCGCCGACGTGCCGACGCCCGACCGAGCGACGTTGGACCCGATTGTCGGAGGTGTTCGCGCGCGAGCCCGGGGGGCACGTGCGCTTCCGCCGTCCCGCGCTCCAGGAAGTGGCCTACTCGAGCCTGCCGTTCAAGCTGCGCCGCGAGCTCCACCTGGCTGTGGCGCTCCGACTCGAGCACGAGCACGACATGCCCGGCGAACACGAAGCGGACGCCGGGGTGCTTTCCAGCCACTTTGCGCTGGCCGGCGATTACGTACGCGCTCATCGCTACGCGCTCATGGCAGCCGATCGGGCGGCCGAGCGCTTTGCTCACGCCGACGCGGTGCATCTGTATCAGCGGGCCATCGACGCCGGACGGGCCTCGGGCGTTGGGGTTGACCGACAGGCGCTCGCGCGTGCCTGGGAGCAGATGGGCGAGGAGCTTCGCCATGTGGGGGAGCCGGCGGAGGCTCATCGCGCGCTGACCGAGGCGCGTCGGCTGCTGCGCGACGATTCGATCGCGCAGGCACGACTGTGCGCTCGCCATGCTGACGTGGCGTCACGGAGCGCCGCGTTGACCGCGGCGGTGCGCTGGCTGAACCGCGGATTCCGGTACCTGGACGGCCTCGAAGGGCCGGAGGTGACCGGCTGGCGGGCGAAGATGCGCTCCCGACTCGGTGGCGTGCGCAACCGGCAGGGGCATTGGACGGAGGCGATCGCGGTGTGCCGGCGGGCAATCGCGGAGGCGGAGTCAGTCGGCGAGCTGAGCGCGCTGGCGCATGCCCTGTACTCGCTCGACTGGGCGCTCTGGGAGTCCGGCCGGCGCGAGGAGGCCACACATTCGTCGCGGGCCCTGGAGATCTACCAGCAGATCGGCGACCCCGAGCACGAGCTGATCGTGCTGAACAACCTGGGGATGTTCGCCTACTTCGACGGACGTTGGGACGACGCGCTCGCGCTGTATCTGGAGGCGCGCGCGTGTGGTGAGCGATCCGGGCGCCCGGCCGACGTTGCCTTCGTGGACTGCAACGTCGGCGAGATCCTGTCCGATCAGGGCCGCCTGGAGGAGGCCGAGGAGCATCTGCTGCGTGCCCGGCGAGCGTGGAGCGGCACGCGTGAACGCCAGGCGGTGGCGTTCATCGACGTGCTGCTCGGCCGGCTCGCCATCCGGCGAGGAGAGTGCGGGGCAGGGCTGCCGATCCTGGAGAGCGCGAGCGAGGCGCTCCGCGCGTTCAGCATGGGTGCCTACGCCGACTTCGCGCACGCGCTGATCGCGGAGGGCGAGGCGCTCGGTGGCGACCCGCGCCGCGGGCTCGAGATCGCTCGCGCCGACCTGGAGTCGTGTGACCGGCAGCGTCCGCTGCTCCAGCGGGCCGCCGGGATCGCCCTGGCGCGGCTGGGGGAGGCGGACGCGGCGCAACGCGAGTTGGCCGAGGCGCTCGACTGTGCCCGCGAGCGCCGTTCGGGTTATGACGTCGCCGCGACGATCGATGCGCTGGCTTTGATGGGTTGCGCGGACGCCGACCTGGTGCGGGAGCGGGACGAGATCATGGAGGCGCTGAAGATCGTGCGGTTGCCGGCACCGGCGCCCGGTCTGGCGCCGGCCGACGCCGGCACGGAGTGAGGTCGATCCTGAACGCGTGGGCGGCGCTGGAGGTGGTTGTCGCCTCGAGCTGGAACTGGAACGTGGTCCGCGACCTGAACCGGTAGCCGCCGCACCTGATGCGGCGTCCGGCCTCGGCGTTGGTCATGAGCGTGACCGACGCATGGCGCGCCGTGGCGGTCGATTTGGGCGCCGTCGCGACCGCGACCGAGAGGTGGCTGGCAGGCACGCTCCGTCCGCCGGTGAATGCCATTGGTGGCGAGCTCACCGAGTCGGAGCAGCCGTTGATCTGCTCGCAGGACTTGGTGCGCGGGGCGGCGTGGGCAAGCGTGGCGGTGGCGGCGAGCACGAGGCAGGCGCTCAGCGTGAGCGCCAGCGATGTTCGTGTGCCGCGTCGTGGCTTGGACGGCGTTCGCCCTAGCCGCCGCCCCAGGGATCGCCCGATTCAGGAATCTGGATCTTCATGAGTGCGTCAAAGCCGTTGTTCGCCTGGGGGTCGCGGTGCTGGGTGATGCTGGTGATGCAAGGCGGCTTCCCGCTCGTGCAGAGCGGGAGGAGGCCGATGAACCCCGGCTTGCCGTTGGGCAGGGTCCCCGCCCGCGCCTGCGCGCCCGACCGCGTCGCGAAGTCATAGGCGGCACCGAGGCAGAAACCGATCCCGTTCTTCGTGGCGTTGCGGATCGTGTAGGTGACGCTGTCGACGATCGGTGTCGGCGCTGCTGTCGGCGGCGATGTGGTCGGAGCGGTGACGACCGAGTCGTACCAGTTCGCATCCCGGAAGCGGTAGCCGCCGCACCGCAACTTGTTGCCGACGTTCACGGTCTGGTTCAGCGTCCCCGAGGACGCGTCAGAGATGACGGCGTACGTGCTGTTGGAGGTGACGAGACTGGTCGAGCACGGCGGACCTCCGTCACCGCACGCCGCGGCGGCCGGACAGAGCACCTTCACCCCGAGGCTGCTCAGTGCAGCGTCGAGTGCGAGCTGGTCTCCAGAGCCGGTCGCGCCTTCGAAGGCCTTCGAGAGCTCCAATGCAGGACGGCCCGGCCGCACTTCTGTGGCGCGGTCGCCGTGATCGCCAGCCTCGCCATGGCGCCCGGCTTGATCGCGACCCGGTGCAGCAGGAGCGTGCGGTTCTGGACCTTGGTCTTGGCCCGTAACGGCGTCCCGCGGACGGGGCGCGGCGGCGCGAACCCGCGTGGTGGCGTGATCTTGACCGACCCGAGCACGGTGTTCTCGGAGGACGTGTTGACGACCCTGACCTGGAACGTGGTCGGTTGGCCTGCCGTCGTGTACTCGGGCGAGATCGTCACCTTGAAGGACGGCGTGCCGGCTCCCGGCGCCGGCGCCGCCGGGGCCGCGCCCGCGGTCGCGAACGCGAGAATTGCCCCGATCGCGAAGAGATATCCGACTCGTGCAACTCGCATTGGTTCCCCCTCGTGGAGTCACGTCGCTCCGGCTGGCCGCCGGTGCCCACGGCCGCGAATCTACTTGCTGGTAGCGGCGAGCGGTCGAAAAATTGGGTGGTGGCGCGGTGGCGGGGTGCGCGAAAGGTCGGTGCGTGACGATGGGCAGTGAGCGGCGGTGGGCCGCTGCGTGATGGTGGCGCGACGCGCGGCGGTACGGCGCCGCTGCGGACGCGACCTCAGTCGGGTCGGCCGCGTGTGCGCGATGGGTACGCGTGAGGCGTCGGCGGGTGGGCTGGATCGGGGCGCGCCGGGCGTCCGGGCTGGATCGATCAGGTGTCGAGCAGGCTTGCCGGAAACGCCGCGAGTCCCTACACTGCCCCCGTCAGCCAATAGCCGTAGCCGCCCAACCACGACGGCGCCGCGCCACATACGCGGCGATCCGGGGGGCGGGGTCCGTGAGAGCTGAGCGTCCCTGCACAGGGCACCAATGCCGTGTGCTATCTTTGATGGTCGCGCTTCGTGGGGAGTACGTGCTCTGTGAAGCGCTGACCTGCCTCCCTCTCGACCGTTTCCGAGGAGTCGCCGTCTTGGCAACCGCTCACGCCCCCCGGACGCGCCGGAGCTTCGCGCGTCTGAACAAGGTCCTTGAACTTCCCAACCTCATCGATATCCAGCGCAAGTCCTTCGAATGGCTGACCGACCCGAATGGTGGCGGCCTGCGCGAGACGATCGACGACATCTCGCCGATTGAGGACTACACCGGCAACCTGGCCGTCCAGTTCGGCGATTTCATCTTCGACGAGCCGGTGGCGGACCTCGAGCAGTGCCGTGAGAAGGACCTGACCTACGCCCGCCCGCTCACCGTCACGGTGGCGTTCATCAACCGGGAGACCGGCGAGATCCGCGAGCAGTCCGTGTTCATGGGTGACTTCCCGTGGATGACCGAGCGCGGCACATTCATCATCAACGGCACCGAGCGCGTCGTGGTCACGCAGCTGGTCCGTTCCCCGGGCGCCTACGTGATGGAGCCCAAGGACCGCGAGAAGCAGGTCTTCATCGCGAACCTGATGCCGGCCCGCGGCTCGTGGCTCGAGCTCGAGATCGACAAGAAGGGCCGCGTCTACGTCCGCATCGACCGCAAGCGCAAGCTGCCGGTCAGCGTGCTGCTGCGGGCGATGGGTTACGCCTCCGACGAGGAGATCCTGAACCTCTTCGACAACTCGCTCTACATCCGCCTGACCCTCGACGCCGACCCGGAGATGGTCCGCAGCGAGGAGGGCTCGTTGATCGAGCTGTTCAAGAAGCAGCGCCCGGGCGAGCCGCCTTCGGTGGACGCCGCGCGCTCGCTGCTCAACCAGCTGTTCTTCGACCCCAAGCGCTACGACCTCACGCGCGTCGGTCGCTACAAGCTGAACTCGCGCCTCGGCCTCGACATCGACCTCGAGACCCGCACCCTGACCCACGACGACATCATCGCCCTGGTCAAGGAGCTGATCACGTTGCCGCGGCTGCTCGGCATGCCCGAGGACGACGGCGTCGACACCAAGGACTACGCCGCGGAGGCGCTGGCGATGCCGCGCGAGCCGATCCAGGATCACCTGGACGAGTACGAGCACTTCGGCAACCGGCGCCTGCGCACGGTGGGCGAGCTGATCCAGGAGGCGTTCCGGATCGGCCTCTACCGCATGGAGCGCGTCGTGCGCGAGCGCCTGACCACCGAGGACGCCGACACGATCACCCCCCAGACGATCGTCAACATCCGGCCGGTCGTGGCCGCGCTCAAGGAGTTCTTCGGCTCGAGCCAGCTGTCCCAGTTCATGGACCAGACGAACAGTCTGGCCGGCCTCAGGCACCGCCGGAGGCTGTCAGCCCTGGGCGCCGGCGGTCTGACCCGCGAGCGCGCACCGATCGAGGTGCGCGACGTGCACCCGACCCACTATGGCCGCATGTGTCCGATCGAGACCCCCGAGGGTCCGAACATCGGCCTGATCGGCTCGCTCTCGTCCTACGCCGAGGTGTCCGAGCACGGCTTCGTCACGACGCCCTACCGGGTGGTCGCCCACGGCAAGGTGACCGACGAGATCCTCCACCTGGACGCCACCCAGGAGGAGGAGCGGATCATCGCCCAGGCCAACACGCCGCTGGACGATAGGGGCAACCTGGTCGGCGAGGAGATCCTGTGCCGCACGCAGGCGGGGCAGTACGTAACGGTTTCGGCCGAGGAGGTCGACCTGATCGACGTCTCCCCGGAGCAGATCTGGTCGGTTACGACCGCGATGATCCCGTTCCTCGAGCACGACGACGCCAACCGGGCCCTGATGGGGTCGAACATGCAGGCGCAGGCCGTGCCGCTGCTGGTCACCGATGCCCCGCTGGTCGGTACCGGGATGGAGCGCCGCGCCGCGATCGACACCGGCGACGTGGTGGTGGCGCGCACCACCGGCAGCGTGTCCTACGTGGACGCCGAGCAGATCGTGGTCGACAAGGACGGCGGCGGGCAGGACGAGTACCTGCTCCAGAAGTTCATGCGCTCGAACCAGGGGACGCTGATCCACCAGAAGCCGATCGTCGACGTGGGCGCCACCGTGGCCGACGGCGACGTGCTGGCCGACGGCTCGGCCACCGACTCCGGCGAGATGGCGCTCGGCAAGAACCTGCTGGTCGCCTTCATGTCCTGGGAGGGCTACAACTTCGAGGACGCGATCATCCTGTCGCGGCGGATCGTCAAGGACGACGAGCTCACCTCGATCCACATCGAGGAGTACGAGATCGATGCGCGCACGACGAAGCTCGGCGACGAGGAGATCACGCGCGACATCCCGAACCGCTCGGAGGAGTCGCTGCGCAACCTCGACGACCGCGGCATCGTCCGCATCGGGGCCGAGGTCGGCTCCGGCGACCTGCTGGTCGGGAAGGTCACGCCGAAGGGCGAGACCGAGCTGACCGCGGAGGAGAAGTTGATCCGCGCGATCTTCAAGGAGAAGGCGCGCGAGGTCCGCGACACCTCGCTCAAGGTGCCTCACGGCGAGGGCGGCGTGGTCATCGACGTCAAGACGTTCAGCCGCGACGAGGGCGATGACCTGCCGCCCGGCGTCAACGAACTGGTCCGTGTGTTCGTGGCCAAGAAGCGCAAGATCGCCGAGGGCGACAAGCTGGCCGGCCGTCACGGCAACAAGGGCGTGATCTCGAAGATCGTCGACGTGGAGGACATGCCGTTTCTGGAGGACGGCACGCCGGTCGACGTGATCCTCAACCCGCTCGGCGTGCCGAGCCGTATGAACCTCGGGCAGATCCTCGAGACCCACCTTGGATGGGTGGCGGCCAACGGCTGGTATGACGACGGATCGCCGGCCTACAAGGAGGCCCACGACGACGGCGGCAAGGTCTACGTGGCCACGCCGGTGTTCGACGGCGCCACCGTGCGCGACGTGGACGAGGCGCTGGTCCGCTGGCAGGACGAGCATGAGGGCCGGATCAAGATGGACGTCGACAAGCGCCGGCGCGAGGGGGAGCAGGCGTCGGGCAAGGTGACCCTGTTCAACGGCCGCAGCGGCGAGCCGTTCGAGGAGCAGGTGACGGTTGGCTACATGTACATCCTGAAGCTGCTGCACCTGGTCGACGACAAGATCCACGCCCGCTCCACCGGCCCCTACTCCCTGGTCACCCAGCAGCCGCTGGGCGGCAAGGCGCAGTTCGGCGGCCAGCGCTTCGGCGAGATGGAGGTGTGGGCACTCGAGGCCTACGGTGCCGCCTACACGCTGCAGGAGATGCTCACGATCAAGTCCGACGACACGGTTGGGCGGGTCAAGGCCTACGAGGCCATCGTCAAGGGCGAGAACATCGCCGAGCCCTCGATCCCCGAGTCGTTCAAGGTCCTGCTCAAGGAGATGCAGTCGCTGGCGCTCGACGTCAACGTGGTCTCCGAGGAGGGCGAGCGGGCCGAGATGCGCGAAGAGGACGACGACCTCTTGCGTGCGGCCGAGGAGCTCGGGATCGACCTGAGCGGCGTGCGTGCCACCGATGGCGCGGCCGCCGACGAGGCGACCGAGCACGAAGGCGAGACGGTGGAGGCCTCCGAGGAGGAGGTCGAGGAAGAGGATCCCGACCTCGAGCCCGGCGAGGAGCTCGAGGAGGAGGACTTCGCCTCTGACGGCGACGACCCGATGATCGACGAGGACGTTCCGGCCGGAGAGGCCGAGGGCGTCCTGGAGGAGGACGAAGCCTGACCGCCAGGCCTCGTCCCCTCCGCTCACAACAGATTTCTAGATAGAGACACCAAGAAGGGATCGATTTGATCGACATCAACAATTTCGACGCGATCGAGATCGGCCTGGCCTCCTCCAAGCAGATCCGCTCCTGGAGCTCGGGAGAGGTCACCAAGCCGGAGACGATCAACTACCGCACGCTCAAGCCCGAGAAGGACGGCCTGTTCTGCGAGCGCATCTTCGGTCCGACCAAGGACTGGGAGTGCTACTGCGGCAAGTACAAGCGCGTCCGCTACAAGGGCATCGTCTGCGAGCGCTGTGGCGTCGAGGTGACCCGGTCCAAGGTTCGCCGCGAGCGGATGGGCCACGTCGACCTGGCAGCGCCAGTGAGCCACATCTGGTTCTTCAAGGGCGTCCCGAGCCGGATCGGCTACCTGCTCGACATGGCGCCCAAAGAGCTCGAGAAGGTCCTCTACTTCGCCGCATCGATCGTGACCTGGATCGACGACGAGGCGCGCGCCCGCGACCTCGACACGCTCGAGGGCGAAGTCAACAAGGTGCTGGACGCGTATGCGGCCGAGAAGGAGGAGCGGATGCTCGAGCTGAAGGAGTCGCTCGCCCGCCGCGAGGAGCACCTGAACAGCGGCAAGACCGGTCGCGACTTCTCAGACGACGACCACATGTGGGCGGAGTCGCTCGGCGTGAACATCGCGAAGCTCTCCGACGAGGAGCGCGAGAAGATGCTCAAGGACCTGCGCAAGAGCCTGCAGGCCGACATCGACGACACCGAGGCCTACATCGAGGACGCCGCCGAGCGCATGCGCCAGGTGTGGGAGCTGTTCAAGACCATGAAGCCCAAGGACGTGGTCAACGATGAGACCACCTTCCGCGAGCTCAAGGACCGCTTCGGCTCCCCCTACGGGTTCGGCGAGTACTTCCGCGGCGGCATGGGCGCCGAGGCCGTGCGCGACCTGCTGCAGCAGGTCGACCTCGAGGTCGAGGCGGCCGACCTCCAGGATCAGGTCAAGACGGCCAAGGGCCAGAAGCAGGCCCGCGCGGTCAAGCGGCTGAAGGTCGTCTCCGCCTTCCTGCACTCGGGGAACAAGCCCGAGATGATGATCCTCGAGGCGGTTCCGGTCATTCCGCCGGAGCTGCGCCCCATGGTCCAGCTGGACGGCGGCCGGTTCGCGACGAGCGACCTCAATGACCTCTACCGGCGCGTGATCAACCGGAACAACCGTCTGAAGCGGCTGCTCGATCTGGGCGCGCCGGAGATCATCGTCAACAATGAGAAGCGCATGCTCCAGGAGGCGGTCGACGCGCTGTTCGACAACGGCCGGCGCGGCCGTCCGGTCACGGGACCGGGCAACCGCCCGCTGAAGTCGCTCTCAGACATGCTCAAGGGCAAGCAGGGCCGCTTCCGCCAGAACCTGCTCGGCAAGCGCGTGGACTACTCGGGCCGCTCGGTGATCGTGGCCGGCCCGTCGCTGCGGCTCCATCAGTGCGGTCTGCCCAAGCTGATGGCCCTCGAGCTGTTCAAGCCGTTCATCATGGCCCGCCTGGTCGAGCGCAAGTCGGCGCAGAACATCAAGGCGGCCAAGAAGATGGTCGACTCGATGATCCCCGAGGTGTGGGACGTGCTCGAGGAAGTCATCCACGAGCACCCGGTGCTCCTTAACCGCGCGCCGACGCTGCACCGCCTGGGCATCCAGGCGTTCGAGCCGGTGCTGGTGGAGGGCAAGGCGATCCAGGTCCATCCGCTGGTCTGCCATGCGTTCAACGCCGACTTCGACGGCGACCAGATGGCGGTCCACCTGCCGCTGTCGGCCGAGGCGCAGGCCGAGGCGCGGATCCTCATGCTCTCCTCGAACAACATCCTCTCGCCGGCCCACGGAGCGCCGCTGGCCACGCCGACCCAGGACATGGTGCTGGGCGCGTACTACCTGACCTACGGTCCGGATGCCGACGAGCTGGCCAAGATCGACCCGGCTACGCACGAGCCGAGCCCGCACGTGTACCGCACCGCCCAGGAGGCGGAGTGGTCCTATGAGCACGGCGTGACCAAGCTGCATGATCTGGCTGAGTACCGCCCACTGGGGCGCGAGGGCGGCCACCTGCTGACCACGGTCGGTCGGATCCTCTGGAACGACCGGATCGAGCGGGCGCTGGTCGAGGCGCTGGGCGACGCGTTCGACCCGAGCACCTACGAGTTCGTCAACCGCTCGATGAAGAAGAAGGACACCACCCGGCTGGTCGACGACCTCGTGCAGCAGTACGGCGCGCCGACCATCTCGCAGGTGCTGGACGCCTTCAAGGACGTCGGCTTCCACTACGCGACCCAGGCCGGCGTGACCATCTCCAAGAACGACGTCCAGACTCCGCCTACCAAGGCGGAGATCCTGGCCCGCTATGACGCGCAGCTCGCCCTGATCGAGGAGCAGTACGAGAACGGCGAGATCAACCAGGAGGAGCGCCACGAGGCGGTCACCTCGCTGTGGGATCGGGCCACCAACGAGGTCGGGCAGGCGCTCTACGACCATCTCGACGAGCTCAACCCGATCTACATGATGGCCAACTCGGGCGCCCGCGGGTCGTTCTCGCAGATCCGCCAGCTGGCCGGCATGCGCGGGCTGATGGCCAACCCGAAGGGCGAGATCATCGAGCGGCCGATCAAGGCCTCCTTCCAGGAGGGCCTGACCGTGCTCGAGTACTTCATCTCGACCCACGGGGCCCGCAAGGGTCTGGCCGACACGGCGCTGCGCACCGCCGACTCCGGGTACCTGACGCGACGTCTGGTTGACGTCTCCCAGGACGTGATCATCCGCCAGGAGGACTGCGGCACCGAGGAGCGCATCGACATGCCGGTGTCCAAGCTCGAGGCCGGTACGGAGAACCGGGCGCTGCGGCCGACCGGCGAGCCCAACGGCAACCTGATCGGGCGGATCGCCGCGCAAGACATCACGACCAAGCGCGGCCGGGTGATCGTCGAGAAGGGCAAGGAGATCGACCGCGCCGAGCTGGCCGACCTGGTCGAGTCCTGGCACGACGACACCGAGAAGGGCACCGTGATCACGGTCCCGGTGCGCTCGGTGCTCAAGTGCGAGGCGACGACCGGCGTCTGCCAGGCCTGCTACGGCCGCTCGCTGGCGACGGGCAATCTGGCCCAGATCGGCGACGCGGTCGGGATCATCGCCGCCCAGTCGATCGGCGAGCCGGGCACGCAGCTGACCATGCGGACGTTCCACACCGGCGGCGTCGCCGGCGCGGACATCACGCACGGCCTGCCCCGCGTGGTCGAGCTGTTCGAGGCGCGCAAGCCCAAGGGTCTGGCCAAGATCGCCGAGGTCGGTGGCAAGGTCTCGATCGAGGAGTCCGATCGGGCGGTGACCGTGGTCATCCTCGACGACTCGGGTGAGGAGCATCGTCACACGTTCCCGCGGCGCACGCGGCTGTTCGTGAACGAGGGCGAGAAGATCGAGCCGGGCACCCAGCTCAACGAGGGCTCGCTGTACCCGGCCGAGCTGCTCGCGGTCCGGGGCCGGACCGAGACCGAGATGTACCTGGTCCGCGAGGTCCAGGAGGTCTACGTGTCCCAGGGCGTCGACATCGACGACAAGCACATCGAGCTGATCGTCCGTCAGATGATGAAGCGGGTGCGAGTCGACCAGAAGGGCGACACCGACCTGCTGCCCGGTCAGTACGTCGACCGGCAGGAGTACGGGCGGGTCAACAATGCCGTGATGGACGCCGGCGGCGAGGCCGCCCAGGCCGAGGAGATCATCCTCGGGATCACGAAGGCCTCGCTCAACACCGACTCGTTCCTGTCGGCGGCCTCCTTCCAGGAGACCACCAAGGTGCTCACCGACGCGGCGCTCGAGGGCAAGATCGACCGCCTGATCGGTCTCAAGGAGAACGTGATCATCGGGAAGCTGATCCCGGCGGCCACGGGCCTCAAGCGCTACCGGCGGATTGAGATCGAGCCGGCGGAGCCGCTCCCCCGCGGCATGGACGACGTCGGCCTGCTCGACCACGACGACCTGGCCGCGGAGCTCGGCCTCACCGACGGTGAGGGCCTGACCGGCTTCGGCGGGCCGGAGCCCGACCTGTCCGACCTGGAGGGGATCGGCGACGGCCGCTCCTCGCTCGGGTTCGTCGACGAGCTGGCCGAGCTCGACGTTCCCGACGTCGTGGACGGCGACGAGTAGGAATTCACCTGTAGCCGGCGGAGCCGCATGAGCCGACGATCCCGCATCGTCGGCTTCGGCTCCGCCGGTGTGCTCGTGCTGACCGGCGCGGTGTGCGCCGTGGTCGTCGGTGACGGGCTCGGCGAGATCCTCGCGCTGGTCCTGATCAGCCTCGGGTTCGTGGAAGCGGTCAGCCTGGTGTTCGCCGAGGTCGGCTTCAGCGAGGATCGGGAGCGGGCGCGCGAGGAGGCGGCGCGCCGGCGGGAGGATGAGAGACGGCTGGTGCCCAGGCCGCCGTCTCGGCCGAATCGAGCCCGGCTGGGGCGGATGAGGGGCCACTCGAGGCGCTTGCGTTAGCCCCAGAAGGCCCCGCAAAAGCTCCTCATCTCGCCTAAACTTAGCCGTGACGTGGGGAGAGGACTAAGCGCGAGTTGTCTGGCTTCGATCGCGCTGTCGGCGCTCGTTGCCGCATGCGGTGGAGGGCACCACGCCAAGCCGTCGATCGGCACCTCCGGGCAACGTTCGACGACCTCACCCCCGGCGCCTCCGGCAGCCACCTCGACGGCGACGGCCAGGTCGCCGTCTGCGGGCGCGTACTGGCCTTTCGCCAAGGTGCTTGCGAGCCTTGCCGGCAGGACGGTGGCGCTCCCGAACGGGACGGTGCGTCTGGACCCGGGCCTGCTCGAATGCAATGGGGACGGTGCACCGCGACAGACCGGGCCGACCCGGAGGTGGAGCCGCTACACGTGCACGCAGACCCTGTTCCGGGGCGGCGTTGACCAGGACGTCACGTTCGACGTAGCGATCCAGAACGAGAAGGACCTGCGGATCATCTCCCCGCACTACGGCGCGGAGTAGCCGCCGGCCGGGAGATCAGCTGATCGTCAGCGGTGTGCCGATCGGCATCAGGCGCGCGAGGCGCAGGATGTCGCGGTTGCGCATGCGGATGCAGCCATGCGACACGCGCCCTGGGATCAGCCGGGGTGCATCGGTGCCGTGGATCCCGACGAATCCTCCGTCGGGCCATTCGGTCAACACGCTGGACCGAGCACTCGTGCCGAAAGCCACGGGCCCGTAGAACGGGCTGGCGTAGTCAGTCAGCTTGTCGCGAACATAGAACTGGCCGCGCGGCGTGGGCCACTGCGGCGCTCCGACGCCGACCGGCGCCGTGAAGACAGGACGGCCGGCTCGGAACAGGACCGCTCGTAGACGCTGGAGGTCGATCACGAGGTGCGTCGTCACGAACTGGTAGCCACCGAGCGCGGAACGCCGGATCCATCCCGTGGTGTTGTTGGGTAGTACCGGGACGCGCACGTGGACCCACTCGACGCCTCCTCGCCAGGCGGACCCGAGGACGAGGACGAGGTTCGTCGTACCCTCCGGGGTGAGTGAGGAGAGCGTGGCCACGGGCGCATCATCCGCCGGCGCGCGCAGTGCGCTCGCCGGACGAATGACCGGCGCCCATCGGTATGACACGTCGTGCGGCAGCAGTTGCGGCCGCCCCGGGGCGAAGGCGGGACGAGGGCTTGCCGTAAGGCCGGTTGACGCGCCACCGGGGCGGACACGGACGTCGTGGGCCGGAGAGCTCAGCGGCGGCGCCGCGACAGCAGCGGCGCCGATCGCGAGGACCAGCGCGGCCCGAAGGACTCGAGCCCGGCTCATGGCGCTAGCCCGTGAATCCGGGCTTGCGCTTGGCCACCATCGACGGTCGCGAGCGCACGAAGTGGGTCGATGCGATCAGTTCCGCCATTTCCCGCTGAGGAGCCGGCTTGTCGAACGGCGTGGTCGCCGGCGGGACGCCGACGATGTGACGAATCCAGGCGGCATGGCGCGTTTCGACCGAGTGCAGGGTCAGTATTGCCGCAACGGTCGAGCGCGAATCGAGCCGGACCGCCTGCCACTTGAGCAGCGCCGCGGTCAGGTCCTCGAAGGCAACCGCCGTCTTCACGAACGCGGCGTCGTTCTCGGTCACGCCCCGAAAGTCGAACGATGGGCTCGGCAGCGCGCGGCGACCGAGGAAGTCCTTGATTGCGCGCACGTGCGCGCGCTCGTGCGCACCGACCACCCGAGAGAAGCCAAGGGTCCTCGGTTTGACGGCGCCGAGGCGCTCGGCCTCGGTGTAGAGCGCCGCCTGGAGGTACTCCAGCGCGAGATCGAAGCGCAGGATCGCGGTGTCGTTCGGCGTCATCCCACCCGCGGCCGATGCCGGACCAGCCGCCAGCAGACCCGCGCCCAGGGCTCCGGCGCCGGCGACCGGGGCGGCGCGCAGGAACTCGCGTCGCGTCGCCCGCACCGCCTCCGCCGCCGTCTGCTGCAGCGCACCGTCGATGTCGATGGCAGCGATCGTCGCGACGAGATCCTCGGGGGAGCTCACCTCGACCGGACGCCCAGCCTGTGTTTCGTCGCCCATCGGCCCGCTACCCAAGGAAACCCGTCGCTTTCAACTGCGCCATGACCGTGTTGGCATCGAGCCCTGGGTCAGCCGCCCGAGGCGCTGGAGGTTCACCCAGAAGAGCCCCGATCCAGCCCGCATGTCGACCCTCGACCGACACGATCTCGGCCGCGTGAGCAAGCCCGTCGGTCGTGAGCTTGGCGCCCTGGCCGTTGTAGGCCGACACCCCGAGGTTCTCGAGTTCGCGCGCCGCCGCGCCGAAGCGGCCTGCGTCGCGGGTCGCTTCGCCGAAGTGGAAGGAAGGTGCCGGGTCAGCAGCTTTGCCGAGCGCGTTGCGGAGGAACGCCACATGCGCGCGCTCGTGCCCGCCCACGACCTGGGCGAACTCGCGCAGATCGCCGCGCAGCGCCCCGCGCCGGAAGGCCTCGGTGTAGAACGCCGCCTGGAGCTGTTCCAGCAGCAGGGCGAACTGAAAAATCCGCCGATCCTGCGCCGCGGACGGTGCCTCCTCAGAGGCCGCCAGGTCTCGGCCGAAGACAAGGCTGCCCGCGAGCACGGCGCCTGTTCCCGCCGCCACGCGCATGAAGCTGCCGCGCGAGTGGCCGCGCTCCGCGTAATCCCCACTGCTCACGAGCGCGTCCTTCGGGCTCGCCCGACCGGGCCGATCCGGGTTCTCCGGCGCGCCTCAGCGTCATTCCGCGTCTCGAGACTGAATAACGCTGCGCGGGCGTTTTCCGCAATCTCAGCCGGCCCGAGGAGAGCCGCCCGTTGGTAGGCAACCGCCGCACCGTCGACGTCACCTCGCCGCTCGAGCAGGACCCCGAGGTTGAACGTGGCCGCAGCGTCGCCGCGCTGATCGGCTCGCTCGTAGGCGGCTTGCGCGCCGTCGAGATCACCTCTGTCCACCAGCATCCCAGCGAGGTTGAACGCCGCGGCCGCATCACCATGCTCGTCAGCCCGGCGGTACGCCGCTTCCGCGCCCGCGACGTCACCTCTCTGCTCGAGCAGCACGCCTAGATTCGACGCCGCCGCGGGGTGCCCGAATTCATCGGCGCGGCGGTACGCCGCCTCGGCTCCCTCGAGGTCGCCACGGTCCACCAGGACACCGGCAAGGTTGAACGACGCGTCCGGTTCGTCCCGGGCGTTCGCGGGTTCCGGGCCGTTGCCGACGCCGAGCGGAGTGTCGACTTGCGACGGTTCGGCACGCTCCTCGACTGGCGCGCGCCGGTCGGCCGCAGCGGCCTCATCCGCCCGCCGATAGGCCGCCTGAGCACCGGCCACATCACCTTGCTGCTCGAGGATTCTGGCCAGGCCGACCGCGCCGAGGGCTTCAGAGCGACGGTACGCCGCCTCAGCGCCGAGGTGGTCACCGCGCTGTTCGAGCAGGCCACCGAGGTTGTACGCGCCGGCGGGGTCGCCCGCATCAGCGGCGCTCCGATACGCCGCCTCGGCCGCCGCGAGGTCACCTCCGCGCTCGAGCAGCGCGCCGAGACTGGATGTCGCCCCCGGATGACCACGCTCCATGGCACGGCGATACGCGGCCTCGGCGCCGGTCAGATCATCGCCCTCCTCGAGCAGAATCCCGAGACGGAACGCGGCTGCGGGGTCGCCCCGCTCCTCGGCACGCATGTATGCGGTCCGCGCGCCCGACAGGTCGTGCTGCTTTTCGAGCAGGACTCCCAGCTTGAGGGGCGCCTGCGGGTGGCCCCGTACGTCGGCGCGCGCGTACGCTCCGCGTGCACGGGTCGATTGCCCTTGCCGCTCGAGCAGCCGGGCAAACCCAAAGGCGCCTTCGGCCCGGCCGCGGTGGTCGGCGCGCCGATAGGCGGACTCCGCGCCCGCCAGGTCGCCGCGGCCTTCGAGCAACGTCCCCAGGTGGGCCGCAGCGACGTCGTGCCCCCGCTGATCGGCGCGCCGGTACGCGGCCTCGGCGCCAACCTCGTCGCCTCGGCGTGCCAGCAGCATCGCGTGATGAAACGCGCCGTCCGCGTCGCCGCGCTCATCCGCAGCACGGTAAGCCGCCTCGGCACCGGTCACATCGCCGCGCTCCTCGAGCAGTGCGCCCAGCCGAGTGCTCACGCGCGGATGACCACGTTCATCGGCGCGGCGGTAGGCCGCCTCCGCATTGTCCAGGTCGCCCTTCTGCTCGAGGAGCAGCCCGTGCCCGAGCGCGCCGGCGCCGTCGCCGAGATCGTCGGCACGGCGATACGCCGCTTCGGCGCCGGCGAAATCACCCTTCTCCTCGAGCAGCCTCCCGAGCCTCAGGGCGCCGGCAGCTTGGGCGCGGCGATAGGCCGCTTCGGCACCGGGCAGGTCTCCCTGCTCGGCGAGGAGACCGCCGAGCCTGAACGCTTCCGCGCCGCCGGCCGGAGCAGGCATGTCATCGGGATCCAGCATGTCAACCCCCTCGTCGATCGCGTCGGACCCGCTCAACGTGTGGCGGATGCGCCGCGTCGCGGCGCGATGGATGGCTGCCACCCCCGTAAGGACACAGACGGCGATGGCCGCGAGGATCCAGATCAGGGAGAGGCCATGGCCGGCTCGTGGAGAAGAGCGAGCGGGACCCGCAGTCGCCGTCCGCGTCTTGGGCGTTGTTCTGGGCGCGCCCGATGGCGGCGTCGGCGTGGCGGTGGCGGGTGGCGGGGTTGCCGTCGTCGGCCCAAGCGGAAACCGCTGGGTCAGCGTCGGCGGCGGCTGTGCCGGCCGCGTTGCGCCACCGGCGGGCGATGGCCCAACGAAGGCTCCGGCCGCCAGCACGCACGCTGCGGCCGCGGCAGCCCGCGTGCGGATCCGCGCGCGTGTGACGCTGCGCGGCGGCACGCTCATGCCGAGGACTCTGCCAACGGAGCCGGCCCATTGGCGGGAACTCCCTCTGACTCGGCATGGTTGACCGATGAATCCTCTGCTCGGGCCCCCTGGGTGACGCCCACGACCGCACCCATGTCTGCACGGTAGCCGATTCCGTGCGTCATTGCAACGAAAAGCGCTGCAAAGCCGGCCGGGCGTCTCGCCCGGCTCCGGCTTCGCACCGCGCGGCGTCGCGCGCAAGAATGTGTGAATGGCGATTCACACAGGCCACCTCGGGGGCTCGGGGGAGGAGAACATGAGCACGATCCAGGTGAGCGACCCGGCGCGCAAGGTCCTCAACCAGGCGCCACCACTCCAGCCGGTCAACCTGTTCGACATCGACGTCGCGCTGCAGGAGGGCCTGGAGCGCGAGGGCGGGGCATGGGGGATCGACCGTGCGCGCGAGGCGGGCGCGGTGGCGGGCAGCGCCGAGGCGCTCGAGCACGGCCGCCGGGCCGAGCGCAACGTTCCGATCCTGCGTACCCACGACCGGTACGGCAACCGGGTCGACCAGGTGGAGCTCGACCCGTCCTGGCACTGGCTGCTGCGCGGGGCCGTCGAGCGGGAGATCCACAGCCTGCCCTGGCGCGTCCCGACCGCCGGCGCCCACGTCGTGCGGGCGGCGCTGTTCATGCTCTGGGGCAACACCAACGCCGGCGTGATGTGCCCGGTGTCGATGACGTACGCCGCGGTGCCGGCGCTCCGGGACGGGGCACCGGGGTTCGCCGCGGAGTGGGAGCCGCGCCTGACCATGCCCGACTACGAACTCGGCGCGCTGGCCGGCATGGCCATGACCGAGCGCCAGGGTGGATCGGACGTGCGGGCCAACATCACCCGGGCCGAGCCGCTCGGCGACGGGGTGTATGAACTGCACGGCCACAAGTGGTTCTGCTCCTATCCGCCCTGCGACGTCTTCCTGGTCCTCGCCCAAGCGCCCGGCGGGCTCTCGTGCTTCCTGGTCGAGCGCGGGCCGGGGATGGAGTTCCAGCGGCTGAAGGACAAGCTCGGGACGCGGTCACTGCCGTCTTCGGAGGTGGAGTTCCGCGCGGCGTGCGGCCGTCTCGTGGGCGAGGAGGGGCGCGGGGTCCCAGCGATCATCCGGATGGTCAACCACACCAGGCTGGACTGCCTGCTGGGCGCTGCCACCGGGATGCGGCGCGGCCTGGTGGAGGCGATCCACCATGCCCGCCACCGAGCCGCTTTCGGGGCGACGCTGGTCGAGCAGCCGGTCATGCAGAACGTGCTCGCCGACCTGGCCATCGAATCCGAGGCGGCCACCGTTTCTGCCCTGCGGGTGGCCCGGGCGTACGACTCGGGTTCCGAGGGGGCGTTCCGGCGGTTCGCCACCGCGGTCATGAAGTACTGGGTGTGCAAGCGCGCCGCACCGCATGCCGCGGAGGCGCTCGAGTGCCTGGGCGGCAACGGGTTCGTGGAGGAGTCCGGGCTGCCGCTGCTCTACCGCGATGCGCCTTTGAATTCGATCTGGGAAGGGTCAGGCAACGTGGCCGCGCTCGACGTGCTGCGGGCGATGGTCAAGGAGCCCGAGGGGCTGCCCGCCTTCCTGGCCGAGTGCGAGTTGGCTCGCGGAGAGGATCGGCGCCTCGACGCGCATCTGGATCGGGTGCGGGTGCACGCGGCCGAGGTCTTCGCAAGCGGCGAGCCACAGTTCTCCGCCCGTCGCGTGGTCGAGGACCTTGCCGTGGCGCTCCAGGCCTCGCTCCTGGTCCGGAGCTCGCCGGGTGCGGTCGCGGATGCGTTTTCAGCCGCACGGCTGGGCGGCCAGGGCGGACGGGTGTACGGGACGCTGCCGGCGGGCGTGGACGCGGCGGCGATCGTCGACCGCGCGCTGCCGGCGTGACCGTCGTTGCCGGCTCTCCGGGTACGCGTGCGCGGCTGCTCGCCGCCGCGCGCGAGCTGATCGAGGCCGGCGGGTACGGCGCGGCGTCGGTTCTGGCCATCGCGGAACGCGCCGGCGTCGCGTCCGGCACGGTCTACCGCCACTTCCCGTCCAAGGCCGATCTGTTTCTCGAGGTGTTCCGGGACGTGTGCGGTGGCGAGGAGCGGGCGATACGGGCGGCGGCTCGGGATGCCGGTCCCGGCGCGGTCGCGCGCCTGGAGGCCGTGCTGGGCACGTTTGCGCAGCGGGCCCTGCGGAATCGCTCGCTGGCCTGGACGTTGATGGCCGAGCCGGTCGATCCGCTCCTTGACGCCGAGCGACTGGCCTATCGCCGGCGCTACGCCGAGCTGATCGCCCGCGAACTGCGGGACGGGATGGCCGCGGGCCAGATCCCCGATCAGGACGCTGCGTTGACGGCGGCTGCGCTCGTAGGAGGTTGCGGAGAGGCGTTGGTCGGTCCGCTGTCGTCAGTGGAGGATGCGGAGGACGTGGTGGCGTCGATCGGAACGTTCGTCCGGCGGGCGATCGGGGCGGCGTGAGCTCCAGCGTGCGGGTGGAGCGCGACGGTCCGGTCTTCACGGTCCTCCTGTCGCGGCACGAGCGGCGTAACGCTGTCGACGGGGCGACCGCTTTGGCGTTGGGGGAGGCGTTTCGGGAGTTTGACGCGGACCCAGAGGCGTGCGTTGCCGTCCTGCACGGGGAGGGTGGGGCGTTCTGCGCGGGCGCCGACCTGGTGGCGGCCGGCGCCACCGCCGGCAACCGGGTGGCGGCTGATGGTGATGGGCCAATGGGGCCGACGCGGATGCGGCTCGGCAAGCCGGTGATCGCGGCGGTGGCGGGATACGCGGTGGCGGGGGGCTTGGAGCTGGCGCTGTGGTGCGATCTGCGCGTGGCCGAGGAGAGCGCCGTGTTCGGTGTGTTCTGCCGGCGGTGGGGGGTGCCGCTGATCGACGGCGGCACGGTCCGGCTGCCCCGCTTGATCGGGACGAGCCGCGCCCTCGACCTGGTTCTGACCGGCCGACCGGTAGGCGCGGCCGAGGCGCTCTCGATAGGCCTCGTGAACCGGGTGGTGGCCGACGGGTCGAGTCTTGCGGCGGCTCAGGAGCTGGCGCGTGCGCTTGCCGCGTTCCCCCAGACCTGCCTGCGGGAAGACCGGCTTTCTCTCCTGGAGCAGGACGGGCTGGACGAGCCGGCCGCATTGGCTAACGAGTTCGCCCATGGCTTGCGATCGCTGGAGGACGTCCAGGCCGGGCTCGAGCGATTCCGGGCCGGCGCGGGGCGCCACGGCGCGTTCGACTGATCATTCACTCCACCAACCTGACGGGTGAGCCGCGAAGGCGCGGAAGCGATTAGTTTTCGCACCTCCGACGGTCTTAGGATGCGAACACGATGGCTGTTGTCTGCGTTCACGGACCCTTGCGCAACCTGGCCGGCGGGCGCGCCGAGCAGGAGGTCGCCGGCGCCAGCGTCGTCGCGGTCCTGCGCGGCCTGGAGGACCAGCACCCCAGCGTGACGGGCTGGATCCTCGATGAGCGGGGCCAGATCCGCCGGCACATCAACGTGTTCGTGAACGGCGAGCGCGGCGGCGTGGATACATCCGTGGCCGCCGGCGACCGCGTGGAGATCCTGCCCGCGATCACAGGAGGCGCGTGAACCCATGACCGAGATCCTGCTGGGGACCAAGAAGGGGCTGTTCGTGCTCGAGGGCGACCCCGGCGCGGGGAAGTTCGAGATCCGCACGCGGGCGTTCGCCGGTGAGCCGGTCGACTTCGCCATGCGTGACCCGGTGTCCAAGCGCGTGATCGCCACCGTCACGTCGCCGTTCTACGGCCCCAAGATCTGGTTCGCGGACGACCCGGCCGGAGAGTGGACGCAGGCCGAAGGCGTCGCGCTGCCCGACGGCAGCGACGAGGCCCTCGAGCGGATCTGGGTGATCGTGGCCGGCGAGGGCGGTTCGTTGTATGCGGGCGGTGACCCCGGCGTGCTGTTCGAGAGCCGCGACGGCGGCGGGACCTGGCGGCTCAACCAGGCTCTGCGCGAGCACCGGGTGAGCGAGAACTGGCAGCCGGGCGGTGGCGGTCTCTGCCTGCATTCGATCGTGCCGTGGCCGGGGGAGCCGGACAAGCTCTCGCTGGCCGTCTCAGCGGCCGGCGTCTGGCACACCAAGGACCACGGTGAGACGTGGACCCGGGGCAACCACGGCATCGTTCCGCGCTACCTGCCCGAGGAGGCCCGCGAGGGCGCCACACAACTCTGCGTGCACCGGATGGAGCGGGCACGCCGCCAGCCCGAGCGGCTGTTCATCCAGTTCCACTGGGGCGTCTACCGCTCCGACGACGCCGGCCAGACCTGGACAGAGATCGGCGAAGGCCTCCCGTCCGATTTCGGGTTCCCGCTCGCGCTCGACCCGGCCGATCCCGACAGCGCGTACGTGATCCCGCTGAAGGGCGACTTCGACCGGGTGATGCCCGACGGCCATGTGCGCGTGTACGAGACGCGGGACGGCGGCGCGACCTGGAGGCCCCGGGGCGAGGGCCTCCCGGATCACGAGGCCTATCTGACCGTGCTCCGGCGGGCCTTCGACCGCGCCGGAGAAGGCCCTCAATTGCAGCTGTATTTCGGCGCGACGTCGGGGGACGTATTTGGCTCGGTGAACGCCGGCGAGAGCTGGTTCACCGCCGGCACGCGCCTGCCGCCGGTGTTCTCGGTGACGGCCAGCGCCTAGACCTGGCCGCCGCCGGATGGACGACATCGCCCGCCGCCCACGTCATGGGCCCAGGCGAGCAGCCGCCCGACCTCGTCCTCAGTCAGACCGACCGCTGGGTCGGTGGTGACAAGGAGCGTCGGGCCCGAGCGGGCGGCCGCCCAGGTCCGGCAGCCGTCGTCGTGGGCATCGTCGATCCAGGCCAAGGGACGGGCGGGATCGACGTGGCGGTCGATCGCGCCGAGCTTCCAGTGCGCGTGCGCCGGGCGCTCGTTCGGGTCGAACGCCACGTGCGGAAGCGGTCCGTCCAGGCCCAGGGCCAGCGGGAGGTAGTCGTTGGCCTTCTCCTCCCAGCCGGTGCACCACGCCAGCTCGAACTCCTCGTGCAATCGGCGTAAGTAGTCCCCCGCAGTCTCCGACAGGTAGTGCGCGATCCCGTCGACCAGCTGGTAGCGTCCTGCGGGCGGCGCGGCGTGATCGAAGCCGAACAGCGAAATCACACCGTCGACATCGATCAGAAGCAGGGGCCTTGTGGCGGCGGGCATGTCTGGACAGATGCTGCCACGGGTATTCAAATGGCCGCAGGGTGTCCAGGGCACTCAAGCCCGATCGCCGGGTTGCCGAGACTGTTCGTGAGGCAACCCGCCTCAGCCCAGAACTCTCATGTCCTCCTTCGTCGGAATCCTTCTCGCGCTCGCCTGCGCCCTCGCCACGAATGTCGGCTTCCTGTACAAGCATCGGGGAGCCTGCGCCGCCCCATCCGTGGACATGCGCCGACCGCTGCGGACCGCCAAGGCGCTGTTCGCCTCGCCGCTGTTCACGATCGGCTGGGTGATCGGCGCCGGCGCCTGGGTCTTCCACGTCGCCGCGATGTCGGTCGCCCCGCTGTCGCTCGTCCAGGCAGTGCTGGCCGGCGGCATGGTGCTGCTGGCCATCATGGCCGAGCAGATGCTGGGCTGCCACATTGGGCGTCGGCAGTGGATCGGCCTCGGCCTGACCGCTTTCGGGCTCATGCTGCTCGGCTTCACGCTCCCGGTCACGCACGGCGCGCACTCACAGTTCTCGACTCCCGGGATGATCGGCTTCGAGACGGTCCTGCTCGCCGCCGGCGGACTGCTGATCATGGGCCCGAGCATGGGCGCCCCGAAGGAGCATCAGGGCTACATGCTGGGCGCTGCCGCCGGGATCCTGTTCGGCGTGTCCGACGTCGCGATCAAGGCGATCTCGGGCATGGTGGCCGCGTCCGGGCCGCTCGGCCTGCTCACCCCCGCGACGTTCGTCTGCGTGGTGGCTTCGGTGGCCGCCTTTTACGCCTCGGCCAAGGGCCTGCAGGACGGTGACGCCGTCCCCGTCATCGCGGTGACCGGCACCGCGGCCAACGTGGCCGGAATCGTCGGCGGGTTCATCGTGTTCGGCGATCCGCTGCCCGCCCGCCCCGTCGCGCTCGTCATCCAGTGCTTCGCGTTCGTCCTCGTGGTCGGCGCGGCGTGGCTGATGCCCGCGCCGGTGCGTGCCGCCTCGCCGGCAGTCGCCGCCGCCTGATCGCGGTTCCTGACCGGACCGGGAACACCGGTCCTCGCGGCTCGGGCCGCTCGCCATTCGGCCTCGCTCTGACCGGGCCGGCCTCGACTCATCCGGCGGACGCCGCCGGAGGCGGCCCATCATCGATGCCGCGGCGTCGAGCCCCCGAGTGGGTGCTCTCCGATCTGGACAATTGCCCTGTCCTCGTCGCCCCGGTACCGTTGTACAAAACGGCGAACGAATGGAGGGATGCGTATGGCGAGCACCGAGCAGGCAGTCGTGCGGAGCACGCTGCAGGAGCTGGCCAAGCGCCATCTGTGGATGCATTTCACTCGCATGTCCGCCTACGACGAGGCGGACATCCCGATCATCGTCCGCGGCGAAGGCTGCTACGTGTGGGATGAGCACGGCAACCGCTACCTCGACGGGCTCTCCTCGCTGTTCTGCGTGAACATCGGCCACGGGCGGGCTGACATCGCCCAGGCCGGTGCCGACCAGGCCAAGGAGCTCGAGCTTCTTCACCAACTGGTCCTACGCCCATCCGCCGGCCATCGAGCTGGCCGCCCGTATCGCCTCGCTTGCTCCGGGCGACCTCAACCGGGTGTTCTTCACCAGCGGCGGCTCAGAGGCGGTCGAGTCGGCTTACAAGCTCGCGCGCCAGTACCACAAGCTGACCGGCAAGCCGAACAAGACCAAGCTGATCGCCCGGGAGATCGCCTACCACGGCACCAGCCTGGGCGCTCTGTCCGCCACTGGCATCACGGGGCTGCGAACGCCGTTCGAGCCACTCACTCCGGGCGCCCACCACGTGCCCAACACCAACACCTACCGCATGCAGCCTGGTGTGACCGAGGAATACTTCGCGGAGTCGATCGCCGAGAAGATCGAGTTCGAGGGGCCCGACACCGTCGCGGCCGTGATCCTCGAGCCGGTCCAGAACGCCGGCGGCTGCTTCACGCCTCCGGACGGCTACTTCCAGCGGGTGCGCGAGATCTGCGATGAGTACGACGTGCTGATGATCTCCGACGAGGTGATCTGCGCCTGGGGCCGCCTGGGCGAATGGTTCGGCGCCCAGCGCTACGACTACCAGCCGGACGTCATCACCACGGCCAAGGGCCTGACCAGCGCGTACGCACCGATGGGTGCGGTGATCGCTTCCGACCACGTGGCCGAGCCCTTCATGACCGGGAGCAACAGCTTCACCCATGGCTTCACGTTCGCGGGCCACCCGATCTGCGCTGCGGTGGCCATGGCCAACCTCGATGCGTTCGAGCATGAGGGCGTGCTCGAGCATGTGCGGACGAACGAGGGGCCGTTCCGGGCCATGCTCGAGTCGCTGCGAGACCTCCCGATCGTCGGCGACGTCCGGGGAGCCGGCTACTTCCAGGCGATCGAACTGGTCAAGGACAAGGAGACCAAGGAGTCGTTTGACGATGCCGAGGCGGAAACGCTGCTGCGCGGTTTCCTGTCCGGCGAGCTCTTCCGCCGCGGGCTCGATCTGCCGCGCCGACGATCGCGGTGATCCCGTGATCCAGCTCTCGCCGCCGCTGATCGCCGGGCCGGAGCAGTTCGACGAGATCGAGTCGATCCTGCGCGCGGTGCTCGCCGAGGCCGGCAAGCGGATGCAGGTACACGAGGGCGCCCGGCACTACAGCGCGCTCGAGGAGACCCGCCGAGGCTGATGCTGACCGTCCGGGACCTTCTGCGCGACCTGGACGTTCGCCTGCTCACGGGCGAACGAAGCCTGCACCTGCCGGTGCGGTGGGTGCACATCTCAGAGCTGCTCGACCCGACGCCGTGGCTGTCCGGTGGCGAGCTCCTCCTGACCACCGGCATGCAGCTCGAGACGACGACCCAGGCGCGGGACTATGTCGCCCGCCTGGCCGACCACCACCTGGCCGGGCTTGGGTTCGGTACCGGGTTCAAGCATGCCGAGGTGCCCGGGCCGCTGCTCGAGGTGGCCGCTGAGCGCGAGTTCCCGGTGTTCGAGGTGTCCTACGAAGTGCCGTTCATCGCGATTACCGAGGCGGCCTTCACCCAGCTGGTCAACGAGCAGTACGCGGTGCTGCGGCGGGCGTCTGGCCGCGCAGGAGCGGCTCGAGCGGATCGTGTTGTCCGAGCGGGGCCTCGATGCGCTGGTCGGCGCGCTGTCGACGCTGATCGGGGCCGCCGTGATGGTGTTCGACTCGCGCGGCGAGCCCCTGCAGCAGCACGCGTTCCGGCGAGAGATCGACGCGCGGGCACTCGAGGCTTTGCGGGCCGAGATGCGCGAGCGGGCCCGCCGCCGCGAGGCGCGCGCGTTCGTGCCCTCACTGGTCGAGGGCAACCACGGGCTGGCTCTGCCGGTCGCCGCCGACGGCGCGCCGCGACCCGGGAGCGCCGGTCCGGGCTCCGGGTCGGGCCCCCGAGGCGTGGCTGGTGGCGATCAAGGACGTCGGGCCCCTGTCCGACTTCGACCGCTTGACGCTGCACCAGGCGGTGACGATCGTCGCGCTCGAGCTGCTTCGGGCCCGGGTCGCGGGCGACACCGAGCGCCGGCTGGCCGGCGACGTGCTCGATGCGGTCGTGAGCGGCGAGCTGGCCGGCACCGAGCTGGCCCGCCGGCTCGGGCCGTTCGGGCTGAGCGACCGCGTGGCGGCGATCGTGCTCAAGCGTTCGGGCGACGGTCGTCCGCCGGGCGGATCGGGAGGGGCGGCCTCGGTCGAGGCGGCCCTGTGGAGCGCACTGCGGGAGGAGGCCTCGCCGGCGCTGGTCGCGTCGGTCGGTCCGCTCGCCTGCGCGCTGGTGCCGGGCGCCGCCGACGAGGATCTGGTCGCGCTCGGCGAGCGGGTGGTCGCGAGCGCCGGGATCGAGCTGCATGATCCGGTGCGCGTCGGGATCGGAAGGGCTGTGCCGGCGGTGGATGCGCGACGGAGCTTCCACGAGGCGCGCTGCGCGCTCGAGGCGCTGGCCCTTGGCGTCGGCTCCTCCGACGGGAACGGCTCGGCGCCCGAGCCGCCGCGGGTGGCCACCTACAAGGACCTCGGGTCCTTCCAGCTGCTGCTCTCCCTGCAGGACGAGGAGGCGCTCAGGCTGTTCTGCGACTCGATCCTCGGCCCCATCGAGGCGAGCGAAGGCCCGTACGGCGGCGAGCTGATGCGCTCGCTCGAGGCGTTCATCGAAGAGAACGGCCAGTGGGAACGTGCGGCCAAGCGGCTCTACTGCCACCGCCACACGCTGCGCTACCGGATTCGGCGCGTCGAGGAGCTGACCGGTCGCAACCTGGGCTCGGCCCGGGACCGGATCGAGTTCTGGCTGGCGCTGCGCGGCCGCCAGCTGGTCGCATGAGAAGAGCAAACCGCGGCCGGCCGGCCGCCTGTGTACCGGGAAAGGTGGTTCAAGGAGCGTGAAGGTCGGGGTTCCCACAGAGGTGAAGTCGGATGAGTATCGGGTGGCGCTGACGCCCGCGGGCGTGCGTGAGCTGGTCGATGCCGGACACGAGGTGTACGTGCAGAGCGGCGCCGGCGTCGGCTCGGCGATAACCGATGAGGGGTATGCGGCGCAGGGGGCGACGATCGTCCCCGATGCCGACGCCCTGTTCGAGGAGGCCACCCTGATCGTCAAGGTCAAGGAGCCCCAGCCGCCCGAGGTGGCCCGGCTCGAGCCCCGCCACATCCTGTTCACCTATCTGCACCTGGCCGCCGATGCCTCGCTGACCCGCGGGCTGATGGGGTCCGGGGCGACCTGCATCGCCTACGAGACGGTCGAGGACATCCGTGGCCGCCTGCCGCTGCTGGCGCCGATGTCCGAGGTCGCCGGCAAGATCGCCACTCAGGCGGGCGCGTTCATGCTCGAGAAGCCGCTCGGCGGCCGGGGGATCCTGCTCGGCGGGGTGCCGGGCGTGGCCGCCGCGAACGTGATGGTCATCGGCGGCGGAGTCGTGGGCATGCACGCGGCCTTCATCGCCCTGGGCATGGAAGCCACGGTCTACGTCTACGACCGGAACATCGATCGCCTGCGCGAGCTCGACATCGCGTTCGGCGGACGCGCCGACACGTGCTTCGCGTCGACGCTCGAGATCGAACAGCGGCTTCCGGACATGGACCTGGTGATCGGGGCTGTGCTGGTGCACGGCGCCCGGGCGCCACGGGTGATCACCCGCGAGCAGCTCTCGCTCATGAAGCGCCAGGCGGTGCTGGTCGACGTCTCGATCGATCAGGGCGGGTGCTTTGAGACCTCGCGGCCCACCACGCACTCGAACCCGACCTACGAAGTCGACGGGATCACGCACTACTGCGTGACCAACATGCCGGGCGCGGTCCCCATCACCTCGACCTATGCGCTGACCAACGCCACCATGCCCTACGTGATCAACCTGGCCACGTCGGGGGTGCAGCGGGCCATCACCGAGAGCCCGGGGCTGAAGCTCGGCGTGAACGTCGCCGGCGGGCAGGTGACCTATCCCCCGGTGTCGGACGCGGTCGGGGTGCCGTGTGTGTCGGTGGACGAGGCGCTCGGGGTGGCGGCCTGAGGCGCTCGGGGGTGCCCCGGGACCGGACCGCCGTAGCCCCCGGTTCGGGGGTTCGCTCGGGCGATCGGAGCCACACGATCGACACAGGCCTGATCGGCGCCCCTGCTACGCTCCCAATCCGTGCCGACCACCAGCCAACTGATCCGCAAGGGCCGCACGCCGCCCAAGAAGAAGCTCGCGACCCCGGGCCTGAAGTCCGGCAAGGGACGCAAGAAGAAGGTCGCGGCGCCACAGCGTCGCGGCGTGTGCACCCGCGTCTACACGACCACGCCGAAGAAACCGAACTCGGCTCTGCGCAAGGTCGCCCGCGTACGGCTGACCAACGGCATGGAGGTCGGCGCCTACATCCCCGGCGAGGGCCACAACCTGCAGGAGCACTCGGTCGTGCTGGTCCGCGGAGGTCGCGTCAAGGACCTGCCGGGCTTCCGCTACAAGGTGATCCGCGGCACGCTCGACGCCGCCGGCGTCGGCGACCGCAAGAAGGCCCGCTCGCAGTACGGCGTGAAGGCGAAGTAATGCCGCGTCGCGCAGCAGCCCAGATTCGGCCGGTCGAGCCCGATCCCGTCCACCGCAACCGCCTAGTCCAGCAGGTGATCAACAAGGTGATGCTGGATGGCAAGAAGTCCGTGGCCGAGAAGATCGTCTACGACGCGATGGCCATCCTCGCCGAGCGGTCCGGCAAGAACCCGGTAGAGCAACTCGAGGCCGGCGTAAAGGCCCTCACCCCCGTGCTCGAGGTCAAGTCTCGTCGCGTGGGCGGCGCCACCTACCAGGTCCCGGTCGAGGTCCCGGCTCGCCGTGCTCGCACGCTGGCCGTGCGTTGGCTGGTCGGCTTCGCCCGCCAGCGCCGCGAGAAGACCATGGCTCAGCGCCTCGCCCACGAGTTGCTCGACGCCCAGCAGCAACAGGGCGCCGCCTTCAAGCGCAAGGACGACGTGTACCGCATGGCGCAGGCCAACAAGGCCTTCGCCCACTATCGCTGGTAGCGGCTTCCGGTGGCGCCCGTCATCGGGCGCCGTGCGTGTGACTGATTTCCGGTAGGTGCTCGCGGGTTCCGCGAGGCGCCTGATGACGGGCATCCACCTACGCCGCTTTGGCGGCCGCTGGGCTCGGTGACAGCGTCCGCGCCCCGGACGCGGCGCTCACGGGCACATGGCTGCGAAGGTGGATGCCCTCCCGGGGGCGCTCGCGTGAAGTGCGGCAAACCCTTCGCTGACCCTCAGTGAGCAAGCGCCCCCGGAAGGGCGCCACCGGAGATACGCGAGGGCTGCCCACCACACGGGACCGGGGGCTGCAGTGAGACAACCCTCGCGGTGTCGAAGGGTATCGGTGTATTGCGATGTGGTCCAAGTCACTTCGTCCGCTGTCAGGATGTTGACCATTCAGGGGGTCTTGGCGTAAGAAGTTGCTTACGCAGGGATTTGTCGGCGTCGTCGGCGTCAGGTGCTCGCGCCGCGGGCGATCGGCGACTTGGCCGACGTCACCATCAGGAGGCCCAACCCGCCGGCCACAAGCAGCACGACGCCGCCGAGCGTCTCCATGTAGAGACCGGCGCTCGCGCTCGAGGTGGCCTGAACGTAGCCGCCGGCGCTCGAGCCGATAAGGCCGCTCGAGCGGGCGTCGGGCAAGTCGCCGAGCAGCGCGATCAGCAGCGTGGCGATGCCCAGCGCGGCCAGACCCGCGAGCGCGGTCCGGTTGCCGAAGCGATAAACGGCATACGCGAGCACCGCCGCCACCAGTGCGAGCGGGATCGGCGCCCACGCGTGGTTGGCGCCGGTGCCGACGGTCTTGATCGGGACCGAGCTAGTCGCCGCGTGCAGGTGATACATCGCGGTGAACTGCGAAACCAGCACGAGCAGGGCCCCGAGCAGGGCGCCCAGGGCGAGCGCTGTCCGGGCGCTCGCAGCCGTCTCCGCGGGGCGATGGGAAGGCGTCGACGCGGCCTGCCGGCGGGGCGGCATGAGCCGCCCGAATGGCCCGGATCCTCTGCTATATTCGGTGTTCGCCTCGGGTGGGGCGGTCATCCGCGCTCGCTCCCGAGGACGCAGGAACTTTGTAATGGAGTCGTCCACCAGATAGACACCCGCCCCTTCTCGACACCCGCGTCGTGAATGGGCCCGATGGGCCCTTTTTCATGTCTGCAGGTTTGAGCAAAAAACCGGTGCAGTTTGGCTGCCGGCGACTGACAAACCGCAGCCCCGAATACCTGACAAACATGCCTCGCACGTTCCCTCTCGAAAAGATTCGCAACATCGGGATCATGGCCCACATCGACGCCGGCAAGACGACGACGACTGAGCGCATCCTGTATTACACCGGTCGGACCTACAAGATGGGGGAGGTTCACGAGGGCGCGGCCGTCATGGACTGGATGGCGCAGGAGCAGGAGCGCGGCATCACGATCACCTCCGCCGCGACCACATGCGAGTGGAAGGACCACCGCATCAACATCATCGACACGCCGGGACACGTCGACTTCACGGTCGAGGTCGAGCGCTCGCTGCGCGTGCTGGACGGCGCGATCGCGCTGTTCGACTCGGTGGCCGGGGTCGAGCCCCAGTCCGAGACCGTGTGGCGTCAGGCCGACAAGTACCACGTCCCCCGCATCGCCTACATCAACAAGATGGACCGGATCGGCGCGGACTTCGATCGCGGCGTGCAGACCATGATCGACCGGCTGGGCGCGCATCCGGTGCCCATCCAGCTGCCGATCGGGGCCGAGGCCGACTTCCGCGGGATCATCGACCTCGTCACGATGAAGGCGATCGTCTACCAGGACGAGCTCGGCAAGAACCAGGAGGTCATCGACATCCCGGACGAGCTGGCCGCCAAGGCCGACGCTGCGCGCGAGCACCTGCTCGAGGAGGTCTCCCACTACGACGACGAGCTGGTCGAGATGATCCTCGAGGAGCAGGAGATCTCGCCCGAGCGCCTCAAGCAGGCGATCCGCAAGGCGACCCTGGAGATCGAGATGACGCCGGTCCTGTGCGGATCGAGCTTCAAGAACAAGGGCGTGCAGCCGCTGCTCGACGCGGTGCTCGACTTCCTGCCGAGCCCGCTCGAGGTGCCGCCGGTGGAGGGCGTCGAGCCCGCGAAGGGCTCATCCAACGGCGATGAGCAGCCGGCGGTGCGCCACGCCGACGACAGTGAGCCGTTCGCGGCGCTCGCGTTCAAGATCATGGCCGACCCGTACGTCGGCAAGCTCACGTACTTCCGCGTCTACTCCGGACAGCTCGACGCAGGCTCGCGCATCCTGAACGTCAACACGGGCCGCACCGAGCGCATCGGGCGCATCCTGATGATGCACGCCAATGAGCGCGAGGAGGTCAAGGAGATCCACGCCGGCGACATCGCGGCCGCGGTCGGCATCAAGCAGGTCGTGACCGGCGACACGCTGGCGGCGCCCGACAAGCCGATCAAGCTCGAGACGATCGAGTTCCCCGAGCCGGTGATCAAGGTGGCGATCGAGCCGAAGACCAAGGCCGATCAGGAGAAGATGGCCACCGCCCTGGGCCGCCTGGCCGAGGAGGACCCGACCTTCCAGGTCCGCACCAACGAGGAAACCGGGCAGACCGAGATCGCCGGCATGGGCGAGCTGCACCTCGAGGTGCTGGTCGACCGCATGCTGCGCGAGTACAAGGTCGACGCCAACGTCGGCCGCCCGCAGGTCTCCTACCGGGAGACGATCAAGGGCACGGCCGAGAAGGTCGAGGGCCGCTTCGTGCGCCAGACCGGTGGTGCCGGTCAGTACGGAATCGTCTACATCGACGTTGAGCCGGCTCCGGGCGAGGGCTTCGATTTCGTCAACAAGGTCAAGGGCGGCTCGATTCCCACCGAGTTCATCCCGGCGGTCGAGAAGGGCGTCGAGGAGGCACTGGAGAACGGCCCGCGCGCCGGCTATCCGATGGTCGACGTGCGCGTCACCCTGACCGACGGCAAGTACCACGAGACCGACTCGTCCGAGCTCGCCTTCAAGGTGGCGGGGTCCCTGGCGCTGAAGGCGGCGACAGCGCGGGCCAAGCCCATCCTGCTCGAGCCGGTGTTCGCGGTCGAGGTGGTTACGCCCGAGGAGTTCATGGGCGACGTGATCGGCGATCTGAACCGCCGGCGCGGCCACGTCCACGGCATGGAGCAGCGCGGAAACGCGCAGGTGATCAACGCGTTCGTGCCTCTGGCCGAGATGTTCGGGTACGCGACCGACCTGCGCTCCAACACTCAGGGCCGGGCCACGTACACGATGCAGTTCGAGCGCTACGAGGAAGTGCCCCCTAACATCGCCGAGCGAGTGGTCGGCGACCAAGCCCAGGCTGCCTGACCCCTTGCAGCAGCGCGGGCCGCAAATTTATATCCTGGATAAGTTCGTCCGCGGACGGACTTAGGCGACTGAAGATAGAAGGAGCGAAAACAAAGTGGCGAAAGCCAAGTTCGAGCGCGATAAGCCCCATGTCAACGTCGGGACCATCGGTCACATCGACCATGGCAAGACGACGCTGACCGCGGCCATCACCAAGGTGCTGAACGAGAAGTACGGCGGCACGGAGGTGCGGTCGTTCGAATCGATCGACAACGCTCCTGAGGAGAAGGCCCGCGGGATCACGATCGCGACTTCACACGTCGAGTACCAGACTCCGAACCGGCACTACGCCCACGTGGACTGCCCGGGCCACGCCGACTACGTAAAGAACATGATCACGGGCGCCGCCCAGATGGACGGCGCGATCCTGGTCGTGTCCGCGGCCGACGGCGCGATGCCGCAGACGCGCGAGCACATCCTGCTCGCCCGTCAGGTCGGCGTGCCCTACATCGTCGTCTTCCTCAACAAGGTCGACATGGTCGACGATCCCGAGCTGCTCGAGCTCGTGGAGGTCGAGATCCGCGACCTGCTCTCCGAGTACGAGTTCCCCGGCGACGACATCCCGTTCGTGGCCGGCTCGGCGCTCAAGGCGCTCGAGGGAGACGAGGACGCAGAAGCCAAGATCCTGGAGCTCGCAGAGACGCTCGATACCTACATTCCGGAGCCCGTACGCGACCTCGACAGGCCGTTCCTGATGCCGGTCGAGGACGTGTTCTCGATCACCGGCCGTGGCACCGTCGCCACCGGTCGTGTCGAGCAGGGCATCATCAAGACCGGTGAGACGGTCGAGATCGTCGGCATCAAGGCGACGACCAACACCGTCGTGACCGGGGTCGAAATGTTCAAGAAGATCCTCGACCAGGGTCAAGCCGGCGACAACGTCGGGTGCCTGCTGCGCGGCACCAAGCGAGACGAAGTCGAGCGAGGCCAGGTGCTCTGCAAGCCGGGCTCGATCACCCCGCACACCAAGTTCATGGCCGAGGTCTACGTCCTCAAGAAGGAGGAGGGCGGCCGTCACACGCCGTTCTTCACGGGCTATCGGCCGCAGTTCTACTTCCGCACGACCGACGTCACCGGCGTGGCCAACCTGCCGGAGGGCACCGAAATGGTCATGCCCGGCGACAACGTCCAGATGGAGATCGAGCTGATCCAGCCGATCGCCATGGACCAGGGTCTGCGGTTCGCGATCCGCGAGGGCGGCCGGACGGTCGGCTCGGGGGTCGTCACCGAGGTAATTCAGTAGTTGTTGAAGGCGGCGTGCGCCTGATGGCCGCGCCGCCTTTTTCGTGACAGATACGACCTAACGGGGCGGCCCCAGGTGGGGCTCGCTTTGACGCGCACTGAAAGACAGCGTTGGCAACTATTGCCCAAAACAAAATTCGGATTCGCCTGAAGTCCTACGACCACACGGCGATCGAGACGGCGGCCAAGGAGATCGTCGAGACGGCCACGCGCACCGGCGCGACCGTCTCCGGCCCCGTGCCGCTGCCCACCGAGAAGAACGTCTACTGCGTGATCCGCTCGCCGTTCAAGGACAAGGACTCGCGCGAGCACTTCGAGATCCGCACCCACAAGCGGCTGATCGACATCCACCAGCCGACGCCGAAGACGGTTGACTCCCTCCAGCGGCTCGACCATCTCCCCGCCGGGGTGGATATCGAGATCCGGCTCGCATCCTGAGGTGGTCTGATGGCGGCGATCCTGGCTCGGAAACTCGGTATGACCCAGCGTTTCCTCGAGGACGGTCGGGTTGAACGCGTGACCGTGCTCGAGGCCGGACCGTGCCCGGTCACCGCGATCCGCACCGTCGACCGGGACGGCTACGAGGCGGTCCAGCTCGCATTCGGCGCCTGCAAGGAGAAGTCGCTGACCAAGGGCGAGCTCGGCCATCTGAAGAAGGCCGACGCCTCCGCCCACCGGCACCTGGTCGAGTTCCGCGACGAGGCCGGGGAGCTCCTGGTGGGACAGACGGTGAAGGTCGACACGTTCTCGCCCGGTGACCGGATCAAGGTGTCCGGCCTGACCAAGGGCAAGGGCTTTCAGGGCACCATCAAGCGTCACAACTTCAAGCGGGGTCCGAAGTCCCACGGCTCGCACAACGTCCGCGCGCCGGGATCGATCGGCGCATCGGCTACGCCCTCGCGGGTGTTCCGGGGCATCCGGGGCCCCGGGCGAATGGGCGGCGGCCGGATCACACAACGCGGTTTGACCGTGGTCGAGGTGATGCCCGGGCAGAACCTGATGCTGGTGCGCGGCGCCGTTCCCGGTCCCCGCGGCGGCACCGTGGAGGTGCGGTCCGATGCCTAGGACGGCGTCGCGGCTGGGCGGCGGGACCGTCAACTTGGACCCGGTGGCGTTCGAGGCGGCGTTCAACATGCCGGTCGTGCACGAGGCGGTGCGCGCCGAGCTGAACGCCCGGCGGCACGGCACGGCCTCGACCAAGACGCGCGGTGAGGTCTCAGGCGGCGGCGCCAAGCCGTGGCGCCAGAAGGGCACCGGACGCGCCCGCGCCGGATCCTCACGCTCGCCCGTGTGGACGGGTGGCGGCACCGTGTTCGGACCGACTCCGCGCCGCTACACGGTCAAGGTCAACCGCAAGGCGCGCCGCGCCGCGCTGCGCAGCGTCCTGTCGCTGCACGCCCAGCGCGAGTCGCTGGCCGTGTTCGATCCTGGGTCGTTCGAGGCGCCCTCGACTCGGCAGGCGGCTGAGCTGTTGACCGAGTGGGGCGCGCCCACGCCTATCCTGGTGCTGCTGACCGACGCCGAGGAGGCGGCCGGCAAGTCGTTCCGGAACCTGGCCGGCGCCGAGGCGATGCCGGTGCAGGATGCCGGCGTGGCCGACATCCTACGCGCGGCGTCGTTCCTGGTCTCCGAGGCCGCGCTCGAGTCGTTGCTGGCGCGCGCGGGCGCCGCGGGATCCGAGTCGGAGTCAGAGGAGGCGGCCTGATGGACCCCACCCAGGTGATCATCCGCCCGGTCCTGTCCGAGAAGACGTTCGCGCTGGCCGAAGCCGGGAAGTACACCTTCCGCGTGCACGACAAGGCGCACAAGACGCAGATCCGCCAGGCGGTCGAGCAGCTGTTCGACGTCAACGTGCTCGAGGTGCGCACCGCACACGTGCACTCGAAACCCAAGCGGCGTGGCCAGACCGCGGGCCGCACCCGCCAGTGGAAGAAGGCGATCGTGCAGGTGCGCGAGGGCCAGACCATTCCCATCTTCGGTGGCCTGGAGGCCGGGGAGTAGCCCATGCCGATTCGCAAGCCAAAGCCCACCTCAGCGGGGCGCCGCTTTGTCACCTATCCCGACTACGCCGAGATCACGCGGACGACGCCCGAGAAGTCGCTCGTCGAGGGTCTGAAGAAGTCGGGAGGCCGGAACTCGAACGGCCGCAAGACCGCCCGCCATCGAGGCGGCGGGGCCAAGCGGCTCTACCGCAAGATCGATTTCAAGCGACGCAAGGACGGGATCCCGGCCAAGGTGGCGCACATCGAGTACGACCCGAACCGCTCGGCCTACATCGCGCTGCTGCACTATGCCGACGGCGAGAAGCGCTACATCCTCGCGCCGCAGCGGCTGCGGGTCGGGATGACCGTGCAGTCCGGGCCGGGCGCGGACATCCGGGTCGGCAACAGCCTGCCGCTCGGCAACATGCCGGCGGGCACGGTGGTGCACAACGTCGAGTTCACCCCCGGGCGCGGCGGCCAGATGGCGCGCGCGGCCGGCGCCGGCGTGCAGTTGCTGGCCAAGGAGGGGGACTATGTGACGCTGCGCCTGCCCTCGGGCGAGATGCGGATGGTGCGGGCCGAGTGCCGCGCCACCGTGGGCACGATCGGCAACACCGACCACCAGAACGTGTCGATCGGCAAGGCGGGGCGCAAGCGCCACATGGGCGTGCGGCCGCAGACGCGCGGCACCGCGATGAACCCGGTCGACCACCCGCACGGCGGCGGCGAGGGCTCGACCACGCCGGGGCGCCACCCGGTCACACCGTGGGGCGTGCCCACCCTCGGCTACCGCACCCGGCCCAAGGGCAAGGCATCTGACAAGTACATCGTGCGTGGACGGAGGAGAGGTAAAGGCAAGCGATGAGTCGCTCGAGCAAGAAGGGGCCGTACGTCGAGGAGCGGCTGATGACGCGGATCGAGGCCATGAACGCCTCGGGCGAGAAGCGCATGCTGCGCACCTGGTCGCGCGCGTCGACGATCTTCCCGGAGATGGTCGGTCACACGATCGCCGTTCACGATGGACGCAAGCACGTGCCCGTCTTCGTCACTGAGTCGATGGTTGGCCACAAGCTGGGCGAGTTCGCGCCGACGCGGCTGTATCGCGGGCATGCGGGAACTGGTAAGAGGCGATGACCGAAGAGCCGGACCAGACGCCAGACACCGACGAGACGACCGAGGCCGAGGCCGAGGAGCCCAATCCGCGTCGTCGACGGCGTGAGGCTGAGGCCCCCGAAGCTGCCGCCGGCGGGGAGGCTGCCGAGGTCGAGCCGACCGAGGAGGACGTGGAGGCCGTCGAGGCCGCCGCGGACGTGATGCTCGAGGCCGACGCCGAGGCGGAGGGTGAGGACGGGCCGGAAACCGAGGCCGACGAGGCCGAGGCCGACGAAGAGCCCGACGCCGACGAAGAGCCCGAGGCCGAGGCGCCCGCTCCGGCGCGTCGCCGCCGCCGGCGGGCAGCTGCGGAGTCTGCTGAAGCGGTGCAGGAGCCGGCGCCACTGCCAGCCCCCGCCCCTAGCCGTCGGAGACGGAGAGAGGCGGGCGAGCGGCGGGACGTCGTCGTCCGGGCGCAGGCGAAGTACGTCCGCTCGTCGGCCCGTAAGGCCCGGTTGGTGTGCGACCACATCCGAGGGAAGAGCGTCGAGGAGGCGCGAGCTATCCTCGCTCACACCTCGCGTGCGGTCGCGCGCGACTGGAGCAAGCTGCTCGAGTCCGCCGTGGCCAACGCTGAGAACAACCACGAGCTCGTGGGCGAGGATCTGTACATCAAGGCGGTCCACGCCGACGAGGGCCCCACGATCCGGCGCTTCCGGCCGCGCGCGATGGGCCGCGCGACGAGGATCCGCAAGCGCACCAGTCATCTCACGATCTTGCTCACGCCGAAGGATTAGTCACTACATATGGGTCAGAAAGTTCATCCCGAGTCGCTCCGCGTGGGCTACATCCACGACTGGAAGTCGAACTGGTTCAACGAGCGGGCGTTCGCGGATTTCCTGCACGAGGACACCAGGATCCGCGACCACATCACCCGGCGTCTCTCGCACGCCGGGCTGTCGGACATCACGATCCGCAAGAACCAGAACGAGGTCGAGGTCAACATCCACACCGCGCGGCCGGGCATCGTGATCGGCAAGTCGGGCTCGGAGGTCGACCAGCTGCGCCGTGATCTGCACCGGATCACCGGCAAGCAGGTGAAGGTCAACATCCTCGAGATCAAGCGGCCCGAGCTCGACGCACGGCTGGTCGCCCAGTCGATCGCCGAGCAGCTCCAGAACCGCGTGGCCTTCCGCCGGGCGATGAAGCGCGCGCTGACCAGCGCGATGCGCTCGGGCGCCAAGGGCGTCAAGGTCCAGGTCTCGGGTCGACTGGGCGGCGCGGAGATGGCGCGCACCGAGGGCTACTCGGACGGGCGCGTGCCGCTGCACACGCTGCGGGCGGACATCGACTACGGCTTCCACGAGGCGCGGACGACCTTCGGGCGGATCGGCGTGAAGTGCTGGATCAACAAGGGCGAGATCATGCCCGAGGGCTACACGGGCGCCGATCTGACCACCATGGACGAGCCGGCGCCGCAGGCGCCCGAGCGCGACGGTCGCGGTGGGCGCGGCGGCCGCGATGGCCGTGGCGGTCGTGGCGGACGTGGTGGCGGCCCCGGTGGCCGCGGTGGTGGGCCCGGTGGTTCCGGTGGCGGTCGTGGTCCGGGTGGTTCCGGTGGCGGTCGTGGTCCGGGTGGTTCCGGTGGCGGTCGTGGTCCGGGTGGTCCCGGTGGCGGTCGTGGTCCGGGTGGTCCCGGTGGCGGTCGTGGTCCGGGTGGTCCCGGTGGCGGTCGTGGTCCTGGTGGGCCCGGCGGTGCTCGTGGTCCGGGTGGTCGCGGTGGCGGGCCCGGCGGTCGCAGTGGCGGCCCCGGCGGCCCCGGTCGCGGCGGCGGCGGCGGCGCCGGCGGACGTGGCGGCGGCGGTGGCCGTGGCGGTGGTGGCGGCGGCGGTGGTCCCCGCGGTGGCGGCGGTGGCGGCGGTGGCGGCGGTGGCGGCGGCCAGCAAGGTGGTGGTAGCTGATGCTCGCTCCCAAGCGCGTCAAGTACCGCAAGGTGCACCGCGGGCGCCGGCACGGCTTGTCGCGCGGACAGACCAAGGTCCAGTTCGGGGAGTACGGGCTGAAGGCGCTCGACGCCGGCTGGCTCACCAACCGTCAGATCGAGGCCGCCCGTATCGCGATGACCCGGAAGATCAAGCGCGGCGGCAAGGTCTGGATCAACGTCTATCCGGACAAGTCGTACACCAAGAAGCCGGCCGAGACCCGTATGGGTTCCGGCAAGGGATCGCCCGAGGGCTGGGTCGCCGTGGTCAAGCCCGGCCGCGTGATGTTCGAGCTGGCCGGCGTTCCCGAGCCACTGGCCCGGGAGGCCATGCGGCTGGCCGGGCACAAGCTCTCGGTCCGGACGAAGTTCGTCATGCGCGAGGAGGGCTGAGGTGAGGCCGACCGATCTGCGCGACCTGAGCGACACCGAACTGCGCGAGCACATCCAGACGGCCCGGCGCGAGCTGTTCGGGCTGCGCTTCCAGCACGCCACGGCCGAGCTCGAGAACACCGCGAATCTCAAGCGGGCCAAGCGCGAGATCGCGCGGGCGCTCACCATCCAGCGCGAACGCGAACTGCAGGCAACTGACAATGGCTGAGACAGAGAACAACGAGACAGAGACTCCGGACGACCCCGGCCGAGACGGCCGCCGCTAAGCGCGAGCCCGTCGAGGTCGTCGCCCCGAAGGAGCGCCGACGGCGCGCCCGCGCCGCCAAGGCGGCCCAGACCAGGGCGCGCCAGCCCCGGACGCCCGAGGAGCGGCACGCCGATCGGGTGGTCGAACGGCGCCGTAAGGCCCAAGCCCGACGCGCGGAGCGCTCGCAGGCGCGCGAGAAGGCGCGTGCCGCCAGCGCGAGCGGCGGCGAGGTACAGGCGACGGCGCCGCGCGAGCGTGGCCCCGGGCGGCAGAAGACCCGCCAAGGCGTGGTCGTCTCCGACAAGGCCGACAAGACGATCACCGTGAGAATCGACGTGGCCCGGCGCCACCGGCGCTACGAGAAGATCGTGCGCACCTCGAGCACGCTGCACGCCCATGACGAGCGCAACGACGCGCACATCGGCGACACCGTGATCGTGCGCGAGTGCCGGCCGCTGTCGCGATCCAAGCGCTGGCGACTGATCGAAGTCGTGGAGAGGGCCGAGTAGCGTGATCCAGAACGAAACACGACTTCGCGTGGCCGACAACACCGGCGCCCGCGAGATCCTGGTCATCCGGGTGCGGGGCGGGCACCGGCGCCGCTACGCCGGTGTCGGCGACATCGTCACCGCCACCGTAAAGCAGGCGAGCCCGCAGGGATCGGTCAAGAAGGGCGAGGTCGTGCAGGCGGTGGTGGTCCGCACGCGTAAGTCCTACGGTCGCGAGGACGGGACCTACATCGCCTTCGATGAGAACGCCGCGGTGCTGATCGACAACCAGAACAACCCGCGAGGCACGCGCATCTTCGGCCCGGTGGCGCGCGAGTTGCGCGAGCGCAACTTCATGAAGATCGTGTCCCTGGCCCCGGAGGTGTTGTGAGTCATGCCGGCGCGGCTGAAGCAGGGCGACGAGGTGATCGTGATCGGCGGCAAGGACCGCGGCAAGCGCGGCCGGGTCCTCCGCGTGGAGCCCAAGAAGGATCGGGTCTACGTTGAGGGCCTGAACATGGTCAAGCGCCACCAGCGCCCGCGGCAGGTCGGTGGCGCGCAACGCGCCGAGACAGTCGGCGGGGTGATTGAGAAGGAAGGCCCGATCCACGTCTCCAACGTGATGCTGGCCGACCCGCAGGACTCGAAGCCGACGCGCGTCGGGGTCGAGGTCGATGACGGCAAGCGATTCCGGATCGCGCGGCGAAGCCGAACGAGGGTGGACTGATGGTGCGATCTCCGCTCAGTGTTCACCCGCTTCACGGAGAGCCCGCTGATGCCTGAAGCACGACTACAGACCCGCTACCGGGAGGAGATCCTCCCCGCCCTGACGCAGCGCTTCGGCTACTCGACCCCGATGCGCGCCCCGCGCATCGTGAAGGTGACCGTGAACATGGGCGTGGGCGACGCCAAGCAGGACTCGAAGCTGCTCGAAGCGGCCACCGAGCAGCTGGCCACCATCACGGGCCAGCGGCCGAACGTGCGCCGGGCCCGGAAGTCGATCGCTCAGTTCAAGGTGCGCGAGGGGATGCCGGTCGGGGTGGCCGTGACCCTGCGCGGCGCCCGCTCCTACGAGTTCCTGGACCGGCTGATGTCGGTGGCCATCCCGCGGATCCGTGACTTCCGCGGGCTCAGTCCGCGCGCGTTCGACGGCCGCGGGAACTACTCGATGGGCGTGCGCGAGCAGATCATCTTCCCCGAGGTGGACTACGACGAGGTGGACCAGGTCCGCGGCCTGGACATCACGATCACCACCACCGCTCAGAGCGACGACGAGGCGTTCGCCCTGCTCGAAGCGCTCGGGATGCCGTTCTCCAGAGAAGGCCGTCCGGAGGCGGCCGCCACGACGTAGAAGGAGCCCATGGCCAAGACTTCACAGGTTGTCCGTCAGCAGCGTCCCGCCAAGTACAAGACGCGGGCATACACTCGGTGCCGCCGATGCGGCCGCTCGCGCGCGGTGTACCGCAAGTTCGGCGTGTGCCGGATCTGCCTGCGCGAGCTGGCGCACAACGGCTACATCCCCGGCATGACCAAGTCCAGCTGGTGACGCCATGACGATGACCGATCCCATCGCCGACCTCCTGACCCGGATCCGCAACGCCGCGGCCGCGCAGCACCACGATGTGACGATCCCGTCGTCCAAGCTGGGACGCGAGGTCGCCCGGATCCTGCGCGAGCAGGGCTACATCGAGGACTACGAGGTGCGCGACCCGGTTCCCGGGCGGCCGGGCCAGGACCTGACGATCACGCTCAAGTACACGCAGGCGCGCAAGCCGGTGATCACCGGCTTGCAGCGCGTCTCGCGGCCCGGGCAGCGCACATACGTCGACCACGACCACATCCCCCGCATCCAGGGCGGGATGGGGACGGCGATCATTTCGACCTCCAGGGGCGTCATGACCGGCCACGAGGCCCGGATCGAGGGCGTCGGCGGCGAGGTGCTGGCGCGGGTCTGGTAGACCCTTCCCTGAGTCATGTCCCGCATCGGCAAGCAACCCATCCCCGTACCGGCCGGCGTGACGGTCTCGATCGAGCCCGAGATCGTGCGCGTCAACGGCCCCAAGGGCGAGCTGTCCGAGCGGGTAAACCGCGACATCAAGGTCGAGCAGGTCGACGATCAGATTGTGGTGACGCGTCCGACCGACCGCGGCGAGCATCGTGCCCTGCACGGGCTGACCCGGACGCTGGTGGCCAACATGGTGTTGGGTGTCACCGCCGGGTTCGAGAAGCGCCTGGAGATCCAGGGCGTGGGCTACCGGGCGCAGTTGCGCGGCCGCGACCTGGAACTCGCCCTCGGCTACTCCCATCCGGTGTCGATCAAGGCGCCAGACGGGATCGAGTTCGAGGTCCCGCAGCCGACCCGGATCACGGTCCGGGGCGCCTCCAAGCAGCAGGTCGGTGAGATCGCGGCGCTGATCCGCAAGCAGCGCAAGCCCGAGCCCTACAAGGGCAAGGGGATCCGCTACGAGGGGGAGTACGTGGCGCGGAAGGTCGGTAAGCGCGCATGACCGTCGTATCGAAGCCCGTCAAGCGTTTGAAGCGCCGGCGCCGCGTCCGGGCCAAGATCCACGGCACCGCCGAGCGTCCGCGGATCTCGGTGTTCCGCTCCAATCGCGGCATCTTCGCCCAGCTGATCGACGACGACACGGGCCGCACGCTGGTCGCGGTCAACTGGACCGAGTCGGAGCTGCGGGCCCTGGGCCGGATGGAGCAGGCGACGCGCGCCGGCGGGCTGCTGGCCGAGCGGGCGAAGGCCGCGGGCGTCGAGACTGCGGTCTTTGACCGGGGCGGCTACAAGTACCACGGGCGCGTCAAGGCGCTCGCTGACGGAGCCCGCGAGGGCGGGCTGACCTTCTAGGACCGCTACTCTGGGTTTCCGATGGCCCTACGCGATCGCTCAGTTTCCTCCGCCGGACTCGACCTCCAGGAGCGCGTGGTCGAGATCAACCGCGTGGCCAAGGTAGTCAAGGGCGGCCGGCGCTTCTCGTTCACCGCGCTGGTCGTCGTGGGCGACGAGCGCGAGGTCGTCGGCATCGGCTACGGCAAGGCCAACGAGGTGCCCGTGGCCATCCAGAAGGGCGTCGAGCAGGCTAAGAAGAACCTTTACCGCGTGCCCAAGCACGGCTCGACGATCACCCACCAGACGACCGGCATCTTCGGGGCCGGCCGGGTTTTCCTGAAGCCTGCCTCCCCCGGTACCGGCGTGATCGCCGGCGGTGGCGTGCGGGCGGTGCTCGAGCTGGCCGGAATCAACGACATCCTGTCCAAGTCGCTCGGCTCCCAGAATCCGATCAACCTGGTCAAGGCCACGATGGCGGGTCTGCAGTCGTTGCGGACGCCGGACGAGGTGGCCGACATCCGCGGTCTCTCGATCAACCAGGTGCTGGGGCTGACGGCCGAGCCCGAGGTCGCGGCGGAGACGCTCTCGGCCGCCCCGAGCTCGAACGGCAACGGCGGATCCGAGGCGACCGTCCCCGCTGACCCGGCCGAGGAGGCGGCGCCCGCCAGGCCGAGGAGCCCGAGGCGTGAGCAAGGTTGTCGTGATCCAGCGCCGATCGCGCAACGGGTGTGACCAACGCCAGCGGGACACGCTGCGCTCGCTTGGCCTGCGCCGAATCGGCCACCGCGTCGAGCACGAGGACACGCCGGCGCTCCGGGGCATGATCGCCAAGGTGGCGCACCTGGTGGAGGTCTCCTCGGAGGATTCGAATGGCTGAGCCTGAGGAAGAGCGCGAGGAGCGGATCGGGCTGCACAACCTGAGGCCGGCGCCCGGGTCGCGGCGGCCGCGCAAGCGTGTCGGCCGCGGCGAGGGATCTGGCACCGGCAAGACGTCGGGCCGGGGCCAGAAGGGCTGGGGCTCACGCTCGGGCGCCCGGCGCCGGGCGCGCTTCGAGGGTGGCCAGAACCCGATTCACATGCGGATGCGCAAGCTGCGCGGTCCGTACATGAAGAAATCGATGCCATTCGAGCCGTTCCGGACCCACTCGCAGCCCGTGAACCTGCTCGACCTGGAGGCGCGGTTCGAGTCCGGCGCGGCGGTGACCCTCGAGGCGCTGCACGCCAAGGGCCTCGCCACCCGCAAGGGCATCCCGGTCAAGATCCTGGCCAAGGGCGAGCTGTCCAAGCCGCTCACCGTGCACGCGCACGCGTTCAGCAAGGCGGCGCAGGAGCGAATCGAGGCCGCCGGCGGCACCTGCCAGGTGATCGTCGAGGCCGACGGCGGGGGCCTCCCGACGTGATCTCGACGATCCTGGGCGCGTTCCGAGTCGGCGAGATCCGCAACAAGGTTCTGTTCACGTTCGGGATCCTCGCTCTCTACCGCCTCGGGGCCTACATCCCGGCGCCCGGGATCAACGCCAGCGCGGTCAAGCAGATCCAGAACAACTTCGGCGGCTCGAGCATCCTCGGCTTCCTGAACCTGTTCTCGGGCGGCGGGCTGGGCCGGATCGCGATCTTCGCGCTGGGCATCATGCCCTACATCACCGCGTCGATCATCCTGCAGCTGCTGCAGGTGGTCGTCCCCTCGCTGGAGAAGCTCTCCAAGGAGGGCGAGGTCGGGCAGGCCCGGATCACCCAGTACACGCGCTACCTGACCGTCGGCCTCGCCTTCGCCCAGTCGATCGGGTACGTGTTCCTGTTCCGGAGCTTCGAGCAGCAGGCCGGCGTTTCGGTGATCAACAACTTCAACCTGGCCAAGGTGCTGCTGATCGTGATCTCGCTCACTGCGGGCACCGTGCTGCTCATGTGGATGGGCGAGCTGATCACCCAGCGGGGTATCGGCAACGGGATCTCGCTGCTGATCTTCGCCTCGATCGTGGCCCGGATCCCCCACGGCATCCAGGCGTGGTGGAACAACCCCGATCAGGTCTTCCGGGTGATCATGCCGTTCATCGTGCTCGGCGTGGTGGCGGCGATCGTGTTCGTCCAGGAGGGCCAGCGCCGCATCCCGGTCCAGTACGCCAAACGGGTGATCGGCCGGCGGATGACCGGCGGGAGCCAGACCTACCTGCCCCTGCGCGTGAACATGGCCGGCGTGATCCCGGTCATCTTCGCCGCCAGCATGATGGCCATCCCGCCCACCATCGGCTCGCTGCTCGGGCACAACCGCAACAACTTCGCGACCGACGTCCAGAACTTCTTCAACCCCCAGGGCTGGCACTACGTGCTCGGCGAGAGCCTGCTGATCATCCTGTTCACCTACTTCTACACCGCGGTGACCTTCAACCCGGTCGACCAGGCCGAGAATCTGCGCAAGTACGGCGGCTTCATCCCGGGGGTGAGGCCAGGCAGACCGACCGCCGAATTCCTGGATCGCATCCTGGCGAGGCTGACCTTCCCGGGGGCCCTGTTCCTGGCCGCGGTCGCCGCGCTGCCGACGATCCTGATCAACCAGACGTCGGCCAACTTCTTCTTCGGCGGCACCTCGATCCTGATCGTCATCGGCGTCGCACTCGACACGATGAAACAGCTCGAGGCGCAGCTCATGATGCGGAACTACGAAGGCTTCTTGAAGTAGCTGGCCCGGGGAGCCGGGGCGGGAGAGGTACGGCCTCTCCTGGCGGTCCTCCTCCGACGTGCAAATTCCGCCATTACCGGCCAACGTGGCGTGGGTTTGTAGGATTCTGCCTCTGCAAGAGGCAGAATCCGTCACTCGGCGCCCGGATTCCCTTCATTGGCGGAAATTGCGCCCCCCCTCCTCCCGGTGTGAGGTGGCCTGGGGGCCGCTAGGCGCTGAGTGCTTCGGCGAGTTCCTGGCGGGTCTGGATGTCGAGCTTGCGGTACGTGTTGCGCAGGTGGTACTCGACGGTCTTGGGCGTGACGAACAGCGCGTGGGCGATCTCGCGGTTCGACTGACCGGTGGCGGCCAGCTCGGCGATCCGGCGCTCTGACGGCGTCAGTGACGCCGGCCCGCTCAGGAGCGCCTCGCGCCGGGGTCGTGCGCCGGTGGCCGCCAGCTCCACCCGAGCGCGCTCGTTCAGGGCAATCGCGCCGCCGCGCACGGCCATATCGGCACCCCGCTCGAGCCACTCGCGGGCCTCGGTGCGGCGGTTCTCGCGCCGGAGCGCGGCGCCCAGGTCGATCAGAGCGCGGATCGTCTCGAGGCGCGGCGGCGCGTCCAATCCCAGGCGGACCGCCGCCCGCAGGCTGCGCAGGCCCTTGGACCCCTGTTCGCACAGCCCGAGCACCCGGTGGGCCCGGATCCGGTGGTGAAGCACGTCGGTGCGCTCCGCTCGGCCCATCGCCTCGTCGGCCAGCTCGAGTGCCCGGTCGCGGTCTCCGAGCATCACGGCCGCCTGAGCCGCGGTGCCGCGCCACGGGCAGTAGCCGAGGTAGCGGACGGTGCGCTCGCCGATCTCGCCCACGGCCAGCGCCGCCTCGAACGCCTCGGCCGGCCGCCCCTGGGCCAGCCGCAGCTCGGCGAGCGAGTACATGTGCAGCACGTCCTCGATGTTCTGGGGTTCGTCGAGTGGGCCGTCTTCGCCGAGCACCTCCTCAGCGCGGTCGAGCTCCCCCGCGCTCGATCAGGCACAGCGCGTAGTGGGCGGCGGCCGAGCGGGCGAACTCGCGCCATCCATAGCGCCGGGCGTCGCGGGCGAGCTCGAGGTCGGCCAGGGCATCGGTCACGCGGCTCTGCCAGAGCAGCGGCAAGCCCCGGACGTAGCTAACGGTGGCGAAGGCCAGCGGCAAGGCGCGGCGGCGCGCATCCTCCAGGGCGGCGTCGGTGACCGCGAGCGCGCTCTCGAACTCGCCGTTCAGCAGAAACGATGCCGCGACCATCCTCCAGCCGATCCACTGGGGGTTGGCCTGAACGAGGATCCGGCCGCCGTCCCACGCCCGCTCGGCCAGTTCGACCGCGTTGTGGGCCGACTCGCCCGTCGTCGTCGCATGCAGCGACGCCTGGGCCAGGAGCAGTCGCTGGCCCTGAGTGCGGGGCCCCTTGGCCGCGTTCGCGACCACACGAGCCGAGCGCTCGACGGCCAGCGGCTGAAGATCGGGAATCATCGCCGCGGTGGTGATGAAGCTCGCCTCGAGCTGGTCCCGCAGCTCGAGCTCCTCCGGATCATCCGGTGCCGGCGGCAGCTCGGACAGGGCGGCGTCGTAGGCCTGCGCCGCCTCCTCATGCCGGGCCTGGGCGTCGAGCGCGCGACCCAACTGGAGGGCCAGCTCGGCGCGGCGGCGGGGATCCTTCACGGCGGCGGCCGCCTGGGCGAGATGCTCGGCGGCGACAGGCTGGGCCAGCGCGGCTTCGGCCGCCCCGAGCTCGGCGAGGACGTCGGGGCGCAGCTCGGGCGCCGGTGGCTCATCGAGCGCGCGCCTGAGATAACGCACGGCGGGCTGCGGAGCCCGGGCCTCGCGGGCGGCAGCGCGGAGCTGCTCGACCACCCAGGGATCGCCGCCGGCGTGGCCGAGGAGCAGATGGGCGGCGACCAGCTCGACATCGGCGCCGTCGGCGTCGAGCAGCCGCGCGGCGTCGAGGTGCCGGCTACCGCGGTCGAACGGCGGGACGTCCTGCGCGATCGTGTGCTGGACGAGCGGGTGCACGAAGCGAAGCGGCTGGCGCGCGAGGAGCACCTCGGCGCCGGCCAGCGCGTCAGCGGCCGCCGCCGCGGCCTCGAGCGAGAGCCCCGCCAGCGCGGCCGCCCGCCGCAGCGGAACCTCGGCACCCAGGATGGCCACCGCGCGGGCCAGCGCAGCGGCGTTCTCGCCCAGCCGTCCGACCCGGACCCGCAGCGTACGGGTCACCGCATCGGGGGCGAGCGCGCGAACCCGTCGGGTGAGTTCGGCGCCCGGCGCGTTCGGGTCCTCGCCCAGGGCCAACAGGAGCTCGTGGACGTAGAACGGGTTGCCGCCGGTCACCTCGACGCACGCCTCGACCAGCGCGTCGTCGGTCCGTCCGTTCCCCAGGGCGTCCCGGGCGAGCTCCTCGACGGCCTCGCTGCCCAACGGCGTCAGGCTCTCGACCTGGACGCGGGGGTGGCTGGCGATTCGGTCGAGCGCGTCGGAACTCTCGCCCGCCGGGCCCGGGCGGCGCGTCATCACCATCGCCACCGGGAGCTCGTCGAGGCGGTGCAGGACATAGAGAACGAACTCGAGGGAGGCGATATCGGTCCAGTGCAGGTCGTCGATGGCCAGGAGCGTGGGACGCGACTCCGCCACCCCCGCCATCACCGCGAACAGCCCGTGCGACACGGTCAGATCGTCGGCCTCGCCATGCTCGGACAGCTCGTCCCGGGTCCCGGCCAGGGAACGCACCCGCTCGGGTGCGCCGGCCAGGAAGGCGCGGCGGGCCTGCTCGGGGAGATCGTGCAAGAACGTGCGAACAAGCTGCCCAGCGACACCGAACGCGACGTTCTGTTCGAGCTCGGCCCCAGCCGCGCGGAGCACGCGGACGCCACGTCGCCGGGCCTCGTCGAGGGCGGCCTCGTGCAGCCTGGTCTTACCCATCCCGGCGTGTCCCTCGAGCAGGAGCGCCGCGCCGCTCCCCGCAGCAAGTGAATCGAGGACAGCAGTGATCGCCTGGAGCGGGGAGTCCCGCTCCAGGAGCCCCGTGCGTCCACGCAGGGGCCGGCCACGTCTGTCGGGCGCCTCCCGCACCGGCATATGGAGCAATGTACCCCGATTGGATTTGGGGCTAATCCTTACTAATCCTGGGGTGCCTGCCTGGTGCGAAATCTGTGTCACGACGTGAACATTTCGGTCGTGACGAGGGGCACGACTCACCTGCAGCTGGCGATCCACATCGACTCCGAGCCGATCAGCGGCTCGGTCACGAACGGGTCGCAGCGCTCGCAGCCCTTCACCGGGTGGATTGAGCTGGTCGCCGCCATCGAGGCGGCGCGGAGCTCGGGTGACGCCGGCGTCGAAACACTGGGGGTGCTCCCTGGGGCGAGGGACCTGGAGCTGTAGTTAGCTACCACCGTCGCATGACCGAGATGAGCCAACACGCTACGGAGACTGGACGGATCGCGGGGGCGCGGATCCGTCTCGGTGGCAACTGCCGCGCGCGGATGGCTCGGGGGCTGAAAAGACCGAAGTGGGGGCAGCAGGACCAAGTGGCTGGACCGCCGAACGCGTGGGGGCGGCGGCCCATGGTGGGGGCGAATCTAGGGAGGCGTCGGGGAAAGCGGCGCGACCTTGGCAGCGCTGTGGGGGTGGGTCGGCATGGATGCCGACCCGGGCGCCCGCCGTTGGGGCAGACGCCGAGGAGGACCACGAAGATCGTGGTCGGCTCGGCGAGAGTCGCGGTTCCGCACCGACCGAGACGTATCGGGCCCGAGCCTTTTCTTGGTGGCTCGGGCCCGATGCATTCCACTCGCGCGGGCCGTCCCGATACAGTGAGCCCCTCGTGTCAGAGATCAACCTGATCCTGTTCGGGCCGCCGGGCGCGGGGAAGGGAACGCAGGCGGAGCGCCTGCGCTCTGATTTCCAGCTGCCCTACATCGCCACGGGCGACATGCTGAGGGCGAATGTCAAGGAGGGCACCGACCTCGGGAAGAAGGCCAAGGAGTACATGGACCGGGGCGACCTGGTCCCGGATGACCTGATCGTGGCGATGGCGGCCGAGCGCCTCCAGCACGGAGGACGCGCAGGACGGGTTCATCCTCGACGGCTTTCCCCGCACGGTGGCGCAGGCGCAGGCGCTCAACAAGCAACTCTCGCAGCTTGGCCGGCGGATCACCGCGGTGCTGCTCATCGACGTCCCCGACGAGGAGGTGGTGAGCCGGCTCAGCGGGCGGCGCGTGTGCGTCAAGGCCGGCCACAACTACCACGTCGAGTTCGACCCGCCCAAGCACGACGACGTGTGCGACCAGGACGGCTCGCGCCTGGTCCAGCGCGACGACGACAAGCCCGAGGTGATCGAGAACCGGCTGCAGGTCTACCACGAGCAGACCGAGCCGGTGATCGGCTACTACGATGAGAAGGGAATCCTGCGTCGCGTGGACGGGACGCGCGGTCCGGCCGAGGTGCACGACCACATCCGCGCCGTGATCGCGACGCTGCGCCTCGAGGAAGACGTGTGATCATCAAGAAGACCCCGGAGCAGATCGATCGGATGGCCGCCGCCGGCGCCATCCTCGTCAAGACGATGAACCTGCTCGCCGGCAAGATCCGGCCCGGAGTCACCACCGCCGAGCTCGACCAGGCGGCCGAGAAGTTCATCCGCTCCCAAGGCGCCACGCCTGCCTTCAAGGGCTATCGCGGGTTCCCCGGATCGATCTGCGCCTCGCCCAACGAGATGATCGTGCACGGCATCCCGGGTCCCTACGCGCTCGCGCGCGGCGACATCCTGTCGGTCGACATCGGGGTGGTCTACGACGGCTGGGTCGCCGACGCGGCCCGCACGTTCCCGGTCGGGCCGATCAGCCCGGTGGCGACCAAGCTGCTGCAGGTCACCGAGGAGTCGCTGTTCCTCGCGGTCGAGCAGTGCCGCGTGGGCAACCGGCTGGGCGACGTCTCGCACGCCGTCCAGCAGCACGTCGAGGCCGCCGGGCTGTCGATCGTCCGCTCGCTGGTCGGCCACGGGGTCGGGCGCGAGATGCACGAGGAGCCCCAGATCCCCAACTACGGCAACGCGGGGACCGGGATCCCGCTCGAGGAGGGGATGGTGCTGGCGGTCGAGCCGATGGTCACCGCCGGCCGGCACGCGGTCCGGGTGGGCGACGACCACTGGGCGATCTACTCCCAGGACGGATCGCTGGCCGCTCACTTCGAGTTCACGATCGCGATCACCGCGGACGGGCCGCGGATCCTGACGCCCTGGCACGAGGCCAAGGGCGGGCGCGTGGCCGCGTAAGGGCTTTCTGGGCCGCTTCGCGGCATCCGTGGGGCCGGGGGAGGCCCTCGTCCGGCTGTGGGTGACACCCGCCGGCGCGTGGATGCCCGGCGGAACGGCCCCAGGGACGCCGAGCTAGGGGAATCCGGCCCTCGCACCGCACGGCCCACGATTCCGGGCGGCGCCGGATTCCCGAGCGAGGCCCATCCCCAACGGCGGCGCTTCGGCGCACCCCTGCTAACATCGCTCGTTGCGCCCGCAGCGCGATTTGCGTGCGCGCTGCGGGGCGGTCTGCAGGTCGGTAGCGGCGGCCGGAACGGTCGCCAGAGCCGGGCTGCGGGAACTACTGGTTTCAAACAGGCGACGAGAGCGAAACGAGCGTGAAAGTACGACCGTCGGTCAAGCCGATGTGCGAGAAGTGCAAGATCATCCGCCGGAACGGGCGGGTCCTCGTGATCTGCTCGAATCCGCGTCACAAGCAAAGGCAAGGTTGAGATGGCACGCATCTCCGGTGTCAACATCCCCCTCAACAAGCGCGTCGAGATCGGCCTGACCTACATCTACGGGGTCGGCCGCTCCGACCTCCAACAAGCTGCTGGCCGAGCTCGGGATCGAGCCCGACCGCAAGGTGCGCGACCTGACCGAGGAAGAGGTCATCCGCCTGCGCGAGGCGATCGACTCCGGCGTCACGGTCGAGGGCGACCTGCGGCGCGAGCGCTCCCAGAACATCAAGCGCCTGCAGGAGATCGGCTGCTACCGCGGGCTGCGCCACCGGCGTGGGCTGCCCGTGCACGGCCAGAACACCAAGACCAACGCGCGCACGCGCAAGGGCCCAAGCGGATGCAGGTGGCCGGCAAGAAGAAGGCGACCAAGAAGTGAGTGCCAGCTCCCAGGCGACCTCAGCGCGGGCGACGCCGCGTCCGCAAGAACATCCCGATCGGCCAGGCCCACATCAAGACCTCGTTCAACAACACGATCGTGTCGTTGACCGACCGCGAGGGCAACGTGATCGCGTGGGAGTCGGCCGGTGGCGCGGGCTTCAAGGGCTCGCGCAAGTCGACCCCGTTCGCGGCCCAGGTGACCGCCGACGCGGCGGCCCGGAAGGGCATCGAGCACGGCCTGCAGCGGGTCGAGGTGTTCGTCAAGGGCCCCGGCTCGGGCCGGGAGACGGCGATCCGCTCGCTGCAGGCGGCCGGTCTCGAGGTGACCGGCGTCAAGGACGTCACCCCGCAGGCCCACAACGGCTGCCGGCCCCGGAAGCGGAGGCGTGTCTGATGGCCCGTGACACCGTCACCCCAGTGCAAGCAGTGCCGGCGCGAGGGCCAGAAGCTGTTCCTGAAGGGCGAGCGGTGCCTGACCGACAAGTGCGGCGTCGAGCGGCGCTCCTATCCGCCGGGCGAGCACGGCCGCGGGCGCCATGCGCCAGAGCGAGTACCGGGTCCAGCTGCGCGAGAAGCAGAAGGCCAAGCGCTACTACGGCGTGCTCGAGAAGCAGTTCCGGATCTACTACCAGAAGGCATCGCGCCAGCCCGGGATCACCGGCGAGAACCTTCTGCGGATGCTCGAGTGCCGCTTCGACAACGTGCTCGTCCGGCTCGGCTTCGCGGCCTCGCGGCGCCAGGCGCGGCAGCTGATCCTGCACGGGCACTGGACGGTCAACGGCCGGCGCGTGAACGTGCCCGAGCTACCAGCTGCGCGACAACGACGTGATCGCGATCCATCCGCGTTCGACGGCCGGCGCAGGTGATCCGCGACGCGACCGAGCTGACCGGTCAGGTGCCGGCATGGCTACAGGCAGATCACGACTCGCTCACGGCCAAGGTGCTGCGCAAGCCCGAGCGCCGGGAGATCGCCGCTCCCGTCCAGGAGCAGCTGATCGTCGAGCTGTACTCGAAGTAGAAACAAAGCTTTTCGCCGCGCGGCCGGTGGGCATTGCGCGGCGCTTGACAGCCGCCCAGTGACGGCGGCAGGTAACCCACGACGTTAGGACCCTGATGCTCGACTTCCAAGTCCCCCGAATCTCCGCAGAGAGTGTCGACGACAACCGAGGGTCGTTCACGATCGAGCCGCTCGATCGGGGCTTCGGCTACACGTTCGGCAACTCCCTTCGGCGCGTGCTGCTGTCATCGTCTGGCGGGCGCGGCCGTGACCTCCGTGCGGATCGAAGGCGTGGCCCACGAGTTCTCGACGATCCGGGGCGTCAAGGAGGACGTGACCGACATCGTCCTGAACCTGAAGGGCGTCGTGTGCCGGATGCACTCGGACGCGACGGAAATCGAGGCTCCGCTGGTCGTGACCGGCCCGGGTGAGATCACCGCCAAGGACATCGACCTGCCGTCCGGCGTCGAGATCCTGAACCCCGACGCTCACATCGCGACGCTTGGAGAAGAAGACCAAGCTCGAGGTGTATTTGACGATCGGGCGTGGTCGCGGCTATCGGCCGGCGGAGGAGAACAAGTCGCCCGACCAGCCGATCGGCGTGATCCCGATCGACTCGATCTTCTCGCCCGTGCGGCGCGTGGCCTACAACGTCGAGCAGGCGCGCGTCGGGCAGCGGACCGACTACGACAAGCTGACGCTGGACATCGAGACCGACGGGTCGATCGATCCGCACGCCGCTCTGCGCGAGGCCGCCGAGATCCTGATCTAGCAGCTGGCGATCTTCACCGACGCCGACCGGGTGGTCGAGCTGCGCGAGGCCGGCGCGCCGGGCGTGCTGGAGCCGGGGATGGGCGGCGCCGTGCGGCGCGCCGTCGCGGCCGCCGAACGCGATGGACGACATCCTGATCGAGGAGCTCGAGCTGGGCGTGCGCTCGTACAACTGCCTGAAGCGGGCGGGGATCCAGACCGTCGGCGATCTGGTGTCGAAGACGCGAGTCCGAGCTCGCCGCGATCCCGAACTTCGGCAAGAAGTCGATCGACGAGGTGATCGAGACCTTGCACGCGCGGGGTCTCGGGCTGCGGAACGAGTAGTCTGTCCGAGTCGAGATGCGACACCAGCGGAACCGATATCAGCTGAGTCGTGACGCGGCGCACCGCAAGGCGCTGCTGATGAACCTGTCCAAGGAGGTCATCGCGCACGAGCGGATCCGGACCACCGAGGCCAAGGCCAAGGCGGTCAAGCCCGAGCTCGAGAAGCTGATCACGCTCGCCAAGCGCGGCGACCTGCACGCGCGCCGGCAGGCCCTGTCGGCGCTCGGGCAGGACAAGTTCATGGTCTACAAGCTGTTCGAGGAGATCGCGCCGCGGTATTCCGAGCGGCCCGGCGGGTATTCGCGGATCCTGAAGCTGGGGCCGCGGCGGTCGGACTCGACCGAGATGGTGCTGCTGGAGCTGGTCTAGCCTGGCTCCGGCTGGATCTCGAATACGACGGCACCCGCTTCGCCGGCTGGGCTCGCCAGCCGGGTCGCTCGCACGGTTCAGGAGGAGGTCGAGCGTGCGCTGTGCGGTTGCTCCTCCGTGTACCGGTCGTTCCGCTGACGGTGGCGGGACGGACCGACGCCGGCGTGCACGCGCTGGGGGCAGGTCGCGTCGTATTCCGGGGCGCCGGCGCCGGTGCGCGCGTTGAACGCGCTGCTGCCCGACGATGTGGCGGCGCTGGCGTGCATCGACGCGGGCCCGGGTTCGATGCGCGGCGCGACGCCACCTCGCGGGCGTACTGCTACCGGGTGCTGGCGCGGGGCGCGCGGTCGGCCTTCGAGCAGCGGCCGGGCGCTGTGGTGGCCGCAGGCGCCTCGATCTCGGCGCGTCTGCACGCGTGCGCGGCGGCGCTGGTCGGCGAGCACGACTTCACCGCGTTCACCCCGACCGATACGTACCACGAGCGGTTCTCGCGGCGAGGTGTTCGGCGCGTTCTGGCGGTGGGCGTCCGAGCGGCGGACGTGCTCGAGTTCTGGATCGAGGCCGACGCGTTCATGCGCCAGATGAACCGCGTGCTGGTGGGGACGATGCTCGAGGTCGGCGCAGGTCGGCGGTCGGTGACGGACTTCGCCGCGCTGCTGGACGGGCGGCCACGGTCGCAGGCGGGCCGGACGGCGCCGGCGCACGGGCTGTACCTCGCCGGGGTGGGATACGGCGGGGAACGGGTGCTACGGGACCCCGCCGGCGGTGAGAGCGCCCCGTCGCCAACCGCCGGCGGGTGAGTCCCAGGCCGTCACAACTTCAGCGACGGAGCCCTCAATTGAACGCGCGTCGTGCCGCTGGCATTCGTAGCGCTGAGCGTGAACACCGCCACCTCCCGGCTCCCGCGGCGAAGCGGAAGTAGGGCCGGACCGGGCAGCCTGATCACGAGATCTCGCGCCCGTCCCGCGTGCAGCGCCGCGTGCGCCGCCCTCAGCCGGAAGATCGTGCCCTGTCGCACGGCGGCGCCTCCGGGCAGCCGCGTTACCGTGCCCTGCAGGGTCACGGTGGCGCTCTGGTCGCAGCTGACGCTCAGCGTCAGCATCCCCGCTTTGGGCTTGGAGTGCCGGCTGTGGGTGCGCCTAACCAGCGAGACGCGATTTGTCCGAAGCGCGAGCTTGCAGCGTGGGGAGGAGGCCGCAGTCCCCGGCGGCGCCGGAGTCGGCGTGTGTATCGCCGGCGAGCTGATAGGCACCGGCGGACTCGAGTTGCTCGAACTGAGCGCCGGCTGGACCGTCACTGTCTGCGCCGCGGATGTGCTCGAGCCGGTGAAGTTGTCGTCACCGGCATATGTCGCCGTGATGCTGTGCGAACCGAGCGCCCCGTAACTGAGCGTGCACGTCGCCAGCGAGGACGATTCGGTTGCGCTCAGCGACTGATCGGAGCAGGCATCGATCGGCACTCCCCCGTCGAGGAACTGCACCGCGCCCAGCGGCTCCACGAAACCGGCTTGATCCGGCGCGACGGTGGCTGTGTACGTCACCGGCTCGCCGACCGGTGGGGTGCCATTCGACACCGACACGGCCGTCGCCGTCGCGCCCTTGTCGACCACCAGTTCGGTCCCGTCCGTCGAGCCCTGCAAGTCAGCGCCATCCATGGGCCTGAACTCCGCCGTGATCGTCTCACCCCCGGGGGCGGCCGGCAAACCCGTCTGGCAGGTGGCGGTGGCGGAGTCGGCCCCGCGGACGAGCTTTTGATTCATGCAGTCCGGGATCGGCGTTCCCTCGGTGTCGAACTCCACCGCGCCGGCTGGGACCGAGTCCGCGGACACGGTCGCGGTGAGCGTGACGGCTTGGTTGGTGGTCAAGGCGCTCGGAGCGTCGGCCACAAGGGTGGTAGCCGTCGGTGTGCCGCCGGGCTCAGCACCGTCGCGGTCACCGAGTTCGCCGTGTAGTTGATCCTGACCGTCGGCGCGGGCAACCGCCTTCGGGGCAGTCGAGCGCGACCGTGGCTCCGTCGGGAACTCCAGCAAACGTGCCGGACAGCGACCCTGTCGTCTTCACGAGGGTGTCGACGTCTCCGGGAGTGAGGGCCGGGCAGGACGGGACCTCGCCGATAAACGTCTGCCCGCCCAGGTCGAGTGTCGCGCCGCCCAGATCGACATTCCCGGTCGCGGTCGAGCTGCGAGAAGTCCGTGCCCGCCCTCGTGCCGGGGCGATGGATGTACAGCGAGACGGTACTGGTCGAGTCGACGGTGACCCCGCCCTTGACGCTGAGTGAGCCGCCGTCGACCGCACCCCCGACCTGAAGTGCACTGCCGCTCACGGTGAGCGAGCCGGTGCTCGCGGGATCGGCCACCAGCTTGACACCGCCGCTCACCCTGACCGGATTGCCGTTGGCTCCGTTCAGGGCGCCGGGATTCTGGGGAACCCGATCTGCAGCGTGGACGGATGGCCACTGCCGGTCACCGTGACCGCACCGGCTTCGGTATCGGCGTAGAGACCGAGGTACGTCTGGTTGCTGAGGGCGATCGTGACCGCGTTCGAACCGCCGGCCACCGGCGCGGCCAGGGCAAGCTGCTGATTCTGAGGGCCGCCGGTGATCGACCAGGTCTGCGGCGCGGTCAGCCTCAGGGGAACCGCGAGATAGGGCGAGGCACCGCTTGTGCCATCATGGGCGATGGGGTGGCTGTGATGCCGCCTGCGCCCAACGCAATCTGATTGCCGGTCATGTAGTACGGGACCCCGTCATCGATGGCGAGGCCGGTGGCGCCCACCGCGCCCATGTCGTTGGTGCCCCAGTAGCAGGTCGCGGTCGGATTACGGGCGGCGCATGCAGGATCCGTCAACGCCGGGAAATGGATCGCTCCGACGGCGGCGGCCGGCATCCGAGTGCCGACCCAATTGCCGGCGTGCGTCCAGCGCTGGCCGTCGCTCGAGGAGGGCATCAAACCGCTCCAGGTCACATCCGGCGGAGCCGCCAGCGCCGACGACGGGACGAGCGCGGCGCCAAATAGCACCACGCCCAGAATCACCCCTCCGGCGGGCACGATCAGGCTGCGCCCGAGCGCTCGGCGCCGATCGCGACGCCGCCGGCCTCGGGTCGGCCGGCTTCCGATGGACAAGAATGCAGTCGATTGCAGTGTCGACAGTCGCACTGGACGAACCTCCAACGAACGCGACCCCCGCACGACGCGGCGGTCAAAGACACCCACGCAAAGTCGTTTGACCCACAGAACTACGGAACACCTAACGGTGCGTGGCGGCGCAACTTCTACTCCCCAAAAGCTTTCGCTTTGGGTAGGAATAGGGTGGTTTAGTGAAGATCGGACCGTGTTTTAGTGAAGATCAGACGGCGGCCCGATCCGCTGATAGCGCCTCGGGCGATCTTTGGCGGGGCGGACATGGGCCGCGCGCTTGCCGGCAGGACCCGCGGATAGCATCAGAACCGGATGCGGGTTCTGCTCACCAACGACGACGGCATCGAGGCCGATGGCCTGCAGGCGCTTCGCTGCGCTCTGCGTGACCTGGACGGGGTCGAGCTGGCCGTGATTGCCCCGGACGGCAACCGCTCCGCGATGGCGAGGTCGATCACCACCCGGCGTCCGCTCTGGGTGCAGGAGGTGGACTTCGGCGACGGCACGGTCGGCTACTCGACCGACGGCACCCCGGTCGACTGCGTCCGGCTGGCCAACCTGGGCCTGGTCGAAGGGTTCGAGGCCGACCTGGTCGTGTCCGGCATCAACCACGGCTCGAACCTGGGCGACGACATCACCTATTCGGGAACGGTGGCGGCAGCGCTCGAGGCGATCGTGCTGGGGCTGCCCGGGATCGCCGTATCGCAGCAGTCGAGCGCGCTCGAGTTGGACTTCAAGGTCGGCACCGCGTTCGAGTTCGAGGTTGCGGCCACCTTCACTGCGCGCCTGGTCGCCGAGCTCGGGCGCGTGCCCCTGCCCACCGGGACGCTGCTCAACATCAACGTTCCCGGCGCCGCGCCGACGGGCGTCGAGGTGGCGCGCCTCGGCAAGCGCGTCTATCGCGACGAGCTCTCGCTGGTCGACGAGGCCGGCGGCCGGCGCCAGTACCGCATCTACGGGGACGCCAGCTACGAGCGCGATGAGAGTGGGACGGACCTGGCCGCGGTGGCGCAGGGCAAGATCGCGGTGACGCCCGTCCACTTCGACCTGACCGACCGAGAGGGTCTGTCGGTGCTCGAGCGCTACGACCTGAAACGGCTGGTCCAGCCGGCGGCGAGCGAGGTGGGAGAGCGGGTGGAGAGCGGCATGAGCGGGCCGGCGGCGAGCGAGGTGACCGAGGCGTGACCGCGACGAGTCAGAAAGCGACCAAGCGCGCGGCCGAGCTCAGGAAGGCGATCGACTATCACGCCTACCGCTACTACGTCCTGGACGACCCCGAGATCGGCGACGACCAGTACGACGCATTGTGGGGCGAGCTCAAGACGCTCGAGGAGGAGCATCCAGAGCTCGTCACCCTCGACTCGCCGACTCAGCGGGTTGCGCCCGTGCCGGTGTCCGAGCTCGAGAAGGTCAGCCACCCGCAGCCGATGCTGTCGCTGGCCAATGCCCATTCGGCCGAGGATCTCACGGCCTGGATTCAGCGCATGCGTAACTTCCTGGCGCGCGAGGGGATCACAGATCCGCAGTTCGAGTACGTGGCCGAGCCCAAGATCGACGGGTTGGCCATCTCGCTCATCTACCGCGACGGGGTGTTCGAGCGGGGCGCGACGCGCGGCAACGGCGAGATCGGCGAGGACGTGACCCACAACCTGCGCACGATCCCCGCCGTCCCCCTGCGGCTGGACGACGCGGATCCGCCTCCACTTATCGAGGTCCGCGGCGAGGTCTACATGTCGCTCCCGGACTTCGCCGCCCTGAACGAGCGGCGCGCCCAGGCCGGCCTCTCCACCTTCATGAACCCGCGCAACTCGGCGGCGGGGACGATTCGCCAGCTCGATCCCAAGCTGGCCGCGGATCGACCGCTGTCGCTGTGGTGCTACGCGATCGGCGCCACCGAAGGGATCGCCTTCGACGGGCATTGGGACGCCCTGCAATGGCTGCGCAACCACCGCTTCCCCGTTCACCCCGACGTCAAGAAGCTTCACGCCGAGGACGAGGTGGTGAAGCAGTGCCGCGCCTGGGAGGAGCGGCGCGGGTCGCTCGAGTTCGAGATCGACGGCGTCGTGGTCAAGGTCAACCAGGTCGAATTGCAGCGCCGGCTCGGCTCGGTCGGACGGGAGCCTCGTTGGGCGATCGCCTGGAAGTTCCCGCCCACCACCGCGGTGACCAGGCTCAACAAGATCGTGTGGGCGCCGGGCAAGTTCGGTGACCTGCACCCGGCCGCGATGCTCGAGCCGGTGCATGTGGGAGGGGTGACCGTGAAGATGGCCACGCTCCACAACGAGGAGGACCTCCAGCGAAAGGACATTCGCGAGGGCGAGGAGGTGATCGTCCTGCGCGCCGGCGACGTGATTCCGCAGGTGCTCAGCCCGGCGCCGCACGTGGCCGAACGACCCGACCGGCCAACGCCGGCCAGCCCGCCGAGCCGGTGCCCGATCTGCGAGACACCGACGGTCAAGCCGGAGGACTCGGTGTTCACCCGCTGCCCGAACCGCGACTGCCCCGGGCGGCGCTGGCAGCTGCTCAAGCACTACGCCGGCGCGATGGACATCGACGGACTGGGCGAGAAGCAGGTCGATCTGTTCATGAAGCTCGGATGGGTGCGGACGGCGGCCGACTTCTACCGGCTGGAGCCCGAGCAGATCGCAGAGCAGCCCGGCTTCGGCCAGGTGTCAGCCGACAAGCTGGTCAAGGCGATCGCCGATTCAAAGCGCCAGCCGTTCGGCCGGGTCCTGTTCGGGCTCGGGATCGAGGAGGTGGGCTATGTGATCGGCCGCAACCTGGCCCAGCACTTCCGGACGATCGATGCGCTGCTGAACGCCGATCCCGAGCAGATCGGGCAGGCCCAGGGAGTCGGCCCGAAGATGGCCGCCAAGATCCACGAGCAGCTCCAGGACGACCAGATGAAGATCCTCATCGACGAGCTGTCAAGTGCGGTCTGCGCCTGGAGGAGGAGGGACCGCCGCCGGGCGAGGGGCCGCTGGCCGGCAAGACGTTCGTGCTCACGGGGACGCTGCCCGAGCTGACCCGCGAGCAGGCGAGCGAGATGATCGTGGCCGCCGGCGGCCGGGTGACCGGATCGGTATCTCGCAAGACCGACTACGTGGTCGCCGGCGAGAGCGCGGGATCGAAGCTCGCCCAAGCCGAGAAGCTGGGCGTGCCGGTCCTCGACGAGGCCGGGCTGCGCGGGCTCCTGGCCTGATCCGCGAAGACCCGGGAGCGCCGGGGCCTGCTGGCCTGATCCGCGAAGACCCGGGAGCGCCGGGGCCTCAGCCGTTGTACTTGGCGATTGCCACCGCCATCCCGGCCTCGACCTTATGCACGAAGTCGGGACTCCCCAGGCGGTTGGCCATGAACGCGTAGGCGAGGGTGTGGCCGTCGCGCGCCTGGCAGTAGCCGGCCAGGTTGGCCACATCGTGCAGCGTCCCTGTCTTGCCGCGGCAATTCCCCTGCGCGATGGTGCCGTTCATCTCGTGCTCAAGCGTTCCGGTCTCGCCGCCCAGCGCCAGCGAGTCGAAGAAGGCCGAGTTGGTCGCCATCGACTGGAGCACGGTGACCACCTGAGCCGGCGAGGTCGAGTCGGAGCGCGAGAGGCCCGAGCCGTCATTGAGCCGTGGCGCGATCCCGAACTTGCTGAGCAGCTCGGAGCGGAGGACCGCCGCACCCGCGGCTGTGGTGCCGCCGCCGCCCAACCGGGCGCCGATGTCCTTCAGCAGCATCTCGGCCAGGTAGTTGTCCGACGGCGTGTTGGTCAGCGCGATCAGCGTGGCGACCGTGGGCGACTCGACGGAGGCGAGCACGGTGGCGCCGGCCGGGGTGCGGCCGGTCGAGATCGGGAAGTGTGGTCCGAGTTTCACGCCCGCGGCTCGTAGACCGCCGGCGAGCGCCTGGGCCGCGACCAGCGCGGGCCGGGACTGGAACGTATTGCCGTGGAGGTCGGCGAAGCCGCGGTCATAGGCCAGCGCGCTGAGCTCGCCCTCGACGTCTGAAGAGCGGCCGAAGCCGGTGGCCGGCGTACCGCGCAGCGAGTCGAAGTACGACTCGTCGCCCACGATCCGGCCGTCCACGCCGGTCAGGCCGTTTGCCTCGAGCAGCGCCGCGACCAAGGCATGCATGGTGGTCCCCGTGCCGTACCAGGCCCGGTCGAACCCGACGGCGCCGAAGGTCGGGTCGCCCCCGCCGCGCAGATAGAGCGTCCCGTGCCAGACGCCGGCGGGATCCCGGGAGCCGATGCCGAGCACCGAGGTGGTGAACGTCTCGGTGGGCCCAAGTCCCATCAGCGCCGTGGAGGTGGTGTAGATCTTCTCCACCGAGGCCGGCAAGCGGGCGGTGTTCGGCGCCTGGGCGAACAGGGGCTGGCCGGTGTCGAGATCGACCACGTAGGCCCCGCTGCTCGCGCCGATTTTGGCCATCGACTGTGAGAGCGCATGCTGGAGCCCGCGCTGTGCGGGCGGGGCGGGCTGGGCTCCGGCGACGGTGGCCGCGGAGGCGAGCAGCGCGACGGTCGCCCCGATGGTCGCCAGGAACACCCGCATCCGCGGATATAACCACGGGCGGCGGTCAAAGTAGCGGCGCGACGATGTCACCGGGAGCCAGAGGCGCGCCTGTATTGGGAACAAACGGACGCCATCCGTACTTTCACGCAGTCCGGGCGACCAGGCTGCTCCGTACAATCCCGAGATAGGATGGGCAAGGTCGTCAAGCTTGACGCTGCCGCGGACCGACCAGGTGCCGCCTCCCGCAATACCCAGGGCCGGGCACGGCGAGCCAGATCGAAGACCGCTCTGGTTCTCGGCGGTGGCGGATTCACCGGCGGCGTGTACGAGATCGGGGCACTGCGCGCACTCGATCTGCTCTCGGTGAACCGGACCGTCAACCAATTCGACGTCTACGTGGGCACGAGCGCCGGGGCCTTCGTGGCCGCCGCGGTGGCGAACGGGGTCACGCCCGAGGAGATGATGCGGGTCATCGTCCAGAAGGTGCCGACGTCGTTCCCGGACGCGGGGGTGAGCGCTCTCCTGCGCCCCAACTACCGCGAGTTCCTCGCCAAGGGGGTGCTGGTCCCATTTCGTCTGGCTCAGCTGGTCCGGTCGCTGGTCCGGGACCTGGGCCAGATCTCGGCCGTGGACATCGCAATCGGGCTGGCCGAGGTGCTGCCGTCGGGTCTGTACTCGGAGGCTGGGATCGAGCGCTACGTTCGCACGATCCTGTCCGACCCCGACCGGACCAACGACTTCCGGCTGCTGAACAAAGAGCTCTACCTGGCCGCCACCGACCTCGACACCTGCGAGCGCATCGTGTTCGGCGCCGAGGACTGGGACGACGTGCCGATCTCGACCGCGGTGGCCGCCTCGAGCGCGCTGCCGATGATCTTCAAGCCGGTGCGGATCAAGGATCGGGAGCTGGTCGACGGGGGGATCGTCTCCACCACGAACCTCGACATCGCGGTCGAGTCCGGCGCGAAGTTCATCGTTGTGGTCAACCCGCTTGTGCCCTTCGTCAACGACTTTCACAAGCGGATCCCGACCATCACCGGTTCGCGGGCGCGGCGGGTGTCGGACATGGGGTTTCCGCAGATCGGCTACCAGGCCTTCAAGCTGCTGGCCTACCAGCGTCTGCATGACCTCGCACGGCGCTGGGAACAGCGATATCCGGGCGTCGACGTGATCCTCGTCGAACCTGAGCCCAACGACGAACTGATGTTCCAGACCAGCGTCATGAACTACACCTCGCGGGTCGACATCGCGCGCCACGGGTTCCAGTCGGTGACGCTCAAGCTCGCGCACGACTACCCGCGCTTCAAGCGCATCTGCGCCCGGCACGGGATCGAGATCTCGGCGACGAGAGTGCGCAAGGTGGTCAAGCACTTCGAGGCCGAGCGCGAGAAGACGCGGGCCTGGCGGAAGATCCTCGAGCAGACGACCTCGACGCTGCTGCGCCAGTCGGCTCAGGACTAGGACGCCCTCGGGCGTCGTATGGAGAGGGCCGTCGAGTCAGACGGCCGGTGGGCCGAGCCGGCGACGCCGCGGGGCTCCCGGCGGTGCAGAATCAGACGGGACTCACCGCACAGGCGAGGCCCCGGAAAACGTCTGGTGGCTGCGAACTCCCGCTAAGCGAGCTGGGGCTGCTGAGTCTGCGGGGCGGAACCGGTGATTTCGCGCAGGCTCGAGAGGAACAGGGTCTTGTCGATTCGACCGTTGAAGATCGGGATCCCCCACTCGACGCACTTTACGATCACGTCCCGGCGCTCCAGACCGGACTCTCGCGCAAGCTCGGTGGGGGTGAGGTGAATTGCCATCGGTCGCTGGACCTCCTTTACCGCCTGCCGTTAGGCCGCGAAGTATGCCGTTTGGGTCGGATGACCTCAATAAGTCTTTCGGCCAGATGCTTGATCAAACCTTAGCGACGCTCACAAAAGCTCTGGACATATGGCCGATTCCCGGTAGAGTCCGGGCGGCTAGGGGCGAACCCGGCGCAAAGGGGACCAATTGGCGATGGCACGGCTGCTTCCAGACGCCCTCAGGGGCAAAGTGCCCAGGGATCACGACCTGGTCACTGCGGTCCGGCGCGGCGATGAGCGCGCGTTCGAGCAGCTTTTCTCCCGCTACCGGGGCCGTATCCGCGGGTACGCGAGCCGGATCCTGGCCGACCATGATCGCGCCGAGGACGTCACCCAGGAAGTGTTCATCTCGGCTCTACGGCGGCTGCGCGATACCGAGCGACCGATCGCGTTCAAGCCGTGGATCTACCAGATCGCCAGAAACGCCTGCATAGACGAGCTGCGGCGGACCCGGCGCACCCTCGAGGTTTCGCTCCAGGATGAGCAGGAATGGCCGGACAGCGATCTGCTCGCCCCCGATCCCGGGCCGGATGCGGTCATCGAGAGCAAGCAGCAGTTCGAGGATCTGCGCGCCGCCTTCCGGGGGGTGTCCGAGCTGCATCGCCGCATCCTGGTTCTGCGAGAGCTCGAGGGACTCTCCTACCGTGAAATCGGTGCGCGTCTAGGCATGTCCCGGCCGGTTGTGGAGAGCACGCTGTTCCGCGCCCGGCGCAGGCTGGCCGAGGAATACGAAGAGCTGATCAGCGGGCGTCGCTGCGCCCGGACTCGCCTGCTCATCGACAGCCAGCAGGGGCGTGCGATCCGGCGCGTGGGTGTCCGCGAGCGCCGGCAGCTGGAGCGTCACATCGCGCACTGCCAGCCGTGCCGGCGCTACGCCGTGCTGGCGCGGCGCAACGGTGCGGCGGCGCAGGACGCCGCCGGGTCGCTCGCAGCCGCCTGAGCTGAGCCTGCCTGTGGAATACTGGACTCATTCGGGGCGTGGCGCAGCCTGGTAGCGCGCACCGTTCGGGTCGGTGAGGTCCCCGGTTCAAATCCGGGCGCCCCGATTTCTTGGAGAGCCACCTCGCGAGGCAGATAGAGCGCCGGCGGCGAGCCGTCGCCGAGCGCTGGAATCTGGGCGCGCAGGCGGTGGTCGCCGGCGCCGGCGATCCCATCCCGATCCCGGGCCGCGCCGACCGGACATACCCGTTTCGCGCCCACTCCGAGTACTTCTACCTGACCGATCGAGAGCGGCCCGGCGGCGTGCTCGCGTTCGATGCCGACGAGGGCTGGATCGACTTCGTCACCCCGGTGTCGCGCGAGGAGCTCTTGTGGGAGGGCGCGAGTTCATATGAGACGAGCCAGAACGGCGTCTGGACCGGGGAGCTTCGAGGCCTGGCTCGCGGCGCGCGCCGGCCGACCGGTGGCGAACCTTGGCGCACCCGTCCCGGGCCTGACGCCGGCTGCCGAGCTCGGTGCCGAGCTTCGGCGCGGGCTGAACCACGTGCGGCGCGAGAAGGATGCCCTCGAGCTCGAGCGGATGCGCGCGGCCGAGCGGGCGACCGCGGCCGGGTTCGCATCGGTCGTCGGCCTGCTCGAGCCGGGCCGCACCGAGCGCGAGGTGCAGATCGAGCTGGAGGCCGAATTCTTTCGCCACGGCGCGGACTTTCTCGCCTTCGACACGATCGTGGCCAGCGGCCGGAACTCGGGCGTGCTGCACTTCGCCCCGTCCAGCAAGGCGCTGAACGATGGTGAGCTCGTACTGATCGACGCCGGCGGCGAGGTCCGCGGGTACGCGAGCGACGTCACCCGCACGTATCCGGTGTCGGGCTCGCTCACCGGTGAGCAGGCGGCGCTGCACGAACTGGTGGACCGAGCGGGCCAAGCCGCGACGCGCCGCTGCGCAGCGGGAACGGAGTTCAGGGAGTTGCACCGCACCGCCGCGCTCCTCATCGCCGAGGGTCTCGTCGACTTCGGGCTGCTGAGCGGACGGCCCGAAGCGCTGGTGGAGAGCGGCGCGGTCACGTTGTTCTTCCCACACGGGGTCGGCCACATGGTGGGCCTGGGGGTGCGCGACGCCGGCGAGGTCCTGCCCGGGCGCGAGCCCGAGCCGGGGCTGCCCGGCCTGCGGGCCGATCTCCCGCTGCTGCCCGGCCACGTGGTGACGATCGAGCCCGGCATCTACTTCGTCCCCGCGCTGCTGGCAGATCCCGACGCCCGCACCCGGCTGCGCGGTCAGGTGGAGCTGGGAGCGGGCCGACGCGCTGGACGGCTTCGGCGGCATCCGCATCGAGAACAACGTGCTGGTGACCGAGACTGGCCCCGAGGTGCTGACCGCTGACATACCGCTCCTCGGTTGACGAGGCGTATGACCCGCATCGAACTCCGCGAGTACGACATCGTCGGGATCCGCGCGGCCAACCCGGGACGGTTCACGCTGAGCGGGACGAATTCGTGGATCGTGGGACGCGAGCCCGCCTGGCTGGTCGATCCCGGCCCCGCCCTCGACGCCCACGTGATGGCGCTCACCATCGAGGTCGAAAGCCGTGGCGGTCTCGGCGGGATCGCGCTCACCCACGACCACGGCGACCACACCGGGGCCGTGCGGAGCGCTGCGTGCCCGTTATCGGCAGGCCCCGACCGCCGCCGCTCGCGGCCAGGTGGACATCGCGCTCGCCGACGGCGACGCGTTTGGCCCGTTCGAGGTCGTGCCAACGCCCGGGCACACGCCAGATCATCTCGCTTTCGTCACCGGCACGGCCGCTCTCACCGGCGATGCCGTGCTCGGCGAGGGAAGCGTGTTCGTCTCGCCCTATCCGGGCGCGCTCATCGCCTACCTCGACGCGCTGGCGCGGCTGAAGCGTCGCCGTCTCGCGGTGTTGTGCCCCGGTCACGGTCCGCCCGTCGACGACCCCGGGGCCAAGCTCGAGGAGTACATCTCGCACCGCCTGGATCGGGAGCGTCGGCTCCTCGCGGCGCTGGACCGCGGGAAACGCAGCGTGGACGAACTGCTCGACGAGGCGTGGGACGACGTCCCGCCCGAGCTACGACCGGCCGCCACGGTGACCCTGGCCGCCCACCTGGACAAGCTGGCCGACGAGGACCGGCTGCCGGCGAACGTGGAGAGGCCCGACTTCCCGCAATAAATAGAACGTTCTATTCGAGAGGGGCTGGGGCCCTGCGTGCGGGTCGGGCGCTCTGCGCGGGACGGCGGGAGCTTGGCGCAGGACGGGCGAGGCGGTCGCCGGCCAGGTCCATCGCGGCCGCCAGCGGGGTGGTGCCGCCGGCATCGGCTCGATCGAAGATGTCGAGGAGGATCTCGCCGATCCGCCGCACCCGCCGGCGCGCGGCGGCCGCGTCGTAGCCGTGCTGCTCCTCCGCGATGTTGATGATCCCGCCCGCGTTGGCCACGAAATCGGGCGCCCAGAGGATCTCCGCGCGCCGCCAGGAGATCGGCCACCGACTCGCCGGCCAGCTGATTGTTGGCCGCCCCGGCGACGATCCGGCAGCGCAACCGCGGGACCGTCTCATGGTCGAGGATGCCGCCCAGCGCGCAGGGCGCGACGCACGTCGACGTCGGCCTCGAGCGCGCCCTTCGGGCGACACCCAGCCGGCGCCAAGCTCCTCGGCGAGCCGTCGCTTGCGCGGGTCGATGTCGCTCAAGACGAGCCGGGCGCCGGCCCGAGCGCATCGCTTGGCGATCCGCGACCCGACGTGACCGAGCCCGATCACGGCCACGGTGCGCTCGCGCAGCAAGCTGGATCCGAACACGCGCTCGCAGCAGGCCCGGATGGCCGACTCGACGCCCAACGCGGTGAATGGGCTCGGATCGCCGGAGCCGTCCATGCGCCGCGGGAGCCCGGCCACGTGCCGGGTGCGCTGGGCGATCATCCGCATGTCACGGCTCGAGGTGCCGACGTCCTCCGCGGTGATGTAGCGGCCGCCGAGCGACTCGACGGTGTCGCCGAAGTCGAGCAGTGCGGCGGTCCGCAGCCGCGCGTGCAGCGTGACGCCCGGGGGAGTCATGATCACGCCCTTGCCACCGCCCAGGGGAAGGTCGGCCACCGCCGACTTGAAGGTCATAGCGCGCGAGAGGCGCAGCGCATCCCGCAGCGCCTCGCGAGAATCCTCGTAGCCCCACATCCGGCAGCCGCCCAACGATGGTCCCCGGATGGTCGAGTGGACAGCCACGAACGTGTACAGGCCGGAGCGCCGGCCGCGCCGGAGCACCACGTCCTCGTGATCGAGGGTCTCGAGGTAGCGTGTCGGTCGTCTCCGATGCCGGCGCGGTAAGCGAGCTCACTGCGCGGGCGTCGGGACCCGCCGGTGGTGCTGCCCGTCGACGATCCCGTCCCGGTTGTGGTGCCTGCGCCCGCCGCCCGCGTTCGTGCCGGGCGGACGAGTCGGGCTCGACCCGAGGGCTCGCCGCTCGGCGTCGTCGTCGTCGCCGCGTCGTTGGGCGGCTGAGTCGGCTCCGTGGATGACGGCGCCGGTCGAGGTAGACGACGTCGGGGTGACGGTCGCCGATGTCGTCGTCCGCCGCGGTTGGCTTTGACGTCCGGCTGCCGGTCGGCGCGCTGGGGCTGGCGCCGCCGGCGCTGATCTCGGTGGAGATGCCACCGGTGGCGCGGAGCTTGACCTTGTCGAGACCGTGGTGGTGGATCGTGAGTCGAGGCTCCGGTCGCGGGTCGCAGAGGTCGGCGCTGGCCTCGCTCCATGGGCGATCGGCGGGAGCGGGCGGTCGTGCCGGGACGACCATCGGCGGCTGACGTCGCGGGCACGGTCTCGCCGGAGTCGGAGCTTGAGTCAGCGGAGCGCTCGTGGCCGCCGCGGGCGTGGGCGCCGGTGCCGGGCGGGTGCGACGGCAGCTGCGCGCGCGCGGTGGTGCTGTGGCGGCGCCGCCGGCAGCGTGTGCTGGAGCTCGACCGCGCCTCCGGCCGTCACCACGGCGGCCGCCAGCAGCGTCGCCACGTGGCCGGCGCCGGCGCTCAGCGTGCCGACCGACGACCGCCGCCGTCGAGGCCCCCGCCGCACCGCCGGCGGCCAGGGCACCGCCGGCCGCGCCGCCGCCGGCCCCGCCGAACGCCGAGCACGTTGGCCAGCACGCCGAGCGGACCGAGCGTCGGGACGATCGCGGCGAACCGCCGGCTGACCCCGCGCAGCTGGTGGCGGAACTCCCGGCAGCCGGCGCAGTCGCGCATGTGGCGCCGGGCGGTGGCGTTGGGTCGCAGCCCGCGGTCGTGGGCGACGATCAGCTCCTCGCGGATGTCCGAGCAGGCGGTGTCACGCGCCTCGAGCGCCTGGGCGAGGCCGAGCCGGGCGCGCACGAGCAGCGACTTGACGGCGGGAACCGTGACCCCCAGAGCGGCCGGCCATGTCGGCGTAGGACATCCCGCCCAGCTCGCGCATGAGCAGCGCCGAGCGCTGCTGATCGGGCAGTCGGCGGACGTCGGCGATCAGCCGCCTGAGCGACTCGCGCTGGTCGGCCTCGGCGATCGGGTCGTGCACCGGCGCGCGCAGCAGCTGCGATGCACCTCGGGCGGCGGCGGGGCGGGACGCCGGAGCTCGTCGATGCAGCGGTTGTGGGCCACGCGGTACAGCCAGGCGCGGAGCGCCAGCTCGCGGTGGTTGGCGCGCAGGCCGGCGTAGGCGCGCACGAACACGTCCTGCAGCGCGTCCTCGGCATCCTGGCGATGCGGCAGCATCTGGCGCGTGTAGGCGAACAGCCGCTGCCGGTAGCGGTCGTGGATCACCCGGAACGCGTCGTCGTGGCCGGCCCGGAACAGCGCAACGAGCTGCTCGTCCGAGCGGAGGCGAAGGAGGGGCGTGCCGAGAGAAGTCCGAGTCCGGGCTACTGCTGCGGGTGCTTGGGAGTGCGGACGCTTCCACCTGAGAACCCGTGCTCACTCTAACGCGTGCGCCGGAGGAAGGTTTCGCATCGTTGAGCAATCCGGTAGTTGCCACCGGTGCCGACGTCAGGACAGCGACACCATCACGTGCTTGACCTCGGTGTAGTCCTCGAGCGCGTACATGCTGAGGTCCTTGCCGTAGCCCGACTGCTTGAAGCCGCCGTGGGGCATCTCCGAGGCCAGCGGGATGTGGTCGTTGATCCATACGCAGCCGAAGCGCAGCGCGTTGGCCACCCTGCAGCGCGCGGCCGACGTCACGCGTCCACACCGATGCAGCCAAGCCGTACGGCGTTCCGTTCGCCCAGGCGATCGCCTCGGCCTCGTCGCGAGAACGGCTGCACTGTGATGACCGGTCCGAAGATCTCGCGCTGGATCATTTCGTCGTCCTGGCGCAGCCCGGAGACCACGGTCGGCTCGAGGAAGAACCCGGGCCGGTCGGGCTCGTTCCCTCCCGTGACGATCTCCACGTGGTCCGGCTTGCGCGCCAAGAAGCCCTCCACCCGCTCGCGCTGGCGCGCCGAGTTGAGCGGACCAAGCGTGGTGTCGGCGGAGCGGGTGTCGCCGAGGACGAGCCCCTTGGCCTGGTCGGCCAGGCCGTTCACGACGTCGTCGAGGACCCTGGAGCTGGCCAGCACGCGCGTGGCCGCCGTGCAGTCCTGCCCGGCGTTGTAGTAACCGGTACCGGCGATCGTCTCGAGCGCGGTCGACATGTCGACGTCGTCGAAGACGACCACGGGCGCCTTGCCGCCGAGCTCGAGATGGACCCGCTTGAGGGTGTCGGCCGCGGCGCGGGCGATCCACTTGCCGGTCTCGACAGAGCCCGTGAGCGACACCATGTGCACGTCGTCGTGGGTGACGAGCGCCCGTCCGGTCGGATCGCCGTGGCCCGTGATCACGTTCAGCACGCCCTTGGGGAGGATCTCCGCGGCGTACTCGGCCATCTTCAGCGTGGTCAACGGGGTCGTCTCGGCTGGCTTGAGCACGATCGTGTTCCCGGCCGCCAGCGCGGGACCGATCTTCCACACCGCCATCATCAGCGGATAGTTCCAGGGCGAGATCTGTCCGACCACGCCAACCGGCTCGCGGCGGATGATCGACGTATAGCCGCTCAGGTACTCGCCGGCGGCGCGACCCTCCATGCACCGCGCGGCGCCCGCGAAGAAGCGCAGGTTGTCGACCATGAACGGGATCTCGTCGTCGCGGAAGGCATTGATCGGCTTCCCGGCGTTGTCGGACTCGAGCTCGGCCAGTTCGTCGGCGTGCTCCTCAATCGCGTCGGCGAGCTTGAGCAGCGCGAGCGCGCGCTCGCCGGGAGTGGTGGTGGCCCAACCGTCGTACGCTGCGGTTGCCGCGCTCACGGCGCGATCGACGTCGGCCGGAGTGGACAGGGGCGCCTCGGCGATCGCCTCCCCGGTGGCGGGATTGAGGATCGGCTCGGTCTGACCGTCGGTGGGATCGACGAACTCGCCGTCGATGAAGTTCTTGAGAGTTGAGATAGCTGTGGCCATGGCCGAGCAAACGTACCACCGCCGGATGGCGACGGCAGGGAGCATCTGGGGCGGGCGAGTTCGACGCGGCGGCGATACCCTCGGATTCGAGCAAGATGGACCCTTCCTCGGGCATTGGCATTCCGGTGGCGTTCGCAGCCGGGCTGATCTCGTTTCTCTCCCCCTGCGTGCTGCCGCTGGTCCCCGGCTACATCTCGGCCGTGGCCGGCGTCACGCCGGCCGAGATCAGGCCGCGCCGGGTGATCGGCCCGAGCCTGGCGTTCGTGGCGAGCTTTTCCGCCATCTTCATCGCGCTCGGTCTGCTCGGGCAGCAGGCGCTGCGCGGCGCGTTGACGGGGCCCACCTCGCTCAAGGTGTGCGGCGCCCTGATTGTCGTGATGGGCGTGTTGTTCGTGCTCGCCCCGTTCGTGCCGCGCCTCTCGCGCGAGTGGCACGTCGGCCGGCTGATGGAGCGGGCCGGACGGGGCGGCCCGGTGCTGACCGGAGCGGCGTTCGCGTTCGCCTGGACCCCGTGCACGGGCCCGACGCTGGGCGCGATCATCACCGCGGCGGGCGTGTCGAACTCGGCGGCGCACGGCGCTTTCCTGCTCGCGATCTACTGCGCCGGCCTCGCCGTGCCGTTCCTGATCACCGGGCTCGCCTTCGGCACGATGACGTCGCTGTTCGCCGTGGTCCGCCGCCACTACGCCATCGTGATCGGGGCCGGTGGCGTGGTTCTGATCGGGATGGGTGTGCTGATCTGGACGGGCGAGTTCACGCAACTCAACATCACCGTGAACCACTGGCTCCAGTCGCTCGGCCTGCCCGACTTCAACTCGGATACCTGAGGCGGCAGGAAGGAAGCCCGCGAGCGGGTATATACGCCGGTGGACCGTGCAACTCCGACCGGCCAACTTGGACTTAGGGAGGCCTAATCTGGTAGGCTCACGGGGCGGTCGGCATTAGGGTCGCCTAATTCGGTAGGTCACTTGTCCTTCGCACAGACCATCGCTCTCGGCGCGCTCGCCGGCCTCACGATCTTCCTCGGGCTGCCGGTGGGTCGGCTCCAGCTGCTGAACAGCCGATCTCGGGTGGCGCTCGCCATGTTCGCGGTCGGCGTGCTGGCCTTCATCTTCGTCGACGTCCTGTCGCAGGGTCTCGGGATCGTTGAGGACGCGCTGACCGCGGTCAAGGACGGCCATCAGTCGGTCGGCTATCTGATCTGGCTGGTCGTCCTACTCGCCGCCGGGTTCGCCGGCGGCAGCGCCGGGCTGGCCATGCTGGAGCGCGGGATGCGCCCGATCAGCGCGCGCCGGCCGCCGATCGCCGGCGGCGCCGACACGGCCGCCCTTGAATCCGACTCGCTGACCGCTGAACTGGATGTCGCGCGCCGCCGCGCGCTCCGGGTGGGCCTCACCATCGCCGCCGCGATCGGGGTGCACAACTTCGCCGAGGGCCTTGCGATCGGCGTCTCCGCGCGAGCCGGCGCGATCAGCCTGGCCACCGTGCTGATCATCGGTTTCGCCCTGCACAATGCCACCGAGGGTTTCGGGATCGTGGGCCCGCTCGGAGACGTAAAGCCCTCGTGGGGCTGGATCGGGCTGGCCGGCTTGATCGGCGGCGGGCCGACCTTCCTCGGTTCGCTGGTCGGTTACGCGGTGACCAGCCACCCGCTGGAGCTGGCGTTCTATGCCGCGGCCGGCGGGGCCATCCTATACGTGATCGGCGAGGTGTGGAACGGCATGCGCCGTTACGGCCATCGCGAGCTGGGGCTGCTGATGGTTTCCGCGGGCTTCCTGGTCGGCGTGATCACCGACCTGGTCGTCAGCTACGGCGGCGCCTGAGCGCTCAGCCCTCGTCGTCGGGGTGGAGCTCGTGCCAGCGCAGGGCCGCGGCCTCAGCGCTCGCCGAATGCCGGTTGGGAACCTCATCTTCGGGCTCGGGAATGTGCGAGGGCGCGGGGTGATCGACGTCCTCGTCGGGGTGTCGCTGGCCCCATCGCGTCGCCGCCGTATCGGCAGTGGTGGAACGGCGCCCCGGATGCTCTCCTCGTGTTGGCTCGTCGGCCACTTCTCACCTCCGTCAGTCGACACAGACAGAGTAGTCGCTCCGCAGGCAAAGGGGGGATAGGCTGTCCGTCCCGAGCCCGAGCCTGGCCCTCCCGCCGCACGACGCGCCGCTCATGGGCGGCTCGCGCTACCGGCGGTCGCCTCGATGGGTGGCGCGGAAGGCCAGCCACGCGAGCACCGCGATCCCGCCACCGAGCAGGACCTTCCCGAGCACCGAGCTGACCGCGCCCCACGCGCTGCCGGAGAGCATGCCGATCAGGACGAACGCCGCTGCCCACAGCCCGCACCCGATCGCGGTCAGCGCGACGAAGGGAGCGAGCGGGACGCGGCGCGCGCCGGCCGGGAGCGACACGAAGGAGCGCGCCAGCGGGAGCAGGCGGGCGATGAACACCGCGCGCAGCGCCCGGTCGTCGAAGCTGTGCTCCCATCGACGCATGATCGCGCCCGCGCCCGGGATCCGGTCGACCAGGCGGGTGGCGCCGACTCCGTAGGCGATGAGCGACCCGACCACGTTGCCGGCGGTCGCCGCGAGCACGGCCAGCCAGAAGCTCATCCAGTGCTCGCTCACCGCGAAGCCGGAGAACAGCAGCGTCACCTCGCTGGGCACGGGAATGCACGCGCTCTCCGGCACCATCAGCGCGAACACGCCAAGGAGCCCGAATCGCTCGATGATCCCGGTCATGGCTTCGGGCGGGGACGGGGCGGGTGCTTTTCGGGCGGATGCGGCGGCCGGGGTGGCGGGGCGCCGGGCGCGGGCGGCCGCGGGCGGCGATACCCGAGCGCCGACTGAACGCTCGAGGGCCGCCACCGCGCGCCGCCTCTCGGCGTGGGGATGTCCTCGGCGTTCAGCGCATCGGCGATCGCCTGCAAGCTCAGGCCCCTCTCGCGCATGGTGGCGATGCGCTCGGCCACGTCGGGGGCGCCGGTGGCGAGGCCCGGGCGTCCGCGCGGGCGCCTGGCATGGCGGCCGAGGCCCGGTGGGCGCTCGGGCTCCCGGCCCCAGCGGTCGATCTCCCGCAGCAGCGCGACCATCCGCCGCCCCTGCTGGGTGGCGGTGTCCAGGCCCACGTCGGCCGCCACCAGATCGGCGCCGGCCGCGTCGAGCCAATCGAGCAGCCGGATCAACTCGCCGAGCGAGCCCGCCACCGACGCCATGCGATGGACGAACAGCGTGCCGGCCTGGCCGGCGGCGATCGGCTCGAGGGCGCCGGCGAGTCCGTCGTCCGGGCCCGCCACGGTTGTCACATCGAGCTGATCGGGTAGGTCTTTGGGATCGGGCGAGTCCCCGGTCAGATATGCCACGGTGTCTCTGGTCATACCTCTAGTATACGCAAATAGTTTGCGTATGAAACATCGGGCGGCGCGGATCCTGATCGCCGGCCGCTACGTCAGCGCCGGCGAGCCAGCTCCTGCGTGGCCGTGCGGTGAAATCGCCTGGCCTTGGCGGCGTTGGCACGCACGAGCGCGATGCGCGAGGCCGGCGCCTCCAGTCCGCCCACGAGCCTGTGGGGGATCAGTGCCCAGGCGTCGTCGCGCAGCACGAGATCGCCCCTGACCTGGAAGTTGCGCATCGAGACGAAGCGCGAATCGTGCGAGTGAGCGGTCAGGCAGGCCAGGCCGGGTTGGAGCGGGGCGCCCTCGAGCGGCACCTCGATCCGGATCAGCCGGGCCGGCTCATCCGCGCGGATGGGCAGGCGCATCGCGAACGGAAACCCATCCGGGGAGACCAACGAGACGACGGCGGTCGAGTGGCGGGTGCCCAGCTCGCCCAGACGAGGGTGCCAGGTGGTGTTCCCGCCCTCGGGGTCGGCGTGGAAACGCTCGGGCTCCTCGGAGTGGCCGGAGCGAACCTCCTCCATGTGCGCGTCGTACAGCTCGGGCTCCGCGCCCGGGGTGCGCCACACGTATATGCGCTCGGGGCGGACGTGGATGTAGATACGCGTGTAGTACCAGGTGAAGAAACGCTTGACCGGATCAGGGGGCCGGCGCTTGTTGAACTCTGGGAGCTTCTCGGCCGCCTCGCGCGCGTAGCGCGCACGGTTGGCCTCGAGGTTGCGGTCGTCGACGTCGGCCGATCCCTGGACGAGCACAGTTGGCGGATCGGTCAGGCCGCTGCCGGTCGGATCGGAGAACAGCAGCGCGACCAGCGGGTTGGCCCGGGCGTCGTTGGCCTTCTTGGGGTAGCCGAGGCCGGTGGTGACGTCGATGCACGGATCACCGGGCCGGTAGTACGGCGTCACCGGCCAGGTGATGGGCTGGCCGGCGCGGTTGACCGTGGTCAGCTCGGTGGTGACGAACCGGTCGAAGACCGCTTGGACTTCGGCGGGCAGCGAGGCCGTCACGGGCGCGAGTATAGGTCGGCGCCGCGGGCGACCGGTGGCGCGCGGCGCCCGGGTCAGTCCGCGTAGCCCGGCTCGCCGGGCAGCACGATCCGGGCGGTCTCGCCCTGGAGCAGGACGCGAGGCTGCACGGGGCTGATCTCGCGCCCGCGGGCATGCGCGAGCAGTTCGTCGGCGGAGGCGAACGACGACAGCTGCTCGAGGTGCTTGATGGTCGGGAAGACGAGGAACAGCTCGCCGCGGCTGCGGGCCTCGAGCGCGGCGCCCGGCGCATACCAGCGCGCGTCGACCACCTCGCTGCCGTCGGGCTGCGCCTGCACCCCCGCCGGGGCCGCCATCAGGTAGAACCAGGTGTCGAAGCGGATCTTGACCTCGGCCGGCGTGATCCAGCGCGAGAACGGGACGAGTCGCCCGGGATCGTCGATCCTGATCGCGGCCTCCTCCTCGAGTTCGCGGATGGCGGCGGCGCGATGCGCGGCGTCGCCCGATCCCTCGTGGCGATCGACGGCTCCGCCCGGGAAACACCCAGGCGCCGCCCATGAAGCGCGCGCTCGGGTTGCGGCGGACCAGCAGCACCTCGAGGCGTCGCCGCCCCACCCCGCAGAAGGATCACCGTGCCCGGCCGGCCGGGGCTCGGTGGTCTGGCCGAAATTGAGCGTCTCCCCGGGTGGCCCGGGCCAGTCGGGACTCATGGCAGCGCACATCCCATCTCGCGCGCATTCTCCCCGACTCGCCGTTAGCCTTCGGCCGGTGAAGTGGATCTGCGGATCATGCGGGTTCATCTACGACCCGGCCGAGGGGGATCCCGACGGGGGCATCCCGTCCGGCACCGCGTTCGAGGACATTCCCGAGACGTGGTTCTGCCCGGTGTGCGGGGCGCGCAAGAGGGACTTCGAGCCGTACGACGAGTAGTACAGGTCGGCTGCGGCTACGCCGCGCGCGCAACCTGCTCGTAGTCGTAGGGCCCGTTGCTGGGCGCGGCCTCGTACGGATCGACCTCTTCGACCTCGTACGGCTCCTCCTCGGGCTCGTCGAAGGCGATCGACATCCGCGGGTCGAACCCGACGGAGCGGGCAGCCTGGGCAAGCACGCCGCGCCGCCGCGCGCAACTCCTCGACCCGATGCGAGGCCATCACGGACAGGCGCACACGCGAGCCGGCGGCGGGGACAGCGGGCGGCAGGAGCGCCTGGCCGAACACACCGTCGGCCAGGGCGCGCTCGCACAGCCGCAGGGCCAGCTCGGGATCTCCGACCACGATCGGGAGGACGTGCGTGGAGGATCCGCGCAGGTCGAACCCCTCGGCCCCGAGACCGGCCCGGAGCGCGGCGGCGTTCAAATGCAGCTTGTCGACCAACCGGGGACGCTCTTCGAGCAGGTCGAGCGCTGCCAGCGCGCCCGCCACCGCAGGCGGTGGTGGCGCCGCCGAGAACAACAGCGTCCGCGCCGCGTTCAGCAGGTACCGCGTCATCACCCGGTCGCAGGCCACGAACGCGCCGTGTGAGCCGAGCGCCTTGCCGAGCGACCCGACGATCACGTCGACCTGATCCTCGAGCCCGAACTCGGCCAGCGCGCCGCGTCCACCCGGTCCGAGGGTGCCGATCCCGTGAGCCTCGTCGACCAGGAGGCGCACCCGGTGGTGCTGGGCCAGTTCGACGATGGCCTCGAGCGGCGCCACGTCGCCGTCGGTCGAGAACACGCCGTCGGTGGCGATCAGCGCACCTCGTCCCTGCGCCTGCGCCAAACCCCAAGCGAGATGCTCGACGTCGCAGTGGTCGTAGACGAACACCTCGGCGCGCGACAGCCGGCACCCGTCGATCAGCGAGGCGTGGTTGGCCTCGTCGGAGAAGACGACGTCGCCAGGCCGGGCGAGGGCGGCGATGACGCCGGCGTTGGCCAGGAAGCGCGAGCCGAACAGTAGGGCGCTGTCCCGGCGCTCGAAGGCGGCCAGGCGTTCCTCGAGGCGCCGGTGAACGGTCATCGTCCCCGATGCCAGGCGCGACGCGCTCGCGCTGACTCCCCAGCGCATGGCCGCGTCGGCGGCGGCGTCGCGCACGCGTGGATGGTCGGCCAGCCCCAGATAGTTGTCCGAGCACAGCAGCAGGACCGGCTTACCATCCAGCACGACGTGCGGCCCCTGAGGTCCGCTCACCAGGCGCATGCGGCTGTGCAGGCCGAGCGTCGCTGCAGCTCGCTCAGGCGGGCCTCGATCTCGATCATGCTTTGACCTCCGGACGCGGGACGGTTGCCTGGAGCGGGTGGGGCCGGCTGCAGACGCCAGGGTAAGTGTGACGCCGGACGGATCAGCGGCCACGCCACTGCGGCGCGCGCTTCTCGGAAAATGCGCGAACACCTTCGCGGAAGTCCTCCGAGGCGAAGCAGGCGCGGCGCAGTGCGATCAGCTCACGCTCCACCGCGGGGTCGATGGCCGTGCGGGCACTGAGAACAGAATTGATCACGCGCTTGTTGCCCTTCTGCGCGAGGGGCGCGTTGGCCGCGATCTCCTTGGCCAGTTCGATCGCGTCCTCGGCGATGCGACCCTCCTCGGCGATCGCGTTGACCAGGCCCCACTCGCGCGCGGTGCGCGCGTCGATCCGGCGCCCGACCAGGAACAGCTCGCGCGTGCGCGGCGCCCCGATCGTCTCGATGAACTTGCGGATGCCGGTGTGGGAGTACACCAGCCCCAGCTTCGCCGGCGGCATGCCCAGGGCGATCGTGCCGGCGGCAATCCGCAGATCGCAGGCCAGCGCGAGCTCGAGCCCGCCGCCGATCGCGTGGCCGTTCAGCGCGGCGAGAGTCGGGTACGGATAGGCGTCGACCGCCTCGAGCGCGGCGGTGAACGGATGGGCGACCAGGCGCTCGGCCTCGGCTTCGAACCCGCCGTCGCGCAGATCGGCGATGTCGTAGCCGGCCGAGAACGTCTGCTGCTCGCCGGTGATGATCACGCAGCGCGCGTCGAGTTCGGTCAGTACCGAGCTGAAGCGGTCGAGGATCGCGTGGTCGAGCGCGCCGCGCTTGCCGGGATTGGAGATGGTCAGCCGGGCGACGCCGGGCGCCGGCTCGTCGACCAGCAGCCGGCCGTTACTCGAGGACAACGAGCGCGTCTCCCTCGGAGACCGACTGACCCTCCTCGACGAGAATCTCCTTGACGACGCCGGGATCCTCGGCCTCCACGGGCATCTCCATCTTCATCGACTCGAGGATCACCACCGTGTCGCCCTCCTGCACGCTGTCGCCGACCTCGACCTCGATCTTCCACACGGTTCCCGTGATGTGGGCCTCGACCTCCGGCACGCCGCCTCCTGTGGTGATGGGACGCGCCGGAGGATAGGTCAACGCGCGGCCTCGAACGCCCGACGTGCCCGGTCGCGGCCGTGATCGCCGTTGATCAGCTTGGTCGTGATGAACACGTCACCGCGATCGAGGCCGCTGGTGCGAATGGCGTCGCGGACGCCCTCCTCGTTGCCGTACGCGGCCGCGGTGTCGATTACCAGCGATGACTGCGCGAAACACGTCGAGTAGCCTGAGCGCGTGGTGCCCGACGAGTCCGCGCTCGACCTTGATCTCCTGGCCGCCGCGCTGCGGTCCGACTCGAGCGACGTGAGCGCGTTCGTGGAGAGCTTGGCCGCGAAGCTCGAGGAGGCCGTGCCAGGGCGAGCTCGGGTGGACCGGCGCAGAAGCGGGATGTTCGGGCCGAAAGTCGTGCGGGGGGTGTCGGTCGACCTCGACGATCGGCGGCTCGAGCTGCGCACCCACGGCGGAAGCGTGCAGACGAGATGTGCGCGTCTTTCCGGTGGAATCGTCCTGAAGAACGAGGAGCTCGACACCCAGACGTGGCTCGCGACGCTGAGCGAGGCGCTGGCCGCCGAGGCGAGTCGCAGCGAGGCCACCCGGAAGGCGCTCGAGCGCATGCTGATCGAGTAACCCAGAGGAGGAGCCATGGGATTCCTGAGACGTGATGACGACGACGACGCGCAAACGCCAGCCGCAGACGCTCGCCCCGACCGAGGCGCCGCACCAGGCGACCTACGAGGCGGGGTCGCTGGCGGGCATTCCGGACTCGGGGCGCGAGCGCATCGCCCGGATGAAGCAGGAGGTCGAGCGTGGGTTCTTCACCAGCGACCTGTCCGTGAACGAGTTCCTGCTCGTCAAGCAGTCCGGGTTCGAGCCGCTTGGGCTGGTGCTGGGCAGCTCGATCTACCACATTGGCTGGCAGCAGGCAGGGTGGAACCAGAGCCAGGAGCTCGCCGTGCTGACCCAGGCCATGTACCACGCGCGCGAGCTGGCCATGACGCGCATGGAGGAGGAGGCCGACCAGCTCGGCGCCGACGGGATCGTCGGCGTGCGCCTCGACATCGGCCGCTACGAGTGGGGCGCCGATCTGGCCGAGTTCATCTCGGTCGGCACCGCGGTCAAGCATCGCGGCGGTCGAGCTGCACCGCGCGCCGAACGGGCGTCCGTTCACGAGCGACCTGAGCGGCCAGGACTTCGCCACGCTGCTGCGGGCCGGCTACCGCCCGGCCGGCCTGGTGATGGGCAACTGCGTCTATCACGTAGCCCGCCAGGGGATGCTCACGTCGCTCAAGCAGATGGGCAAGAACGTCGAGATGCCGAACTTCACCCAGGCGCTCTACGAGGCGCGCGAGCTGGCCATGGAGCGCATGCAGCGCGAGGCCGACGAGCTGCAGTCCGGCGGCATCGTGGGCGCACGGATCGTCGAGCGCAGCCACGGTTGGGGATCCCACGTGATCGAGTTCTTCGCGATCGGCACCGCCGTGGTGGCGACGAGCACCGAGCACGAGATCGAGAAGCCGACGATGGTCCTGCCGCTGACCGGTTAGTTTTCCGCTGCGATGCCCGACGTCGAGCTAAGGCCCCAGGTCTACAAGGACCCGCGGCCCAAGGAGCTGTTCGACCGCTACCACGCGCTCGTCCGCGACCACGAGCCCGAGGCCAAGGTGTACGAGATCGTCCGGGCGAGCACCGTCCTGTGGGCGCTCCTCGCGTACCGGGCTCGCGGGCTTCGGCGCCGAGAACGTGCCTAACGGCCCGGTGATCCTCGCCCCGAACCACGCCTCGTTCATGGACCACTTCTTCACCGGCGCGTTCATCCGCCGGCGCGTGCAGTTCATGGGCAAGTCGCAGCTGTTCAAGGGCATCGGGGCGTGGGTGTTCAGCCACGGCGGGGTGTTCCCGGTCCGCCGCGGCTACCACGACGAGGAGGCGTTCACCACCTCCTTCCGGATCCTGGCCCGCGGCGGGGCGATCGTCATGTACTGCGAGGGGGGGCGGTCGCGCAGCGGGAAGCTGGCCGACGAGGCGCGGCCGGGGATCGGGCGCCTCGCGCTCGAGGCGGGGTGCCGGTCGTCCCCGTGGCGGTCCTCGGCTCCTACCAGGTGCGCAACTGGAAGCGGCTGCAGTTCCCCAAGGTGACCGTGCAGTTCGGCCGAGCCGTTCCGCTTCGAGACCGTGCCGCGCTCCACGCGCGAGCAGCAGCAGGACGCGGCCGACTACATCCTCGAGCGGATCCGCGAGCTGCCACACCGAGCTGACGCGCGTGGGGCGGAAGGGCGCGCGGCGCGCGGCGCGCGCGCAGGCCGGGTAACCGCATCCAGCTCCGGGCCTCGCGCGCTCCGCGGGGGCCTGGGAAGAAACATCAAGCATGTTGATGTTTCTTCCCGTCGGCTTTATGCAGTAACGATGGCGGCGGCCTGGCCCAGGCCTAGCTCGTCGGTCGCCTCCTCGCGCATCTTGAACTTCTGCACCTTGCCGGTGACCGTCATCGGGAAGGACGTCGACGAACTTCACGTAGCGCGGGATCTTGTAGTGGGCGATCTGTCCCTTGCAGAACTGCCTTCACCTCGTCCTCGGTGAGCGACGCGCCCGGCCGCAGGATGACCCAAGCCATCAGTTCCTCGCCGTAGCGCACGTCGGGCACGCCGATCACCTGCACGTCGGCGATGCTCGGATGCGTGTAGAGGAACTCCTCGATCTCGCGCGGGTAGACGTTCTCGCCGCCCCGGATCACCATGTCCTTGATCCGGCCGACGATCCGCACGAGCCCGTGCTCGTCGATCGTGGCCAGGTCACCGGTGTGCATCCAGCGCTGTGCGTCGATCGCCTCGGCCGTGCGCTCCGGGTCGTTCCAGTAGCCCTGCATCACGAGGTAGCCGCGAGCGAGGAATTCGCCGCGCTCGCCGCGCGGCACCGTGCGTCCGGTCTCCGGGTCGACGATCTTGATCTCCACGTGCGGGTGAACCTGGCCGACGGTGGCGCAGCGATTCTCGAGCGTCTCGTCGCGCAGCGTCTGGCAACTCACCGGCGAGGTCTCGGTCATTCCGAAAGCAGATGCTCATCTCCGCGATTCCCATCTCGGCGCTGACCCGCTTCATGACCTCGATCGGGCACGGCGACCCCGCCATGATCCCCGTCCGCAGCGAGCCGTAGTCGAACTCCGTGAACCGATCGTGGCCGAGCTCGGCGATGAACATCGTCGGCACGCCGTACACGCTCGTGCAGCGCTCCTCCGAGCATGCCTGCAGCGTGGCCACCGGATCGAACGTCTCGGCCGGATACACGATGCAGCTGCCGTGCGTGGTCGCGGCCAGGTTGCCGAGCACCATGCCGAAGCAGTGGTAGAGCGGAACCGGGATGCAGACGCGGTCGCGCTCGTCGTAGCCGAGCAGCTCGCCGATGAAGTAGCCGTTGTTCAGGATGTTGTGGTGAGTAGAGCGTGGCGCCCTTGGGGAACCCGGTGGTGCCGCTCGTGTACTGGATGTTGATCGGGTCGTCGAAGTCGAGCTCATCGCCGATCGCGCGCAGATCGCCGGTGAACCCCTCACCCGACGCCAGCTCCTCCCACTCGGCCGTCTCCCAGAACATCGCTCGCTCCAGGCCCGGGAGGTCCGGCCGCACCTGGTCGACCATCGCGACGAAGTCCGAGCCCTTGAGCGCCTGGGTGGAGATGATCCAGCGGCAGCCCGACTGGGCGAGCGCGTATTGCAGCTCTGAGAGCCGGTAGGCGGGGTTGACGTTGACCAGGATCACGCCGATCCTGGCGGTGGCGTATTGGACCAGCGTCCACTCAGCCCGGTTCGGGCCCCACACGCCGACCCGGTCGCCCGGGTGCAGGCCGGCCGCGAGCATCCCGCCGGCGAGCCGATCGACGGCGTCGCCGAACTCCGCGTAGGTGTAGCGAAGGCCCTGGTGGCAGGAGACGAGCGCCTCGGCGTCGGGGACGCGGGCGATCGTCCGCTCGAGGTTGTGGCCGATGGTCTCCCCGAGCAGCGGCTGCGAGGAGGCGCCGTGTGCGTAGGACAGCATGGTTGGTTCGCTCCTATCCTCGATTCGAGAAACCGATCCTACTGGCCGGTAGAGGCGGCGTCACTGGGTAATTTGTGCCCCGTGACCGTGCTCAGGCAAGGCCTACTCGACGGGCGCGCGGTGGCGCTCGCCGGCGGGGTCCCGGCCGCCATCGGCCAGGCGCTGTCCCGGCTGGGCGCGCGCGTGCATCTGCACGAGCCGGGCCTGGAGGAGGAGGACACCCGTGACTGGGCGGCTGCGGCCGCTCCGCTGCACGCACTCGTGTTCGACGCGGCGCCGGCCTTCGGCGAGGGCGGCCAGGCCGGTCTGGACGAGGCGCTCGAGCGGGCCTGGGTGGCCACTCGCGGCACGGCGACGGGTGCGCTGATCCCGGGCGGCGCCGGCAAGGTGCTGTTGATCGCTCCGCGTTCGACTGCCGGGCCATTTGCGGCGGCCGCGCAGGCGGCGCTCGAGAACCTGGTGAGGACGCTGTCGGTGGAGTGGGCGCGCTACGGAGTGACCGCGGCGGCAATCGCGCCCGGGCCGCTGACGGGCGAGGACCAACTGGCCGAACTGGTGTGCTTCCTGGCGTCGCCGGCGGGCGAGTACTTCAGCGGCTGTCGGTTCGAGCTCGGAAGTGACGACCACGGCTCCTACGGTCGTCTTAGTCGTTCCTCACGCGTCTGATACGGACGAGTCCGAAGCTGATCCCACGCTTCGAGCGCTCTCATACATCGAACACGAGGTACACGACCATGACTGACACCAATGCTGCCGCGGCGGCGCGCGCTCGCGCGAAGGCGCTGCGGAACGCGCGTACCGCTCGGGCGCGCACGATCCGCCGGCGTGTCATCGCGGGGGCGGTGGCGCTGTTCGTCGCCGCCTGGCTGATGATCACGCTGGTCCTCGTCTCGGGCCACGATCCCGCGCTCGCCGGGGGCACATCGACCACGGCGTCGGCGACGACCGTCGCATCCAATCCCACTGTGACCACCGGCAGCTCCGGGTCGACCAGCCTTTCGAGCACCGGCACGTCGTCGTCGAACTCCGCGCTCGAGCGGCGGCAGCGTGAGCAGCGTGACGACCAGCCAGTCATGAGCGCCACCGTTGCCGCGCCGACCGAGCAGCGCGAGGAGTTCGCCTGCTTCGGGTCCCGGTGCACAGTGATCGTGGCCGACATCGATCCGGCGCAGGCCGCGGCAGCGACCCGGGCCGCGCGCCGGCGCCTGGAGGCCTGGCACCGGCAGTTCTCGCGCTTTGAGCCGGACAGTGAGCTGAGTCGGCTGAACGCACACGCCACCGACACGGTGATCGTCAGCCCGCTCATGCGACGCGTGGTGGAGGCCGGCATCCAGGCCGCCCGCGCCACCGGCGGGCTGGTCGATCCGACGCTGCTCACCCAGATCGAGCGTACGGGCTACCGGGCTCGACTACGAAGGTCCCGGGCTTCCGCTGGCCACGGCGCTGAGGAGAGCACCCGCGCGGCGCCCCGGGCGCGCGGCGCAGGAGAAAGGCTGGCGGCTCGTGCAGACCGACCGGCGGACGAGCTCGGTGACTCGCCCGCATGGGGTGCGGATCGATCCCGGCGGGATCGCCAAGGGCGTGTTCGCCGACGAGCTCGCCGCGACGCTGGCCGGCCACGACGCGTTCGTCGTGGACTGCGGCGGTGACATGCGACTCGGCGGAGCCGACGCGCCCGCGCGCGAGGTGCACGTGGAGAGCCCGTTCGAGGACGCGATCATCCACACGTTCCGGCTCCGCTCGGGCGGAGTGGCCACCAGCGGTATCGGCAAGCGCAGCTGGATCGATCCGGACGGCCGCGTGTCGCACCATCTGCTCGATCCGAGTACGGGCCGGCCGGCCTTTACCGGCCTCGTGCAGGTCACCGCGTTGGCGCCGACCGCCACCGAGGCCGAGATGCTGAGCAAGGCGGCGCTCCTGCGCGGACCCGCGCAGGCGGATGAGATGCTGGTGCACGGTGGCGTGATCGTGCTCGACGACGGCGACTACGTGGTGCTCGATCCCGGCGGCGAGGCGGCTTAGCCAGGAAGGCTTTCGCCGGGAGCTTCGGCCCAGGGAACGATCACGGCATCCTCGAGCGGTGAATCGCGCGCCACGACGTACTCGGCCGGCTCTGAGTCCGACACGTTCTCGAGCACGTGCGTCTCGCGCGGGGGGACATACACCAGGTCCCGCGGCTCGAGCATCAGCTCCTGCTCCAGGCGGTCGCCCCACTTCACGCGCAGCGAGCCGGACAGCATGTACACCGCGCTCTCGCAGTTCTCGTGATAGTGCGGGCGAGACTGCGCGCCCGGCGGGACTCGGAACACCGCCATGTAGATGTTCACCGCGCCGGTGCTGGCTTGCGAGATCTCGCTGCCGCCCACGACGCCTCGCGGGACGTCCCGATCGGCACCGGGCTTGACGACCTTCATGGCGCCACGCTCATGGCGGCGAGTCTATCGCCGGTCGTGTGCGTGATCGGAGCGCGCCGGCAGCTCGATCTGGAGCGGCCCGGGCTCGTGGTCGACCTGAAGCGTGGTGTGGTGGATGTGGAAGCGCTGCTCGAGCAGATCGTGCAGCGACCGGCGCAGAGCATGGCAGTCGTCGCCGGCGCGCACCACGACGTGCGCCGACAGCGCGGCGAAGCCGGAGGTGACCTCCCACACGTGCAGATCGTGTACCTCGACCACACCAGGCTGCGCGGCCAGCTCATTGCCGATCTGGTCGGGATCGAGGCCGGCCGGCGCGGCCTCCATGAATACCCGCCCCGACGCCTTCAGCAGGTCGTAGGCCGCATGAAGCATGAGCGCGGCGATCAGCAATGAGGCGATGGCGTCCGCGCGATCGAAGCCGGTGGCGAGGATTACGACGGCGGCGATCGCGGTGGCGATGAAGCCATACAGATCGGTCAGGATGTGGCGGTAGGAGCCCTCCACGTTGAGGCTTCGCTCCTTCTCGCGGTCGCCCATGAGGATCCGAGCGGCCAGGAGGTTGACCGGGATGCCGACCAGCGCCACCACGAGCACCAGCCCGCCGCGCACCTCGGGCGGAGAGACCAGGTGCACGATCGCGCCGTAGATGATGAGGCCTGCGAGGACAAGCAGGGTGAGCCCGTTGGCCTGTGCGCTCAGGATCTCGGCGCGGCCCAGGCCATAGGTCATCGCACCGTGGGCCGGGCGGGCTGCCAGGCGCGCCGCCGCGAGCGAGATGGCGAGCGCGGCGGCGTCGGTCAGCATGTGTCCGGCATCCGAGAGCAGCGCGAGCGAAGAGGCCACGACCCCGGCCGCGATCTCGATTGCCATGAACGCGAGGATCAGGGCCAGCGCCCGGATGAGCGAGCGCACCTGGGTATCGCGGTCTACGTGGCCGTGCGCGTGGCCATGCGCCTGTGAATGGTGGTGCGCGATGGGGTGATCGTAGATGGGCGGGCGGGACCGGGTCCGATCAGTTCATCGACGGGTCGGCCGGCATCCGTGCCACCAGCGCGTAGCTTCCGCCCTTGCGGGTCAGCACCCGGGACCACAGCCCGCGCGGGTCGGTCGAGAATGCATCCTCATGCCTGGCCGGCTCCAGGATCCAGTCGCCGCGCTCGAGCTCGCCGTCGAGCTGGCCCGGTCCCCAGCCGGCATGGCCCAGGAACGCCCGGCCGGCGCGGACGCCGGCGGTGAGCTCATCGGGCGAGGGCCCGGTTCCCAGCACCCCGACGTCGTCGAACGCGACCAGGGCCGCATCCGCGGCGTCCTCGAACTGGGCCAGGACGATCACCGCCGAAGGCTGGACGGGGCCGCCGATGAACAGTTGCTCGTCGGCGGCGACCAACGCGGCGAGCTCGGGGACGGCGTCGCCGACGCTGGTCTCAGAGGGCCGGTTGAGCACCAGGCCGAGCGCGCCCTCCTCGTTGTGCTCGACAACCAGCACGACGGTGCGCCAGAAGTTCGGATCCAGCAGCGTCGGGCCGGCGAGGAGCAGCTGTCCTCGCACGTAGTCCATCAGGACGGACTACCCGGATCGCGGGAGGTTCGCGCGGCGCGACGCGGACGCCACGCAGCGCGGCGCGTCACCGCGGGCGCTGGCTGGGCAGCAAGGAGAGCCGCTGTCGCGCATCGTTGGCGAGCCGGGTCGCCTCCTCCGACTGCGCCTCGTTGTCCAGCTCCAGCCCTGCGAGCTCCGCGATCACCTCGAACAGGTCGATGCCCAGGCAGATCTGTGCCTCCTCGGACCCGCCGGCAAGTTGGGCGGCGAACATGTCCTTCTCGCGCCACACGAGGATCTTCGCACCAGTGGTTGCTGTCAGGGTCACGGTCATCGGGTATTCGCCGCGCCGTCCCGGCTCGTGTCAGTGACCGCTCCCGGGGGGAGCGTGGTGGACTTCCGGAACAGGGGCAGACCTCCGGACAGACCTAGCGTAACATAATCACACCGCAAAACGGTGTTTCAGCAATACGGGAGGATGGCAAAAGATAGTGAGTACGCGCAGGCAGTTCGGCCCGGCGGGGCGGTCGACCGAGCTAGGGCTCGACGATGCCGGGAAACTGCTTGCCGGCGTTTGACTGAAGCTCGGCGATCGCCACGTCGACCGACAGTGACTTCCGGTAGGGACGGTCGGTGCGCATCGCGTTCCAGGTGTCGCAGCAGGCGATGATTCGCGCCTCCAGGGGGATCGCCTCGCCGGCCAGGCCGTCCGGGTAGCCCCCGCCGTCCCAGCGCTCGTGGTGCGAGCGGACGATGACCCCGACATGGCGCATGAACCCGCCGACGCGCTCGAGCATCTTCTGCCCCTCGACCGTGTGCGTCTTGATGATCGTCCACTCGTGGGGGTCGAGCTTGCCGGGCTTGTTGATGATCTCCTTGGGGATGGCGATCTTGCCGACGTCGTGCAGCAGGGCGGCGAACTCGAGGTTGCGCTGACGCTCGAGGCTCAGCTCGAGACGCTCGGCGAGTTCGAGGGCGAGCGTGACGACGCTCTTGCAGTGCTCGCCGGTGTGGCCGTCGTCCGCCTCGATGACGTCGCCGAGCACCAGCGCGGTGCCGCGGTAGGCGCTCGATAGCTCGAGCATGCTCCCCAGGCGGCGGTGGCGCTCGTGGGCGAATAGGGCGAGCAGGCCGAGCAGCGGCACCAGCGAGAGGGCGGCGAGCGGCGCTGCGTGGATGTCCTTGGCCACGACCAATGCGATCCCGGAGAGAGCGGCGTCGATGCCGTACACCCACGACGACGCAGGACCGACGAGAGGCTCGCGCCTCGCAGGACCACGAAACGCAGCGAAGAGACGAGAAAATCGAGGGCGAACTGCGCTGCGAGAGGGCCGAGAAGCAAGACAGCTGCGGCCCGAGATGGATCTGTGGGGGCGAGCGCGGGCACCGCGGCCGGGCCAAGGGCGAACCAGCAGTTGCACGGCACCTGGAGCAGCCGGGCCGCGCGCAGCTCGCCCGAGGAGACGTCCGGCAGCCACGCCACCGCCATGGCCAGCGCGACGGCGATCGGCACGATCGCGATCGGGACCGCTTATGCGGCCCGTGCCCATCGCTAATTCGTCTAGACGGTCAGAGACCGAACGAGCGCCCGATCACCTCGAGCATGATCTCGTCGCTCCCGGCCCCGATCCGGTTCAGACGCAGATCCCGCCAGGAGCGCTCGATCCCGTATTCCTTCATGTAGCCGTTGCCACCGTGTATCTGAATGCACTCGTCGGCGACCTCAACCGCGATCCGCGCGGAGTACAGCTTGGCCATGGTGATCTCGCGTACCGGGTACTCGCCGCCCGCGAAGCGCCAGGCGGTTGTGTACACCATCTGCCGGGCCGTCTCGATCTTGGTCGCCATCTCGGCGAACTTGTGGCGGATGGCCTGGAAGTGACCGATCGGGCGGCCGAATGCGGTGCGCTCCTTGGCGTAGGCGAGCGTTCGGTCGAACACGTGCTGGGCGCCGGCGACCGACCCGGCCGCGCCGATCAACCGCTCGCCCTGGAGCTCCCACATGATGTGGTAGAAGCCCTTGCCCACCTGCCCGAGCACGGCCGTGTCCGGCACGCGGACGTCCTGGAAGGCAAGCAGCGCGGTATCGGAGGCGTGCATGCCGAGCTTCTGCAGGCGCTTCTCGCGGATCACGCCCGGTGAGTCCATCGGCACCAGGAACAGCGTGAAGCCGTCGTAACCGGCGTCCGGATCGGTCTTGGTCACCAGCACGATCCCGTGCGCCCGGTGGCCGTTGGTGATGAACGTCTTGGATCCGTTGATCACGTACTCGCCGGCCGAGGCGTCGCGGACCGCCCGCGTCTTGATCCCCGCGACGTCGGAGCCGGCGTCCGGCTCCGTGATGCCCAGGCAGAGAATCTTCTGCCCGGCGATCGCGGGCACGGCCCACTGCTGCTTCTGCTCCTCGGAGCCAAACTTGAGGATCGGTGGGATGGTCATGTCGGTCTGCACCGCGACGCCCATGCCGAGCCCGCCGCAGTGCGCATGCACGAGCTCCTCGGCCAGCACCAGCGCGGTGAAGTAGTCGCCGCCTTGGCCGCCGTACTCGACGGGCTTGTCGAGTCCCAGGAAGCCGAGCTCGCCCATCCGCTCGAACACCCAGTCGGGGAACGTCGTCTCCTCCCACTCCTCGGCGTGGGGCTGGAGCTCCTTGATCACGAAGCGCCGGATCGACTCGCGGAGCTGGTCGTGGTCCTCGGTGAAGATGAAGTGACCACGCCGGGTGGCGAAGTTGGGCTTGAGTACGTCTGCGGTGGCCATGGGGCAGGACGCTAGCGCAGCCGGACGCGACCGCGCGCGGGTTACCTCGTAGCCTTACCGCGCCGATGCAGTTCGCCACCCTTCGCTACGAGATCGCGTCCTCCGGTGTCGCCACGATCGCGCTCGACCAGCCGGAGACGCGCAACGCGCTCTCAGACGAGTTGCTCGACGAGCTGACCTCGGCGCTCGAGGCGGCTCGCGAGGACCCGGCGGTCAGATGCGTGGTGCTCACCTCGACGCACGAGCGGGTGTTCTCGGCCGGCGCCAACCTGAGCGGATTCGCCGGCGAGACCGCCCTGGTGGAGAAGCACCTGGGCACCGCGCGTTTCCCCCGGCTCTTCCGCACGATCGGCGAGCTCGGCAAGCCGACGATCTGCGCGGCCAACGGTCACGTGCTGGCCGGGGCGCTCGGCATCGCGCTGGCCTGCGACCTGATCCTGGCCCGGGAGGGGGTGCGCTTCGGCACACCCGAGATCAACGTCGGGGTGTTCCCGTTCATGATCATGGCGTTGATCTACCGAAATGTGCCGCGCAAGAAAGCCACCGAGCTGCTGCTGCTGGGCGAGCAGATCTCGGCCGACGAGGCGGCACGGATCGGGATCGTCAACCGTGTCTTCGCGCCCGAGGACTTCGACGGCGGGGTACAGGAGTGGGCCGGGAAGCTGGCGGGCAAGTCACCCCTGCTGATGAAGCTCGGAAAGGACGCGATCTTCCGTCAGCAGGACATGGCCTTCCTCGACGCGCTCGACTTCCTGCGCGCTCAGCTCACCATCGCCTTCTCGACCGAGGACATCCAGGAGGGCGTCCGTGCGTTCTTCGAGAAGCGCGAGCCGGAGTGGAAGGGCCGCTGAGGACCGGCTATGCGGCCGGCCCGCACGTCCCGGGCTTGTAGTTCTTCAACGTCTTGACCAGGAGCGGCGTGAGGTCGTAGGCCTCCGACGGGGAGGGCGCCGCGGGAACCGTCTGCTGACCGTAGTCGGAGAGGTTCATGGTCATAGCCAGCTTCAGCCGCTGGGACTGCACGCACTCGCCGAACGAGAAGCTCGTCCGCCGGAGCAGGCGCTGCGAGTCGATCCATGCATCCATCGCCATGGTGTGGGACCCGATCGCCTTCTCGAGCGTGGAGACGCCGCGGGAGGCGGCGGCCCGCCGGCCGGGCGAGAACAGCTTGGGGTAGTTGTCGAGGTTGACGATCACGTGGTATTGCGTCGTCTGCACGCCGTCGATCGTCGCGGTTCCCACGCGCTCGGGCTTGGCGCCGACCGTCCGCAGATAGTCGAGGAACTGCGCCGGGTTGGTGCTCTGGGTGGGCAAGGCGCCGAGGCCGAACGCCCCGAGCGCGCGGCTGAAGTCGAGCTTGAGCCAGGGCTTGCCGCCGGTCAGCGAGTCGAGCGCGGCCTGGTTCGGCAGCTTCATGTAGATGGTCGTGCCGGCCAGACGCTCGGCGATCGAGATCGCGTGGCCGGCCACCGTCTCGTGCGTGGTGAACGCTCCCGTGTGCCGGACGGAGTCGACCACACCGGTCATGGTGCCGTGGACGTTGGTCCCTGCGCCGCTGACGTCGGTGGTCACCGACATGCGATAGCCAGGGGTGTGCGCTGTGGTCGTCGCGGCCTGGGCGACCGGGTCGACCACGTTGCCGACGTCCTGGGTGGCGCCGCACCCGCTGATGGCAAGCGTCCCCGCGATCGCCGCCGCCGCCATTGCCGTTGTGAGCATCCGAGCCACAGCGCCTTCCAGTCTAGGACGATCCGGCGCGCGCAGCGCCACATGACTCCTGCCGGGGCCCGCGTCGGAAATACTTCCGGCATGGCCACCGACGCTCCCGCCAGCCTGCTTCGCCCTCTGGCCGACGACCTGCGCGACCGGCGCGAGCGGATCAAGCAAGGGGGCGGCGCCGAGAAGATCGCCGCTCAGCACGCCCAGGAGAAGCTGACCGCTCGCGAGCGGATCGACCTGCTCATCGACGCAGGAACGTTCGTCGAACTGGGAATCCACGGCCGACCGCACTTCTCTCAGCGCGCCATGGACGGCAAGGAGGCGCCGGCGGACGGGGTGGTGACCGGGTACGGAAAGATCGACGGCCGGCTTGCCGCCGTCGCCGCCTACGACTTCACCGTGATGGCCGGGTCGATGGGGATGACCGGCGAGCTCAAGGTGACGCGGCTACGCGAGTTGGCCGTGACCAAGCGCATCCCGATGATCTGGCTGCTCGACTCGGCCGGCGCCCGCATCCAGGAAGCGGTGGGATCGCTGTTCGCCGGCTCTGGCCATCTGTTCCGCGAGGAGGTGATCAACTCCGGGGTGATCCCGCAGATCGCCGCCCTGATGGGCCCGTGCGCAGCCGGGACCGCCTATATCCCCGGGCTGGCCGACTTCGTGCCGATGGTGCGCGGCCGCGGGTCGATGGCCCTGGCCGGACCGCACCTGGTGCGCGCGGCCGTGGGCGAGGACGTCACCCAGGAGGAGCTGGGCGGCTCGCGCGTGCACTGCCGCAAGTCGGGCGTGGGCGACCTCGAGGTGGCAGACGACCGCGAGTGCATCGACGCCATCAAGCAGTACCTGAGCTACTTCCCGCAGAATTGCGAGGAGCCACCTCCGATCGTGCCGTGCGACGACCCGATCGAGCGCGCGGACGATGAGCTGCTGGACATCCTGCCCGACTCCAACCGCAAGCCTTACGACATGTACGAGGTGATCCGCCGGATCGTCGACGACGGCGCCTACTTCGACCTCAAGCCGCAGTGGGCGAAAACCATCATCACCTGTTTGGCGCGCTTCGGCGGGCGCCCGGCCGGCATCGTGGCCAACCAGCCGCGCCAGCTCGGCGGGATCCTCGACAACGACTCCGCGGACAAGGCGGCCCGTTTCATCAACCTGTGCAACGCCTACGGCCTGCCGCTCGTGTACCTGATGGACGTTCCGGGCTTCATGGTGGGGACCAAGGTCGAGCAGGCGGGGATCATCCGCCACGGGGCCAAGATGCTCTACGCCACCGCGAACGCCACCGTGCCGAAGGTGACGGTGGTGCTGCGCAAGGCCTACGGTGCCGGCTACTACGTGATGTGTGGCCGCGCCTACGAGCCCGATTCGATCGTGGCCTGGCCGTCGGCCGAGATCAGCGTGATGGGCGCCGAGGGGGCGGTCGAGATCATCTTCCGCAAGCAGGTTCAGGAGGCGGAGGACCCGGCCGCCAAGCGCCGGGAGCTGATCGAGAGCTTCCGGCAGATCATCGACGTGTATGTGGCGGCGGGCAACGACATGATCGACGACGTGATCGACCCCCGCGAGACGCGGCCCACGATCTGCCGCGCGCTCGAACTGGCCGCGGGCAAGCGGGTGGAGCGGCCGTGGAAGCGCAGCGGGGTGGTGCCGGTATGAGCGGTGAATCGGCTGCGCCGATTCACTTGGGAGTTCCGCTGGCGCGAAACTCCGGGGTGGTGGCATTTCCTTGAGCCTGGACGATCCGGTGGTGATCACCTGCGCGATCAGCGGCGCGATCGCCAACCGCGATCAGTGCCCGGCCATTCCCTACACCCCTGGGGAGTACGCCGCCGAGGCGCGGCGGATCGTCGAGGAGGGCGGCGTGCACATCCACATCCACGCGCGGCGTCCGGACGGCACGCCGTCGTACGAGGTCGAGGACTTCGTGGCCATCCGGGACGCGATCGTTGGCGAAGTGGGCGACGCGGCGATCATCAACTTCTCGACCGGCACCGTGGGGGTGCCGGTGGCCAAGCGGATCGCCTACCTGGAGGCCGGGCGGCCCGAGGTCGCGGCGCTCAACATGGGCTCGATGAACTACGCCAAGTACTCCCGCAGCCGCAGGGACTTCGTGTTCAAGTTCGTGTTCACCAACCCGCTCGACGAGATCGTCGAGTTGCTCGAGGCGATGCGCCGCCTGGACATCAAGCCCGAGCACGAGTGCTTCGACGTCGGGCACGTGGGCTCGCTCGCCCCGCTGGTCGACATGGGGTTGCTCGAGCCGCCGCTGCACGCCGACTTCGTGATGGGCGTGGTGGGGGGCGTGCCGGCGAGCGCACGCAACCTGGCGGTGATGGCCGACAACCTGCCGGCGGGGAGGCATCACTGGGGCGTGATCGGGATCGGCCGCGAGCAGTGGATGCTGGCGGCGGCGGCGCTCACGTTGGGTGGGTCGGTGCGCGTCGGCCTGGAGGACAACTTCTACCTGCCGGGCGGAGAGATGGCGCGATCGAACGGAGAGCTGATCGCGGCGGCGCGACGATTGACCGAGGAGCTCGGCCGGCGCTCCGCGACCGTCGAGGAGGCACGGGCGTTGCTCGGGATCGGAGCGCATGAGCCTGCCGCTTGAGGGGTTGCGCGTCCTCGACCTGTCCCGGCTGCTTCCCGGCGGGTTCTGTTCGCTGCTCCTGGCAGATTTCGGCGCCGACGTGGTCAAGGTGGAGGACACCGGACTGGGCGACTACGTGCGCTGGGCGCCACCGTTCTACGAAGGGGCCGAGGCGGGCGCCGGCAGCGCGCTGTTCCTGTCGCTCAACCGCGGCAAGCGATCGATCCGGATCGACCTGAAGTCATCGGAGGGCAAGGACGTGCTTCTGCGCTTGGTCCGGGAGGCGGATGTGCTGCTGGAATCGTTCCGGCCCGGGGTGCTGGACCGCCTCGGCGTCGGCTACGAGCGCCTGAGCCAGGAAAACCCTGGCCTCGTCTACTGCGCGATCACCGGCTACGGCCAGGACGCGCCGGGTCGCGAGCGTTCCGGGCACGACCTCAACTATCTGGGGCTCAACGGGATCCTGGGCCTGAGCGGCGAGCCGGATGGCCCGCCGGTCTCCTCGGCCGCGCAGATCGCCGACCTGGGAGGCGGCGCGCTCATGGCATTGGTCGGGACGCTGATCGCGCTGCGCGAGCGAGACCGCTCCGGCCAGGGACAGGTGGTCGACTGCTCGATGTTCGACGGGTCGCTGTCGTTGCTGGCCATGCTGGCCGCCGAGATGCTGGCCGGCGGGCCGGTGCCGCGGCGGGGTGAGCTGCGCCTGGCGGGCGGACTCATCTGCTATCGCCCCTACCGCTGCGCCGACGGGTATGTGACGCTGGCCGCGCTCGAGCCGAAGTTCTGGAGCGCGTTCTGCCGCGGGGTCGACCGCGAGGATCTGGCCGAGCATGCCTTCGACCCGCCCGGCTCGGACGCCCACCGCTCACTGTGCGAGATCTTCGCCGGGCGCACCCGGGAGCAGTGGCGAGCCTTCGCGGCCGAGCATGACTGCTGCCTCGAGCCAATCATGGACCTGCCCGAGGTGGTGGACTCCGAACTTGTGGCCGCGCGGGAGATGGTGATCGAGCTCGACCAGCCGGGCGCCGAGCGGCCGGTCAAGCTGCTCGGGCTGCCGTTCAAGTTGAGCCGCACGCCCGGGGACCCGGCGCGGGCGCCGGGGCCCGGGCTGGGGGAGCACACCCGGGAGGTGCTCGGGGAGGCTGGCTACACGGACGCCGAGGTGGACGCGCTGCTCGAGTCGGGCGCGGTGGCCGGGCCGGCCGACAGCGTGCAGACCGGCACGTTCATGGCCTGAGCGCGAGCCGCCGGATGAGGCTTCCCCGGCGGTCTCGGCTCGGTCCGCTCGGCATCCGGCCTCGCCTAGCGGACCGGCCTCGACTCATCCAGCGGACGCCGAGCGAAGCGAGGCCCCAAGGCTCCGCTCTCGTCTACACTGACTGACTAGTCAATCGACTGTGGAGAGGGCCGCCAATGCGCGTCGGCGCCGTTCAGCTTAATGCCACCGAGGACACCGCTCGCAATCTCGAGACCGCCGACCGGCTCGTCAGGGACGCCGCCGCGCGCGGTGCCAAGCTCGTCGTGCTGCCCGAGAAGTGGAGCGTGCTCGGGACCGACGAGCAGATGACCGCCGGGGCGGAGCCGCTCGACGGAAGGTGCATCCAGTGGGCGAAGTCGGCCGCGCAGGAGCTGGGGATCGATCTCGTCGCGGGCTCGATCGTCGAGCAGATCCACGGCCGCACCAAAGCGGCGAACACGAGCGTCCATGTCGGGGCCGACGGCGTCGTGCGCGCCGTGTATCGCAAGCTCCACATGTTCGACGTGGAGGTCGACGGAGACGTGTATTCCGAATCCGCCCACGAGGACGCGGGCGATGAGGTCGTGCTCTCGGAGCTGCCGGGGGGCGTCGAGATGGGCATGAGCATCTGCTACGACGTTCGCTTCCCCGAGCTCTACCGGATGCTCGCCCTGCGCGGCGCGCACGTGATCGTCGTCCCCGCCGCGTTCACGCTGGCGACGACGCGCGACCACTGGGAGGTGCTGCTGCGCGCCCGTGCGATCGAGAACCAATGCTTCGTGATCGCGCCCAATCAGATCGGCGCCCATCCACCGGGCCACCGCGCCGGCGGCCGGTCGATGATCATCGATCCTTGGGGGCTCGTGCTCGCCTCGGCTCCCGACACTGAGACGGCGATCGTCGCCGACCTCGATCTCGACACATTGCACAGCGTGCGGCGCAGGATCCCGGCGCTCACGCACCGCAGGGCCGACGTGTACGGCTGGGACATCTGATGGCGGCTCCGGGCGTGGCAGCCACGGACAAGCGCCGGATGATCCTCGACGCTGCCATGCGCGTGTTCGCGCGGCAGGGCTTTCACACCTGCCGCGTGTCGGACATCGCGGACGAGGCGGGCGTGGCGTACGGGCTGGTGTACCACTACTTCTCCTCCAAGGACGAGATCCTCGACACGCTGTTCCTCGAGCGCTGGAACGTGATGCTGCAGGCCATCGCCGAGGCCGATCGCGCCCAGCCGTCTCCCCGCGACAAGCTCAGCGCGATCGCCGCCTTCATCGTCGAGTCCTACCGCCACGAGCCCGAGTTGATGAAGGTGATCGTGGTCGAGGTCACCCGCGCGGCCAACACGTTCGGGCGCACCCACCTGACCAAGATCCGCGAGGCCTATGAGCAGATCGCCGGGATCGTGGCGCGGGCCCAGGCCGAGGGCATCTTCCGGCCGGAGATCACGCCCGAGTTCGGCGCGCTGGCCTTTTACGGGGCGATCGAGCAGGTCCTGACCCGGTGGATCTTCGACCGCGACGCGGTCGACGAGAACGAGCTTGAAGGGGCCAAGCGGATGATCGTGGAGACGATCTGCCGCGGTCTGGAGCGGGACTCGGCGCCGTCAGCGGCAGGCGCCGCCTCAACGTCTGCTTGAATCCGCTAGCGATGACTGAGAGCCCCTTGATCAAGCGACTGCTCTGGTCGGGCTTGCTCGCCGGGATCGGTGCGCTCGCGACGCTCGTGTCGACTCGCGTGGCCAGCATCATCTGGACGCGCGTGTTCGGCGAAGAACCGCCCGAGTGACCGACGCCACCCCGACCTCGACCGGGCAGCCAGCCGCGGACGGCTCGCCGAGCGCCGCCGGCGGCCCGTCGAGCGCCGCTCCAGACGCGACCGTGCAGGAGCGGGCGGCCGCGCTGGCCTACGAACGTCCCGAAGTGGCGGCCGGCGCCGCCTTTGCCGGCGGCGTCGTCCTCGCCCTGATCCTCAAGCGCCTTGCCCGCTGAGAACGGTAAACCAGAGAACGTCGTGAATACGGTCACGGAGGTCTCCGACCGGATCACGAACCTGGTCCGGGAGGAGATCGAGCTGGCCAAGGCTGAGGTGGGCCGGAAGGCCAACAGCCTGCTCAAGGGCACGGTCGCGGTGGCCGCCGGGGCGGTGTTCGGCGTGTTCGCGATCTTCATGGGGCTCGAGGCGGCGGCCTGGGCGCTCAACTCGGTGCTCATCCAGGGCGCCGGGGACATCTGGGTCGGCTTCCTGATCGTGTTCGGCGTGCTGGCGATCCTGGCCGTGCTCTCGTTCGTGCTCGCGCAGCGCCTCCTCAAGCGCGGGGCCCCGCCGACCCCGACGATGGCGATCGACGAGGCTAAGCGGATCCGAGAGACTGTGGCCACCAAGAGCGGGGTGGAGGGCTGATGGCCACCCGCAGCCCGGAGGAGATCCGGGCCTCGATCGAGCAGAACCGCCAGGAGCTCGGGCACTCGCTTGAGAAATTGCGCGTCGAGGTCGGGCAGCTGATGGACTGGCGAAGCCAGATGCGCGAGCACCAGCGCCAGGTGCTGATCGGCGCCGGGATCGCCGGCTTTGTGCTGGGCGGTGGGGTCGCCGCGCTCGGCGCGATCGCCTTCGGCGGGCGTCGGCGGCGCCACGGCAATCGCTGACCGCCTGCCGGCTTCAGTCTTTCTAAGCGCCACCGGAAACAGGACCTGGAGTTGCCCCGCACCCTCGTCACCGGCGCTACCGGGTTTGTCGGCCTCCACGTGACCCGGCTCCTGGTGGAGCGGGGCGACGAGGTGCGGGCGCTGGTCCGGCCGACCTCGGACCTACACGTGCTCGAGGGCCTCGAGCTGAGCACGGTCACCGGCAACGTTTGCGACCGCCGCGCCGTGCGGCGGGCGCTGCGAGGCGTGGAGCGGGTCTTTCACCTGGCGGGCACCACGGACTTTCGCCTCTCACGCCCCGCTGCGGTGGCGCTGAACGTGGAGGGCACCCGGATCGTGCTCGAGGAGGCGCTCCGCGCCGGGGTGGAGCGCGTCGTCCATACGTCCTCGGTCGCCGCCGTCGGGCCGGCGCGCAAGGGCGCGGTCGCCACCGAGGCCAACGTCTGGAACGCGGGCCGTCACGGTATCCCGTACGTGGACTCCAAGCGCCATGCCGAGGAGGTGGCGCTCGGGATGGGCCAACGGGGGCTGCCGGTCGTGGTCGTGAACCCGGCCCACGTGCTCGGCCCCGGTGACCGCAGCGGATCGTCGACCGTCCTCGTCCGGCGCTTCCTGCGCCGCCAGATCCCGGCCTACGTCGACGGGACGCTCAACGTGGTGGGCGTGCAGGACGTCGCCCGCGGACACCTGCTGGCCGACGAGCGGGGCGTGCCCGGCCAGCGCTACATCCTCGGCAATCGTAACTTCACCCTGGATCGACTGTTCAACGACCTCGCGCGCCTGTCCGGGGTCGAGCCGCCGCCGGTCAAGCTCCCCTTGCACCTCGCCCTGCTCCTGGCCCGCGTCGGACAGCCGGTCGCCGGCGCATGGATGCCCCGTCCGGCCGAGATCCGGGCGGCCTCGCTGCACTGGGCGTTCTCGAGCGCCAAGGCCAAGCGCGAACTCGGCTGGAGAACCTCGCCCCACGAGGACTGCCTGGAGGAGACGATCGCCTGGTATCGCGAACGGGAGGGTTCGCTGCTTTCTGCGCCCGGGTCGCGCCAGCCGGTGGCGCTGCGGCTGGCCGGAGCGGTGATCCGCCGCTCGCCGCTGGGTTGGGTCTAAGTCCCGTGGCGACGCTGTATCGCTGCTCGACGCCGACGAACTGGCTCTGTCCGTGCGGCAAGGTCGCCCGGGCGCTGGCCCGCAAGGGATCGCGTTCGAGGAGGTGGTGGTGCCTCAGCGCCGCTCGCGCCGGCCCGAGGTCGAAGCGCTGAGCGGGCAGCGGCGCGTGCCCGTGCTGATCATCGAAGGCGAGGTGATCTGCGACTCGCGCCGGATCGTCGAGCACCTCGAGTATCGGCGCGGGCAGTCGCTAGTCACGCCAGCGAGCCAATGAGCGTCACATCGCGGGGCCTGGCGGCGACGCCGCGCTCGGTGACCAGCGCGGTGACCAGTGCCGCCGGGGTGACGTCGAAGGCCGGGTTGCGGCAGGGCGTGCCCGGCCAGCGTTAGGAGGCCGGCCGGCCGCGGCGCGGACCTCGTCGGCTCGCGCTCCTCGATCACTATGTCCGGCGCCGGTGGGCGTCGCGTAGTCGATCGTCGGACGTCGGCCCGGCCACCACGAACGGGATCCCGGCGGCCCGCGGCGGCCAGCGCCAGCCCGTAGGTGCCGACCTTGTTGGCCACGTCGCCGTTGGCGGCCACCCGGTCGCAGCCGACGATCACCGCGTCGACCGCGCCGGCGGCGATCAGCCCGGCGCGCGGCCGAGTCGACCACCAGCTCGTGCGGGATGCCCAGCCGGCCGAGCTCGTACACGGTCAGCCGGGCGCCCTGGAGGAGCGGCCGCGACTCGGTGGCGATCACCTTCTCGAGCCGCCCGCGTCCGGCGAGCTCGGCGATCACGGCCAGCGCCGTCCCGCGGCCCGGCGCGGCCAGCGCGCCCGTGTTGCAGTGGGTGAGGATCCGGCGGGCGTCGGCCAGCAACTCGGCGCCGTGGCGGCGAGAGCGTCGCTGGCGGCCTCCTCCTCGGCGTGGATCGCCCGGGCCTCGGCCAGCGCGGCATCCGGCGATCCGCGCGCCGCGCGACCGCGCGCCACGCGATCGACCGCATGGGCGAGGTTCACCGCGGTCGGGCGGGCGGCCGGGCAATCGCAGCGCGTCCAGCGCTCGGGGTCCGCGCGGCTCGAGTGCCATGCCGTAGGCGGCGGCGACGCCGATCATCGGCGCGCCGCGGATGGCCAGGCGGCGGATCGCGTCGGCCACCTGCTCGGCGCTCGCAGCCTGAGCTCCCGCTCGCGCCACGGCAGCGCGGTCTGGTCGAGCACCCCCAGCGCATCGCCGTCGAAGCGCAGCGCGACGACGCGCGCCCGGGTCGGCCGGATCGCGGCCATGAGGCGATGCTAACGGCGTGCGGACTGAACCCGCCGCCGCTGCTACAGGCGGTTCTCGATCGTGAGCGGCGCCGACTCGGGCGCCTGGGGCTCCGGGCGCGGCCTCAGCCGGCGCGGCGGCCTCGACGCCGAGCGCCTCGCTGGAGCTCGCCCGACTCGTACATCTCCGTGACGATGTCGCAGCCGCCGACGAACTCGCCGTCGACGAACAGCTGCGGGATCGTCGGCCAGTTCGAGATCGCCGACAGCTCCTGGCGGATCCGCGGGTCGGGCAGGATGTTGACCGCGGCGAACGGCCGGCCGACGGACTGCAGGATCGCCACCGTGCGGGCCGAGAAGCCGCACATCGGCTGGTCCGGCGTGCCCTTCATGAATAGGATCATGGGGTTCTCGTCGATCGCGGCCTGGATCTGCTCGCGCAGGGGGTTGGTCATCTCGTCGCTCATACGATGCTCTCCGTTCCTGGTCTGGATTGAACAGGGCGTGGATGCGGTCCCCACCTCGGCACCGAACACGTCGTAGACGAGGCGGTGCTGGGCGATCCGGGACAGGCCCTGGAAGCCGGAGCGGTCACGACGGCGTTGAAGTGGTGCCCGTCGCCGGTCACCTCGGCGGTGGCGCCGGGAATCCCGGCCTCGATACGCTGCTTGAGCTCCTCGGGGTGGCGGCCTGACATGCCCTTAGCGTAGCGAGCCACGATCAATGAAGCGCTGGCCGATACTTGTGATGCATGATCACTCTTACTGACAAAGGCGCCGAGAAGGTCCGCGAGTTCCTCGCCGCGCAGAGCGCGGTGGCCGACACGGCCGGGTTGCGGGTCGGCGTCCGGGGTGGCGGCTGCTCCGGCTTCCAGTACGCGCTGGCCTTCGACGAGCAGCGCGCGGGAGACGTGGTCTTCGAGGACAAGGGCATCCGCCTGCTGGTCGACGAGCCGAGCCTGCCCTACGTGAAGGGCTCGGTGATCGACTTCGTGGACGGCCTCCAGGGCGCCGGCTTCAAGGTCGAGAACCCGAACGTGATCGCGGCCTGTGGCTGCGGCTCCTCGTTCCGCGTCGCCGAAGAGGAAGAAGTCTCCGCCGTCTAGCCACCGGCGTCGGCGCTGAGCGAGCGCCACAGGTAGAGGCACGCCAGCGTCCGGTGCGGCCGCCACGGCTCGGCGATCCGCTCGACAGCTCGCCGGCGCCGGGCAGTTCCGGCAGCCCGTAGCGGATCTTGACCGCCCGGCGGATGCCGAGGTCGCCGACCGGCGAGCACGTCGGGCCGCCGCAGGTGGAACATGAGGAACGTAAGGGCAACAGCTCTGGGGGCTATTTTTTCGTCGGAAATTGCGCGACTTTGGCCCCGTCTGTGAGGGTCTGTGATGGCGTGTTGGTAGCCATCTGGTAGCCATCTTGGCCGCCGTAAAGCTCCTCCAGTGCCGCGCGACGCTCCGGGCCGCGGCGGCGAGCGTCGAACTCGTGGGCGTAGGTCCGCAGGATCGTCTCGACTCTGTCTCCGAGCCGCTTGGCGATCTCGACGGGGTCCCAGCCGAGTGCGATCAGCCGTGAGGCGTGCGTGTGGCGCAGATCGTGGATCACTGGCGCGGGCGACTCCAGCTCGGCGGTCGCCAGCGCCGCGGTCCATTGGCGCTCGATTTCCCGATGCGACAAACGGGGGAAGCACGCGCGCGCGGTCGCCTGCGAGGCGCAGCTCAGCAGACAGCGCCCGAGTGATCTCGATCGTTCGGTTCGACTGGCGTGTTTTCAAGGGCCGTAGAGATCCGTCGCGCGCCAGCTGGCGCGCGAACCTGATCGTTCCGTCCCCGACGCTCTGGGGCGTGAGGCCGAGCCCCTCAGAGGCTCTACAGCCAGTTTCGGCGACGGTTCGGAAGAACAGTCGCGACCGATCTGGGCAACCGCTCAGAACCCGCGCGAGCTCGTCGTCGTTGAGCACACGGTGCTGGCGTCGATCATCGGCCGGGTCGGGCAGCTCGATGCGCGGAAGGGCCACTGGAATGTCCAGGTCGTTGCGAGCGAAGCCGAACAGCGCGCGGAGGGCGCTGTAGTGCGAGCGGATCGTGTTGGCCTTGTAGCCGGCCGCGACCTCCTCGGCGACGAACCGGCGCACATCGGCCCGGTTGATCGCCGAAATGCGCTTGCGACCGAGCCCGTCCCGGATTCGCTTGTGCGCCGGACGATACGCGGCGCGGCTGTTCGGACGGAGCGTGGGCATCACGGCAGCCTCGTAACGCTCGAGGACCGCGCTCAGCGTCATCCGCGGATTCGCCGGCTCTTGCTCTTGGCGTGTTCGCCGAGTGCGCGCCTTGGCAAGCTCGTCGCGGGCGGCGTGGATGTTGCCCTTCACGCTTCGGCGCCGAGGACGGCCGTCGCCATCCTTGTACTGGATCTCGAACCCGAGGCGCTCCCCGGCGGCATTCAGGCGCTCGTAGATGCCCGGCTCGACGCGTCTACGGATCGGCTGCATCCGCGTCACCCTACGGCACGGCGGCGCCAACGATCAAGCGCCGGCTTGGTGAACCAGACCTTGCCGCCGGGAACGGCCTGCTCGTAGTCGACCTGGCTGCGCTGCATCGCATACCGCAAGCTCGCGACGCTGCAGCCTGCATACTCCGCCGCCGCCTTCGCGTCCAGCCACCCATCGCGGTGGCCTCCGAGGCGTTCCGACATCCGCTCGGCGAGGAGCTCGAGGTCCTCGTCGTCAAGCTGCGGCAGCAGGACCCGGCCAAGATCGCTCATAGCAGTAGCCCTACGGCTGTAGTGACGGCGCGCTGCCCCATCAGAACGGCGTCTCCGCGCCGTGCTCGTTGCGCCCGGCATAAGGAGCCGAGGTGCCGAAATTGGCGCTCGGGGACCAAAGGGGTTCAGCCATGTCCGGTTGATCCCCTTTGGTTGGGTCGCTACCGGAATCGCCCGTGGCTACGGGCTTTTCGCAAAGGGGATCAATCTCGGTCTCGCAAAGGGGATCATGCCCGGTTGATCCCCTTTGTTGCTCCGGATTTAGGTACCACTTCCATGGCCCTTGGTAGCCGTCCTTGCCCGCCTCGATCCCGAGTGTCTTCTTCGCCCGCTTCAGGGTGATGTGCGAGATCCCGAGATCACGCGCGGCGGTCTGAATAGCCTTGGCGAGCTTCGGTCCCGACGCGAGTTCGGTGCGCAGGAACTCCTCGGCCTCGTCGACTGCTGATTGCTCCGCGTCGCTGTCAGCTGCGTGTTTGAGCAGGTCGTGGCCGGTGGCGTCTGACTGGCCGACGTGTGTGATGTCGGCTGTCGTGATCGGCTGTCCGGCCCAGTCGTGGATGGTGGCCTGCTTGATTTCGTAGACGAGGGAGGGGGCGAGCTTGGCGAGGTTGCTGCTGGTGGCGGCGAGCACGCGGCGGCTGCCGGCTTCGCCGTCGGGGTCGTTGGGGTCGTGGCCGAGGAGCATGGCGCCGCGGATGATCTGCGTGAATGCGGCGCTGCCTTCGTGGCGCAGCAGCGGGTCGGTGGAGGAGCCTTTGTTGAGGTGGATGACGACGAAGATTGCGCAGCCGATCTGGCGGGCGATCGCGTTGAGGCTCGCGAGCGCTTGGCGGACCTGCTGGGACTTGTGGGAGTCGAACTTGCCGTCGACGAACTCGACCAGGGGGTCGACGACGATCATCCCGGCCTGGATCTCGGTGATGCGGCGGCGCAGCTCGTCGGCGTCTTGGGGGATGCGGAACGGGACGGGCTCTTCGCGCGTGCCCATGTGGAAGAGGTGGACGCGGTTCATGTCGGCGTTGGCGGCGATTAGCCGCGGGGTGAGCGTGTCGCCGGGGTCGTCCTCGGTGGTGACGAGGATCGCGTCGCGCGGTCCGTCGAGGTCGCCGGGGAGCTTGCCGCGGGTGAGCTCGGCGATGATGCGGCTGTAGAGCAGGCCCTTGCCGATCTTGGGTCGGCCGGCGAGGCCGGTGATCTTGCCGAGCGCGATCCGGTCTTGCCAGGCCCATTTGATCGCGACCGGTTTGATCTCGCTGAACGGGATCAGCACCGAGGACGGCTCGCCGTTCTCGTTTGTGGGTTGGTTGACGACGCGGAGCCCGTGTTCTGCGGTGCCGTTCATAGGATCCCGAGCCCTTCGAAGAGTCTGATCGCGTCGAGTTTGATCCGGATCTCGTTGCCGATCTGCTCGCCGGTTGCGTGGCAGGCGTCGCAGGCGACGCGACCGTCGCTGTCGATGAACAGCGGCCGCCAGTGGCGGTCGGGGTCAGTTTCGTCGGCGCTGCAGCAGGGGCAGTCCCAGCGCCAGACGCGGTATTGCGCGCGGACCTGGCGACCGTCGGGATCCGTGACGAAATCGGGTGTGGTAACGGCGGGGCCGAGGGCGCGCTCGAAGCGCTCGACGAGCGCCGGGACGGCTTTGGCGTCAGCGGCGGTCGGCTTCATGGCCTGTCCTTCGGAACAAGTGGCCCGTCTCGCGTTCGAGCGCGTTCATAGCGGCGCCGGTGAGCGCAAGCGAGACGGCGTCGAGCGCCGCAAGAGCGGTCGCGATCTCGCGGTCGGTGTCGCCGATGTACGCGAGCTCGTGGCGCAGGTGGGTGACGCGCCAGTAGGCGTCGATCAGCTGGCCGGCCCGGCCGCCGGCGGGCGGGGTGGTCGGCGCCGTTGGGGCTAGCTTGAGGCGCGAGTCGGCAGGGTCGGTGGCGTCCATAGTCGCTCCTTTTTGAGAGCGGTGGTTGTGACGAGAGCCGGGGTGGCGGCCCCGGCTTTTGCATCTCTGACCGGCTCGAGGTCGGCGAGCTGGAGTTCGTCCACAGCGGGGTGCGCGGTCACGGCTGCGGCTGTCATGGGTAGCCTCCCGGCGTCGGGGCTGCGGTGACGCCGGCGCCGGCGCCCATGCGGACGCTGGCGGGTGCACCGACGGATTGCAGGAAGCGGGCCATGCTGTCGCCGCAGGCGAGCGCTTGCGGGCTTTGGTCGCCGCCGACCGGAGGGAAGCCGGGCAGCGTCACGGCCAACGGCACGACGCCGGAGCCGGCGGCACCGGCGCTTGGGTCTTCCCAGCCCATCTCGTCGCAGCCGCCGGGTGGGAACTGGGCGATCGGCTGGCCGGCCGGGACGGTCTGGCCGGCGTGGACGAGCGGTGTGATGTCCTCGGCGAGGTAGACGTAGTCGCCGGCGTAGGCGCCGTCGAGCAGCTCGTAGACGACGCCGCCGTTGATTTGGGTGGCGCATGTCCAGCCGCCGCCGATGCCGGTTTGCGCGAAGGTGATTCGCGCGTTGCCGAACGCCGAGATCGTCCCGCCTGCGCCGGCGTCGGTGTCGTCGCCCATGTCGATTCGGTTCGCGTGTGCGGTTGGGTCGCCCGCGTAGGGGTTCACGTAGCCGGCGCCGTTCGCGAGCGGGGTCGCGGCGCACGCCGCAGCACCGCCTAGCGAGAGTGATACCGGGACGGTTGTCGAGCCGGCGGCGGCCAACGCCTGGACGGCGTAGGCACGCCGGGCCGGGTCGTTGCACAGCGAGCCGCGTAGGATCATCGTGGGACCGAGGACGCCCTGGCAGACCTCATAGACGCTTTCGAAGTCGCTCGTCGCCGTGCCGGGGTCCGGGGCGGTGTTCATTTCGGCCAGCAGCGCCGTGTAGTTCACTCGGACGTCGTAGGCGAGGAATGCGAGCTGGCCCTGGAGTGAGTTTGGGTCAAGGCCCTGAGCTGTCACCCACGAGACCATCGCCGTGTAGCGGCTCCCGAGCCACTGCGCGATCCCGCCGCCCGCCTCGAGCGGGTTGATCGCCGGCGTGGACTCCTGCATCAAGTTGCCGGTGACCCCCGCGGCCGCGAACGGACCGAACCCCTGGCTCTCGAGGTAGCGCACCACCTCACCCGGCGTGTGCGTCGCCTGGCTGGGCACGTTCACGCCCGAGGGGCAGCTGCCGCCACCGCCGAACAGCGCGACTGTGGCCAGGATGACGATCGCCAGCGCGAGGACGCACGTCCCGATCGCGCATCTGGAGATCCACCTCACGCGGCCAGCCTCCGTAGCTCGCGGTCCTCGAAGTAGCGGCGCAGGGTGACCCACGCCGGCGCGAGGCGGCCGTAGAGCAGCAGCGCGGTGGCCTCGTCGGCCTGCCTGAGCGCGTGGGAGGGCACGAGCGGGCGCAGCTGCTCTCCAGTTGTCGTGGAGTGCCCGTGCGTCGAGAGTCCGCGCGGGGCGTGCGTCGATCGTTGTTCGACGAGCTGCTGTCCGGCTACGCGCTCGACGTATTGCAGCGACGCGGGATCGTTGAGGCCGGCGCAGTACAGTTTTGCCGCGTGGTTTGAGAGGATCGTCTCGGCCTTCGCGTGCCCGTAGCGCAGCTCGAGCTGCGAGACGTTCTGAACCACGGTGATCAAGCTCACGCCGCGACCAGCGCCGCTGACGCGTAGCGGTCAAGCGCGGCCACGGGCGCGGTGTTGGCGACCTCGTCGAGCCCGACCAGCAGCGCGCGCGCCAGTCGCCCGTCCGCATGGCGCTCGGCGAGGTCGATCGCGCCGCCGATCAGGTAGGCGACCATCGCGCCGAACAGCGGTGAGAGCGCCTCCTGCTCCTCCTCGGTGCCGACGACATACAGAGTGTTCTGGCCGGTCCCGCCGAGCAGCCACTCGATCGTGATGTCGTCGCTGGCGGTCGCTTGGCTGACGCTTGTGTCTTGCCAGGCGGCCATCGCCGTCGCCAGCGTGCCCAGGACCGAGGTCTTGTATTTGTGGTCGGCCTCGTCGATGAACGCGAGGTTGTTGATCGCCTCCTCAAAGCCCTCGGGCGCCGCCTTGCGCAGCGCGTCGAGGGGCACGTCGCGCTCATCGCGCTTGACCCACGCGAGCACGTCACGCATCGTCGCCCCCTCAAGCCGCGCGGCCCATAGCAGCGGCGCCAGATAGTCGGCGCCCGAGCGACGCCAGTGGACCTCGTTCTCTGAGCGCCCGGCCGGCTCGATACCGACCTCCAGCAGCGCGTGCGCGACACGTCGCGCCAGACGCCAGGACTGCGCGGCCGCGATCGGCGACCACGCCCCGCGGGGGACGTCTGGGTGAACGCCGGCGGGGTCAAACACCTTGACCTCGCCCACCTTGCCGCGCTGGGCGATCGTTTGTCTCAACACGTCGCCCTTGACCGATATCGCGAACACCGGCCCCTGCCACTCAAGGACGTTGGGGATCATCAGCCCCGACGTCTTGAACGCCATCTGCGTCAGCCCCGCGATCAGCACCGAGGAGCGCTCTTGGGTCGCGATCACCGCGCCGGCGTGGCGCCCGAGGATCACCCGCCCCGCTTGCGCGCCGCTGACCCGCAGCGGTTTGAGGTCCCGCGCGGTCGCCCAGCGCGCCGCTTGGCGCCGGCGAGCGCGCAGGACGCGCACGCGCGTCACCAGCTCATAGACGCCGAACGCGATCAGGAGCACGCCGGCGAGGATCGAGACGACGGGAACCTCGAACGTCCCGAAGCTGTGTGCCGTGGCGATCACCGGCTGACCGCCCGTCGGCGCGCCTTGAGCCCCTGGTCGTAGCCCTGCTGGAGGATCGCGATCACGTCGGGTGGCTCGGGCTCGCCGATTCGATGCCCGAGCTCGCGCATCTGGGAGCGGTGCTGTGCGAGGTCCTCGAGGAAGTGCTCGCCGCAGACCTCCGGCTCGCCGAGCTCGCACAGCTCGCAGCGCTGGCCGGTCTCGCTGTGGTGGCGCGCGATCGCTCCCCACCACTGCAGCGAGCACGCGCGCACGCACTCCCAGCAGACCCGTGGCCGCCGGCGACACCCCTCGTGAACGCACACTGCCGGGCTCACAGCTCCACCCCCATGCCGGCGTCGCGGTCGGGCTCGCGGCTGCGATTGTGCCCGCGCCGCGGCGCGTAGCAGTCGCTTCTCCCCGCGACCGCCCTGTCGATCGTCCGCTCGCGGTAGTCCGCCCGCTCCCACTTGTCCCGCATCCGGCCCGAGCTGCGGAACACGCGATCGATCCGCTCCGGATCGCCTCCGAACCAGAAGGCGAGGTGGTTGCACAGCGCCAGGTCGCCCGCGGAGGGGTCGCGGCCCGCGCCCTCATACAGGGCTCGAATGTCCGCTCCTCGCCGCGACGCGAACATCCGATCCAGCAGCTCCTGGTCATCGAGCGCCAACGCCGCCCGCACGCCCGGCTGGTTGACTTCCTTGCCCGTCGCTGGCAGCAGTTCGTCGACGACGCGGTTGAGCTCGCGTTGTCGATACGCCGGGGCGCCTACTCCGCGGTCGCTGATCGTGAAGTACCGACGCCGGTCGTAGATCTCCAGCACGCCGCCCCACGGCGTGTCGCTGGTCCGATGCCGTTCGCCGCGATGCTCAGCTCGCACGATGATGTGCAGGCCGCGACCCGACGGTGACGGCTCGACGTACCCGCCCAGGGTCCTGACGATCTCTGCCGCGGCCTCGTGGATCGCGCCGGAACTGCGGATGCAGTTGTCGAGGTCGATGCCCGTGTATGGGTCCTCGGCGGTGAACACGAACCCGATCCCATCGACGCCTGGCACGCGACGCGCTTGGTGATAGGCCCCCCAACTCGTCGGATCGTCGACGCTCGCTCTGAGCTGTGGCGCGTCGGGCCTGTAGGGCACCTTCGTGACCCTGTCGTCGCGCGCCTCGGCGCGCCATACGACCCACTGCTCCCATTCGACCAACTCGGGCGGAATCACAGCTCCATCCCCCTGCCGTCGTCGCGCTCAAGGCGCAGCTCCCCAAGCCGCTGCGCGAACCGCCGGTCGACCTCGACCGTCCCGCGCTCGGGGCTCGTGGGCTCGCGCAGCACGTACCCTCCGGTGACGGTCGGGTCGTCCGCCACCGTGCCGTGGGTCCATTCGATTCGATGCCCCGCGGCTCGCAGCTCCTCGAGCGCGTCCCGCCACGCTGGCTGGGACATGTCGTAGAGCTGGTTAGCGAACCGGCCAGTGATGGTGCGGGCTTTGATGTGAGCCAGCGCGCGTCTGGCATTCGCGCTCAGCTCTGGGTCGGCTTCCGCATCCCACGACGCGCGCTCGCGCGGTGTCACGTCGTGCGGGCCGTAATAGCCAGTGTCCTGCGTGTCACTCATGGTGAGCTCCTTTCGCGCCTGTGCGTAACGTGTGCGCCGGCGCTCCACGTGCGCGGCGCGGTGAACCGGGCAGCCGGTGGCCGTGACCGCCGATCTGTTTGAGCCGCCGCTCCGCGGCTCGCGTGCCCGGTTTCGTCCACACGAGATCGACCGTGTGGCCCGCGGCGACGGCGGCACGGATCAACGGTGACCCGTTGCCTGACGGTGACGCTGATAGCGCGCCTGTGCGCTGTCACCGTCATCGGTGTAGCCGAGGTAATGCTCGGCGTGGTGGTACGCCGGCCGGATGCACAGCAGGTAGGGCGTCCCGTCGCTCACTGCGACGATCGCTCCTCGGCCGGGGTCGGCTCCGGTTGTGTGTCGTGGGTGGCGGTTGCCTGCGGCTGGTCACCGTTGGCTCCTGGCCGGTCTCCGTTCGCCTCGGGCTCGCCGCCGCGATTGCGCGCACGGTCCCGTGGGTGACGCCGGCGGCCTCGGCGATCGTCCGCGCCGAGAGCCCCAGCCGCGTCGCCCGGCGTACGAGGTGCCGCAGCGACGCGTCGGCCTCGCGCAACCTTCGCGCCGCGGTCTTGACCTGGCGCAGCGCCTCCGGCCCGAGCCGCCCGCGCAGTTCGTCGCGGCCGGCGTCTTGCGCCTCCACGATCCGCTCGAGCGGTACGCCTTCGCGCATCGCCGCGAGGACCGCTCCCTCCAGGTCGGCCGCGGCGGCGCTGATGGCGGCGGCGTCTTCGTCGGTCTCGCCCTGCAGGCGTCGGCCGGCGGCCGTCGCAACGGCTGCTAGTGCTTCGTCGGTCATCCGATCATCCCCTCCTCGGTTTGCACCAGTTCGTGTTCTGCGCTGGTGAGCAGGTGCTGGACGCGGAACGAGCGCCTGCCCACCCGCCACAGCGCCTCGCCGACGCCGAGCGTCATCAGCAGCTCGCGCTCGGTCGTGGAGAGGCCGAACTCGTCGGCGATCAGGTCGGCCTCCTCCTCGGTCGCCTGCGCGTACATGACGCGCGTGGCGCACTCGTTGACCAGCCCGCGCGCGAGCTGCTGCGTTCGCGTGCCGACGTCGGCCACGCTCGAGAGGTCCGAGAGCCGGTGCAGGATCAGCGCCGTCTGCACGCCGGTGGCGCGGGCGGCTTCAGCGCCGCGGCGTAGCGCTCGGCCGCGCCCTCGACCGCGAGCGCCCGCCAGCTCTCATCCAGCACGCGGATCGTCTTGACGGCGTCCTGGCGCGCGCGCCGCCTCGCGTCGAGAAACCCTGTCACCGACAGCAGCGCGATCGCGATCGCGCGTGACTCGTCGGCCGGAGGTAGGTTGACCGCCAGCTGGCTGATGTCGATCGAGACGACCGGGTTCTCCCACACGGCGGCGCCGAGTGACGTCTGGGCGTCGAACATGCCCGCGAGCGGTCCGGTGGACAGCTCGCCGAGCGCGAGCGCCATCTCGCGCAGCTCCGACGCGGCCTGCGCCGGGGAGCAGCGCAGCGCCTCTCTGGCGAGGGTTGTGCCCGGATCGTGCAGCTGCTCGACGACGTCGGGGATCGTCGGGTCGCGGTCATTCACGCGCCGGTCCACGACTTCCAGGGCGGCGGAGAGCCCGCGCTTCTCGGCCGGCGTCTGCGCCTTCGGCCTGTGAGCACCCGCGCAACCGCGCGCAACAGGCCTTCCCTGGCCGCCTTGGTGGCGCCCGCGCGCTCAAGCGGGTTCACCACGACACCAGGCCGCAGCGTCACCACCGTGCCACCGAG